>NZ_JANIAA010000002.1 GCF_024505145.1 Streptomyces rugosispiralis | reverse complement strand
ACCTCGGCGCACGCTTTATCGAACTGATCGACCCGCTGCGCTATCCGGCCGAGGGGCTGAACGAGGACGCGATCCGCGAGATCCGCCGGCTCAAGGCCCGGATGGAGTCCGAGCGGCTGCCCCGCGGCGCCGACCGCGCCACCCACACCAAGCTCGGCCGGGGCGGGCTCAGCGACGTGGAGTGGACGGTGCAGCTTCTGCAGATGTGCAACGGCGCGGCGGTATCGGGACTGCGTACCACCCGCACCCGCCGGGCCCTGGCCGCCGCACACGACGCCGGTCTCATCGGCGGCGACGACGCCCGGGTCCTGGACACGGCCTGGGTGCTGGCGACCCGGGTGCGCAACGCGGTGATGCTGGTGCGCGGCCGCCCCGGCGACACCTTCCCCACGGACCCCCGCGAACTGGCCGCGGTCGCCCACTGTCTGGGCTACGCCCCGGGCCATGTGGGCGAGATGCTGGACGACTACCGCCGCACGACCCGCCGCGCCCGCACCGTGACGGAACGCCTCTTCTACGGCTACGAGAGCTGACCGCCTCGCCGGGCCGGTCAGTCCCGGCCGGCTCGCCGACGGCCGTCCGGCCCGAGGAGCCGACCGGCGACTGCCCCGGGATCTCGGACCAGCCCGAGCACGCGGGCTGGTTCAGACGGAGTCAGGCGTCCGGCGCAGGACCAGGGAGACGAAACCCCAGGTGTCCCGGTAGGCGCGCAGCCATTCGGCGCGCCGGACCGTGGCCGTCTCGAGCGCCTGTGCGCTGTCCGGATGGTCCGGGTGGTCCAGGGCCCATGCGGCCAGCGAGCCCCAGCAGGCCCATTCGTAGTCGTCCAGCTCCTGACGCGTGCTGACGTGTCCGTCGACGGGAGTCCAGCCGTCGGCGACGACACGGTCCACGGTGGTCGCCAAGTCGGTGAAGTCCCCGAGCATCTCGACGGCCTCCTGTGACGGAGGGTGCTCCCAGAACCCGTCGCCGATGAGGACACGCCCGCCGGGCGCCAGGTGTCCGCGGGCCGCGGCAAGGGTGGGGAGCAGGCCGCCGAAGGCATGCGCGGCCCCGAAGCTGAGGACCACGTCGAACGGCTCCTCGGACACGAACTCCTCGGCCTTCTGTCGATGCAGGACCAGGCGGTCCTTGACGCCGAGGTCGTGTGCCGCGGCGGCCGCCTGGTCCAGGGCGTCCCCGGAGATGTCCACGCCCTCGGCGCGCACGCCCGGCCGCGTGGCCAGGGCGCGCAGGAGCCATTCTCCGGTGCCGCAGCCGAGGTCGAGCACCCGCTCCTCGCCCCTCGTAAGGCCGCGCTCCAGCAGGCGGCGGACCGAGCCGTCGTCGAGCGGAGACTTGATGGGGTGCTCGGCATGAGCGATGCGGGAGATCTGTTCGCGATTCACCGGGGCAGCATGCCAACGGCGGCGCGTGCGCGCACCTCATTTAGAGCCTGTGTCATATCCCCGGCCGGATCAGCGTGCGGCGTCAGGGGGCACCTCCCAGCGGTAGCTGGGGGAGCGTGCCAGGCGTCGCACGCCCGGCCGGGGATATGACACAGGCTCTTACGGCGAACCCCCGCTCCACGCGCGGCAATCGGCACCGTTTGTCCCGACCGGGACGTCCACATCACCGTGCCGGTCGGGATGAGCGTCACCGAACGGCGCCGGACCGGCGGACCGCCCCGAGGCCGGCCCCTCGACCAGCGCGTCAACGGGCTCGCGCGCCGCTCCCGGCAGGGGTCGCCGCCCCGCCCGCTGTCAGACCCGGCCGATAAGGTCCCGTGCCATGACCTCGGACAACCGACTGGGCGAACTGCGCGAGCTGCTGACGACGGGCAAGCCGGTCAAGATGCGCAAGGCCATCGGGGAACTCGTCCTGATCCCGGACGACGGGACGGCACTCGCCCTGGCCGCCCGCTTCGAACGCGCGGCCGAGTACTCCTCTGAGACACTGCTGCGGCTGTGGCCCAGGGCGGCCGACCCGGACGGCTTCTGCGCCACCCTCCTCCTCCCCGCCTTCGCGCGCGAGAACCGCACCTCGCTGCGCCTGCGCCGGATGACCTCCCTGACCGGCCTGCGCCACCTCACCATGCTCCGCGCCCTGCACGTCGACCGCTGCAAGGAGATCACGGACCTCACCGAGGTCGGCGAGCTCACCGGCCTCACCGACCTCGATCTCAACGGCTGCGCGGGCATCGAGGACCTCGCCCCGATCGGCCGCCTCACCGAACTGACCCGGCTCAACCTGCACCGCTGCCGGGCCGTGTCGGACATCGCGCCGCTGCGCACGCTCGGCCGGCTGCGCGAGCTGGACCTGAGCATGACCAAGGTGCGGTCGGCCGACGGGTTCGGTGCGGCGTTCCCCGCGCTGGAGAGCCTGACGCTGCGCGGCTGCCGCTCCTTCAAGGACGCCTCGCATCTGTCCGGGCTGACCCGGCTCACCCACCTCGACCTCGGCTGGACCGGGATCCGCGACCTGTCCGGGCTGCGGGACGTCCCCGCCGTGACCCACCTGGACCTGCGCGGCTGCGGCCACCTTCGGGACCTGACCGGCATCGACGCGCTGCCCGCCCTGACCGACCTGACCCTGGACGACTGCCCCCGTCTGAAGACCCTCCACGGGCTCGGCTCCCACCCCGGCCTGGAGTGGCTTGGTATCAATGGCTGCACCCAACTGACCGACCTGAGCGCGCTGTCCGCGCTGACCGGGCTGAGGAGGCTGTTCATCACGGGGGCCGAGCGGCTCACCGATCTGCGCGGCCTCGAAACCGTCCGCGATCTGGCGCAGGTCCTGCTCGAAGACTGCCCCGGTCTCGGGGACTTCTCCGCGCTCGCCCAGCTGCCCTCACTGGGCGTGATCAATCTGCGGGGCATCCGGCAGCTCCGCGATCTCTCGCCGTTCGCGGGGGTCTCCGGCCTGGAGTTCATAAGCGTCAGGCACTGCGACAACCTGGTCACCCTGGAGGGCCTCGAACGCCAGGACCAGCTGCACGAGCTGTGGGTCTCCCACTGCCGCGCCCTGCGCGCCCCCGGCCGCCTCGGTGAGCTGCCCGCGCTGCGCGAGGTGCGGATCCAGGACTGCCCTTCGCTGACCGGCCTCGACGGCCTCGGTGCCCTGCCCGCGCTGCGCGAACTCCGCGTCGAGGACTGCGCGGTGCTCGTGGACCCGGGCGGCCTGGCCGGGGCCCCGGTGGACGACCTGACCTTCTCCCAGGTGCCGAACCTGGGCTCGCTGCGCGCCCTGGCGGACTGCCCCGGCCTGCGGAAACTGGTGCTCGATGACTGCCCGCGCGTGGCCGACATACCGGCTGGACCGGTCGTCGACCTCAACGTGAAGGGCGTGGACTGGCGGGACCTCTCCCCCCTGGCCGGTCACAAGAACCTCCGCGTCCTGCGGCTGTGGATGCCCGAACTGAAGGACATCGGCGCGCTGTCCGGCCTGACCGGCCTGACCGACGTCAACCTGTTGGAGTGCAGGGCGCTTGAGGACGTGAGCCCGCTGCTCGGCCTGCCGTCCCTGGCGGAGGCCGCGTTGCCCCACGGCATGGCGTGGGAGGCGTACTACGGGCGGCCCGTTCCCGTGCACACGGCACTCGCCGAGCGGGGGGTGGCCGTCTCCGGTATCTGACCGCCCGCGGCGTCCTCAGCCGCCCGGCCTCTCCCACACCGACACCACCCGCCCGCCCATCCTCAGCGTCCATGCCCGGCCACCGCCACCGCCACCGCCACCGCCGAAGAGATCCCGTGCGCGGCGGGCTTGGAGTGGCGGCATCCGGTTCATTCCAGTGCCAGCGCCGTCAGCACCGTGGCGGCCAGCGCGGCGCGTATGACCATGCCCGACACCGACGTGTTCTCCGAGCGGGCGTGCGCGCCCGAGCCCAGCGCGCCGATACCGTCCAGGACCGGCGTGCCCTGGGCCACCACGAAGTTGCCGTCGCTGGCTCCGCCGACCGACGCCTCGGGCAGTTCGTGCCCGAGCAGCGCGGCGCACCGGCGTGCCAGGTCGGCGAGCGCGGCGACGCCTTCCGTCCGTTCGAACACGGGGCGGTTCCAGCCGCCGGTGACCTCCACGCGGGTCCGCGGGTCGACGGGACGCAGAGCGGCGAGGGCCTCTCCGACGCGTCGCTGTTCCGCGGCGGTGGCGACGCGGACGTCGATGCGGCCGACGGCCTGCCCCGCCGTGACGTTGCTGCGGGTGCCTCCCGCCACCACGCCCACGTTCAGCGACGTGCCCGCGGCCGGGGAGCGCAGGTCTGCCAGGCGCAGGATCTGGTGGGCGAGTTCGTCCACGGCGCTGGCTCCGGCGGCCGGGTCCAGTCCGGCGTGGGCCTCGCTGCCGGTGACCGTGACGGTGAACAGTCCGACGCCCTTGCGGGCGGTCTTGATCGCGCCGTCGGCGGCGGCCTCGAAGACCATGGCGAGCCTGCTGTCGTGTGCCTCCTCCACGATGGCGTCGCGGGAGGCGAGGCTGCCGGTCTCCTCGTCGCCGTTCAGCATCACCGTGCAGGCCGGGCGGGGCAGGTCGAGGGCGTCGAGGGCGCGGAGTGCCCAGACCGCCTGGACGAGGCCGGCCTTCATGTCGAAGACCCCGGGGCCGCTGATGCGGTCGCCGTCTCGCCGGAAGGGCCAGGTGTCGAGGGTGCCGGTCGGCCATACGGTGTCGTAGTGCCCGAGGAGGAGTACCGGGCGGCCGTCCTGGGTGGTGGTGTCCCGGGCGGCGTAGCGGCGGACGAGGATGTCTCCGGTCTCCTCGCGCTCGAGGGTCTCCTCGGCGTCCGGTTCGCCGAGGCGTCGGTCGAGCCAGCCGCGCAGCCAGCCGAGGCAGGTGTCCAGGGCGTCCAGGTCGTCGCTCGCGCTGCCCTGGGAGGTGTAGGCGGCGAGGTCGGCGACCATGTCCTCGCGGTGGGCGTCGAGCCATCGCCGGACCGCTTCGGCCTGTGCGGAGTCGAGGGGAAGCGAGGGTGCGGGGGTCCGGGCCAGGCGGTCCAGTTCGTCGAGCCGTGACTCCGCCATGTCGTGTGCGGCGCCCTCCAGTTGGCGAAGGCCGTCCACGACCGCGCGCAACAGGGTCGTGGGCAGTCCTTCGCGCGCCGCGTGGTGGAAGACGTCGGTGTAGTGGGTGGGGGCTTCGACGGGCCGGTGGCGTACGGCGAGGTCGCGCCAGATACCGCTGCGGTCCTTGGTCTGGGTGCGCAGCCATGCGGTGAGGCGGTCGAAGGCGGCGTTCCGGGCAGCGGGGTCCGCTCCTGGCCGGAAGGCGTGCGGCTCGAAGGCGTCGAACGCTTCCAGGGCGACACCGAGGCGGTCGGATACGGCGAAAATCTCGCCCGTCAGGGCGGCCATGGCGGGGCGGTGCCGGTCGATGAGGTCGGCCATGGGGGCGTCCGCGAGGGCGGTGGCGGCGAGCATGGCGCCGAACCCGGCTTTGGCCCACAGGTATCCCTCGACGTTGTCACTGGCCACAGCCGGGCCCCAGCTGCGCAGGTCGGCCACCAGGTCCCGGACCCTCGGGCCGGCCGGCGCACCGTCGGGCTCGCCGATGACGAGGGCTCCGGCGCCGCCGTCCTGGATGACGCCCGGTTCGATGACGTCGGCGAAGATGTTCACGAAGGCCGCGACGGTGCGGGCGGCACCCACACGCCGGGCGATCAAGGACTCGTTGAAGCCGTTCTGCAGGGAAACGACGTAGCCGTCCGGGGCCAGGCGGGGCGCGATCCAGTCGAGCGCGGTGCCGGTTGCCTGTGCCTTCACCGCCAGCAGTACGCGTCCGAGGGGGCCGGAGAACTCGTCCGGGGTCGTGGCGGTGACCGGCGCGCTCTCGCGGGTGCCGCCGCGGGCGACGACGAGTCCGTGCGTGCGGATGGCGTCCACGTGGGTGCGGTCGGTGTCGACGACGGTGACCGGGTGGCCGGCGCGGGCGAGGGCGAAGGCGAGGGTGCCGCCGATGGCTCCCGCGCCGACGACGGTGTATCCGGGCTGCTGCGGGTGGGTGTCGTTCACCGGGTGTGTCCTTCCGTGGGCGTGGCCGCCGGCACGGGGCCGGACGAGGTGGCGCGGATGTCGTCGGGCTGCCAGATCCGGGGCAGGTGAAGGGCGCCGGTGCTGGATCCGCCGTCCACCCGCAGGACCTCGCCGGTGATCCAGGAGGCGTCGGGGCCGGCGAGCCAGCGCACCGCTCGCGCGATGTCCCGCGGCGTTCCCGGGCGGCCCAGCGGGTTGGTTCCGATGGCCGCGGCGTACTGGGCGGAGACGGGGTTGCAGTCGCTGGCCACCGGGACGAAGCCGGGGCTGACCGCGTTGACGCGGATGCCGTGCGCGCCGAGTTCCAGGGCGGCGGCGCGGGTGGCCATCTCCAGGGCGGCCTTCGAGCTGGCGTAGGGGCCACCGCCGGGGCGGGCGCGCTGCGCGGAACCCGAGGAGATGTTGATGACCGAACCGGGCCGTCCATGCCCGGTGGCGAGCCGGGCGAAGGCGGCGGTCGCCAGGACCGGGGCGCGCAGGTTGACGGCGAACAGCCGGTCCCAGGCCGGGGCGTCCACGTCGGTCATGTCGAGGGAGGGGTAGACGCCCGCCGCGTTGACGAGGATGTCCACGGGGCCGTGCTCCGCCCAGGCCGCCTCGACGACGGCGGCGGGCGCGTCGGGGTCGGTCAGGTCCGCGGCCCGTATCGCGGTACGGGTTCCCGGACGTGCCCCGGTCCGCCGGAACGCGGCGGGGTCGCGGTCGACGAGAGTGCGGAACGCGCCCTGGGCGGCGAACTCCTCGGCGATCGCCCCGCCGATGCCGCCCGCGGCGCCGGTGACGAGGACGTGGGTCATCAACTGAACTCCTTGTCCTTGGTCTCCGGCATGGTGAGGTAGACCACGAGGGAGATCAGTGAGGCCGCCGATACGTAGACCCACAGCAGGTCGCTGTGGCCGCTCTCGTGCAGCCAGGTCGTCAGGTAGGGCGCCGTGCCGCCGAAGATCGCGACTGCCAGGGCGTACGGCAGGGCGATGCCGGTGGCGCGTACCTCCGGCGGGAACTGCTCGGCCATGATGACGGCGCAGTTGGCGGAGTAGCCGAGGATCAGCAGCATGCCGACGAGCTGGACCAGGAACAGGCTGAGGAAGCTGTTGCCGAGCAGGTGCAGCAGGGGCCAGGCCAGGACGACGAAGCCGCCGGCGAACGCCGCCATGGTCGGCTTGCGTCCCACGCGGTCCGAGACCACGCCCATGAGGGGCAACGCGATGACGAAGACGACCAGGCAGAGGGTCTGTGACAGCAGCGCGGTCTTCAGCGGGATGCCGGTGGTCAGATTGGCGTACGTGGGGAGGTAGTTGACCCAGATGTAGTACGTGAGGGTGCCCGCCACGGTGATACCGGCGACGCGCAGGGCGGCCGCGGGGTGCTCCACGAACATGGCCTTGACGGGATTGGTGCGGGTGCGGCCGGCACCCTGGACCTGGGCGAAGGAGTCGGTGTCCGCCACGGAGATCCGCAGCCACAGGCCGACCAGTCCGAGCAGCCCGCCGAGGATGAACGCGACGCGCCAGCCCCAGGAGTGCAGGGCGTCGTCGCTCAGTGCCGAGGTGGCGAGTGTGCCCAGGAGGGAGGCGACGAGCACGCCGCCGGCGACCGACACCTGCTGCCAGGACCCGGCGAACGCGCGCCTGCCGCGAGCCGCCGACTCGACGAGGAACGCGGAGGAGGAGCCGAACTCGCCACCGGCCGAGAAACCCTGCACGAGCCGGGAGAGCAACAGGATCAGCGGCGAGACGATGCCGATGCTGTCGTAGGACGGGGTGATCGCGATGACGAAGCCGGCGCCCGCCATCAGGCCGACCGTGAGGGTCATGCCCTTCTTGCGTCCGCGGCGGTCGGCGTAGGCACCGAGCACGGCGGCGCCGACCGGACGCATCACGAACCCGACGGCGAAGACGGCGAGCGTGGACAGCAGGGCCACCGCGCCGTCGCTCTTGGAGAAGAACTCATCCGCGATGATCTTGGCGAAGATGGAGTACAGCGCCCAGTCGACCCATTCGACGGTGTTGCCTATGGTGCCGGCGACGATGGCCTTGCGCTGGGCGCGGCTCAGCCGGAACGTGGCGGGGGCGGCGCCGTCCGCGCGCAGGGGGCCGGTGGGCGTGGCGGATCCGGTGTTCATGGTGTGTGCTCCGGGGTGTCGGCGGCGGAACCCGCCGCGGTCCGGCCGTGCAGCACGCCGCGGGCCACGTCGGCGAGCTGGGCGTGGGTCGCGTACCAGACGCCGGGGTGAGCGGCGATGTGGTCGAGAAGTTCCCGCAGCGCCACCAGGCGCGAGCGGTGACCGATGACGTGCGGGTGCAGGGTGAGCTGGAAGACGCCGCCGTCCCGGTACGCGGCGTCGAACTCGTCGGCCCAGATCTCCCGTACGTCGCGCGGGCGGCTGTGCGGGCGGACGGACCCGTAGCGGTCCATCGTGAAGTACGGGGCGTCGTCCCGGATCCAGTCGACGGGGATCTCCACCAGGCCGGTGGGCCGGTCCTCGGTGACGATCTCGTAGGGCTCGTCGTCGGCCATGAGCGAGGAGTCGTAGGCGAAGCCCAGCTCGAGCATGATGTCGAGGGTCGAGTCCGAGAAGTCCCAGGACGGGGTGCGGATGCCGACCGGGCGCCGGCCGGTCAGCGTGGTGAGGGTGTCGAGGGCACGCGCGGTGAGTTCCCTCTCATCCTCGCGGCCCAGCAGCATGTTGCGCTCGTGGATCCATCCGTGGACGGCCAGTTCGTGCCCGTCGCGGGTGTAGGCGCGGGCCTCCTCGGGGTGGACGAGGGCGGAGACGGCCGGCATGAAGAAGGTCGCCGGGACGCCGTAGCGGGCCAGGAGGTCCAGGATCCGTGGAGCGCCGGCGCGGGCGCCGTACTCGCCCTGGGCGAGCCGGCCGGGGCTGGTCTCGCCGTCGCGCAGCGGGATCGTCTCGTGGTCGGAGTCGAAGGAGAGGGCGACCGCGACCCGGGCACCGCCGGGCCAGCGGTCGGGGACCAGCCGCCGTCCGGCACGGACCGCGTCGATATGGCCGCGCCAGGTGTGCTCGGGCCAGCGCCAGCTCTCCGCGGGCAGGCCGAAGTCGTCTGTGGGCATGGTGGTCTCCACAAGGATCGGGGAAGGATCGGGGGACGGGGAGAGGGCGGTTGACGGTACGGCGGGGCCACCACCGGGCGGTGTGCCCGGCAACCGGCCGGGGGGCTCAGACGGCGCGGACCATCCGGTGCCAGGAGTACTTCAGGGTGGCCAGGTGCAACGTCACGTCGGAGGCGATCAGTCCGGGCAGTGCCCCGATGATGTCGCTGGTGTAGCGCAACAGATCGGTGCGGCGGGGCAGCACCATGTGTCCGACGAGGTTGAAGCGCCCGGTCGCCGCGCCCAGGAACTTGGTTCCCGGATGCCGCGCGAGCTGCCGCCCCGCGGCGTCGAGCCGGTCGGGCTCGATCGACAGCCACACCATGAACTCCGCGTCGTACCCGAGCAGGGTCGGTTCGACGAGAGTCCGGAACTGCAGGATGCCGCGGGAGATGAGCCGGTCCATGGCCCGTGCGACACCGGACTCGGTGTGGCCCAGGCTCCGGGCCAGGGTGCTGACCTGGGCGCGGCCGTCCTCCTTGAGGGCCGCGGCGACCTCCTGCTCCAGACCGGTCAGCGCTTTTGGCGCTTCGTCCCAGTCGGCGCGGTCGCACGACGACGCGAGGGAGGCGGGCCGCAGGTCCGCGGCCGCCTCAGCGGGCAGCAGCCCGGTGTCCCACATCGACGCGGAGGTGAAGGCCCGGATGACGGCGACCGCCTCGGTGCTGGTGATCAGGTCGGCCCCGGGCAGGTCGGTGAAGAGCATCCGCATCATCTCCTCGTTGTCGCGGGCAACGAAATCGACGATGAGATCGGCGGCACCGGTGACGACGGCCAGGAAGCGCACGTCCGGGCTGACGGCGAGTTGGTCCGCGAGGTCCAGTCCGCGGCCGGGCCTGGCCTGCACCCGGACCAGCATGGAGGAGCCCTCCCGCGTGCGGTCCAGCTCCAGACTGCCGACGACCCGCAGCACTCCCCGCTCGCGCAGGGCCTTGTAGCGCCGCTGGGCGGTCGTCTCGCTGGTACCCACCCAGCGAGCCACCGCGCTCCACGGGGCGCGACCGTTGAGCTGGAGCGCCGCGATGACACGGCGGTCCAGGTCGTCGATGGTGTCCACGGGGGCTCGGTGGGTCATGGGGCGGACGCTAATCAGCGCTTTTCCGCTCGTCAATGACGGAATCCTGCATCGTTCCTGGTCACAGCCAGGTGATCCAGCACCGTCCGGAGTTACGAAGGGGTAACGCCCGCAGTTCCGGTACGCGGGAACGGATGACGCCGAGCGTGACGGATTACGTCACACAAGCATCCGAAAAAGTTCACCCGCACCGAGGTGGAGGCCGCTGCCACCACCATGCGGCTGACGAATGTCGGCCAGGTCTCGCAGTTGCCTGCGTGAGGTGAGCCCGAGCTTGCGGAAGGTGTCGCGCAGGTGCGCGTCGACCGTCCGCGGGCTGAGGAACAGCTTCGCCGCCACCTCCTTGGAGGTGGCACCGTCGGCGACCAGGCGTGCGATGTGCACTTCCCGCATCGTCAACTGGTCCGATGCCTTCGACGTGCGGCTGCGGGCATGCACGCCCATGGCGCGCAACTCGCCTGCGGCGCGCTCGGCGAACGCCTCCACACCGAGGCCGGACAGCGACTCGTGCGCCGGCCGCAGCGCGGACCTGGCGCCACGCCGTCGGCCCTGGCGGCGCAGCCACTCCCGGTACAGCAGATGTGCCCGGGCGCGGTAGACGACCAGTGTGCTGTCCTCGAGCAGGCCGATGGCCTCCCGGTAGGCGGACTCGTCCTCGGTTCACGCCCCGCACCGCATTCTGCGATCCTGCGGGGCGGTCCCCGCGCACGGCATCACCGGCGTGCACGAGTGGACCGCCGCCGAGAACGGCGACGACGTCGAGGCCGCGCGGTGACGTCCTCGGCCAGGCCGAGGGTCCGGTCGGGCGCTGGGTCGGCCAGGTCCTCGCCCCGCTCGGGGCGGCGGGCGGGCCCGCGGCGGGACGGTCCGGAGTCAGCGGCCTCCGGGGCCGCTTCGCCCCGGGGACGCTGCTTCCTAGGACGCGGCGACCCACCCATCGCGATCGCGATGCCTCGGCCGGGGCAGGAGGATGGAGCCATGGCCGGCAACGTGGACCTCTCCCAGTTCCTGCGCCGCTGCCGGGGCCGCGTCGATCCCCAGTCGGTCGGCCTTCCCGAGCGCGGCGCCTACCGCCGCGTGCCCGGTTTGCGCCGCGAGGAGGTCGCCCAGCTCGCCGGGGTGAGCACCGACTACTACACCCGCCTGGAACAGGGCCGGAACATCACCCCGTCCGACGGTGTCCTGGACGCCGTCGCCGGGGCCCTGCGCCTGGACGACGCGGAGCGGGCGCACCTGTACGACCTGGTCAAGGCCCGGCCCGGCCGCCGTGCCGGGCGCACCGCACCCGGCGTGCAGCGGGCCCGTCCGGGACTGCTGCGGTTCCTGGAGTCCTTCCACGAGCACGCCGCCTTCATCCTCGGCAGACGCGGCGACATCCTGGCCACCAACCATCTGTGCCGGGTACTGATCGCCGACTTCGACGCCATGCCCTACCGTGAGCGCAACCTCACCCGCTGGATCGTCCTGTCTCCCGAGGCCCGCGAGCTGTACGCGGACTGGGAGCGGCTGGCGGCGGAGATGACCGCGATCCTGCGTCTGGACGCCGGCCGGTACCCGGACGACGCCCGCACCGCAGAGCTGGTCGGCGAGCTGACGATGAAGAGCACGTACTTCCGCGGCTGGTGGGACGACCACCGGGTCCTCACCCGCACCCACGGCCAGAAACGCTTCAACCACCCGCTGGTCGGCGAGCTCACCATCGACTACCAGGCGCTCACCCCGCCCGGCGAGGAGGACCAGACCCTCTTCCTCTACATGCCCGCCGCCGACCGCACCTCCCAGGAGGCCTGGCGCCTGCTCGCCGACTGGAACACCCCCGCCCCCGACCGTCCCCGGCAGGACGCCAGTGCCCGTACCCCTTCCGCCTCCGACGACAGGAACAGCCCGTGAGCACCCCGTCCCCCCGTCCCCTGGCTCTGGTCACCGGAGCCTCCAACGGCATCGGCTACGAGATCGCCCGCCTGTGCGCGGCCAACGGCTTCGACCTGGTCGCCACCGGCCGCAGCGGGAAGATCGAGGAGGCCGCCGAGCAGTTCACCCGCGACGGCGCCGACGTCGTCCCCGTCCGTGCCGACCTTTCCGCGGCGGACGGGGTCGAGACGGTGTGGGAGGCCGTCGAGGAGACCGGCCGTCCCCTCGCCGCGGCGGTACTGAACGCAGGACGCAGCATCGGCGGAGCGTTCCTCGACACCGACCTGGACGACGAACTCTCCCTGATCGCCCTGAACGTGACCTCGGTCGTCCGTCTCGCCAAGCACGTCGCCCGGCACATGGCCGCCCACCACGCGGGGAAGATCCTCATCACCTCCTCCCTCTCCGCGACGCTGCCCACCCCTTACGAGACCGTCTACGGGCCCTCCCGCGCCTTCACCCGCATGTTCGCCCTCGGTCTGCGCGAGGAACTCAAGGAGAACGGCGTCACCGTCACCACCCTCATGCCCGGGGCCACCGACAGCGACTTCCACGCCCGCGCCGGCATGAACGACACCGCCTTCGGCCCCGGCATGAAGAAGAACAGCCGCAAGGAGGTGGCCCGTCAGGGCTTCGTCGCCATGATGGAAGGCCGCGCCGAGGTCGTCGGCGGCGACGCCGCCACCAAGCGCACCGCCATCGAGCACCGCTTCCTGCCCGAGACCTACAAGGCCGCCCGGCACGCCACCAAGGCCAGGCCCCGCCCGCGGTCCTGAGCACACCGCCGACGGCGCGGCGCACCCCGGAGCACCGGTTTCGCCGAACCGTGCCGCCGGGGGCCAGTGGGGTGTCATGCCTCCGCGGCTCAGCGGTGCAGGGCCTCTCGGAGTGCCCGTACCTGGGTGGCGAGGCCGCGCTCGCCGATGGCGGTATGGGCGAACATCAGGTCAACGCCGTGCACGGCGCCGGGGACCTGCACGAGTTCGGTGTCGACTCCGGCGCGGCTGAGCCGGGCGGCATAGGCGATGTTCTCGTCCCGCACCGGGCCCACCTCCGCGACCACCATCAGTGTCGGTGGCAGGCCGGTGAGGTCGGCGGCGCGGGCCGGGGCGGCGTATCCGTCGGGAGCGCCGTCGGGGCGGTAGTAGTCCCATACGCGCCGGAGGGCGAAGCGGGTCAGCACGGGGATGCCGGTGAAGTCGCGTGCTGAGGGGGTGTCGAGGCGGTCGTCGAGTCCCGGGTAGATCAGCAGTTGGAATCGGATGGCGGGTCCGGCGGTGTCACGGGCGCGCAGTGCGGTCGCCGCGGCGAGCGCGCCGCCCGCGCTGCATCCGGCCACGGCCAGTTTCCGCGGGTCGGCTCCGAGTTCGGTGGCGTGTTCGACGGCCCACAGGAGGCCGGCGTACGCGTCCTCGACGGCGGCTGGGTAGGGATGCTCCGGAGCGTGCCGGTAGTCCACCGACACCACGACCGCGCCGACGTCCGTGGCGTAGCGCAGCGCGCGTGCTTCCTCCGTCTCAGGCCGGCCGTGTACGAAACCCCCGGAGTGGAACAGCAGGATCAGCGGCTGCACGTCTGTGCCGGCCGTGCGGTAGACGCGTAGCCGCAACCCGCCTTGGGTGTAGTGGTCGTGGACCGTGACCCCCGACGGCCGGACCGCGCCGACGACGGCCGGATACGGAGTTGCCCCGCGGGGCGACATCGGGGAGCTGCCGGCGGCGGACACCGTGATCGTCGCGGGTTCCCACGCACCGGGCCTGCGCGACGCGGGCGAGCTCGAGCCGCGCACCGCCGCGGCACTGCGCGCCGCCGCGCGGCATGCTCGCATCGTGTCCTTGTGCACCGGGACTTTCGTCCTCGCGGCCGCCGGGCTCCTTGACGGCCGACGGGCCACGACCCACTGGGCCTACGCCGACCTGTTCCGGCGGCGCTTCCCCCAGGTGAACCTCGACGTCGATGCCCTCTTCGTCGAGGACGACGGCGTGCTCACCTCCGCCGGTGGCGCGGCCGCGATCGACCTCTGCCTGCACCTGGTCCGCGACGATCACGGCAGCGCCGTAGCGAACCGCGTGGCGCGCCTCAACGTCGTCGCCGCGGTGCACGACAACGGGCAGGCGCAGTTCGTCGACCGGCCGGTGGCGAAAGACGCCGGTACGTCGACGGCGACCGCCAGGGCCCGGATGCTGGCCCGGCTCGACCAGACTCACACACTGGCCGAGTTGGCCGCCGAAGCGCATATGAGCGTGCGGACGTTCACCCGCCGCTTCCGGCAGGAGACCGGTCTGTCGCCAGTGGGGTGGCTGAACCAGGCCCGTCTCGACCACGCCCGGCACCTCCTGGAGGCAACCGAACTCCCGGTCGACGAAGTGGCTCGCCAAGCAGGCTTCGGAACCGGCACCAACCTGCGCAAACGCATGACAGCCGCGCCGCACACCACTCCATCGGCCTACCGGCGCGGATACCGCACCCGAGCCCACCCCACACCCTCCTGGCCGACCGGTATCGACAACGCGTGTCCCGGCGGCGGTCACGCAGGCGGAATGGCGCGGAATGGCGCCGGGGTTGTCAGCGGGTACGGCTCATGAGGTGGGCGAGGCCGTCCAGGATCCGCCGCAGTCCGAAGGCGAAGGCGTGTTCGGGGTCGTACATGCTCTGGTGTGCTGCCCCCGCGGCGCTTCCGACCCGCGCCGCGAGGGGGAATCGGGCGGGATCGAAAACCTGGGTCAGGAGCGGTTCGTTGGCGGCCCACCACTGCTGGTCGGACATCACGCTGTCGCGGGCGGCGGCCTGGGTGTCGAGGGTCGCGCGGGCGACGGAGTGGACGAAGCCGAGCAGGAGGGTGAGGGCCGCGTCCATCTCCACGTCGTCGAGCCCCAGGCCGTCGAACGCGGCCAGTTCGTGTTCGTACTTGGTCATGAGGCCGGGGCCCAGCGGCGGGCGCGCCGTGGACATCGTCGCCACCCAGGGGTGGCGGTTGTACAGATCGCGGTTCTCGTGCGCGACGGCCTCCACCCTTCTGCGCCACGGGGCCGCCGACCGGTCGCCTCGTGGCATCTCCAGGTACACGGAGTCCAGCATGAGGTCGAGCAGTTCCGCCTTGCCCGGGACGTAGGTGTAGAGCGTCATCGGCGTCACGCCCAACTGCCGGGCGATGCCGCGCATGGTCAGGGCCTCCAGGCCGTCGGCGTCCGCGAGTTCGACGGCGACCCTGACGACGGCGTCGACCGTCAGACCCTGCTTGGGGCCGCGGCGGGCATCTCCGTGTCCGGGCTCTCGCCACAGCAGTTCCAGAATGCGGGCCGGGTCGCTCGTGCCCCCGTGTTCCTTGGCCATGGGCTCCATTCTTCCTGTTCAGATCCTTGGCTCCTCGCCCTCCATCTCTATACGCAGTACAATGTACTGCGTATAGAGATAACTCCTCACCCCAGGACAGGTCATGCACATCACCTCCACCGCCATCTCCCTGACCGTTGACGACGTCCCCACATCCGCCGCGTTCCTGGTCAAGCACTTCGGCTTCCAGGAAGCCACGGCCGCCGACGGCTTCGCCTCACTGGTCCGCGAGGGCGCGGCCGGCGTGATCTTCTTGCGGCGCGGTATCGACGTCCTGCCCGAAGGCTTCCGGGACCAGCACGCCGCAGGCGTGATCATCGCGTTCACCGTGGACGATCTGGACGCCGAGTACGAGCGGCTGCGGAGCGAGGGCGCCCCCATCACCATGCCGCTGCGCGAAGAGCCCTGGGGTGAGCGCCTCTTCCAGGTCACCGACCCCAACGGCGTCATCCTCCAGCTCGTCGCCTGGGCCGCCCCCGCGCCGCGGTGACGGCCGCGGGGCCGGCCGCAACGTCGGCGACCGGCCCCGCGACCGCCCGCCATTCCCCGATTACGAACCGGTACGTCTCGGTTCGATTCATGTAGTCTCAGAACCATGCCGTCCGTACCCGAGCCGGTCCGTCCCGGCCGCAAGCGCAGCGAGAGCAGCCGCACCGCGATCCTCACCGCCGCCTGGGAGCTAACGGTCGAACTCGGCTATCCGGGCCTGACGGTGGAGGGAATCGCCGCGCGGGCAGGCACCGGCAAGCAGACCATCTATCGCTGGTGGCCGTCCAAGGCCGATGTGCTGCTCGACGCGCTGGCACTCAAGGCCGACGTCCAGATCGGGCTCGACGACCACGGCAGCTACGCGGCAGACCTGCGCCAGTTCCTCGATCGGTCGTTCGTGCTGGGCCTGAACCCCTCGGTGATGCGCGTGATGCGCACGCTGATGGCCCAGGCGCAGATCGACCCGGAGTTCGGCGCGTGCTTCCGTGAACAGTTCCTCGCCCGCCGCCGCGCCGCCTTCGAGGTCCTGGCGAGCCGCGCCGTCGAGCGGGGGGATTTCCCGGCAGGCCGTTCACCGGCGCTCGACGCCCGGCTCGTCTTCGGCCTCCTCTGGTACGAGGTGCTTGCCGCACCTCCACCGCTCGATTCCGGCTCCGCCGACGCGGCCCCGCATGCCCTCGCCGACGCCCTCATCGACCTCCTCACCCGCAGTCTCACTCCGGAGGAACTGGCTTGACCACCACGACCATCGCCATCACCGGCGCCACCGACGGCCTCGGCCGCGCCCTCGCCGTGCGCCTCGCGGCCGACCGCGACGTCCGACTCGTCCTGCACGGCCGCGACCCCGCCAAACTCGAACGGGTCGTCGCCGAGACAGAACGCGCGGGCGCCGCCGCACCCGTCACCGCGACCGCCGATCTGTCCGACCTCGCCCAGGTGGCCCGGCTGGCCGACACGATCGCGGACAGCGTCGGCAATCTCGACGTACTCGTGAACAACGCGGGCATCGGCTCCGGCGAGCCCGACGGACGCGAGCGCCGCACCAGCCGCGACGGCCATGAGCTGCGCTTCGCGGTGAACTACCTCGCGGCCTTCGTTCTCACCGAGAACCTGCTCCCGCTCCTGCGCGCCTCCGCGACCCCGGAGCACGCCGCCCGCGTCATCCACGTCTCGTCCCTGGGCCAGCATCCGCTCGATTTCGACGACCTCATGCTCGAACGCGGATACTCGGGCACCCGCGCCTACGGCCAGAGCAAACTCGCGCAGATCATGCACTGCTTCGACCTCGCCGGACGGTTCGCGCCCACCGAACTGACCGCCACCTGCCTGCACCCCGGCACCTACATGCCGACCAAAATCGTCCTGTCCGAGATCGGCGTCACCGCCGACACCCTGGAGTCCGGGGTCGACGCCACCCGCCGACTCGCCGTCGATCCCGCTCTGGAAGGCACCACCGGCCAGTTCTTCGACCGCCTCCGGCCCGCCCGCCCGACCGGTCAGGCTTACGACGAACACGCCAGAGCGGCCCTGCGTGCCCACAGCCTCGCGCTCGTGAACGGCTACCTCACGACGGCGCGCTGACCACTCCTGCTCAGCCGCGGCCGACGGCGCTCTCATTCGGGCCGGGCCGCACCGCCGACGGTGTGCATGTGCCGCAGCCCCTGCCGGTACGAGTCGAGCAGCCCGGTCTCGGCGTACGGGAGGCCGAGGTTGCGGCAGTGTTCCCGGACCAGGGGCTGTACGAGCCCGAGGTGGGGCCTGGGCATGTTCGGGAAGAGGTGGTGTTCGATCTGGTAGTTCAGCCCGCCGAGGAGCCAGTCCGTGACCGGCCCGCCCCGGACGTTCCGCGAGGTCAGGACCTGGCGGCGCAGATGGCCCCAGCGCTCGCCCGCCGGGTCGGGCATGTCCATGCCCTTGTGGTTGGGCGCGAAGGCCATTCCCAGGTGGAGCCCGAAGAGCGCCTGATGGAGAGTTGCGAACGCGACGGCCTTGCCCACCGGCAGACAGGCGAGCAGCAGGGTGCCGTAACCGGCCATGTGCAGCGCCAGCAGCGCGCCCTCGACGGCCCGCTCGCGCATCGGCTGCCGCCGCAGGTCCTGGACACTGCTCACCTTCAGGGCGATGCCTTCGAGCAGCAGCATCGGGAAGAACAGCCAGGCCTGGTGGCGGGTGACCCACCGGGCGAATCCGCGGCGCACGGCGGCCTGCTCCGCGGTCCACACGAGTGCGCCGGCGCCGACGTCCGGGTCCTTCTCGATGTGGTTGGGGTTGGCGTGGTGCCGGTTGTGCTTGTCGTTCCACCACGCGTAGCTCATGCCCAGGAGCAGATTGCCGTGGAGGAGTCCGATGGCGCGGTTCGCCCGGCGGCCGACGGCGATCTGGGCGTGCCCGGCGTCGTGGCCGACGTAGGCGGTGCGGGCGGACAGGACGGCGAGCGGCACGGCGAGCAGCAGCGTCCACCAGGTGTCCCCGGCGAGGACGAACGCTGTCACCACGGCGGCCAGCGCTAGGAGGTTCACGATGATCATCCGCGCGTACCAGCCCTTGCGGCGCTCCAGCAGCCCTCGTCCCCTGACCTTCCGCAGCAGGGGAGTGAACTCGCTCCCCTGCTGCGCGGTGGCGCCGACGGGTGCGGTGGGTACAGACGGCGCGGTGGCCTGAGACATGGAGGGCTCCGGTCCTGAATCGGTCAGCAAGGCTCTGACCTGCTTAAACGTACGGACCGGGAGTCATGCGGCGCCATGGCGTCAACACCCCGGCCGCACGGGGGCCAGCCCCCGGGCCCCAAAGGGGGTTAGCGACACCTACGCCCCGGCCCCCGGGCGACCACCACGCCGGAGCACCCGGGTCATGCCGGCGGCGGTCGATCCGCCACAGCCTGCGATCAGCCAGTTGAGGGTCGCCCTGTGCTCCGCCGGACCTTGCCGTCGAGGTGGGGTCGCTCACCGTAGCTGCCAGAGCCGCAGGGGCCCGGTCCGATGACCGGGCCCCTCGCCCCACGCATGGGTTTTCACCGCTTTTGGTCGCTTTTCGCGGCCGGGTGTCAGCCGACGTTGACCACCTGCGGGTCGTGGTCGCTGGTCTGGTCGGCGAACTCCGCGTTGATGTGGACCACGTCGTATCCGGGCCGCTTGATGGCCGGGCTCACCAGGATGTGGTCCAGGGTCTGCGAGTTGCCGTCGTACACGTAGCTGTAACGCTCGTCGGCCGGGAGCTTGTCCATCAGGTCGGTCAGCACCTTGCCCTTGGTGAGGGCGGAGACCGCGGGCGAGAACGGGAAGTCGTTCAGGTCGCCCAACACGACGACCTTCGCGTTCTTGTCCTTGGCGAGCAGACCGGAGACGAAGGTGTTGACCTCCTTGGCCTGGGCCACCCGCTGCGTCTCGGAGCTGCGGGACGGCGGCTGGTCGACACCGTGGACGGGCTTGTCGCCGCCCTTGGAGTTGAAGTGGTTGCCGATCACGAAGTACGGCTTGCCGCGGAACCGGAACTCCCCGACCAGCGGCTTGCGGCTGTTGTTCCAGGCGCTGGAGGTGGGGTTGATCCGGCCGGGCGAGGCGGACAGCGTGACGCCGTTGGCACCGGTCGAGACGGGCTTCACCGCCGTCGTCGCGTCGCCGCCGGGGATGTCGACGAAGCTGGTGCGCTTCGGGTTGTAGAGGAACGCGATGCGGATATTGCCGCCGGGTTCGCCTCCGTCCGCCTTGTCGACCGGGTCGATGGAACGCCACTCGTAGGCCGGGCCGCCCGCCGCCTTGATCGCATCGGTGAACTGCTGAAGCGTCTTGTCCGCCGCGACCGTGCCGTCGTCCTTGGGGCCGTTGTTGTCCTGGATCTCCTCCAGGCTCACGATGTCCGGCGAGGCCAGGTTGGTGACGATGCCCTTGGCCAGCCGGTCGAACTTCGCCTGCGGGTCGGTCGGGTCGAGGTTCTCCACGTTGTACGTGGCCACCGACAGCTCGTTGTCCTTGCCCCGCTTCGCCACTTCCGGCTTGATGCCGCCCGAGGTGACCTTGCCGACCGTGGTGGCCTGGAGGGTGTAGCCGCCGTAGTTGGCGTAGTCCAGCGGGCCGGAGGTCGTGCCGCTCAGGGTGTCGCCCACATTGGCGTTCAGGGTGTCGCCGGTCAGCGTGGTGACGAGCAGCCGGCCGGAGTTCTGGCTGTCGTACGAGCCGTAGAGGGTGCCGCCGCGCGGGGTCGGGTTCTGCTCCGGCTTGGTGGTCACCCAGGTCTCGTTGTACGCGTTGGAGGCGCCGACGACCCGGCTGGTGCCGATCTGCACCCGCATGCCCTCCCGGGACTCCAGCCAGTCCAGGGCGTACGTCGAGGGCTTGAGCGGCAGCGGGTTGATGCTGCCGCCCTTCGCGTCCGGGGCGTACGCCTCGGGGATCGTCCGGGCGTCGATCGTCTCGGCGGCCGGAAGCGGGTTGCCGGAGGAGAGCTTGGCGGTGGTCGCGCCGGTCAGCTCGGTGACCGACTGCGCGCCGCCGCCCACTCCGCCGGGCGTGTACTCGGAGACCTTGGCCGAGACGAGGACGGAGTCGCCGGCGCGGACCGTGGGCGTGGCGGAGCCGGTGAAGACGAAGACCCCCTCGCTGGTCGCGGGGTTGTCGTCCGGCTCGGGGTCCTGGATCCAGAAGCCGCGCGAGGAGCCCGTGGCGCGCACGGCGGTCACGATGCCGGGCACGTTGGTCACGCTCTTCCCCGACTCCGGGGAGACCCGGGTGGTGCCCTGGATGTCATGGATGCGCAGCGCACCGGGGGTGGTGTCGGTGGGCGAGGGGGTGGGCGAGGCGTCCCCGCCGCCGCTCTGGCCGGCGGAGTTGGCCGGTGTGGGCGCGCCGCCGGTGAGGTCCGTCGCGTTGTCGTCGGTGTCGGCGAGGGCAGCGCCCCGGGCCACGGAGGTGGTGTTGCCCGCTCCGGTGGCCGGCGCCCCCTCACGGATGGCCGCGGTGCCGTAGCCGACCATGTCCTTGATGGTGCCGTCGGCGGCACAGTCGGCCGCGGTGAGGCAGGTCAGCGCCTTCGTGGAGTGCACCAGGGCCACCGTGCCGCTGGTCGCGGACATCGCGATGGAACCGGAGGCGTCGGGCGCGGGGAGGTCCTTGGTGCCACCGGAGCCCTTGGCCTCGGCGACGAGATAACGGCCGGACGCGGGTATGGAGCCGCTGAGCGGGGTGACCTGCCATGTGGAGGAGGCCCCGGGCGAGCCGCTCATGTACTGGACCGACCAGCCGCTCAGGTCGAAGGACCCGCCGCCCGCGTTGCCCAGCTCGATGAAGTCGCCCGTGAGGTCGGCACCGGAGTTGCCGCCGCCCCCGTAGACCTCGGAGACGACCGCGTCGGCGGACGGGGCGCCCTGCGCCACGAAGGGGACGGCGGCCACGGCGAGGCCGACCGGGATACCGAGTGCGATCAGCCTGTTGCGGCGGCCGTATCTGTGCCGTGACGCATGGGAGGGGGTCGATGGGGACACGAGGACGCTCCTGGTCTTGCCGTGATGCGCGGATGAGCATGTGGGGGGAAGGTGAAAATTACGCGCGTAGAGACAACTCGGCCAGCCCCAGGGGCCATATAGTCCGTTCCTTCTTCATCTGTTCACCATGCTTCTCACGGTTGTCACACAGCGGCTGCGCACCGTTCGCGCCCTCGGCGCCAGGAGGGCCACCAGGATCGACGCGTCGAGGACCATGGACGCGGGTTCAGGAGGCCGGCGCCGTGCGCCGGGACGTGAACGTCTTCGATCTCGTCCCACGGTCCGGCCGCCGGCCCGCGCCCTCTACCGCACCGGCCGGCAGGGCGACGTCCTCGGCGTGCCGCGCCGGGCCCGCGCCGCCTTCGACGACCAGCTCGGCGTCGGCCCGACCCGACCCGACTCGGCCCGGCGGGGCCTACCGGATCGCGACTGCCGTGGCCACGTGGAGCACCGCCGCGACCGCGGCGCCCACGATCATCGTCCACTTCCGGGTGGCGATCCCGATCGCCGCGTCCCCGACCTGTGCCGCGGCGGCGGTGTACAGCACGAGGGAGCAGACGGCTCCCGTCCACACCAGCGGGGCGACGGCGGCGGCCACCCCGAGCGGAACTCCCCGCACGGCGTACATCCAGCCGTAGAACCGTTCACCGCCAGAGGGGGCGCCGCTGTCACTCAGGGCCGCCGGGCGCACCCCTCCCACGAGCGCGAAGGCGATCCCGGCGACGGCGGCGAGGGTGTTGGCTGCCAGCAGCACGGTCATGAGGCGTACTCCGTGGACGGCTCGGTGCCGTACTTCGTCCAGACCTCGGCCAGCGAGTCGTGGGTCAGGGGTCGGCCCGCCTCGACCATGTCCCTGAGATCGCGGAAGTACTGCACGTACAGGTCCGGCGTGAAGGTGTTGAGCATGACGGCGGTCTCGTCGCCCGGGTTGGCGAAGGTGTGTGGCGCGCCGGGCGGGACCATCACCCAGGTGCCGGCCACCGCGTCGTGGTGTTCCTCCCCGACGGTGAACCGCACGGTGCCCGAGAGCACGTAGAACCCCTCGTCGTGCTGCGCGTGGCGGTGCTGCGGGGGGCCCGGTGTGTGCGGGGGAATGGTGATCTCCCCCATGCCCAGGCGGTGTTGGGTGTTGCTGCCGTCCTCCAGGATCCGGATCTGCGACGGTCCGCTGACGATGAGTTCGCCCTCGCCTGGACCGGTGATCGACACCGCGGTCATGAAGCCTCCCCTGACTGGTGGTTGCCGTTGCCGGGACTCTAAGATCGAACCCGGACTTCATGCAAGTCGACTCTCATGAAGAGAGGTAACTCTCTTCGCGAGAGTTGTGCGATACGGTCACGGGTGTCGCGGTCGACGAGGGCCGACGGAGGCTGACAGGGGCCGGCGGAGGCCGGCGGAGAGGGGTCACCATGGCCGAGCAGGGCCGGTCGCATCGGCGGACGAACCAGATGGAGCGCACCCGGTCCGCGATCGTCGCCGCCGCCCGCGAACTCGCCGACAGCGGCGCGGAGATCAGGATGTCGGCGATCGCGGCGGAGGCCCGGGTCTCGGAGGCGACCGCCTACCGCCACTTCCCCGACCTGGTCTCGCTGCTGCGTGCCGCGGTGCTGGTGGAGGACCAGGTCGCGGTGTTGCGCTCGGTCGCCGAGGGCGACGACCCGGTCGAACGGATCGGCCAGGCCGCGGAGATCCTCGGCCGGGCGGTGCTGCGCCGGGAGGGGGCCGTACGGGCACTGGTCTCCTCGACCATCGCGAAACCCGAGACCGCCAAGGAGCGGCCCGCCCACCGCTTCGGGCTGATCGAGCACGCGCTGGCCCCGTGGGTCGAGCGGAACGGTCTCGCGGGTCACGAGGCCGTCGCCCAACTGGTGCGCGACCTCGCCGTCGTGATCAGCGCCGAGTCGCTGTTCACCCTGATCGACCTGTGCGGACTCGGCCCCCAGGAGGCGGTCGCCGGTCTCGTGGCGACCGCCCGCCGCACCACCGCGGCGGCGGTCGCGACGATCACCCCCGCCGCCGACCGACGGTGAGGATTGCCACGGCATCACCCGGCGGTCCGACTCTCCGACTGACTGACGCTTCGGCCGTCCTTCGCGGGAATCGCCGGAGTGACGCGCCGAAGACGCCGCTCGCTGACACGGCCCGACGAGCGGGCACGCCCGGCCCCGGACCCGCTCGGCCGCGACTTCACCGCGGCCCGGCCGGGTACCCGGCCGGTCGGGGTCATCACCTACCTGTCCACGCACGAGGGCCGGCTGGAATGCACAGCGACCGCAGAAGCGAATACGCCTCGGCCGCATTGCGTTCTGCGATATCGATACGCACGTTGGGACTTCGTCAGAGCACCGGCCGAACCGGCTCGTTTCTTGACACCGTCTCGGCCGAGTCCGACCGGCCCGATACAGCTACAATCATCGAACACATATGATGTCCGTTCGATAAGGAGAGGTCCATATGACGGTTATTTCGATCAGGAAACTCGGTGACCCGGTGCTACGGGAGCCGGCCAAGCCGATAACTGACTTCGATGCCGAATTGGGCACATTAGTCGGCGACCTGCGCGAGACGCTGAGCGACAGCAAAGGGGCCGGGCTTGCCGCTCCCCAACTCGGTGTCGGGCTCCGCGTGTTCGTCTGGAGCCCCAAGTTGTCCGACGGCGATCTGGACCATCTGGTCAATCCCGTCCTGGACTTCCCGGACGAGGAGGAACAGGACGGCATGGAGGGATGCCTGTCCATCCCCGGCGTCTACCTGGACACCAGGCGTCGGATGAACGTCGTCGCGAAGGGCTTCACCATGAAGGGCGACCCGGTCCAGGTCGTCGGGGACGGGATGCTGGCCCGCTGCATCCAGCACGAGACTGATCACCTGGATGGCGTGATGTTCATCGACAGGCTGACCCCTGAGATGCGGGAACAGTGGATGGCCACGCTGCGCGCGGCCGACTGGTTCGACGCGGATGTCATGGCAAGGATCAAACAGTCACCACACCAGTAGAGCGCGGCCGACTGCGCAGAAAGCGTTCAGGCACCGATTTCCGCACGTCCGTCTGCTGACAGCAGCGCCTTGGGGGACTCCAGCGCCCGGCCTGAGACTTCTTTGAGGCGGTCACCCTGTCCGGCGCGCGGGTGTACGTACTCGCGGTGGTCGAACACAGCGGTCGCCGCATCCGGGTCCTGGGCGCCACACCAATCGACGATCCCGACCAGCTGAGCCACCTCGGCATACGACGCCACGACCGACTTGGCGGCATCCTCCACGAATACAGGAATGCCGGGTGACCTGCACGGATGAGGTATTCGGCAAGCGCACGGCCGATCTGCCGACGCAGCCGGGAAGAAGAGAGAGCCGCCCACCGCCCACTCCGACGGACACACGGGTGACTGTATTTGGATAAGCCCACCTAAGTCGCCCGCCATGACGCGGCGTTCGTCAGCGGTGTTGTCGGCGAATGGGGCATCTGGGCCACTCAGTGCCATGTACGGGTGGCGTCCCTGGTTCTGGTCCATCAGGATTTCATTCACACCATGGTCTCGTTGGTTTATCATCCTGAGCATGGCCCAGAAAGTTGTCACCACGTACGTAGATGATCTCACTGGTGAGGAATCGGAAGAGATCAGCACCCACACCGTCCTGATCGATGGGGCTGGGGTTGAACTTGACCTGTCATCCCAGAACTACGACCAGCTCTTGGAGGCGTTGAGTCCCTATCTGAACGCCAAGGGCGCTCGTCGCGTACGTGGGAGCGTCACACACGGCTCTGCCGCCAGGGGGAAACGCCGGTCCACAACCCCGGCGGGAGGTCAGGACACTGCCGAAATCCGGGCCTGGGCCAAGGAGAACGGCTACGAGGTCAGCGACCGTGGCCGGGTTTCGGCGACCGTCCGTGAGGCGTATGTGAAGGCCAACTGATAGGCGGCCTCCTTCCGCGGGACTACGGTCCCCGACGCCTGGCGAGGACCCTTCCCGAGTATCCCGGGGAAGGGTCCTCGTTCTCTGTGGGCGGGCCCTCTGCCCGAGGGGCTCGACGGTCGCTCCCTGTTGAAGAGGCCCGCCAGCGCGCCACGTTGCCGCTCGCCCGGCTCAGGACCCGCGCCAACTGCGCAGCGACCCAGTCAGCAATACTGATAGTCGATCGCCCTTCCCACACCGGCCCACCTTTCCTCTGCTCAGACATCACTCATCCTCCTGGGCAGGAGGTGCTGCTGGTCGTCGACGAGAATCAGCCCGCCGACTCCGATACGCCGGCCGCCGCGTTCACAAGTCCGGCTGAGGTGTCGTCGCAACGCGACAATTGGGCCCATGACCGGATCACAGAAGCTGAGGACGGCGCAGGAGACGCGTGCGCTGGTGCCGCGTCAGTCAAGGTTTGCCCGGTAGCCAGGCGTCCTGGTGCGGTCAGCCGCAAGGCGCCGAATCGGCCTCGCGGGGGCACCGCCCGGACGAAGTCTGGGGGAGGGCCTACTCGGTCGGTTCGGCAACGCCGCCGGGGGCACCTCCCAGCGGTAGCCGGGGGCGGCCGTGCCAGGGCGGCGAGCCGCCGGTGCGACCAAAGGCGCCGCCACCGACGACGGCCGCCATGATGACGGTGACCGTCCGGAAAGTCGGCGCGCGGCCCAGCGAGCGTCCGGGGCCCGTCGCCGTCGGTGTGTCGCCGTTAGATATTCTCGCCGATTCCCATCCGCTGGTGGGTCTCCTTGGGCGCGTTCGGCGGCCGCGCCGGCGCCGTAGTAGAGGGGCATGTCCTCGGAAAGATCCAGCCCAACAGCAGCATCAAGTCACCAAGTCCCCTGCGGGCCCGTTTCCACTCGTGAGCGAAGTTGTGCCGCCACCGATGCGCATGCACACCTTCACCCGGCGGACAGGCCCCGCCGCTTGAGCATGATCTTGATACCGCTCGGCGAGGCCGAACGCGGCGCGGCCAGGGGAGATCCGCGGTGCGAGCCGCTCGGATCCGATGCGCACGGCGACGGCTCGACGAGGTCGAGCGGGAACCGGACGCGCCCGGCGACGCTGCCACCGTAGCGGTCGGTGCGGCCGTTGGCGTTGCCGGGGGAACTGCTGAAGGAGGCAACCGTAGGCTCCATGCAGCTCCACACCGTCGATCCCGGCGTCGAACCCGGCGTCGAACGCGTTCGCGGCCGCATCGGCGAAGTCGGCGATGGTATCCGCGATGCCCCGCATGGTCAGGACTTGCGGCATCGGGTACGGCTTGCGCACGGCCGGTTCGCCGCCGTGGACACGCACGACGCCTTCGGCGCCGTACGCGGACGGCGCGAGCGGATGCAGCCCGCCGCCGAGGAGTTCGGGGTGGCTGTCACGGCCGCCTCGTGCACTGCGTCGGTGACCGGGCGCCAGGACGCGACCAGCGCCGTGTCGTGCGGGCCGGGGGTGTCGGTGTAGACCGAGGCAGCGCAGGACGCGCCGGATCGTGGTGGCGGCAACCCGATGGCCATGCCGCCGCAGCTCACCTTGAATCCTGACGTATCCCCGGGCCGGGTTCTCTCGCACCAGGCGCTGGACGAGCGCCGCAGTCTCTTCCGGCAACGGGGCCGACCGGGTCCGACCGCCGCCTGGCGCCGCTTCCGGCGCACCAAACGGCGGTGCCAGGTCAGATCAGGCAGATCAGTCGCCGACCCACAATCAGTGATCATGCCCATACTCGGGCGATCGCAAAGCCCCAGGTCAACCACGGTACGGCGATAAATACACCCTTCAGGGGCAGGCACTCCCCGTGCAGGGCGGCAGCGCGAGCAGATGTGGGCCGGCGCGCCTCATCCTGGATCGCCGTAGCACCCCCAAATGGGTGCAAGATGGTACAAGAGTAATCCCGAGTAGTGTGGGATGGGTAGTGAGTTTTTTCGGTCGTTCAAGATCTTCCGAGGTTCCGCCCGGGGGCGGGCCTGTGCGGGGGCGCTGGAGAGGCCTGCTGCTGGGTGTGCGCAGTGTGGTCGGCCAGATGTTCGTGCTGCAGGTGGCGATCATCATGGTGCTGGCGGTGGGAGCCGTCCTGCTGTTGGTGGTGACGGTTCAGCGCGAGACCACACAAAACGCCTCCGACCGCTCACTCGCCATCGCGGAGGGTTTCGCTCACTCGCCGGGAATCGTCGAAGCTCTGAAGTCGCCCCGTCCGACGGCGGTCCTGCAGCCGCGGACCGAGGCGGCCAGAAAGAGCTCCGGCGTCGCGGCCATCGTCATTGTGAATCGGGACGGCGTCCGCTATACGCATCCTCAGCCCAAGGTCATCGGCCAGCGCTGGACAGCGCAGCAGATGGCCCCCCTGCTGGCCGGGCGGACGGTCAGGACCGAGGCCGGGCATGGCACTCTCGGTCCGGTGTTCTCGGCTCTTGTCCCTGTGAAGGACCGAGATGGCTCCGTGGTCGGCGCGGTCGGCGCCAGCGTTACGGTAGGAAACGTCAACAGCATGGTGGCTCGACATCTGCCGGGCGTGTTCGGTGCCGCCGCTGCCGCCGTGGCCGTTACCACGGGCGGGGCGGCGGTGCTAAGCCGGCGGCTGATGCGTCAGACCCGGAACCTCGGACCGACGGAGATCACCCGTCTGTATGAGCACCATGATGCGGTCCTGCATGCCGCCCGGGAAGGCGTCGTCATCGTCGACGCCGACGGTTGTCTGCTCTTGGCCAATGACGAGGCGCGGCGCTTGCTCGGCCTTCCTCTCCGCTGCGAGGGGCGCCCAGTGCGGGAACTCGGCCTCGCCCTGGCGACAGCTGAGCTGCTGGCCTCGGGACGTGAGGCCACCGACGAGGTGCATTTGGCGGGCGGCGGTCGAGTGCTTGCCGTCAACCAGCGTTCCCTGGACCGATACGGAGGTCCCCCGGGCAGCGTTGCGACCATACGTGACTCCACGGAGCTTCAGGCGCTCTCCGGCAGGGCGAAAGCGGCGCGGGACCGCTTGAAGGCGCTGTATGACGCCAGTGCGGGCATCGGCACCACGCTTGATGTGACCCGGACGGCCGAGGAGCTGGCCGAGGTGGCGGTGCCACAGTTCGCCGACTTCGTCACCGTTGATCTCGCCGAGCCCATCCTGCTCGGCGAGGAGCCCACGGACATCGAAAAGCAGCTGCGCCGTGTCGCTGCCAGAGGCATCCGCGAAGACATTCCGCCGAACCGGACGGGTGGACCGACCGAGTTCGCCTCTTCCGCTCCCCAGGCCAGGTGCCTGAACCTGGGACACGCGATCATCGAGCCTGACGCACACACGGCCCCCGGCAGCCGAACACAACAACCTCAAAGCACCGGGCAGCTCACCGACACAGAGAGCCGCTCCGTCATCGCCGCACCTCTGTGTGCTCGCGGGGTGGCCCTGGGTGTTGCGAGTTTCTGGCGTTCGCAGAAGCTCGAGACCTTTGACCAGGACGACCTGGTCCTGGCCCAGGAGCTGGCTGTTCGCGCCGCTGTGTGTATCGACAATGCACGCCGGTACACCCGAGAACATGCCATGGCCGTGACATTGCAGCGCAGTCTGCTGCCGAGGGACCTGCCGGAGCAGAATGCCCTTGACATCGCTTACCGCTACCTGCCCGCCCAGGATGTCGGCGGCGACTGGTTCGACGTCATCCCCCTGCCAGGCGCACGGGTCGCGCTGGTTGTGGGAGACGTGGTCGGACAGGGCTTGCACGCCGCGGCCACCATGGGTCGTCTGCGCACTGCTGTCCGTAACTTCTCAACGCTTGATCTGCCGCCGGACGAACTCCTCGCACGTCTGGATGAACTGGACGACGGGGGCGAAGGCCGCGGTGAGGGGAGGGCGGAAGCCGACGACGCGACCCTCGGAGCAACCTGTCTCTACGCCATCTACGACCCGGTGGAACGACGCTGCACCATGGCAAGGGCCGGCCACCCGCCTCCTGCCCTGGTCTACCCCGATTGCAGGGTCGAATTTCTCGAGCTGCCGGCGGGGCCACCGCTGGGACTGGGCGGTTTCCCCTTCGCGACCACCGAAGTGGATATACCCGAGGGCAGCAAACTCGTTCTCTACACCGATGGCCTGGTCGAGGACCGCGACAGGGACATCGACGAGAGCCTGGACATCCTCGGCAACGCCTTGAGCCACGTGAACAGAGAACCGGAAGAGACGTGTGGCGCGGTAATCGGAGCCCTGCTGCCCCGTCGCTTCACCGATGACATCGCACTTCTGGTGGCCCGCACCCACGCGCTGCCCATGCACCAGATCGCGCGTTGGGACGTGCCCCGCGACCCCGCGGCCGTCGCACAGATGCGCGCCACCGTCGCGGACCAGCTTGTCCGATGGGGACTGGAGGACCTTGGTTTCATCACCGAACTGATCCTCAGCGAGCTGATCACCAACGCCATCCGCTACGCCACCGGCCCGATCAGCGTGCGGTTGCTGCTGGATCGCAAACTGATCTGCGAGATCTCCGACGGCAGCAGCACTTCCCCTCATCTGCGGTATGCCGAGACCACGGATGAAGGTGGGCGCGGTCTCTTCCTCGTCGCCCAGTTGGCCGAACGCTGGGGTACTCGCTACACCCCGAACGGCAAGGTCATCTGGGCCGAACAGTCGCTTTCGGATGAGTACAGCGGCGTGTGAGGGCTGGGTGGTCGTCTTCGGCTGCGGTGGTCCATGGGTGCGCGCAGTGTTTCCCACGCGGTCTTTGGTGGAGAGCATCAGTTGCGTCGATGCTGATCATTGATGATCCCGCCGAGGATCCGGGTCCGGGTCACCTTGCAGGACGTGTTACCGCTGTTACCGTCGTCGTCGGTGACGGCCGGCCCGATCCGGTACTCCACGTCGCGGGCGTCATCGGCGCCGGTCTCCACATCGAAACATCGACCGCCCCCTCAAGAAGCTCGTGGCGCGTCGCCGCCCAACTGGCCTGATGGGCCTGCGTTGCCGGATTTCCCTTCCGGGCCACGGTGGCCAACGGCGCTTACGGCGACGTGGATGACCCGTCGAGGCGAACGGCACGCCGCCGGCATCGCAGGCTTCGGCCCCGGACGCTTCAGGAGTGAACTCAGAGCGAAACTTGAGACTCAGTACACCCAGTCGTTAGGGTAAGTGGATGAGGACCCCGCGCCTCTTGGACGGACGGTTGAAGTTCCGTCATCTGGTGCTGCTCGATGCGTTGGCCCGGCAGAACAGTGTGGTCGGTGCCGCGGCCGAGCTGCACATCAGTCAGCCGGTGGCTACCCGCGGCCTGCACGAGCTGGAGGACATCCTGGGCGTCCAGCTCTTCGAGCGAGGGCCACGCGGAATCACACCGACGGTTTTCGGCGAGGCGTTCACGGAACATGCCCGGGCGATACTGGCGCAGGCGTCGGAGGCTGGAAGGCACATCGTCGAGCTGGCCGACGCCACCCAGGGCACGGTCGTGGCCGGTACGCACCTGGCCGGCTCGAACGTGCTGCTGCCGCATGCGATCGCGATGCTCAAGCGGCAGCGCCCCCACCTTACCGTCGTCGTGTCGGAGGCGTCTCCCGAGGCGCTGCGGGTGGAGACGGAGGCAGGCCGGGTCGACCTGATCGTCGGCCGACTCACCGCGCCATCCGACGATCGCTGGGAGCGGCACAAGCTCTACGACGAGTCCATCGAGCTCGTCGTCCGCGCGACCCATCCGCTGGCCGGCCGGACGGATGTCGAAGCGCCGGTGCTGGCCGAGTACCCATGGATCCTGCCGGGGAGGGAAACGAGCCTGCGCGGCGAACTGGAGGAGTTCTTCGCCCGGCACGGCATCCCCCTGCCCGCGAATCGCGTCGAGACCACGTCGTTCCTCACTGTGCGGCAGCTGTTGCTGGAAACCGACGTCATCGCCGCACTGCCGAGCCTGATCACCCGGGAGGACAGCCGGATCACCCGGCTGGCCGTCCCGCTGGAACTGGTGGGCCACAGCGTCGGTCTGACGCTGTCGAAGGCACGTCGGCTGAGCCCCGCCGCCCAGGCCTTGATCCGCTGTCTGTCGGACAGCGCCGCGGCGATGACGGGGGCCGACGCCCCCGGCGGGGCGGGGCCGGCCCACTGAGCGGTCTTGGGCCGGTCCGGGTGGATAGCGGAGCGAGGCGAGGCCGTGCAGGGGCGTGCCCGGCGAGGAGAGCGCAGCGGTGGTGCGGGCGATGAGCGGGGGGGTGGTCAGGCGCCGCCCATCGCCCCACGACGCCGCCCGGACGTGCCCAAGACCCCTTAAGGGGTCCTCGCGCTATGGCGCCTTGCGATACTCCCCCAGCTACCGCTGGGAGGTGCCCCCTGCACCAGACCACGCGACCTCATCGGGCGCCCATCGTGCAAGGGCCCCTTATGCCAGGCCGAGGAAACGCTCCGCGTTGGCATGGCCGATCAGGCGCCGTGCGGTGTCGTCGAGGAAGTCGCTCTTGCGCACCACATCGCCGATCGGCCGTTCCCCCAGTGGGTAGGGGTAATCGCTGCCGACCAGGATACGGTCGGCACCGACGGTGTCGATGAGAAGCCGCAGGGCGCGCCCGTCGAAGACCACCGAGTCGACATGGAAACGCCCGATGTAGTGGGAGGGCGGGAATTCCGATGTGCCGATGACGTCGTGGCGAGCGTGCCAGGCGTTCTCCATGCGGCCGAGCCAGAAGGCGAACGAGCCGCCGCCGTGTGCGAAGCAGATCTTCAGGCACTCGTCGATCCGGTCGAAGGCGCCTCCCAGGATGAGTGCGAGGATGGACAGGTGCGTTTCCGCGGGCATCCCTGTGAGCCAGCGCGCCATCCATCGGTCCAGCCGCGGCGAGATCGGCATGTCCCAGGGATGCACGAAGACGGGTATGTCCAGCGCGGCGCAGTGCTGGAGGAAGGTCACCACTCCCGCGCTGTCGAGGTCGCGGTCACCGATGTGGTTCCCGATCTCCACTCCGCGGTGTCCGTTGGCGATGCACCGTTCGAGCTCTCGGCAGGCCAGATCGGGGTCCTGCAGCGGAACCTGGCAAAACGGAAGAAGCCGGTCCGGCGCGCCTGCGACTATGCCGAGCGCCAGGTCGTTGAACACCCGGGAGATCCGCCATGCCTGCTCGGCCGTGCGCCCGTAGTTGAAGAAGGCTGGGGTCGGGGACACCACCTGGATCCGCACGCCGTCCGCGTCCATGTCGGCCAGCCGGGCCTCGGGGTCCCAGCAGTTCGCCTGGATGCGCCGGAACTCGCGGGTGCCCATCATGATCACCGCGTCCTGCTCGGATTCGACCTTCAGCCAGGGGGCCTCGGCACCACCGTCCGCGGACAGGTCGGCCCAGCCGCGCGGGACGTAGTGGGAGTGGACGTCGATCGTATCGTCCATCTCATCCCACCCCCGGGTGCAGGGTGCCGCACTTCCGGCAGGTCCGGGCCTGCTCATCGGTGTAGAACCGGGCGAACACCGGCGGCAGGTCCGCGACGATGTCGCGCACCTGGAGTTCGGTCTGGTGGATCAGCTCATCGCAGTTCGGGCAGTACCACTGGAACTTCTCCAGCGTGCCTTCTTCGCGGACCCGTTCGATGACCACACCGATGGAATCCGGGTCGGGGCGCTGTGGGGAGTGCGGAATGTTGCCGGGCAACAGCCAGACGTGCCCCTGCTCGATGTGCACGGTCTTGGGCCCGTTCTCCGTCATCAGGTTGACCTGGATGTCGCCCTTGAGCTGGTAGAACCACTCCTCGTAGGGGTCGACGTGATAGTCGGTGCGCTGGTTGGGCCCACCGACGATCTGCACGATGAAGTCCCTGCCCAGCTCCATCGTCCGGTTGTTCACCGGCGGCTTGAGCAGGTGTTCGTGCTCCTCGATCCAGCCCTGAAAGTCGATCACTGGGGGGATCTCGGTCATCTGGCACCTCCGTGAGTCGGACGCGCGGCCCGTCGGCCGGCGCTGGGTCAGTGGTGGCACGGCCGGACACACCGGTTACGGCCGGTCGCGGTGTGGCACATGGGCGATGGCCTGGATCTCGATGAGCAGGTGCGGGTGCGGCAGCTGGTGCACCGCGACGGTCGTCCGGGCCGGGCCGGACTCCTCGAAGTACTCGCCGTAGACCTCGTTGTAGCCGCCGAAGTCGTTCATCGACACCAGAAACGTGGTGATCTGGACGAGGTCGCCGAGCCCGGCGCCGACCTCCGCGAGGATGGCGCGGAGGTTCTCGATCACCGCCCGGGTCTGCACCCGGATGTCGAGATTGGTGGTGCCCAGCTCGTCGGCCTCGGCGCCCGCGAACGTGTTGTCCGGCCGACGCGAGCTGGTGCCGGACACGAAGACCAAGTCTCCGACGACCTTCACATGGGGGTAGCGGCCACGTGGCCGTGCCCGCCCCTCGATGACCCGTGATGTGGGCACTCAGACTCCCTTCCACGACACTGTGCCGAGCCCGGCGACCTCGGCCTCGACATGTCCGGGCCCCAGCGGGACGGCCTCGGTGGCCGCCCCGGCGAGTACGATCTGGCCGGCCCGCAACGGGATGCGCCGCCGGCCGGCCAGCGTCAGGAGGGCGTGTACGGCCCGAGCCGGGTCGCCCAGGATCGCCGTCGTGGACCCGGCCACCTCCCGGTCGCCCACCCGCAGCCGCACCGCCCGGTCCGACACATCCTGGACCGATTGCCATGCCCCGAGAACGAAACCGGCGGCCGAGGCGTTGTCGGCTATGACATCGGTGTAGGTGAACCGGAAATCCCGGTATCGCGAGTCGATGATCTCGATGGCCGGCGCGACGGCGTCCACAAGGGACTCCATGTCCGGCGCGGGCTCGTCCGGGCCGATGTCACGCCCGAGCCGGTAGGCGACCTCGGGCTCGGCCTTCGGGTGGATGAACCGGCGCAGATCGGCCTCGCCGCGGTCGGCGACGCGCATCGCGTCGGTGAGCCGCCCGACGATCACCTCGGAGACGCCCATCTGCGCCATCTTCGCCTTGCTGGTGAATCCCAGCTTGACACCGACCACGCGCTCGCCGCGCCCGGTCCGGCGGGCCAGCAGGGCCTCCTGAACGGCATAGGCGGTGTTGACGTCGACAGCGGCCGTATCGGCCAGACTCGACGTCTCCTCCCGCCTCCGCTGCGCGTCGTCGAGCCGCCGGGCCAGCGAGTGGATGTCCTCGTCACCGGTCACGGCACACCTCCCGGGTGGTCGGCTCCCGCCGCGGGGCGGGATCGAGTGCTGGGTCGGCGATCGGTTTCACAGTGGCACGCACACATTCGTGGGTTGGGTGTAGAAGTGCAGGGATGATTCGCCGCCCTCCCGGCCGATGCCGGACAGGCCGACGCCGCCGAAGGGCGAACGCAGATCGCGCAGGAACCAGGCGTTCACCCACGACATGCCGACCTTCATGCGCTGGGCCACCCGGTGGCCCCGGCGCAGGTCGTTGGTCCACACCGAGGAGGCCAGGCCGTACTCGGTGTCGTTCGCCAGCGCGATCGCCTCCTCCTCCGTGTCGAAGGGCATCAGCGCGGCTACCGGACCGAAGATCTCCTCACGCACCGGGCGGTCCGCGCCCGACAGTCCGGTCCACAGGGTCGGCTCGATCCACGAGCCGCCCTTGAGCGTCGCGCCGAGGTCCGGTACTCCCCCGCCGGTCAGCACGGTGGCTCCGGCCTGCTCGGCGAGGGCGAAGTAGCCGCGTACCTTGTCCCGGTGCGCCTGGGAGATCAGCGGTCCGGTCGTGGTGTGCTCGTCGCACGGATCGCCGAGCCGCAGTGCCCGCGCCCGGTCGACCAGGCCGGCGGCCACGTCCTGGAAGATCCGCCGGTGGACATAGACCCGCTCGGTGCACAGACACACTTGCCCGGTGTTGGTGAACACCGACCTGGTCAGTCCGGTCAGCGCCTCGTCCAGATCCACATCGTCGAACACGATCGCCGCGTTCTTGCCGCCCAGTTCGAAGGAGACCGGACGCACCCGCGGCGCCACCGTCGTCATCACCCGGGAGCCGGTCGCGGAGGACCCGGTGAAGGTCACCCCGTCGATTCCGGGGTGCGAGGTCAGGAATTCTCCCGCGGAGTCGGCGCCGAACCCATGGACCACGTTGTAGGCACCGGGCGGCAGGCCGACCTCGGCCAGCACCTCGGCCAGCAGCCCAGCCGTCGAGGGGGTCTCTTCGCTCGGCTTGACCACTACCGCGTTGCCGCAGGCCAGCGCGGGCGCGACCTTCCAGGTGAGCAGGAGCAGCGGCAAGTTCCACGGCACGATCACCGCGACCACGCCGAGCGGCTTGCGCACCGCGTAGTTCAGCGCCTGTCGGCCGCCGGTGAGGTCGGTGAGGAAGGACTCCTGGCCCGCCGCGGCGGCCACGTCGGCGAAGGTGCGGAAGTTGGCCACCGCCCGCGCCACGTCCAGCTCCCGCGCCTGGACGACCGGCTTGCCGGTGTCGGCGACCTCGGCCGCCACAAACTCCTCGAAGCGTTCCTCGATGCGGTCCGCCACGCGGCGCAGCAGGGCGGTCCGTTCCCGCACCGGGGCCTGGGCCCAGCCGCCGTCCAGTGCCCGCCGGGCCGATCGCACCGCACGGTCCACCAGGGACCGGTCGGCCTCGTGGACAAGGGCGTCCACCCGCCCGGTCGCCGGGTCGACGTTGTCGAAGCCACGTGTGATGTCGGGGTCGACGAACCGTCCGTCGACGAAGTTGCGGATCCACCGCAGGCTGTGTGTCGTCATGTGCCCGCTTTCCGTTTCTCGACTGATGCCCCGGCCCACCGTTGCCGCCGGGGGTCGTGGAGGCCGGAGGCCGGGGAAGCGGATCTGCCCGCGCAGGGCGTCGGCATCCGTTGCGCGGACTGATGCCGGATCACCGACTGATGTCGGATCACCAGGACTTGCTCCGCTCACCGCCCTGACATGGCTGCCCGCCACCGGCTACCGCGGGAAGGTGCCCCGGCGGCGTCGCCGAACCGGACGGCCCCCTGACGTGAGCCCCAGGGCGCCCCCGCGAGACCGATGCGGCGCCATGCGGCCGACCGCACCAGGATGACTCGCCACCGGGGCGAACCCCGGCTGATGCCGCACTGTCCTGATCGGGGACCACGTCGCCGGCACCGCCCTCCCTGTGTCGTCTCGTATGACCGGTCGCGGCCATCCTCACCCCGTCCGCCATACCCGTCCAATGCCTGCTTCGTCGCCGGCCATGCCTGTTCAGCTATGCGTCGAACGCGTTCACCTCGGCATTGCCCAACCGTGGCTCCTTGGTCCAGGCTGTGGCGAAGGACACCTGTGGCACGGTCACTCGACCTGCCCACCGGTCCAGCTGACGACTCGAGGAAGGTAGTGGTCAGGATGACGACCGCCCCCCTGCCGAGCGACCCAGCGCCGGAAGTCGACGCCTGCCCCCGGCCCGGCCGGATGCAGCCCCAGGCCATGGCGGTCTCGTTCCGCACGGTAGTCGGGGGTCAGCCGCAGAAACGGCCCGCGTATCTGGTCGCCTCGGTCGACAACGCCCTGCGGCTGCTGCAGTTGCTGCGCGACGAGGGCCGGCTACAGCTCAAGGACGCCGCCCGGGAACTGGGAGTGGCCCAGTCCACCGCCCACCGGCTGCTGTCCACGCTCGTCTACCGCGGCTTCGCCGTCCAGGACGAACACCGCGCCTATCTGCCCGGACCGGGGATGGGCAACGGGCCGGCCGGACTCAGCTGGGCCAGACAGCTGCGCAACCTGGCCACGCCGCACCTGGAGAACCTCTCCAACCAGCTGGGTGAAACGGTCAACCTCATGATCCGGGGCCGCGCCCGAGTCCGGTTCCTCCTCAGCATCGAGGCCGACAACATCCTCCGGATCGGCGACCGCCAGGGCGCCGTGCTGCCCGCGCGGTACACCGCCGGCGGCAAGGCCCTGCTCGCCGAACTCGATCGCCCCACCCTCCGGCGTCTGTACCGCGGCACCGATTCCGAACTCGTCGGCGAACAACTCGACGAACGGACCTTCGGTGCCCTGCTCACCGAACTCGGCCTCGTCCGCCGCAACGGGCATGCCATCAGCGTCGAGCAAACCGAAGCCGGCGTCGCCGATGTCGGCATGGTGATCGTCGCCCACCGTCCGACGGTGATGGCCGCGTTCTCCGTCGCGACCCCCCGGACCCGCTTCCGCTCGCTGTTCGAGAGCAACGCGATCGAGCTCATGCACCACACCCGACGCGAACTCGAACGTGAGCTGCGCGCCCACGGGCTCAGCGCCACTGGCTGAAAGCCGGATCCGGGCAGGCCCACTTTCCCGAGAGCAGAAGATTGGTCACCGGTCACGGGTCAAAGCCGTAGCGTCGCGGACAAGGAACCGTGCCACGCTCCGGGCCGGCACGGCTGACGCCGCGGGAGGTACAGCCCGATGACCGCTGACCGTGCCCCACTGGGTACCGGCGCCGTACTCAAGGGTGCGTGCGGACGGCCCCCCGGCACGGACGGTGTGACCGGCGCCGGGGCGCGGCTCGCGCTGGACGCAGCGGCAGCCCCGCGCGGCCAGGCGCCGAGTTAAGGAGTCACACGACATGGGTTTGCCCATTGACCTGGCCTGTTGGGATTACGACCGCACGCGGGCACTCATCGACGGTCGCGTCACCGTTGAGGGCGTCGACCTGAACTACATGCCGATGGAGATGCCCGAGAGTTTTCACCGCATGTTCCGCCATGCCGAGTTCCATGTCTCGGAGATGAGCTTCGCCTGGTACCTCGGGTCCTTCTTCGCCCAGCGGCGGCACATGGCCGCGATTCCCGTCTTCCCCTCCCGGATGTTCCGCCACTCCGCGATCTATGTGAACCGTCGCAGCGGCATCAAGGAACCGTCGGACCTGGTGGGCAAGCGCGTGGGGGTGCCGGAGTACCAGCAGACGGCCGGCGTGTGGATCCGCGGCATGCTCGCCGACGACTACGGCGTTCCCCTTGACGCGGTGAGCTATCACCAGGGCGGACTGACCGAACCGGGACGCCAGGACAGCGCGCTGCGCCGGCCCGAGGGCATCGACCTGTCGCCGATCGCACCGGACGACACGCTCTCGGCACTCCTGGAGCGAGGCGAGATCGACGCGCTCTACACCGCACACGCTCCCGTCGGGTTCGCGGAAGGGGCGGAGCATGTCCAGCGCCTGTTCCCGGACTACCGGCGCGAGGAACAGGCTTACTACCAGCGGACCGGGATCTTCCCGATCATGCATACCGTGGTCATCCGCACAGATGTGCTGGATGCACACCCGTGGCTCGCGCGCTCGCTCATGAAGGGGTTCGAGGAGGCCAAGGCGATCGCCCTCCATGACGTGTTCGAGCCCGTGGCCGCCAAGTGCACGCTGCCCTGGCTGATGGCCGAGGCCGAGGAGACCGAGCAGGTCTTCGGCACCCGTGACTTCTGGCCCTACGGGGTGGAACGCAATCGCCGCACCCTCGAGAGGTTTGTGCGCTACGCCCACGAACAGGGACTCATTCCCGATCGCCCCGCCGTCGAGGACCTGTTCCCGGCCTCGACCCTGGACGTCGCCCGGATCTGAGGAAGCGGTCGCGCTCACCACGTCCACCACCGACAGCACGACAGGAGAGAAACGATGACCACCACTGATTCCAGCGCGTGCCCCTACCACAACGCGGTGACAGACCCCGCGACCATCAACGCGATCACGGGTTTCCGCGATGTCGAGGAGATCTTCCGGTCACCGGTGATGGCGCCCTTCCTCCACGACGGCACCGAGGACTTCCGTGGCGGGACGGTGCGGCAGATCGACGGGCCTGAGCATCGCGCGCGGCGACGGGTGATGGGCCGGCTGCTGCGCGGCCAGGGCGACCGGCGCTTCCGCTCGGAGGTGCTCATGCCGACAGTCGAACGCAACCTCCAGCTGGCCCTCCAGGCCCCGGGCGACGATGGCGTGCCACGCTCGGACATGGTCCTGTTCGCCCGCGTGGCCTTCTTCCAGCTGGCCGCCGCCCTGATCGGGCTGGACGGCGTGGACACGCTCGAGGACGCCGAACAGCTGCGGCAGGCGGCCGATCCGATCCAGGAAGCGATGCGTTCGTGGTACATGGCGGGTGACCGTGGACCGGTTATGGCCCGGGGGATCGAGGCGCGGGACGAGTTCCGCCTCCGGTACTTCGAGCCGGCGATCGCGCGGCGCGTCGAGCTGGTCAAGGCGGCCACCACGCCGGAGGCGGAAGCCGCCCTGCCCAACGACCTGCTCACCCTCATGGCGCGCGAGCTGGATCCGGCATGGACGGGTGACGAGGGGCTGCAGCTGCGTGAAGCGGTCACCGACTTCATCAACGCCGGGACCTTCTCCAGCTCCTTCACGCTGGTCCATGCCCTCGACGAGTGCCTCACCTGGCGCGAGCGGCACCCGGACGGTGCCGGCCGTCTTCTTGACGGGAACTTCCTCGCCAAGGCGGTCTCCGAGGCGCTGCGGCTCCACCCCATCGTCCCGCTGTTCTACCGGACGGCGACCGAACCGGTGACGCTCACCTCGGGCAGGAAGCTGTCCGCGGGTGAGCATGTCGCCCTGGACATCGGGGCGGCCAACCGCGATCGGGACGTGTTCGGCCCCGACGCCGATGTCTTCGTCCCGGGCCGGACGCTTCCCACCGGGGTAACGCCCTATGGAGTCGCGTTCGGCGCCGGACGCCACATGTGTTACGGCATGCCGGTGGTCGTCGGCGGCGACGGCGTGAACGGCAGTCATGTCCAGACCCTCAAGGCGCTGTTCTCGGCCGGGGTCCGCCGTGATCGTGACCGCCCCGCGGTCCGGAACGACCGGCTGGGCCGGATGAACGGGCTGTGGGATTCCTACCCGATCGAGTTCGCCCCGAGCGGACAGGGAGCCTGAGATGAGCCTGCACCGGGTGCCATTGGGCGCGGACCTGCCGACGGGCGGCCTGCGCGGCCTGGTCGTGGCCGGACGAGCGCTCTGTGTGGTCCGCACGGACGACGGGAGCCTGTTCGCCCTCGATGACGAGTGCAGCCACGAAGCGGAGTCGCTCAGCGAGGGGCAGCTGCTCGGCTGTGAGATCGAGTGCCCGTGGCACTTCGGCCGATTCGACGTCACCACCGGGGAAGCGGTCGCCCTGCCCGCCATGGAGCCGGTCCGGACGTACCGAGTCTCGGCGGACGGCGAGGATCTGCTGATCGACGTGCCCGAGGCGCAGACACCACCGTGACCCCGCCGTGCCCGGAGGAGAAGCGGGTCGAGGTTCCTATGAGCGGCCGCACGGGTGCCCGGCCCACCCGTGCGGCCGTCGACCTGAGCGGCGGAACCCGCCGCTTTCCCACGACGAGGAGTTCTTGTGCACACAACCCACGACGAGGTCGATCTGCGGCTTCGCGTCGTCAGCCGGAAGGTGGGCCCGGAGGGGATCGTGGTCCTGGAGCTGGCGGATCGCTTCGGCGCTCCCCTGCCGGCCTGGTCCCCCGGCGCGCACATCGATGTCCTCATGCCCGGGGACATGGTGCGGCAGTACTCGCTGTGCGGCGATCCGGCCGAGGGGTCGGTGTGGCGGATCGCGGTCCTGCGCGAGCCTGACGGGCGCGGCGGCTCCGCCTTCCTCCACGACCGGGTGCGGGCGGGCGACCAGCTCGAGATTCGCGGCCCGCGCAACAACTTCCAGCTCCTCCCCGCCGCGCGCTATGTGTTCATCGCCGGCGGCATCGGGGTGACTCCGCTGCTGCCCATGGCGCGGGCCGCCCACCGGGGCGGAGCGGAGTGGGAGTTCCATTACGGCGGTCGCAGCCGCACGTCCATGGCCTTCCTCGACGATCTCGGCGCGCTCCGGACCGGGAGCGGTCAGCCGGCACGCGTCACCCTTTATGCCCAGGATGAGGTGGGGTTGATCGACCTGGAGTCCATTCTCGCCTCCCCGCGCCCCGGCACACTCGTCTACTGTTGCGGACCGGAACCACTGCTGGAGGCGGTGGAGCGGTGTTGCGCGCGGTGGCCCTCCGGCACATTGCATGTGGAACGGTTCGCGCCCAAGGACGCCGGCGAACCGGTGTTCTCGGGCCCTTTCAAGGTGGCACTGGCGACCAGCGGCATGACGCTCGAGGTGCCTTTGGACAAGTCGATCCTCGATGTGGTCAGGGAAGCCGGGGTGGCGGTGCCGTCATCCTGTCAGGAAGGGACCTGCGGGACCTGCGAGACGCCCGTACTGGAAGGCACGGTCGACCATCGCGACAGTCTGCTGTCGCCGGAGGAGCGGGCGGAGAACGACACGATGTTCATCTGTGTGTCACGGGCCGCCTGCCCGCGTCTGGTCCTCGACCTGTGACCCGGGGATCCGGGCCGGGCACCGCCTGCCGCGCCGTGGTTGACCGGGAAGACGACGGTGGCGTCATCGAGCACGGCGGCACACCTGCGTGAGCCACGCGCCCCGGCCGTCGGCATCGCGTACCGACGGCCGGGGCGCGGGGGTGGTCACCGGTGGATCAGTCCGCCGTTGACGCTGATGGTCTGGCCGGTGATGTAGGCGCTGTCGTCGGAGAGCAGGAAGGCGGCGAGCCCGACCATGTCGTCGGGCTCGGCGGCGCGTTGCAGTGCCTGCGCGTCGGTCATCGCCCGCTTCTGCTCCGGGCTCACCGTGGTGCGGGCGATCTCGGTGTAAACGGGGCCGGGTGAAAGGGTGTTCACCCGGATCCCGAACTGGCCCAGCTCATGCGCCATGGAGTACGTCATGCCCTGCACACCGCCTTTGCTCGCCACGTAGTGCAGGTAGCCGGAACGGCCCATGAGCACCGCGTCCGAGCCGACGTTGATCACGCTCGCCGACTCCGACCTGCGCAGCAATGGCAGCAGCGCGGAGGTCACCAGCCACGGCCCCTTGAGGTTGACCGTGATCACCTGGTCCCACTCCTCAGAAGTGATCTCCCAGAACGGCTTCCTGGTGATCGTGGAGAACACCGCCGCGTTGTTGATCAGCCCGTCGAGCCGGCCGTGCTCCTCGCCCACGAAGGCGGCCAGCTCTGCGCCGCTGCCGGGGTCGGCGACGTCCAGCACGGCCGCCGTGGCCTTGCCCGGTCCGGTCAGGCTCGCGGCGGTGGCGTGGACCGCGTCGGCGTTGCGGTCCGCGAGCACCACCCGGCAGCCCTCCGCCACCAGTCGGCGGGCATATCCGGCGCCGATGCCCTGGGCGGCGCCGGTCACCACGACGACCTTCCCCTCCAGTGAATGAGTGCCGGTCCGCGTGGTCATCGCAGGCTCCATTGCCGGTAGCAGGGTTCGTCAGCGGGCACGATCTCGGTGTGCAGCAGCACCAGGCAGTTCGGACAGAACACCTGGCGCAGCACGATCGGGCGGTCGGTGAACCGGGCGGGGTCGGCGTGCATCCCGGGCCCGGCCTCGCTCGGGGGCCGTTGGGTGCGCACCGCCTTGTCGAGCGGGGCGGCGGTCGAGGTGCCGACCTGTGCGCCACAGTGCCGGCAGTCGACGCACCCTCCCGGGCCGACCGTAAGGTTGAGGTCGAGATCCATGGGCGGTCTCCTTCAGGTCAGTCGGGCGCGTTCCTGGCGCAGGTGGTGGCGGAGCCGCTCGGTCTCCTCGGCATCGGCGTCCGAGCCGGCCTGGTCGGCCAGCCGCACCCCGTAGACCCGCTCGGCGGCCTGGGGAGACACCTTGCCGAGCGCCACATCGCGGGCGACCGCCTCGGGTTCGCGCAGCAGCGGGTCGCCGAGCCCGCCACCGCCCTGCCAGTGGGTGAAGTAGACGTCGTCGGCGCCGAGGTCGGTCTCCAGGTGCGGCGGCACGGTGTCGGTGTGTCCGCCCAGGTCCTCGATCCGGCTGGGGATGACGCCCTCGGCGAGCCGACGGCGCACCGAGGAGTCACGGATCAGCACGTCCCACTGGGTCGCCGCCGGATACCCGCCGGCCAACCCGGACGCCTGGGGCAGCGCCTTGCCGTTCGCCGACACCACAAGGTGTACTCCCTGCGCCGGTGAGTCGTACGGAATGAAGCAACTGGAGCCGCCGACCCCGCCCCGGTAGCGGCCCGGACCGCCGGAGTCCACCTCCTCGCGCCGCCACAGGTACAGCATCGGGAAGCTGAACTCATTGATCTCCACATCGGCGGTGCGGCCCATCGGAATGCAGTTCACCCCGCCGGTGTCGACCCCGTCGCCGTCCACCTTGGCGCCGAGCCCGCCTGCCATCGCGTCACAGAGCATGGTGGCGAAACCACCACCGCGCTGGTCCACGCCGGCCAGCAGGGTCAGGTCCCAGGTGCCGCTGCACACGCTCGTCGCCGAGCGGCTCAGCTCCGGATGGGTGGCGAGCATCTCCGCGACTGTCTCGGACACCGCGTTCTGGGTAGCCCACGCGGAGTTCACCGAGGCCTTGCCGATCCCGGCCGGAAAGGTGCAGTTGTTGATCGTGCCGGGCTCGCTGGTGATGTCGACGCAGCGGTAGATCCCGCCCGGCGCCCAGGGGATGTCCGGACAGAGCATGGTCAGCAGGATCGGCAGGATGCCGCCGCGCAGCCCGGCCAATGTGCAGTTGATGATGCCCTCGACCTGCGGGTCGGTTCCGGTGAAGTCGAAGTGCAGCCGGTCGGAGCGCTTGGTCATCCGCACCACGATCTTGTGCACCTGGCGGTCGTCGGCGCGGCCGCCGTCCTGGTGGGCGACCGCGGACCACTCGCCCTCGGGCAGCATGCGCAGCTTGGCGCGCAGCCTGGTCTCGGCGTCGTCCATCATCCGTTTCATCACGGCCTTGACGGTGTCCGGGCCGTACTTGTCGATCAGCGTGGTGAGCCGTTCGTGGGCGACGTTGTTCGCCCCGATCTTGGCCCGCAGGTCGAGCCCGACCAGCTTGGGTACCCGCGACCGGCGCAGGTACATGTCCTCGGTATCGGCGCGCAACCGGCCCCGCTCGACGATCGTCACCGGCGGAATGGGCACCGATTCCCAGAACACATCCCGTCCGTCCACCGACCAACTGCCCGGTGAAACCCCGCCCAGGTCGACCTGGTGGGCCACCGCGCCGGTCCAGCAGAACAACTGGCCCTGGTAGAACAGCGGGGCCAGCACGGTGACGTCGTTTTGATGCAGGCCGCCGCCGATCCACGGATCGTTGAGCAGGAACTGGTCGCCGGGATGGATGCCGGGGCTGACCGAACGGTTTCGGAGTGTCCAGCGGCCCGCCATGTCCAGCGACGAGCCGAGCTGCATGTTGTAGAGACCGACCTGGACGGTCTCGCCGAGCTCGTCCATGATCGCGGCACCGAAGTCGTTACAGTCGGTCACCACCACCGATCCCGACATCCGCTTGATCGCTTCGCCCATGTCGTCGGTGACCGCCACCAGGCGATGCCGGATCACTTCATAGGTCAGTGCGTCGACGCCCGCGATGGCCTGGGCGTCCACCCGGTGCAGCGCAAGGTCGCCGAAGGACTCGTCCGGGTCAAGCGGCGCCTCGGACTGGCCGAATCGTTCGGAGCCGGCGATGGGGATGACGGGCATCAGACACTCTCCTTCTCGGACGCGCCCGATGTCGCCGAGCCGGCGCGGGCAAGGCCGGACGACCCGGCCGGGGCGAAGGTCAGGACCAGGTTCCCGAGCCGGTCCACCACGCCGTGGGTTCCCGGGGGCAGTGCCACCGTCGTGGTCGGTGCCTCCACGATCGCCGGGCCACTGATCTGGTGCCCGGCGCCGAGCGCCTGGTAGTCGTAGATCGCGGTCGGCTGGACCCCGACGGTGATGTCCAGCAGCACATTCCGGGTGCCGGAGGGAATCGGCGTGCCGTCGCCGGGGAGGTGATCGGGCAGTTCGGGACGGACCGCCAGCGTGCCGGTGGCGCGGACCCGGCAGGTGATCAGTTGCAGCCCGGCGTCGGGAAACCCGGTGCCTTCGCCGTAGAGCTCGTCGTAGCGCCGCTGGAACTCCGCTCCCACACCCGCGACCGCTGCGGCGTCGAGGCTGCCGTTCGGCACCAGGGTGGACACCTCCGCCAGCTGCATGGTGTAACGCAGGTCCGCCTCCCGCTCGTAGTGCACGGTCTGGAAGGTGAGTCCCTGCTCGGCGAGCCGGGTTGCCAGCTCGGTTTCCAGGGACTCGAACGCCTCGGTCAGCCGCGCCGGGTCGACCGGCATCTCGGCCGGTTGGGACCGTTCGGCGGTGAGTACGATGTCGGAAGTGGCCAGCCCATAGGCGGAGAACACCGCGGCCGTGGCGCCGATCGGCACAATGACCTGGCGCGCCCCCAGGTCACGGGCGTAGCTGGCGCAGTGCATCGGACCGGCTCCGCCGAACGCGTACAGCGAGAAGTCCCGGGGATCCTGCCCGGAGTTGACCACGACCTTGCGCACCAGGTCGGCGGTCTGCGCGTTCTGGATCTCGTACACGGCGGCTGCGGCCTCGTCCACGGACAGTCCCAGCGGTTTGGCCAGGCGCTCGGCGATGGTCTTGCGGGCCAGCGTCACGTCCAGCTTCTTGCGGCCGCCCAGGAAGTTGTCCGGGTTGATGATGCCGAGCACCAGATCGGCGTCGGTGACGGTGGGTTCGACGCCACCCTCGCCATAGCAGGCCGGACCAGGGCGGGCACCGGCACTGCGCGGGCCGACCCGCAGGTTACCGCCCGGGTCCACCCAGGCGATGGCGCCGCCGCCGGCGCCGATGGTGTGCACATCGACCATCGGCGTGCTGATCGTGTACTGATTGAGCACCGTGTTGCTGGTGCGCGCCGGCGCCCCGTCGACGACCAGGCCGACGAGGAAGGTGGTGCCGCCCATGTCGGTGGAGATGACGTTGCCGCTGTGCAGTGCCTCGGCCATACGCGTGCAACCGATCACGCCGCCGCTGAGCACCGATCCGATGGTGGTGACCGCGTGCGCCGGCGCGTTGTCGGCGCTTACACACCCGCCGGAGCCCTGCATGACCAGCAGCGACCCGGTCAGTCCGCGCTCGCGCAAGGTGGCCTGCAGCGGCCGCAGATAGGCGTCCAGCCGGGGGCCCACCTGGGTGTTCATGATCGTGGTCACGCTGCGCGAATACTCCCGGATGCGGGGGCTGACCTCGCTGGACAGCGCGACGTAGAGCCCCGGCGCCTCGGCGTGGATGAGCTCGCGGATCCGTCGCTCATGAGCGGCGTTGCGGAACGACCACAGTAGCGACACCGCGATGGCCTCGGCCCCGTCGGCGAGCAGGTCCCGGACGGCCTGCCGTACCCCGTCCTCGTCGAGCGGGACCACGACCGCGCCCTTGTAGTCGATCCGTTCGTTGATCTCCTTGATCAGGTGGCGGGGCACCAGCGCGGACGGTTTGGCGGTGCGGGCCATGTGCTGGATCGCATCGCTGCCCAGCCCGGCGTAGCGGCCCTCCAGGTTCATGATGCTGATCGAGTCGGCATGGCCCCGGGTGGTCAGGAAACCGACCCGTGCCACATCACCGGTGACCAGCGAGTTCAGCGTCGAGGTGGTGCCGTGCACGATGTAGTCGGTCTCGCCGAGCAGCCGGCCGGCCGGAATGTCGAGCTCACGGGCCAGCTCGTCGATGGCGTTGAGAAACCCGTCGGCGAAGTCCGGCGGGGTGGACGGCGTTTTGGCGGCGGCCAGCCGACCGTGCTGGTCAGCGACGAATGCGTCGGTGAAGGTGCCGCCTATATCAATTCCAATAACGTATGCCACGGCAACCTCCGTTGGTCAAAGTGGCGGTGATTGTCTGCGGGACTCGGATCAACGCCGGAACATCACGTTGATCGCTTTGAGGTCGGTGTAGCCCACCAGTTCTTCGAGGCTTTCCTCACGGCCGATGCCGGAGCCCTTGACGCCTCCGAACGGAACGTTCGGGAAGTGCAGTGAGGAACCGTTGATCCAGGTGTGACCGGCTTCGAACTCCCGGACGACACGATGCCCCCGGTCCAGGTCACGGGTCCACACACTCGCGGTCAGCCCGTACTCGACGCCGTTGGCGATCTCGATCGCCTCGTCCTCGGTGTCGAACGGGATGACCGCGAGCACCGGGCCGAAGACCTCCTCGCGCGCGATGCGCGCGTCCGGGGTGACGTCCGTGAGGACAGTCGGGGCCACATACAGTCCGCGCTCGAACTCCGGCCCGCTCGGACGGCCGCCGCCGGTGACGACCTTGGCGCCCTCGCTCACCGCGATCTCGATATAGCGCAGCGACTTCTCGTACTGTGCCCGGTTGATCACCGTGCCCTGCTCGGACCATTCGGCCAGCGGGTTGCCGATCCGGCGCGCCTCAATGAGTTCCACGACGCGTGCGACGACCTCGTCGTGCACCTCGCGCTGCACCAGCAGCCGGGAATTGGAGCCGCAGGACTGCCCGGAGGAGCCGAAGTTCATGCCGAAGACCGCTCCCTCGGCGGCGGCCTCCAGGTCGGCGTCGGCGAAGACGACCATGGCGTTCTTACCACCGAGCTCCAGCGTCACGTCCTTGATCCCGCTCTCGGCTGCCGCCTGCTGAATCGCCCGCCCGGTCGGCCCGGAGCCGATGAACCCGATGCGCCGCACCCGGGGATGGCGCACCAGTGTGTCGGGCACCACCGGGCCATTGCCCACCACCACCGACAGCACGCCCGGAGGGAAGACTTCGGCGGCCAGCTCCGCCAGCCGCAGTGCCGACAGCGGCGCCGTCTCCGGTGGCTTGAGGATCGTGGGATTACCGGCGATCAGCGGCGCGCCGACCTTGCAGGCGAACATCAGCGGGTGGTTGAACGGCACGATCCGCGCCACCACGCCCACCGGCTCCCGCACGGTGACGTGCAGCGCGTTGCTGGCCGGTATCGAGTCGCCTTTGAGCTCCAGCGCAAGCCCGGCGAACAGCCGCAGCTGGGCGACCGCCACCGCCACGTCCATCCGGGAGGCAGCGATCGGCGCGCCGGCGTCGATGGTGTCCAGCAGCGCCAGTTCCTCGCCATGCTGCTCGACCAGGTCGGCCAGCCGGCGCACCAGCGCCGCCCGCTCCACGGCGGTGGTGTCCCGCCACCGCGAGCGGGCCGTGTACGCCGCCGAGACGGCGTCGTCCACGTCGGCCGCGTCGGCATCCGGCACTTCGGCAATCACCGTCTCGGTCACCGGGCTGACCCGCTGGAAGGTCCGCCCGTTCCGGGCGGTGCGCCGCTCGCCGGCGATCAGCAACCGCCAGTCACGATCAAGCATGCGCGCCACGGAGGGCGGCAACACCTCAGACTTGGTCATACCTGCTCCCCCGCGCCTTCACACCTGACCGCGATCACACCGGCAAAGCGCTCCTGGCCAGCACGAGTCATGCCATCGTGCAAACCGCCCCACCCTCCCGACAACAAGAAGGGACAAGACGCTCGGTAACCGGCCCGGCAGCCACGGGTTGACACAAAAGGTGTCATGGCCTCTCCCGTCAGTAGGCTTGATCGGAGATATCCCACAAGGCTTCCTGTGACCCGTGCCACTGCCCATGAAATTCCGTCGTGCAGAAGACCCGGCCCCCAGACCGGCCGACCCATCCCACCAGCCCGGAACAGCGGCATCCCGCCGAACTCCATGGCGACAGGGCAGCCGCGGGCGAGGTGGCCGGCGGGCTCCTGGCCGAGCCCGCGGCCCCCGCCCACATCGCCTCCTCACTACGGCACCTGGCCAGCGCCTCCGACGAGCCGGCGCTCCCACCGGCCCCATGGCCGCGCGGTGCGACGCACCCGCGGACGCCTTCGCCGAGGCCTACTGGGCCTGCCGCCCCGCCCTACGACGCCGCGCGGCAGTCCGCGCCCGAGTACTGGACAGCCGTGCTGCGGCGGCTGTCGCGCCCCGTCGACGTCGGCACGGTCGAGGAGCCGCGGCTCGCCGACATCGACAGCCGACTGCCGATCCCATGAGGTGGGCGTGCCACACGAGGCCGTGCCCGAACAGGGCACGGCCCCGCAGCGCGTTGTGCAATGTGCCGCTAACGCCCCGTTTAACGCCCCGCTGTTGCGTCGAGGCTCCTGCCAGTCGTCAGTCCGATCACTGATTCGAGAAGGCGGCGTCGAAGGATGCCGCGGGCCGCGGCCACAGGAGGGAGCGTACGAAGGTGACCGCCTCCGCGGCGCCGTGCAGCCGGTCCATGCCGGCGTCCTCCCACTCGATGGAGATGGGACCGCTGTAGCCGATGGCTTCCAGGGCCCGGAAGGAGTCCTCCCAGGGGACGTCGCCGTGTCCGGTGGAGACGAAGTCCCAGCCTCGGCGCGGGTCTCCCCACGCCTGGTGGGAACCGAGGATGCCGGCCCGGCCGTTGCGCGGACGCAGGCGGGTGTCCTTGCAGTCGACGTGGTAGATGCGGTCCTTGAAGTCGGTGATGAAGCCGACCGGATCGATGTTCTGCCACATCATATGACTGGGGTCCCAGTTGAACCCGAAGGCCGCCCTGTGGTTCACGGCTTCCAGCGTGCGCACGCTGGTCCAGTAGTCGTAGGCGATCTCCCCGGGGTGCACTTCGTGCGCGAACCGCACCCCCTCGGCGTCGAACACATCCAGGATGGGGTTCCACCGGTGGGCGAAGTCCTCGTATCCGGCGTCGATGACGGAGGCCGGAACGGGCGGGAACATCGCGACATAGGGCCAGATGGACGAACCGGTGAACCCCACAACGGTGTCGACACCGAGCTTGCGGGCCACCCGGGCCGCCCGTTTCATGTCCTCCGCAGCGCGCTGACGTACACCTTCCGCGTCGCCGTCCCCCCATACGTAGGGCCTGACGATTGCCTGGTGGCGGAAGTCGATGGGCGCGTCACAGACGGCCTGGCCCGCCAGGTGGTTGGAGATCGCGTAGACCTTCAGGCCGTGGCGTTCGAGGATCTCCAGACGGGAGGCGGCATAGGCGTCGTCCTCATCGGCGCGCCGGAGGTCGAGGTGGTCTCCGGAGGCGGCGATCTCCAGGCCGTCATAGCCCCACTGCGCGGCGAGCCGGGCCACTTCCTCGAACGGGAGGTCGGCCCACTGGCCGGTGAACAGGGTGACGGGGTGTGTGGCTGCGCTCATGGTTCAGTCCTTACTCGCGTGGCTTCCGGAATCCTGCGCCGGGGTGGTACCGATCCATGCACCGTCTTTCGCCGAGGTGAGCACCGCTTCGGTGAGCTGCACGGCGCGCAGTCCGTCCGCGAACGTGGGCATGCCTTCGGGCTGTTCACCGCGAATGGCGCTGTAGACATCGGTGGCGAACGCCGAGAAGGCGTCCTGATAGCCGAGGGCGTGTCCGGCGGGAAGCACCGACAGGCGTGCGGAGTCGGGGGCGGCGCTGCCGGGGTCGCGCAGCAGCATCTGAGAGCCGTCGCGGCGGCCGACCCACAGTTCCTCGGGACGCTCCTGCTCGAACCGCACGCTCTCCCGCGTACCGTGGAGTTCCAGGGTGAGGCTGTTCTTACGTCCGGGTGCCAACTGGCTGATCAGCAGAGTGCCGAGCGCACCACTGCTCAGCTCGACGACGAGAGCGGCGATGTCCTCGTTCTTCACCGGCTTGCCGCCGCGACGGGCGAACACGGTCCGGGTGCGTGCGGCAAGGCGATGGATACGATCGCCGGTGACGAACTCGATGAGATCGCACAGATGGGACCCGATGTCGGCGAACGCGCGGGAAGCGCCTCCGGTCCCGGAGTCCGCACGCCAGTTGTCGTCGCTGTCCTCGAGCAACCAGTCCTGGAGGTAGGAAGCGTCCAGGGTGAGTACGGTACCGAGCTGCCCGCGGGCAACCATGGCTCGCGCCTGGCGGGCCATGGGGTGGTATCGGTACACGAACGGGACCGCGCCCACCCGGCCTGCCTGATCTGCGGCCTCGACCAGGCGCCGTGCGTCCGCGACCGTGGTCGCCAGGGGCTTTTCGCAGATGACGTGCGCGCCGCCCGCCAGTGCGGCCAGCGCGTGTTCCGCGTGGTACCGGTTGGGGCTGCACACGTGGACGACGTCGAGGTCGGAGCAGGCCGCCAGGGCGTGTGCGTCCGGTTCGGCGCGCTCGACTTCGAAATCGTGCGCGGCCTGCTTGCCCCGCTCGGGGGCGGAGCTTGCCAGCGCGACGAGCTGTGCGCGGGCGGCCCGGCTGGCCCGGGTGTGCACGGCGGCCATGAAGCCGCCTCCGATGAATCCGGCGCGAAGGGGCCTGGTCACAGAGTTGCTCCGTAGGGGTCTCGGTCCTCGGGCACGAGAGGTGTCTCGTCGGTGCTGCTGTCGACGTTGACCGTCTCGCCGGAGGCGACCGACTCGTCGATGGAGATGAGGGTGTCCAGCACGTGGTAACCCAGCTCGCCGGTGGCGATGTGGGGCCGCCCGCCGCGGATGGCCCGCGCCATGTCGAGGACGCCGAGCCCCCGGCCGGCCGCTATGCCGACCGGCTCCACGATTTCCCATTCCGGCTCGCGGCGGTGGTCGGCGAACGGACGGCTGCGCGTGATCTTGACATCGCCGGCGAACATATTGGGGTCGGGCACCACGAGCGTGCCCTCGGTTCCGGTGATCTCGACGATGCCGGTGCGGGTGAGAGGCGAGTCGAAGCTGAACACGCTCTGGCTCACGGCCCCGCTGTGGAACCGCGCGAGCGCCGCGACGTGGGTGGGGACGCTGACGGGGAACTCGCTACCGGACCGGTCGCCCGTCTTGATGGTGCGGGTCGCCCGTCCGGTCGAGCCCACGGCCGAGACGCGGGCGACCGGGCCGAAGAGGTTGACCAGGGCGGTGATGTAGTAGGGCCCCATGTCGTACACCGGTCCGGCTCCCTGGGCAAACAGGAACTCCGGGTCGGGGTGGAAGATGTCGGGCCCGGCGTACTGCATGACGGTCTGCGCGGACAGCGGTACGCCGATGTCGCCGCGGGCGATCGCGCGGCGGGCGGTCTGCACGCCCGGGCCGAGCACCGTGTCCGGAGCGACCCCGACCCGCACCCCGGCATCGGCGGCCCGGTCCAGGAGGGTTCGGGCGCTGAGCCGATCGATGGCGATCGGCTTCTCGGACCACACGTGCTTGCCCTCGGCCACCGCCGCCGCGCTGATCTCCGCGTGGACGGCGGGAATGGTCAGGTTCAGCACGATCTCGACGTCCGGATGGGCGAGCACATCCGCGGTGGATCCTGATCCCGCTATCCCGTACTTCCGCGCCTGCTCCGCGGCCCGGCCGGTGTCGAGGTCGCCGAGGATGACGACGTTGATGTCGGGGAACGTGGTGAGGTTGTCGAGGTATTGGTTGCTGATCATGCCGGCGCCGATGAAGCCGATGCCGACCGGTCCCGTGGCGCCTATCAACGGATGCCCTTCTGGTTCAGGTAACTGACGGCCGCGCCGATGCCCTCGAAGATGTCCCCGTCGTAGTGGTCGAACTCGATGATGGCGAACTTCGCGTCGGGAGCCGCGGCGAGCGCCGCGTCCAGTGGCACCTCGCCCTGACCCGGCGCGACCTGACCCGTCCGAGCCGGGTCGAACGGAACACCGGACGAGAACGGGTCGTCGATGATGGGGCCGTCCTTGACGTGCAGGGCCTGCACGCGCGGGCCGAGGCGCCGCAGAAGGGCCACGACGTCCCCGCCACCTGCCGCGGCCCAGTAGATGTCGATCTCGAGGCAGACATCAGGGTTCAGCCGGCTGACGAAGAGGTCGAAGGCGTTCGTTCCGTTGATGGTGTGGACGAATTCCTGCGAGTGGTTGTGGTACCCCACGCGAAGACCATGGTTCGCGGCGACGCCGGCCGCCTCGTTCAGGAGGGCCGCCGTCCGGGCGATCTCCTGCTCGTCACCCCACCGGGCGGCGGGGACGAAGGGGTCGATCACGAGCTCGAGGCCCAGCTGCTCGGCCGCGGCGAACGTCTCGTCCAGGCTGTGGACGGTAGCGCCGTGTTCCCGGGCGAGTTCGGGCGACAGGAAGTTGGCGTGCCCGGTACGCGCGGACAGTCCGTGGCGGCCGAGTGCCTCCGACAGTTCTTGCGCCCGGTGGACGAAGTTGAACACCTCCACGTCGCGCAGCCCCAGACCGGCCAGGCGGGCGAGCGCGCCCTCCTGGTCGTTTTCCAGCGCCTCGCGGACGGAGTAGAGCTGCACGGACAGATGCGGTGTGGACATGGGGATCCTCCCAGTGGTGAACGGCCCTCCGCCGGCCGGTATTTCACGCTCCGGACGGCGCGGCCCGACAACAATACCGACAGTAGTGTCGGTTTCTTTGTTTGGATAGCATGGCGGCGTGAACGAGGTGGCAGCGTCAAGGCGACAGCACGGCCCCGGGGCATCGCGCAACTATCCCAAGGGCGAACGCCGGCGCGCCCAGATCATCGAGGCCGCCTTCACGGCGTTCGGGACGGTCGGCTACCGCAACGCGAGCATGCTGCAACTCGCCGCCGCCTGCGGAGTGTCCCGCGCGGGCCTTCTGCATCACTTCCCGACGAAGGAATCGCTCCTGGAAGCCGTGCTGGAGCAGCGCGAGCGTCGTGACGACGAGCGCTTCTTCGGAACGGGAGAGGCGACGAGGGACGGCCTGGAGTACTTCGCGAGCATGCTCCGGCTCGTGGCCCACAACCAGGACCATCCGGGCATCGTGAGCCTGTTCGCGCTGCTGTCGAGCGAGGCGAGCGCTCCCGACCACCCGGCGCATCCGTACTTCGTCGCCCGCTACGAGCGTGCGCGGTGCGCGATGCAATCGGCCATCGACGACCTGGCACATCGCGGGCTGTTGCGTCCTCATGTGGACCCGGTGGGCCTGTCGGTGGACCTCCTCGCACTCATCGACGGTCTTCAGATCCAGTGGCTGCTCAGCCCCCATGACATCGACATGCCGGAACGCCTGCGGGCCCGGTTGCGCGACATCATCAAGGTCGAGCTGCCGTAGGTCATATGGCCTTCGATCGCGCTCGGCGCGGTGAGCGACGGGGCGGGTCGTCACTTGACGGAATCGATCACGAGGGCGGTGTCGACGGCGACGTAAGCGCCGTAGCCGGCTCCGAGAACCGCTTCGGCGACGAAGAACGCCGTCACGGTGGTGGAGTGGGCCAGGACGACGGCGGGAAATGAAGCGGGGCAGGTATGGGAGACCGCGAAAGCGACACGGGTGCGGTTTCCGGGATGTCCGGCAGTCGCTCTCGCGGCACCGAAGCGTTTCGGCTTCCGTCCTGCTGGGCTGATGGCCGCCGACAGGCCGGGGAGCGGGCGCGGTGCCCGGTCCAGCGGGGAGGTGCCCCGCCCCGGCTTTCGCGGGCCGGAGCGGGCTCGATGGCAAGTGGTCGACGCGGCCCCCAGGACCGCCTGTATCCTGCTGATCATGCCACCTGTCCCGTCCTCGCAGCCGGGCCGCGTGCCATCCGCCGGCCAGACTGGTCTCCTCACCGAGCGCATCGCGCGTCAGTTGGAGCACGACATCCGCTCGGGTGCGATCGCGGTCGGGGCCAAGCTGCCGTCCGAGCGTGAGCTGGCCGGCCAGTTCGGAGCCAGCCGGAATGTGGTGCGGGAGGCGTTGCAGCGCTTGGAGGCGCAGCAGCTGATCGAGGTCGCGCCCGGCCGCGGTTCCTTCGTGCGTGAGCAGACGTCGGGGCAGGCCCGTGGGTACGACGCGCTGTACCGGGCGGGGCGTCCCACCGTGCGGCAGCTCATCGAGGCGCGGGTGCCGCTGGAGGTGGAGACCGTCCGGCTGGCGACGTCGCGGGCGACGGACGACGACCTCGCGGCGATGCGGGCCGCATATGCCGCGATGGCGTCCTCTTCGGACGTCGTCGCCAAGGCAAGGGCCGACCTGGATTTCCACGACGCCATCGCGACGGCGAGCGGCAACCCCGTGTTGCGCATCATGCTCTCGTCCATCAGCGGGATGATGTTCGAAATGATGTTGCGGTCGAACTCCGACCCCGCCATCGGCGAGCCCGGAGTTCCGCACCATCCGGAGATCCTCGAGGCCATCGAGGCGCGCGATGCCGAGCTGGCCTGTCGGCGGATGCGGGAACACCTGACGCTTGCCCTGCGTACGTACGGCGAGGATCTCGACGTGCAGGTGGATGTCATGGCGCGGCACCACATCGAAGCCCTCCTCGCCGGTCCCGAGCGCCGCGTGCGGAGCTAGCCACCGCGGGCGGGAGGGCCGCTCAAGGGGCTGGTCAACGCCTTTGTCGCTCTGTTACGGTCCCACCGCACCCCAAACTGGTCCTACCAGTTGGACCGGCTCCCGGACGAGTGGGATGTGCGAGGTGCGTCACCACTGAAGGAACGATGACGATGACGTCAACGCCCGTACCGCTCATGAACCGGCGTTCCGTCGGCCGCATGGCGCTCGGGGCCGCGGCCGGTGGTCTCCTGAGCGCCTGCGGGACCCCCAAGGGCCCTCCGCCGGCCGACACACCCCTGCGGATCATGGCGATCAACCACGTGTGGTCGCAGGCCATCCGCCGCCGTATGCCGGAATTCGAGGACCGGATCGGCCGCCGGGCGTCGATGAGCCTCCTGACCGCCGACCAATTGACGAGCCGGACTGCCGGTCGAACTGGAGGAGGCCGCGCGCACCGACGGTCTCTCGGCGTTCGGTGCCTTCTGGCGCATCACGCTGCCACTCGCGGCTCCGGGCACCGCCACCGCATGTCTGCCGGCGTTCGTCTTCAGCTGGAACAACTTCATGTTCGCGCTGATCTTCGCCGACGACCGCACCCAGACCGTGCCGGTGACGCTGTTCAACTTCATCTCCTACGCCAGCACCGACTGGGGCGGTCTGATGGCGGCCGCCACCCTCATCACCGTTCCCGTGGTCCTGACGGCGATCCTCGGCCAGAAATACCTGGTGACCGGACTGACCTCCGGCGCATCCAAGGGCTGAGGCGCCGGAGCGCCACCGCCACCGAACCTCCCACGACAAGCAGCCGGCCCACCGGATCCAGAAAGAGACCACGCATGAAAATCGTCGACGTGAAGGTCGTCGTCACCCGTCCCGGCCGTAACTTCGTCACCCTCAAGCTGACGACCGATGACGGACTGACCGGCCTCGGCGACGCCACCCTCAACGGCCGGGAACTGGCGGTCGTCAGCTATCTGCGGGATCACATCGCCCCCTTGCTGATCGGGCTCGACCCGCACCGCATCGAGGACACCTGGCAGTACCTGTACCGCGGCGCGTACTGGCGCAGGGGACCGGTGACCATGGCGGCCATCGCCGCCGTGGACGTCGCGCTGTGGGACATCAAGGGCAAGGTGGCGGGGCTGCCGCTCTACCAGCTCCTCGGCGGGGCGAGCCGCGACCGGCTACTGGCCTACGGACACGCCAGCGGCCAGGACACCCCGGAGCTGCTGGACTCCGTCCGGGCCCGGCTGGCCGAGGGATACCGGGCCATACGGATCCAGACCGGTGTCCCCGGCCTCAAAGCCGTCTACGGAGTCCACACCAAAGGCGCCGGCTCGGCACCCGTCCCGCACCAGCAGGCCCGTCCGCGGGTCGAGGACTGGGACACCCGCTCCTACCTGAGCCACATGCCCGGGGTCTTCGAAACCGTACGCCACGAATTCGGCCCCGAACTCCCCCTCCTGCACGACGCCCACCACCGGCTGACACCGCTCCAAGCCGCCCAGCTGGGCAAGGACCTCGAGCCCTACCGCCTGTTCTGGCTGGAGGACTGCACGCCCGCGGAGAACCAGGACGCCCTGCGCCTGGTCCGGCAACACACCACAACCCCACTCGCCATCGGCGAGGTCTTCAACACCATCCACGACTACCAGACCCTGCTCACCGACCAACTGATCGACTACGTGCGCTCGGCCGTCACCCACTTCGGCGGAGTCACCCCGCTGCGGAAACTCTTCGACCTGGCCGCCGTCCACCAGATCAAGAGCGCCGTACACGGCCCGGAGGACATCTCACCAGTGGGCATGGCCGCGGCACTCCACCTCGATCTGGCGATCCACAACTTCGGTATCCAGGAGTACTCCGGACACAGCCCACTGGCAGGTGAGGTGTTCCAGCACGCCTACACCTTCACCGACGGCCACCTCCACCCCGGCGAAGCGCCGGGGATCGGAGTGGACATGGACGAGAGCCTGGCGGAGACGTACCCGTACGAGAGGGCGTACCTCCCCGTCAACCGGCTGCATGACGGCACCGTTCACGACTGGTGAAAGCGCCGCGGGGCCGGCCAGCACCAGCCGGGTCGGCGCCAGGCGTCCCCGGCGTTGTCCGAGGGCGAAGACCAGCGCGCCCGCGGCGACCGCGCCGAGGAGGCAGCCGCCGACACCCCGAGCCCGGCCGGCACCGCGCCGCCGCCCAGGGTGATGACCAGCACCGCGCCGAGCGTGGCGCCGTAGGAGAAACCCAGGACGATGGGGTCGGCCAGCGGGTTGGGCACCACGGTTTGCAGCACGGCGCCGGACACGGCCAGGCCCGCGCCGGCCAACGCCGCCAGGACGACCCGCGGGGTGCGGAAGTTCCAGACGATCTGGTCCGGCGCGGGGTCGGAGTGCGCCGCCCCCGCGCCGGTGACGTGGTGGAGGACGATCCCCCCACACGTCGCCCAGCGGGACGTTGACCGCGCCGACACTGATCCCCACGATCATCGCGGCGATCAGCGCGACGGGCAGGAGCGTGAACGCCGGCGGAGTCCTGAGCCGGGTCAGAACGCTTCGGGGTGCAGCATCTTGGCGATCTTCTCCACCGCCAGGTCGTTGCTGGGGCCCAGGTACATCGAGTCGGACAGGACGACGTACTCGTTGTGCTTGGCGGCTGACCACTGGGGGAACTCCTTGAGCAGCTTCTTGGCGCAGGCAGCCGGATTGGGGTCGTTGTAGCTGATGACGACGAGCGCGTCGACGTCGGTGGCAGCCACCTTCTCCTTGCTCAGGTCGGCGAAGAGGGCCTTGGAAGCGTTCTCGAAGGCGTTGGAGCCGCCGGCCTTGGCGAGGATGTCGTTGACAATGCCCTTGCCGAAGACCGAGCTGACGTTGAAGATCTCTCCCATATCGCGCAGCAGCGTGTAGCTGTCGGCGACGGTCATCTTGGCGGGGTCGTCGTCGCTGCCCTGCGGGGAGACGTAGCTGTTGGCTCCTACCTGCTTCAGCTGCTCACGGGTGGCGAAGCCGTTCTTCTGGTCGAAGCCGTACGTGGTGACGGACAGGACGAGATCGGGGCGCAGGCCGAGCATGGCCTCGCGGGGGATGTCGTGGGCGTCGTTGAGCTTGATGTCACCGGTGGGCAGGTCCTTGATGGCCGCGGCCCGGTCGGGGAGTCGTGGACGCCACTGCCCTCCAGCCCGGCGTGGACGTGGTTGCCCTGGACGAGTCCCGCGGCCCACGTGGCGTGCGCGAGGCGTCGCCGCCCCGGTGCGGGTCCATGTAGGTCAGGGCGCGGCCCTCACGGACCACCGCCGCGGTGTCGGACCGACGGCCGGCGTGGCAGGGGCTGCCACCGCCGGGGGTGCGGCGGGTCACCGAGCGGACCTCCAGCTCGGCGCGACCGCGGGCGGGGTCCCGCGGCCCGTCGGGGCTGAAGTCGGTGTCGGCGGCGGCGACGATGTGACAGGCCGGGGCCGGGCTGGATCAGGAACGAGGCGGCGGCGACGTCCAAGGTGACGACCCGCTTCCGCATCGTGCTCAGGTTCGCGGGTTCTTTATTTCTCCGTCAGGACAGTCGTGGAAGCCTCGGGTGACCATGCGTACTCGAGTACGTGGGACAGCTTCTGGGCGATGCCGGCGCCTTCGATGCCCCAGTGTCAGAGCGCCTGCCGTGGCCGCCTCGGCGCTTCTCCGCCTGGAGTGGGGGTGGTGTCCGCCTCTCGCAGCCGCGCGATGTGTTCGGTGAGTTGCCGGGCCCGGGTCTCCCACAGTCGGCAGGCGGCACACGCCTCGAGATGGGCTGCCAACTGCCCCGCGGTGATGCGGAGGCGGCCACCGTGGCGCGATGCCCCGTCGGCACGATCCGCTCCCGCGTGGTCAGCGCCCGGGAAACCCTGATCGCCCAACTCGCCTCCGATGAGGAACAACCGGCCGACCCGGAACGGGCGGAGGCTGCCCCGAACGGCGCCCTCCGTTCACCCGCCATGGCCGTAGCGGTGGCCTGACGTCCCCTTTGGCAACGGACTCGCCGGGTGCGGTGGAGGCACGACCGCTCGCCCTCCGCCGCATCCGGCCCCTCCGCTCGGCTGGGTGGACGGGTGCGCTCCGGCCGCTGCCCAGTCGGATTTTCCGCTCTCCCCCGGGCCGGGGCAGAGACCGCTCACAGCTCGGATGTCGGCTGACACACCCGGACGGTTCCCGGCCGGGACGGTTTTCTCCTTGTGCGACAGAGCCTCCGTACGGTGAGCGGCCGACCGCCCCGGACCGTAAAGGTGAGCGAACCCCGGCCGTTTCCGCCAGGCCTGCACAGAGGAGTGCCGAAGATGCCGTTGACCGATACCGCCTCGACGCCGCGACCGGCGCCCGACGGAGCGGAGCCGCGTGTCGCCCGGACGCGGCGCACGCTGCCGCCTCCCGCCCTGACCGGGTTTCTCGTCCTCCTGGCGGTGTTGATGGCCGCCTCCTACGCGGTGGGGCGGGCGGCCGGTCCGGTGGCGCCCGGTATCCATCGGAGCGTGCCGCAGGACGGCGGGGCCGGGGGCATGGATACGCACGGCATGGGGCCGCAAGGCCCCGGCGTCCGGGAGGGGGCGCGATGAGCAAGCGGCCGGACACCGCGTCCGATCGGACCACCTCGTCCGGCGTGTCCGCGCGCACCACCGACCTGCTGATCGGCGGGATGACATGCGCGGCCTGCGTGGCCCGGGTGGAGAAGAAACTGGCCCGTGTCGAAGGCGTGAGCGCCACCGTGAACCTGGCCACCGGCACGGCGCGGGTCTCCCACCCGGCCACCGTGGCCCCGGCGGAGTTGATCGCCACCGTCGAACGGGCCGGTTACACCGCCGAACTCCCCGCGCCTCCCGCCACCACCGGAGAAGAGGACAGCCGATCGCCCCGGGACGGGGTTGACGACGGGCCCGGCCGCGATGAGGTCGTCGACATCGAACGGCTCGTTGTCACGGCGGTGCTGGCGCTGCCCGTGATCGTCGTCTCGATGGTCCCCGCCTGGCAGTTCGACCGATGGCAGTTTGCCTGCTTTTCCCTCGCCACGCCGGTCGCGACCTGGGGTGCGTGGCCCTTCCACCGGCGGGCGTCGCGCGGTCTGCGGCATGCCACGGCCACCATGGACACCCTGGTGTCCATGGGCGTCCTCGCGTCGTACGCCTGGTCGACGTACGCCCTGCTCTGGGGCGGCGCGGGCGTGACGGGGATGCGCATGCCGTTCAGCCTGCTGCCCTCGGCCGACGACGGACTCCCTCATATCTATCTGGAGGCGGCGGTCGCCGTGCCGCTGTTCGTCCTCGTCGGGCGGCATCTGGAGTCGCGTGCCCGGCACCGGAGCGGCTCGGCGCTGCGGGCGCTGGCCGAACTCGGCGCGAATGAGGTTGAGTTGCGTGTGCGGGACGGCAGCCGCCGCGTTCCGGTGGCCGAACTCACCACGGGACAGGAGTTCATGGTGCGCCCCGGTGAGAAGGTCGCCACGGACGGCGTGGTGGTCGTGGGCGGATCGGCGCTGGATCTCTCCCTCGTCACCGGCGAGAGCGTGCCGGTGGAGGTGACACCCGGCACCGCGGTCGTCGGCGGCGCCGTCAACTCCGGTGGACTGCTCGTCGTGCGCGCCACAGCGGTCGGCGCCGATACGCAACTGGCCCGCATCACCCGCCTGGTGACCGAGGCCCAGGCGGGCAAGGCCAGGATCCAGCGGCTGGCCGACGCGGTGGCGGGGGTGTTCGTGCCGGTGATCGTGGCGATCGCCGGCACCGTGCTGAGCTTCTGGCTCGGCGCGGGCGCGGCGGGTGAGACGGCCGTCACCGCGGCCGTGGCCGTGCTCGTGGTGGCCTGCCCGTGTGCGCTGGGGCTCGCCACACCGACCGCGTTCCTGGTGGCCGGCGGACGCGGGGCGCAACTCGGCGTCCTTATCCGCGGCCCGGAGGCGCTGGAGCGGCTGCGCCGCGTGGACACCGTGGTCTTCGACAAGACCGGCACACTCACCACAGGACGCATGACGCTGACCGACACGACCGTGGCGGAGGGCGGTCCGGAGACGAGGGAGGTGCTCCGGCTGGCCGCGGCCGTGGAGCGGGGCTCCGAGCACCCCATCGGCCGGGCGGTGGTCGCGGCTGCCCGCCGCGAGGAGGACGGCGTCGCGCGGCTGCCGGAGGTGGCGGACTTCCGGGCTGTCGCCGGTGAGGGCGTGTCCGGGCGGGTGGCCGGCCGTGAGGTGCGGATACGTCGCCCCCGGCCGTCGGAGCCTTTGCCGGAACCGTTGTGCCGGGCGCGCGAGGCCGCCGAACGCGCCGCGCACACCGCCGTGATCGTGGAGATCGACGACCGCCCCACGGGGCTGCTCGCCATCGGGGACAGCCTGCGGCCCACCAGTCGCGAGGCGGTGCGCGAAGTACGCGCGCTGGGCATCGAGCCGGTGCTGGTGACCGGTGATGGCGCCGCCCCGGCCCATGCGATGGCGGAACGGGCGGGCATCGACACCGTCCACGCCGAAGTGACCCCGGAGGAGAAGGAACGGATCGTCACCGCACTGCGTGCGCAGGGCCGGTGCGTCGCGGTGATCGGCGACGGGGTCAACGACGCCGCCGCGCTGGCCTCCGCCGATCTGGGGATGGCGATGGGCAGTGGCACCGACGCCGCCATCGGGGCGGCCGACATCACCCTCGTACGCAACGACATGCTGGCCGTCGTCGACGCCATCCGGCTCACCCGGCGCACGCTGAGCACCATCCGCGCCAATCTCGTCTGGGCCTTCGGCTACAACGTGGTCACCGTTCCGCTGGCCGCGACCGGCTGGCTCAACCCCATGGTCGCAGCCGCGGCCATGTCCGCGAGCTCCGTCCTCGTCGTCACCAACAGCCTGCGGCTGCGGTTCCATACCCTCGGCGGACGGCAGACCGGCACCCGGCCCGCTCCCCGTCTCCTCATACGGCCCCGCGGCCACCGAGCACGGCAACCCGGGAAGGAAGTCCGATGTCCTCAGCTACCGAAGCGACCGATGACCGCACCACGCCGCGACGCCGCCTGATGGAGACGATGGCCCGGGGAGTACGGGCGGCGCTGGTCCCGGTGGGCGGCTGCGCACTGGCGTTGGCCCTGCTCACGGGCTACACGGCGACCGGGGCGGCGGGAGAGCCCACACCGAGGATCCAGGTCAGTGGCGGCCGTATCGTCCAGTCCACCGGGCAGACGGCCGCCGTCTACTTCGAGATTCGCAACGTCGGGGACACGGACGACACCCTGATCTTCGCCGACTCCCCGGAGCTGGGAGTCTCCATGCTGCGCGAGCCCGGCCGGAAGCGGCCGGGTACCGTCCGGCGGCCGAGAGCAGTGACCGTACGCGCGCACAGCACACTGCGGATGTCCCCGGAAGGCGTCCACGTCGCCCTCCTCGACCCCCCGATGCTGCGCCCGGGAGAGAGGGTGTCCTTCAACCTGTGGTTCTCCGTACGAGGCCGGGTCGGGGCCGAGGCGATGCGATCACATCTCAACGATCGTTGAGACGGTGCGTTCGGTGCGCGCCGTGCCTATCCATCGTTCGGCGAACGCGTTGATCGTGGGCTTCGCGGCGGAGTCGGGATGACGGCTGTGCCGTTGCCGGTGAAGACGGCGTCGAATGCGGCGGTGAACGTGCTGTCCCGGTCACGGATCGTGGGAGCGTCTCGCGAATAAGGTAGCCCTCGTCGCTGGCGGGAGCGCGGGCCTTGGTCTGGCGATTGCCCAGAGATTCGGAAGTGAAGGCGCCCACGTCTACATCACGGGGCGACGGAAGGAGGCGCTCGAAGCCGCGAAGGCCTCCATTGAAGGACAGGTAACGGCGGTCACCGCGGACGCTACAGTGTCGGGCGATCTCGACCATGTGGTCGAGGCTATCCGTCAGGAGAGCGGGCACCTCGATGTGATCGTCGCGAACGCCGGAAGCATTGAGCGAATGAACTTCGGGGACGTGACCGAGGAACACTTCGACCGCACATTCGACCTCAATGCCCGCGGCACACTGTTCACCGTCCAGAAGGCGCTGCCGATTCTACGAACGGGCGGCTCGATCGTTTTGCTGGGCTCGATCACGGCATTCAAGGGGGATCCCGGGGCAGGGGCTTACAGCGCGGCGAAGGCCTCCGTGCGCTCCTATGCGCGCACGTGGGCGGCAGAGTTCGGCGATCGGGGTCTTCGGGTCAACGTGCTGAGTCCGGGGCCGATCGACACGCTCATCATCGACGGACAGACCGAGTACTTCGGTCAAGATCCAGTAGCTCTCCGAGCCCATATGAGCACCCTTGTCCCGATGGGCCGCCTCGGGCTTCCCGAGGAAATCGCCAATGGTGCGCTGTTTCTCGCCTCGGACGAGAGCAGTTTCATGACAGGTGCAGAACTCTGCATCGACGGCGGTATGGCTCAGGTATAGCCCGCTTCGGCCGGAGCGGAACTGGGCATGAGCTTGTCCTACGGTTTTGGCGCGGAATTACTCCGCTCATTCGTGGGATCGGTGAGTTCGAGAACTCCGGGTACGGCAGTTAGCTCGTTCAAAGACCTTGAGGCAGACCGCATTGTCGTCCGCAAGGACTTCCAGGAGCTTCCCCCTCACGTCGAATACTCCCTGACACCGTTCGGCTCGAGTCTGGCTGAAGCGCTGCGCCCGCTGTGCGAATGGGGATACGCCCACATGGATCGGATCGGGGCGCTGGCGAGCCAACCCGTCGGACCCTGATGGATGACGATGCTCAGAGGCATGCCGTTGTCTTTGCCGTGAGCGTAGTCTGCTTGGCAGTTGATCCCGGGGGTGGTTCGGGTGGCTGGGAGTGTGTCCGGCTTCAGCCCCGGTAGGTCGGGCCGAGCCGATCGAGGGTGTAGTGGGCGTCGGGGTCGTGGGGCGACTGCGGGGCCCTGATCTCCATGAGGGTGTAGCGGCCGCCGGCAAGGCCGGAGACGGCGACCGTGGCGGCCGAGGTGACCTCCCGGCCGTCGGCACAGCTCGGCTGGCAGACCACCTCCGAGACGACGCCCCGCGCGGTGGCCGTGGCGCTGCCCCAGTCGGTCCAGATCAGGTCGTGCAGCATGGCCTTGCCGTCCCCGCAGGCCAGCAGGAGCGAGACGGGCTCGGTCAGGGGCTTGCCCGAGCAGTCGTCGATCGCCCCGGTCTGCCGGGTCCGCTGGGGGGTCGGGGCGGGCGGCGCCTGGCTGGTGGGCGTGGCGGGCTGAGTGGCGGGATCCGTGGAGGGGGTCTGCTCCTCGCTCGGCTCCTGTTGCGGGGTCGTCCGCTGTCGCGGTGTGTCGTCCTCGGTCGGCTGGAGCCGGGTCGGTCGGCTCGTCACCGGGGCGTCGGCGATGCGGGTGCCGCCGTCGCGGCCCGGGACCAGGAGCAGCAGCGCCGTGAGGACCACGCCGACGAGGACCGCGGCCACGACCACGAGGGCGAGCCGGGCCCCGGACAGACCGTGCGGCTCCGGGCGCGGCGGCGCCTCGACCGGGGGGTCCGAGGTCGGGGCGGTGTCGGCGGGGCGGTCGGCGGGGGTGATCAGGTCGTCGACCTCGACCGTCCAGACAGGCGCCACGGGCTCCAACGCCCTGATGACATTCAGCAGTTGGGCGGGGTTCGCCCGCTCCTCCGGGTCCTCGGCCAGGCATACGGCGACGACCTGCCGCAGCCGCACCGGTAAGTTGTCGAGGTCGGGCTGTCGGTTGCTGACGCCGGTGTACGCGGCGACCAGCAGCATCCCCAGCGCGACCATGTCGGCCGCGGGCACGGACACCCCGCCGTCCCGCCCCGGCACGTCACTGGTCAGCAGCGGCCCGCCGCGCGTCAGCAGCACGTTCCCGGCGCGCACGTCCCCGTGCGCCCGCCCGGCCCGGTGCAGCACGGCCAGCGCCCCGGCCAGCCCCGCCGCGATCCACAGCACCGCGTCCTCCGGCAGCCCACCGGCGGTCCCGACGACCTCCTCGAGCGAGGGCGCGGGCCCGGCACCGACAGCGTCCCTCCGCGCCAACTCCCCCACCCGCCCCGCCCCGCCCTCTACCGGATCACTGCCCGCCGAACGCCTCATCCGTCCCCCCGACTAGAAGAAGTTCCAGGACGAGTCTGGCCAAATCCGGCCTGGCCTACAAGGACTTGGACACCGGGGCCCAGTGCCGGAGGGCGACGATCAAGACCGCCGTGCTCCGGGTCGGCCTACCGGGCCGGTCTACCGGGCCGGTCTACCGGGCCGGGCGGAACGGCTGCAGGAAGCGGATCCCGTCCTCGACGCTGCCGTCCATCAACCAAGGCCGTGACCTGAAGCGCTACTGGGCCATCGGCAGCCTGTCCGAGGCATTCTCGACGGTGTGTGCCGACGGACGCGAGGTCGCGTTCGAGATCCTCCACGGCACTGTGGTCACGACCTGAATGCCGACCCCGGCAGTTACTGCCGCAGGCGTTCCGCGCCGAGGTGGGCCGCGTGGAACGCCTGCGGCAGGCGGGTCAGGACGTTTCGAGCGTTGCCCATCCTTCGGCGTCGGCGGACTGTTTCAGCGTCGCCACTGCCCGCAGCAGCTTGGCGCCCCGGCTGGTGCCGGCCGGGACCGTGACGGTGAACTCGCGCGTGACCTCCGCGTGCGGGGCGAGCCCGCTGAACCCGGCCACCGCCGGGGTGACGCTCAGCGGCTCGGGGGCCGCGAGTCGCAGGCCACCCGAGACGGGTGCGGCGCTCTCGTTGCGGAAGCCCACCTTGACCCTGATGCTCCTCCCGGCGGCGGGGCGCGCATCGCTCGGTGTCAGGGTCGGCGGCACGGGCGGCTGCTTGTCCCCGCTCTTGTAGACGCGCAGATAGTCGACGCCCGTCACGGCGTCCGCCGGGCTGGAGGGATCGGTCTCGATCCGTATGGTGTGCCGGCCGTTCGCAAGGCCGCCGATCCGGGCGAGCAGCTCGTAGTACGTGTCCGTGGCGCTCTTCTGGGAGATCGGGCCGCCCTGGACGGTGCCGTCGACCAGTACGCGCAGCACCCCGCCGTTCGGCCCGCGCCAGCCGTAGACGTCGACGCCGGTGCCGGTGAACGTGTACTCGGCCCAGTTTGCGGTGCCGGCGCCGCTCAGGTTGGTGGCGTTGTATGACGAGTCGACGACGGGATACGCGGCGTCGAAGACCATTTTGGTGGTCCAGCCGTGGCTGGTCCAGCCGGGTGTGCCGGCGTTCTTGTCCGTGCCGGCATCGACGACTGTGCCGTTGTCGACCGGTTCGGGGGCCGGCTGCGCGGCGTCCACGACGGTGCGGAAGCCGACCGTCGCCGCCCGGTCCCGGCCGGGGGCCATCAGCAGGTACTTACTCTGGACGTCGAGCCGTTGGGCGTTCTTGCCGGAGGGGAAGTAGTAGTTGGTGACACTTGAGGCGACGATCTGGTAGTAGCTGCCGCCGCGCAGCACGGCGGTCCGGGTGTGGTCGTCGGTGAATTCGTCCGTCCACTGCCATACGTTGCCGACCATGTCGAGGACGCCGAACGGGCTCGCTCCGCCCGGGTGGGCGTCGACGTCGTCCGGGGGCCGCATCTCGTTCCGGCCGTGGAACGGCTCTGGGACGCGCGTGGTGTCGTAGGCGTTGCCCCACGGGTAGCTGCGGTTGTCCAGGCCCTGCGCGGCGTACTGCCACTCATAGCTGTGCGGCAGCCGCCCGCCGGCCCAGCGGGCATACGCGCGGGCGTCCTCGATCGAAACGTAGATGACGGGCTTCTTGGCCCAGCCCGCTTTGTGCTTCGGGTGGTGCCCGGAGCTCCAGTCCCAGTGCTTGAGGAAGTTGTGGTCGTCCGCCGGCCGGTAACCGGTGGCGTCCATGAAGCGCTGGAACTGCTCGTTCGTCACCGGCGTTCGGTCCATGTAGAACGGTGCGAGGTTGAGGGTGAGCTGGTGGTAGCGGTTGGGCTCCGGCTCGCCGGGGAACTGGACGCCGACCCCGCGCACGAGGCCCGCGCCTGCCCGCCAGGACCAGCCCTCGAGCTCGGCGCCACGGACGGCGAAGCGGTAGTTGGCGCCTGGGATGTACACCATGCCGGGCGGGGCCTTACGGGCCCGGGCCGTACTCTTGATATTCGTCATGGTCTGCGGCAGGAACGTGTTCGCCGCGGAGAAGTCCGACAGCGGGCGCCTGGCGTGCCGGTGCATGGACCGCAGGAAGTCGCCGAAGTCCTTGGGGAGGTGGGCCGGGGTGCTGGCGAGCACCGCGCCGAAGCCCTTGGCCTCGATCGGGAACGACAGCACGGCGCGGCCGCCGGAGACCTCCGGCTTCAGCTCGCGGCCGTTCCAGAGGTCGTAGTAGCGGATTCCCGGCCGGTGTGCGACCTCCAGCTGCGAACCGGTGCGCGGTGCGGTGTCGCGGTTGATGAGCGTCCACAGCGTTTGGGTGCCGCGTTCGGCCGGCCACTTGCTCGCGTACACCCCGTTCCGCCGCGTCGGGGTGTGCGGCTCCCACTCCGCGCTGACCAGGAGCTCCGGAAATCTTCTCTCGATCGTGGCGACGCGGCGGACGGCCTCGTTGTCGCGTTCGGTCATGCCGTTCCAGATGCCCCAGATGTTCTCCCAGCTCTCCAGGCCGGTGCCGTTGAAGAACGCGGACTGCAGCATGTCGATCTTGCTGTGGGACCAGCGGTCGTTGACGTGCACGGTGTGGCGGGGTTCGAGCCACTTGTTGACGCTGACCATGGGAACGTCGGCGTCGTTGATCCAGTAGCCCCACGACATCGTGTTCCAGCCGATCTGCGCACGTGCGGTGTCGGCAGGCGGGGATGTAGACCGGAAGCCGAGGCCGTGCTCGGGTTCGAGCACCAGCGGGTGGTCAAGGGCGAGGGCACTGTCGAAGTAGTCCTTCGTGACCACGTTCATCACGTCGCCGTTGAGCCCGTCGGCGCCCAACCGCTTCATCAGGCCGGGCATGATGTCCGCCCAGGTGTCCGCTCCCGGATGGTGCGTGCCGTAGTCCCAGACCATGATCGGGAACAGCACACGCACGTCGCGGGCCTGGAAGTCGGCGACGAGTTTGCGTACCCCGTCCAAGCCACCGGGCAGGTCGCGGATCATCTCGACGGTATTGCGGTTGTCGATGCCGATGTTGGGATAGGTCGGCCAGAGCAGGACGGAGTCGATGCCGCCGTAGCGGCTCGTGACATCGTCGAGGTAGCGGTCGACGGTGTAGCGCTGCCGGTCGGGGTCGTAGAGGTAGCGGTCCTCGACCATCACCTGCGGCTGGATCGGATTGCGCTGGGCCCATGTGAGCTCCGCGCGTTCATAATTGCGCGGGTCGTAGTCGAAACGCTTGTGTTCGGCCGCCCGCCAGTCCTTCATCGCTTTCAGCCAGGCTTCGGTATCGGCCGGCGTGGCAGGGCCGAGCAGCTGCTGCTGTCTCGGCTCACCGAGGATCACTTCATAGGCCGACGCCGCCGCCGAGGCTGCGGTCGGGAACAGCTCGCCAACGGCGATCGCACCGGCGACCGCGCCGATGCCGCCGAGGAACCGGCGGCGGTTCAGGGAGAGTTTTCGCTCGTCAGACGTCATGGGTTCGCTCCCGTCGCGGGACTTGGTCCCGAAGCATCTCGCGTTGATCACGACCTATTCGGGCAGCTTGTCGCAGACAGAGCGGGCCGTCCGGGTCGGCACGGGCCTCTCAGGCGCCGCGTCAGGCGTACACCTTCCGCACCCACACCGTGCGCCGTCGACTCTGGAACCCGTAGTTGTCCGGATAAGCGTCCGTACGCCGTCGGTTCCCGGCACGCGAGTGAACAACAGGAACACTTGTACAGCTTCTTTGCGGCGCTGCAGCGTGCCGGTTCGGGACCCTGTTCTGAGCTGAGATCACGGGAGAGCCGGCAGGCTGCGTCACCAGAGGATGTCCTGGGCCGGACTACTGGCCTTCCGCGCCGTCCGACCTGGCCTGCTGCTCGGCGTGATCCCTGCGCTGCTCCTGCTTGTGGTCCGGCTCTGCATCGCGGGCACGCCAGCCCCATAGACCGGGTGGGCCGCCGGCGGCTCGGGCTCCCCCGCCCCGAGCCGGGCTTCGCGCTGGTGGCGCACCCTCCGATACCTGCGGCCGGTGCAAACAGGTACCGCCGCTACGCGGACTACGCGCCGGCGGTCGCCGCCTGACCCAGCTACTCGAAAAGGATTCCCGCTTCTCGCGCAAGGCTCAGGGCCAACTCCATCCGCCCTGGACCTTGCACCGTCGCGCCGTTGAGGCTCGCGCCTCCGCCAACATCAACGAGCGTGCAGCTCTCGAATCGCACGGTGCCGACCCGGCAGTTGGCCCACTGTGCCCCGGTCAGGTCACAGCCCTCGAACTTCACATTGTGCATCTCGGCGCCCTGGAAGTCCGCGCCCGCCATCTTGCAGTCGGTGAACACGACGGCGTAGAGCTTCATGTGGCGAAACAGGCCGGGGGCGATGACGCAGTTCTCCATGCGCACGTCCCGGAAGGTTCCAGACCTCCACGACGAGCCCGTGAATCGGCTTCCACTGACCGCGCATCGGATCAGTGAAACGTCTTGCGCACCTACTTCTGCGAAGTCGCAGGTCTTGAATCGACAGTCGCTGAACTGGCTGCGGATCAATCGTGTTCCGGTAAAGCGGGAGCTGTCGAACGTGCAGCCCTCCATTTCGACGGCCTCAGCCGTGAGGGCCACGAAGGGCGTTCCCTCATATCGCACCCCACGGATCATCGCGTCGTCTTCCAGGCCGTCTCTCGCCATGTCGGCCGGCCGCAGGGTGGGGAAGACCTTCGGGGCAGTGGGATTCTTGACGCGGGTGGTCCCGCCGCCTCGCCGAATCGCCTGAGTCATGCGAAGTCGATCCATTCGCCGGATGGTGTGGAGGGTGGAGACCAGAGTCCAGGCCGCGGAGCACCCTCCGATGGGCGGTTGCGCTCCTCGAACGGATGACTGGCGACGCTGCACCCCCGGTCCGCCCCAGAGTCAGCACCAAACCAGCACGGGAACGAGACGAGGACCCGACCCCGAAGGATCGAGCCCCCTCTGACCTGCATATTCGCTAGTTCAGTCAACTCGTGCTACGTCACCCGCTACACATTGAAGCGGAACGTTGAGCCAGCGCGTCAGGCCGCTTCGCCGTAGCCGAAGGGCTTGTCCGGTGTCGCCGGTCCCACGCACTTCGTGCGGGACGGGCCGCGGGGGCCGACGTCGCCCGCAGGCGAGTTGGTCAGCTCTCCCATCCGAGGTAGACCGACTTGGACCAGGTGAAGAAGTCCACCGCGACCGCGCCCTGCTCGCGGAAGGTGTTACTGGAGGAGTCACCGACGCCGCCGAACGGGACGTTGAGATCCAGGCCGGTCGTCGGGCGGTTGACCTTGACCACTCCCACGCGGGCGGCCGCGGCGAAGCGCTGGGCGGCGGCCAGGCTGCGGGAGCAGATGCCCGCGGCCAAGCCGTAGGGGGAGTCGTTGACCAGGTCGATCGCGTCGTCCAGGTCCGCCGCGGACAGTACCGCGATCACCGGGCCGAAGATCTCCTCGCGTGCCGCGGCGCTCTCCTGGCCGAGGCCGGCGAGCACGGTCGGGGCGAGCATCAGCCCCTCGGCGGCCTCGCCACCGGCGGCGACCGTCGCGCCTTCGGCCCTGGCCCGCTCGATGGCGGCGGTGACCGTGGCAAGCTGCCGCTCGCTCACCACCGGGCCCATCAGGGTGCCGTCGGCCAGGCCATCGCCGGGGCGGTAGCGGGCCGCCTCCTTGGCGAGCGCGGCGACGAAGTCGTCGTGCACCGCCGGGGTGCAGATCACCCGGGAGGAGGCGGTGCATGCCTGGCCGGTGAGGCCGAAGCCGCCCGCGGCGGCGATCCGCGCGGCCTGTTCGACGTCGGCGTCGTCCAGCACCACCAGCGCGTTCTTGCCGCCCATTTCCGCCTGCACCCGGCCGCGGCGCTCCTGCACCGCGCGCTCGATGCGCATGCCGACCCGGGTGGAGCCGGTGAAGGAGACCGCTGCCACCCGGGGGTCGCGGACCAATGCCTCGCCGACTACCGGGCCGGAGCCGTGCACGACGTTGAGCACCCCGGCGGGCAGCCCGGCCCGGAGCAGGGCATCGGTGAGGTGGCGGGTGGAGAGCGGGGTGAGCTCGGCGGGCTTGAGCACCACCGCGTTGCCGCCGATCAGCGCGGGGGCCAGTTTCCAGGCGGGGATGGCGATCGGGAAGTTCCACGGGGTGATGAGCCCCACGACCCCGACCGGCTCCCGGCGGGTGTGGACCATGGTGTCGGGAAGCGCGCTGGGCAGCACCTGCCCGCCGAGCCGCCAGCCCTCGGAGCCGAAGAAGCGCAGTACGTCGATGGCGCGCCGGACCTCGCCACGGGCCTCGGTCAGCGTCTTGCCCTCCTCCCGGACCAGGTCGCGGGCGGCCTCCTCGTGGCGGGCGCGCAGGATCTCGGCGGCGTCCAGCAGGATCGCGCCGCGCGCCGGGGCGGGCAGCGCCGCCCATCCCGGCTGGGCCGCGGTACCGGCCGCCACGGCCGCGTCGACGGCCTCGGCGCCGGAGGCCGGGGCCACGGCGACCAGCTCGGCCGGGTTCGCCGGGTTGTACCGTTCGAGGCCGTCGCCGGCTATCTCCTCGCCGGCGATGAGGTTGGGGATCCGTACAGTGCTCATGGATTCGGTTCCTCGGGGAGTCGGGAGTTCACAGGCCGCGGACCAGGCCGCCGTCGCAGCGCAGCGCGGTCCCGGTGATGTATGAGGCGGGGGCGCCACAGAGGAAGGCGGCGGCCGCGCCGAACTCGGCGGGGGTGCCGTACCGTGCGGCGGGGATCGCGGCCTGCGAGGCGGCCTCGATCTCGGCCACGGGGCGCTGCTCGCGTTCGGCCCGCGCGGCGTCCAGCGCCGCCACCCGATCGGTGGCGATCCGGCCGGGCAGCAGCAGGTTGACGGTGACTCCGTCGGCCGCCACCTCGGCGGCGAGGGTCTTCAGGTACGCGGCGAGGGCGGCTCGTCCGGCGTTGGACAGGACCAGTCCGGGCAGCGGCTCGGCGATCCCGCTGGAGCCGATGGCCAGGACGCGGCCCCAGCCGTCCCGGCGCATCGCCGGCAGGGTCAGCGCCACCAGCCGCTGCTGGGCCAGCAGCAGGGAGTTCATGGCCGCGCCGAGGTCGCCGGTCTCCAGGCCGGCGGCGGTGCCGGGCCGGGGGCCGGGTCCGTTGAGGACCAGGATGCCGGGATCGCCGTAGGCCGCGCGAGCCGCCTCGACCAGTGTCCGCGGCCCGTCCGGGGCGGTGAGGTCGGCCTGGACGCCGACCGCGTCCGGCAGTCCGGCGGCGATCTCCTCGGCGAGGTCTCCGCGCCGCCCGGCCACCACGACCCGGGCGCCTTCGGCGGCCAGCGCTTCGGCCACCGCCCGGCCCAGACCGCTGGTGGAAGCGGCGACCACGGCGACCCGGCCGCGGATGCCGAGGTCCATCAGCGCACCTCCCCGGGCAGCGCGGCGAGGTGCCGTGCCAACTGCGGGACCAGGGCCTCGGGCAGCCGCGCGGCTGGCGGCCGCACCCCCGACTCCATGATCAGGCCACGGCGCCGGATGGCCTCCTTGCGCAGCGCCAGCCCGATCCCGGCCTGTGCCTCGAAGTTGGCCAGGGGCAGATACGGCAGGTAGGCATCCCGGGCCGCGTCGTGGCCGCCGCTTCGCCACGCCTGGACGCAAGCGATCAGGCCCTCGGGACGGGAGAAGCCGGTCATCGCCCCGGCGGCGCCGGCCGCCAGTTCGTCGAGCAGGCCCAGGCCGCCCAGGCCGCCGAAGACCGGGACGTCCAGTTCGGCGGTGAGCCTGGCGATGGCCGCCGGGGTGGGCGGCGCCTCGGCCTTCACCGCGACCGCCGAGGGGACCGCGCGGACGGCGCGGACCAGGTCGGCCGTGCGGATGACGACCCGGCTGGTGTCCGGGTAGTCCTGGACGACGATCCCGGCGCCGGTCGCGTCGTGGACCGCGTTGAGGTGGGCGGCGACCACCTGCGGATCGGGCGAGTTGACCTGCACCATCAGTCCGGCGAGGCGGTCCCCGACCACCTCGTGGACGAGCCGGGCCTCGTCCAGCACCGGTGCGGTGGCGAGTCCGGTGACCCCGACGACCAGCGGCAGGCCGACCGCGTCGACCACCGCCTCCAGCACCGTTCGGCGCTCCTCGACGGAGAGCCGGGCGGCCTCGCCGAAGACTCCGAGCACGGTCAGACCGGTGGTGCCGATCCGCTCGTAGTGCTCCGCCAGCCGGACCAGGCTGGGCTCGTCCACCTCCAGGGCGGAGCCGAGGAAGGGCGTGGCGACCACGCCCCATACTCCGGGGGTGAGCTTTTCGGGCATCAGTGGGCTCTCCTCATCGCCAGTGCGCTCCCTCATCGCCAGTGGGCTTCCCTCATCCCCAGTGGGCTTCCCTCATCGCCGGTGCGCTCCCCCATCGCCAGTGCGCTCCCCCATCCCCAGTGGGCTTCCCTCATCGCCGGTAAGCGCCTTCATCGTCCGGGCCACAGCGGCGGCCGCTTCTGCTGGAAGGCGAGCACGCCCTCCTTGGCGTCCTCGCTGTCCAGCGCCGCCATCAGCGCCGGGGTGCGCAGCTTGTGGGCGTCCTGCGGCGACAGCCCGGCCCCGCGCCCGGCCATCTGCTTGATGGCGCGCAGTGAGGTGGGGGCGCAGGCGAGGATGTCGGCGACCCAGCGGTCGACGGCCTCGTCCAGTCGCTGGGCCGGGACCACCTCGTTGACCAGGCCCATCCGGTGCAGTTCGGCCGCATCGGCGCGGCGGCCGGTGAGCAGCAGACCCATGGCCTGGGTATGCGGCAGCCGGCGGACGAGCTGGAAGACGCCGCCGTCCAGCGGGATCCGGCCGACCCGGGGCTCGGTGAGGCCGAACTGAGCGTGGTCGGCGGCGATGACGATGTCGCAGCCGAGGACCATCTCCATGCCCCCGCCCAGCGCGTAGCCGTTGACCCGGGCGATCACCGGCACGTCCAGGGTGGTGCGCAGGCTGAGCCCGCCGAAGCCGTTGGGGTCCAGGTCGGCCCAGTACTCCAGACCCGTCTTGTCCACCGCGCCGGCGGACATGTCGGCGCCCACGCAGAACGACCGCTGTCCGTCACCGGTGACGACGACCACCCGCACCTCGGGGTCGGCCTCTATGTCGGCCCAGATCTCGCCCAGCCGGGCGTTGGTCCTGGCGTCCACCGCGTTGAGCACGGCGGGGCGGTCGATGGTGACCCGGGCGATGTGCCCGTCCCGTACGTAGCGGACCTCGTCGGTCATCGCAGCACGCCCTTCTCGCGGAGCAGCTCGATCTGTTCGGTGGTGTAGCCGAGTTCACCGAGCACCTCGGCGCCGTGTTCGCCGAGCCGCGGCGGGACCCGGCGGACCTCGGCGGGGGCGGCGGAGAGGTGGAGCGGCGCGTTGAGGGCGCGGACCCGGCCGGCGACCGGGTGATCCATCTCGACGATCATCTTGTTGACCGCGGTCTGCTCGTCGCCGAGGGTCTGCTCCAGACTGCGCACCGGGGCGCAGAGGATGTCCTCGTCCTCGAGCCGCTTGACCCAGTATTCGGTGGTGTTGCGGGCCACCGCCCCGGCGAAGATCCGCTGTAGTTCGGGACGGTGCGCGAACTGCAGGTCCAGGGTGGCGAACTCGGGGCGCTCGGCCAGGTCCTCGTCGAGTTCCAGGGCGCGGCTGATGTGGTGCAGCCCGTTGGCCTTGAAGCCGCCGACCATGATCAGCGCGCCGTCGGTGGTGGGGAACACCCCGGTGAGCGGCATCGCGGCCCAGTTGATCTCGGAGCCGCGGTTGAGCTGCTGGCAGGCTTCCTGCATCTGCATGTGGAGCATCGAGTCGTACATCGACACCTCGACCTGCTGGCCCTCGCCGGTGCGGTCGCGGTGCAGCAGGGCCAGCAGGATGCCCTGGAGCAGATGCATTCCGGTGGTGTAGTCGCACAGCGTGGTCGGGTAGAGGGTGACGGGGTCGTCCTCGGAGACCCGGCGCCACATCACTCCGCTGTACGCCTGGGCCAGGGCGTCCTGCCCGCCCTTGTGGGCGTACGGGCCCTCGGTGCCGAAGCCGGTGCCGGAGGCCCAGATGATCCTGGGGTTGACGGCGCGCAGCGCCTCGTAGCCGAGGCCGAGCCGTTCCATCACTCCGGCCCGGAAGTTGCTCACCACGACGTCGGCGGAGCGCACCAGTTCCTGGACGGCCTGCCGGCCCTCGTCGGTACGGGTGTCGATGGCGATGCTGCGCTTGTTGCGGTTGATCGACAGGAAGATGGGGTTGTCCAGGCCGGCCGGGTCGGGGATGGAGGTGCGGGCGATGTCGCCGGTGCCGGGCCGCTCCACCTTGATCACGTCGGCGCCGTAGTCGCCCAGCAGCTGGGTGCAGGACGGGCCCATGAAGACCTGGGTGAAGTCGATGACGGTGACGCCGCTGAGCGGCTGGGCGGTGGCGTATGTCATGCCACGACCTCCTCGTACTGGTCGACGGTCGCGTTCTCGGCGGGGACGTCCCCGGGATCGGCGCCCTGCTCGCGCATCCGGTGCTGGATGACGGCCGGGTCGACGTCCCGGACCGGCACGCCCTGTTCCACCGCGGTGGCGGCGGCGATGCCGGCCGCCTGGCCCATGGCCATGCAGGGCGGGATCTCGCGGGACATCCGCTGCGCCTCGGGGGTGGCCGAGTAGTGCCGGCCGGCGACCAGCAGCTGGTCGACGCCGCGCGGCAGCAGCGCGCGGTACGGGGTGTAGTAGTCGCGGCCGCGGGAGACGCTGTCGGCGAAGTGGCGGCGGGAGGTGACGTCGTCCTTGGTGACCACGTACTCGCCCTGCAGCAGCCGGGTCTGGCGGACGCCCATCTGTTCGGCGACGTCGAGCAGATAGGCGTTCCCGAAGCCGGGCAGGTCGGACTTGATGTGGTCGAGGACGGCGCCGATCCGGGCCCGGGCCTCGAACTCGGCCTCGGTGAGCGAGACCGGGTCGGTGCCGTCGAAGCCGGTCATGTGCGGGCAGTTGCACCAGACCACGCCGGGGACGGGCGTCTTGAGCCACCACAGCTCCCAGGCGCCGCCCAGCATCCGCTTGATCTTCCGGTTGATGGCCCGGGCCTCACGCGGGTTCTCCTGTTCGAAGCGCTCGGCGGCCGCGGTGTCCACCCCGCCGAGCCGGAAGACCAGGGTGACCAGGTAGTTGTCCTGGGCGTAGGGGGCGCCGGACCGGGAGGCCACGTCGATGTCGCCGGTGGTGTCGATCACCACGTCGCCCATCACCGCCTGCGGACCGGACTTGGTCTCGCAGACCACGCCCTTCACCGCGCCGTCCTGGACCACCGGCCGGGAGAACCAGCTGTGCAGCCGCAGATTGACCCCGCTCTCGCGGACCAGGTCGTTGGAGACCCGCTTGAAGCCGTCGGGATCGAAGGCGACGGCGTAACAGATCGGCTTGGGGTTGGTGTGGGAGTGGAAGTTGAAGGCACCCCAGCGGCCCCACTTGGCCCACATCTCGGGCGAGGAGAAACGTTCCTCCGCTGGCGGGTAGACGGCGAGCCCGAGCTTGGCCATCCGCTCGACGTACTCGTCGACGACACCGGTGACGGTGATCTCGTTCCCGTTGATCATGTCGTCGAGGACCAGGACCATGCCGCCGGAGGCCAGGCCGCCGAGGGCCGGGTAGCGCTCCAGCAGGGTCACATCGGCCCCGGTGCGGGCGGCGGCCACGGCCGCGCTGACCCCGGCCGGTCCGCCGCCGACCACGATCACGCCGGATCGCTGGACCACGGGTGCCTCGACGGCGTCGAGGGAGACGGTCTGGGACATCTGACTTCCTTTCAGCTCCCGACACGGACGGCGCCGCGGCGGAGGACGGACCCATAGAACAGGACGCTGAGCAGGCAGAGGACCGCGCCGTAGACGGGGAACGCCCAGTCGGCGCCCAGGTCCTGGAACCACAGCAGGAGATAGGGGGCGGTGCCGCCGAAGCCGGCCACGCCGATCGCGTAGCCGAGGCCGACACCGGTGACCCGGCAACTGGTCGGCATCAAGGTGGCCGCGACCGTGTTGTACAGGGCCATGGTGAAGGCGAGCACCGGGGCACCGGCCAGCATCACCACGGTGAACATCGCCATGCCGGGCCGCTGGTAGGCGAGCACGACGAAGACCAGCGGCACCACGGCGAGCCGGGAGGCGATGAAGGTGCGGGAGATCCGCTTGCGGTCGGCGAGCCGGCCGACGAACGGGTAGAGCGCGGCGACGCAGATCCCGGCGAGGGTGGAGACCAGGAAGACCGTGTCCGGGTCCTCCTGATAGGCCGAACGGGCCAGGTTCGGCAGTCCGGTGGTCCAGGTGTACTGGATCGCCTGGGCACCGGCCACGACGAAGACGATCGTCAGAAGCGCCAGCCGGTGCTGCCAGACCTCGGCCCAGACCTGGCCCACCCGGGCCGGCTCGGCCTGCCTCTCGCCCGCGGTGCGCAGGGTCTCCGGCAGGGCACGGCGCAGCCAGAGGAAGACCAGGCCGCCGACGGCGCCGACACCGAACGGGATGCGCCAGCCCCAGGAAGCCATGGCGTCCGGGGCGACCATGGAAGTGGTCAGGAAGCAGACCAGCGAGGCGCCGACGATGCCGACCTGCACATAAGTGCTGATGACGCTGCCGAACCGGGCGGTCCTGCCCTCGGGCGCCAGTTCCACGATGTACGCGGAATTGAGCGGGGACTCGATGCCGGTGGACAGCCCCTGCAGGATCCGGCTGGCCAGCAGGATGACTCCGGCCCAGAGGCCGATGCTCTCATGGCTGGGCAGCACGGTGATGATCACGCTGCTGAGCACCATCGAGCCGACGGAGAAGAGCATGACGGCACGTCGGCCCATCCGGTCGGCCAGGGTGCCGAAGACGATCGCGCCCAGCGGCCGGGCGGCGAAGCCGACCGCGAAGACGGCCAGCGCGGACATGGTCTCGGAGACGGAACTGTCCGAGGGGAAGTAGAGCGGCCCGATGTAGGAGGCCAGCAGACCGTAGACCATCCAGTCGTACCACTCGACGGCGTTGCCGCCGCCGAGGGCCAGCAGAGCGCGGCGGTGTGAGACGGGGCTTTTGGTGGCGACAGGGGTTCTGCCGATGAGTGATGCCATGCGGGGGCACCTCGTAGGGAGGCGCACGGGACGAGGCCGTGCGGTACCGGCGCCCGGACCTGTGAGGCCGGGGCGTTGAGGGAGGCGCGAGACCAGGCCTACCAGCTGGGCGGAGTGATGACCCAGATCGAGGTGGCGGGCTCGTCACCAGGGTTGACATACCAGTGCGGAATGCTGGAGGAGTACGTGATGGAGTCACCCGCTTCGAGCCGGTGACGGACGCCGTCGAGATAGACGTCCTTCACACCGGAGAGCACGGTGCCGAACTCCTCGCCGTTGTGGCAGAAGGCGGTGGCGCTGGTGTCGTGGCCCGGCTGGGTGACCACCCAGAGGACCTCCAGAGCACCGTTGAGGGACGGAGTGAGCAGTTCGTAGCGGGCGCCGTCCCCCGGGTCCGAGCCGTGGAAGTCCAGGCTGCGGCGCTCATCGGCACGGACCACCGGGCTGATCTGCTCGGCGACGTGCAGCAGACGCCCGATGGGGACGTCCAGACCGTGGGCGATCTGCACCAGGCTGGCGAAGGAGGGGTTGCCTTTGCCCCGCTCGACCTGGCTGATCAGTCCGGTGCTGATGCCGGAACGACGGCTGAGCTCGTCCAGGGTCAGACCCGCCTGCTTGCGCAGGGCCTTGATCTGCAGGCCGACCGTGGTGACCATCACATCGAGATCCGGCCGGCCGTCCGGCATCGATGCGTTGTTGTCGTGCACAGTCTCCACCTGTCCCTGTTGGCGTATGCGCTGCGACATATTGAAGACCTTCACCATGCTGAAAAACAACCCCTTGGCGTTCATCTCATTGACGCCGGGCATCAACAGCGATGAACGGGCGTGCGTCGGTCGCGCCCCGCTCCCGAGGTGGAGGTCACCGACCCCCTTCCTCTCAGGGCGCGGTACGGCGTGGCGAACTGACGCCGGAGCCCCCTCGCGCTCAGTCCGCCGCGCCTCCCGGGCGCCGCGAAACAGGCGCCTCCCACAGGGCGGTGATCGCATCGGCCAGGTCGGAGGCGGTGTCCTCCCAGTTGAGACGGGCCGTGGGAGAACCCTCCGCGAGGGCCCGCTCGGTCTCGACACACATCTGCACGATCAGGTGACGGGCCATCAGCACCCGTACGGCGACCACCTGATGAGGCAGATCCGGGAGGAACCGGTCGATGACCTCCCGCAACTGTTCCCGTGACGCGGAGACCAGGGCGTCCTGGTCCATCATCACCTCGAACAGCGCTGGGTCGACCGACACCTGGGCGTTGAACCGGGCGAACCAGGAGGGGGTTCCCAGGGCCGCCATGTGCTCGGTGACGGGACGCACCGTACAGGCCGCCCAGTCCCGGACGCAGGTGAAGTCGCCGGCCTCGGCCAGTACGCGGGTGCGGATCTCCGCGATGGCCTCCGCGTGCCTGCCGGCGATCGCCCGGACGAGGTCGGTCTTGGTGCCGAAGTGATAGCCGACGGCTCCGGTGTTTCCCTGCCCCGCGGCGATGCTGATCTGACGGTTGGAGACCGTATGCACCCCGTGCTCGGCGAACAGCCGTTCCGCGGCGTCCAGGATCGCCGCCCGGGTCGCCTCGACCTGCGCCTCCCGGAGCCCTCTGCCCGACATCGTCCGCCACCTCACCGGGACCGCGTACCGCATCCGCGACGGCCGGTCCCGAAACCGTCGTGGGTCCTCCACCGGGACGGCGAGAGGCGAGCCGGACCAGCCTACTGACCAGGGATGCCGTGAGCTGATCGCCGGCATGCCCCGCCGCGTCCGGGGGCTCTGCTACAGTCGAATTAAATCACTCGACTGAGTTAAATTTTGCTCGGTCGGACCGTCGGACCGTCCGACAGCGCGCCAACGGCCAGGCGGTCCGCCACTTCCGCTATTCGGAGGCCCCTCGCCATGCCCGACGCCCTCGCCCAGCCCGTCAGAAGCGGGGAACCCGCGCCGCCGAAACCGAACGTCGTCGTGGCGGTGCTGGCCTTCGCCGGGATCGTGGTCTCGCTGATGCAGACCGTGGTGATCCCGATCGTCCCCGAGCTGCCGACGCTGCTGCACGCCGACGCCGCGGACGCCGCCTGGGCGATCACCGCCACCCTGCTGGCCGCCGCGGTCGCCACCCCGGTCGTCGGCCGCCTCGGCGATATGTACGGCAAGCGCCGCATGCTGCTCCTCAGCCTGGTCCTGCTGGTGGCCGGGGCCGTCCTGTGCGCGCTGTCCGACTCCCTGACGTCGATGATCGTCGGGCGGGTGCTACAGGGCCTGGCCGCCGGTGTCATCCCGCTCGGCATCAGCATCATGCGCGATGAACTGCCGGCCGAACGGCTCGGCACCGCCACCGCCATGATGAGCGCGTCCCTCGGCATCGGCGGCGCCCTCGGCCTGCCCGCCGCCGCGTTCATCGCCGACAACTTCCACTGGCACACGCTGTTCTGGGCCTCGGCCGCCATCGGCGCCATCGGCACCTGTCTGGTCTTCGCCCTCGTCCCGGAGTCCGGGGTCCGCACGGGCGGCCGGTTCGACGGGGTGGGCGCCGTCGGGATGGCCGTGGGTCTGGTGTGTCTGCTGCTGGCGATCTCCAAGGGCGCCGACTGGGGCTGGGGCAGCGGCACCACGCTCGGCCTGTTCGCCGCGGCCGTCGTCGTACTGGTGGGCTGGGGCTGCTACGAGCTGCGGATCGCCGCACCCCTGGTCGACCTGCGCACCACCGCCCGCCGCCAGGTGCTGGTGACCAACATCGCCTCGATGGCCTTCGGCTTCTCGATGTTCGCGATGTCCCTCGTCCTTCCGCAGCTCCTGCAACTGCCCGAGGCGACCGGCTACGGGCTGGGCAAGTCGATGCTGACCGTCGGCCTGGTCATGGCCCCGCAGGGCCTGGTGATGATGGCCTGCGCGCCGGTGTCCGCGGCCCTTTCCGCCGCCAAGGGACCGAAGACCACCCTGATGGCCGGCGCCCTGATAGTGGCGGCCGGATACGGCCTGAACATCGTGATGATGTCCGAGGTGTGGCAGCTCGTCCTGGTGTCCTGCGTCATCGGCGCCGGGGTGGGCTTCGCCTACGGTGCGATGCCCTCGCTCATCATGGGCGCGGTGGATCCGTCCGAGACGGCCGCCGCCAACAGCCTCAACACCCTGATGCGCTCCATCGGCACCTCTACCGCCAGCGCCGTCGCCGGGGTCATCCTGGCGCAGCTGACCACCGACTTCGCGGGCCACCCACTGCCCTCGGAGAACAGCTTCAAGGTCATCATGGCCATCGGCGCCGGAGCCTCCCTCCTCTCCTTCGTGGTGGCCGCGTTCATCCCCCGCCGGCATCCGCTGCCCACCTCGGACCCGGCCGTCCGCGAGACCGCCGAGCCGTCCGCACTCATGGACGTGCCCGCCCCCAAGATCTAGCGCCCCCGCATCCAGCGGCGGCCCCATGGCGTCCCCGTGCCCCTCCCCCGGCGCAGGTCATCGCGCCCCGGCGCCCGGGGGGTGACCCGCGTCCTCCGACCGGAACACCCAACCCCCACCAGGAGGTCTCATATGAGCCGACACGACCCGGACATCCGTCTGCCGCTGACCGGCGACGGCCCGCTGGACCCCCCGGCCGAGTGGCAGCGGCTGCGCGAGCGGTGCCCGATGGCCACCGCCGAACTCCCCAGCGGCGACAAGGCCACCTATCTGACCCGCTACGACGACGTCAAAAGCCTGCTGTCCGACGCCCGTTTCAGCCGCCCGACCGCCACGGACAACGCCGCCCGGATCGCCCCCGACGGCGCGGGCGGCCCGGCGGCCAACGGCGACACCTCGCTGGCCATCCCCGACCGGGGTGAACCCCATCAGCGGTGGCGACGCCAGGTGGGCAAGTACCTCACCGCCAAGCGCATGACGGCGCTGCGCCCCGGCATGGTGAGCATCGCGGAGTCACTCGTCGAGGACATGGTCGAGCACGGACAGCCCGCCGACCTCAAGGCCGCGCTCGGCTTCCCGTTCCCGGTCTATGTGATCTGCGATCTCCTGGGCGTGCCCGCCGGGGACAGGGACCGCTTCTCCTACTGGTCCGACGCGTTCTTGAACGTCTCCCGCTATACGACGGACGAGACCCGGGCCGCGCACACCGAACTCAACCAGTACATGGCCACGCTCATCGCGGCCAAGCACGCCGAGCCGGGCGAGGACCTGCTCAGCATGCTGATCGCGGAGAGCGCGGAAGAGGGCGAGGGGCTGTCCGACGACCAGTTGCTGCACACCGGGGTGGCGCTGCTCGTCGCCGGGCACGAGACCACCGCGAACATGATCGGCAAGATGGTCTCGATGCTGCTCGCCGACCGCACCCGGTGGGAGCGGCTGCTGGCCGACCCCTCCCTGGTGCGCACCGCGGTCGACGAAGCGCTGCGCTTCGACGCCAACCTGGGCTTCGGGCTGCGTCGCTACCTCGGTGAGGACGTCGCCCTGGACGGCCGGCTCCTGCCCGGCGGGACCACCGTCATCTGCAGCATGCCCGCCGCCAACCGTGATGAGCGGGTCTTCGCCGATCCGGACGAGATGGACCTCGGCCGCTCCCCGAATCCGCATCTGACCTTCGGCGCCGGGCCGCATTCCTGTCTCGGCCAGACCCTGGCCCGCTCCGAACTCCAGGTCGTCCTCGACGTCCTGCTGCGGAAGCTGCCGACACTCCGGCTGGCCGTGCCCGCACAGGAGTTGCAGCGGGTCGAGGGTCTGCTCGTCGGCGGCCTGCGCACGGTGCCCGTGGGCTGGTGAGCCCGCGTAAACACCCCGCCCACGAGACAGCGGGAGAAGACGGCAGAAAGCGAGGAATCACATGAAGGTCCATGTGGACGAGGCCAAGTGCTGCGGCGCCGGTCAGTGCGTACTGATCGCGCCGGAGGTGTTCGACCAACGGGATGAGGACGGCATCGTCGTCCTGCTCACCCCCGAGCCCGCCGAGGACCAGCGGTCCGACGTCCGGGAAGCGGCGGCCGTGTGCCCCGCGGCCGCGATCACACTCGACGAGAGGCCGTCGTAAGACGTCGTTCCACGCCGCGCGTCGAGCGGCGTGCGCCCGCACCGCCCCGCGGAAGGGGCGGTGCGGGCGATCAGCCGCCGTGTCCTCCGGCAGCTCCGTCGCGGCGGTCGCCGCCACTGGGCCGCCGGACCATCGCCACGGTCCGTCTACCGGTCCCGAAGCCGCGCGGCCGTCACCCGGTGGAGGTGGATCAGGACGTCGTGTGTGGGAGCGAGGGCGATGTCGTACGGCCCGTCCGGGTAGCCGGTGCCGACGGTGCGGGTCGGCCGGGCACGGGTCAGCCACTCATGGGCTGGTGAACCGACCGTGCGCAGGTCGATGATGTAGTCGCGGAGGTGGACCCGGTCCAGGGTTCGCTCGTTGGTGCCCGGTCCCGCGGGGCCCAGAGTCCAGCGGTGGATGGCGTCATCCGGTCCTGTGGCATTGAACGAGCCCTGGTCGAAGGTCAGGCCGACGCTCAGATAGCCGCGGCCGAGCCTCTCGCGCAGGAAGGCGCCCTGCGTCCTCGGGTAGTGAGCCGGGTCGCTCGACTCGTAGCCGACATGGGCGTCGTGCGCCGACAGCAGCACCTTGGTTCCGGTGTGCCGCTGCCACCACACGACGTTGGCGGCCATCTCCTGGTCGCGGTAGCGCATGGACCGCGCGACCTGGGCGGGATCGTCGAAGTCGAAGGCGTACTGGCGGGCGGTCCGGTCGATCGCGGTCGCCTGCTGGACGGCCCAGGTGTACGCCTCGCCGCTGGTCTTCGGCACCTGGCGCTTCACCAACATCAGTGCCTCGCCCGTGCGTTGGGCCATCTCCCGGCGTTCGGGGTACGGCTTGTTCAGATACCGTTCGATGTATGTACCGGCCGGCACGTCGGGCCGCAGACCGCGGTAGAGCGCGGCGAGGCGTGGGCTCGACCCGGGATCGGTGGCGGCCACGTAGTCCGCGATCTCGTCGTACACCTCGGGTCCGGTCCAGGCGATGTCGTCACCCATGAACCGGACGGGGTCGTCCAGGTGTTGGACGTTGTACGCCCGCATCCACTGGAGGAGCTCGAGATAGTCGGTGTTGTTCCACCACAGGTAGTCACGCTGGAACTCCTCCCGCATGATGTCCCGGAGATCGCCTTTGCCGTGGAGCACATACTCGTTGAGGCGCAGGCCGGTGCTCCAGGGGGCCTCCAGGGCGAAGGTCCGGAAGCCCCTCTCCTCGACGAGATGACGCAGGACGCGGGCCTTGAGGGCGAAGAAGTCATGAGAACTGTGGGTGGCCTCGCCCAGGCCGACGACCCGGGCGCCGCCGATCATCCGGTCGAGGGCGCGCAGATCGCCGGTGTCACCACCCGGTTCAACGGTCCTCAGAGGGTGCGCGCCGTGGTCGAGCGCGTCGACGACGGAGGCGGCGGGTGACGTGGCCGGTGACGCTGCGGCCGGAGCGACGGGAGCCGCGGCGCCGAAGGCCATGAGCAGGGTCAGGACGATAGTGGTCCGATGCCATGTCATGATCCAAGGCTTGCGTGCCGAGCGGGCGATGGACCATCCCGCCGTCCTCCGTACCGGGGTACGGACAGCCACAGGGCGAGACCGGGGGCCTTCCTCATGGACCACCCGGGCGCGCGGCACCGGCCATGCGGAACAAGACGACTCGCGGATGCGCGGGCAGCGCAGAGGGTGTCCTGTGGCCACGTACCGGCGTATGTCCACGGTGTGGGGGTAATACCGCTCCAGGTCGGTGTGGAGGGTGAGGCAGATCTGCTCAATGTCGTGGTCGCCGATGAGCAGGTACCGCGTGCCGGGGCCGAGGTTGAGGCAGACCCGCCGGCCAGATCTCCGCGCCGCTCTGTGCCCCAGACCATCCCTCGCCCCCTCGGGATCAGGAGAATGAACATGCGTGTCCTCCGTGTCGACCGGCCCGGTGCTGTCGTCCTGGCCGAATGTCCATCGGCCGAACCGCGCGCCGACGAAGTCGTGGTCTTCCCACGGGCGGTGGGCCTCTGCGGCACTGACCTGGAACTGATCGACGGAGGCCTGGACCCTGCCTACGCCAGCTACCCGCTGGTGCTCGGGCACGAATGGTCAGGGGTGCTCTCCGACGGCACGCCGGTGGTCGGTGAGGGGATCATCCCGTGCGGCGGTTGCCGTTCCTGCCGCCGTGGCGCCACCAACTTGTGCGAGACGTACGACGAGGTGGGCTTCACCCGGCCGGGAGCGGCCGCCGACGAAGTCCTGGTGCCGTCCTCGTTGCTTCATCCACTCGCGCCGGAGGTCGACCTGGCGGCGGCGGCCCTGACCGAGCCCATGGCCGTCGTGCTGCGCGGCCTGCGCCGGGTCGCGCCCGTGCCGGGCCTGCGCGCCCTCGTGATCGGGGACGGCACGATCGGGCTGCTCGCCGCCCATCTGCTCCGCCTCTGGTCGCCCGTCGAGGTCTGCGTGCTCGGACTCCGCCCCGACCAGGCCGATCTCGTCACCGCCGCCGGCGCGTCCCGGTTCGCCCTCACCCCCAAAGAGGCGGGAACGGACTTCGACGTGGTCGTGGAGGCGGCCGGCGCCCCGGCCGCCGTCGAGACCGCGCTCGCCACCGCCCGCCGGGGCGGCACCGTCCTCCTGCTCGGCGTCGCCGGGCACGGGCGTACCGCCGCCCTGCGGATCGACGATCTGGTGAACGCGGACCTGACCGTCCTGGGCAGCTTCTCCTACACCTCGTCCGCCTGGCGGGAGACCGTGTCGCTGCTCAACTCCGGCCAGGTCGAGCCCGGTTTCCTCATCACTCATAGCTTCCCGCTCTCGCAGGCCGACCGAGCCCTGAGCATGCTCAAGGACTCCACGGGACCGCGCGGCAAGGTGCTCCTCACCCTCCCCTGAGCTGATATGCCAGGCCGCCAGCAGTTCGCGCGGCGCGGCGGCCGGCTGAGTGCGCGGACTCACGGTTCCACGACACCGGTGTGATCGACGCGTGCCGCCGGGCGCCGGGTACACAAGACGGAGCCCGTCCACGCCCGCACCCGCGCCTCGCCCAGGACGTCCTCAGACCGGGCCGGCCCTCAGCCACTGGTGGATGGCGAGTGCGGTGGTACGGGCGTGTTCCTCCAGCATGGTGAAGTGGTCCCCGTCCACGATGACCTCGGCGTGCGGCAGGCTCCAGTCAGGGGCGGGTTCGGCGCCCGGCAGTCGGTCCCGGGCTCGTACATACAGAGTGGGGCAGGCGAGCGGCGCGGGTTTCCAGCCGCTGAAGAGCTCGAAGTACCCGGCCATGGCGGTGAGCCGGTCAGGGCCGGCGGAGGCGAATTCCGCCGCCCGGCGCAGCATGTCCGACGTCATCGCGGAGAGCGCCTCGCCCCGGTCGCCGTGACCGCGGGGATAGGTGTCCACCAGGACGACGGCCGCCGGGGCGGCGCCCTCGGACTCCAGGCGCTCGGCCACGGCATGGGCCACCCAGCCACCGGCCGACCGCCCCAGCAGTACCGGGGGGCCTTCGGCCGCGGCCGCGCGGACGGCGATGGCCTGGGCGGTGACGAGAGCGTCCAGTGTGGCGGGCAGGGCCTCCGGGGGCTCGAACCCCGGGAGCCGCACCGCGGAAACCGGCCGCAGCCCGTGCAGCCCGGCACCGAGGCGCGCGTACTCCCGCGGTCCGGACACCGCGCTGAGGGCGGGGGAACAGACCAGCCGGGCCCCCGTGCCGCCCGCCGCGAGCACGACGGGTTCGTGTGTCGCATCGGGGGCCCCGGCCCTGTCGAAGACCGGGCGCAGGCGCGCGGCGACGGTGAGGAGCACCATGCCGTCCCAGACGCGTCCCCGGGCGCATGCGGCACGGAAGAGCGCGCCCAGGGAGTCCGGAACTCCCCCGGCGTGCGGTGCGCCGGCGGCCCGCACCCGGGCGTCCGGCGGAGCGCCCGCCTCCGGACCCCGCCGGGTTACCCTCCGGACCGTCCCCCGCTCCGTCGTCCGCCGGTCGGCCCGGGGAGCCCGGCGGGCCGACGGTCTCATCAGGCCGTGCCGGGCCGTCGGGCGTGGCGCCCGCGGGAGTTGCCTCGGCGGCATGTCGCCGCGTCAGCTCGGTGGCGAGGGCACGTGGCGTCGGGAAGTCGAACAGCAGCGTGGACGGCAGTGTCAGCCCCGTCCACGCCGCGAGCTCATCGCGCAGCTCGACCGCGGCCAGGGAGTCCATCCGCAGGTCCGCCGGCAGGGCGTCCTCGTCGATCTCGCCCACCTCCTCCGCATGGCCCAGGACGCGGGCCGCCAGGGTCCGGACCACCTTGAGCGGCACCCCGCCCCGCTCGGCGGGGGAAGCAGCCGCCAGCGCCCGGTCGAGCCGGTGCCCGCCCGTGCCGCCCGCGTCGGCAGCGGGAGTCCGGAACCGGTTCGCCGCTGGTTCGCCGCCGCGGGGAGCGGCCGGGGCGAGGCGGGCCGCCACCACCACGGGTTCGTCACCGGCCACGGCGGCGTCGAAGAGGGCCAGGCCCTCTTCCGGCCCGAGCGGGCCGAACCCGGAACGGGCCATCCGCTGCCGGTCCGCGTCGCCGAGGTGCGCCGTCATGCCGTCGTCCTGCCGCCAGGGGCCCCAGACGATCGACGTACCGGGCAGTCCGAGCCGACCGCGGTGTCGTGCCAGGGCGTCCAGCACGCAGTTGGCCGCGGCGTAGTTGGCCTGGCCCGCGGAGCCGAAGGCGCCCGCCACCGAGGAGAACAACGCGAACGAGGCCACGTCGTGACCGCAAGTCAGTTCATGCAGAGCGAGCGCGGCGTCCGCCTTGGGGCGCAGCACCCGTCGCAGACGGTCGGTGGTGAGCGCCGTGACGACGCCGTCGTCCAGCACCCCCGCGGTGTGTACGACGCCGGTCAGCGGATGGGCCGCCGGTACCGAGTCGAGCAGGGTGGCGAGCGCGGTCCGGTCCGCGACGTCACAGGTGCGAACGGTCACCTGGGCGCCCGCCTCACACAGCTCCGCGACGAGTTCCCGGGCCCCCGGAGCATCGGGCCCGCGTCGGCCGGCGAGCAGCAGATGACGGACGCCGTGGACGGTGACCAGGTGCCGCGCCACCAGCATGCCCAGGGAACCGGTGCCGCCGGTGACCAGGACCGTGCCCTCCGGGTCGAGCGGCCGTCGCCTCAGCGGCTCCGGTGCCGCCTTGGCCAGTGGCACCAGCTTCGGCACGTACGCCGTCCCCCGGCGTACGGCTGCCTCCGGTACCGGGGCGGCCAGCAGGGCGGGCAGGGCACTCCAGGAGTCGGGGTGCCCGTCCACGTCGATCAGGGCGAAGCGGCCCGGGTTCTCGCACAGGGCCGAGCGGACCAGTCCCCACACCGGGGTGTGCAAGGGTACGGACGCGCTCTCGCCGGACCGGCCGTCACTCCCGCGACCGGCGGCACCGTCCATGGGCGAACCGTCGCCCGCCGAAGTGACGGCACCGGACGTCACGAAAACGAGACGGGAGCGGGACAGGTGCGGCTCGGCGAGCCACTCCCGCACAAGCCCCAGCGCCCGGTCCGCCGCCCGCAGCAACCCGGCAGCCCGGTCCCGCGCGCCGCCGGTCGTGTCAGGCGGTGGGCACGGTGCCACGACGACGGCCGACGACGCCTCGCACGCCGCCGGGCCGCGGTAGACCGGGACGCCGGAACCCGTGGGCGCGAGGGCGTCCACCAGCGGTGTGCCCGCCGTGCCCAGGACCCCCCAGCGGGGCATCGCCACGGGTGCGGGCGGCTCGGCCAGAGGCACCCAGTCCGTCCGGTGGAGAGCGCCGGTGACCGCGCCCGCCGGGCTTGAGCCGGTACGCGGTAGGGGCCGGAGCGTCAGCGAACGGACCGTCGCCACCGGTGAGCCCGTCTCGTCGGTCAGCTCCACTCCGGCCTGCCCGTCGGGCCCGGGGGCCGCCCGTACCCGCAAGCGCCGTACGCCGGTGGTGTGCACGCGCACGCCGCTGAAGGCGAACGGCAGGGACAACCCGCCGGCCGCCGGACCGGCTGCCCCGGAACCGTCTCCGGCGAGGCCGTCCAGGGCCAGCGCGTGCAGGGCCGCGTCGAGCAGCGCGGGATGCAGGACGAACTCCGGGCCGTCCCGCTCCGGGCGCGGCGACCGGGCCGCTTCGGGCAGCGCGACGTCGGCGTACAACTCCTGTCCGTGCCTCCAGGCGGCGCGCATGCCCCGGAAGGCGGGACCGTAACGCAGCCCGTGGGCGGCCAGTCGCCCGTACGGTCCGGTCCCCGGACCGTACGGCAAGTGCACGCGCCAACGCCCAGGGCTCGTTCCGCGCTCTCCGGCTCCTCGTCCAGCGCTGCCAACTTCCGTCGCCCACCAGCCTCTTCACCACCCTGGGGGCGCCGCATCACCAGCCCGCGCAACGACTGCCTCGCCTGCTGCCCCCCGCTGCGCTCGCCGTACTTCCCGAGAAGGCCATGAGCAGTTCCACCGCGATCGTTTCCACAAACACCTCCGGGCTCCGGTATGCCTTATTGTCCTTCTCCTATTGACCGCCATGGACCCGCCACAGTCCTGTATTTGACGATTTCCTCACGACATGTCAACTTTTTCACCACACAAGGCGATTGACACCATGCGGCAGACTGCCTCAACATCTGAGGTCCACCTCGGCCCAGTCACCTCAGTACCGGATCGCACCGCTGCGCGCTGATGGTGCTCCCGGCACACGATGCCGGTGTGCGCCTCAGCCGGGCCTGCCCGCACAATGAGAGACATCGTATGAAGATGCTGTCCAAGGCCGTCTTACGAGGGCGGTCCCCCGTACTCCTCGGCCTCGCCGCCCTCATGGGGCTGTTCCTCGCAGCGCCGGCCCAGGCCGCCACCGCCCCCACGGCGACAGCCCCGCCGCACTTCGCCAACGGCCACGGCCTCACTGTCATCAGCCAGCCGAAATGGGCCGACGACAACCACCGCACCTTCGTCCTCACCGTCAGGACCGCCCAGGTCCCGGTCTACGACACGATGGCCGACCAGGTCTCCGGCGAACACGTCATCATGGTCACCCTGCCGACCGGATACAGCGGCACCGCGAACGCCCGGTACCCCGTGCTGTACGACCTGCCCGGCGCCGGCGAGTACCCGAACAGCGTCCGGTACCTGAGCATGGCCGAGGGGGCGACCGAGAACGTCCCGCTGATCACCGTCACGCCCAACGGCGGCGGCCGCGGCTGGTACACCGACTGGGTGCACCCCGGCTCGCGGGGCCGCCAGAACTGGGAGACCTTCCATCTCGACCAGGTGATCCCGTTCATCGACGCCAATCTGAGGACCGTCCCCACCCGGCAGGGCCGGGCGATCACCGGTCACTCGATGGGCGGCTTCGGCGCCTTCCACTACGCCGAGGACCGGCCGGAGCTGTTCCGCTATGTGGGCAGTTTCTCCGGCGACCTGGACATGCGGGACGCGGTGATGCGTGCCGCCGTCACCGGCAGCGAGCTGTTGCCGGGCTTCGGCACACCGACCGCCGCACCCGACGCGGTCTTCGGTCCGCCGGTGTGGCCACTGGACGGCACGTGGAACAAGGTGAGCCCCGCCCAGCACGTAGCGAAGCTGCGCGGAATGGGCGTCGCGCTGTACGCGGGCGACGGCGGCGACCTGTCCCTCGACCCGAACCAGGACATCCAGGCCCTGGCTGAGGCGGCCGTCCACAGGACAGCCGTGACGACCGCGGCCAACCTGACGGCGGCGGGGATCCCGTACCGCTTCGCGGATTACAGCGACGGCAGCAACTGGGCCGAGGGCTGCACCGGCAAACACGCCCAGGACCCGTGCCTGCGCGCCGGCATGAACGACTTCGTGCGCCTGATCATGAAGCGGGTGCAGCACCCGTGACCGGTCCGGGCGACGTGCACAACACGTTCTCCGGCACCGCGCACGGTCCGGTCGTCATGGCCCGGGACCTCGTCAACGCCACCATCAACATCACCTCTCCCCCGAACTCCAGGACGGCCATCGCCCTGGACGAAGCCACGGCCGAACTCGCCCAAGCGCTGCGTATGCAGTGGTCGGTGGAGTCGGAACGGCAGCGGTTGTGGGCTCCGGACACGCTGGCGGTCCGATGGCGGACGATACGCAACTCACCGGAGGCCGGACCGCTGCCGCCAGAAGGCGAGCTGCGGGGGATCGCGGATCTGTACGATCAGGTACCCACCAAACGACTGGTGGTGCTGGGCCGTGCGGGATCAGGAAAGTCGGCCCTGGCCATCCGGTTCGTGCTGGAGCGGCTGGGCCCTGCGGACGCCCCGGTCCCCGTGTCTGTCGTACCAGTGATCTTCAGCCTCGGTTCCTGGAACCCCGAAACGCCTCTGCGGGACTGGCTGACCGCTCAGTTGGAGCGCGACCACCCCGGTCTGGCGACGGACGGCTCCGGCAACGCGACGCTCGCCACGGCGCTGGTCGACCGCGGCCGCATCCTGCCCGTCCTGGACGGCTTCGACGAGATCGCCGAGGACCTGCGGCCGTCCGCACTGGACAAGATCAACGACACCGCCAGCTCCAGGATGCCCCTACTGCTGACCAGCCGCGGCGACGGATACCCCGGGACCGGTGGTGTTCTGGCCGCTGCCGCGATCGAGCTGACGGACCTCTCCCCGCACGATCTGACCACGTACCTGCCCCACACCGGTGCCAAGACGGCTGAGTGGAAAGAGGTCCTGGAACACCTGAGTGCCACTCCCGAAAGCCCGGCCGCCATGGCCCTGCGGACCCCTCTGATGGTCGCGCTCGCCCGCACCGTCTACAGCGACGTCCCGGACCATGACCCGCGCGAGCTGCTCACCGGCCGCTTCCCCACCGTAGAAGCTCTGGAGAACCACCTCCTGGACAGCTTCATCCCCACCGTCTACCGCGACAGGCCCGCCGCCCACCGCGAATGCGTCCAGGACTGGCTCGGCCACCTTGCCCGCCACCTCCAGCTGCTCGACGACACCCCCGACCTCGCGTGGTGGCAGCTGGGCAGCACCCTTCGCCGCCCGGTGCGCATGGTGGTCGTCGGGCTGGTGGCCGGGCTGCCCCTGGGAATCGTGGACGGGTTCGTGTTCTGGTTCCTGGCCGGGTTCGTGGGGCCCCACGGTCCTGTGCGCGGGCTCCTGATCGGGCTCGCGAACGGGGCCGTCCTCGGACTGGTGGCGGGCCTGGCCTTCGGGCTGATGCACGTGTTCCTGGACGGGGGCCCGGCACGCGACCCGTCGCGCGTACACATGCGGATCCTCGGCGGGACGACGCGGTCCCGCAAGACGTACGTCCCGCGTCTGGCAGCCGGATTCACGGGCGGGTTCGGGTTCGGCTTCGTGTCCTGGCTCGTGAACGCGCTCATGTTCGGGCTCCTGCAGGGGGCGTCCGGCGCGGCGATCCTCCTGAGCGGGCTACTGAACGGCGCCGTGGGCGGCATCGTCGGCGGGCTGTCCCTGGGGTTCGCGTACGCGGGCGGCACGGGCGAGCCGTCGGACGAACCCCTGAGATTCGCGGACGCCATGAGGGAGTTCCGTCAGCGGCTCGCGCCCCGGCTGGCGATCGGGTTCGCGGGCGGATTCGGGGGCGGGTTCATGTTCTGGTTCGCGGACCCGCTGGCAGTCGGCCTGGTCCTGGGAGCCCCGGGCGGATTCACGTCCCTGCTGACACACTCGCTCAGGGCAGGGATCGAGGGCGGCCTCGGCTACGGCCTCGCCCTGGGCCTCGCCTACGGCCTGGCCGTCGCCCTCGCCCACCCGATCCCCGTTCGCTCCGCGGTCAGCCCCACCGCCCTGCTCGGGACCGACCGCATGGCGGTGGTCCATCGGACGCTCCTGAGTACGCTGACGTTCGGACTGGTGGGATGGCTCTTCTACGGCCTCGGCGGCCAGTTCCTGGCCTGGTTCGTGTTCACGACCGTGGGCGGGCTGGGTACCGGCCTCGCGTACGGGCTCAGCCTGACCGCCTGGGGCCACTGGGTGACCCTCTCCCGCATCTGGTTACCCCTGACCGGCCGACTGCCCAGGAACCCGGGCGACTTCCTGAAGGACGCCCATAGCAGAGGCGTATTGCGCCAGGCAGGCGCGGTGTACCAGTTCCGGCACGCCCGGCTCCGGGACCGGCTGACCAAGCAGTGACACCACGGCCGTTCAGGCATCGAAGGCCTTTCCACGGCGACCCGGGGGCGTTTGCCCCGGCCACCACGAATCCGCGGACAAGCACAAATCCGGGCGCAGACGCCACGGCAACAGATGGCATACGTGGACGATCACAAAGCCCCAGGTCAATGACCGTGCAGCAATAAAGACACCCTTCAAGCGTCTGGCGCAGCAACTGTGCGCGCTGCTGAGCTGGTTCAGCGCCAACACCCCGGCGCTGGAGGCCGCCCAGCAGCGCTACGACGCCGTCGGCTCCCCGGCCCGGTAGCGTGTCCGCGGGACTGCCGGCCGACGCACCACGAGCCTCCTTGTCGCGGTCCGACCTGACTGGCGACCTCGGTGATCACGAGGCCGCCGTCGGCCCTGCCTCGCCGCGTGTGCGTGCCGCGAAACCGCGCGAGCCCACCCCGTAAACGGAGTGGGCTCGGCTTCTGAGCGCTGGGCAGGCCTTGCACCTGCATCTCCCCGCAGGAAGCGGGATGTCTTTCCTTGGACCACCAACGCACGCCCGGTTGCCCCGAGTTCGGGCGGCCGCGACAAGATCCAGTGTAGCGCACGGCACCTGTCGAGGCGGACTCCGGGCCCGGGACGGTGCCGTTCCGGGCCCGGGACGGCACCGCGCTCGTCGGGCTACGAGCGCCGCAGCAGCCGGTGCATCGCCCCCGCGGACTCGGTCATGGCGGCCAGCGAGCAGGATTCATCGGTGACATGGGCCTGATCCGGGTCCCCCGGTCCGTACACCACCACCGCCGGATCGCCGAGGCGGCCGGTCAGCACCGAGGCGTCGGTGAAGTAGGTCGCGTACTCGGCCGGGTGGGCCGAGGAGCCGGGGGCCAGGATTTCTCGCGCGGTGGCGGCGGCCGACGGGTCGGTGGCGACTCCGGGCAGGTCCAGCAGCGGTTCGAGGGCGATGGCGTCGCCGCACAGCCGGGCGATCTCCGCGATGGCCTCGTCGCGTCCGAAGCCGGGGACGGTGCGCACGTCCAGCCGCATCTCGGCGCGGTCCGGCACCAGGTTGGGCTGCTCGCCCGCGTGGAACGTGCCGATGTTGACCGTGGCCGGGCCGTGGGTCGGGCTCACCGGCCAGTCACGGTGCCCGTGGATCCTGCTCGCCGCGGCGGCGAGCCCGGCGATCGCGTTGCGGCCCAGCTCCGGGCGGGATCCATGCGCGGAGACCCCACGGGCCGTCGCGGCGAGCCACAGCACGCCCTTGTGGCCGAGGACGGTCCGGTTGCCGGTCGGTTCGGCCACGATGAGCAGGTCGGTGGGGGTGAGTGACGCCGCGTCGATCCGCTCGGCCCCATGGCAGCCGGTCTCCTCGCCGAAGGTGAAGATCAGCTGTACGGCGGTGTCCCGCGGGCTTTCCCGGGCGGCCCGTATCGCCGCCTCGACCTGGCAGGCCACGCCCGCTTTCATATCGCTGCTGCCGCGGCCGAGCAGCCGGCCGTCGCGCAGCTCCCCGCTCATCGGGTCGAACGACCAGTCCGACGGGTCGGCGGGCACGGTGTCCAGGTGTCCGGTGAAGGTGACCGGCACCCGTGGCGCCGCGGGCCCGAACCGGGCGACGACGTTGGCCCGGCCGGGTATCGGCTCCTCGACCCGGACGTCGAACCCCGCGCCGTCCAGCCGGTCCGCCACCAGTGCGGCGGCCGGTGCCTCCCGGCCGCCCCGGGTGTCGATCCGCACCAGCCGCCGCGCGAGGTCCGTCGCACCGCGCCAGGTGTCCGCGTCGTCCATCGGGGTCCTCCTGGGGTTGTGGTGAGTCGCCGTCATGTGCGGGCCGGGGGCGCTTGCGTGGCCCGGGTGCTGTCGCGTACCACCAGGGTCGGCACGAGTGAGATACGCGCGTGCGGACCACGCTCGGCGTCCTTGGCCAGGCTCGCCGCGGCCAGCAGCCGTACCGCCTCCGCGGCGATCCGGTCGCGGGGCTGGTGGACCGTGGTCAGGGCCGGTTCGGCCAGCCGGGAGAACTCGATGTCGTCGTAGCCGGTCACCTGCACCTGCTGGGGCACCGCGAAACCGTGGGCCCGGCAGGCGCGGGTGGCCCCGAGCGCGATCAGGTCATCGGCGCATACGAGCGCGTCCGGAAGGCCGCCTTCCGCGATCAGCCGGGCCACGGCGGCCTCGCCCCACTCCACGCTGTAGTCCCCGAGCAGCACCTGGTCGGGCTTGACCTCGATGTTCAGCTCCTCGGCGCGCCGCCGGAACCCGGCGAACCGCTGTTCCGTGGAGGAGTGGGTCATCAGCGAGCCGATGAAGGCCGCCGACCGCGTCCCGCCGTCGTGGAGGTGGTCCATGACCTGCCGCATCGCGGCGACGTCGTCGACCCCCACCCAGTCGGTGGTGGTGCCGTCGACGAACCGGTCGAGCTGGACGAGCGGCAGCCGGTCCGCGGTCTGCTGCACGGCGGGCCGGCTGTCGACGCCGTGGCTCGGGCTGACGATGATGCCGTCGACATTGCGCGCGGCGAGCGAGGCCAGCCGGCGCGCCTCGATCCGCGGGTCGGAGCGCGCGTCGCACAGGAACAGCTCCTTGCCCTCCCTCCCCAGGGCGTGTTCCACGCTCTCCACCAGGGAGGTGAAGAACGGGTTGGTGATGCTGGGCACGACCATCCCCACGGTGTCGGTACGACTGTTGCGCAGTGCCCTGGCGATGACATTGACCTGGTAGCCCAGGTCGTCGGCGGCGCGGCGGACCTTGCGTTCGACCGCGGCCGAGACCTGGCCCCGGCGGGAGAGCACCCGCGACACGGTGGCGGTGGAGACACCGGCCCGCTCGGCGACCTGAGCGATCGTGACCCGTTGCAATCGATTACCTTCCTGCCGGGAAACGTGGCGGTCACATGGCTTCAACACCGATGCGACCTGACGCATTGAATCAGCATAGAGCCTTGACACGGCTCCTGACCCCTGTCTACGGTCCTCCGCAACTCGACTGTAATCGATTGCATTGAGGTGGCCCGATGACGATATCCGGGAGCATGAGCGGCCTCGGGGTGTTCCCGCCCCGGCCGAACGCGATCAAGGAGCTGTTCTCCACCCCGAAGGTCGTCATCGGCGTGGTACACCTGCCGCCGCTGCCCGGCAGCCCGCATTACGAGGGCACCCCGCTGGACGAGATCTGCGCCTTCGCGGTCGAGGAGGCGCGGGCCTATCTGGAGGGCGGCTGCCACGGGCTGATCGTGGAGAACCACTGGGACATCCCGTTCCTCAAGCCGGGCGAACACGGTTATGAGACCTCGGCGGCGATGGCCGTGGTGACCGACCGGGTGCGGCACGCCGTACTGGAGGGGGCCGGCGGCAGGCTCGGGGTCAGCGTGCTGTCCAACGCCGCCGAGTGCGCCATCGCCTCCGCCTGGTCCGGCGGCGGCGGATTCGTACGGGTCAACCAGTGGGCCAACGCCTATGTCGCCAACGAGGGCATCATCGAGGGCCAGTCGGCACACGCCAGCCGCTATCGCAGCCGGATCGGCGCCGGCCCGGTCAAGGTCTTCGCCGATGTGCACGTCAAGCACGGTTCGCACGCCATCGTCGCCGACCGCACGCTGGCCGAACAGACCGAGGACGCCGAGTTCTTCGGCGCCGATGTGCTGATCGCCACCGGCTCCCGGACCGGGGACGCCGCCTCGCTGGAGGAGGTCGAGGGCATCTCCGCCCACACCACCCTGCCGGTGGTGATCGGCTCCGGAATCACCGCGGGCAATATCGGCGGCCTGCTGCCGGCCTGCGACGGAGTGATCGTCGCGTCCTCGGTGAAGGACAACGGCCGCTGGTGGGGCCGGGTCGACCGGGCCAAGGTCCGCGAGCTGACCACGGCGGCGGCCAAGGCCGGAGTGGTGCTCCCGTGATCGTCTTCTGCGGGTACGCCAACATCGACCTGACCGTCGGTGTGCCCGCGCTGCCCGCCCCCGGTGACCGCGTGCAGGCGACCGCCATCCGCCACGGCCACGGCGGGATGGCCGCCAACGCCTCGGCGGCCGCCGCCCGGACCGGGGCCGACGCGTGGTTCGCCGGTGTGGTCGGACCTGAGCCGCGGAGCACGGCGTTCCTCGCCGCGCTCGCCGCCGACGGGGTCCGCACCGACTGGACCGCCCGCACCGGCACCCTCACCACCGCCGTCGTACTGCTCACCCCGGACGGCGAACGCGCCGTCATCAGCCAGGACGACGAGCTGGACGCCCGGCACATCACCCGTACGGCACGGGCCGCGCGCGAAGCCGGGGCGGACTGGCTCTACCTCGACGGCTACCGCTTCCCCGAGGCCGCCGCCGCACTGGCCGAGGCCGCCGCCGACGCCCCGCCCGGGACACCCGGACCGGGCCTGGTGGTGGACCTCGACGGCTGCGACCATGCGGAGGCGATGCGCACCGCGCTGTCCGCGGCCGATCACGCCGTCGTCGGCCGGCCGCTGGCCGTCGCGCTGCTGGGCGGGGAACCGGCCCTGGTCCGGGCCGCCGCCGACCATGACGTCCATCTGGTCGTGACCGACGGTGCCCGCGGCTGGACCCTGCTGACCCCGGCGGGTGAACGCCACGACGGTCCGGCGATCGAGGTGGACACGGTCGACGCCACCGGGGCCGGAGACTGCTTCACCGGCGCATACTGTGCCGAACTGGACCGGGGCCGGTCCCCGCTGGAGGCGGCGCGCTTCGCCGCCGTCGCGGCCGGCCTGTCCTGTACCCGCCCCGGCGCCCGTGACGGGCTGCCCGACCGGCGGGCCATCGACTCCTGGCTCGCCGCCCACCCCACTCCCGAAACCCCGGAGCCGACCCGCACCAGGTAAGACAAGGAGAGCAGATGCGCCAGAAAGTGACGGCCGTGGTCGCGCTGGGCCTGCTGCTGACGACCGTCGGCTGCGACACCCAGGCCCGCCGCGAGATGGCGGCCGAGAAGAAGACCACCGAGCAGGGCCCGCCGCCGCCCGCGGAGGTCGCCCGCTCCTGTACCGTCCGCGGCCACGCGCCGAAGATCGGCATCGTGCCCATCAACCTCCAGGCGCTGTTCTTCAACCAGATCAACACCGGCGCCCGGACCGTGGCCCGCAAGGCCGGGGTGAAGACCCAGATCGTCAACGGCAACGACGACTCCGCCACCCAGTCCAACGCCATCGACGACCTGGTGGCCAACCACTACGACGCCGTCATCGTGGACGCGGTCGACACCGAGGGCATCAAGCCCGCCATCCGCCGGGCCAAGGCGGCGGGCGTGCCGGTCGTCGCGGTGGACGCCACCGTCGACGACCCCGCGGTCTCCGCCCAGGTCGGCGTCGGCAACGCGGAGGGCGGCCGGCGGATCGGCGAGGCCCTGCTGAAGACGGCCGGCAACCGCGGAGGGATAGGCGTCGTCGGCGCGCTCAACAGCACCATCCAGAACGAGCGGCAGAAAGGTTTCACCGACGCCGTCACCGCCAAGGGCATGAAGATCCAGAACGTGGTCGACGGCCGCAACATCCAGGAGAACGCCCAGACCGCCGCCGAGAACCTGCTCACCCGCGACCCGGGCCTGAAGTACGCCTACGCCACCGGCGAGCCCGCCCTGATCGGCCTGGCCGCCGCCGTGGTCAGCCAGCACCGCACCGAGAACCTCAAGGTCGTCGGATGGGACCTGTCCAGCCAGGCCGTCGACGGACTGCGGGCCGGGTGGATCACCGGTGTGCTGCAGCAGAACACCTTCCGGTTCGGCTACGAGGCCATGAACTCCGCGATCGACCTGGCCTGCGGCCGCACCACCCGCCGGCAGGTGCCCGTCCCCACCCAGCTGGTGACCCCGGACAACGTCAAGAACTACCTCTACTACCTGGAGAAGTGATGGGCGAGAGCGCGCTGGTCTCCCTGCGAGGAATCACCAAATCGTTCGGCGCCGTCCGCTCGCTGCGCGGCGTCGACCTGACCCTGGCCCCGGGCGAGGTGCTCGGCCTGGTCGGCGACAACGGCGCCGGGAAGTCGACCCTGATGAAGGTCCTGGCCGGTGCGGTCCAGCACGACGGCGGGCAGATCTCCATCGACGGCCGCGACGTCCGCTTCACCAGCCCCGCCGACGCCCGCCGGGAGCGGGTCGGCATCGTCTACCAGGACCTCGCGCTGTGCGACACCCTCGATGTGGCCAGCAATCTGTTCCTCGGCCGTGAACCGCGCCGAGGCCCCTTCATCGACCGCGCGACGATGCACGCCCGAGCGGCGGAAACCCTCTCCGAACTGCACGTCCGGGTGAAATCCACCTACCAGGAGATCGGCGAGCTGTCCGGAGGGCAGCGGCAGGCCGTGGCGATCGCCCGTGCGGTGTCCTTCGGCCCGCGCGTGCTGATCCTGGACGAACCCACCGCCGCCCTCGCCGTCGCCGAGGTCCGGCAGGTGCTGAAGATGATCCGCGACGTCGCCGCCCAGGGCGTCGGCGTCATCCTGATCACCCACCGGCTGCAGGACCTGTTCGAGGTCTGCGACCGGATCACCGTGATGTACGAGGGACGCAGCGTCGAGGACGCCCCGATCGCCGATCTCGACATCGAACGGCTCGTCGCCATGATCACGCGCTCCGGCGCCACGAACGGCGGGCCCGGCACCCAGGAGGTGGCCTGACATGAGCGCCGACACCGCGATGCGCACCACCGCCGTACTGGGCCGGCCGCCGGGCCGCTGGCAGCGCGCCAACAAGGCCACCCTGGCCATGCTCGGCGTTGGCGTCGCGCTCTTCCTCGGCTTCGGCATCGCCGCCCCCAACTTCCTGACCTTCACCAACCTGGCCAACCTGGCCACCCAGGTGGCGATCACCCTGATCGTGGCGGTCGCCATGACCTTCGTGATCAGCACCGGGCAGATCGACCTGTCCGTGGGATCGATCCTCGCGTTCACCGCCACCTGCACCGCCGAGATGCTGCAGGCCGGCTGGGACTCCTCCGTGGTGATCGTCGTGGCGCTGCTCGCCGGGCTCTTCTGGGGTGCCGTCAACGGATGGCTGTCGGCCTACCAGAAGATCCCCCCGTTCATCGTCACGCTCGCCACCATGTCGGTCGTCCGCGGCCTGGCACAGTTGTGGACCAAGGGGTTCTCCGTCCCCATCGACGCCCGGCTCTTCGTCGCCAAGCTCGGCGACGCCTCCTTCGTCGGGCTGTCCGCGCTGGCCTGGATCGCCCTGGCCACGGTCGCCGTCGGAGCGGTCCTGCTGTCGAAGCTGCCGTTCGGCTCCTACGTCAACGGCATCGGCGCCCAGGAGGAGTCCGTACGGCGAGCGGGGGTGAACACCGCCCGGATCAAGATGATCACCCTGATGCTGACCGGTATGGCCGCCGGTATCGCCGGGCTGCTCACCGCGGCCAGGCTCGGCTCCGGCTCCGCCAACTCCGGACAGGGCTTCGAACTCACCGTGATCGCCGCGGTCGTGCTCGGCGGCACCAATCTGTTCGGCGGCCGGGGCACCGTGCTCGGCACCGTCATCGGCGCCCTCATCACCGGAGTCATCGCCAACGGCCTCAATCTGCTCGGCGTGAGCCCGTTCCTCACCCCCATCGTCACCGGACTGGTACTGCTCGCCGCGATCTGGCTCAACCTGCGCGGCCGGGCGATGGCCGATCTGTTCACCCATCTGACGGGCCGCTCATGAGCGACCCCTCCCCCACCACCGTGACCACGGTGACCGGGCCAGTGCCCAGCACTGGGCTCGGCCTCACCCTCACCCATGAGCATCTGCGCAACGACGTCCGCAAGGCCGTCACCGCCCCGGCCGACCCCCGGCTCGGTCAGCTGCGCGACGCCCGCACCACGCCCGAACTGGCCTGGCTGCTGCGCGAGCAGCCGTACGCCTGCCTCGACCACTGTGTGCTCGACGACACCGAAGGGATGCTGGCCGACCTGCGCGCGTTCGCCGCCGGCGGGGGCGGCACGATCGTCGACGTCACTCCGGGCGGACTGGGCCGCGACCCGGCGGCGCTGCGCGCGTTCTCCGAGGACAGCGGCGTACGTGTGGTCATGGGCAGCGGCTGGTACCTGGAGCCCTACCACCCCCGGCCACTGTCACCGGCGGACGAGCGCGACCTCGCCGCCGCGTTGCTGGCCGAGTTCACCGAGGGAGCCGACGGCACCGGGATCCGGCCGGGCGTCATCGGCGAGATCGGGGTCTCCCCGCGGTTCACCGAGGGCGAGCACACCGCGCTGCGCGCCGCCGCGCGCACCCAGCGCGAGACCGGTGTCCCGCTCTACGTCCATCTGCCCGGCTGGCAGCGCCGCGCCCACGAGGTCCTCGACCTGGTGCTGGGAGAGTACGGGGTGGCACCGGCCGCCGTGGTGCTGTGCCATATGGACCCCTCGCACGCCGACCCGGACTATCAGCGGTCGGTGGCCGACCGCGGCGTCTGGCTCGAATTCGACATGATCGGCATGCCGTTCCGCTACCCCGGCGAGGGGCAGTCCCCGGCGCCCCACGAAACCGCGCACGCGATCGCCGGGCTCATCGCCCGCGGACACGGCGACCGGCTGCTGCTCAGCCACGACGTGTTCCTCAAGAGCATGCTCACCGCCTACGGCGGCAACGGCTTCCGCTATGTGCCGGAGCTGTTCCTCTCCCGGCTCGTCGAGCACGGCGTGGACCGGCGGGCCGCCGCGGGCCTGCTGCACACCAACCCGGCCCGGCTGTTCGAGCACGCCGCCGCGTCCTGACCACACCCCACCGTTTCCCTCACTTCCCGTTCGAAGGAGCACCCTGTGAGCCGCGTCCTGATAGCCGGTGAGAGCTGGATCTCCCAGTCCACACACATCAAGGGGGTCGACTCGTTCACCACCAGTAGCTATGTGACCGGAGTCGAGCCGTTGCGCCGGGCGCTGGAGAGCCGCGGGCACGAGGTCGCCCACCTGCCCGCGCATCTGGTACCCGGGCAGTTCCCGGGCGACGCCGAGGCGCTCGCCCGCTACGACGTCGTCGTCCTCTCCGACATCGGGGCGAACTCCCTCCAGCTCTCGCCCGAGGTGTTCGAGCGGGGCATGCCGGGGGCCGACCGGATCGAGGCACTGCGCGGATGGGTCGGCGACGGCGGCGGGCTGCTGATGGTCGGCGGCTACCTCTCCTTCACCGGTTTCGAGGGCAAGGCCGCCTACCGCAACACCGCGCTGCACGAGGTGCTGCCGGTCGAGCTGCTGCCCGAGGACGACCGCGTCGAACTCCCCGCGGGCGGCCGCCCGTCGGCCGTCGGCACCGGCCATCCCGCCCTCGGCGGGGTGACCGGCGAATGGCCGCCGCTGCTCGGTTACAACCGCGTCCGGCCACGTCCGGGCGCCGAGGTCCTGGCCACCCTGGGCGGCGACCCCCTGGTGGCGGTGGCCGAGTACGGCGCGGGACGCTCGGCCGTCTTCACCTCCGACTGCTCGCCGCACTGGGCGCCCGCGGCGTTCTGCGAGCAGTGGGACGGCTACGCCCGGGTCTTCGGCGGCCTCGTCGAATGGCTCTCCCGTTGAGCCGGTCCGAGCGGCTCCTGAAGGCCGCCGCCCCGGTCATGGAACAGGCGCTGCGCATGCGCTTCGTCGCCGAGGTCACGGCCGGCACGATCAGCGACGCCGACTACGCCGACTATCTGGAGATCGAGGCCGCGTTCGTGGAGACGGCCACCCGGCTGCACGGACTGGCCGTGTGGGGCGCTCCCGGCCGGACGGCGCTGGAGCGCAACGCCCGTGCGGTCCACGCGCTGACCACCACCCAGGCGGACTACTTCCGCGAAGCCCGCGCCGCCTGGCCCGTCCCCGCCCGGCCGGACGCCGCCCGGCGGGCCGAGGTGCTGTCGCGGTACGCACTCGACGTGGCGCGGGAAGGCGGCTACCCGGCGGTGATGACCATGCTGTTCGCCGCGGAGAGCCTCTACCTCACCTGGTGCACCCGGGCACACGAGCGCGGCGCCGTTCCCGACGGCGCGATGAGCGCCTGGGTGGCGCTCCACGCCGACCAGGCGTTCCGGGACGGGGTACGGGCTCTCGCGGCGGAGGTCGACGCCCTGCCGGAGGACATCCCCCAGGAGCGGCTGACCCGCTGGTTCACCGGCATGCTGGAGGCGGAAATCGCCTTCCACGACGCGGTGTTCGGGTGACCGGGTCTCGGCGGGGGGCACTCCCCCGGCCCAGCCGTCCGGTGCGTCCCCGGGCAAGGCCGATCGGTCGTCCGTGGTCTCCTCGTGCGGCCGCTGGGTAAGGTCGTCTGCCCAGTCCCGAGCCCAGGCCCGCAAGGTGGCCGTGTCCGCCTCGGTAAGGCCGTAAGCGATGAATTCGTCGCGGGCGTGGCGGCGGCCGAGTCGATCCAGGTCCGCGGTGGTACGGAGGCGGGAAGCGGCGTGGACGTCGATCAGGTCGCGCACGGCGCCGCGGTCGGGCAGTGCCCGCACCTTCGTGCCGATGACGTCGTCCAGCGCGAGGACGGGACCGTACTCGGCCGCCGTGGGTGGGTGCCGGAACGCCTCTTCGAGGATGTCGACCTCGCACTGCTCACCGCCGGCGGAGAGATCGCTGAGGTTCACGCCGCGGCTCCCGGGCGGGCCGAAGCCAGTTCGGGGAAAGCCTTTTCCCACACGTCACGGATGGCCCGGCTGATCAGTGTGCGCGGGACGGGCCACTGGTCGATGAGGAGATCTCGGTCAGCAGGGCGATCAGGTCATCGTGCTGCCCTTCGGCGAGCACACCACGTGCAGCGGCAGCTGGACGGAGCCGTGGGTCGGCCCGGCCAGCCGGCCGAGCGCGTCGGGAGTCTTCGCGCGTAACGCTGCCGCAGCGCCTCGGCAGCGGACGGTGACGGCTCAGCGGCAGGCATGGCGGACATGCTTGTGCCGTCCGCGCAGCCGACCACGGCAGTCCCCATCGTCAGGCAGACCAGTAAAATCGCCATACCGGCCACGTCGCCGACTTCATCACCGGCCCCCGTCGTGGCCGCCACGGTGCAGCCTCCGGAAACGACGGGGAACTCGCCCTGACCGAGGCTAGGTTGGACCGATCGGCATCTCATCCCCCTGGAAAGGGACATGAATCGGTATGACCGTCGCCTCACAAGCCCCCTCGGGCCAAGCCCTGACTCAAGTCTCGGCTCAAGTCCCGGCCCAAGGCCGCGCCGCCCGGTTGGTGGGGCGGGCCCCCGCCGGGGTGCGGCCGTATCTGGAGTTGCTGCGGCTGGACCGGCCGGTGGGGGCCTGGCTGCTGGTGGTGCCCGGATGGATCGCCCTGGGAGCGATCGCCGGGCCCCGGGACGGGGGCCTGCTCGGGCTGCTGCTCCTGGTGTACGGGGTGCTGTCGAGAGGGGCCGCGTGCGGGCTCAACGATGTGCTGGACGCGCGGTTCGACGCGCAGGTGCCGCGTACGGCGGGGCGGCCCGTCGCCTCCGGGCGGCTGGCGGCCGGGCGGGCACTGGTGCTGTGTGTCGTGGTGGGGGCCGTCGCTCCGCTGGTGATGGGGTTCTGGAGTGTGGAGGCCGTGGTGTGGGCGGCGGCCGGGGCGCCCCTCGCGGCGGTGTATCCGTATATGAAGCGGGTCACCCACTGGCCGCATGTGTGGCTGGGGATCACCATGAACTGGACGGTGCCGCTGGTGTACGGCCTGCTCGCCGGGGGGCTCGGGGGCGGGGGCTGGGTGCTGTACGGGGCGCTGATCTGCTGGGCCGTGGGGACGGACGTGATCTACGCCTGCCAGGACCGGGCGGCCGATGTGCGGGCCGGGGTGCGGTCGGCCGCCGTGCTGCTGGGGCGTCGTAGCCGGGTGCTGGTGGGCGGCGTGTACGCGGGGTGTGTGGTGCTGCTGGCCTGGTTCGGTGTCGTGGCCGGGCTCGGGCCGCTGTACTGGCCCGGACTGTGCGTGGTGGCGGGGCAGTTGGGATGGCAGGTACGGCGGGCCGACCCCGCGGACATCGGAGCCTGCGGGCGGGCGTTCGGCACCAATCCCCTGTGCGGACTCCTTATCCTCGTGGCCGTACTCGCCGGGCGGCTCGGTACCCTCGGCTGAGGGACACGGATCCTGGTGGAGGTGCTGGTGGGACTGCGGGACCGGATCGCGGCGGAACTCACGGCGACCATGCACGGCGGGGATCTCAAACTGGAGCGGTACGCGGGGCCGCCCGGTGATCCCGGGCTGTTCGGGATCGCGCCGGGAGACCCGGTGTGGCGGGTGCACGGGCAGGCCACCGGGATGCTCACCGGCGGGTTCGCCGCGCTCATGCTCCAGTCGCTGCATCCGCTGGCCATGGCGGGGGTCGATCAGCACTCCGACTTCCGCGCCGATCCGGTCGGGCGGCTGAACGGAACCGTACGGTTCATCACCACGACCACCTTCGGCTCCGCTGCCGCCGCCCGCGAGGTGATCGACTTGGTCCGGCGGATCCACACTCGGGTGCACGGCACCGCCCCCGACGGCCGGCCGTACCGCGCGGACGACCCCGACCTGCTCACCTGGGTGCACACCGCCGAGGTGCGCAGCTTCCTCGCCGGCCACCAGGCCTACGCACCCCGGCCACTCCGGCTGACCCCCGCCGAGTGCGACGCCTACTACCGTCAGGCCGCCCCCGTGGCCGAGGCGTTGGGCGCACGGAACGTACCGCGCACGTCCCTCGAAGCCGAGCGCTACCTGACCCGTCTCCGTCCCCAACTCCACGCCACTCCCGCCGCGTTGGACTCGGTGCTGTTCCTGCGCCGCTTCGGACGCACCCGCCGGGAGCGGCTGGTCGCAGGCCTGCTCACGAACGCCTCGGTCGGACTCCTCCCCGACTGGGCCCGCGCCGAACTCGGCATCCACCGCCCGGCCCCCGTCCGCACCGGCTGGGACCGGCCCCTGGCGACGGCCGTCGGACGCACCCTCCAATGGGGGCTCGGGCCCTCCAAGATCCAGGCCGCCGCACGGGAGCGGCTGGCGACGGCGCGGCAGGGATGAGCCCATGTGGCCGCGTCCGCTTCAGGCGAGCGGGAAGTCCTTCGCCATGCGCGCCGCCACCCGCTCCAGCAGCGGCCCCGCCTGGACGAGGCAGCGGGGGACGTCGGGCTCCAGGTCGGTCAGGGCGTACGCCCGATGGATGCCGACGGCGTTCAAGGAGGCTGGATCCAGGGACAACCGGCCGCAGACGGCGACCACGGGCAGGCCGTGTGCGCGGGCCCGGGAGGCGACGCCCGCCGGTGCCTTGCCATGGAGGGTCTGGGCGTCCAGGGAGCCCTCACCGGTGATCACCAAATCCGCTCGAGCCAGGGCCTCGCCGAAGCCGAGCAGGTCCAGCATCACCTCCACTCCGGGGCGAAACCGCGCCCGCAGTGCGGTGAGGGCGCCGAAGCCGAGGCCGCCGGCCGCCCCGGCCCCGGGTTCCTCGGCGGCGCCGGGGAACCCGCACGTTCGCGCGTAGTGGCGCAGGGCGCCCTCGAGGATGCCCACCTCCTCTGGGGATGCGCCCTTTTGGGGTCCGTAGACCGCGGCCGCGCCCTTCGGTCCGAGCAGCGGATTGCCGACGTCGCTCGCCAGCACGAGGTCCACCTCCGCGAGCCGGGGGTCGAGCCCGGACAGGTCGGCCTTCGCGAGCCGGGCCAGCGCCGCCCCGCCGGGGCCGACCGGGGCGCCGGACGCGTCCAGGAACCGTGCGCCGAGCGCCGACAGCATCCCCGCGCCGCCGTCGGTCGTCGCACTGCCGCCGACACCCAGGGCGATCGAACGGGCCCCGGCGTCCAGCGCGGCGCGCAGCACTTCGCCGGTGCCGTACGACGTGGCGGTGAGCGGCGCGAAGACGTCCGCCGGGAGGTGCCGCAGCCCGGACGCCTCCGCCATTTCGACGACCGCGGCGCCGTTCCGCAGGGCGTAGGCGGCGGTCACCGGCCTGCCCACGGGTCCGGTCACGCGTATCTCGCGTCGGCCGAACCCGGCCGCGACCGCGGCGTCCACCGTGCCGTCACCGCCGTCGGCGACCGGTACGGACACGACCGACGCGTGGGGGGCCACCCGCCGGAGCCCGGCGGTGAGCCGTTCGGCGACCTGAGCCGCGGTCAGCGACCCTTTGAACTTGTCCGCCGCGATCAGTACGCGCACCCGTTTCCCTCTCCTTCCGGGCCGGGCGGCGATCCGCCCGGCGTCGTCCGCCGGCGCGGTCAGGGGGCCGTCGCCACCAGGTCGCGTACGCGGGCGGCCACCGACGGCTCGCACTCCTCCAGCGCCTTGGCCAGTCCGTCCGGATCGGTCAGCGGGCGCCTTTCGACGACGTCCCGCGCCCACTCCGGTGCCGCGCCGCACTCGGTGATCAGGACCCGCACCGCCTGGGCGGCGGGCAGCAGGTCGAACCAGCGCAGCCCGAGCGCGGCGAGGCCGGCGGGGGTGGGCTCGCCGAACAGCCGGAGCCGCGCCAGGCCACCGTCGGGATAGATGTCGAGCTTGACGTGGCTGACGGGGCGGGAGGCGCCGATACGGAAGCGGTGCCGGGTGTCCCGCTGCAGCCGGGTGCGCGGCAGCAGGTCGAACCAGGCCCCGGGATCGTCCGGGTCCGCCACCGTGGCGTCGACGCCCCGCAGCCGTGCCGACCCCGGGGAGTTTCCGATGAAGTACGAGGTGTCGAGCGCCGCTTGGGTGAGCTGTCCCCGCGCGGCGAGTTCGACGATCACCCAGTCGTTGCCGCCACCGCGGCGTCGGCGGGTTTCCCAGCCGTCGCCCATCACCCGGGGCAGCCCCGGGGACAGCACGTTGTTGGGCGGGGAGTAGAAGCGGTCACTGGCGTCGGAGACGCGGCCGCCGTTCTCCACCGCGCCCAGGTCCCAGACGGAGCCGGTGCGGAATCGCGGGTCCGGGATCACGTCGCCGTGGACACGTAGCCGGGCCACCCCGCCGTCGGGGTGGATGTTGAGGCGGACGTGGGTGAACCGCCGGTCGTCCGCCACCTCGAAGCGGTGCTCGGTGTCTCCGCGCAGGGGGCTCGGCGGAACGATCGGAACCCATTCGGCCCCTTGGAGTTCGGCCGGTGTGGGATGGCCCTCGGCGGCACACGCGTCGAGCGAACAGGACTCCGGGTAGTTGCCGGTGAAGTGCGCCGTGTCGACGACGACACCGCGGATCACACCCGGCGCGCCGAGCCGTACGACGGCCCAGTCGTGGTCGCCCTCCTCGTATTCGGGGCGGCGGCGCCGGGTTTCCCAGCCGTCCATGATCTGGCCCTTGTGCCCGAAGGTGTGGGGCTGGAACACGGGTGCCGTGGGGCGCAGCAGATTCTCCTTCTCGGCGAAGAACTCGTCGTTGGCCGCGACGACGCCGCCGAGGGCGCGGGCGGCGAGGTCGGGAAGCCGGCTGAAGTCGCTCATGCTCTCTCCTGTTCCCGGAGGTCAGCCGAGGGCCACGGGGAGCGCCGTGGGGGCGTGGTGGGGGCCGGTGGCCAGTTCCTCGAACTCCGTGACGTTGTCGAGTTCGGTTCCCATGGACACGTTGGTGACGCGTTCGAGGATGACCTCGACGACCACCGGCACCCGGTACTCGGCCATGAGCTTCTTGGCCTCTTCGAGGGCGGGCGCGATGCGGTCGGGCTCGAGCACGCGGACGGCCTTGCAGCCCAGCCCCTCGGCGACCTTGACGTGGTCGACGCCGTAGCCGCCCACCTCGGGGGCGTTGACGTTGTCGAAGGACAGCTGGACGCAGTAGTCCATGTCGAAGCCGCGCTGCGCCTGGCGGATCAGACCGAGGTAGGCGTTGTTGACGACGACGTGGAGGTAGGGGATCTGGAACTGGGCGCCGACGGCGAGTTCCTCGATCATGAACTGGAAGTCGTAGTCGCCGGAGAGGGCGACGACGGTGGCGTCCGGATCGGCGGTCGCCACGCCCAGGGCGGCGGGCACGGTCCAGCCCAGCGGCCCGGCCTGGCCGGCGTTGATCCAGTGCCGGGGGCGGTAGACATGGAGCAGCTGCGCGGCCTGGATCTGGGAGAGGCCGATCGTGGAGACGTAGCGCGTGTCGCGCCCGAACGCCTTGTTCATCTCCTCGTAGACCCGCTGCGGCTTGACCGGCACCTGGTCGAAGTGGGTCCTGCGGAGCATGGTGGCCTTGCGCCGCCGGCAGCTGCCGGCCCAGTCGCCGCGGTCCCTGAGCGCTCCGGCGGCCGTCAGCTCCCCCGCCGCCTCGACGAAGAGCTCCAGCGCGGACTTGGCGTCGGAGACGATGCCGTAGTCAGGGGCGAAGACCCGGCCGATCTGGGTGGGTTCGATGTCGACGTGGACGAAGGTACGGCCCCGGGTGTACGTGTCGAGGCCGCCGGTGTGGCGGTTCGCCCAGCGGTTGCCGATACCGAGGACGAAGTCGGACTCCAGCAGGGTGGCGTTGCCGTAGCGGTGGGAGGTCTGCAGACCGGCCATGCCCGCCATGAGCGGGTGGTCGTCGGGGATGGCGCCCCAGCCCATCAGCGTGGGCACCACCGGCACCCCGGTCAGCTGGGCGAACTCCACCAGCAACGCGCTCGCGTCGGCGTTGATGACGCCGCCGCCGGCGACGATCAGCGGCCGTTCGGCGGCCTGGAGCAGCTCGACGGCCTTGTCGATCTGCGCCCGGGTGGCGGCCGGCCGGTGGACCGGGAGCGGCTCGTACGTCTCCAGGTCGAACTCGATCTCCGCCATCTGGACGTCGATCGGCAGATCGATCAGCACCGGACCGGGCCGGCCCGAACGCATGAGGTGGAACGCCTGCTGGAACGCGCCGGGCACCTGCGCGGGCTCCAGCACGGTCATCGCCATCTTGGTCAGCGGCCCCGCGACGGAGGCGATGTCGACGGCCTGGAAGTCCTCCTTGTGCAGCTTGGCCACCGCTGCCTGGCCGGTGACGCACAGGATCGGGATCGAGTCCGCCGCGGCCGAGTACAGACCGGTGATCATGTCGGTGCCCGCGGGGCCGCTGGTGCCCACGCAGACCCCGATGTTCCCGGCCCTGGCGCGGGTGTAGCCCTCGGCCATGTGCGAGGCCCCCTCCACATGCCGGGCGAGGACATGCGTCAGGCCGCCGTTGGTGCGCATCGCGGAGTAGAAGGGATTGATCGCCGCACCGGGCAGACCGAAGACATGGGTGGTTCCCTCACGCTTGAGGATCTCCACCGCCGCCTGGGCCGCGGTCATTCGAGCCATGAGGATGCTCCTGTCGATTGGCACATCGGGGTGTGGGTTCAGTGGGTGGCGCGGCCGGCCAGCCGCTCGACGCCGCGCAGCAGGGCGGAGTGGTCGAGCCCGCCGTCGCCGTGGGCGCGGGCCGAGGCGACCAGCTGGGCGACGAGAGCGCCGACCGGCAGGGGCGCCCCCACGGCCCGTGCCGCGTCGGTGACGATGCCCATGTCCTTGTGATGCAGGTCGATACGGAAGCCGGGCTTGAAATCGCGGTCGAGCACGGCCTGCCGCTTGCGGGCCAGGACGGTGGAGCCGGCCAGACCCCCGCCCAGGACCTCCAGCGCCGCCTTCAGGTCCACGCCGGCGTTCTCCAGGAAGACCACGGCCTCGGCCAGGGACTGCAGGTGGATGGCCACCATCAGCTGGTTGGCGGCCTTGACCGTCTGCCCGGCCCCGTGCGGGCCGACGTGCACGATGGTGCTGCCCAGTGCCTCGAACACCGGCCTGGCGTCGGCGAAGTCGTCGGGGTCGCCGCCGACCATGATGGACAGCACCCCCTCGATGGCGCCCGCCTCGCCGCCGGACACCGGGGCGTCGAGCGTGCGCAGACCCTTGTCCCGCGCGGCGGCGTCCACCTCCAGCGAGGTCTGCGGGGTGATGCTGCTCATGTCGATCAGCAGAGTGCCGGGCGCGGCGTGTTCCAGGACGCCGCCCTCGCCGAGGACGACCTCCTTCACCTGCGGGTCAGCCGGGACCATGGTGATCACGACCTCGGCGTCGCACACCGCCTCGGCGATGCTGTCGGCGCCCCGGCCACCGGCCGCGATCAGGGTGTCGACGGCCGCGCGGCTGCGGTTGTAGCCGGTGACGGTGTGTCCGGCCGTCACCAGGTTGGCGGCCATCGGGCCGCCCATGATGCCCAGGCCGATGAAGGCGATCTTCCGGGAAGTGGCGCTCATCGTAGGTTCCTTCGTGTCGTCCGTGTCGTCCGTGTCGTCGATGTCAGGCGTGGCCGTCGCTGCCGCGCCGCTCGCGTGGGAGCCAGTCGAAGCTGTCCGCGCTCGGGCCCTCGGGCTTGTACTCCAGGCCCACCCAGCCGGCGTAGCCCGTGGCCTGGAGGCGCAGCAGCAGCCCGTCGAGGTCCAGCCGTCCCGTACCGGGCGCGCCCCGCCCGGGTGCGTCGGCGATCTGGACATGGCCGATGCGGTCGGCGTGGGTGGCGATCGCCCCGGCCACGTCGTCGCCGTTGACGGAGAGGTGGTAGAGGTCGGCCAGCAGACGGAGGTTGCGGCTGCCGGACTCGCCCGCCACCCGGTCGATGACGGCGATCGCGTCCGCCGCGGTGCGCAGCGGGTACGCCGGGGCGCCGCTGACCGGCTCCAGCAGGATCGTGCCGCCGACGCGCTCGGCGGCCTTGGCCGCCAGTGCCAGGTTCTCCACCGCGAGGTCGTCCTGCTCGGCCGGGGCGGCGCCGTCGACCCGGTTGCCGTACAGCGCGTTGAACGAACGGCAGCCCAGTTGCTCGCCGATCGCCACGGTGACGTCGATGTTGTCGCGGAACTCCGCGGTCCGGCCCGGCCAGGACACCAGGCCCCGGTCGCCCCCGGGCATGTCCCCGGCGAAGAAGTTCAGGCCGGTCAGGCGGACACCGGCAGCACGCACCGCCCGCACGAAGGCATCGGCCTCCGCGTCCGTCGGCACGGCCGTCGCGTAGGGCCACCAGAACTCGACCGCGTCGAACCCCGCGGCCTTCGCGGCGGCCGGACGCTCGAGCAACGGCAGCTCGGTGAACAGGATCGACAGATTGACCGTGTGGGGAAGTCGGCTCTTCATCAGTTCTCCCGGCCGAGGCTCTTCAGGTACGGACGCCAACCGCCGAAGCCGGTGATCTCCTTGTGCACGCCCTTCTCCAGCTCACCGCGGCGAAGGACCATCGAGAAGGACGAGGAACCGTCCTGGAGCCGGATAATCCCGAACTCCAGCTCGGGCGGCTCGGCGGGCAGCAGGTGGTCGCGCAGCACCTCCTCGGGGACGTCGTAGACCTCGCCTTCCACCGCGGTGCCGACACCGGGGTCGGGCAGCAGCCCGGGGCAGGTGTCCCGGATCGAGAAGACGCGGTGGCCAGGGGCGGTGCGGGTCCGGGCCACGAGGGGGGCGCCGCGCAGATGGTGATGGAAGGGGCCGCCCTCCATCGCCTGGCCGTTGAGGAACATGCGTGCCATGGGATCTCCCCTTTCTCGAAGGGCGTACGAGTACGGGTGATGGCCGGGCGCCGGAGTGGAGTCCGGCAACCAGCGGATCCTTCTGCGATGCGGATACTATTTTCTGTATTGCGGAATAACAACCCCCACCCGGAACTCACCCCGGACACCCGCACCCCACCCGCCGCACTTCGATGGCAGACTCATCGGCACGGCGGCGACGTCCGGGCGGACGGGCGGACGGGCGGAGCGAGGACGCGAAAAGCCTTGACAGGCCCTCACGGCGGACCTATACATCTGCCAATCGAAAAATAAATTCCGCATGGCGAAAAGCACTTCGGGCCCGTCTCACCTGCCGCCGATGCCCCGATCGGCGGCCCTGATGAGCGGCCCGGGTCAGCGGCCCGGGTCAGCGGCCTTGGTCAGCGGTGGGCGATCCGCTGAGGCGCCGCCTCTCCCCTGCCATGCGCGGCGTCCCCACGGCCCCGTCCCGACCGCACCGCGCGAGACGTGCCACCCGCCCCAGACGGCCTCGCCCCACCAGTGGAGTACGGCCGCCCCAGGAGGTTCTCGACGTGAAACCCATCCATCTGCTCGGCGCGATCCCGTTCCTCGGGATCCTCGGGGGAATCTTCATCGCGAACCGGGTGACGCCCTACGTCCTCGGTATGCCGTTCAACCTCTTCTGGCTGGTCATGTGGGTCGTGCTGATCTCGGCGACCATGGCCGTCATCTACCGTCTGGACCCGGCGAACCGGGAGGAGCGGAGCTCATGATCGCCCTCGCCGTCATCTTCGCCTTCCTGCTCGCGGCCCTGGGCCTGGGAATCCGCGCCCGCCGTGGCAGGGACATGGATCTCGAACAGTGGTCGGTGGGCGGCCGCGGCTTCGGGACGATCTTCGTCTTCCTGCTGCTGGCCGGCGAGATCTACACGACCTTCACCTTCCTGGGCGCCTCGGGATGGGCCTACGGCAAGGGCGCGCCCGCGTACTACATCCTCTGTTACGCCTCACTGGCCTACGTGCTGTCGTACTGGCTGCTCCCGGCCGTGTGGCGCTACGCCAAACAGCACCGGCTGATCTCGCAGTCCGACTTCTTCGTCGCCAAATTCAACAGCCCGCTGCTCGGCGCGCTGGTGGCCCTCGTCGGAGTCGTCGCGATGGTGCCCTATCTCGTCCTGCAGCTCAAAGGGTTGGGGATCATCGTATCCGTCTCCTCCGACGGCCGGATCTCCTCCCACTGGGCCATCGTGATCGGCACGGTGGCGCTGACCCTCTATGTGACGATCTCGGGCATCCACGGCTCGGCCTGGACCTCGGTGCTCAAAGACGTCGCCATCCTCGCGATCGTCCTCATCCTCGGCATCTACCTGCCGATGCACTACTTCGGCGGCGTCGGGGAGATGTTCCACGCGGTGGACAAGGCCCATCCCCAGCTCCTCACCCTGCCCTCCAGCGGCATGAGCACCTCGTGGTTCGCCTCCACCGTGCTGCTCTCGGCGGTCGGCTTCTACATGTGGCCGCACACCTTCAGCGCCTCCTACAGCGCCCAGAACGAACGCGTCTTCCGCCGTAACGCCATCTTCATGCCGCTCTACCAGCTCATCCTGCTCTTCGTCTTCTTCGCCGGCTTCACCGCCATCCTGGTCGTGCCGGGCCTCAAAGGCGCCGACGCGGATCTGTCCCTGCTGCGGATCACCACCGCCACCTTCCCCTCCTGGTTCGTCGGCATCGTCGGTGGCGCCGGGCTGCTCACCGCGCTGGTCCCCGGATCCCTGCTGCTCATGACCTCCGCGACCTGCCTGGCGAAGAACGTCTACCGCCTCGCCCGGCCCCACACCAGTGAGCAGCACATCGGCCGCCTCGCACAGCTGCTCGTCCCCGCGCTCGCCCTGGTCTCCCTCTACTTCACCTTCAACGGCGGCAGTTCGATCGTCTCGCTGCTGCTCATGGGCTACGCACTGGTCACCCAGCTCTTCCCCGCGCTGCTGGCGAGCCTCGCGCCACGGCAGTTCGTCACCAAAGAGGGAGCGGCGGCGGGCATCGTCGTCGGGGTCACCACGGTGGCCGTCGTCACCCTCTCCGACGTCACGGTGGGCAGTCTCCTGCCGGGACTCCCCCAGGCGGTGAAGGACCTCAACGTCGGCATCATCGCCCTCGCCCTCAACACCGTGGTCATGGTGGCCACGTCCGCCGTCACCCGCACCGCGAGCCCCGTCCCCTCCACCACCACCGCCGCCCTGCGCCCCGAACCCGAAGCCACGGCCGGCACCGGCTGATCCGCTCCCCCTGGCCGGGACCTCATACGGGAGGCCCCGGCCCGGGGCTCCTCCTGTGGAGTGGACGAGATCGCCGGTCCCCTCCGCTCCCCGGGCTCAGGATCAGTCCCGCAACTGACGGAACCCTTCCACGATGCCGCTCATACCCTTGTGCAGGATCGTGGTGTGGTTGAACAGCAGCATGGAAGCCCCGCGGGCACGCCACTGGACCGCGTCCTCCACGGTGTCGACCAGCACCGCGAGACGGCATGCGGGTGCCGACAGGACGCTCTCGACGATCTTGTCGATGGAGGCGGACACCTCGGGATGGTTCAGCTCGCCCGGCCTGCCGAGCGACATGGACAGGTCGCTCGGTCCGATCCAGACAGCGTTCAGACCGTCGGTTTCCACGATGGCACCGATGTTGTCGACGGCTTCGACGTCCTCGGCCTGTGCGACGACCACGGTCCTGGCAGCCGCGTCGGCCAGATGCCGCCGCATGGGGATCGTGCCCGAGCGGCCGGCCCGGGTACTGAGCGCCAGCCCGCGCGATCCATGGGGCGGATAGTGAGCGGCGGAGACGGCGGCACGCGCTTCGGCCCGCGTCGAGATGTGCGGCACGACCACTCCGGTCGCTCCGGCGTCCAGTGTGCGCAGAACCGCAAGCGGGTCGTTGCTTCCGACGCGGACCAGCGCGGCGATGCCGGCGGCGTCCGCCGCCCGTAGGTGGTGTTCCAGCTCCGCACTGTCGGCGGGGCCGTGTTCGGTATCGATGAGGACGAAGTCGAACCCCAGGTGACCGGCCAGTTCGACCACCGGTGCGCAGGGCATCTTCACGATCAGTCCGGACACGGCGGTGTCCGCGGCGATGCGCGAAGCGAGGGGGAGTTCGGTCACGGTCATGTCTGCTCGCCCTCCGAGTGGGTTCGTCGGCCGTCCCCCGCGACGGTTGCGGTGAAGAGTCCGAGCTTCTCGTCGACCACCCGGGTGGCGGCGGCGATGCCGAACCTGGTGAAGGCCGCCAGCCCGTCACCGGTGACCTCGCAGGTGTTGAGAGCGCGGATATAGGCGCCTCGTACCTCGGCGTTCACATTGACCTTGGCGATCCCCAGACCGATGGCGGCGGCCACCTGGTCCTCCGGGATGCCCGAGGCGCCGTGCAGAACGAGCGGGACGGGGCAGTGCCGTTGGATGTCCCGGAGCCGGACGAGGTCGAGTGTCACCGGCCGGGAGGTCATCCCGTGCACATTGCCGATGGCGACGGCCAGTGCGTCCACCCCGGTCTCCTGGACGAAGCGGCCGGCCGTTTCCGGGTCGGTGCCGCCTGCTGCTCGGGCCTGCGTCGAGGAGTCCTCATCGCCCGCCACCTCGCCGAGTTCGGCCTCCACCCAGGCCCCGTAGGGAGCGGCCAGTTTCACCGCGCGTGACGTCAGCTCGATATTGGCGGCCAGGTCGAGATGAGAGCCGTCAATCATGACGGAGGTGTAGCCCCTGTCCAGGCAGCGCCGGATCTCCTCCAGGTCCCGGCAGTGGTCCAGGTGTACGCCGATCTGCCCCGGAGCCTGCTCGGCCAGCGTGAGCACCACCTTCGCGAGCACCTCCTCGCCGGCATAGCCGAAGGATGAGCTGCCCGCCTGGAGCAGGACCGGCACCTGCCGAGCGGCCGCGGCATCGAGCACCGCCTGGGCCAGCTCGATGTTGTAGACGCTGAACGCACCGAGTGCCCAACCGTTCGCATGAGCCTGGGCGAGCACGTCGCTACCGAGCGACAGCACCTTGATCTCCTTCCAGAAGGGACAGCACGTCGGCGAGCGTGTTCGTGTCGCCGACATTGCCGGGGAAGACGACATAGGGCAGACCGGGACGTGCCGTGTCCGCACCCAGTCGGAGCACGGAGACCTGACCGGTGAACATCTGGCCCATCACCCGCGCCTGCCGCATTCCCAAACCTCGGACGGCCACCTCGTGCGAGGTGATGCCGCCCTTCGCGACGACATGGCGCAACGGCAGATCGGCGGGCAGCCGCGCGACGATCGAGCACACGGCGTCGGACACCCGCCGGGCGACCGCGAGGCTGCGCTCTCGGTCATCGGCCACGGTGCGCACGGTCCGCGAGGTCACGAGGACGGAATGGGCGTGGCGCAGGCTCTGTTCCAGTGCGGCGGCACAGTCCGCGACGACCTTCTCGGCTCGGTCCCCGGAGGCGAGGAGTGTGTCGACATCGAGCTCTACGGCGGCCAGGCCGTGACGTCGCACGGCGACCTCGAGCTGACTGCTGGTGAGCGCGGTGTGAGAGCCGACCACCGTCAGACCGAACCCACCTTCCTGGACGGCGGAACCCGGGTCCGGCATCCCGGTTTCGGCGAACGGCGTGCCCGGCGGCTGCCCGATCAGGGCGCGCACGAACGACGGTCCGGTGCGGTAGAGGATGCGTCTCCCCGCCCGCTCCGCCGTCTGGCAGGCCAGGGCGAGCGCCTCCAGATCGGATGCGGTGCGTGCGTTGCCGATGACGACGGCGCCGTCACCCGCCGACATGATCACCTGCGCGGCCTCGCGACCGCCGTCGCCGCGCAGCGCCTCCAGCGACACCGACTTCACCGCCGCCGCACCTTCCCCCAGGCGTGCCGCGACCCAACTGCGCAGGTCCCGCTCGCGGTATCCGAAGGTGGCGTCGCCGGCGAACTCCGTCTGCGCGGCCGGTACGAAGTCGCCGTCCCGCAGCACCCACTGGACGTCGTCCTCGGTCACCCTGCCCGCCTCCACGAACGCGGGGACGAAGACCACCGTGTCCACGGGCCGACCGGCCTCGGCACATACGGCGCGCAGCGCGCTGAGCTCGGCCGCGAAGTGGCCGCGCAGGGTGGAGTCGCTGCGGCTGACGAAGACGGGGCGCACACCGGCCCGCTGTGCGGCCTTGAACGCGGTCCGCGCGATCTCCCGGTTCACCGCCTGGGCGTCGGGCCCTGAAAGGCTGCGGCTGTTGGTCCACACGAACGTCGGTTCGCGTCGGTCGGCGGAGCGGCGGAGTTCCTCGACGCCGGGCTCGATCAGGACGGTGACTCCGTGCACGGCCTGGGCGCCGGTGGGGTCGTCGTCGAGGATCACGAACCAGGCGGCGGAGTGCTGGTTGTGGTCGCGGATCCGGGACAGCGGGTCGGACGCCGGACGAAGGTTCTCGTCCACCATGGTCACAGGCCCTTGGGCCGGTTCCAGCCGCGCCCGGTGTCGCCGGGGGCCTCCCAGCCCTGCTCGGTCACGATGAGGGTGTCCTCGAGCTTGACGAAGCCGGCCTCGGGGTTCTCCACCCAGGTCTCGATCGACAGGACGAGGCCGGGCTCCAAGGGGGCGTCGGCGTGATCGGCGGGGTAGGGAACGGGCCCGGTGCCGGTCAGGCGCGGCACCTCGTGGGTGATGAGCCCCATGCCATGGGCCACGAAGAACATCTGGTCCTTGTGCGCGCACGCGGCGAGGGCGTTCTCGGCCACGGCGAAGATGTCGCCGCCACGCTTACCGGGCCCCACGGCGGTGCGGGCCGCCTGCTGCACCGACTCGATCTCGGCGAGGAGGTCGGTCATCAGCGCCGTCGGCTCGCCTGCCACGGCCATGCGGGCCAGGTCGCCGATGTAGCCCTCGTACATGCCACCGGAGTCGAGGGAGAGAACTTCCCCTTCCCGCCAGATCCGGTCCGACGGGGCCCGGTTGAGCTCCTGACCGGTGGAGACGAGACAGTAGTCGAACACCATCCCGCGCTTGGTCTGCTCGAGCCGGAACCGCTCCACGATGTCCCGCTTGCTCATCCCGGGTCGCGACACCTCGAAGGTCGCGAGCATCGAGTCGATGATGCCGTTGGACGCCTTGCGCACCAGGGCCAGTTCCTCGGCCGACTTGATGGCGCGCATGGCCTCCAGCAGCTTCTGCGCCTCGACGAAGCGCACCCCGGGCAGTTCGGCGCGCAGGATGTCCCAGGCGTCGGCCGGCAGGAACGCCTTCTCGACGGCGACGGTCGCCCCGTCCAGACCGCGCCGGCGCAGACCCGCGGCGACAGCGCGGGCGGTGTCGGCGCTCGACCATGACACGTGCTGCACGTCGGGCACCCAGAAGGGGAACACATCACTGCCCCAGGCCTCATTGCCGCAGCCGACATAGAAGGACTCCTGCGGCTTGCCCTTGCGGTAGGTGAGCGCGGGCAGGTAGCGCGAGAGGCCGATGGCGTCCATGTTCGCGAAGAAGAAGTAGCGATACCCGCCCAGCATGTACTGGACGTTGAAGCGTGTGGTCGCGACGACCGCATCCACTCCGGCCTCGTCCATGAGCCGGTCGAAGCGGGTGTGGTCAAAGGGCACGTTCATATGGGGTTCTCCTGCTCAGTGCTTCGGATGTCCGGATTGGGCCCGCGTCGCGAGCTTAATTTTCATTGGTCGACCGGTCAACCATTTAGGGCGGCCGTTGCCGGAGAAGACGTCGCCGACAGGTGGTGGCGGGTGGCCGGATGCCGGGAGTCTGCCGCCCTCAGCCCCGGGCGTAGCTCCGGAAGCGCCGTTCCAGGGACTCAAGCGTGTGGCCTCGGGTCTCCGGCAGGAGCTTGACCAGGAATATCAAGGTGCCGAGGTTGATCACGGCGAAGACCAGGAAGGTCGTCCCCCCGCCCACGGCCTCGATGACCGGCGGAACCACCAGGGTCACCACGCCGCCCGCGATCCACTGGGCGAAGACCGCGATGCCGATGGCTCGGCCACGGAAACGCAGGGGGAAGATCTCCGAAGTCACCAGCCAGTAGCCGGTTCCGATCGCTCCTTGGAAGAAGAAGAGGAACGCCAGCATGGCCGCGATGATCAGGTAGTTGCGCCCGGTGGACTCCGGGAGGAGGAAGGCGCCGCCGAGCACGGCGAGGGCCACGGTGACTCCCGTCTGCCCCGTGATGATCACAGGACGCCGGTTGACCCGGCCGTAGACGTAGATTCCGCAGGACACCGCGACGACGGCCACAACGCCGTTAGCGATGGTGGTGGTGAGCGCTGCCTTGGTGCCGAACCCGATCGACTCCAGCAGGGTGGGTGCCAGGTACACCATCGCGTTGACGCCGGTGAGCTGCATCCCCACGTTGAGCACGATTCCGATCATGAGCAGCCGTCGTACCCACGGCAGGCGCATCTCACCGGCGTCCGGCTCCTCCGCACGTTCGACGATCTCGTTGAGCTCCGCCTGCGCCGCGTCGTGCTCCCGGATGCGGCGCAGTACGGACAGAGCCTCACCCAGCCGCCCCTTGGCGGCGAACCAGCGAGGTGATTCGGGCATGAACAGCATCCCGAACCACAACAGCACCGCCGGGATCGTGGCGAGGCCGAGCATGTAGCGCCAGGCGTGTTCGTTGTCGGAGAAGTTCGCGATCAGGGCGTTGCTGGTGTAGGCGATCAGCTGGCCGGTGACGATCATCAGCTCGTTCTGGGAGACGAGCCGGCCTCGCCGATGTGCGGGAGACAGTTCCGCGATGAACATCGGCACGGTGGCGGAGGCCCCACCGACGGCCAGCCCGAGGATGGCGCGGAAGACGACCATGCTGGTGGCGTCCGGCGACAGCGCCGTTCCGAGGGCGCCGCCGAAGAACACGACGGCGAAACTGAGGATGGCGCGCCTGCGGCCGAAGCGGTCGGCCAGCCGCCCGCCCAGAAGCGCCCCGAAAGCCGCACCGAAGACGAGAGAGGAGGCGACGACGCCTTCGGTGGTGGCCGTGAGCCCGAGACCACCCTCCTCGGCCGGGTCCCGCATGAAGGGCAACGCCCCGGAGATGACACCCGTGTCGTAGCCGAAAAGCAGGGCGCCGAGGGTGGCGATGGTCGTGATGACACGGACGGACCGCTCCGGTTTCGCGGTCCTGCCGGACAGCGCGCCTGGTGGCGGTGGCGGTATGGTCCGGGCATGTCTGGTGGGTTCGGTCTCCGGCATCATGGCGTCGTTGCCTCTCGTCGGTGTCCCGCTCGGGGCGCGGGGTGCTGTGCTGGCTCGGTGCTGGTGCGCCGCGCGCGTTCGTTCCGTGATGCGTTCATGCGCGGCGTGCTGGCGTTCCGGCCTCGGTGCCGACGGCCCTCCAGCGGCCGCGGGGCCGACGGCACCGAGGGAGAGGTCACCAGAGGGTCTGGCCGCCCTCGATCACGAGGTTGTGTCCGGTCATGTAGTCCGACGCGGCGCTGGCCAGGTAGACGATCCCGCCCTGCAGATCGGTGAGTTCACCCAGGCGTCCCGCGGGGATATCGGTCAGCCACCGCTCCACCAGCGGGGCCAGGGCCTCGGACTCCTCGATGAGCGCGGTGCGGATGATGCCTGGAGACATGCAGTTGACGCGGATGCCGCGGTCGGCCCATTCGGCGGCCAGGCTGCGGGTCAGGGTGACGACCGCCCCCTTGGACGCGTTGTAGGCGGCCTGCTTCTGCGGGTGGGGAACGATCAGCGACGCCATCGAGGCGGTATTGATGATCTTTCCGTAGCCGCGCGGAAACATGACCCGTGCCTCGTGCCGGCAAGCGAGGAAGGCGGCACGGGTATTGAGGGCGAAGGTCCGGTCCCAGTCGTCGGCCGTGATGTCCTCGGCCGCGGCGTTGGGGTTGATGCCCGCGTTGTTGATGGCGATGTCCAGTCCACCGAAGGCGGACACGGTGTCGGCGACGAAGCGCTCGATCGCGGCTTCGTCGGAAACGTCCGCCTGGAGCGAGATCGCTTCGATGTTCTTGTCGGCAAGTTCCTGAGCGACGGCCTCCGCACGGTCGCCGTCCAGGTCGATCACGGCGACACTGGCACCGGCTTCGCCGAGCGCGTGGGCGAAGGCCCTGCCGATTCCGGCTCCTCCCCCGGTGATCAGTGCCGATTTGCCGTCGAGACGGAAGCGGTCGAGGACCGTCTTCCCGCCCAGACCGGTGTAGACGTCATCCTGAGTGGTCATTGGAGCTGCTCCTTGTGGAAATGCGGGGCCACTGGCCGGGGGCGACTGCGCCGGCACAAGGCGGAACGGGCCGCATACTGAGGTCGGTGCACCGCGGAGGGTTACGCCCGCTGGTTGGAGAACGTGCGCTCGTAACCGTGGGAGTGCAGTTCCAGCAGGTTGCCGAAGGGGTCCTCGAAGTGGAGGAAGCGGTAGGGCTGGTCGCGGAACAGCGGCCAGATCCGGCTGGTACGGATGCGCCCGCCCAGCGAGCGGATGCGCTCTTCGGCGGCTTCGATGTCCGGAACGACGAAGCACAGGTGCGAGTAGCCGGCTCGCCAGTAGGAGGCGGGAACGCTGGTGTCCACCTCCGGCGTGATGAACTCGAACAGTTCCAGGCCCACACCGTTCGCACCGACCAGGTGTGCCTGGCGCACGCTGCGGAATTCGGGACCGAAGACATCGCAGGCCGCGGCGTCCTCGTCCGCGTTGATCTCGAACGGCCCGGAGATCACTTGCAGCCCCAGGGCCTTGCCGTACCAGTCGATCGCTTCTTCGATCCGCGGCACGCACAGGCCGATGTGACCAATGACGCTGCTGACTTCCGGCATCAGAACGGCACCTCTCCACCGCTGTTGGCCACCACCGTGGGCGCGGCGCCCCGGGGCTGCGTGGCGAGATAGAGCGCCAACGACGCGGTCTCGCGTGTAGTCGCGAACCTCCGCAACGGGATCAGGTCATGGATGTCCTTGTTGTATGCCTCAACCGTCTGGCCCTGGGCGGCCGCGATCGCCTCGGTCGCGGCCACGAAAAGCGGTGTCTCGGTGCGTCCGGGACACAGGGCACGCACAGTTGGCCCCTCGGCCTGGCCGGCGGCCATGGCCCGCACCCAGCCGGTGACCGCCCACTTGGAGGCGCAGTAGACCGCGTTCTCCCGCTCCGCGCGCAGGGAAGCCTGTGAGGAGACGGCGACATAGGTGCCGTGCGAGCGCGTCAGGGGTTCCCTCACCGCTTCGAAAAGGGCGGGAACGGTGGAGGCGTTGATCGTCAGGATGGCTCGCGAGCGTCGCTCGTCGACGTCTGCCAGGGCGACGGCGCCCGCGATTCCGTGTGAGGCCACCACCGCCTCCAACGGCTCGTCCGCGACCCGCCGGCCGAGCAGACGGAGGTGGTCCTTGCTGGTCAGGTCGCCGGTGATCGTCTCAACGCCCCGCAGGTCGGCAAGGGACCCGGGTTTGAGATCGTGAGCGATCACGCTGTGGCCGCGCTCGACGGCGAGCTCGACGATGGCGCGGCCGATGCCACCGCCCGCACCCGTGATGAGCATGCTCACGCTGTCTCCCTGAGATCGAAGGTGGAGCCGGTGACGTAGTCGGCGTCCGGGCTCGCGAGGTACCGCAGGACCTGAGCCGCGTCCGCGGCCTGCCTGGCGACCACGATGTTGAGGCGAACGGCCGGGCCCAGCTCCACCGCGAGAGAGAGGACAGCACCACGGACGGACTCCACGGCCGCGACCGCATCGGGGTTGGCCCTGCCGCCGGGAGGCTCCGTCACGAGAACGGCGATCAGCCTCTTCTCTTCCCGGGGCGCGCCTGTCGCCAACTCCCGCAGACGCTCAAAAAGCTCCACATTTGTCTCAGTCACCCATACATGGAAGGAATCTTCCACTTCACCGTAGCCGAGCGCCACCACACACAGCGGCTCCGGGGCATCCACGACGCCGTCCACGGGGCCGATCCTGATGACGTTGCCACTCAGTTGCGCATCAGAGCGCACAGGACTCATCACGCCCTCCTTCCGTCGAAATTCACCGGCTTCTGGAGCCGATCACCGGGGCGGCCCGTCTTGCGATCACCGAGGTTCGCAAGCTCCTGGCCAGGCCTTCTACCACGGAGGGCCCACCTCCAGTCGAAGACCGTTAACGCGTATGCAACGTACGGCCGCCTTGGTCGACCGGTCAACCATTGGCGTGAAATTGGTCGGCCTTTCCTTCGCGCGGCCGAGCCGGCGAGAGCGTCCGGATGCGCGGCGGACGACCCCGCGGGGGCTCCGCCGAAGGAAAAGCCCGTCACACTGCGTGAGAATCGCGCCGTTGCGGATGGGCGCCGGCGTATGCGGGCGAGGCCGCGGCGCCCGGCAAACCACGCGGTTTCCCCGGGGGCGGCATCGACCCATCCGGCTTCTGGTATTCACGGTACTGCCGCCCGGCGGCGGCCCACGCATGCTCTATGATTGGTATACCGGTCCACCATTGCTGAGGGGGATGACCCGTGGCCGTACCGCCACCTCTGGCCGTGAAGCGCGAGACGCCCGGTGTCGAGATCACCCGCAGGCTCCTCCAGTACCTGCTGTCCGGCGACCTGACGCCGGGGCAGCGCATCCCGTCCGAGCGGGCGCTGGCCGAGGCGCTGGACGTCGGCCGCTCCACCCTCCGCGAGGCGATCAAATCGCTGAGTCTGCTGGGCCTACTGGAGCAGCGGGTCGGTGACGGCACCTACCTGAGCCGGTCCAGCTCGGACCTGCTCCCGCAGGTCATCGAGTGGGGACTGCTCCTCGGCGAGCAGCGACTGGAAGACCTGCTCGAGGCGCGCTGGTACCTCGAGGTGCAGCTGGCCGGGTGGGCGGCGCAGAGGCGCTCACCGGAACAGCTGGAACGTCTGCGGGAGATCACGGAGCGGATGCGGGCGGCGGGGAACGACTTCGACGCGTACGTACAGGCCGACATCGAATTCCATCTGCTGCTTGCCGAGGCGAGTGGCAACAGCGTTCTCGGCAACATGCTCATCAACGTGCGTTCGCTATTGCAGGCGTGGGCGTCCCGGGTGATTCACAGGGCCGGGGAGACCGAGTCGTCGCTGGCCATGCATGAGCCGATTCTCGCCGCCGTGGAGAAGGGCGACGCCAAGGCCGCTCGGGCCGCGATGGAAGCGCACATGGAGCGGGCCGAGCGGCGGCTGAAGGCGAGCATGCCGCACAACGCCTGACCGTGGCCCAGCCGTAGGACCGGGCCCCCCGATGCCCGCCTCCATCCTGTCTGGACCAGCATGGTCACAGGCCCCGGGGCTCCTGCGGCATACGAGGGAATCCCCGGGCGGCAACGGCCGCGCGCAGGCGTGCGGCCATATCGGCGGACTCCTCCGGCGGCACGGACAGGACCCCGTTCTCAGCCATCAGAGCGTGGAACTGCTGCTGTTCATAGGGGACACCCGCCGGCAGCGCGGCGATGTGCCAGTGGAGATGCGCATTGCCCTGCCGGCTGCCGAGGGAGTACAGATACGTCCGCTCGGGTCCGCAGACGTCCTCGACGGCCAGGGCGACCTCGCGGACGACCCGCATGAGCCGGAGATAGGCCGCTTCGTCCAGGTCGCGGACAACGTGTTCGACATGCGCTTTCGGTGCGACCAGCACCTTTCCCCGCACGGTGGGCCACCGATCCAGGAATGCCACGTGGTCCTGATCCTCATAGACCGTCTCGTGGGCGTAGTCCGGATGCCCGGCCAGGAACGAGCAGACGAAGCACGGTCCGCTCCGCGTGCGAGCCGTGTATGCCTCAAGGCCCATATTCCGTCGGTCAGTTGACACCCGCACTCCTCCCATCGGGGTCCTTCAGTGTGCCGGAGCCACCCCGCCGCGAAGCCGAGCGCGGCCGCTCAACTGCCGGGTTGTCGCCGGGCAGCCCCGTACGGCGGGTCGTTGCCCACAGGAGCAGGGCGGCGAGGCTGAAAGACGCGCCGAGAGCTGTCACGGCCGGCCAGCCCGCCGCCGCGTAGGCGAGGGAGGAGCCGAGGGCGCCGAGGCTGCTGCCCGCCGAGTAGAAGACCATGTAGCCGCCGATGATCCTGCTGCCCGCGTCGGGCCGGACGGCGTGGATCAGGGTCTGGTTGGTGACGTGAACGGCCTGCACGGCGAAGTCCAGCAGGACGGCGCCGACCGCCAGCGCCCACAGCGATTGCCGGGTCAGGGCGATCGGGAGCCAGGAGAGCGCCAGCAGGGCGAGGCCGGCGCCGGGCGTGCGCTGGGCGAACCCCCGGTCGTTCCAGCGCCCGGCCACTCCGGCGGCGACAGCCCCGGCCGCCCCGGCGAGCCCGAACGCTCCGATCGCGGTGTGCGACAGGGACCATGGCGGACCGCTCAGGGGCTGCGCCACGCCACTCCACAGCGTGCTGAAGGCCGCGAACACCAGCAGGGCCAGCGCGCCCCGGATCCGCAGCAGCGGATGGCGGACGAACAGGGCGACGGTCGAGGCCACCAGCCGTCCGTACGACGCCTCGCGCACCCCGGCGGACGGCGCGCCCGGAGGCAGGACACGACGCAGCAGCAGGGCGAGGACGGCGGTGACGCCCGCAGACGCCAGGTAGACCGCCCGCCAGCCGGCGAGGTCGGCGAGGACACCGGCGGCGGCACGGGCCAGCAGGATCCCGGTGACGATACCGCCGGTGACCGTGCCCACCGCGCGGCCGCGCCGGGCGGGCGGGGCCAGAGCGGCGGCCGCCGCGACCATCGTCTGGGCGACGACGGCGAGCAGCCCGACCACGGCGAGCGCGCCGAGCAGCGCCGCCACGCCCGGCGCCAGCCCGGCGGCCAGCAGTGCCAGTGCCAGCAGCCCGAGCTGACCGGTGACCAGCCGCCGGCGGTCGAGCAGGTCGCCGAGCGGCACCAGCGCCAACAGGCCCACGGCATACCCGAGTTGGGTCACGGTGACGATCACACCGAGCAGCCCTGAGCCGAGCGCGAACCGCTCGCCGAGGGTCACCAGCAGGGGCTGGGCGAAGTAGACGGTGGCGACGGAGCTGCCGCAGGCGAGGGCGAGCAGGGGCACGAGCCTGGCGGGCGGCGATGCGCCCGACACCGTCACCGACGCCGTGTCAGACGCCTGGCGGCCGCCCGTCCCGCCGCTCCGGCCGCTCCGGCCGCTCCCGCCGCCCGTATCAGAGCACTCGATCGCCATACCGGCACACCTTCCGCTCGGTTGCATCTTGCTACCTGCGTGACAGTAGCCATGCGAGGTAGCATGTTGCAACCATTCCCGGACGGGGTCCGGGAAGCTGGAGGAGAGGAGCCACGGATGGTCGCCCGCACCCGTTTCGACGCCGACCCCTGTCCCGTCGCCCGGACGGTGAACGCCATCGGCGACTGGTGGTCGCTGCTGATCGTGCGGGACGCCTTCGACGGCAGCCGCCGCTTCGGCGATTTCCACCGCAGCCTCGGCATCGCCAAGAACATCCTGTCGGCGCGGCTGCGCGCACTGGAGGAGGCCGGAGTACTGCGCGGCGAGCCCGCGCCGGGCGGCGGGTCCCACCGCGAGTACCTCCTCACGGACAAGGGCCGCGCCCTGTTCCCGGTGATCGTGGCCCTGCGCCAGTGGGGCGAGGAGCAGTGCTTCACCCCCGGCGAGGACCACTCCCGCCTGCTGGACCGCCGGACCGGCCGCCCGTTGCGCCCGTTGCGGATTCAGGCGGCGGACGGCCGCCCGGTGCGGCCGGAGGAGACGGTCGTGGAGAAGGTGCCAGAGGGCGTGATCGAGGACATGGTCAGGCGGCTGGACGGTTGAGCTCGGCGCGGGCGGCCGCTCAGGCGGTCTCGGTCCGGGTGCGACGTGCCTCATGGAGGAGTTCGCCCCACCACAGCAGCTCGTCGAGCATCGCCTTCGCGGCGCCGTTCGGGCCCTCCGGGTCCCGTAGCTCGCCCTCCGGGCCGAAGAGCTCGTAGTAGCGGGGGAACGTCACGACATTGCGCACCGTGTGGGCCTGGAGTTCGGCGAAGACCTGGCGGAGCTGCTCGATGGCGAGCAGGCCGCCGCTGGCTCCGCTGTAGCCGACGAAACCGATCGGCTTGGCCGCCCACTCCGTGTAGTGCCAGTCGATCGCGGCCTTCAGGGAGGCGGGGAAGCTGCGGTTGTAGTCGGGCGTCACCACGACCACCGCGTCGGCCTGCTCGAGCCGCCGGGTGAGGTCCGCCATCCCGGCTGGGCGGGCCATACGGGGTTCGAGGGCGGGCGGCACCGCCGGGAGGGCCAGGGGCAGGGCGGTGTCGGCGAGATCGACGAGGTGCACCGTGAAGCGGCCGTACTCCTCGGCCCGTTCCGCGAACCACTTCGCGACCACCGGGCCGAAGCGGCCCTCCCGGACACTGCCGATGATCACCGCGAGGTTGAGGGGTGCACCGTTCTGGGGCTCCGTGGGCATGGTTTTTCAGCACCTTTCCCTGTGCTGGGGTCCGTTGGATCGCCTTCGAATCTGCCGGGGCCGCCGGGTGCCAGGAAGGCCGGGCCGAGACTGGTAGGGACACGGCCACGATCCGCACCGGTGCGGCTGTTACGTTCACCAGGTGAGCGACAACGAGCTGGGGCTGTTCCTCCGCGACCGCCGCGAGGCCGTGGCCCCCGCCGACGTGGGGCTGCCCACCGGGCCGCGCCGCCGGACGCCGGGGCTGCGCCGGGCCGAGCTGGCCACGCTCGCCGGGGTCAGCGTGGAGTATGTGACCCGGCTGGAGCAGGGGCGCGACCGCAGACCGTCCGCGCCCGTGCTCTCCGCGCTCGCCGACGCGCTGCGGCTGACCGCGAGCGAGCGGGTCCATCTGCACCGGCTCTCCAAGGGCGCCGAGGGCGGGTTCACCTGCCGGGGCGGGGCGGTGCCCGGCCGTACGGTGCGGCCCACCGTGCGGGCGCTGCTGGACCAGCTCGAGCCCGCCCCGGCCGTTCTGCGCAATGGCCTGGGCGAGCTCCTGGCCTGGACGGAGGCGTACGAACGGCTCACCCGGCCGCTGGGGCTCCTCGATGCCCACGGCGCGGACGGCGGCCCGCCCAGCCTCGTCCGCTACGTCTTCACCGACGCGCGGGCACGCACCGCCTACCCCGACTGGGACCGGGTCGCCGATGACCAGGTGGCCGCGCTCAAGCAGGGGCCGTTCCGCGCGGACCCCCATATCGCGGCGGTCGCCGACGAGCTGACCGTGACCGCCGGTCCGGACTTCGCCGAGCGGGTGACGACCCTGCCCGGTCTGCCGAGGGCGAACGGCGTCCTGCGTCTCGTCCATCCCGAGGAGGGGGAACTCCGCCTGGCGTACGAGACGCTGGAGCTGCCCGCCGACGACGATCAGCGCCTGGTGGTGCACATCCCCGCCGACGACGCCTCCGCCGCCGCGCTGGACCGGCTGACGGGCCGCCGGTCCGGGGCGCTGCGCGCGGTGTCCGGCTGAGACCGCCCGGGACGGCCGCCGGTCCGGCCACGGTGAGCGAAGACGTGGCGGTGTTCAGCGAATCACCCAGCCCGGCGTCCAGGTCCCGGCGGCGTCGTGGCCGTCCGCCGTGGTGGCGAGGTGGGCGCGGAGGGTGGCCAGCGCCGGGTGGGGGTTGTCGCGGTGCCAGAGGAGCGAGTGCGGGTAGACGGGCGTCGGGTCGGTCACCGGGATGCGGCGCAGACCGTGGCCGGCGGGCCACACGAGGCGGGTCTGCTCGCTCATGAAGGTGGCCAGGGCCGGGGTGTCGGCGACGGTGTCCAGGAGCGCGTCGGAGCCGAAGTTGGGGCCGGTCGCCTCGATGGTGAGGCCGAACTCGGCGACGAGGTCGTCGTAGTAGGCGGCCCATTCGGTACCGGGGACGATGCCGGGCATCCAGATCCGGTGCCCGGCGAGCTGGGCGAGGGGCACCGACCGGGCGCCCGCCAAGACGTGGGCGGGGCCGGTGAGGAGCTGGAGCGGTTCGTCGAGCACCCGGACGGACTCGATGTCCTCGGGAAGGGGCCGACCGGGCATGGCGACGGCTCGGAAGGAGGCGTCGATCTCACCGGACCGGACGGCGGCGACGGCCGTCTCGACGTCGAACAGCCACACCACGTCGAGCTCGATCTCCGGGTGCGCGCGATGGAAGCCGCGCATCAGGCCCGACGGCGCGGAGCGCGAGGCGAGCACGTCGACGCGCAGCGGACGGCGGCCGGTGCGCACGGACGAGACCGCGCGCTCGGCGACCCGCAGCAGCTCGCGCGCGTGGGGCAGGAACGCCTGCCCGTCGATGGTGAGCTCGGCGCCGCGCGGAGTGCGGTTGAAGAGCCGCACGCCGAGGTCGCGCTCCAGCGCGGCGATGCGCTTGGAAACGGCCTGCTGGGTGACCGCCAGCTCGGCGGCGGCCTCCTGGAACTGCCCCGCCTCGGCGGCGGCGACGAAGGTCCGGACGGTGTCGAGGTCCATGCCGACACCCTATGGACACAACCGTTGGTTGTGGCAAGGCGGCCCTGCGGTTGTTTGATCCCTGGATGCGGTGCTCGCTTTGATGCTTCCGATCGCGGATCGGTTGTGCGAATGAGTGGCGAGGGGCGACGGGGTATGCGGAGCGGGCACTGGCCGGGACATCTGCTCGGACATCGGCTGGGGCGGCGGTTCGGGTGGCTCTGGACGGCGTACGGGACCAGCGCGCTCGGCACCTGGCTCGCCTTCGGCGCGTTCCCGCTGATCGCCATCCGGGTGCTGCACGCGGGACCCGCCGAGGTCGCCGCGCTCTCCTCCGTCGGGGCCGCGGTGGGCGCGGCCGCGGCGGTGCCGCTCGGCCCGTGGGTGGAGTTCCGCCGCAAGCGGCCGGTGCTGATCGCGACGGACCTGGTGCGGTGCGCGGCACTGCTGACGATCCCCGCCGCGTTCGCGCTCGGCGCGCTCACCTTCCTCCAGCTTCTGCTGGTCTCGGTCGTCGTCGCGGCGGCCGACATCACCTTCCGCGCCGCCTCCGGCGCGTACCTGAAGACGCTGCTGCCGGCCGAGGACCTGCTCGTCGCCAACGCCCGGTTCGAGTCCACGGCCTGGACGACCACGATCATCGGACCGCCGCTGGGCGGCGCCGCGATCGGACTCCTCGGTCCGGTGGCGACGGTGGTGGCCGACGCGGTCAGCTATCTGCTCTCGGCCCTGGGCATCCGCGCGATCGGCGGGCACGAGCCGCGCCCGGAGCGCCGGGAGGCCCCGCGCATGCGGACCAGGGACCTGCTCGACGGTTGGCGCTACATCCTCGCCGACGCGACGCTGCGTCCGCTGTTCTTCAACACCGCCCTGTTCAACGGCCTGGTGATGGCCGCCCAGCCGCTGCTGGCCGTCCTGATGCTCGGCCACCTCGGGTTCGCGCCGTGGCAGTACGGCCTCGCCTTCGCCGCGCCCTCGATCGGCGGGCTGCTCGGTTCGTGGCTGGCCCGACCGCTCGTCACCCGGTTCGGCCGGCACCCGGTCCTGGCCGCGGTCGGGGCGCTGCGCGCGATCTGGCCCGTCGGCCTGGCCTTCGTGGGACCGGGGACCGGCGGACTGCTGCTGGTGATGGGCGTCGAACTCGGGCTCATCTTCTGCTGCGGGGTCTTCAACCCCGTCTACGCCACCTACCGCCTCGAGCGCACCGCGCCCGATCGGGTCACCCGCACACTGTCCGCCTGGGCGGTGACGACCAAGGCCTCGACCGCGCTCCTGACGGCCGTCTGGGGCGTGCTGGGCGGTCTGCTCGGCCCACGTACGGCCATCGCCCTGGCCGGCGTGCTCCTGCTGGCGACCGCACTGCTGCTCCCCCGCCGCGCGACGGCGCATCTCCCGGAGGGAGCTCACACCGCCTGTCCCCCGGAGTTCCGCTGAGGGACAGGCACGGTCCGGCGACCGACTTCCCGGCCTGACCAGGTGCCGCACACCGCGCAGCGGGTCAGAAGCCCACGTCGGCGGGGCGGTATGTCGGCGCTTCGCGGACCCGGCCGGCCTGCTCGTAGGCGTAGGCAAGGCGGAGCAGGGTCGGTTCGCTCCACGCCGTGCCCATGAACGTCAGGCCGACCGGCAAGCCGGAAGCGAAACCTGCCGGGACGCTGATCGCGGGGTATCCGGCGAGTGCGGCGGGCGTGGACGCGCCGCCGCCGTAGCTGTCGCCGCGGATCAGGTCGATCTTGGCCGGCGGTCCGGTGGTCGGCATCACCAGCGCGTCGAGGCGGAAGCGCCGTAGCACCGCGTCGATGCCCTCGGCACGCGACAGCCGGTGGTTGGTGGCCAGCGCCTCGCGGTACTCGCTCTCGGTGAAGTCCAGTTGGTGGACGGCCTCCAGACCGTCCTGCCGCACATAGCGGAGTTCGCGGTCGGCGTGTGCGCGATTGAACGCGATCAGCTCCGCCAGGCCGCGCGGGTGGTCGCCGGGGGCGCCGGCCAGATAGGCGTTCAGCGCCCGCTTGATCTCGTACACCTGAACGATCTTCGAGCTGGGGAGGTCCTCGAGCCGCTCGGCCGTCGGGATGTCGGCCGGGTCGACCACGGTCGCGCCGGCGGCGCGCAGCGTGGCGATCGCCCGCTCCGCGATCTCGTCGGCGTGGTCGCTGTAGCCGAAGTACCCGGTTCGCGGTATGCCGATCCGCGCACCACGCAGTCCGTCGGCGGCCAGGAAACGGGTGTAGTCACGGTGGAAGTGGCCACGGCTCGCCGCGGTCGCCGGATCGCGGTCGTCGATGCCGACGAGGACGCCCAGCAGGATCGCGGCGTCGCGGACCGTGCGCGCGATCGGGCCGACGCTGTCCTGGCTGGGCACGCCGGGGATCACTCCGCCGCGCCCGACCAGTCCAACGGTCGGCTTCACCCCGACGACGCAGTTCGCCGAGGCGGGGTCGATGATCGAACCGTTGGTCTCGGTACCGATCCCGGCGACACACAGGTTGGCCGCGGCGGCGGCCGCCGTACCTGAGCTGGACTCGTTCGGGGACCGGTCCAGCTTGTAGGGGTTCCGGGTCTGCCCGCCGCGGGCGCTCCAGCCGGCGTGGTGGGTGAGCGACATCCCACCGGCCCATTCGCTCAGGTTGGTCTTGCCGAGGATGACGGCACCGGCCGCGCGTAACCTGGCCGCGACCGTGGCGTCCCTGGCCGGCCGGAGGCCCTCCAGGGCGAGTGATCCGGCCGTTGTGTGCATGCGGTCCGCGGTTTCCACCAGGTCCTTCAGCAGAACGGGCATGCCGTGGAGGGGCCCACGGGGATGTTGCCCGGCGTCCAGACGCCGGGCCTCCCGCAGCGCGTCGGGGTTGACCTCGATCACCGCGTGCAGGAGCGGATCGATGCGTTCGATCCGCTCCAGGTAGTAGCGGGTCAGCCGTTCCGCGTCGAGCCGCCCCTCGTCCATCCGCCCGCGAAGCTCGGTGATGCCCAGTTCGTCCAGGCCTCCGGTGGCCGGGCGGGCCTGGGCGGGGGCCGCACCGAGCCAGGGCGTGGCCGCCGCGGCGGTGCCGAGCGCGAGCATGCTCCGGCGCGTGGTGTCGATCCGGTCGATTCGATACGGCGTGTTCATAGGTCGGCACGCTAGAGGGTGCCACCGGTGTACCGCGCTCCGGCTGTCCCCCGGCTCTTCACTGGTGACATCCCCCTGCCGCACCGGGGGAACGCCGGAGAGCGGACCGACGCACTGCCCGCGATCAGGGATGCTCAGCGGAGTCAGGCCCGGGTGGTGCCGGTCGGACGGTGCAGGTAGGCGCCGACGGGCGGGCCGACGACCTCGCCCGCCCGCAGGATGTGGTTGCCTCTCAGGAAGGTGTCGGTGACCTGGGCGGTCAGCTCGAAGCCCTCGAACGGGGTGTACTGCTGCGTCGACTCCGACTCCGCGGCGCGCACGGTCCAGGTGCGGTCCGGGTCGACCAGGGCGATGTCGGCGTCGAAGCCGGGGGCGAGGCTGCCCTTGGTGCGCAGCCCGAAGCGCCGGGCCGGGTTCCAGGAGGTCAGCGCGGCGATCCGGCCCAGCGGCAGGCCGCGTTTCGTTCCCTCGGTGAGCAGGCCGGGGAGGAGGTACTCGGCGCCGCCGAAGCCGGCCTTGGCGAGGAAGACGTCGTCCTCGGGCTCGCCGAACTTCACCTCCTCGCGGCAGCACGCGTGATCGCTGACGACCCAGTCGACGGTGCCGTCGAGCAGGTGCTCCCAGAGCGCCTCGACGTCGTCGCGTGGCCGCAGCGGCGGGTTGACCTTGCCGCCGAGGCCGTGTGCGGTGGTGATGTCGGCGAGCAGATGCCCGACGGTCACCTCACGGCGGAAGTCGATGTGCGGGAACGCCCGGCTCATCCGCACGGCCGCGTCGACCGCCTTGCGGGAGGACAGGTGCAGCAGGTTGATCGTGGGCAGCCCGGTCTCGTGCGCCAGATAGGAGGCGACGGCGACCGCGAGGCCTTCGGAGTGCTGCGGCCGGGAGGCGCTGTAGGCGGCGAGCCCGGTCAGCTCACCCGCCTCCTCGACCAGCCTGGTGTACGCGGTCATGATCTCGGCGGTCTCGCAGTGCAGGGAGAGGGAGATCTCGTCGGCGAGGCCGGGGAAGCGCTCGCGGGCGGCCTGCACCCCGCGCATGACGAACTCGAAGTGCGCGTAGTCGTACCGCTCGTCCTCGTCGAGCATCAGGAACGCGTTCTGGTCGGCCGACCTGCCGTGGAGACCGTGGCTGCCGTAGAACATGAAGACCTTGAACGAGGTGACGCCGAACCGCTCGATCAGGTCGGGAATCTCGTCGATGTGAGCGCGCGAGATCGGCGCGAGGTGGAAGCCGTAGTCGACGTGGGCGCGCCCGGACGCGGCGGCCAGCACCTCGGGGAAGAAGTCGGCGTACGCACCGGCCTTGTTGAGGTAGTAGCGGCCGGTCCGGGTGTAGGTCAGGGCGCTGGTGACGCCGCCCTGTGCGCACGCGCGGCTCTCGGTGGCCGCGTCCTCGGGCAGCGGGTGGTAGATCCCCCAGTGCTGGTGGGCGTCGACGACGCCGGGGAACGCCAGCCTGCCGCCGGCGTCGACCACCCGACGGGCGCCTTCCGTGGCGATGCCAGGGGCCACGGCGGCGATCCGGCCTCCGCCGACGGCGATGTCCGCGGGGCGCGCGTCATCGTGGTCGTGGCTGACGACACGGGCGTTCTTCACCACCAGGTCGTATGCGCTCATACGGGCCCCCTGTCTCTGTCGTCCTCGGTTCGTCATGTGCCGATCACCCGGTTCTCCTCGGCCCAGAAGACGAGCCGCCGCTGGGCGAACCGGACGATGAAGTGGGCGATCAGCCCCAGTACGGAGAGCACCACCAGCACGGCGAACATCCCGGCGATGTCGAAGTTGTAGTTGGTCTGCAGCAGGAGGTACCCCAGGCCCTCCTTCGCGCCGATGAACTCGCCGACGACCGCGCCGAGGATCGCGAAGACGATCCCGATGTCCAGGCCGGCGAAGATGAAGGGGAGCGCGCTCGGCAGCCGCACCATCCGGAACACCTGGAACCGGCCGGCGCCGAACACGGTGAGCATCTGGATCCGGTCGGCGTCGGCCGAGCGCAGCCCCTCGATGACGTTGACCAGCACGGGGAAGAACGAGATCACCGCCGCCATGACGACCTTGCTCGTCATGCCGAAACCGAACCAGACGACGAACAGCGGCGCGAGCGCCACCTTGGGCACCGTCTGGAAGGCGACGACATACGGCATGAAGGTGCGCTCGATCAGCCGCACCTGGGAGATCGCGGTGCCCAGCACCAGCGCCGCCGCCACCCCGAGCAGAAAGCCGTAACCCGACTCCAGGACCGTCACCTTCAGATGTCCCCAGAACAACGGGTCCGCCAGCTGCGTGCGGAGGGCGTGGAAGATCTGCGAGGGGCGCGGCAGCACATAGTCCTCGACGCCGAAGGCGGGGACCACGAACTCCCAGGCCAGCATGGTGACGACGAAGACGGCGGGAGCGAGTAGCAGTTCGGGGCGCTCCCACGGGTCCACGCGGATTCGCCGCTCGCGGAGTCGCTTCAAGAGTCGATCACCCCGGTGGCGTTGAAATGCCTGCGGATCCGCTCGACGAAGAATCCGGCGCGGTCCGAGGCCATCGCGCCGAGTGTGCGCGGGCGTTCGAGCCCGATGTCGACGATCTCGGCTATGCGGCCGGGGCGGGGGCTGAGCACCACGACCCGGTCGCAGAGGAAGACCGCCTCGGGGATGGAGTGGGTGACGAACACGACGGTCTGGCCGCTCTCCCGCCAGATCCTCAGCAACTCGACGTTCATCGATTCGCGGGTCAGGGCGTCGAGTGCGCCGAAGGGCTCGTCCATCAGCAGCACGGCCGGGTCGTGCACCAGGGCCCGGCAGATTCCGGCGCGCTGCTGCATTCCGCCACTCAGCTCATGCGGGTATCTGCCCTCGAAGCCGTCGAGGCCGACCATCGCGAGCAGCCGTTCGGCCCGCTCCCGGTACACCGGGGCGTCGAGCTTCCGTACCTCCACGGGCACCATCACGTTCTGCAGCACGGTGCGCCAGGGCAGCAGGGTGGGCGTCTGGAAGACCATGCCCACCTCGGGCAGCGGCCCCGTCACATCGCGGCCGGCGACGCGGACCGTGCCCTGGCTCCTGGAGACGATCCCGGCGAGGATCTTCAACAGGGTGGTCTTGCCGCACCCCGACGGGCCGACGACCGACACGAACTCGCCGCGCCGGACCGTGAAGGTGACGTCCGAGAGCGCATGGGTCGGCTCGGACCTGCGCGCCCGGTAGGTCTTGTGCAGTCCGGTGACCTCAATCCAGCGGTCTTCGCCCACGATCTCCCCGCTCTCCTGTTCTCCCCGCTGCCATACGGCGGCCTCCCGCCTTCCCGCGTCACCCGGCCGCCTTCGCCTTCGCGATCACGGGCGCCGGGTCGAAGTCGTTCGCGCCCCCCAGCAGGCTGCCGTCCCACAGCTCCGGAAGGGGGACGTCCTTGGTGATCTGACCGGCCGTCCTGGTGTAGGCGACCGTCTTGTCCCACTCCACGTCGCTGATCGCGCCCCAGTCCTCGTAGTTCTCGGGCTCGCCGGTGGCGGGGACCGCGGTCTCGATCCACGCCTCGAGGGTCCTGGTGTCGTCGGCGATGCGGTCGTCGGCCTTCTTGCCGGTCAGCAGTTGGGGGAAGGCCTGGTAGCCGTCGCGCATCGCGGCCTCGGGGTTGACGGCGGAGAAGAGCAGCGCCTTGTAGGAGGCGCGCAAGTAGCGCGTCAGCACGTCCTTCTTCGCCTTCAGGGTCTTCTCGGTCACCGCGTAGGTCAGCGAGCGGATGCCGTCGAACGCGTCGGAGTTGTCGAGATAGCGCAGTTCGGTGCCCGCGTTCTCGATGGTGGTGTACGCCTGGGTGTACAGGGCGAGCACGTCGACCTTGCCGTCCTCCAGGGCGGTCAGGGCCTGCGCGCCCACGCCGACCGGCAGCAGATCGACGTCCTTGGCCGCGTCCAGTCCGGCGTCGCTCGCGTACGCGCGGGCGTAGATGGCCGAGCCGGAGGCGAGGCTGATGACCCCGATCTTCTTGCCCTTGAGGTCGGCCGGGCTCCTGATCTCACTGCCGGGCCGGACGGCCATGCGCCACGGCCAGTTCCGTACCAGGCCCCCGATGGCCTTCACCGGGACGCCCTTCTCCCGTGCGGCGAGGACGGCTCCCGCGTCGGCCGGCGCGATGTCGGCGCTGTTCGAGGCGACGGCCTGGACCGCCGCCACCGACCCGTCGGTGTTGATCACGTCGACTTTCAGCTTCTCCTCGGCCAGATAGCCCTCGGCGTCACCCACCGCGTGGGTGGCGACCTCTTCCTTGGGGGCGACCACGGCCGAGGGAACGGCGAGTCGGAGCGTGGCCCGGTCGCCCGAGCCGCCGCCGGAGGACGAGGGGCCGTCCGCGCAGGCGGAGAGCGCCGCGAGGACGGCGACGCCGAGGCCGAGCCGTAAGGACAGTCTCATCTTCCGTACCTTTCGTGGCCGTGTCGCTCGATGAGGTCGGCGGCGGTGCGCAGCCCGTCGCGGGCCCGGATGGTCGTGGCGCCTTCCGCCAGCCGGTGCCGCAGGCGGGTGTCGCCGAGCAACTCCGCCAGCGCGCCGTGCAGTTGGGCGTCGGTGAAGCGGTACGGGTCGAGGCGGACGCCGTAGCCGAGTTCGGCGACCCGCTGTGCGTTGTCGTACTGGTCCCAGAACAGCGGGAGCACGATCATGGGCTTGCCGAAGTGGAGGCTCTCGGTGGTCGTGTTGTTGCCGCCATGGGTGATGACGAGGTCGACGAGCGGGAGGATCCGCGTCTGCGGGAGGAACTCCGCGCCCCACATGGTGGGAGGCAGCTCGATCTCGTCGTGCAGCGGCCCCTTGGAGACGATGTAGCGGTGCGGGGTGCGCGCCAGGGAGGCGATGATCCGGCGCATGAGGCCGACGTCGGCGGAGCCGAGGGAGCCCAGGCTGAAGTAGATCAGCGCGCTGCCCTCGGGCCGTTCGGCCGACTCCGGCGGCAGGGTGAACTCCTCCTCGGTCTCGCGGACCGAGGAGTCCAGCCGGTGCCAGGAAGGGCCCAGCGGGCGGGCCGCGGCGTAGTCGGCGAGCTCCGGGTAGACGTACAGGTTCAGCTCGCCGTCGTGGATGAACTCCAGGTCGGGCAGCGGCCTGGCGCCCTGGTCCACGACCCAGGCGTTGAACTCGGCCCAGAGTTCGCGGTGGGTGCGGTCGTACTCGGCACGGAATTCGGCCCAGCCGGCGCGGTCACCGGCCGGGTACCCGGAGAAGGGCGGGGGGACGTGTTCGCCCTTCACCTCCAGCGGGTTGCAGGAGACGATCCGTACGAAGGGCACGTCCGCCGTGGTCAGCGCGGGGAAGCAGACGACGTTGTCCTCGACGATCACGTCCGGCCGGACCCGGTGGACGATTCTCTTGAGCCGAGGTTCGCAGTACCTGGCCCCGGCGATCAGTTCCTCCCAGACCGGCCTGACCCAGGTGCCCAGCTGTTCGATCGTGGGCTTTTGGAACTCGGGGGCGGTCTCCCGTACGAAGTCCTTCCAGAACTGGCCCGCCTCCTGGGGTTTTTCGGGCGGCGGAGCCAGGTCGACCAGGTGCTCCTCGAAGCCGAGCGGGGCGAGCCTGCCCTTCCAGGACGCCTCCGCCGCGAACACCACGCGGTGGCCCCGTCGGCGCAGTACGTCGCCGATGCCGACGCAGTTGTTGGTCGGGCCGTACGCGCTCTCCGGCGCGAAGAGGATGGTCAGGGGTCTGCTCAAGGAGTGTCTCCCGTCGTCTCGATCAGTACCGCGCTCTCCGGGTCCCACGACAGCGCGACGCGGGCCCCGGAGGTCACCGTGGCCGGGCCCGGCACGGTCAGCAGGACCGGCCGGTCCAGACCGGGGACCGTGACCGCGATCCTCGAGGAGCCGCCGAAGTAGCTGATGTCCAGCACCGTGCCGTGCAGATAGGCGTCCGCGTCCCCGGCGGCGAGCCGGATGCTCTCCGGACGTACGCCGACCAGCCCCGCCGCCTTCCCGGCCGGGGCGGGCAGGACTCCGACGCCGGGCACGTCGAGTCCGCCGGAGGGCAGCAGCCGTCCGGAGAAGAGGTTGTTGGCGCCGACGAAGCCCGCGACGAACCGGCCCCGGGGGTGCCGGTAGAGCTCGACGGGGGTGTCGACCTGCTGGACTCGCCCGGCGTCCAGGACGGCGATCCGGTCGGCGAGCGACATGGCCTCCTCCTGGTCGTGGGTGACGACGAGGAAGGTGATGCCCACCTCGTGCTGGAGGCGCTTGAGCTCCAGCTGCATCTCGGCGCGGACCTGTTTGTCGAGCGCCGACAGTGGCTCGTCGAGCAGCAGCACACGGGGGCGTTTGACGATGGCACGGGCGAGGGCGACCCGCTGCCGCTGACCGCCGGACAGCTGGTGCGGCCGTCTGCGGGCCTGCGCGGTCAGCCCGACGGTGGCGAGTACGGCCGCGACCCGTTCGCCGATCTCCGTCCGGGCGAGCCCTTCCCGCGCCAGCCCGTACGCGATGTTCCTCTCCACGTTCATGTGCGGGAACAGCGCGTACGACTGGAACATGAGGTTGACCGGCCGCCGGTGCGCGGGCACGCCCAGCAGGTCCCGGCCGTCCAGGGCGACCGTGCCGCTGTCCGGGGTCTCGAATCCGGCGAGGACGCGCAGCAGGGTCGTCTTCCCGCAGCCGCTCGGGCCGAGCAGCGCGAAGAACTCGCCCTCCTCGATCTCCAGGCTCACCCCGTCCAGGGCGGTGACCTCGCCGAACCGCCGGGTGACGGCATGGATACGGATCACAGCGCCTCCGTCAGCCGGCTGACCCGCTGGGCGGCGATCACCACGGTGAAGCTGACCGCGAGCAGCAGGGTGGCCAGCGCGTTGATCTCCGGGGTCACGCCGAACCTGATCATCGAGTAGATGACGATCGGCAGGGTGGGATCCTTCGGTCCCGCGGTGAAGAAGGCGATGACGAACTCGTCGAGCGAGAGCGTGAACGTCAGCAGCGCGCCCGCCACGATGCCGGGGGCGAGGGTCGGCAGGGTGATGCGGAGGAACGTGGTGACCTCGCCCGCGCCGAGGTCGCGTGATGCCTCCTCCAGCGAGGGGTCGACATGGGCGATCCGGGTGCGCACGACGGCCGTGACGAAGGCGAGGCCGAAGACGGTGTGGGCGAGCAGCACCGAGTGCAGGCCCAGGGTGGCCGAGACGAGCGAGTAGAAGGCGAGCAGGCCGATCGCGAGCACGATGTCCGGCAGGACGGCGGGCAGCACCGACAGGGCGGGCAGCAGCCGCGAGCGGCCCGCGTGGCGGGCGAGCCCCACGGCGAGCAGGGTGCCGAGGACAGTGGACAGGGCGGTCGCGCCCGCGGCCACGATCAGCGTGTTGGCCAGGCCCCGCAGGACCTCGTCGTCGCGGGCCAGCGTGGCGTACCAGGCGGTGCTGAACCCGGACCACTCGTAGGGGCTGTCCGAGCGGTTGAAGGACATCACCACGAGCACCACGACGGGCGTGTAGAGGAACGCGTACGTCAGCCACAGCGGGAGGAGCGTCACCCGGCGCATCAGCGGCCGCCCAGCCGGCGTCCGGCCCAGGCCTGCGCCATGAGCAGCAGGACCAGGAACGCCATGAGAGCGAGGGCGAGCACCGAGCCGAACGGCCAGTCCCGCGCCGTGAGGAACTGGTCCCTGATCAGATTGCCGACCATGACCGTGTGCCCGCCGCCCAGCAGTTCGGGGACGACGAAGTTGCCGAGGCTGGGCACGAAGACGAAGACGCAGCCGGTCAGCACGCCGGGCAGGGTGTGCGGGAGGGTCACGCTCCAGAACGTGCGGGCCGGGCGGGCGCCCAGATCGGCCGAGGCTTCGAGCAGCCGGGGGTCGACCCGCTCGATCGCCGAGTACAGCGGCAGCACCATCAGCGGGAGATAGGCGTAGAGCAGTCCGAGGACGACGGCGGGTTCGGTGTAGAGGAGTTTCAGCGGCCGGTCGATCACCCCGATGCCGGTGAGGGCCGAGTTGACCACACCTCGGCTGGACAGCAGCACGATCCAGGCGTAGGTACGGATCAGGAAGTTGGTCCAGAACGGAAGCACGACCAGGACCAGGGCGACCGTGCGCCATCTGCCGGGCAGCCGGCTGATCGCGTACGCGGCCGGGTAGCCGAGGAGCAGCGCGAGCAGCGTGGTGACGGCGGCGATGCGCAGCGAGTCGGTGAGGACACCGGTGTAGAGGGGGTCGGTGATTCGCGCGAAGTTCTCGCCGGTGGTGCCGTCCTCGTACGCGATCCCGCCGAAGCGGCCCCGCCGGAAGACCGTGTAACCGATCAGCAGGGCCAGCGGCAGCAGGAGCAGGACGGCCAGGTAGGACAGGCCCGGGCCGAGCAGGACGAGACGCGCTCGCACATGTGGTCCTCCGGCCGCACTCCCCCGTCGGGCCATCAGCCCGCGGTGACTTCCGTGACGATCCGGGTGTACGCCGTCGCGGCGTCCCCGAGGTCGACGACGGACTCACCCTTGAGCAGTTGCCCGGGGGGCATGGCGAGCGCGGGGTAGCGCTTCAGCAGGGCCGGGTCGAGTTCGGCCATGGCGGCGGTGTTGGGCACCTTGTAGAAGATGTTCGAGGCGACCCAGGAGTGCGTCTTCGGGTCGAGGACGTAGTCGATGAAGGCGTGCGCCGCCTCCTTGTTCTTCGACGACTTGAGGATGACCATCGTGTCGGTCCAGAGGTCGCTGCCCTCCTTGGGGACGACGAAGCCGATCCTCTTGTCGTCGGTCGGGCACCACCCGTCCCAGGCCTCCGCCAGCGCGGCCTCCCCGGACGTGAGCCGGTCGCCGAACGTGGTGTCGTCGTAGGCCAGGAGCCCGTCCTTCGCGCTGAGCAGCAACTCCTTGATTCGTGAGAGCTGTTGCTCGTCGGTGGTGTTCACCGAGTAGCCGAGCGCCTTCTGCGCGGGGAGGAAGAGCCAGCGTTCGGTCTTCAGCATGGTGGCCCTGCCCTTGACCGCGGCGCTCGGCTTCAGCAGGTCGTTCCAGCTGTCGGGGGTGCGGCCGACGAGGTCCTTGCGATAGCAGAGCCCGGTGGTACCCCAGGTGTACGGGACGGAGTAGACGTTGCCCTTGTCATGGGCGAGCCGGGCGGCGAGTGGGTCCAGGTTCTTCAGGTGCGGGACCAGATCGTGGTGGATGGGTTCGAGCAGCCCCTGCGCCGCGAGCGCCTGCGCGTACTGGCCCGATACGAACGCCACGTCGATGCCGCTGTCGGCGGAGGCTGTCAGTTTGGCGACGATCTCCTCGTTGGTGCTGTGCCTGGCGACGGTCATGGGCGTGCCGACGGCCGACTTGAACCGGGCGGGAAGGTCCTTCGGCATATAGCCGTCCCAGTTCGAGACGGTGAGCCGCTGCTCGCGCAAGTCCGCCTCGGGGTCGAGCGACGCGGAGGCGGCGGGACCGCTTCCGCCCGGTTGGCCGTCGCCGCCGCATGCGGGGAGAAGGAGCGCGAGAACGGCCGCCGTCGCCGCCATGGACACATGCCTGAACCTCAGTGCGCCTGACACGCCACTCCCTTGCTGTCGAGATCAGCCGGCTGAGCGTGGGTCGTGCCCGGTGCGCCGAACGGCTCACCGGGCAGGCATCGATTTCCGGAGTTTCGCATCATTGGCATGCACTGGGCAAGATGGCGTATTCGTCCGGCCTCGTTCTCGCCCCATGCGGACGGAGTGGTTCGATACGCTCCACGGCGTGGACAACAGTCACCCCGGTCTCCGATGGGAATTCCTGGCCGAACGTCCGGGATGCGTCGGCTTCCTGACCGTGCGAAACCGCACATACCGGTATCCGGACGGCCGCCAGGACCACTGGGACATCCTCTGCGGGCCGCGCACCGTCGCCGTCGTCGCCTTCACCGAAGACGGACAGGGACTGCTCGCCCGCCAGTTCCGGCCGGGCCCCGGACGGGTGCTGGACGAACTCCCGGGAGGCGTCGTCGAGCCGGACGAGACGGTCGAGGCCGCGGCGGCCCGGGAACTCCTGGAAGAGACCGGCTACCGGGCCGGGAGCGTCGAGGTGGTCATGAAGACCTACCTCGCGTCATACGCGACCCACGTCCGGCACGCGGTGCTCGCCCGGGGCTGCCGCAAGGTGGCCGCGCCGGGCCCGGACGCGGCGGAGTTCATCGAGCCGGTCGTCCTCCCGAGGACCGACTACGTACAGCACGTGCTCACCGGCGATCTCACCGATGCCGATATGGGCCTCGCCGGGCTCGTCGCGGCAGGGCTGCTGGCACCGGTCGCGTGAACCCGCGCGGACGGCCGTGGCGTCGGCCCGGCCGGCGCGGGTACGTCGGCTGCTGCGTGGTCTCCTACGACCGGCCCCACGACTTCACCCCCGACGAACGCGCCGTCCTGACCTCTCTCGCCGGGCTGATCGCCCAGGCCCTCGATCGCGCCCGCCTCTACGACGCCGAGCACGGGCCGGGCAACCGGTGGACTGGAGGTGACCCTTGACGGCGCGGGAGCCCGCGCGTTCCCGCGCCGTCACCCGTTGTCCGGCACACACAGGTTTCAGGGCGATTCCATCTTTCGAGTGAATGGAGAGGAATACCCACCGTATGAGCAAGTCGTCGGCCAAATAGTGAGCAGGGCCCACAGTCCACGGATCGAGAAGGGTGACAACATTCATGTGCACGGAAGCCACCAAGCGGGTCGCACACGTCTTCTCCCTCTTCGACGCCAACGGCAACGGCGTCCTCGAAGCCGATGACTTCGACCTCATGGCGAACAACGTCATCGAGGCCGCGCCCGAGGCGGACGGGGCGGCGAAGGACGCGATGCGCGCCGCGTTCCGCCAGTACTGGACGACCCTGGCCACGGAACTGGACGCCAACGGCGACGGCAAGATCAGTTACGAAGAGTACGTAGCCTGCGTGCTCTCGCCCGAGCGCTTCGACTCGACGATCGGTGTGTTCGCCGAGGCGCTCGCCGCGCTCGGCGACCCGGACGGCGACGGGCTCATCGAACGCCCCGCGTTCGTCGCGTTGATGAGGGCGATCGGCTTCGGGCGCGCGAACATCGACGCGCTCTTCGACGCCTTCGGCCCCTCGGACCTGGACCGGATCCAGGTGGCCGTCTGGGTCGCCGCGATCAAGGACTACTACGCACCGGACAAGGCGGGCATCCCGGGTGACCTCCTGGTCCCGGCCACGGCGGTCTGACCAGGGGAACCGACGGAGAGCCGATGCCGGTTCGGCGGACCGAGTACGGACACTGGCTCCCGCCGAATCACCGTCAGCCGCCGACCGGCTTCCGGAACTTGCGCACGAGCTTCACGATGCCCCAGACCATGAGGCCCCCCAGGACCAGGAGAAACAGGATCGCCTGCCACAGGGGCATCTTCTTCTTCCCGGTGGACGAACCGCCGTCGTCGCCGCTCGAGGAGTAGCCGCCGCCCCTCGACTTCTTGTAGCCACCGCTCTTGCTCACACCACCGCCGCCCTTGCTGACACCGCCGCCGCTCTTGCTCACACCGCCGCCGCTGCCACCACCTCGCTTCGACGACAGCGCGACGTACGAGACGGAGTCACGCGCCGGCGCCGCCTGGGCCGTGGCGGGCGCCACTGCGAACAGGGCGCCGATCAGGAGGAGTGTGGTCGCTAGACGCATAAGGGATCCCCGTGATGGTAGGCAGGAAGGACAATCGCGCCAGGGCGCAGCGTTGCACCCTAGGTCAGGGCAGACGTGGAGCGGCAGCTGGTTGCCCCCGGAGACCTGGACCATGGGCGGGTTCGCCACGTCGGCGTTGTCGAGCGCGGCGATGGCTTGATCACCCGGCCTGGTCCGGGGCCGTCCACGGCGGCGCCGAACACGGACGACGCAGCCGTCCCCTCCGTCACCGGATTCGTGTCGCCCGGCGAGAGTCGGGCACCAGCGCAGAGGCCCGGCCCCGCGGCGGGCGCGGGCTAGACTTCCGTCGTGGTGGAAGGGGCTTGGTGAGCTGTGCGCGGACGGCTGTCTGAGGCGGGTGCGGACTCCGCGACGCGCGGTTCCGCGACCTTGCGCGACGTGGCCGCCCTCGCCGGTGTCTCGGTGAGCACGGTGTCGAACGTGGCCCGCGGCCGCGGGAACGTCCGGGAGGAGACCCGGCAGCGGGTGCAGGGCGCGATCGACGAGCTAGGGTACCGCCCCAACCTGGCGGCGCGGCGCCTGCGTTCGGGACGCTCCCATATGTTGGGGCTCGCCCTGCCCAGCGTCACGGTCCCGTACTTCCGCGAGTTCGCCGACTCCGTGCTGCGCGAGGCCCAGGAGCACGGGATGTCCGTGCGCATCACGCAGACGCACGGCGACGTGCGGCGCGAGCGCGGTGTCTGTGACGATCCATACCTGCGGCACGTGGACGGAATCCTGCTCGTTCCCGTCGCACTCGGCCAGGCGGACATGCGGGCGTTGACGGTGACGAAGCCGCTGATCGTGGCCACGGCGTCGTTCACCGGGGGCCGTGTCGACTCCTTCGACACGGACCGGTACGAGGCGGCGCGGGCGGTCGTGGCCCATCTCGTCGCGGGCGGGCGGCGCCGCATCGCCGCCCTGGCCCCCGGTGGGGCGCTGCCGGCGGAGAGCGACGAGCGCTACCTCGGATACGTCGCGGGTCTGCGCGACGCCGGGCTGCCGGTGAGCCGCCGACGGGTGGTGCGCACGGATACCGTCACGTTCGCGGCGGGCGCCGCCGCGGTGCGGACGCTGATCGAGCGGGCCCCCGGGACGGACGCCGTGTTCGCACTCGGCGACGCGCTCGCCCTGGGCGCCCTCCGCGGCCTGCGGGACGCGGGGCGAACCGTGCCGGGGGACGTCGCCGTGGTCGGGTTCGGCGACGTCGCGCAGGCCGCGTACTGCGCTCCCACCCTCACCACCGTCGATCCGGGGCGGGAGGAGATGGCGCACCGCGCCGTCTCGCTCCTGGCGGAACGCGCACAGGCGCGGACGACCGGCGCGGTGCTCCCCGAACCGGGACACCACACGGTCGGGTTCCGCCTTGTCGAACGGGAGTCGAGCGCCGTTGCCAGTGAATGAGCCGGAGCCGTCCAGTGGCCGGCCGGCGGTGGTGCGGATGCGCGACGTGGCCGCCGTCGTCGGGGTGTCCGTCAAGACCGTGTCCAACGTCGTCAATGCCACCGGGCAGGTGAACGAGGCGACCGTCCGAGCCGTGCGCGCCGCGGTCGAGGAGCTCGGCTACCGCCCCAACCCCCTGGCCCGTGGCCTCAATTCGAGGGCGACGGACACGGTGACGCTCGCCCTGCCGGGCCTCGGGTACGGCTACTGCGCGCCCCTCGCCGCCGCGGTCTTCGATCTCGCGGAGGCCGAGGGCATCAGCGTCGTGATGGAGCCCACCGGGGGCGACCGCGAGCGGGAGCTGGAGGTGCTGCGCAATCGCGGGGGCCTCTCGGACGGCGTGCTGCTGATGCCGACCGCGATCACCGCGCGGGATCTGAAGGACCTGCCGTCCCCCGCTCCCGCGGTGCTGCTCGGATCGCGCCGGGTGGAGGGCCCCTTCGACAGCGTCGCGTCGCGGGACGCCGTCGCGGCGGAGGCCGCGGTGCGGCTGCTTCTCGACCGTGGCGCCTCGCGCGTCGTGCTGCTGGGCGGTGAGCGGAAGGCGGGCGGCGACAGCGCGGCCGCCCTGCGCACCGGCGGATACCGGCGTGCGCTGACGGCGGCGGGGCTGAAGTCCGACCCCTCTCTCGTCGTGGAGACGTCGCAGTCCTCCCGGGGCGACGGGCATACGGCGATCGCCCGGCTCCTGGGCGGGGAAACGCCGTTCGACGCGGTGCTCGCGCTCGAAGAGCCGCTCGCGCACGGGGCGTTGCACGCACTGCGCGGGGCGGGCCGGGACGTACCGGGGCGGGTCCAGGTCGTCGCGTTCGGCAACGACGAGGACGCGGAGTACTCCTGGCCCAGCCTGACGACCGTTCAGGCGGATGTCCGCACGATGGCCCGTCGCGCGCTCGACCTGCTCACGGCGCGGGTCCGGGAGGGCGCACGACCGCGGAGCCATGTCGAGGTGCCGCTCACCATAACCGAACGTGAGTCAACATTTTCCTAACGCCCGGTCATTGACGGCGAACGTCGGGCGGTCCTAACGTCCACCGCAATGCAACGGTTACCGTAACCGTTGGAATCCTCAGTGGAGCCGCCGTATGCCAAGGCCAGACCCACCTCGGATCGCCCCCGCCGCGCGCCGTACCGTACTCGCCGGCTTCCTCGGCTCGACCTTCGAGTGGTTCGACTTCGGGCTCTACGGAACCACCGCCGCACTCGTCTTCGGCCGGGTCTTCTTCCCGGCGCAGAGCAGCGCGATCGGCTCCCTGCTGGCCCTCACGACGACCGCCGTCGGGTTCTTCGCCCGGCCCATCGGCGGCCTCGTCTTCGGGCACTTCGGCGACCGGGTCGGCCGCAAGAAGCTCCTGATTCTCACGATGCTGCTCATGGGCATCCCGACGTTTCTGATCGGTCTGCTGCCCGGTTACGCCACGATCGGCGCGGCCGCCCCCGTCATCCTGCTGTTCCTGCGCGTGCTGCAGGGCATCGGCCTCGGCGGCGAGTACGCGGGCGCCGCGCTCGCCACCATCGAGTCGGTGCCGAAGGAGCGGCGCGGCTTCTTCGGTTCCATCCCGCAGCTCGGCAATCCCGTGGGCGGCATCTTCAGCAGCGGGCTCGTGCTGCTGTGCACCTGGCTCTCCTCGGACACGCAGTACGAGGACTGGGTGTGGCGGGTCCCGTTCCTGCTCAGCGGCATCCTGCTCGTCTACACCCTCGTGGTGCGCACGCGCCTCGCCGAGAGCGGGGACTTCATCCGCCTTCAGAAGGAGCGCGGAGTGGCGAAGGCGCCACTGATCACGCTCCTGCGAAACCACTGGGCGCCGCTGCTCCTCGCGCTGGGCGCCCGCTCGGCCGATGCCATCACCGGGAATGTCGTCGGGCCCGTGGTGACGGCGTACATCGTCACCTACCTGCACCGCAGCGACAGCATCGGGATCGTCGGAACGATGATCCCGAGCATCATCTGCCTGCCGCTGATGCTCTGCCTCGGCAGGCTCGGTGACCGGTTCGGAGTGCACCGCACCTTCGTGTGGAGTGTGCTGTCGATGGCCGTGACCACCTTCCCCCTGTTCGCCCTGCTGCGGACCGGGACGCTCTTCTGGATGGTGCTCGGGATCACGGTCTTCCGGCTGTGCAACTCGGCCCAATTCGCCGTCCAGAGCACATTCCTAGCCGAGCTGTTCCCCACCGAGGTCCGCTACACGGCGGTGTCGTTCGTCTACCAGGTCGGCTCGATCCTCGGGGGTCTCACCCCGCCGGTCGCGTACGCCATGCTCGTGGCGTCCGACGGCTCGCCGTGGTGGCTGGCCCTCACCGTGGTCGTCTCGGTCCTGTTCAGCGCGGCCTGCGCGGCCGTCATCGGCCTGCGGTTCTCCCCCGCCGACCTCCGCACTCCCGACGGCCCGTCGACCGACGGCGCCGCCCTCGCCGAAAGGACCACTCGAGCGTGACCGCCCGCCACCGGCCCGACATCGTTCTCGTCCTGACCGACCAGCACCGTGCGGACGTCAGCGCCCGTGAGGGATTCCCGCTGGACACCACGCCGTTCCTCGACGAGCTGGGACGCTCCGGGGCCTGGTTCGACCGCGCCTACACGACCTCACCACTGTGCTGCCCCGCGCGCACCAGCCTGATGACCGGACGGTTCCCCAGCGCGCACCGCGTCACCCAGAACCCGGCGCGTCCGCTCGCGGTCCGCGGCACCGATCTCTTCGGTGAGGCCCGCGCCGCCGGTTACGCCACGGCGATGATCGGCAAGAACCACACCTATCTCGACGCCTCGTCCGTGGATCACTGGGTCGAGTTCATGCACGACGGCCAAGTGACCACTCCCTCCAAGGCGCTGAACAAGGAGTTCGACAAGTGGCTGGCGGCGCTGCGGCACCGCACCCACGAGACGCCCACGCCGTTCCCGGTCGAGGCCCAGAACCCGCACCGCATCGTCGACGAAGCGCTCGCCTGGGCCGCCGGTGTCCCCGAGGACCGGCCGTTCCTGCTGACGGTGTCCATCCCCGAACCGCACAATCCGTATCAGGTGCCCGAGCCCTACTTCTCGCTCTTCCCCGAGGAGTCGCTGCCGCCGACCCGCACCGGGGCCGACGTGCTGGAGGGGAAGTCCTTCCCCTGGCGGTACCTGCGCGGCCTGGGCGAACGCGCGGTGGCCGACTACGAGGGAGCCATCGCCCCGTCGCGTTCCAACTACTTCGGCATGCTGCGGCTCATCGACGACGAACTGCGGCGGCTGCTGACAGGACTGGAGGGCCGGCACCGGGTACGCGAGCGCGTCGTCGTCGCCACCGCGGACCACGGCGACTTCGTCGGCGAGTACGGACTCGTGCGCAAGGGTGCGGAGATCCCGGACATCCTGGCCAGAGTCCCCCTGGTCGTCAGCGGGGACGCGGTGCGGCCCACCGGCGGGCCGCGTCCGGAGCACGTCTCGCTCGCGGACCTCATGCCCACGCTCTGCGAGGCGATGGGCCGCGAGCTGCCCGACGGCGTGCAGGGGCGCAGCCTGTGGCCGTCGCTGACCGGACGGCCCGGTCCGGCGGAGGAGTTCGACAGCGTGTACGTGGAGCAGGGCATGGGAGGGCTCCCGTACGGGCCCGAGGACGTGGCCGACCAGATGCCCGGACTCATCTTCGACGGCCCGGACGGCGAACCCCGCTGGGACGAGCTCAACGCGGCCACGCAGAGCGGACGCCGCCGCAAGGTCCGCAGCGGGGACTGGACGCTGTACGCCGACATCGTCGGGGACTTCCGCCTGTACAACCTGCGCGAGGACCCGCTGGAGCTGGTGGACCGCTGGCCGGACCCGGCGGCCGCCGGCGAACGGGTCAGGCTGCTGTCCCTGCTGGCCGTGTGGCAGATGCGGGCCGAGGACCCGCTGCCGACGGTCCCCGGCGGCTACCGGCTCAAGCGCGCCCCCCGCAACCACCTCGCTCCCTACCGGCCTTCCGGGGGAAAGGGGCAATCGTCATGAGACGGTGACGGCCTCCGCGTGCCGAAAAACCGGGAGAACGGGAGAACGGGAGGGACCGGGAGAACCGGAGGAGCCCGGTGGGCGTCGGGGCTCCTCGTCCCCTGCCGCTGACGGCCGGCGGCTTCTACACCAGAGCGTCGAGCAACGAGGTCAGCGAAAAAGCCGTTGGTGCCCGCCGTTCGTGGACTCCCGGGCGTGCAGCCAGTGCGGAGCCGTGTGCACCTCGAACGGCAGGGGCACGTCCGAGCGGATGCGGGCCGCCAGGCACTTCACGGCGAGCCCGGCGATCGCGGCCTTGTCGGGGACCACGGACGTCAGGGAGGGCGTGCTGTAGAGCGCCTCGTCGGAGCCGTCGATGCTCGCCACGGCGACGTCGTCCGGGATGCGCAATCCGGCTTCGAACAGGGCCCGCTGGGCCCCGGCCGCCAGCAGGTCGCTGAAGCAGAAGACCGCGTCCGGCCGCACGCCCACCGGAAGCTCGGCGAGAGCGCGCATCGCCAGCAGGCCGTTGCGCCGGTCGAACTCCTTGATGGAGGGCGCGAGCCGGGGGTCGTACGTCACCCCGGCCTCGTGCAGGGCGAGCTGGAAACCCTCCAGGCGCTGACGGCTGGTCGCCGACGCCTGCCGATCCACGCCGATGGCGGCGATCCGGGTACGGCCGAGGCCGGCCAGGTGCGTGGTGGCCTCGCGCGCCGCCGCGACGTTGTCGATCAGTACGTGGTCGGCCCCCACCTGGTCGCGCGCGTAGCTGCGCTCGCCGAGCAGGACCAGCGGGAACTCGTTGGCCACGGCTGCGAGGTCGTCGGGCGAGACACCCAGGGGCGACAGGATCACGCCGTCCAGCAGTGACGCGCCGACGCCGGTCGCCAGGCGCAGTTCCTCCGTCGCGTCGCCCGACGTCTCCTCGATCAGGACGGTCAGGCCCAGCTGCGCGGCCTCGGCCCGTACGTGCTGGGCGAGTTCGGCGAAGTACGGCGTGGCCAGGTCCGGGACGGCGAGGCCGATCAGGCCGCTGTGCCCGGTGCGCAGACGGCGGGCCGACGGGTTCGGCCGGTAGCCGAGCTCGTGCACGGCCTTCAGTACGCGCTTCCGCGTGGCCTCGGATACGCGAGGAGCATCGCGTACAACGTTGGACACGGTCTTGATAGAGACCCCTGCCCGCTCCGCCACGTCCTTGAGTGTCACCGCGGCCACTGGCCGAACCCCCTCACCTGTGTTTCTCCGCATTATGCATGGGTGTCGGCGGGCTGTCAGCGCCGGGGCGGCCCGGAATCCCGTTCCCGACAAGGGGTTGACCGTGGCGAGATTTCGCAGTTACAACGTTGGAACCAATCGATAGCAAGCGGTTGCTACCGAGGGCGTCACATGCGCGGCTGACGACTGTCCGTCGGACGGTCCGGGCTGCCCGCCCGTGGCCACGGCGCCGCGCTCACCACCCGTCCCATGAGAGGGTCCGCATGTCTTCGCACCGCTCCACCACCCCGCTGCGCACCGCCGTGGTCGGCACCGGAGGCATCGCGCGCTCCAGTCACCTGCCCGCGCTGCGGACGCTGGCCGACGCGGGCGAGGTGGAGATCGTCGCCGCCGTCGACGTCGACATGCGGGCGGTGCGCGCGTTCACCGCCGACGCCGGGATCCCGTACGCCTCGACGGACCTCGACGCGACCCTGGCCGAACTGCGCCCGGACCTCGTGGTGCTGTGCACCCCGCCCGCCGTGCACCGCGACCAGGCGGTGGCCGCGCTGCGGGCGGGCGCCTGGGTGTGGTGCGAGAAACCGCCGTGCCCGTCCCTCGCCGACTTCGACGCGATCGAGGCCGCCGAGAAGGGCGGGGACGCGGGTCCGTACGCCTCCATCGTCTTCCAGCACCGCTTCGGCTCCGGCGCACGCCATGTGCGGCGACTGCTGCGGGAGGGGGCGTTCGGCCGCCCGCTCGTCGCGCACTGCCAGACGACCTGGTACCGGGACGCCGCCTACTACTCCGTTCCGTGGCGCGGGCGGTGGGCGACCGAGGGCGGCGGCCCCGCCATGGGACACGGCATCCACCAGACGGATCTGCTGCTCGACCTGATGGGCCCCTGGAGCGAGGTGCGGGGGATGGCGGCGCGGCTCGTGCACGACGTGGAGACCGAGGACGTGTCCACGGCACAGGTGCGGTTCGCGAGCGGGGCCGTGGCCACCGTGGTCAACAGCGTGCTCAGCCCGGACGAGGTCAGCCGCGTCCGCGTCGACTGCGAACTCGCCACGATCGAGCTGACCCATCTGTACGGCTACCGAAACGCGGACTGGCGCATCACCGCGGCCCCCGCCGTCCTCGAGGAGACGGTGGCCGCCTGGCACGACTTCGGCACCGACGAGCCGAGCTCCCACCTGGCCCAACTCCGCGCCCTCGTGGCCGACATCAGGGCGGGACGGCGCCACGCCACCAGCGGCGGGGGCGGGCGTCGGACGCTCGAGTTCATCACCGCCCTGTACAAGTCCGCGTTCACCGGCGACCCGGTCCGGGCGGGGGAGATCGGCCCCGGCGACCCCTACTACACCGAGTTGCACGGCGGCGCCCCGGGCTGGGCCCCTCTCCCCCAGCCGGACGTGCGTTCCGGCGTCTGACGCCCTCCACAACGTCCCCGCCGGCGCCCACTCCCCCTCTCCCCCTGGAAGGTCCCCATGCCCGAGCCTCCGAACGGCCGACTCCACCACCCGAGCCGCCGGGCCGTCCTCGCCGCGGCCGCCGTCGGCCTCAGTACGGTCCTGACCTCCACGCTCTCCGGCTGCTCCGCCGCGAGCGGCAGTACCTCGGGCGGCGTCACCCTCACGTTCTCCTGGTGGGGGAACGACGACCGTGCCGCGCGCACCGAGAAGGCGGTACGTCTCTTCGAGAAGGAGCATCCGGGCGTCACCGTCCGCACGTCCAATGGTGAGTTCACGTCCTATCTGCAGAAGCTGTCCACCCAGGCCGCGGGCGGCGGAATACCCGACGTGGTCCAGCTCGACTACCGGCAGGTCTCCCAGTACGCGGGCGGCGAAGCGATCATGCCGCTCGACGACCTCGTCAAGGCCAGGACGATCCGTACGTCCGAGATGGACAAGGGCCTGCTGCGCACCGGCACCTACCAGGGCGGGCAGTACGCCCTGCCCATGGGCCGTGGCATCACCGGATACGCCTACGACTCCGCCGTCTACAAGAAGGCCGGAATCCCCGCGCCCCCGCCGAGTTGGACCTGGCAGGACTGGGGGGCGGCCAACAAGAAGATCGCCGCACTGGGCCTGAAGTCGCCCGACGGGCGCCCCTTCACCGGCTCCAACGACGGCGGCGGCAACGAGGACGTCTTCGAGACCTGGCTGCGCGGCCGGGGCGGGAAGCTCTACGCAGGCCAGAGCGAACTCGGCTTCACCGAGGACGACCTGACCGCCTTCTGGTCGTTCTGCGACAGCCTCCGCAAGGACGGCGCCATCGCCGAGGCCAGGGACACCGTGCAGGCCAAGAGCACCGAGACCAGCCCCATCGGCCGCCGCCTCGCGGCCGCCGACTTCACCTGGGACGCGCCGTTCCCCGGGTACACGGGCCTGCTCGGCGAGGACATCCACTTCGCGCCCGTGCCCACGACCGGCGGGCACCAGGGCTCGTACTTCAAGCCGAGCATGCTCCTCGGCATCGGTGCGAACAGCGAGCACCCCGAGGAGGCGGCCCAGTTGATCGACTTCCTCCTCAACGACCAACGGGCGGGCGACATCCTCGGCTTCTCCCGCTCCACCCCGCCCAACCGGAAGATCGCCGCCCGGGTCGCCAAGACGCTCCAGGGACCGGAGCGGGAGATCTACGACTACGCGCAGACGATGGAGAAGTACGGCCTGGACGACCCCCCGACCGCACCGCCGCCCGGCGACCTCGCGATCCAGACGGCGTTCAAACGGGGCTACCAACGCGTGATGTACGGCATGGCCACCCCGCGGCAGGCGGCGCGCGAACTCATCGACGAGGCGAACCGGGAGCTGAGGTCATGAGCACGGTGTCGACGACGAGGGCGCCCGCGGGCGTCGGCCGCACGACGGATCCGCGCCCGCGGAAGAGCGAGCGGCGCCAGGTCCGCGAACGGCAGTGGCCCGCCTATGTGTTCCTCTCCCCGTGGATGATCGGCGCGGTCGTGCTGACCCTGGCGCCGATGGCCGTGTCGCTGTACCTGTCGTTCACGGACTACAACCTGTTCGACCCGCCGCACTGGGTGGGCCTGCGCAACTACCAGGAGATGCTGTTCGAGGATCCGCGCTACTGGCGGTCGGTCGGCACCACCATGCTGTACGTCGTCGTGGCCGTCCCGCTGAAGCTGGGCCTCGCCCTCGGTGTGGCGATGCTTCTGAAGAGCCTCGGCCGGGGCCAGGGCTTCTACCGCTCCGCGTTCTACGGCCCGTCGCTGCTCGGGGCGAGCATGTCCATCGCCCTGGTGTGGAAGGCGCTGTTCAACGACGGCGGCACGGTCCCCGACGTCCTGGACGCGGTCGGCATCCACGCCGGCGGCTGGGTCGGCAACCCCGACCTCGCGGTGTACGGGGTCGTCCTGCTGACGGCCTGGCAGTTCGGCGCGCCCATGGTGATCTTCCTCGCGGGCCTCCAGCAGATCTCGCCCGACCTCTACGAGGCCGCCGCGCTCGACGGCGCGGGCCGCTGGCGGCAGTTCGTGTCCATCACCGTGCCGATGCTGTCGCCGGTCGTCTTCTTCAACCTGGTCCTCGAGGTCATCAACTCGTTCCAGGTCTTCACCCCGGCGTTCGCCATCAGCGGCGGCGACGGCGGCCCCGCCGACTCCACGATGTTCTACACGCTCTACCTGTACGAGCGCGGCTTCACGGCCTCGCACATGGGCTACGCCGCGGCGATGGCCTGGCTGCTGCTGATCGCCATCGGCGCGATCACCCTGATCCTGTTCCGGACCTCCCGGTCCTGGGTGTTCTACGCGGACGAGGAGGGCCGATGAACATCGCCACGAAGCGGTGGCTGCCGCACACCGTCGCGGCCGTGTGCCTGCTCGTCCTGCTGTATCCGCTGGCCTGGCTGCTCGCCACTTCGCTGAAGCCGGCCGACGAGGTGGTGACCAGCCTCGATCTGCTGCCCAGCCACCTGGAGTGGTCGAACTACACGACCGCCCTGGACGGGGTCTCCGGCGTCACCGTCACCCGCCTGCTCGGCAACACCCTGCTGATCGCGGGGGGCGCCGTGGTCGGCAACGTCCTGTCCTGCTCGCTGGCCGCCTACGCCTTCGCCCGGCTGCGGTTCCGGATGAGCAAGGTGATGTTCGCCTTCATGGTGGCGACGCTGATGCTGCCGCACCACGTCGTGCTGATTCCGCAGTACATCATCTTCAACCGGCTCGGCCTGGTGGACAGTTTCTGGCCGCTGATCCTACCGAAGTTCCTGGCCACCGAGGCGTTCTTCGTCTTCCTCATCGTCCAGTTCATGCGCGGTCTGCCGCGCGAGCTCGAGGAGTCCGCGCGGATCGACGGCTGCGGTCCCTTCCGCGCGTATTGGTCGATCACACTGCCGCTGGCCCGGCCCGCGCTGATCACCACGGCCATCTTCACGTTCATCTGGACGTGGAACGACTTCTTCACGCAGATGATCTATCTCTTCGCGCCGGAGAAGTTCACCATCACGCTCGCCCTGCGCAGCTTCGTCGACCAGTCCAGTACCTCCGCGTACGGGCCCATGTTCGCCATGTCGGTGATCTCGGTGCTGCCGATCGTGCTGTTCTTCCTGGTCTTCCAGCGCTACCTGGTGCAGGGCATGGCCACGTCCGGACTGAAGGGGTGAGGCACACCATGGCCCACGCATCGATCGCGCACCGGCGCGAGCGCCGGGAACCCGGAGAGGTCTTCGGCTCCGGCTTCAGCCTCTTCGCGGACATGCTGCTCGTCGGCCTGCTCACCAGCCTCGCCTGCCTGCCGGTGGTCACGGCCCCGGCCGCGTTCGCCGCCGCGTCCGCGACGCTTCGGCAGGCCGCGGGCGACCGCGTCCAGGCCAGGGCCGGTACGTACGGCGCTCACCTCCGTGCCCACCTGTCCGCGCGGTCGGCGGCCCTCGGTCTGGCGCCGCCGCTGCTCGTGGTGGTCGTTCTGGTGGATGCCGCGCTGCTGCGCGCCGCGCTACCCGGAGCTGCCGTCATGGCGCCCGCCCTCGCGCTGCTCGTCCTGGGTGCCATGGTCGTGGCGCTGCGGGCGACGGCCTTGGAGACGCCGCACCTCCTGTCCGCACGTGAGGCGCTGTTCCGCTCGGCCGCGGACCCGCGCGGCAGTCTCCTGCTGGCCGGTGCCGTGCTCCTCGGCGCGCTCCTGGCCTGGTCGATTCCGCTGCTGGTCCCGCTGCTGCCGGGCCCGCTGGCGTTCGCCGCCACGGTCGTGGACCTCCGCTTCCCGGCGGACCTCCGCTCCCCCACGGACCTCCGCTTCCCGGCGGACGCCCCGGAGAGCTGAACCGCGCCGAGCCACCTCCCCGCCCCTCGCCCACGCATCACACCACCGGAGTTCACGCATGCCGCACCCGCACCTGGACGCCGCAGGCCATCCGAGGCCGCAGCTGATCCGCGATCCCGACTGGCGCGACCTCGGCGGTCCCTGGCAGTTCGCCCACGACGACGAGGACCGCGGCCGCGCCGACCGCTGGATGGACCCGGCGACCTCCGCACCGTTCACCCGCACCGTCACCGTGCCCTACCCGCCCGAGTCCGCGGCCTCGGGCGTGGCGGACACCGACTTCCACCCCGTGCTCTGGTACCGGCGCACGATCGACGTGCCCCGGCCGGCCGCCGGGCGGCGGCTGCTGCTGCACTTCGGTGCGGTCGACCACCGGGCCGAGGTCTGGCTGAACGGCCGCCTGGTGGGACGTCACGAGGGCGGGCACACCGGCTTCACCTGCGATCTGACCGACGCCGTCGACCGGGACGGCGAGCAGACCGTCGTCGTCCGGGCCGAGGACCAGCCGCTCGACGCCGCCCAGCCCCGCGGCAAGCAGGACTGGCGCCGGGACCCACACGTCATCTGGTACCACCGCACCTCCGGGATCTGGCAGCCGGTGTGGCTGGAGGAGGTCCCGGCCGAGCACATCACGCTCCTGCACTGGACCCCCGAGGTCGCCCACGCCCGCGTCCGCTGCCGGCTGCGTCTGGGCCACTGGCCGCGGCGCCCGCACACCGTGACGGTCCGCCTCACGCGGGGTGAGCGGGTGCTCGCCGAGCAGCGGACGCTGATCGACGGCCAGGAGACGGAGTTCGACGTCGCGGTGCCCGCCCTGCGTCACGGGCAGGACCTCGACGACCTGCTCTGGAGTCCGGAGCGGCCGCAACTGGTCGACGCGGTGGTGGAGTTGTGTGACGCGGCCGACGGCACACCGGTCGACCGCGTCACGTCCTACCTCGGTCTGCGCGACATCGGCTGGGACGACGGCGTCTTCCTCCTCAACCACAAGCCGTACTTCCTCCGGTTCGCGCTCCAGCAGGGCTACTGGCCCGCGTCGCATCTCTCGGCCTCGGCCGACGAGTTGCGCCGTGACGTCGAACTGGCGAAGGAGATCGGCCTCAACGGGCTGCGCGTCCACCAGAAGATCGAGGACCCGCGCTTTCTGTACTGGGCCGACCGGCTCGGGCTGCTGCTGTGGGAGGAGATGCCGTCGGCGTACACGTTCGGCGCGCGGACCGTCGAGCGCGTGGTCGCCGAGTGGACCGAAGCCGTCTCCCGCGATCTCAGCCACCCCTCGATCGTCGCCTGGGTCCCGGTCAACGAGTCCTGGTCCGTGCCGAACCCGGCGCTCGTCCCCGCACAGCGCCACTTCATCGACGCCCTGTACCACCTGACCAAGGCCCTGGACCCCTCCCGCCCGGCCGTCTCGAACGACGGCTGGGAGATCTCCGCCGCCGACATCTGGGGCGTCCACGACTACACCCAGCTCGGGGACGTACTGCGCGAGCGCTACGGCCACGCCTCGCTGCGGCAGGGCCAGATCGCCGAGCAGTGGCCCGGCGCCAAACGCCTGACCCTGGAGGGCGTCCGCCACCAGGGGCAGCCCGTCGTCCTGAGCGAGTTCGGCGGAGCGACCTTCGAACCGGCGGAGGGCGCCGAGTGGTTCGGCTACGACACCGTCGCCACGAAGGAGGACTTCGCCGAACGCCTCGCCGACCTGGTGACCGCCGCGGTGGACTCCGGGCTCGCGGGCTTCTGCTACACCCAGTTCACCGACACCGAACAAGAGACCAACGGCCTGCTCACCCCGGACCGCCAACCGAAGATCCCACCGGCCGAGCTGCGCGACATCCTCACCCGAACCCTTCGCTAGTCGACGTTGCCATTCCCTTCGCTCTTCCGGAGAGGAGAAACCGCAATGGCACGATCCGAGTACGGCCGTCGCCGAGTGCTCCAGGCATCCGCTCTCGCCTTCGCCACGGTGCTGAGCCCGTGGAGCACGGCGGCCGGCTTCGCCGCATCGGCAGGCATCCCCGACGAGGACGGCTACGAACTATGGCTGCGCTACCGCCCCACCACCGATCCCCGGCGGCTCCAGGAGTACCGGAAGGCCCTGGCCGGTCTGGCACGTCAGGGCGAGGGCCGGGTCATGGAGAACGCCGAGCTGGAGCTGCGGCGGGCCGTCGAGGGGCTCACCGGCGGCGCACCGGCCCGGGTTCCCGCCGATCGGGCCTCGGTTGTCATCGGCACGGTGGGCGAGTCGCCGGTCGTGCGGTCCCAGGTGCGTCCCGGTCGGCTGGCCCGGATCGGTGAGCAGGGGTTCGTGATCGAGATGACCGGCGCGCCGGGCAGGCGGCGACTGGTCATCGGGGCCCGCAGCGATCGGGGCGTGCTGGCCGGGGTCTTCCATCTCATCCGTCTGCTGCGGCTCGAGCGTCCACTGCACGATCTGTCCGTCCTGGAGAAGCCGCGCACCGCACTGCGCATGATGAACCACTGGGACAACATCGACGGGTCGATCGAGCGTGGCTACGCGGGCACTTCGATCTTCGAATGGGACAAGCTGCCGGACGTCTCCGGCCGGATCGTCGACTACGCGCGGTCCATGGCATCGATCGGCATCAACGCTTCGGTGCTCAACAACGTGAACGCCAGTGCCGACTTCATCACCAGCGAGATGCTGACCAGGCTCAGACCCCTGGCGGCGCTTCTCCACTCGTGGGGGCTCGCGACCTGGCTGTCCGTCAATTACGCCGCCCCGATGATCCTGACCGCGGACGACGCCGATCCGATCACCACAGCCGATCCCGCCGATCGGCGGGTCCAGCGGTGGTGGCAGGACAAGAGCGCCGAGATCTTCAGGAGCCTGCCCGGCTTCGGCGGGTTCCTGGTGAAGGCGAACTCGGAGGGGCAGCCCGGCCCGCTCGACTACGGACGCACCCATGCCGAGGGCGCGAACATGCTGGCCCGCACGGTCGCACCGCACGACGGGCAGATCGTCTGGCGCAGCTTCGTCCACGAGGACTTCAGCGACTGGGCCGAGTACCAGTACCGGGTGTTCGCGCCGCTGGACGGCACCTTCGACGACAACGTCATCCTGCAGACCAAGTACGGACCGATCGACTTCCAGATCCGCGAGCCCGTACACCCGCTGTTCGGCGCGCTGCGCCACACCAACCAGATGGTGGAACTCCAGCTCACCCAGGAGTACACGGGCCACGAGATCCACACCACCTATCTGGCCCCGCTGTGGCGGGAGGTGCTGACGTTCCCTACGCGGGGCCCCGGCACCGGACCGACCGTCGCCGACATCGTCTCGGACGGCGATGACCGGGCGCCGCGGGCGGGCATCGCCGGGGTCAGCAACTTCGGCAACGCCCGCAACTGGACCGGCCATCCGCTGGGAGCGGCGAACACCTACGCCTTCGGCAGGATGTGCTGGGACCCGGACGCCGACCCCCGGGACCTGGCCGCGGAGTGGGCCGCGCAGACCTTCTCCACCGACCGCGCGGTGACCGCGGTCGTGGCCGACATCCTGGCGCACTCGCGCCGGACGTACGAGGACTACACCTCGCCGCTGGGGATGGGCTATCTCACCGACCCCGGTGGCGACCATCTCGACCCGAGCCCGCTGGGCACCCTCTTCCAGTCACACCACTCCACGACCGAGGGCACCGGCTTCGACCGCACCGAGGCGACCGGCAGCGGCTTCACCGGGCTCTACCCGCGGCCGTGGCGGAAGCGCTACGAGTCCGCGGCGACCTGTCCCGACGACCTGCTGCTGTTCATGCACTGGGTGCCGTACGACCATCGACTGCGGTCGGGCAGGACGGTCATCCAGCACATCTACGATACGCACTTCACCGGGGTCGACCGCGTCGACCGGTTCCTCGCCGGGTGGAGCGAACTGTCCGGGCAGGTCGACCGGCAGCGGCATGCCGCCATCGAGGCCGGCTTCGAGGCCCAGCGGATCCACGCGACACTCTGGCGCGACACGGTGGTCGGATTCTTCTTCGACAGGAGCCGCATCGTCGACGCGCGGCGGGAATGGCTGCAAGTGGCGCTGAACGGCTCGCGGGTGCTGCTCGGCGGCCGTCCGAACCTCCTGCCGGTCACCGTCACCAACGCCTCGGCGCGGGACCGCGACATCACGGTCGCACTGCGGCCACCGTCGGCGGGCTGGCACACCGGGCCCGCCGAAGAGTCCGCGGCCGGTGCCGCGACCGCGGAGTTCGAGCTGCCGGTCACACCCCCCTTGGCGGGCACCGTCGCCGCCCTGGACCTGGACGTGGCGCCGAAGCTCACCCGGCTCGACGGCCGGCCGCCGTCCCTGGTCGTCGCCCCCGAGGGCGGCCGCTGCCTCATGGCGCTCAACGCCGGTCCGCGGAACGGGACTTCGATGCCCGGCTACGACGCGCTGACCCCCGAGTCGGCCTGGTCCGCGTCGGCCGGCCACGGCTGGGTCGGCTCCGCCCCGTCGGCCAGGGACCGCGGTGGCGAGCCCCTGTTGCGCGACCACCTCTGGCACAACTCGTCCCGGGTGCTGCGCCTCGCCCTGCCGGCCGGCAGGCACACCGGGTACGCGCTGGTCGGGGACACCGGCGCCACGGCCTCGCCGACCCGGGTCGCGGTGGACGGCGCCACCGTCGCCACCAGTCCGAAGCAGCCCGCCGGAACCTTCACCTGGCTGGAGCTCCCCCTCGACGGAGGTGCCACCGGCCGCACCATGGACCTCACGTTCACCGGCGTGGGCGGCCCCTGGCGGCTGTCCGCGTTCGCCCTGACAGATCCCGGCGCCCCGGAACCGTCCCTGGTGGTGCTGAAGGCGACGGCGGATCCGGTGTGGTGGACGGACCGGGCCAACCCGGTCACCGTGCTGGTACGCAACACCGGCACCAGGGACCGCGATGTCACCGCCCGGCTGGTCACCCCCGACGGCTGGTCCGGCACCGAGCGGACGGCCACGGTCCCCGGGGGATCCGAGCGAGAGCTGACGGTCACCGCGACCCCGGTGGCCACTCCGGGATTCGCCACCGTCGAGATCCGGCTCACCAGCGGCGACGAGGACATCGAGCGCGGCCGGTCGGTGTCCGTGGTCACCACGCCACACCCCGATGACGCGGCCACGGCGTTCGACGCCGGCCCGCCGTCCAGCCCGCTGCTGACCGGGTACACCAGGCTGTCACCCGAGGACGACTACACCGACGACCGCGGCTTCGGCTGGGTCGGCGACCGGCCGAACACCCGCGACCGGGGCAACGCCGACGACCTGCGCCGCGACATCGTCATGCAGAAGGGCAAGCCCACCGTCCTGCGCGTCCCGGTACCGGCCGGAAAGCACACGGTGTGGGTGCTCACCGGCGACTCCCTCACCGATTCGGGTGTCACCACCATCTCCGAGAACGGCACGGTCCTCGGCCGCTCCGGCGACGACAGCCTGCCGAGCCGCGCGTTCGTCTGGTTCTCCTTCGACCTCGACGGCGGCACGGACGGGCGCACCGCCGACCTGGAGATCACCGGCTCGAAGCTGAACGGCCTGTGGCGCATCGCGGCCCTGGTCCTCGTCTGAGCCCACCCCCGCGCCGTACTCCCGCCTGTTCCTCCGGGCGCGACCCGCGACCCGGCATCTTCACCATCACCGCCATCTCACGCCATCTTCGCCATCACCGTCATCTCCGCCATCACCGTCATCTCCGCCATCTCCGCCATCTCCGCCATCCGCAAAGGAGAGCTCCCGACATGGCATCGACGTCAGCACGATTCCCCGCGGTCCGTGGCAGACCCGGCGTCGTCCTCCTCGCCCTGCTCATGGTCCTCGGCCTCGGCGGCGCGCACCCCGGGCCGGCCGCGGCCGATCCCGCCGATCCGCCCGGGACGTACCAGAACCCCGTGATGGACGACGTCGCGGACGCCTTCTCCGACCCGTCGATCATCCGGGCCAAGGACGGCTACTGGTACGCCTACGCGACCCAGACCAGCATGCGCCGGGACAACCAGGGAGGCCCCTGGGAGTCGCAGCACTTCATGCCGATCACACGCTCGGCCGACCTCGTCAACTGGACCTACGTCGGTGATGTCTTCGGGCCCGACAACCACCCGGAATGGCGCGACTTCAAGAGCACCTACTACTGGGCACCCGACATCCGGTACCTCAACGGCAGGTACTACCTCTACTATTCGGTCGCCGGAGACGACAAGAACACCATCGCGCTGGCCACCGCGGACCACCCGGCCGGCCCGTGGGAGGACATCGGCCACCCCGTGCTGCCGTACGGGACAACGGTCAATCAGATCGATCCGTCGGTGTTCCTCGACTCCGACGGCCAGAAGTACCTCTACTACGGCTCGTTCCGCGACGGCGGCATCCAGGCGGTGCGGCTCAACGAGGAGGGCACCGGGCCGGTCGGCGATCCGGTGCAGGTGGTCGGCGCCCGGCGGGGCGAGGCCGCGTACGTGGTGAAGCGGGACGGCTGGTATTACCTGTTCTACTCCGGCCTGGGCTGCTGTGCCCGTGACAAGGGCGCCTATCCGGTGTTCGTCGGGCGGGCGAAGAACCCGATGGGCCCGTTCACCGACGCCGAGGGCGTCGGCCTGGCCGACCTGCACCCCGGTGGCACGATCGTCAACGCGCCGAACGGCAACAAATGGGTCGCCACCGGCCACTCGGCGAACGTCGTCGACAAATCCGGCCAGGACTGGATCCTCACCAACGGATTCGACCGCCACGAGAGCGATCCGAACTGGGGCGGACGGCCGAGCATGATGGACCGGCTCGACTGGATCGACGGCTGGCCGACCGTGCGCGCGGGCGCCTGGACCAGCGAGGACCGGCAGACCGCACCCACGAGCCGCTGGGGCTCGGGGAGCACCTTCGACGACGGCCTGGCCGGCTTCGACACCCTGGGACACGGCTCCTGGGCCACGGGGTCGGATCCCGACTCGGGACGCTATGCCCGCGGCCGCTCCCGGGCCGCGGTCCCGCAGTTGCTGCTGCCGCGGCGGGCCCCGGACGGCGATGTGCGGATCGAGGCCGACGTTCGGCTGCGCGACGACGAAGGCCGGGTCGGCCTCGTCCTGGCGTCCAAGGGCCGGTTCGATCACGCCGTGGCCTGGCTGGATTCCACCGGCACCCTCTCCGTCGAGGTCACCCGGGACCGGAAGGTGGTGCGGAAGCGGACCGCTCGTCTGTACGCGAACGCCGATCCGCGGACCTGGCACTCGCTCACGGCCGAGATCCGCGACGGGTCGGCGCGGGTACAGGTCAGCTCGGCCATGCTCGACATGCCGCTGGCCGAACTGAAGGTGGACGTGCCAAGGGACTGGCGCCGCGGCGGTGTCGCCTCGACCCGCGGGGCCGGTGAGGCGGACAACGTCGGCGTGACCCGGCTCTACACGCCGAAGACCGTCAAACAGCCGGACCCCGAGATCGGAGCCAGGCTGCCCCAGTACGACGAGGACTTCGACGACAGCCGGCTGGACGGCTGGAAGTGGTTCGGCCCCGCCGACGGGAAGGTCGCCGACGGCCAGTATGTGTGGCCGACACAGGACGCCGACTTCTCCGGCAAGGGGACGATGGCATCCGCGCTGCTTCATGACGCTCCGACCGGCACCTACACGGTCGAGACCAAGCTGCGCTTCCCGATCAGCGACGCCCCCGACGGGCGCGGCCAGGCCGGGATGATCGCCTTCCAGAGCCCGGCGGACTCGATCCACCTGGCTCCGACCAGGACCGGCCCGTCACGGCAGGCCTTCCTGTGGATCGGCCGGGACCGTGACAGCTGGCCGGAGATGCAACTGGGCCCGTCGGCCGACACCATGTGGCTGCGGCTGCGCCACACCGTCGATCCGCAGACCGGTGAGCACAGATTCCAGCCGGCCACGAGCCGGGACGGGAAGCACTACATCTGGGGCGGGGTCTGGCATCTGCCCGCCGGCTCCGACCCGTCCATCGGCCTTGTCTCCCTGGCCGGTAAGGGGGTGACCGCGCGCTTCGACTACGTGCGCTTCTACTCCTGACACCAGTACCAGGGCCGAGCGCCCGCCGGTTGTCAGGCTTGCACGGCGGGCCGGACGACGACCTCGCTGATGTCGATACCGGCGGGCTGCTCGATCGCGTAACCGATCGCCGACGCGATGGCGGAGGGCGGGATGGCGGGGGCCCGACTCCTGCCGCAGTCCCTCGGTCAGCACCTTCACCGCCCTCTTGGTGGCGGCGTAGACGGCCTGCGGGGATTTCACCACGTAGGCCGCGCCACGTAGGCCGCGGTGGAGGCGATGTCGACGAACTGGCCGGAGCGCTGCCGCCGGAAGACGGGAAGTGCCGCCCCGATACCGTTCAGCAGCCCGGTGATATGCGTCGCGACCATCGCGTCCCAGTCGTCCTGGCGCAGTTCGTCAAAGGGTGACACCGCCATCGTGCCGGCGTTGGAGACCAGCACATCGAGCCCGCCGAACCGGTCGACCGCGTGTCCGTCAGGCGCTTGAGGTCCTCGCGGCGCGTCACGTCGACGACGGTCCCGACGGCCGAGCCGCCCCGCGCCGTGATCTGGTCCACCACCGCGTGCAACCGGTCTTCCCGCCGGGCCCCGAGCACGAGCCGGGCACCCCGCTCGGCCAGGTAGGTCGCCGTCGCCGCCCCGATACCGCTGCTGGCACCCGTGATCGCCACCACCTTGCCTTCGACACCTGACATGGCCAACGTCCTCCAAAGGGGGACGTACGCAGGTCAGACCATGACCTACAGTGGAACTGGGGGCGCCCCCGGTTACCTCCAGGCTAAATGGGGACGCCTCCGGTTAGCAAGGTGAAGGAGACCGGAGAGGAAATGGCGACCGCTGATGGCCGACAGTGCACCACGCCCGTTGCGAGCTGACGCACGGCGCAACAGAGACAAGATCCTCGCGGCCGCGGTGCGCATGTTCGCCGAGGAGGGGCTGGACACCCACCTGGAGCGCATCGCCAAGGAGGCGGGCGTGGGCAGCGCGACGCTGTACCGGAACTTCGCCACCCGTGAGGCCCTGATCGAGGCGGTCTACCGCAACGAGGTGGCGCAACTGTGCGACGCCGTCCCCGATCTGCTCGACGAGCACCCACCCCACGAGGCCCTGCGCGCCTGGACCCGACTCTTCCTGGACTACGTCACCGCGAAATTCGGCATGGCCGACGCCTTGCGCGCCATCGCAGCCGTAGGAAACAACCCCTACGGCCACAGCCGGGACATGATCCAGGCCGCCATCACCACCCTGATGGACGCGTGTGCGGCCGCCGGGACGATGCGCACCGACATCAGCCCCACCGACGTGGGCGCCGCCCTCGAAGGCATCGCTCTCACGTCGGCCGGACCCAAACACCGGGAACGGGCCGAGCGCCTGCTCGACCTGACCCTGGACGGGCTGACGGCCCGCTCGTGATGACGGGCTGACGGCCCGCTCGTGATGGCGTCTTCGCGGCGAGGCGGCGCCCGCCGCGAAGAGCACGAGGTCCGCGCCGACTTCACGGACGGCGGTTCAGACGAGTGCGGCCACCCTCTCGGAGGGCTTGTTGCGCCGCCAGCCCACGGCGAGGTAGGCGAGCATCCCGACGAGCGGGATGGCGCAGACGGTCCAGCTGATGGCCAGGGGCGGGCCCGGCTGGTCGAGCACCGTGACGTTCGGCAGGGTGCCGCGGCCGTGGCCGGCCCGGCCGTCGATGTCGAAGGTGAGGCTCCATGCCCCGGGCTCCGGCAGGGCCTGGACGTCCAGGCCCCAGACATCCCGTTTGCGGGGGTGCCTGCTCAGCGGGGTCTCCCGGTCATCGGCGTCGATACCGGGCCCGTCGAGAGTGAGCCTGCCCGACTTTCCCGCGAGGCCATCGGCCGGTGCGAACGTGAAGTCGAGTGACTCCATGGCCCGCAGGGGCCACTCGGAGAACCCGACGGTGACCGTGTAGGGCCCGGCCTTCACCCGCTCGGTATGGACGACGCCGACCGGCGCGTACGCCGTGGCCGGTGTGCTCGACACCGCCACCAGCGCGAGTGCGGCGACAATGGCCGGCGCCAGTCGGCGCGCGTGGTCTCGCACACGCCCGGACGCGAGGGCCACGGCGAGGAGGAGTGGGAAACGTGCGGAACGCATGGGTCATCGGCCCTTCGTGACTGATGCGGTGGCGTGCTCGCGCAGCAGGACGGCGAGTCGAGCGGCGAGGTAGCCCGCGAGGACGCCCGTCACCGCACCGGTGGCCGTCATCTTCAGCAGTTCGGCCGAGGTCGGGCCGGAGTCGCCGAACAGGGCGCTCTGGATAGGGAGGGAGAGGCCGACCACGGCCCCGCCTCCGGCGCCCATGATCTGCGGCGCGACACGGCCCGACCAGCCCCGCTTCCTGCTCAGCCACAGCAGTGCGGTGATGGCCGCCGCCGCGATGAGCATGAACACCGGAATCCCGGAGGGCAGTTCGGGCGGGTCGTCGCCGAGGTTGTCGCGCAGCGGCAGACCGGTCGCATCGGCGTAGACACGGGCCGCCCAGGGGGAGAACCACCACAGGATGAGCTGCAGGACGCCGAGGGTCGCGGCGATCGTCAGTGCGGTGCTCCGCCGCCCGATGGTGAGCGTCCCCAGGATCAGCAGCAGGGTGGCGAACAAGACGGTCCCGACGAGATCGGGGTCCACCGGCAGGGGCAGCGCACCGAAGGCCTTCGTCGTGATGGGGCTGAAGACGATGAGCACGGGGATGCTGAGGATCACACCCGCTCGGCCCCACCGGGTGTCGCGCGCCGCGGCGAAGACGATGACGCTCCCCACCATGGAGAAGGAGATCGAGAGGAACAGCCCGATGTGCGGCGGTGAGTCCAGCACGGCGTCGAAGCCGTACAGCGAGTGCCACCACAGGTCCAGGAGCCCGAAGAGAAGGAACAGGGCGGCCCCGGTACCGGTGATCAGATAGCCCAGCGGGGCCCGGAAGACCCCGCCGAGGACGCGTACGGGTTTGCCGCCGGGGAACCGGTCCACGGACTGGCCGGCACGCTGGGCGGCCGTCGCGATCAGGACCATGGCCAGGCTGGCGATGCCGGCGACGGCGCTGCCGGAGTACAGCATGAGGTGGGAGAGCGTGAAGAACGTGTCCGGGCCGACATCGACATGCCACTGGATGTCCCAGCTGATGCCGAACAGGGACATCGTGGTCCCGGCCAGGACGGTGCTGGCGGCGATGGGGCCGGTCCTGCCGTTGCGGGAGACTTTGACGGCGAGGGATGACTGGGCTGCCCTGCCACCGGTGACGGGTAGAGCTGTGCTCACGGGAAATGCCTTTCTCATGACCGTGCGAGAGCGGTTACTGGCGTGTTCGTGGCCGGTCGTTCAGCCGGAGATCGCCACAGGAAAGTCGAACTGGTCCCTCCGTGTGCCGTGGTCGACGCTGACGTGGAAGGTCCAGCGCCCCGGCATCATCAAATGGACGGCCGTGGAGTAGCTGCCCGGGCTTCGCACCTGTGCGTGTGCCGCGGGCGTCGCGTGTCCGTGCGTGGGCATGACGGCCTGCAGGGTGACGGTGGGCGGACGTCCGCTTCGCTCCCCTCGGCGCGGGGTCAGGCGGATAGCGACGTCCGTGGCGCCGGTACGCGGCCGGGCCACGGTCAGTGTCACCTCGTCGGTGGCGCTGCCCGCCGTCAGCGAGACCGCGTCGTCCGTCCGGGACGGCAGGAAACCGACGGCCACCAGGGCGAGGGACACCGTCAGCAGCGCGGCGGCGACTCCGTACAGAAACCGGGCCATGGGGGTACGGGAGGCGATGCGGGCGCTCACTTCGCCCCTCCCGCCGGGGACACGCGCAGGAGGTAGGGGATGGTCAGGATGGCGCTGTCGCGCTCGGCCTGTATCCACACGCGGTAGTAGCCGGGGCGGGAGAAGGTGTACACGAAGGAGGCGTCCGGCCCATAGGCGGCCACGGTCTCGTCCGCGGGACTGTCGCCGTTGAGGGGCATCAGCCCGCTCATCGAACTCGCCTTCGCCTCTCCCCCGTTGGCGTGAGTCCCGTGTGGCATGGCCGCCATGTCGTGGGCCGGGGCACCTCCCGTGCCGGGTGCGGAGTGGCCGCTCATATCGCTGCCCATGGAGTGCGCGTGCGCCCAGACGGGTGCGTCCTGGGCGGCCTGTCCCATCCGTGCCGGGCTGGTCGCGTCCGCCCTGTCGAGCGGCCCGACCACGATCATGTGGCCGACCATGCCGAGCCAGGGCTGGAGCGTCGGTGTGTCGCCGACGCGCGCGGTCAGGGTGCTCGCTTCTCCCGCTGTGGGCGAGGGCGCCGACAGACGTACCGGCACACCGTCGATCGTCCGCGTTCCCGGCCCCCGCGGGACGAGTTCGGCGCGCAGGGCCGGGGAGCCGCCGCGCGCGGAGCCGTCGGCGACGGTCAGGCCGGTTGCCGAGCGCACCTGCTGGACTCCGCCACCGCGGCGGGCGAACTCCGCGGACACGGCGTAGTGCCCGGCGGCGGGCAGCCGCAGCTGGACCTCGTAGGTGCCGGGCGCGGTGCGTACGGGGTGCAGATGCCAGAGCTCACCGGTCGGTCCGATGACCAGCAGATGCATCAGGGCACCGTCATGGACGACGAGATCGTCCACGGGCAGGCCGGTGGCGCCGTCGGCCACGCTCAACCGGAGCGTCCCCCGTTCCGCCGCCCTGGCCGGGTACGAACCCATCTCGAGCGAAGCGGGCGGCCGGGAGTAGTCGTTGGTCACCGGCCGGACGACCGAATAGGGATCGTTGACGTTGTCGTTCGTTGCATCCACCTGCCCGCCCGGCTCGGGCGGCAGAGGCAAGGAGGTGGACAGCAGCGCGGCGGTCACGGCCACGGCGAGCGCGGCCACGACACCTCCTGCCGGCAGCAGCGCCCAGACCCCACGCCGGGCCCGCACGGCGACGAACAGGGTCATCAGCATGAGCACACCGGCCGTCACGAAACCGCCGAACACGGCGAGTTCCGGCGGGGACGTGGCCTGGCCCGGCACCACGAAGGGAATCCGCGCCGTGCGGGATCCATCATCGACGACGAGTTCCCAGGGCCCGGCCCGATCGATGTCCAGGGCGGCGCTGCAGGACCCCGGCGTGCCGCCGAGCCTGACCGAGGCGCTGCTGGTGGTGGTCCCCGCCGAGGAACCCTCCGCCCGGTCCGCCGACGCACCCGTGGGAACGGTGCCCAGGCGCAGGGTCCCCGCGGCGGTGCCCTGATGGGTGAGCACATCCACATGCAGGGGGCCGGGCAGCCCGGTGACGCGCCGCAGGACGAAGGTCAGGTCGCGGTCGCCGAGCGTCTGCGCGACCTGCAGATCGCCGCCGGCCGTGGCATCCGCCCATGCGGGAGATTCCAGGGTGACGGACAGGCCCAGGACGCAGAGCACGGCCGCCGCCACTCGTGCCATCACTCGCGCCGCGCATGACCTGCCAGGGCGATTCCGGTTGGCACATCTGCCGCGCCTGCCAAGGCGATTCCGGCCGGCACATCTGCCGCGAACGGGTACGGGGGGTGCGTTGTCGTTCACGCGGCAGACACTAGAAACCGTCCCCACGCGGTGTCGTCACGCACCCGGGGCACCTCATGTCCCCCGCGCGGGGGACGACGCCTCCCCCAGGCGCGGGAAGGCTTTTCCGCGGCGCTCGTGCACCATAAGTGCATGCCTGGCGCGACCGGCCCCGTACAAGGTGGCATTCCGACCGCACATTCCGCCTTCCGGCCTGCCCGCGCCGCGGGCAGGCCGACACCCTGAGAGAGGGGCCTTGTCCGTTTTGAATCGGGACCCGAGTGGGTCCCTGACCCGGCAGTCCCTCATGGTGGCGGGCTTCTGCCTGCTCGCGGATACGCTCAGCTTCTGCTTCGAGGGTTCGCGGGTGTATCCCGCCGTGACCTATTGGTGCCTGCTGGCGGGGATCGCCCTGGTGGACGCGGCACTCGCGAGTCCGGCCCGGCTTTCGGGAGTCGTCGCCCTCGCCCAGGCGGCACTGGCCGTGACCGGTGCGCTGGCGCTGCCCGGCGGCAGCCCACTGCCGGATATGAACGACGCCGGAATGCTCATAGCGGCCTATCGGGCCGGAGCCTGGCTGAACGGCCGACCGGCCGTCCTGGCCCTCCTCTACCTGGCCGCGGGATCCATCGGGGCCAGGACACTCGGCGGCACGACCGATCTCACCGAATGGCGCTCCATTCTGCTGAGCGCGGTGCAGGAGTCCCTCCTCGCCTGGCTGGTCGGCCGCTACACCACCGCCCGGGGCGCTCACATCGCCGAACTGGAACAACGGGCCGTCCGGGAGCGGGAGATGGCCCGGCAGAATCTCGCGAATGCCATCGCCGAGGACCGCAGTGCCATCGCCCGGGACCTCCACGACGTCATCGCCCATCATGTGAGCGCCATCGGTGTGCATGCCGGAGCCGCCCGTCTGGGACTCGCCGTCAAGGAGGCGTCCCCGGTGTCGACGGCGCTCGCGGCGGTGGAGACCTCCAGCCGAGCGGCCCTCCTCGACCTGCGCCGCCTGCTGGACTTCCTGCACGACAGCCCGGCCGACGGCGCACGGCAACCGGGTCTGCGCGACCTCGACCAGCTCGTTCAGGCCGTGTCCGCCGCCGGTCTCGAGACGAACGTCAGCGTCCAGGGCGCCCGGCAGGAACTGGAGGGGTCCTTGGACATCGCCGTCTACCGTGTGGTGCAGGAGATGCTGACCAACGCTCTGCGCCACGGCGACGGCCGCGTGGACATCAGTCTGTGCTACGGCACTTCGCGCATCACGGTCACCGCGGTCAACCCGATCCCCGCCTCGGGGCGGCTCGTGGAGGATTCCCCGCACCGGGGCCTCGAGGGCATCAGCAGCCGAGTCGGCATGTTCAACGGCTTCGTCTCGTACGGACCGGTACGCGGCGGAGCCGACTGGAAGACATCCGCCACCTTCTCCATGGACGGCACATGAGTCTGCGTATTCTCCTGGCCGACGATCACGCCATGTTCCGCTCGGGACTGAAGGCGGTCCTGAGCACCCAGGACGACCTGTGCTGTGTCGCGGAAGTGGCCGACGGCCAGGCAGCCGTCGAGGAGACCACCAGGTTGACACCCGACATCGCCATCCTGGACATCCGTATGCCGCGACTGGACGGGCTGCGCGCGGCGGAACGCATCCTCGGCAGGCCGGGCAACACGACGAAAGTCATCGTGCTCACCACCTACGACGACGACGGCTACGTCCACAGCGCCCTCCACATGGGAGTCAGCGGATTCCTCCTGAAGAGCGTCCCGCCCGAGGAGACGATAGCCGCCATCCGCATCGCCGCCCGAGGTGATGCCCTCATCGATCCCTCGGTCACGCGCCGTCTCATCTCCCGCTTCGCAGGCAGCATCGCGCCGCCCGCGTCCTCCACCGAGCTTGAAAGGCTGACGGCCCGCGAGCACGAGGTCCTGATGCTGGTGGCCCAGGCACACAGCAACACGGAGATCGCACGCGCCCTGGGTATCGGCGACGAGACGGTCAAGACACACGTCTCCCGGATCCTGGCGAAGCTGGGTCTGCGGGACCGCACTCAAGCCGTCATCTACGCGGCTTCCCACCAACTCGTGGCCCCGCCCACGCCTCGGCCACCCGGCCAGGGCGACGGCCGTGGACCGGGCTGAGCGACTCCAGTGTGTCGCGCTCGCCATGTCGTCGTGACGGTCCGGGGGGATGCCAGCATGTCAACGAAGAAGGGGGGTGACCTGATTACCCGCCGCACCGCCGCTCCGTAGCGTGATCGACGTTCCCGGTTCCGCTCAAGCTGAGGGAGGGGTGGCGGCAATGAGGTGTTCGATCCGTCGATCCGGTGGTCGAGGCGGGAAGCGCCTCGTGGTGCCGGCGACGGTCGCGGCGGCGGTTGTCTCAGGGCTGACGACGGCGGGGTGCGAGGCCGGAGGCTCGCATGCGGTGGCGGAGCGGCCCGCGCCCACCGTCACCGCATCGCTCAGGAGCGACCTCGAGAAATATCTGGACGCTCATGGCACGAAGGATCACTTCTCGGCGCTCTCGCTTCGGGTGACCCACGCCGATCAGCGCCCCGATATCTCCGTCGGCGCGGGGACGACGCGCTATGGCGGCGGTGGCCCGGTGCCCGGTGACGCGATGTGGCAGACAGGCAGCAACACCAAGGCGTTCACGTCCGTGCTTCTGCTTCAGCTGGAGGCGGAGGGAAAGCTGTCCCTGCGCGACAAGCTGGGGAAGTGGCTTCCCCGGTATCCGGCGTGGCGCGATGTCACCATCGGGCAACTGCTGTCGATGACCAGCGGTATCCCCAGCTACACCGAACAGCGTGCGTTTCTCGAGGACTTCGGCGCCGATCCCTCGACGCGCTTCACACCGGAGCGTCTGGTGTCCTATGTGCGGCATCTGCCGCTGGGCGCGGCGAAGTACGCGTACTCCAACACGAATTATCTCCTCGCTCAGATGATTGTCGAACGGGCGTCGCACGACAGCTACGCCGATCGGCTCACCGCGCGCATCATCCGGCCACTCGGGCTGCGTGACACCTGCCTGCCCCCGGAGTGCCGCCCGGACACGGCCTCGCGCATGCCGACCCCGTACTCCACCCAGTCCATCCTGCCGACCCACGTCAACAAGCCGCTTCCGCCGCTCGGCCTGTCCTGGGCGCAGGGCGCGGGCGGTCTGGTGAGCTCGCTGAAGGACCTGACGACGTGGGACAAGGCGCTGTACGGCGGCCGTCTGCTGCCCACGGCGCAACAGCGCGAGCTGGCGTCCCTGATCTCGATGAAGACGAGCAAGCACATCACGACCGTCACGGCCGGCGACCCCCTCGGCTACGGGCTCGGCGTCGTGAAGTACGCCCATCCCGCGGCCGGGACGGTCTGGTTCTACGAGGGCGCTACCCTGGGCAACCGGGTGCTGCACATGTACTTCCCGAAGAGCGGCATGGTCATCGCCGTCGCTGTCAACAGCTCTGTCGAAGAGGACACGCTGCCCGACCTCGCCGGTACCGTCTACAAGACGCTTTCGGCGCACGACGCGCACGACCGGTCATAGCTCATCAGGGGGGAGCCACTCCGTTGATCAGCCAGGATCTGAGGATCATGGTCGCCAACGCGCTGACCGGTTTGCGGGCGCTCGCCCTGTTGCTGAACTGGCCGGTGTCGGCGATCCGGCACCGCCCCCGGATGCCTGCCGTCGGGCGCCTCGTCGAACGTCAGAGCCGAGTGGACACCATGGTGCTCGGCCCCCTTCCAGCCGAGCGCGCCACTCCGGCCCGGGAGGTCCTCTGGCTGGTCTTCCAGGCCGTGCTCGGTCCGGCGGTGCTGGGGCTGAGCGTGGTGATGTGGGCGATCGCGCTGTTCTCGGTCAGCACACCGCTGTGGTGGCGGCTGGGACCCCCGGCCGTGATCTTCATTCCGGTCAGGGACACCACCAGTTCGGTCATCGCGGCGCTGTACGGGCTGATCCTGCTCCTGCTCGCCGCCGCGTGCTCGCACGGACTGCCGCGGTGGCACGCACGCGTCGGCCGGACGCTGCTGGAGGGGCCGGACCGGAGCCGCCTGACCCGCCGGATCGCCACCCTGACCGCGTCACGGACCGGCGTGCTGGAGGTACAGGCCGCCGAGCTGCGCCGGATCGAACGCGATCTCCACGACGGCGCACAGGCGCGGCTGGTGTCGACCGGCATGCTGCTCGGCCTGCTGGACATGCGGCTGCGCGAACTCCCCGACAGCAGGGAGCTGTTGCGGGAGGCCCGCGCCGAGATCGGAGAGGCGTTGCAGGAGCTGAGAGACGTCGTACACGGTGTCTACCCCCCGATCCTGACGGACCGGGGGCTGGCCGGGGGCATCGAGTCGCTGGCCGAACGCGCCGGGGCGGCGCTGGCGGGCATCGCGGTCACGGTCGACGTCCCCGGGAGACTGCCGGTGGCGCTGGAGTCCACGGTGTACTTCGTCGTCGCCGAGGCCCTGACCAACGTGACCAGGCACAGTGGCGCGAACCGGGTCGAGATCACGGTGCGAAGTGACCGGGCGCGCGTGCGGGTCGAGGTTCTGGACGACGGCCGGGGCGGGGCCGATGAGTTGCGGGGCACGGGAATCGCCGGGCTGCGGCGCCGCGTCGCCGCGTTCGACGGCGGCCTGTCGCTCATCAGCCCGGTCGGTGGGCCCACCGCCCTGCGCGCGGAGCTGCCATGCGTGTCGTGATCGCCGAGGACCTGCTGCTGTTGCGCGAGGGGCTGAAACGCCTGCTGGCCGAACTCGGCTGCACGGTGGTGGCCGCCGTCGACCACCCCGACGCGCTCCTCGATGCGCTCGACCGGGAACGTCCCGACGTGGCCGTCGTCGACATCAGGCTGCCCCCGACCTATCGGGACGAGGGCCTCCGCGTCGCCATCGAGGCCCGTCGGCGCCAACCCGGCACCCCGATCCTCATCCTGTCCCAGTACATCGAGCAGACCTACGTCCGGGAACTGCTGGCCGATTCCGACGGCGGAGTCGGCTATCTGCTGAAGGACCGCGTCAGCGAGGTGACCGAGTTCCTCGCCGCGTTGGAGACCGTCGCCGCCGGTGGCACCGTCCTCGACCCCAAGGTGATCGGCCGGCTGGTCAACCGGCTGGCGAGGGCCGACACCCTGGCCGAACTGACCCCGCGCGAGCGGGAAGTGCTCAAACTGATGGCCCGCGGGCTGTCCAACTCCGCGATCGGCACGGAGCTGTCCATCACCGAACGCGCGGTCTGCAAGTACATCAACCGCATCTTCAGCAAGCTCGGGCTGCCGCCGACCGACAGCGCCAACCGCCGTGTGCTCGCGGTGCTGCACTATCTGGACGACGGCGACCGGCGCGGCTGACCGGCACCCCAGCGCCTCTGCCCCGAGCCGGCGCGACAGGACCTGCGGGCCGGCCCGCGAGGTCAGCCGGCGAGCAGGGTGTCGAGCCAGTCGAAGGTGCGCTGGTGGAACAGGGAGAGCGCGCCCTCGTGGCAGTGCTCGCCCGCGCCTTCGTCCTCGCGGAAGGAGATCAGCTCCTTCGGGCAGGTCAGCTCGTCGAGCAGGCGCTGCGGCTGCCCCTTGAAGAACTGGTCGTTCTCGGCTTCGAGTACGAGTGTGGGGCAGGTGATGCGATCGGCGATCCCCGCCATGGTGTACGCCTCGGCCACCCTGACCAGTTCGTCGATGTCGGACACGCCGAAGGTCCACCGGCCGTTGCGCACCACCCATCGCACCATGGTGTTCTGTGCCATCAACGCCTCCATGCCGCCGGGCGTCGAAGCGGCACGGGCGGCGGTTGCGGCGACGACCGCGTGGAAGTCGTAGACGCCGTCGTAGAGCACGCATGCGGCGAGGCGGTGCTCGAAGGCGGCCGCCCTCGCGGCGAGGAAGCCGCCGAGGCTCATGCCGATCAGCACGAGTCGCCCGGCGTCCACCTCGGGCACGGTGAGCGCGAAGTCGACGACGGGGGTGACCACGGCCTCCCAGTCGGGCCGGAAGTGCAGGCCCTGCTCGCGGAGGGTGCTGCCCTGGCCGGGGCCGTCGAACGCGATGACGTTGTAGCCGCGCCGCAGCGCGCCCGCGGCCAGCGCCAGGTAGTCCTCTTCGAGAGTGGAGTCGTACCCGCCGTGGAAGAGCACGGTCGGGCGCGGGGTGCCCGAATCGTCGGCGAGGAACAGATAGCCGGGGAGCGTGGTGTCCTGGTACGGGATGCGCAGGGCGCGGGCCGGAGTGTCGAGCAGGGGGGCCGCGTCCGCGAAGGTCTGCTGGGAGGCCTTGGCGAGCCGCGCCGACTCGGCGTCGGCGGCGGGATTCTCGCGGCGGTAGAAGTCGGCGGTCCGGTAGTAGTTGGACGCGCGCAGCAGCGCCTCCCGGGCGCTGACCCGGTGACCGGCGGCCAGCGCGTCCCGGCCGATGCGCTCGATGCGCGCCGCCGTCGCGGCCCACTGGGCCGACCAGGCCTCCTCGTCCCCCTCCGGGATCTGCCGGCAGGTGACCAGGACCTCGCCGAGGTCGGCGCCGCCATAGGCGGCGTAGCCCGCGGCGCGCAGCGCCTCGAAGGAGAAGGACTCATCGTCGTAGAGAAATTTCATGATCAGCTCCCTTCGATGAATGGAACGGAACGGCAGCGTTCCGTTTCACTCAAAGCTAACACATATGGAACGCTACCGTTCCGTTCGCTATGCTCGGGAGCATGGCAGCGGAGCAGAAGAAGGACCGGCCGGCGACCGGTGGGGCGGTCCTGCGACAGCGGGTGACCGAGGCGATCACCGAGGCGGCGTTCGCCGAACTCGCCGGGGCCGGGTACACGCGGATGTCGATGGAGTCGGTGGCCCGGCGCGCCGGTGTGGGCAAGGCCGCGCTCTACCGGCGCTGGTCCTCGAAGCAGGCGATGGTCACCGAGCTGATCCGCGGCAAGGTCGCCGACACGCTCCCGCCCACGCCGGCCACCGGCGCCCTGCACACCGACCTGCGCGAGCTGCTCATCACCTTCCGCGGCCAACTGGCCAATCCGCTGCTCGCCCGGATCGCGGCCGGACTGCTCGCCGAGGCCAGTCACGACGGCGCTCTGGCGGAGGGGCTCTACACCGGAGTGACCGCACCGCGGCGGGCGGCGGCGCACGCGATACTGCGGGGCGCGATCGACCGCGGCGAACTTCCCCCCGGGCTGGATCTGGACCTCGGCACCGACCTGCTCATCGCCCCGCTCGCATTCCGCGTGCTGGTCATACAGGGCCGCAGCGACGACGAGTATCTGGAAACGCTGACCAACGCGATCGAGGCGGCGTTGCGAGCGGCCGTCCGCTGACCTCGCCGTTTCGGTTGGAGTGGTGGAGTGGGCTCCGCATCCGGCCCGGAGTCCGAGATCGATTGTCAGTGGTGGGTGAGAAGGTAGGAGCATCGACAGGGAAAAGGGGGAGCGGTCATGGCCGGAAACCAGAACTACATCAATCACGTTGCTCTCGTACTGGACGCCAGTTCGTCCATGTCGCACTTGAGCGGCAAGGTCGTCGAAGTCGCCGACCAGCAGATTGCGTATCTGGCCCGCCGATCGAAGGAACTGGACCAGGAAACCCGCGTCACGGTGTACGTCTTCGCGGACAAGGTGCAGTGCGTCATCTACGACAAGGACGTGCTGCGGATGCCGTCCCTGAAGCAGCTCTACCGGGTCGGTGGAATGACGGCTCTGCTTGCGGCCACACTGAAGTCGCAGCGGGAGCTTGCGCAGACCGCTCAACTGTACGGCGACCACAGCTTCCTGACGTTCGTACTGACCGACGGCCAGGAGAACGCGAGTCATCGCTGCCCGGACGCCCTCGCCAAGAATCCGCGTGAACTGGTGCAGGCCGTGGCCAAGATGATGGCGACGCAGGAGGACAACTGGACTCTGGCCGTCCTTGTGCCGGACCAGATGGGCAAGCGCGAGGCCATGCAGTGCGGTTTCCCGAAGGACAACATCGCGATCTGGGACGCCACGAGCACACAGGGCCTGGAGGAGGCGGGGCAGGTTATCCAGCAGGCCACCGAGAACTTTATGGTGGGCCGGGCCCAGGGCATCCGGGGATCGCGGGCGGTGTTCTCCACGGGTGCGGAGGCGGTGAATAAGGACACCATCGAGGCAGCCGGCCTCACTCCGGTGGACCCGTCGGAATACCAGCTGATTCCGGTGGCTCGCGAAGCGGCGATCCGGGAATGGGTCGTCGAATGCGGGCACACCTTCCGTACCGGCTGTGCCTTCTATCAATTGAGCAAGTCGGAGAAAATCCAGGCGCGGAAGCAGATTGCGGTGCTGGAGAAGAAGACGGACCGGGTGTACACGGGACCGGAGGCGCGATCCCTGCTCGGTCTGCCGGACACGGAAGTTCGTGTCCATCCGGACCGCAACGACGACTTCACGATATTCGTGCAGAGCACCAGCGTGAACCGGAAGCTGGTACCGCACACGCGGCTGCTGCTCATGATCTGAGGCCCAGGAGGCCCCGCCTGTCCGACCCGCGTCAGCCGGCGAGGCCGTGCCGGGGCAGGCGGGGCGTCCCGGGGACGGCTACCGCCGGGCGGCGGCCTGGTGCGCATGGCGACTCACATCGCCGATCAGGTTGATGCGGACCCGCCGCTCCACGAAGCGCCACCACCCATCACGGCGCTCGAAGCGGTCGTGGTACCGACCGGCGGCGATGGGTTGCAGCGGCAGGTCGGGCAGTGCCTGGAACACGGTGACGTACGAACGCGAGACCGCCGTGCCCGCCTGTTCATCGACCTCGATGGCGACGTTGGTGGTGACATGGTGGGTTCGCGGCGTGCCGTCGGCGTAGACGATCAAAGTGTCCTTGAACATCTTCTCGATCGCCTCCCGCCCGCTGACCGGCTCGCCACTGCCCGTGAAGGTGGCTTCGGCGAGAAGCGTGCCGAGTCCCGCGAAATCCCCGTCGTCCACGAGTTCGGCGTACCGCGCGATCAAGTTCTCGATGGCTCGGTGGCTCAACGTCGGATCGGCGGGCATGCCGGTGGATGTGGACATGGTCCCCTCCAAGCGAAGCGGGAGATCTTCAGCGCGCTGCCCCGGCGACAACAAGGCCGCAATCGGCCGGTCGCGCCCCATCAGCTTGTCATGTTCGGCGATATGGATCGCAGGGGCCGGCTGCCCTGGCAGGCGGCAGCCCGGTCCTGATCACGTCGTACGGGCTCCGGGCCGGGCTCATACCAGGAAGCCGGCGCCTCTTTGGAGGATGCCGCGGGACGGGCACCGGCGCGGGTGGCGCCGACGCTGGCCACGACCACGAGTACCAGGCCAAGCGTCGCGGCCGCCCCGGGGCGCTGGCCGAGAACGAGCAGACCGACCATGAGGGCGATGGCGGGCTCGAGGCTCATCAGCGTGCCGAACGCGGACGTGGTCAGGCGGCGCAGGGCGAGAAACTCGAGTGCGAAGGGGATGACGGGACTGAGCACCGCCAGAGCCAGCATGGTCCACAGCGGTGACCATGTGAGGCGTCCGGCGAGATCCGGGGTGGCGATGGCCAGCCCCAGCACCGCGGCGACCGGCATGGAGACAGCCAGTCCTTTCAGGCCGGTGACGCGATCGCCGACCCGTTGGGTCAGCAGAATGTACGAGGCCCAGCACCCCGCGGCGAGCAGCGCGCTGCCTACCCCCAGAAGGTCGGCGCCGCCATGCCAGGGCTCGGTCAGCAGCACGACGCCCGTCGCCGCCGCGGCCGCCCAGATCAGGCGTCCCTTCCTCGGCCCGAAGAGGGAGACGGTGAGCGGTCCCAGGAATTCCAGTGCGCTTGCGGTCCCCAGCGGGAGACGGGCGATCGCCTGCATGAAGAAGACCATCATTCCGGCGGTCGCGAGACCGAGCACCATGCAGGCAAGAAGATCCCGGCGGCTGAAATCACGCGGCCGGGGGCGGATGGCGATCAGCAGAATCAGCCCCGCCCAGCCCAGGCGCAGCCCTGCCGTTCCCAGCGCGCCGAGCTGTCCGAACAGCGGAACCGTCAGGGCCGATCCGAGCTGCACGGTGCACATCGCGGTGGCGGCCATGAGCAGACCGGCCCCGGCGCCGGTATGGCGCGAGCGGGGGGAAGGAAGGGCGTCAGGCGGTACGGGAGCGTTCATGGGCTCCAGTACAGATCCTCGACACCGTTCATGTCCACGTGCCGATCCCGAACGATTCGTTCGACATTCATGGACAATGGAGGAATGGAAACACGCCGCCTGCAGATGCTGGCCGAGCTGGCCCGGCGAGGCTCGATGCGCGCGGTGGCAGAGGCCACCGGCGCCACCACCTCGACGGTCTCTCAACAGATCGCCGCTTTGGCTCAGGACATGGGCACGGCACTGATCGAGCCGCATGGGCGCAGGGTCAGGCTCACGCCGGCGGGCCGCCGTCTGGCGGAACACGCCGTGACGATCCTTGCGGCGGTCGAGGCCGCACGGCGGGACTTGAGCCCCGACGCCCCGCCGACCGGCACGGTGCGCGTGGCAGGCTTCGCCACGGCCATCCGAGCCCAACTGCTGCCCATCATCAACGGTTTGTCGACAAGCCATCCTCGGCTCAGCATCCTGGTCCGTGAGCACGAACCCACCGAGGCCCTCCATCTGCTGGCGAACGACGAGGCCGACCTCGCGCTCACCTACGACTACAACCTGGCACCGGCCGAGCCGGACCCCGCGTTCGTGATCACCCCACTGTGGACCGCTCCCTGGGGTCTGGGCATTCCCGACCACGCCGCCCGTCCCCCGGCATCGGGCGCCCCGGAGGTCTTCCGCTGGTTCCGCACGGCGGATTGGATCGGCAACTCGCGCAACACCGGTGATGAGACCGTCATCCGGACACTCGCCTCCATGGCCGGTTTCACCCCTCACCTCACTCACCAGGCGGACAACCTCGACCTCGTACAGGGCATGATCGCGGCGGGAGTGGGCGTAGGGCTGCTGCCGATGGGCACCTCCACGTCACCCGGTGTCCACCTGGTGCCGCTCACCGCGCCGGACGTCGTCCTGCGCGCCTTCGCCGTCGCCCGCCGGGGTCGCGACGGCTGGCCTCCGCTGGCCCTGCTCACCGACCTGGTCATTCGGCAATCGGCGCGGAGCGCATAGTCCCGCTCGCCGCGTCGGCTACCGGCGTGGACGGCGCACTGGGGGCGCGAAACGCCATGGCAACGCCCCCTCCGGACTCCGCGCGCCCTGCCATGGGCCACGGGACGCGGCAATGATGAGCGGACCACGCGTGATCCACACGACTCCGCATACCCGCCCCTGAGCGGGTGGCATGCGGTGGAAGGAATCCACGTTGTTGCTTCTCATCTCCCCGGACAGCGCCGAGGAAGCCCTCGACTGCGCGAAGGCGGCGGAACACCTCGACATCGTCGATGTCAAGAAGCCCGACGAGGGCTCGCTGGGCGCGAACTTCCCCTGGGTCATCCGGCAGATCCGCGACGCGGTCCCGGCGGACAAGCCGGTCTCCGCCACCGTGGGAGACGTCCCCTACAAGCCCGGCACGGTGGCCCAGGCGGCCCTGGGCGCGGCGGTCTCCGGAGCCACCTACATCAAGGTCGGCCTCTACGGGTGCACGACGCCCGAACAGGCCATCGATGTCATGCGCGGGGTCGTCCGGGCGGTGAAGGACTATCAGCCGGACGCGTTCGTCGTCGCCTCCGGCTACGCCGACGCCCACCGGATCGGCTGCGTCAACCCGCTCGCGCTGCCCGACATCGCCCGGCGCTCCGGCTGTGACGCGGCCATGCTCGACACCGCGATCAAGGACGGGACACGGCTGTTCGACCACGTTCCGCCCGACCTCTGCGCGGAGTTCGTCCGGCAGGCCCACGATGCCGGTCTGCTCGCCGCCCTCGCGGGCAGCGTCAAGGCCGCTGACCTCGGCGCGCTGACCCGCGTCGGCACCGACATCGTGGGGGTGCGCGGCGCGGTCTGCGAGGGAGGCGACCGTGACGCCGGAAGGATCCAGCCACAGCTGGTGGCCGCCTTCCGGGCGGAGATGGACCGGCACGCCCAGGAACACGCGGCGTCCGTCGCCACCGCGAGCTGACCGCGGTATGCCGACCAGCCCGCCCCCTGACACGCCCGGAACCCGCGGCGGGTGCTTCGCCGTCCTCGATCCGGCCACGGGTGAGGCCTTCGACGAGGCCCCCGATCAGCGGCCCGACGAGCTGGACGCCGTCGTCGGCCGGGCCCACGCCGCCTGGCGCACCTGGCGAGCCGACCCCGCCGGCCGCACCACCGCGCTGCTCGCGGCGGCCGACGCCGTGCAGGCGGCCGGGGCCGACCTCGCCCCGCTGCTCACCCGTGAGCAGGGCAAGCCCCTGGCCGAGTCGTACGCGGAGGTCGCCCGCACGGCGGCACGCCTGCGTTACTTCGCCGAGCTGGGCCCCGAGACCCGGCCGATCTCGGACGACCGGCCGGTACGCAGTGAGGTCCGCTGGCGATCGCTCGGGCCCGTCGCCGCGATCGTCCCGTGGAACTTTCCCCTCCAGCTCGCCTCGGCGAAGTTCGCGCCCGCGCTCGCCGCGGGCAACACGATGGTGCTCAAGCCCTCCCCGTTCACGCCGCTCGCCACCCGGCTGCTGGCGTCCGTCCTCTCCACCGCTCTCCCCGAGGGCGTCCTGACCATCGTCACCGGCCGCGAACCGCTCGGCGCCCGCCTCGCCTCCCATCCGGGGATCCGCCATGTGACCTTCACCGGCTCGGTTCCCACCGGACGGGCCGTCGCGCGGGCCGCGACGGCCTCGCTCGCCCAGGTCACCCTGGAACTGGGCGGTAACGACGCCGCCATCCTGCTGGAGGACGTGGAGGTGGAGCGGATCGCGGACCGGCTGTTCTGGGCGGCGTTCCGCAACTGCGGGCAGGTCTGCATGGCGGTCAAGCGCCTCTACGCCCCGGCCCGGCTCTACTCCGAGGTGGCCGAAGCCCTCGCGCAGCGCGCGAAGTCCGTCGTCGTCGGTCCCGGGCTCGACCCCGGCTCGCGGCTGGGGCCCGTCAGCAACGCCCCTCAACTGGCCCGTATCGAGCGCTACACGGCCCGCGCCCTGGCAGCCGGTGCCCGAGCCGTGGCCGGCGGCCACCGGCTGGACCGGCCGGGCTACTTCTTCGCCCCCACCATCCTGGCCGATGTCCCGCCCGACAGCCCGGTGGTCACGCGGGAGCAGTTCGGTCCGGTCCTGCCGGTGCTGCCGTACGTCAGCCTCGACGAGGCCATCGAAGCGGCCAACGACACCGGCTTCGGGCTGGGCGGCTCGGTATGGGGAACCGACCTGGACCGGGCCGAGGCGGTGGCCGGCCGGCTGGAATGCGGGACGGCGTGGATCAACCACCACGCCGAAACCTCCCTCGACCAGCCCTTCGCGGGCGTCAAGGACAGCGGTGTCGGCGTGGCGGGCGGGCCGTGGGGGCTGTACGGCAACCTCAGCCCGTTCGTCGTGCACCGTCCGGTCGAGGTGTACGGATGAGGTTCACCGCGGCGGTACTGCGCTCCTGCGAGAGCCGGTTCACCCTCGAGGAGGTGATGCTGCACGCGGGACCGGGCGACGGCGAGATCCTGGTGAAGATCGCGGGCTGTGGGATGTGCCGGACCGATCTCGCGGTCCGGCACTCGGCCGGCCGCACACCACTCCCGGCGGTGCTCGGCCACGAAGGAGCCGGAGTCGTGGTGGAGACAGGCGGTCCGGACACCGGCCTGAGCACCGGCGACCACGTCGTTCTGAGCTTCGACTCCTGCGGACACTGCCGGAACTGCATGGGCGCGGCGCCCGCCTACTGTGACTCCTTCCCCACGCTCAACCTCTTCGGAGGGCGCAAGGAGCACGCGGCGCGGTTCACCGACGCGGACGGAGGCGCGTTGGCCCCCCGCTGGTTCGGCCAGTCCTCCTTCGCCGAGTACGCGGTGGTCCCGGCCCGCAACGCCGTCCGGGTCGATCCCACGCTGCCCGTCGAACTCCTCGGGCCGCTCGGCTGCTCCTTCCTCACCGGCGCCGGAGCGGTCTTCCACTCCTTCGGTGTCGGGCCCGGCGACACCATCGCGGTCTACGGCTCCGGAGCGGTCGGCCTGGCCGCGGTGATGGCGGCCACCGCCGCCGGGGCAGTGACCGTGGCCGTCGACCGGCACCCCGAGCGGCTGGCCCTGGCCGAGCGGCTCCACGCGATCCCGCTGCACGCCGTATCGGCCGGCCCGCCCGACCTGCCCGACCGGATCCGGCAACTGACCGACGGCGGCACACACTACGCACTGGACACCACAGGCTCCGCCCAGCTGATCAACAACGCGCTGCGGGCCCTGCGGCCGACCGGTCACCTCGGCCTGGTGGCACGTCTCCACACCCCACTGCCACTTGAACCGGGGACCTTGGACCGCGGCCGGAGGATCTCCCACATCTGCGAAGGGGACGCGGTGCCGGGACTGCTGATCCCCCGGCTGACCAGGCTCTGGCAGGCCGGACGGTTCCCCTTCGACCAGCTGATCCGCACCTACCCCCTCACCGACATCAACCGAGCCGAACGCGACTGCGACGCGGGCCGCGTGGTCAAACCCGTCCTGATTCCCGCGGGGCCAAGGGAGGTCATATGACCGACACAGCGCATCACAACGCCGGTGCGGAGGGCGTGGCAGGGGGTGTCGGCCTGACCGCTCTCATGGTCGCCGCGGCGCGGGCGATCGAGACCCACCGCCACGACAGCCTGGCACAGGACATCTACGCAGAGCACTTCGTCCACGCCGCCCCGGCCTCCGCGGACTGGCCGGTGCGCATACACCAGGTCGCGGACGGAGACGCGAACCCGCTGTGGGGACGCTTCGCCCGCTACTTCGGCCTGCGGACCAGGGTCCTCGACGACTTCCTCCTCCAGTCGGTGCGCGCGGGAGGAACCCGCCAAGTGGTGCTGCTCGGGGCGGGGTTGGACTCGCGGGCGTACCGGCTCGATTGGCCTCCCGGCTGTGTGGTCTTCGAGATCGACAGGGAAGGCGTGCTGGAGTTCAAGCACCAGGTACTCGGCGGACTGCCGACCACTCCGAAAGCGGCCCGTGTACCGATCCCGGTCGACCTGCGCGACGACTGGGCCGCGGCGCTGACCGGCGCGGGCTTCGACACAGCCGCACCGAGTGCCTGGCTGGCCGAAGGGCTGCTGTTCTACCTGCCGAGCACCTCCGAGACGAACCTCATCCACACGGTGGACCGGCTGAGCGCAGGAGGAAGCACGCTGGCGTTCGAGGTCAAACTCGACAAAGACCTGCTCGAATACCGCGACAGCCCGCTCTACACCGCGACGAAACACCAGATCGGCATCGACCTGCTCAACCTCTTCACCCGAGAACCGCGACCCGACTCCGCGGGCGACCTCGCGGACCGGGGCTGGACCACAACCGTCCGCACCCCCTTCGACTACACCCGCCAACACGGGCGCGGCCCACGCCCCGAACACAACGACGCGCTGGCGGGCAACCGCTGGGTGTTCGCCCAGAAGCCCGGCCCCGGACAGCGGCGATAGCACGGCACGAACGGGTGCGCCGTCCCGGCCAGGGCAAGGTGCTCTCGGCCCGGGACGTCCACCCGGAGGCGGTGCCGCACGGCACTGGGCTCTCTCCACTCAGCCGGCGCTGAACGCCTGCTGGACGGTCAGCGTGTCCTCGTACAGATGCATGCGCACGATCCGGTCGTCCTCGACCATCAGGTGCATGGCCGCCGGCGGTCGGGCCTCAGAGCCTGTGTCATATCCTCGGTCGGATCAGCGTGCGGCGTCAGGGGGCACCTCCCAGCGGTAGCTGGGGGAGCGTGCGATCGCAAGGCGCCGGAGCGCCCTCGTGGCGGAGCCACTCGGGCGTTTCGGCAACGCCGCGAGAGGGGGCACCTCCCAGCGGTAGCTGGGGGAGCGTGCCAGGCGTCGCACGCCCGGCCGAGGATATGACACAGGCTCTCAGCCCTGGAACGTGGCCGCCGAGGCGCCGGGCCCGATGGCGGCGACGGCGTCCCTGACGACGGGCGCGAGTACGCGGCTCAGACGGCCCGGAGCGTCGAATGCGTCCCGCGTCGCCGATCCGGCGCCTAGAGCTGTGTGGCGCCGCCGTCGACGAACAGTTCCGCACCGGTGGTGAAAGTGCTCTGGTCGCCGGCCAGGTAGAGGGCGGTGGCGGCGACCTCGTCGGGACGGCCGGCGCGGCCGAGCGGGGTCAGCGGGGCGGGCTCGGCCGCGGTGGGCCGGTCGCCGTGCGGGAAAGTGGCGAGGAGCTCTTCCAGGCCCGGGGTCTCGACGGGGCCGGGGGTGAGGGCGTTGACGCGGATTCCGCGGCCGGCCAGTTCCGCGGCCCAGGTGCGGGCGAGGCTGCGGATCGCGGCCTTGGTGGCGGCGTAGACGCTCAGACCCGGGGTGGCCCGCAGGGCCGAGCTGGAGGAGAGCAGCAGCACCGAGGCACCGGCCGTCAGCAGCGGCAGCGCCTTCTGGACAGTGAAGACCGTGCCCTTGAAATTGATCGAGGCGATGCGGTCGTACTCCTCCTCGGTGATCGCGCCGAGCGGGCCGTAGTCCCCGACCCCGGCGTTGGCCACCACAATGTCCAGGCGGCCGCTGCGGTTCGCGATCTCGGCGAAGAGCCGGTCGAGGTCGCCGAGGTCCGAGGCATCGCCCTGGATGGCGATGCCTCGGGCGCCGACCTGCGCGACGGCGGCGTCCAGCTCGGCCTTGCGGCGCCCGGTCAGATAGACGGTCGCACCCTCGGCGGCGAAACGGCGGGCGATCGCCAGGCCGATGCCGCTGGAGCCGCCGGTGACGAGTGCGATCTTGTCGTCCAGCTGTCCCATGAGATTCTCCAATTCCTTGATGTAACTATTTTGGTTACATTGACGAGCACGGAATGCGACCCCCCTCGATCAGGGGAAGTCGACGATCCGAGGTCAGGCGGCTTTCAAGACGTCCCGCAACACGTCCTCCAGCGTGGTCTTGGCCAGCTCCCCGCGCAGGGCGGCCTCCACACCGTCGTACACGGCGGTCATCGCCGGTCCGATGCCGTGGCCCACGACGCACTCGTGGTCCGGTGTCGCGCGATGCAGGGCGAAGACCGGTCCCGGTTCGATCGCCTGGTAGACGTCGAGCAGGGTGATCGCCGCCAGCTCCCGCGCGAGCATCCAGCCCGCCCCCGCCCCCCGCCGCGAATCGGCCAGGCCGGCCTTGCGCAGCTCGGCCAGCAGACGGCGGATCACCACCGGGTTGGTGTTGACGCTCGTCGCGATCTGCTCGGAGGTGGCGACCTCGTGGCCACGCCGCTGATACAGCCCGATCCATGTCAGTGCATGCGCCGCGATGGTCAGTCTGCTGTTGGCACTCACGCCGGACTCCACCTCCTCGCCCCTCGGATTCAGTCGTAATGATAGTTGTTACGACTGGATGCGGCAAGTCCTGCGGGGTCGGCCGGACCGGCCTCGTCAGCCCGCCCGGCACGTGCACCTGGGCTTCTGCACCCACGGCGCAGAGTTCGCCGGGAGCGGCGAACCGGTAGAAGACGCCGCCGACCGGCTGGATGCCCATGAGCAGCCAGACCGCGTTCTCGAAGTCGCGGGCTCGTGAGAGATCCCCGACGCGCACCGGGTCGTGGCCCGCGTCACGGACGAGCCGCTCGGTGACCTCGCGGGCGTCCTTACGCGCCGCCGGCGGCCACCGACTTCCTGACGGCGTCCAGACCGGCGCCATGGGAAACGGCGGGCTTGTATCCGAGTTCGGCCACGGCCTTGTCCGTCCGCAGAAGGCACGGCTGCCCGAGGAACCACCGAACGGGTACGGGGACCTCGCGGGCCGCGGTCTCGGCGTCCAGGTCGGGGATCGGCGTATCGACGCCGTAGATCCCGAACAACGCGTCCATGAACTCGCGCAGGACGACCGGGTGCTGATCGGTGACGAAGTACGCCTGTCCCGGCCGGCCGTGTCGCCATCCGAGTACAAGGCCCTCGACGGCGTTGTCGACAAAGGTGACGTCGGTCGTGTGCCGGCCTCCCTCGATCCAGGCGAACTGTCCCGCCTTCGCCGCCGCCACCAGGCCCTCGGTGAGGACGCTGCCGGGGCCCCAGACGAACCGCGGGCGGATCGAGACCGTGGCGAAGCCGGGCGCGTTCGCATCGAGCACGATCTGCTCGGCGACCGCTTTCACCGCGCAGTAGGCGGCCTCGGAGTCCGGCCGCAGCGGCGCGCTCTCGTCGATGTCCACCAGCGGGTCACCGGCCAGGAGGGCCGCCTCGCTCCCGCAGTGGACGAACCGGGGAACCCGCGCGTCACGAGCCGCGTCGACCGCTGCCCGGGTGCCCTGGACCGACACCAGCTCATGACGCTCACGGTCAGCGGTGATGTCCGTCTCGGCAGCCAGGTGGAACACCACGTCGCTGCCCGTCACCTGGTCCCGCCACGTGGCCGGTTCGGTCAACTCGCCCCGCACGGGCTCCGCACCCAACGCCGACACCTTCGCGGCCGACCCCTCGCTTCTGACCAGAACACGGACCGCGTGTCCCTCACCGAGGAGCCGGCGTACCAGCACCTGACCGATGAACCCCGAACCGCCCGTGATGAATGCCCGCGCCATGAAAACCTCCTTCACCGTGTGCTCGCCTTCTCTCCCGCGGTGGGGCGAGAAGCTGTCACGGGGTTCAGCGATCAGGGGACTTGAGGTCTTCCCTCGACAACAATCATGTTCTGGGGGTCTGCGATAAAATTGACGAATGGCTTCTCTTCGCGCGTTGGAGTGCCTCGTAGCGGTCGCGGACACCGGATCGATCACACAGGCCGCACTGCTGCTGCATTCCTCGCAGCCCGCCGTCTCCCATCAGATCGCCTCGCTGGAACGCGAGACCCGAACGGTCCTGCTGCGCCGCGAACCCCGGGGGGTCAAGCTCACCCCCGCGGGGCGTGCCGCCGTCGCCGATGCCAGGCGGGCGATCGAGGCGGCCGCCTCCGCGATCAGGTCGGCGCGTGCGGCCGGTCGGGCCGCCGGAGGAATGCTGCGGCTGGCCTGCGCACAGAGCCTCAGCGTCGCCCTGCTCGCCCCGGTGATCCACGAATGGCACCGCCGCCACCCGGACGTGGCGATCACCCTGCGCGAGTCCACCGCGATGGACGAACTGCTCCGATTCGTCGACTCCGGCGAGGTCGACGCGGCGCTGCTGCCAGGCTCCCCACCGGGCAACTTCACGATCACCGCCGTCGCCGAGGAAGAGATCGTATTGACCGCGCCCACCGGCCACCCACTGGCCGAGCGCCCGGCCGTACGTCTGGAGGACCTCGAGGGCGCGCCACTGGTCCACTTCGCACCGGACAACGGCCTCAGCGGTTGGCTGGACGGCGCCCTGGCCCGCGCCGGGGTCCACCCCGAGACCGTGATGCGGACCTCGGTGACCACCGCGGCACCACAACTCGCCGCCGCCGGTCTGGGCATCGCCGTGACCCCGGTCAGCGCGGTCAGCGACGGCTTCCCCGGCGCGGTGCGCTCGTTCACCCCCCGGTGGTTCAGGCAGTTGGTCGCGGTGACGTCCGCCGAACCCGACCCACTCCTCACCCGATTCCTCGCCCACCTGCGCGGCCATGGCGTACGTGTCCCTCACGACGTACGGAATCAGCTCCATCAACTGCTTGAGGGGGAGCCATAAAAGTTACGAAGGCCAGAGCCCGGGGGATAAGGGAATCGATCCGCGGGCCCGCCAGTTGACGCGCATGGAAAGTGCTCTCCACAAGGCCCAAGAAGGAGAAACGATCGATGTATGACAAGGTCAATTGGCCCGAGCGGTACGACCCGAAGACGTCAGCCATCTACGCACTCAACGACATCGACGTGAAGGCGCCGCCGGAAGTGATATGGCAACTGCTCGTCGATGCCGAGAACTGGTCGAGCTACTTTCCTCCCGAAGATCAGGTCAAGATTCTCAGTGGTGAGCCGGCACTGGCGCTCGGAACCGAGTACAGCCGGGTGACGGTTGGGTTTCCCATGAGTCTGAGGGTGACGGAGTACGAGCCGTTCAGCAGGCTCGCGTGGGAGACGGTGGTCGACGGCGACGAAACCGGTTCGAGCGCGTACCACGGCTGGGTCATCACGCCCACGGATGACGGCTGTCACGTACTGACCGAGGAAACGCAGCAGGGCTCCTTCTTCCTCGAGGAACTCGGGCGCAAGCATCCCGGTGCGCTCTACCGCTATCACCAGGACTGGGTCGAACGCCTCGCCCGCGCCGCGGAGGCGGAAGCGGCGAAGCGCGCGAATCAACCCGCATAACCGCGTGTGCCCAGGTCAGACTCCTTGAACCGCTACGCCGCCCGCATGATCGGCGGCGTAGCGGTTTTCGGCATCCCACGCCGGGTGACTACCACGGCTCATCAACTTCCAGCGGTGTATCCAGGCTCGGTCGCGACTTTGCCGAGCGCAGCGAGAAGTTGCTCGTGGGTGCGCCAAAAGACGTCTGGCGCCGGCTTCGCCAGTTCGAGCCAGAGCGGGCCCCGCATCGTCTCTTCGGTCCAGAGGTGGCATCCCTTCGGAGTGGGCGTGATGATCCAGGCATGATAGGCCCTGGATTCCTCCGAAGCTTTCGGGTGGCCACCCCAGGCGATGCGTGTCACGGGCTCAAATTCCTGTATGGACGCGAAGACATCCTGTCCGGCCAGGTTGGTTTCGAACCGGGTGCCAAGGCGCAGTGACTCATGGCCGTCGAGCAGTTGGACATGCTCGACGCCCGGGTAGTAGCCGGGCCATGCCTTGGGGTCCACGAGCAGGGACCAAATCGTTTCTGGAGAGGCCGCGACCTCAAGCTCGTTGGTGAAGTGGATCGGAGATCGGCTGGGAACCATGTCCTCGGGCCAATTGACAGCTTCGAACACGTCGACTTCCAAAGATTGAACTGATCGCGGGCTGCCGCCCGCTCGTATGTATGGGGAAATGATTCGCCGGATCGGCTGTATCGATGACGAGCCTAGGACAAAAGCTGAAACCTGAATACGTACACTTCTGAATCGCTCCCATAGGACTTCTGGATGGGCCCTTCACGCGCTGGTCGAATCAACTGCTGGACCGAAGTCGTACCGGCGCCCTGGAGGCGGTCAGGGAAGCCATGCGCATGGACATGGGGACGGATGCTCTCGCGGCCTCCGCGGGCCGGGATGGCTGACGACGGCTTCGTCACCGGTGAACCAGCCCCGCGGCGGCGCCCGGTACCGTCGACGCGGCGCGCGATCGGGGTGGCGGCAGCGTCAGGGGGTGCGGAAGCCGCGAAAGGTCACGTGCTTCCGGCTCGCGAAGCCGAGCCGTTCGTAGAGCGCGATCGCGCCGGTGTTCGCCTCGGCCACGTGCAGGAAGGGGCGCTCGTCCCGGGCCAGGACGCGTGCGACGAGCGTACTGATCAGACGGGCGGCGTGGCCGCGCCCGCGTGCCTCGGGGGCTGTGCAGACGGCGCTGATCTCGGTCCATCCCGGGGGCCGGAGCCGTTCGCCCGCCATGGCCACCAGTCTGCCGCCGTCGCGGATGCCGAGGTAGGTGCCGAGTTCGAGGGTGCGCGGCCAGAACGGTCCCGGTTGGGTCCGTGCGACCAGGTCGAGCATCCGGGGCACATCGGCCGCACCCAGTTCGACCACGTCGGTGCCGTTCGGCGCATGAGGCCGATCGGGGCGGCTGTTGCCGCGCCAGATCATCTGCCGGCCTTCGAGGACGAAAACCTGCTCCCAGTCCGGAGGCGGGGGTGCCGGGCAGCTGAACATGTCGGCGAACGCGTCACGGCCGAGGAGCCGTGCGAGACCGGCCCAGTCCGCCGCGTCCGCGTCGGCGGGTACCGCGGAGAAGGTCGCGACTCCCGGCAGGTAGGTGGCAGCCCGGCCCAGCCGGCGCCCCAGACCCGCGTGGCGGCCCCGCAGCGACTCGCCCACCGGGTCCTCGAGTGCCGCGGTGTCACCGCTCGTCATCGTGTGTGCCTTCCCCACTGTGCGCGGCCGGCCGAGCGGCGCGCTATCGCCCGGGCGCAATCCCCGGTCAGTAGTGATGCCGGGGTGATGGAACCATAGCCGCCGCCCGGCCCGTCGCTTCGCGAGGGGGCCGGGCGCCCTCCCGGCCTCTCCACGGTCCGGACCGCCCGGCCGGCGACGGACTGGTCGTCATCCACCATTCGGCCCCCGGAAATCCTGTGGCCGGTCACGGTCGGCAGGTGCCAGACTGACCGCGTCAAAGGGGCGTAGCTCAGCCCGGCCAGAGCAGCGGACTCCAAACCCGCACGCCGCAGGTTCGAATCCTGCCGCCCCTGCCATGCGATGCGCCGATGGGTGCCGGTCACATAGCGGTGGCTGTCGGTCCGTCGTCGGTGGTCTTTCGGTGGGGCCTGGAACCTTCGCAGAGATCCTTCCGGGTGCCCATCCGGCAGGCGTGCGACGGCAACGAACCACCATGCCCGCTGACGTCACGATCATCGGTGCCGGACTCGGCGGCCTCACGCTCGCCCGCGTCCTGCACGTCCACGGCATCCCGGCCACCGTCTACGAGGCGGAGACCTCGCCGACGGCACGCACGCAGGGCGGGGTGCTCGACATCGACGAGGACAGCGAATCGGCGCATCACCGCTCATCGAGGGACGCCTGTCGGGCGAGGAACTCCTCGAACGCCGCCTTCTGCTTCGGATCCATGAAGCCCTCGCGGACGGTGCGGGCCCGCTCCTTGAGCCAGTGCGCCTCATCGGGGTCCAGGAGTTCGGCGACCACCACGCCTCCGCGAGCGACCGCCGTGCGCCCTCCCACGCGACGGCGAAAGAGCGTGAACGCGCCGAATTCCGCCGGGTGGGCCAGTTCCGGCGTTTCCGTTTCAGCCCGGGTATCGTCCCCGGCGTCACTCGTCGGGCAGGCGGTGGGGGCCCAATGCTCCCAGAGCGCCAGCGTGGCCGCGGGCACCAGCACCGCGCGCTCCGCCTCTCCACCCCCCTCCCACCTGAACGTGACCGTGACGGGCTCGCCGACCGCCTCGGCCAGCCCGAGCACCCTCTCCACCTCATCGCTGATCGGGTAAGCCACCACTACATCGATCTGAATTCCCATGGCGCCCGAGGCTACTGGCCGCTTCCGGCATGCCAGGCCCACCGCTCCCGCGTCTCGTCGGCCACGGCGCGCCGGTGGGCCGTCCGAAACCGGATCGCCCGAGACGGGTGTGTGCTGGCAGGCTGCCCCCATGGAGCACGCTGAAGTACTGCTCATCGGAGGACGGGCCGGAGTCGGCAAGACGACGGTGGGGTGGGAGGTATCGGCCGTACTGCGGGCCGCGGCCGTCTCGCACGCGGTCATCGACGGCGACTTCATGGGGCAGGTCCATCCGGCCCCGGAGGGAGATCCTCACCGCTCGGACATCACCGAAAGCAACCTGACGGCCGTGTGGGCGAACTTCGCCCGACGTGGCTACCGCCGGCTGATCTACACCAACACCCTGAGTGTGCTCCCCGAGTCCACGGGGATGTTCGAGCGCGCTATGGGAACGGGGACACGGATCGTACGGGTTCTGCTCACCGCCTCCGATGGCACCATCCGAGAGCGGCTGGTGCGCCGGGAACTCGGCTCGGAGCTGGAGCAGGAGCTGACGGGCAGTGCTCGCAAGGCACGGCTGCTGGACCAGCAGACCACCGCGGAGACTGTACGCGTGGCGACGGATGGACGTGCCGTCGTGGATATCGCGCGCGAGGTGGTGACCGCGACCGGCTGGGCCGAGCAGCGCTCCGCAAGCAGCACCTGACACCTCCTCGCCGCGAGCGGAGGCGGGCCCTGCCCGGTGTCGATGCCCGACGGCGGCATTTCGATCACCTGATGACCGGTGCCTCATTCCAGGTCATCGCGTTCACCCGCGGTGAGGGGTGGCATCTGCGGGCGGACGAGCCCTGATTCGTAGGCGCTGATGACCAGTTGCGCACGGTCGCGCGCTTCCAGCTTGCTCAGCAGCCGCCCGATGTGTGTCTTGACGGTGCCGTGGCTGAGGTGGAGGTACTCGGCGATGCCGGTGTTGGAGAAGCCGCGGGCCACCAGCAGCAGGACCTCTCGCTCGCGGTCCGTGAGGCTCTCCAGCGAGGAGCCGGGCGCCGGACAGGCGTGGGGAAGACGGGCGAACGCGGCGATCAGGCGCCGGGTCACCGAGGGCGCCAGGAGGGACTCTCCGGCGGCGACGGTGCGGATACCGGCCAGCAGGACCTCGGGCGAGGTGTCCTTCAGCAGGAACCCCGCCGCCCCGGCCCGCAGCGCGCCGTACACGTACTCGTCGAGGTCGAAGGTCGTCAGGATGAGGATGTGTGTCCGCGCCGTCTCGGGCGACCGGGCTAGGTGCCGCGTTGCCTCGATCCCGTCCATGCCGGGCATCCGGATGTCCATGAGCACCACGTCCGGGCGCAGCCGCCGGGTGCTCTCGACGGCTTCGGCGCCGGTGCCGGCCTCGCCCACCGCGGTCAGCCCGGGAGCGGTGTCGATGAGCACCCGGAAGCTGCCCCGGAGCAGGGACTGGTCATCGGCGACCAGGACCCGGATCGGTTCGGTCACGCGGTCGGCTCCCTTCGGTCCGGTACGGTCCCGTGCGCGGGTTCGGCCGGAAGGCGGGCCGAGACGGCGAACCCGCCGCCGGGTCGCGGCCCGGCCTGAAGCGTCCCCCCGTACATCATCACCCGTTCCCGCATCCCCACCAGTCCGTGACCGCCCCTGAGATCCCCCGCACCGGACACGGCCACCCTCCCCGCTCCGTCGTCGACCACCTCGATGTGCACCTGGGCGCGCGTGTCCGCGGTGACGGTGACCTCGCAGTGCGTTCCGTCGCCCGCGTGCTTGACGACGTTGGTCAGCGCCTCCTGCACGATGCGGTAGACGGTGAGTGCCGTCCCGGTGGGGAGGTCGGTCGCCAGCCGGGTACGGAGCCCGGCGCGGATGCCCGCCCGCTCGGCGCGCCGGACCAGGGAGGGCAGGTCGTCCAGTCCGGGAGGGGGTGCCAGCTGCGCCGAGCCGGCACCCGGTGTCTGCGGTACGGAGTCGGCGCCCGGCGTGTGCGGTGCGGCGGAGTCGGCGCCCGGCGTGTGCGGTGCGGCGGAGTCGGCGCCCGGCGTGTGCGGTGCGGCGGTGTCGCCGCGCAGCACGCCCAGGGCGCGCCGCATCTCGGTCAGCGCCTCCCGGCCGGTCCGCTCGATCGCGCCGATGGCGTCGCGTGTCTCCTCGGGGCGCTCCTTGGCCACGTGGTTGGCGACGGACGCCTTGACGACGATCACGCTGAGGCTGTGGGAGACGATGTCGTGCAACTCCCGGGCGATCCGCAGGCGTTCCTCGGCCAGCGCCTCCTCGGCCAGGCGCCGCTCGCGCCGCGCCGCCCGGGCCCGCCGCTCACGTACGGCACGGCCCGCGCCCCATGCGCCACCGGCCACCAGCCACACCAGCGCCGCGGTCGCCACCGCTTCCGGCCACGGGCCGGACCGGGTCAGCACCGCCTCCCCGGTGACGACCGCGGCCGCCGAGACGGCCAGGGTCAGTGCGAGCGCCGCCACGGCCCGGCGGGGCGGTACCAGGAGGGCCACCGCGTAGAGGGCCAGGGCGGTGGAGAGGTAGGGGTCGCGGGTGATGTCGAGGAGCGTCGCCGCCACCGTGGCACCCAGCACCACCCCAAGGGCGGGCAGGGGCCACCGGCGCCGGACGGCCAGCGGTGCTCCGACACCCGCCGCCACCAGCCAGCCCACCCACACCGGGCCGGAGAAACGAGGCAGGCCGTCGGACCCGCCCTGCCCGGCCAGTGCCACATACGCGGCCGTCGCGACACCCGCCGCGCAGGCGTCGACTGCCAGCAGATGCGGCCCGATCCGCGGGCGCCACCGCACAATGCGCATCGCACGACAATACCGAGGGCTCATCCCGCCTGCCCGAAGCAGAACATCGCGGTGCCCACCACACCCACCAGCACAAGCCTCCCGACGACGGTGGCCGCCCGCGGAGTTGGCCCGGTGCGCCATGCGGCCACGCCCAGCGGTACGAGCGCCACGCACAGCCCCGCGGCGGCCGCGACCGACCACGCGGTCGTCCCCTTCAGCACCCCCAGCGGCATCACCGACACCAGGCCCAGGGCGGCCGCGCGCAGGCGTCCGAGCACCCGTGCGCGGCAGGCGCCGATGGCCAGCAGGATCCAGCCGCCCATGATGGCGGCGTTCAGCACGCTGAAGACGTGGAAAGCGCCGTAGGTCTCGCTCACGGTCCGGGCCGCCGATGCCGCGCCCCGGGCGGTCACCAGCTGGAAGTCCGCGTGGTCCACACCCGCGTGGAACACCCGGGCGAACAGGCCCAGGATGGTGAGCACACCTCCCCATACGGCCAGCTCCCGGAAGCGTTCACCGATCCGGGCGGCCAGGAGCGCCACTCCCGGCCAGAGCAGCGCCCACCCCGCCGCAACGAGGCTGTACGAGGCGGTCATGAGCTGCGGATGGCGCTCGTAGGCGCTCAGTTGCGCGGGAAAGAAGAAGCTGAAGCGCACACGGAGCAGCACACCGGTAAGCACCAGCAACGGCCCGGCCACGAGGGATGCGCCGCCCACCCAGCGTCCCGGGAAAAGTGCCTGTGGCGCGGCGATTGACGGAGAAGTGACGGTCATGGGGCAACGATGTCGCCGGCGCGTACGCCGCGTCGTCGGAGCACGGACCACACTTCCGGATCGGACCGTGGTCGTACCTCTCCTGCCGCGCCTCTGCCCCTGGTCCGACCTCACCATCACCATGACGCGCGGTCACAGACCACACGCCGAGGAGAACTGACCCGGCGATGGGCTGCGGCGGTTCCGCAGTCGGATCGAGCCCCTGTGCCGGCCGCCCTTCACCTTCGGCCATGAGGTCGCGGGCACCGTCTCCGCCCTCGGCGAAGGGGTGGAGGGCTATGCGACAGGCGACCGCGTGGCCGTCGCGATCATCGCGCACCCGCGGCACTCTCCGTCGGCTCAGACCTGCCGAAGCTGTTCGCGTACCCATGCGGGGTCGGGGTTGGTGTGCGGCCGGCCCGCCACGACGACGGTCGGCACGGTCTCGTTGCCGTCGTTGGCCGCCCTCACCGTCGCCGCTCCATCCGGGTCACGCCAGATGTTGACCCAGTGCGCCTGGCGGGCGCCGCGGCCCAGGCGGATGCGCAGACGGAGGCAGAACGCGCAGCCCGGTCGCCAGAAGACGACCGGACGGCCGTCTGCCGCGCTGCGTCGTTGTGCCTCCGGTGCGCTGATCGACCTCGGGAAGATCAGGGGCGAGTTCACGCCTGCGAGCACTACGAACCCCAGCACGAGCGCTACGGCCGTGCCGGGGTCTCCGCTGGAGATCAGCCCAGTGGCGAGGGCTGCACCGCAGAGTGCGAGGAGTATCGGCAGGATCCAGGCGCGCGTCATAGCGGCCAAGGCTATCGGTGTGCCGTGCTCCGGCAGGGTCAGGTGCTTCAGTGCTTCGGTGCTTCAGTGCTTCAGGACGAACGGACTCATCAAGGGGTCGCCGGTGGCCACTCCGCGCCTCCCTGGATTCGAGGCCGCACTGCGAGCACACCTGCGACGTGGGCTCGAACCGGCCGATCCGGATGAAGGTGCGCCCGTACCGGGCGGCCTTGTACTCCAGCATGCTCACGAACGCCGACCATCCTGCGTCGTGAACGGACTTGGCCAGGCGCGCCGGTGGAGAGCTGGTGGTGGAACTCGCGGCGCGCGTCCGCGACACGGGCGTGTGCCCGAGCGACGCGGATCCTGGCCTTGTCCCTGTTCCTACTGCCCTTCTCCCTGCGGGACAGAGCGCGCTGCGCCTTCTTCAGGCGCTTCTCGGCCCGGCGCAGGAAGCGCGGGCTGTCGATCTTCGTGCCGTCGGAGAGGACGGCGAAGTTCCGCCTGTGGTGATCGACCAGCGGGCGTTCGCGGTGAACCGGACGGCCTGCCGGGTGTCCTTGCGCGACTTGTACCGGGGCGCGCCCATGCGTGGACGCTTGCCCTTCAGACCGTCGAAGAAGTTCCGGTACGCCGTGTCCAGGTCCCGCAGGGACTGCTGGAGGACGACCGCCGACACCTCGCCGCGCGGAGCGCGTCGTTGTAGACCACCCGTGCGCATCCGAACGCCCTCGCCAGCGCTGTGCGCTGACCGGTGCTCGGGTAGCGGCGGAAACTATACCGAAGCTGCACGCGGATCATGTTACGCAGTTGGTTTATGGGTATCGATGGGGGAATGTTCATACTGGTCGTCACTGCATCTTCCGTATGCATGTTCACTTGGTTTTCGTGACGAAGTATCGGCACTCCGTCTTCACCGACCGGCACCTGACGCGATGCGAGGAGGTCATGAGGGCCGTGTACGAGGACTTCGAGGCCGAGCTGGTCGAGTCCAACGGCGAGACCAGCCACGTCCATCTACTGGTGAACTTCCCGCCGAAGGTGGCTGTGGTCAGGCTGGTGAACTCCCTCAAGGGCGTGTCCTCGCGCATGCTCCGCCAAGAGTTTCCCGAACGCGTCCGCCACTACTGGCGGGCACAGCGTCTGTGGTCCGGCTCGTACTTCGCCGGGTCGGTCGGCGGCGCCCCGCTCAGCATCGTGAAGCAGTGCATCGAGCAACAGAATCGGCCACTCTGAATGGCCACGGCCGGATCCCGTCCCGGACGCCGGACGGCGACCAGCAGACCCCGTCCCGGACGGCGACGTTCGGACCCCGTCTCAGATGGCGGCGCGAATGGCCCGTTCGAAGCCCTCGACATGGCTGTGGGCGAGCTGTGCCGCCTTGTCGGCGTCACCGGCGACGACCGCCTCGATCAACGGCCCGTGCTCTCCGATGTGACCGGCCATGTCGGAGAGGCGGTCGATGAACAGGCACCAGATGCGGGTCGCCAGGTTGTCGTGGCGGACGAGCGTGTCCTCCAGGTACGGATTGTGCGTGGCAGCGTAGATCGCGCGGTGGACCTGGAGGTCCAGGCGCATCAGTTCGGCGGCGTCCCGCTGAGGTGAATCCGCGTCCTCCAGCTCCCGCAGGGCGGCCGTCAGGGTCGCACGGTCAGCGGCCGTGGCGCGCCGCGCGGCCAGGGCGGCGGCCAGGGGCTCCAACTCCTGGCGCACCTCGGAGATATGGGCCAGGTCGGTGATGTTGACGTCGGTGGCGAAGGTGCCGCGCCGGGGGTAGGTCGTGATCAGCCGCTCGTACTGGAGCCGCTTGAGCGCCTCGCGCACCGGCGTGCGTCCGACGCCGAGGGACTGCGCCAGCTGGTCCTCGTTGATCGGCGCGCCCGGGCGGAGTTCGAGCATGACGAGCCGGTCGCGGATGGCGCGATAGGCGCGCTCGGCGAGGGAGAGCTCCTCGCCCGCGGGTTCGGTCGCCACCTGCCGCATGAAATGCCCCCTTGACCTGTCTCGCAAGCTCTCATACCTTACCGCAGAGGCTGATATATCAGTTGCCCATTAGTTGGCTCCCAGGATGGTGCACAGATGGCAATCAACCCGTCGACCAGCACATTCGCCTCCCCTCTCACCCTCCCGCTCAGCGAACTCGACCCGGCCGTCGCCGCCGCGGTGGAGGCCGAGCTGCGCCGCCAGCAGTCCACGCTCGAGATGATCGCCTCGGAGAACTTCACCCCGGCGGCGGTCATGGAGGCCCAGGGCTCGGTCCTGACCAACAAGTACGCCGAGGGCTACCCCGGCCGCCGCTACTACGGCGGCTGTGAGCACGTCGATGTGGTCGAGCAGATCGCCATCGACCGGGTGAAGGAGCTCTTCGGCGCCGAGGCCGCCAATGTGCAGCCGCACTCGGGCGCCCAGGCCAACGCGGCCGCGATGTTCGCCCTGCTCTCCCCCGGCGACACCATCCTCGGCCTCGACCTCGCGCACGGCGGCCATCTGACCCACGGCATGAAGATCAACTTCTCCGGCAAGCTCTACAACGTCGTGCCATACCACGTGGCCGAGTCCGATCTGCGCGTCGACATGGACGAGGTCGAGCGGCTGGCGCTCGAGCACCGGCCCAAGATGATCGTCGCGGGCTGGTCGGCCTACCCCCGCCGGCTGGACTTCGCCGCGTTCCGCCGGATCGCCGACGCGGTGGGCGCGTATCTGATGGTGGACATGGCGCACTTCGCCGGGCTGGTGGCCGCCGGCCTCCACCCCAACCCGGTGCCGTACGCCGACGTCGTGACGACCACCACCCACAAGACCCTCGGCGGCCCGCGCGGCGGGGTGATCCTCAGCCGTGCCGGCCTGGCCAAGAAGATCAACTCGGCGGTCTTCCCGGGCCAGCAGGGCGGCCCGCTGGAGCATGTCATCGCGGCGAAGGCGGTGGCCTTCAAGGTGGCGGCGGGCGAGGAGTTCAAGGAACGCCAGCGGCGCACCCTGGACGGCGCCCGCATCCTCGCCGGACGGCTGCTGGCCGACGATGTGGCCGAGGCCGGGATCACGGTGCTCACCGGCGGCACCGAAGTCCATCTGGTCCTCGTCGACCTGCGGAATTCCACGCTCGACGGGCAGCAGGCCGAGGACCGGCTGCACCGCGTCGGCATCACGGTCAACCGCAACGCGGTGCCGTTCGACCCCCGCCCGCCGATGGTCTCCTCCGGGCTGCGGATCGGCACTCCTGCCCTGGCCACCCGCGGCTTCGGCGAGACGGAGTTCCGGGAGGTCGCCGACATCATCGCCCAGGCCCTGAAGGACGAGCGGCTCGACGACGAGCGCGCGGGCCTGCTGCGCGACCGGGTCGAGAAGCTCGCCTCCGCCTTCCCCCTCTACCCCCGCCCGAACGGAGACGCGGCATGACCGCCCAGCCGCCGCCGGAGCACCCGGACTTCCTCTGGCGCAACCCCGAGCCGCGCTCCTCGTACGACGTCGTCATCGTCGGCGCGGGCGGCCACGGCCTGGCCACCGCCTACTACCTCGCCCAGAACCACGGCATCACAGGCGTCGCCGTCCTGGAGAAGGGCTGGCTGGCCGGCGGCAACATGGCGCGCAACACCACGATCATCCGCTCGAACTACCTGTGGGACGAAAGCGCGGCGATCTACGAGCACGCGCTCAAGCTGTGGGAGGGCCTCCCGGAGGAGCTGGACTACGACTTCCTGTTCAGCCAGCGCGGCGTGCTCAACCTCGCGCACACCTTGCAGGACGTCCGCGAGGGCGTGCGCCGGGTGGGCGCCAACCGCCTCAACGGTGTGGACGCCCAGTGGCTGGCGCCGGACGAGGTCGCCGAGGTCTGCCCCATCCTCAACGTCTCGCCCCGCACCCGGTATCCGGTCCTCGGCGCCACCTTCCAGCCGCGGGCCGGTATCGCCAAGCACGACCACGTCGCGTGGGCGCTGGCGCGCCGGGCCGACGAGATGGGCGTGGACCTGATCCAGGGGTGCGAGGTCACCGGCTTCGTCAAGGACGGCGACCGGGTGGTGGGCGTCGAGACCAGCCGTGGCCGCATCCGCGCCGGCCGGGTCGGCCTCGCGGCCGCCGGGCACAGCAGTGTGCTGGCCGAACTGGCCGGTTTCCGGCTGCCGGTGCAGTCCCATCCGCTCCAGGCGCTGGTCTCCGAACTGCACGAGCCGGTGCACCCGACCGTGGTCATGTCGAACCATGTGCACGTCTACGTCTCCCAGGCGCACAAGGGCGAGCTGGTGCTGGGCGCGGGCGTCGACTCGTACAACGGCTACGGGCAGCGCGGCTCCTTCCACGTCATCGAGCGGCAGATGGCCGCCGCCGTCGAGCTGTTCCCCGTCTTCGCCCGCGCCCATGTGCTGCGGACGTGGGGCGGCATCGTCGACGTCACCCCGGACGCCTCCCCCGTCATCGGCACCACCCCCGTCGAGAACCTCTACGTCAACTGCGGCTGGGGCACCGGCGGGTTCAAGGCCACCCCGGCCGCCGGCTGGACCTTCGCGCACACCATCGCCACGGGCGAGCCGCATCCGCTGAACGCCCCCTTCGCGCTCGAACGCTTCGCGACGGGCGCGTTGATCGACGAACACGGCGCCGCGGCCGTGGCCCACTGAGAACCAACCCCCGCCCAGAGCCCGCTGAGAGAAGGACACCGTGCTGCTGATCACCTGCCCATGGTGCGGTCCCCGCGACGAGGCCGAGTACCACTACGGGGGACAGGCCCATGTCCCCTACCCCGAACGCCCCGCCGACCTCGACGACGAGCAGTGGGCCGCGTACGTCTTCTACCGGGACAACCCCAAGGGCCCGTTCGCCGAGCGGTGGACGCACAGCACCGGCTGCCGCCGCTGGTTCAACGTCCTGCGCGACACCGTCAGCTACCAGGTGCTGGCCTCCTACCGGCTGGACGCGCCCCGCCCCGAACTGCCCCAGGCCGGAGGAGACCGATGACCGACCAGCCATTCCGGCTCCCGGGCGGGGGCCGTATCGAGCGCGACACCGTGCTGCGGTTCACCGTCGACGGACGGGAGCTGACCGGGCACCCCGGAGACACCGTGGCCTCGGCGATGCTGGCGAACGGGGTCGCCGAGGTCGCCCCGTCGATCTACCGCGGCCGTCCGCGTGGCATCGTCACCGCGGGCGTCGAGGAGCCCAACGCCCTGGTGCAGCTCGGCGGTTCGTGCTCGGAGGGCATGCTTCCGGCGACGGCCGTGGAGCTGTACGACGGCCTGTCCGCCACCACGCTGTCCGGGATGGGACGGCTCGACCCGGCCCCCGACCCCGCCGTCCACGACAAGAAGTACGTCCACACCGACGTCCTGGTCATCGGCGCCGGACCGGCCGGGCTCGCGGCCGCCGCCGCTGCCGCGGGCTCCGGCGCCCGGGTGATCCTCCTCGACGACCAGCCCGAACCCGGCGGTTCGCTGCTCTCCGGGCGCGCCGAGAGGGTCGGCGCGCAGACCGCCCTCGGGTGGGTCGCCGAGGTCCGCGCGGCGCTCGACGCCGCCCCGGAGGCCGTCGTCCTGCGCCGCACCACGGCGTTCGGCTCGTACGACGACAACTATGTGCTGGCCGTGCAGCGGCGCACCGATCACCTCGGGGCCGCCGCGCCCGACCCCTCCGAGGGCGTCTCGCGCCAGCGGCTGTGGCACATCCGGGCCCGCCAGGTGGTCCTGGCGACCGGCGCCCATGAGCGCCCGCTGGTCTTCGCCGGTAACGACCGGCCCGGGGTGATGCTCGCCGCGGCCGTACGCTCCTACCTCAACCGATACGCCGTGGCCCCCGGCTCGCGGGCCGTGGTGAGCACGACCAACGACAGCGCCTACGACACAGTCGCCGACCTCCACGCCGCAGGGATCGACATCGCCGCCGTCGTGGACGCGCGCCCCGAGTTGTCCCGCCGGGCCGCCGAGGTCGCCACGTCGACCGGGGTGCGGGTGCTGACGGGCAGCGCGGTGGTCGGCACCGCGGGCGACGGCCGGCTCACCGGCGTCACCGTCCAGGCCCTCGATGAGGAGGGTCGACTCACCGGCGAGCCGGAGACGTTCGACTGCGGCCTGCTCGCCGTCTCGGGCGGCTGGAGCCCGGTGGTGCACCTGCACAGCCAGCGCCAGGGCACGCTGCGCTGGGACGAGGACCTGGTCGCCTTCGTCCCCGACGGCACCGTACGGGACCAGCGGGTCGTCGGTGCGGCCCGGGGGACGTACGACCTCGACGGCTGTCTGGCGGAAGGGGCGCGGGCCGGTGCGCGGGCGGCGACGGACGCCGGGTTCCCGGTCCCCCTGCCGTCGCCCGGCGAGGCGCGGCCCGGAGGCGGCCCGACGCGTGCGCTGTGGCTGGTGCCCGCCCCCGAGGGCGAGCCCGGCGACTGGGACACCCACTTCGTGGACCTGCAGCGCGATGCCACCGTCGCCGACATCCGGCGGTCCACCGGGACCGGCATGCGCGGTGTCGAGCACGTCAAGCGCTACACCTCGCTCGGCACGGCGAACGACCAGGGCAAGACCTCCGGTGTCAACGCCATCGGTGTCATCGCCGAGATCCTCGGCGCGGGCGCGTCCCCCGGAGAGATCGGCACCACGGCCTACCGGGCGCCGTACACGCCGGTGGCCTTCGCCGCCCTGGCCGGGCGGGAGCGCGGTGAGCTGTTCGACCCGGAGCGCATGACCTCCGTCCATCACTGGCATGTCGCTCAGGGGGCGGTGTTCGAGGACGTCGGGCAGTGGAAGCGCCCCTGGTACTACCCCCGGCCCGGCGAGGACATGGACACGGCCGTGGCCCGCGAGTGCCGCGCGGCCCGTGAGGGGGTGGCCTTCATGGACGCCTCCACCCTCGGCAAGATCGAGATCTGGGGCGGGGACGCCGGAGAGTTCCTGGGCCGCGTCTACACAGGCGGCTTCAAGAAGCTGAGGCCCGGCATGGCCCGCTACGGCGTGATGTGCAAGCCGGACGGCATGATCTTCGACGACGGCGTCACGCTGCGCCTCGAGGAGAACCGCTACTTCATGACCACCACGACCGGCGGCGCCGCCGGAGTCCTGGACTGGCTGGAGGAGTGGCTGCAGACCGAGTGGCCCGAGCTCGACGTCCACTGCACCTCGGTGACCGAGCAGTGGACGACGATCGCCGTGGTCGGCCCGCAGTCGCGCGAGGTCGTCGCCCATCTCGCCCCCGACGTCGACTTGTCGAACGAGGCGTTCCCCTTCATGGCCTTCCGCGAGACCACCCTGGCCTCCGGGATCCCGGCCCGTATCTGCCGGATCTCCTTCTCCGGCGAACTGGCCTACGAGATCAACGTCTCCGCGTGGTACGGCCTGGCGGTGTGGGAGGAGGTGTACGCGGTGGGCCGACCGTACGACATCACCCCGTACGGCACCGAGACCATGCACGTCCTGCGGGCCGAGAAGGGCTACATCATCGTCGGCCAGGACACCGACGGCACCGTCACCCCTGGGGACGCGGGCATGTCCTGGGTGGTCTCCAAGCAGAAGGACTTCATCGGCAAGCGCTCGCACTCCCGCCCCGACACTTCCCGCGCCGACCGCAAACACCTGGTCGGCCTGGTGCCGAGCGACCGCAGCACCCGGCTGCCCGAGGGCACTCAGCTCATCGAGCCGAACGTGCCCGTCACCCCCGAGGCCGGGCCGGTGCCGATGCTCGGCCATGTCACCTCCAGCTACCACAGCCAGGCGCTGGGCCGTCCGTTCGCCCTCGCCCTGGTCACCGCCGGCCGGGACCGCGTCGGGGACACGCTCCTCGCCCCCGTCGGCGACGATCTCGTCCCCGTCCGGGTCACCGAACCCGTGCTCTACGACCCCGAAGGGACCAAGCGAGATGGCTGAGCCGACCGACGCGAGCCCGGTGGCGCCGCGCACCAGCCCCCTGGCACATCTGGCGGACCGGATGCGCGCGGCCGCCGTCACCGGCGCCCGGGGCGTCACGCTGGCCGAGCGGCCGTTCCTCACCATGGTGAACCTGCGCCTCGACCTCGCCTCCGAAGCGGCCGACCGCGTGGCGAAGACCCTGGGGACACCGCTGCCGCGGGAGTGCGGGCACACCACGGCAGCGGGCCCGTACACGGTCGTCTGGCTCGGCCCCGACGAGTGGCTCGTGCTGTCCGAAGAGCCCGTCGACACCGTCGAGTTGCGGCAGGCACTCGCAGAGGACCCGGGCTCGGTCGTGGACGTCTCGGCCAACCGCACCACGCTGGAGCTGAGCGGCCCGGTCGCCCGGCAGGTGCTGGAAAAGGGCTGCCGGCTGGACCTGCACCCCCGGGTCTTCGGCCCCGGGCGGGCGGTGTCGACCACGGTGGGCCCCGTCCCGGTGCTGCTCCGGCAGCTCGACGACGCACCGACGTACCGGCTCCTCCCCCGGTCCTCGTTCGCCGACTATCTGGCGCGCTGGCTCATCGACGCGATGAGCGAGTACCGCGGGCCGGAGGTGCCCTGACGACGGACGGGGACTCGGCGCGGCCGTGTCCCCGGACGCGAGCCGGACTCCATCGGCGTATGCCAGGCGGACATGCTCCCCGCAATCGCGGGTGGTGTCCAGAAACCCCCTTCCCTTCCCCGCCATATTCGGCCATGAACGCTTCCGGCCGGGCTCCACGCGCCCCGCTCCTCAGCCGATGGCCGTAGTCCACATCCCAGGGTCGACCGGCCCCTCCCCAGGACAGACCCCATCTGATAGCGCACACTCATCGCTCCACCGCCAGGAAACCCCACATTCACCTTCGCACTGGAGGCGCCTCTGATTCGGCCATACCTGGCCGGTATCCAGCTTGCCGCTCGTCCTGACGTGGCCTGGATAATTCTGCCGTCGTCGTCGCCGCGCCCGGTCGGCGCGGCGCCGCGGTTCGGGGAGGGTCCAATCCGCCCTCCCCTCTGATCCACCTCGGTTTCCCTCTGTTCCTCTCCGCTCCTCCTTGCTCTGCCCTGTTCCAACGCACCAGCCAGGAATTCAGTGATGGTCATGCGCGCTCGTGGAACGGTTCGGCACCTTTTCGGCATCAAGCGAAGACACCCTGGGAGACACACATGAGAAAGCTGAAGCTGGGCAACAGATCGGCCCGCATGGGATCCGCGCTGGCGGTCGGCTTATTGATGGTGAGCGGCCTGACGGCCACGTCGGCCAGCGCCGCGCCGTCCTCGGCCAACGCCTCGCCCGAGCTGGGCGTTCGTTTCTACCCCGACGGCGACGGCCAGTGCGACGGGCCGACGAATCCGCCGGAGCGTTGGGTCACCGCGCCCGACTGGTCCACCGCCATCCGCCTGGACACCGACAATCGCGCGGGCGGCTGCCAGTTGGCCTTCGGCATCTACGACCCGTCGAACTCCCTCGCGGGCCTGAACGCCACCTACACCTGGGAGCCGGAGCCCGGCAGCGACGACAGCCAGTGCCAGAACGGGGGCCCGCACCCGATCCCGATCAAGCCGTTCAAGACCTTCGGCGACAACATCCGGGTGGACACCGACGGCCGAGCGGGCTGGTGCAACCTCACCTTCACCCTCTCCGGTCGCTCGGACGTAGGCCTCGACGTGCAGTTCTACGGCGACGGCGGCGCCGACGCCGGGGGGCAGTGCAAGAACTACCGCCCCAAGGACACCTACGACACGGCCTATGAGGGCCACCCCGTGACCGTGAGCGACGACACCGACGGCCGCCCCGGCGGCTGCTACCTGTCGCTGCGCCTGAACCGCCTGTTCTAGGCGTCTGGGCCTCTGGTCCTCCAGGCCTCTTCGAGGGATCACTCTGCCGGTGAAGCCGGCCGCCGCCCGCTGGCCCCGCTGATCATTGACCGGGCCAGTGGGCCGCCCTCGTCATCGCGATCGGCATCGCTCGGGCCCAGCCGCACACAGCATTCGCCGGGCTCGGGAGCCAGCACGGCCTGGACCCCGTTGACCTCGAGGCCGTTGAGGTAGCCGCCGAGGAAGGCATGGTTCATGCCGCACACCAAGTCGGGGGCCTTCGCGGTCAGCGGGTGGAACGGGCAGTTGCGCAGCCTGAGTTCGGTGGGGGCTTCCCGGACGGGTTCGTAGCCGTACTCGTCCAGCAGGCGCTCACAGACGGTCAGTCCGCGCTCGGCGCCCAGGCGGCCGGGGCGGGTCTCGTCCCGCGCGGCCTCGCCCATCCGCCGGCCGCGCCGCTCGGCCGCCCGCACCGCCGACTGCGCGGCCGTTTCGTCGGCCCCCTCGGTGAGGACGGCGTCCAGCAACAGGTCCGCCAAGAGTTCATGGCGCCGCTCGGGGATGCTGACCGTGATCTGAGCGTCGGTGGGTTCATACACCTTCGGCCGTCTGCCGACCTTGCGGATCCCGCCGGGCGTTTCATAGCGGGCGCGCAGCAGGCCGGCGTCGACGAGCTTGTCGAGGTGGAAGGCGGCCAGCTTGCGGGAGATGCCGACGCTCGCGGCGGCCTCGTCACGGGTGACGGCACGGCCGGCACGCCGGATGAAGACGAACATGCGCCGCCGCGAGTCCTCGCTCAGGACGCTGACGGAGCCGATGGCGGTGTTGACCGCGTCGGGCGGCGGAGTCGAGTCAGTAGCCACCGGAGCACGATAACTCCCACTCACATGGGCACAAGCGCCCTTTGGCTCTCCGCACCGCGTGGCTTGACGTGCCACCTCAATAAGACCAAGATTCATTGGCGAAACTCGTTTGGGAGCCAGGCGTGTCCGGCTGCCTTCGACATGCTCATCTCGGGAGTTCCCCATGGACAACGTCCTCGTCCTGCCCGCGGCTCCGGGCATCGGTGGCAGCTGACATGACCGAGCTCGCGCCCCGCGCCACCGCCCGAATACACCCGGACGACCAGGAGGAGCCGGCACCCGCGGGCCCCGCCCTGCGAGTGGTCCACGAGTCCGGCGATATCGACCTGGCCGCCGCGGAAGCCGCGGCCGGCCAGTTCCTCACCGCCCTGGGCATCTCCACCGCGTCGGAGAGCCTGCGCGGCACACCGGGCCGGATGGCCCGCGCGTATGCCGAACTGTTCAGCCCGCGCCCCTTCGACCTGACCACCTTCCCCAACGACGAGGGCTACGACGAACTCGTCCTGGCCCGCCGCATCCCCGTCCGGTCGGTGTGCGAACACCATCTGCTGCCGTTCGTCGGCACCGCCCACGTCGGCTATCTGCCCGGCGGCCGCATCCTGGGCCTGTCGAAGCTGGCCCGTGTCGTCGAGCACTTCGCCTGCCGCCCACAGGTCCAGGAACGCCTGACCAAGCAGGTCGCCGACTGGCTGCAGACCCATCTGGAGCCCAAGGGCGTCGGTGTGGTGATCGAGGCCGAGCACTCCTGTATGACCCTGCGCGGCGTCCAGGCCACCGGATCGAGCACCATGACCTCCACCCTGCTCGGGCTGCTGCGTTCCGACGCCCGCTCGCGCGCCGAATTCCTCGCCCTGACCGGCGCGGCCTCGTGAGCGAGCGGGGTCGCTGCACGGCCCGGCCGCTCGCGTAGGCGGTTTCCTGTGCCGCGACGGCTCGTCTACGCGCCTGCGAGCAGCGGGTACGCCTAACGGGACTGCTGGAAGAGCCAGTCGATGACGACGTCGTTCTCGTATGTCTGGGCCCATGCGAAGTGCGGGCTCACCGGCGTCGTTCCGGGTGTGTAGCTCGTGAACAGCACATGGCTGCCGGCCCGGCGGGCCCGGTTCAGCAGGGCCCTGGAGCGGGCTTCGAACTCCGCTTTCGGCAGGTCGTTGGCCCACTCCCCGCGGGTGACCCGTGCCCCGGCGCTCTCCAGCGTGTTCATCAGCGTCCAGGTGCCGGGCTTTCCGAACCGTCCCTCGCGGTAGGGGACCACCGGGTCGTCGATGGAGTGGTCGGTCCACATCGGGATGTGGGTGATCCCGTCCATGGTGGACGGGTCGCCCCAGCCGGCGGTGGCCAGGGCCGCGGCGAAGGTGTGGGGACGCCTCGGGAGCAGGTTGAAGATGCCTCGAGCACCCGATGACAGGCCGACGAGATACAGCCGATCCGCGTCGACGGGGCGCTGCGTCGTGAAGGCGTCGATGAGTTCGACCAGCGCCGCGCGGACCTTGGGGTCGGTCCAGTCCGTACCGTCGGGTCCGTCCATGGGGCGGGGCAGGGGGATCTGGGGGGCGAGCACGAACGCCGGGTGCCGACGCTGGCGTTCGGGCTTGGCGAAGGTGACGGCGACGCGATTGGCGGTGAGCTGGGTCACGTTGTTGTCGGCCACCTCGCCACCGCCGTGCAGGGTGACGACGAGCGGATACCGCACGGCCGCCCCCGGACTCCGCACGAACCCTTCCGGCTGGTACAGCCGGAAGGCCAGCTCGAATCCCGTGGAGTCGGTGAACGATCCCGCTGTGAAGTCGGCGACCACCGGGTTGATGACGTCGTCGTTCCGGATCGCCAACGGACCAGCCGCGAGCACCAGGTCACCACCGGGGGTGCGCACATCGGCCACCTGCCTGACGGTGTACGCGCCATGGAGCGGAAGAGGGTCGGTGCCGGAGGCCCGCGCATTGGCGTCGTCCGGGTCGAGCTCGATGACGAGGTATCCGCCCGGCCGTCCCGCGTCGGGGAGGTCGTCCGTCCTGGCCACGGTGCTCGGGTAGACCCGGGTGACCGTTCGGGCCGCGCTCTGCCCGCCGAGATCGGCGGTGACCTGGAACGCGGAGGGTGGGATGACGCCGCCATGTGTGTCGATGGGGGCCGCGTAGCGGATGGCGACGGCGGTCACGCGCCAGTTGTTCCTGGGCGTCACCTGTGTGATGAGGGTGGTTCGCAGAACAGGATTGGCTCCGGGCGCCACCGGCCGTCCCGGCGCCGGGGCATCGGCCGACGCCGGGGCCGTGTTGATCACCAGCGAGCCGGTGACGGTACCCGCCGCCATGGCGAACGCCGTACGTCTGGTCATCTTTCCCATGGGGTCCTCCGTGAGGTGTCGGGCGGCCCGAGAGGGCCGGACGTGGAGCCGTTCGCCTGGTGCGGGGAACCGAGGAGGAGCGGTACGGCGGGGTGAGCGCCGAAGCGTGGCCGGGCCGCCTCGTTCGGAGGGCGAGGCAGGTGACGGGTGTCGCCGTATCACCCGCGAGTCTCCAAGCTGTGTTCGAACGGTGTCCAGCGTCGGCACCGGAATCTGTCGATGCGTCATCCGCATCAATCCGGCCGCGTGCTCGTGCGCCCCACTCCCGGAGGCCGCACGGCGTGAACGGCGGTCTTATGCGCAAACGAAGCTTCATATCCAAGGGCGAGGGGTGGCCCTGCCTCCACGCGCATCCGAAGCTTTGTTGTAGACATGCCAACGCATGTCCCTCTTTGTACGGCACCCGGCCCTATCCGCCGAAAGGATCCCCAGATGCGTTCAGCGCCGCCTCCACCTCCGCCCGGCGGCGCGCCCGCTGAGAGGGAACCGGCCCCCCGCTCGGTGACCGGCCGGGTTCTCAGCGTGCTGGACGCGTTCGCGGGAGAACGCCGTCGGCTGACTCTCTCGGACATCAGCCGGCGCACCGGGATGCCGCTGGCCACTACGCACCGGCTGGTCGGCGAGCTGTTGTCCTGGGGCGCACTCGAACGGCACCGGAACGGCCGCTATGAGATCGGCCTGCACTTGTGGGCGGTCGCGGCCATGGCCCCACGTTGGCCGGAGCTGAGGGACGTGGCGATGCCCTTCCTCCTGGGCCTGTACCGGAAGACCGGGCGGCAGCAGGTCCGGCTGGCGGTGCTGGACGGCATGGAGACCGTGCTCGTCGAACGGATCGGCGCCCCGGACACCGGCGGAGCGGGCGAACCGGTCGGCGGTCGGCGCCCGGCGCACACCACCGGTGACGGCCTGGTTCTCCTCGCGTACGCGGGGGCCACTGTCCAAGAACGCTATCTGGTCCACCACGCCCCGGCGACCGGCCTGCGTCGCGTGCTCGCCGAGGTGCGGGGGGGCAGGCTTCGCGGTGAACGGCCGGTGGCCCGGCCCCGGGGGCACGGTGTCGGCGGCGGCCCCCGTGCGGGACGCGACGGGCGAAGTCGTCGCCGCCGTGTCCGTCCTCCCGGGGACCTCTGATGCCGGACAGAACGCGCTCGCGCCCGTGGTCATGGCCACCGGCCGGGCCATCTCCCGCGCGTTGTTCCGTCGGCAGAACGGCGCGTGAGCCGACGCCGCCAGAGGGCGCCGCGTGCGGAGTGGGCAAGAGCGGATTCGTGAGCAGGGCTCCCGCGGTGGACCGCCGGAGCCCTGCCGGGATCCGCTCAGAACGGACAGGTGTCCTGCCAGCGCGTGACCAGGGAGGGGTTGCTCTTGTCCGCTTCCCGCGCGGCACCGCACAGGAACGGGCTGAAGCGGGTGTCGCCGTACAACCAGCGGCTGAAGAACGACACGATCCACTTGCCCTGCTTGGCCTTGTTGCCGTAACCGGTCATCGGGCAGAGATGGTCGCCGGGAACCTCGACGAAGAGCTTCTCGGCCTGGGACATGGAGTTGTACCAGGGCAGGGCGTAGGTGTTGGCGTGGGCGACGGGGTCGCTCTGGCAGGTCATGAAGAAGGTGGGGTCGGTGACTCCGGAGAAGTTCTGGCCGGGGTTGTACGGGGCCAGGGGCACGCCCGCCTTGAAGCGGGAGTCGTCCCGGAGAGCCACCATCACACCGCCGCCGCCCATCGAGTGACCGGCCGCACCGAGCGTGCCGTTGACCTTCCCGTAGATCGGGTTGCCGAAGGCGGAGCTGAACGACAGCAGTTGGGTGCCTGCGGCGCTGATCTGGCGACCGCGCGACGCGGGATCGTCGCCCAGCGTAATGGTGCCGACGTTGATGACCACGAAGCCCCAGGAAGCGAGGCGGGGCGCGAGCCACTGCAGGTTCTGCTGGGTGCCTTGATATCCCGGCATCAGCACGACTCCCGGGTACGAGCCACCGGCCGTCGGATAGGTGATCGTGCCGGACCCGTACCCGTTCGGATGGGGAACGGTGTAAGTGGCGGTGGCCAGCGGCCCGTTCGTGGCCTCGAGTGAAGCGGTCGTCGGGTTCGGGATCGCCGCGCGGACGGCGGCGATCCCGATGGGCGAGCCGACCGCGGGCTCGCTCCGGGACTGCCGCTCGGCGGCCGCGGCCGGTGTGCCGGAGACGGTCAACAGCGCCGAGGTGAGGGCGGTCGCCAGCACGATCAGCACGGCCACGAAGCGGGACCGGGACCGTAACGGGGGAGTCACGCTGGACGGACGACGGGTTGGACGCATCGATGTACCTCCAGGATGCGGCGCGGGTGCGCACTGCGGAAGCGCAGCGCGACCGCACCGTAAATTGCGCCGGAGACACCCGGAAGTCGGCTTTCTGCCCAGCGGAAGGAAAAACGGCCTCCCGGCCGCCTCCCATACCCGCGCTCGGACAGGCTCACTCAGCCCTCGCCGGGCCGCACGACGACGGCGCCGGCCTCGACACGTCCGCTGTGTTCGAAACGGAGGGTGAAGGGCACCAGGTCTCCGGCCCGCCAGTGGGCCGTGACCGGGACGGTCACATCACTGGTGAACGGTGACATGGCGAGCGTGCCGCCCGCCGGGACCGGCAAGGACTCCGCGGCCTGGGGATAGGCCGATCCCCGCCCGGTCATCCGGTGACGGCTGAGCGAGATCCCCCCGGTGACCGCGGAGGACGTCACCTCGACCAACCGGTCCCGCACCCCGCCGGTGTTGGTGATCCGGAAGAACGCGGCGGTCCGGGACGCTCCCGGGGCGGGCAGGAAGAGCCGCGCGTCGGTGACGTCGATACGCGGGGGCCTGCCCGCGCTGCCCGAGGCGGTCCACACGGCGAGACCACCCAGTGCCAGGACACAGGCGCAGGCCGGAGCGACCGCGGCCCGCAGGGAATCCGTGAGACGACGGTGGCTGGGCGTCCAGGAGGAGCTCCGGGAGGGGTTCCAGGAGGGGTTCGTCATCGGGCGGGTCTCCACCTCGGGGTCGGGCCGCGGTCGCGGGCAGGCAGTCCGCGAGCGGCGAACGGGAGCATCACAGTGGCGTCCGGGCGGCGGGCCGGGAAGGGCGTCCGCCGGTCGGTGACGGCCGCCAGACACGCAGGCGCAGGCTGTTGCCGACCACGAGCAGCGAGCTGACCGACATCGCGGCCGCGGCCAGCATGGGGTTGAGCAGGCCCACCATGGCCAGCGGCACCGTCACGACGTTGTAGCCGAACGCCCAGAGCAGGTTGGCCCGGATCGTGCCCAGCGCACTGCGGGCGAGGCCGACCGCGTCCGCCAGGGTCTCGATGTCACCGCGTACCAGGGTCACGTCGGCCGCCCCGATCGCCACGTCCGTGCCCGTGCCCATGGCGATGCCGAGGTCGGCACCGGCCAGGGCGGCCGCGTCGTTGACACCGTCGCCGACGACGGCGACCCGGTAGCCCCGCTCCCGCAGTCCGCGGACGAGGGCGGCCTTGTCCTCCGGGGTACAGCGGGCGTGCACCTCCTCGATGCGGAGGTCGGCGGCGACGGCGCGGGCGGGCGACTCCCGGTCGCCGGTGGCGAGCACCGGTCGCACCCCCAGGCGGCGCAGCCGGTCCACGGCCCGGTAACTTCCCGGTCGCAGGACGTCCCCGATCTCGATCAGTGCCTCGGTCTCGCCGTCGACGCGGACCACCACCGGGGTGCGGGCGGCGGTGTCGCCGGCCCGCAGCGCCTGGGCCAGGGCGGGAGGCAACTCGTCGTCCGGGGCCAGAACCTCGACCAGCCGTCCCGCCACCCGCCCGCGGACGCCCCTCCCCGGCAGCGCCAGGAAGTCGGCCACGGCCGGAAGCGGCTCCCCGGGCACGGTTTGCCGGGCATACGCGGTGATGGCATGTCCCAGCGGGTGTTCCGATCCCTGTTCGACCGCGCCCGCCAGCCGGACCACTCGCTCCTCGCCGAGCCCGCCCGGCACGGCCGTGACCCGGGCGACGCTCATATGCCCGGAGGTGAGGGTGCCGGTCTTGTCGAGCACCACGGCGTCGAGGTGCCGCAGTCCCTCCAGCGCCCGCGCCCCGCTGACCAGGACACCGAGTTGGGCGCCCCGGCCGGTCGCCGCCATCAGCGCGGTGGGGGTCGCCAGGCCCAGCGCACAGGGGCACGCCACGACCAGGACGGCCACACACGCGGTGATCGCCGCCTGCGGCTCGGCGCCGGCGCCGAGCCAGAATCCGAGCACCGTGACGGCCAGGGCGAGCACGACGGGGACGAAGACCCCCGCGACCTTGTCGGCGAGCCGCTGCGCCCGTGCCTTCCCCGCCTGGGCCTCGGTCACCAGCCGGGTGATTCGGGACAGTTGGGTGTCGGCACCCACCGCGGTGGCCCGTACGAGAATCAGCCCTCCGGCGTTGACGGCGCCGCCGATCACCGGCGCGCCGGGGCCGACCTCCACCGGCTCGCTCTCCCCGGTCACCAGGGAGAGATCGACGGCCGAACCGCCCTCCACGACCGTGCCGTCGGTGGCCAGGCGCTCCCCGGGCCGTACGGCGAAGACCTGACCGACCCGCAGTTGTCCGATCGGGATCAGGCGCTCGCCGTCGCCGTCGCGCACCGAGACCTCCTTGGCCGCCAGCCGGGCCAGTGAGCGCAGCGCAGCGCCGGTTCCGCGCCGGGCCCGTGCTTCCAGGCAGCGGCCCGCCAGGACGAACAGCGGCACGCCGACGGCGGCCTCCAGATAGATATCGGCGACGCCGTCCGGGGCGGTGGGCACCAGGCTGAACGGCATCCGCATGCCGGGATCACCGGCGCCGCCGAGGAACAGCGCGTAGGAGGACCACGAGAAGGAAGCCGCGACTCCCAGCGACACCAGGGTGTCCATGGTGGCCGCCGAGTGTCGCAGTCCGCGCGCCGCCCGCAGGTGGAAGGGCCAGGCTCCCCAGACGACGACGGGCGCGGCGAGCACGAAGCACAGCCACTGCCAGTTGCGGAACTGCAGACCGGGAACCATCGACAGGACCAGCACCGGCACCGCGAGCAGGGCCGTGACCACCAGCCGGTCACGCTCCCGCCGGGCGTCCTCCGCTTCGTCCCCGTCCTCGCCCCGTCGCTTCCTGGCCGGTTCGGGGAGCGCGGCGGTGTAGCCGGCCTGCTCGACGGCCGCGATCAGCTGGTCCGGGCCGACCCCGGGCGGGTGGTTCACCCGGGCCCGGCCGGTGGCGAGGTTCACCGTCGCGGTGACCCCGTCCAGCCTGGCCAGCTTCTTCTCGACGCGCCGCACACAGGCCGCACAGGTCATTCCGCCGACGGAGAGGTCGGTCACGACCGGCACGGACGTCGATCCGGCGGCCATCAGCGCCCGCTTCCGTGGCCCGTGCCCATGCCGTCCATGTCCATGCCGCCACCGTCCTGGCCGCCTCCAGAGCCGTCCTGTGCCGTGCCGGTGCCGTGCATGCCGGGGGCGACGGGCCCGGCGTTCGTGCCGACGGCGTAGGAACCGGCGAACACCACCGCCAGCAGCAGGAGGAAGCCGCACAGCGCCGGCGGGGGCAGTGCTCCGGACAGCGACCCGGCGGCCCGGCGACGGGGAGGTGGGGGGTTCTGCTCCATATGACGAGACTCCGATCGTTCCGTACGGCCTCAGCCGATCCGGCCGCACCGGTAGAGGAGTCGGAACGACCGGCACCCGAGTTCCGGTGCCGTGCGGTGACGCGTGCCACAACAGGTGCGCGGGCCATCGCCCGGCCCGGTCGGCGTGTTCGGTCTGTCCGGCGGGCTTGTGACGGGCTCAGCCCTGTTCGTAATGGCTCGGTCTGCCCTGACGGTGGACGAGGCGGCCGAGCCGTTCGGCGCGGATGCGGGGCATGAGGGTCCAGGTGCCGTCGGTACGGCGCAGGGCGGCTGAGTGCCAGGGGGTGGTCCAGACGTCGGGGGCGTCGAGGAGGCCGATGCCGAACTTCGGGGCGCCGATGGGCTGGGGGTGGATGGACAACCGGACGGCGCGCGGGTGGTGCTCGGCGATCAGGTCGCCCCAGGCGCGACTGCGCTGGATGACACCGTACGCGCGGTTGCGGCACTCGCGTTGGAGGGCGGAGCGGGTGCCGGTGAAGTCCACGGTGTCGTCGACCAGGAATCGGGTGATGCCCCGGTACAGGGCCAGGGTGGAGCCCTCGGAGCGGACCTCAGCCCGCAGCGCCTCCAGGGAGGGGGCGTATCGCTGGTGCACCCGGGCGCGCTTGGCGCCGTGGGGCAGGTCGCCCAGGACATCGCGCAGGTCGAAGACGGAGAGGCGGTGCAGGTCCGCCTCCCGTATGAGGTGCCCGAGCGCGTCCGCGTAGGCGTCTATGTGGTCGTCCCGGACGCGGATCAGGTCGCCGAACACATGGCCGTCGGAGCAGATGATCACGCGGGCGCCCGGCGGATGGATCCGCTCGATCTCCCCGCACAGGGTGTTCAGGAAGCCGAGGGAGAGGCGTTCGCCCTGGTCGGGGAGGTGGCCGAGGACCTTGGCGGGGTTCGGGGACTTGCAGGGGAAACCGGGCAGGGTGAAGACCACGGGTTCTCCGGCGCGTACGAAGCCGGCAATCTGGCGCAGTTGGTGCGGGAACGCCACCACTCCCCCGGGCGCGTCGTCGGCCGTGCGGTGGTGCGGCAGGAGCAGGTCGAGGATGGCGGCGCTGATGCCGCTCGTGGAGCCGGTGCGCGGTGTGGTCGTCAGCGGCATGGGTGGGTCCTCCATGAAGGCGTGGGCGCTGCGGGCATGCGGGCATGGCCGGATGGCGCCTCGGCGTGGTGCGCCGGGCGCCTACGGATGGGAAAGGGGGATCAGCCGGGCCGGTCGGGGAAGCCGGTGGTCACCCGCGCCGGGTCATACGCGCCGGTCGTAGCGGACGGGCAGGTGGTTGGTGCCCCGTCCGAGGACCGCCGGGATCCACTCGATGTCCTCGTCGTCGATGGCCAGGCGCAGTCCGGGGAGGCGGGCCAGGAGGGTGTCCAGGGCGATCTGGAGCTCGGCGCGGGCGAGGGCGGCTCCGGGACAGAAGTGGATGCCGTGGCCGAAGGCCAGGTGGGGGTTGGGCGAGCGGTCGAGGTCGAGCGCGTCGGGGTCGGGGAAGCGGCGCGGGTCGCGGTTGGCGGCGCACAGCGAGATGATCACCGAGTCACCGGCCGGGATCTTCGTACCGTGCAGGTCGCCGTCCCTGTCGAGGAAGCGCCACGTGGTCAGCTCGAAGGCGCTGTCGTGGCGGAGGAGTTCGTCGACGGCGCGGGGCGTCAGGTCCGGGTTGCCGCGCAGCCGCGCGAGCTCGGCGGGGTGGCGGAAGAGGGCGATCAGGGCGGTGGTGATCTGGTTGGTGACCGGCTCCTGACCGGCCACCAGGAGCTGGAAGATCATCGAGTCCAGCTCCTCCGGCGACAGCTCTCGGCGGTCGCGGGCCACGACGAGGCGGCTGAGCAGGTCGTCCGCTCCGTGTTCGCGCTTGTGGGCGACGACGTCGGCGATGTAGCTCTGCAGTCCGTGCAGACGGGCCTCGTACAGCGGGCGTCCGGGGTCGGTGGGACCCACCGGCTGGACGACCTTGCCCCAGTCGCGGTCGAAACGCGCGGCCAACTCGCCTGGCAGGCCGATCACTTCGGCGAGTACCCGGAAGGGAAAGTGGGCGGCGAAGCCGGTGACGAGGTCCGTGGGGCCGGTTTCCGGGAGGGCGTCGACGAGGGCGTCGGCCAGTTCCTGGAAACGGGGCCTCAGCCGCTCGATTCGGCGCGGGGTGAAGGCGTCGGTGACGAAGCGCCGCATGCGGGTGTGCTGGGGCGGGTCCTGGTGCAGGAGGTGAACCTGGAGCTGGGAGTGCTGTGGCTCGGGCATGATCGAGGCACGGGCGCGCCAGTGGTCGTTTCCGCGGTCGTGGTTCTTGCCCAGGCGGTCGTCGTTCAGCGCGGCGTGAGCGGCCTCGTAACCGGTGACGAGCCAGGCGTGCACACCGCTGGGGAACAGGACGCGATGGACGGGGCCGCTCTCCCGCATCCGCTCGTACAGCGGATAGGGGTTGGCCTTGTACGGGCAGCCCATGAGCGGGACCGGGTCGGGCAGGGGTTCGGGCGGGCCGTCCGCGTCCATGGCGGGCAGAGGCTCCTGGAGGGTCATGGGTGCGCTCCTCAGAGGGCGAGGTCGGGCTGGTGGTGGTCGAGCCAGAGGGCGAGGTCGACGACGCGTTCGAGGCGGAGCCGGTGGCCCCACCGGAGTTGCTCGGGCGCGATGTCGAGGCAGGGTTTGACGCGGGTCTCGTCGGCGAGGGAGCGGACCCGGTCATCGGTGAGTGCGTCGCGGGCCAGGTCCTGCAGGCCGCGGTTGTAGTCGGGGTGGTGGGTGGCCGGGTAGTGGTTCTTGGGCCGGTGCAGCACCGACTCGGGTGCCAGCCCCGTGCCCGCCGCGCGCAGCAGGCTCTTCTCCCGGCCGTCGAAGCTCTTCAGCGCCCAGGGGGAGGTGAAGGCATACTCGACGAGCCGGTGGTCGCAGTAGGGGACGCGCACTTCCAGGCCCTGTGCCATGCTCAGCCGGTCCTTGCGGTGCAGGAGCTGGCGCAGCCAGCGGGTGAGCGACAGGTGCTGCAGCTCGCGTTGCCGGTGCTCGGTCTCCGGCTCGCCTTCGACGTGCGGTACGGCGGCCAGGGCGTCGCGGTAGGTGTCGTCGCGGAACTCGCCGATGCGCAGGTCGAGTTCGGGGTTGAGCGGCATGGCGGCCTCGTCGCCGGTCACCAGCAGCCACGGGAAGGTGGGCGCGGCGAGCGCCTTGGGGTCGTGGAACCAGGGGTAGCCACCGAAGACCTCGTCGGCGGCCTCACCGGACATGGCGACGGTGGAGTGTTTCCGGATCTCCCCGAAGAGGAGGTAGAGCGAGGTGTCCATGTCGCCGACGCCGATCGGCGAGTCGCGGGCCACCACCACGGCCCTGCGGTGCTCGGGGTCGAGCAGGGCACGCGGGTCCAGTACGACGGTGCTGTGAGCGGTGCCGATGAACGCGCCCGCTTCCGTGGCGTACGGGGTGTCGTGGCCGGTGCGCAGCACGTCGCCGGTGAAGCTCTCGGCCTGGTCGCTGTAGTCGACGGCGTAGGAGCGGATGCGGGCGTCCGGGCCCTCGCGCAGGCGCAGTTCGTCGGCGATCAGGGCGGTCAGGACGGTGGAGTCGATACCGCCGGACATCAGGGAGCACAGGGGGACGTCGGCCTCCAGCTGGGCGCGGGCGGCGGTGCTCACCAGGTCGTGCACGCGGGCGACGGTCGTGTCCCGGTCGTCCGGGTGGGCGCCGGCCTCCAGTTGCCAGTAGCGGCGTTCGCGGATGCCGTGCCGGTCCAGGAGGAGCAGACCGCCGGGCTCGACCTCCCGGACGCCCGCCCACACTGTCGGACCGGTGTTGAACAGCAGGCTGTAGGCCTCGCGCAGCCCGTCCGCGTCCACCCGCGGCCGTATCTCCGGGTGGGCGAAGAGTGCCTTGGGTTCGGAGGCGAAAGCCAGACCGCCGTCGACGGCCGCCCAGAACAGGGGTTTGACACCGAGCCGGTCGCGGACCAGGAGCAGCCGCCGCTCCCGCTCGTCCCACACCGCGAACGCGAACATGCCGTCCAGGTGGTCGGCCACCGCCTCGCCCCACTCGGCGTAGGCGCGCAGTACCACCTCGGTGTCACTGCGGGTCCGGAACTCGTGGCCCAGGTTTCTCAGTTGGGCGCGGAGCTGATGGTGGTTGTAGATCTCACCGCTGTAGGTGAGGACGCTCGTCGGGTCATCCGGCCGGTCGGTCATCGGCTGTGCGCCGCCTTCGATGTCGATGACGGCCAGGCGGCGGTGGCCGATCGCGGCGTGCTCGCCGAGCCAGACTCCGCCCGCGTCGGGCCCGCGCGGGGTGAGCGTGGCGGTCATGGCCTCGATGACCGGGGCCTGGGTGCGGGTGTCCTGGTGGAAGGACACCCAGCCGGTGATTCCGCACATGGGTACGACTCCTCGGGGAGGGCTTAAGGATCGATGGCTCAGCGGGGTGCGGCGGGTGCCGCGTCGGTGGCGTTCCCGGGGAGGTTCGCCGGACCTCGGGCGGGCAGGGCGAGCAGTGGCACGGCGAGGCAGGCGGCGGTGGCGGCCAGCGCCAGGCCGGTCCGCGCGCCGCCGTCCGGGCCCGTCAGCCTCCAGGCCGCCGTGGCGAGAGCCGGGCCGAGCGTGAAGCCGAGGCTGCGGGCGAGCTGAACCGTGGAGCCGACCGTGGCGGCGCGGCCCGGCGGAGCGGCGCCCATGACCAGGGCCTGGGTGGGCCCGCCGGTCAGCCCCATGCCGAGTCCGGCCAGGACCAGCCGCCAGGCCACCTCGGGCGGGGACCAGCCGTCGCCCGGCAGCACGAGCAGCAGCAGCCCGGTGGCGGTGAGGGCGGCACCGGCGACCGCGACGGGCCTGGCAGCGTAGCGGTCGGCGAGCCGTCCGCCGAGTGGGCCCGCCAGCGCCATGCCGAGGGGGAAGGCGAGGACGGTCAGGCCCGTGGTGGTCGCGCTGACGTCCTCGTCGCGCTGGAGGTGCAGGGCGACCACGTAGTGCATGGCGGCGAAGCCCACCGCCAGCGCCAGCACCGCGCCGTGCGCCCGCAGCAGCCCCGCGGCCCGCAGCACATCGGTCACCGGACGGCCGCCCGGACCCCGCAGCCACCACCACAGCGGCGGTACGGCGACGAGGGCGAGAGCGAGCCAGGCGGGGGCGTCGGAGACCAGGGTCAGGGCCAACAGCAGGATCGTTACTCCTGTGGCCACCAGGGCCGCATCGACGAAGGAGCGCCGGTCCGGGCCGCGCAGGCGCCCGTCCCGTGGCATCGCCCGCCACACCACGGCCAGCGCCACCAGACAGAGCGGGATCTTGACCAGGAAGATCCAGCGCCAGCCCAGCTGGTCCAGGACCAGTCCTCCGACCGCCGGTCCGACGACGGCGCCCAGGGGGCCGAGGGTCGCCGGCACGCTCATCGCGCGCCCGCGCCGTTCCGGCCGCACCGAGTGGATCGCCAGCACCGGCATCAGTACGAACAGCACGGCGCCGCACGCGCCCTGCCCGATCCGGGCGGCGATCAGCCACAGCGCCCAGGGAGCCGCGGCGGCCAGCGCGCTGCACAAGCCGAAACCGGCGGTCGCGGCCAGCAGCGCGGGCCGGACACCCATGCCGTCAAGCCAGTGGCCGACGGGCAACAGGAGGGCGACAACCGGGAGTTGATAGCCCAGGACCACCCACTGCGCCGCCGCGGCCGACACCCCCAGGCCCTCGGAGATGTCCGCGAGCGCCACGTTCACGATGTTCATGTCGAGCATCGCCACGAACGACAGCACGCCCGCCACGGACACCAGGAGCCAGCGGTCGTGGACCTCGGCTACGTCCCCGGGCCGCCGCGACGCGTCCCCGCGCCGCTCCGCACCGGAAGCGTGGTCCGTCATGCGCCCTCCCTCTGGCGAATGGGCCGCCACACGACAGCCTCGTCCTAGAAGTCGGGCGAACCGGAGGGTGAGTTCCCCGACGTACCCGGAAATACCACCGCGTTCTGCCGATGGTCGAAGGCGATCAGCGGGTCCCCGGTCAGCGGGTGCTCGATCACGGCCGCGCGCACCCCGAACACCTCGGCCAGCAGGGCCGGCCGCAGCACGTCGCGGGGTGCGCCGGAGGCGACCACACGGCCGTCGTGCAGGACGTGGAGCCGGTCGCACACGGAAGCGGCGGCATTGAGGTCGTGCAGCGAGACCAGGGTCGTACGACGGCGGCCGCGCAGCAGCGCGAGCAGTTCGACCTGGTGGTGGATGTCGAGGTGGTTCGTCGGCTCGTCCAGGACCAGCACGTCCGCCGCTTGGGCGAACGCGCGGGCCAGCAGCACGCGTTGGCGTTCGCCGCCGGACAGCTCGGTGAACCGGCGGGCGGAGTGGTCCGCCATGCCGACATCGGCGAGGGCACGGGCGACCAGGTCCCGGTCGGCGGCGTCCTCCCCGGCGAAGGCCCGCTTGTAGGGGGTGCGTCCCATGGCGACGACCTCACGCACGGTCAGCTCGAAGTCCTCACCGCGCTCCTGCGGAAGGGCGGCGATGTGCCGGGCCGACCGCGCGGGGCTCAGCTCGCGGATGTCGGTGCCCTGGAGCAGTACGCGCCCGGCGGCGGGCTTCAGGTGCCGGTACACGGTCCGCAGGAGCGTGGACTTGCCGCTGCCGTTGGGCCCGACCAGGCCGGTGATCTCGCCTTCGGCCGCGATGAGGTGGGCGCCGGCCACGACCGTGCGTCCGGCGTACGCGACATGGAGATCCTCGATGTCGATCCGCGACCGGCGCTCCCCCGGTCCGTCCCCGGCTTCCACTTCCCCGGGCAGGACCGCGTCCCCCGCCCTCCGTCCGGTCCTCAACTCCCGCTCCCCAACCGTCGGTCCAGCAGATACAGCAGTGCCGGAGCGCCGATCAGCGAGGTGACGACCCCGACCGGCAGTTCCTGCGTGTCCATGGCCGTACGGCACACGAGGTCGACCACCACCAGCAGCAGCGCGCCGAAGAGCGCCGACACGGGCAGCAGACGACGGTGGTCACCGCCGACGACCAGGCGGCAGACATGGGGGACCATGAGCGCGACGAAGGCGATGGCCCCGGAGACCGCGACGAGGACGCCGGTGAGCAGGCTGGTGACCGCGAACAGCTCACGGCGCAGCCGTACGACGTCGACGCCGAGCCCGGCGGCCGTCTCATCACCCATCAGCAGCGCGTTGAGCCCTCTGGCCCGAGCCTGGAGCAGCAGCAGGACCGCCGGAACCGCCACCGCCGGGGCGGCCAGCAGGGGCCAGCTCGCGCCGCTCAGGCTGCCCATGAGCCAGAACAGCACACTGTGGGTCTGCTGCTCGTCCCCGGCCTGGAGCACGAGGTAGCTGGTGAAGCCGGACAGGAACTGCCCGATGGCGACCCCGGCGAGCACCAGTCTGAGCGGCGCGAATCCCCCGCCGCGCCGGGCCACCGCCCAGACGAGGGCGAAGGTGGCCAGGGCTCCCGCGAACGCGGCGCCGGACAGGCCGAGGCCGAGAGCGCTCCCGGTGCCGAGGCCGAGGACGATGGCGGCGACGGCGCCGAGGGAGGCGCCGTTGGAGACGCCCAGGAAGTACGGGTCGGCCAGCGGGTTGCGGACGAGGGCCTGCATCGCCGTACCGACCAGACCGAGCCCGGCACCCACCAGGGCTGCCAACAGGGCACGAGGGAGGCGCAGTTGCCACACGATCAGGTCGTTCGTGCCGGGCCTGGGGGCATGGCCGGTCAGTCTGCGCCAGACCACGCTCCACACCTCACCCGGTGGGATCGACGTGGAGCCCCAGGCGACCGCCGCCGTGAGGGCCGCGAGCAGCGCGACCGCGAGGAGCAGGGCCAGCGGCCCGGCGGGCACGGAACGCCGTGTGCGCGCGGGAGCTTCGGCGCCCTTCCCCCTCACCGTGACATCGAGCACGGTCAGCCGACCTTGCCCGGGTAGAGGGCCTTGGCGATCTTCTGGACGGTGTCGGCGTTCTCGACGCCGGCGATGGTGGTCTGCTCGGAGCCGATGCGCAGGAAGTGGCCTTCCTCGACGGCCTTCAGGCCCTTGGTGGCGGAGTTGGACTCGAGCCACTTCCGCGCCTCGTCGAACGCCTTCTCGTTCGCCGCCTCGCTGCCCCGGTCGCGGACGCCCAGCTGGATCCAGTCCGGGTTCCTGGAGATGACATCCTCCCAGCCGACCTGCTTGTAGTCGCCGTCGCAGTCGGCGAAGACATTGCGGGCACCGGCCAGAGTGATCACCGCGTTGGCGATCTGCTTCCTGCAGACGGCGGTGGGCTGCTTGGTCCCGGCGTCGTAGTCGAAGAAGAAGTACGTCGGCCGCTCAGCCTCCGCCGTCTTGCCGACCGCCTTCTGGACGGCGCCCACCTTCTCCTTCATGCCGTCGACGAGTTCCTTCGCCTTCGCGCTCGTGCCGGTGACCGCGCCGAGGGAGGTGATGTCCGCCTCCACCGCGGACAGTTCGGTCAGCGCTCGCTGGCTCCGCGCCGCACAGGCGGTGGACTTGAGGTAGATGTGCTTGATCCCGGCCGCCTTGTACTCCTCCTCCGTCGGAGCGTCGCCCATGCCGCCGCCCATGTTCATCGAGGCGAAGGTGTCGATGTACACATCCGCGCCGGAGCCGAGGAGCTTCTCCTTCGGGATCACGGACTGGGCGAGCACCTTCACCTTCCGCGCCCGCGCGTCGAGTTCACCGGGCAGCGTGCCCTTGCCGGGCGGGAAGCCGGTGCCGAGCACCTTGTCACCGGCGCCCAGGCGGAGCAGCAACTCCAGGCTGGAGGCGTTACTGGTGACGATCTTCCCGGGGGCCTTCGGGAACGTGGTCTCGGCGCCCGCGCAGTCGGTGACGGTGACCGGGTAGCCGCCGGTGGCGGGCTTCTCGGCGCCGGCGCTCGCCTTGTCGCCGTCCCCGCTGCCGTCCCCGCTGCCGCCTTCGTCGCCGCAGCCCGCCACGAGGAGGCCGCCCAGCACGACGGCCGTCGTACCCCACCACATACGAGAACGCATCGAAACTCTCCTGGATCCACTTGGTACACCGGGGGGAGCGTCACCCCGGTCCAGTAGTCGTGGCGGATATGGCGTCGGTTCCCGCACGTTGGGAAGCAGGCGAACGCCGTCCGGTGTCCGGACCGTCGCACGAAGCCGCGGGAGCGGACCCGGAACGATCGTCAATTACAAGTTGACGATTCCTGGATCGTCAACTTATGCTTGACGCATGAGCCCACTCGACATCAGCCTCGCCGACCTGATCACCCGCCTCGACGAGGAACTCCCCCACGCCGACGGACTGGCCCGCATCAGCGAGGCGCGACTGCGCGCCCAGACCCTGTCCGACCTCGGCGACCAGCTCATCGACCACTACGTCAGCAAGGCCAAGCAGAACGGCGCCTCGTGGACCGAGATCGGCGACGCCATCGGGGTGTCCAAGCAGGCCGCCCAGCAACGCCACGCACCCGGCCCATTCGAGCGGTACACCAACCTCAACCGGCACAGCATCGTGCTGGCACAGGAGGCCGCCCGAACGCACAAGCACGGCTTCATCGGCACCGAACACATCCTGCTCGGCCTGCTCGGCGAACCGCGGGGCCTGGCATACGAGGTGCTGATCGCGAAAACCGAGTCGGAGCAACGCATCCGTGACGCGATCGCGGAAGCGATGCCGCCGGCCGGGGAGAAGGCACTGCGGGGTCACATCGCGTTCCGGCCGGAGAGCAAGGAGGCCATCGAACAGGCACGCCGCGCGTCGGCCGACCTCGGCCACGACTGGGTCGGCACGGAACACACCCTGCTGGGCCTGATCCACACCGAGGAAAGCCCAGCCGCGCGGATCCTGCGCAACCTCGGCTTCACGCCGGACGAGCTGCGCGAGACGATCAAGACCGAGATCACTAAACGGTCCGCCACCCGCGGTAAGCGGTGAGCGGTAAACGGTAAACGGTAAACGGTAAACGAAACGATCAGCCGCCGCGGAGGACCGGGCCGGCACGGTCCTCCCATCCGACACGGGACGGAGCGCTCGCGCTCGGTCGGCCGTTGATCAGGAGGGGTCCTCGTCCAGCTTCTCCACCACACGCTCGGAGACCCGCGCCAGCGTCCGCAGCTCCGCCGGTGTGATGTGATCGAGGAACAGATCGCGGACCGCCTCCACGTGGCGGGGGGCGGCGGCCTCGATCATCGCGCGCCCCGCGTCCGTGATCACCACAAACGCGCCACGGCCGTCCTCGGCGCACTCGTCCCGCACCACCAGCCCGCGCTTCACCATGCGGCCGATGTGATGGGACATCCGGCTCTTTTCCCACTCCAGCGCCCGGGCGAGGTCCAGAATCCTGCGCCGCCCGTCCGGTGTGTCCGTCAGCTCGACCAGCACGCCGAAGTCCGCGGCCGACACATTCGACTCCGCCTGCAACAAGCGCGACAACCGGCCCCGGAGCCGGTCGTGCAAGCGGAGGAAGCTCCGCCATGCCTGCTGCTCCTCCGGCGTCAGCCATCGCACCTTCTCTTCCATGGGAGAGAGTCTAGACGTCGTTGATGATTCACCGAATGCCCACCCGGCCTCCGACGGGCCCCGACCTCATACATGACCACCACCGCAGTGCGCACCGTCGGCATCCTGGGGGCGGGAAAGGTCGGCACGGTGCTCGCACGGCTGGCCCTGGCCGCCGGCCACCGCGTCCTCATCGCCGGATCGGGCGACCCCGCGAAGATCACCCTCACCATCGACGTCCTGACCCCCGGCGCGGTCGCGGTCACCGCCGAGGAGGCCGCGGCCGGGGCGGACCTCGTCGTCCTGGCGCTCCCGCTCGGCAAGTACCGCGGCATTCCGGCCGAGGCGCTGCGCGGAAAGCTCGTCGTCGACGCGATGAACCACTGGTGGGAGGTCGACGGCGTTCGCGAGGACCTCACCGACCCGCTCACCTCCTCGAGCGAGATCGTGCAGGGGTACCTGGCGGGGGCGCGCGTGGTCAAGGCGTTCAACCACATGGGCTACCACGATCTGGAGGACGACGCGCGGCTCGCGGGCGCGCCGGGCCGCAAGGCGACCGCGATCGCCGGGGACGATCCGGCCGATCTCGCCACCGTCGCGCGTCTCGTCGACGCCCTCGGCTTCGACCCCGTCATGGCCGGACGGCTCGCCAAAGGCGTACGGCTCGAACCGGGAACGGAGCCGTTCGGCGCCAACGTGGGCGCCGCGGAGCTGCGCGCGATGCTCAGCCGCTTCCCGGAATCCGCGCGTGGGCGGGCCGTGATCAGCGCCCGGACCACGGCCGAGCGCGCGGCCTGACCGCTTTCACCGAACTCATAGGTTGACGCGTCATCTACCCTTCGCTACTTTGGATGACAGTTCAACCATTCCTCTGTGGGCCCGCCGGCGAGGCCCGCACAACCCGATTCACCAGAGGGATCCGTACCTGTGAACGTCACCTTGCTGCCCGCGGCGGTGGACGTCGCCCCGGCGCTGCCCCCACTGGCCGCTTCCGGCGTGCTCAAGAACGCCATCGACTATCTCTACACGGAGTGGAACAACAAGGCGGTCGGTTTCGTCTCCTACGGCGGGGTCGGTGGCGCCCGGGCCGTGGAGCATCTGCGGCTTGTCGTCGGCGAGTTGCAGATGGCCGATGTGCGCCAGCAGGTGGCGCTCTCGCTGATCACCGAGTTCGAGAACTTCAGCGTCTTCAAGCCCGGCGACCACAGCGTGGACTCGCTGAACACCCTGCTCGACCAGGTCGTCGCCTGGAGCGGAGCCCTGGCGCCGCTCCGCGCCTCCGCCTGAACCGCCTCGGGCGCAGCCGGACCCGTCTTCCGGGTCCGGCACCCGAACATCCGGCGACCCCCGTACGGCTCCCCGGCCTGACGAATCGCCCCGCCCGGCAGCCGGCCGTGTGTCAGCTGCCGGTGGACCGGACGGTGCTCATGATCTTCTTGATCTCGGCGTCCGTCAGCGCCTTCGGAACTCCCTGGTCCGCGTAGATCACCCAGCCGTGCATCGTCCCGTCGGGGAGCTTCTGCGCGACGCTGTGCACGACGGCCTTCGGCGGGACGCATGAGCTGGGGCGGTTGGTGACGGTGACCTGGGCGGTCGCGGTGTAGCCGACAACACCCCCGTGCTTCCACGGCTTGGCCTCACTGACCGTGATCTTGGGCTTGTGGTCCGCACCGCCGTACGCGGCGAAGCCCCAGTTGCCCGCCCAGTTGCGGGCGTTCTCCTGGAGCGTGCCGTCCTTGCCGCCGCCCGTGGTGCCGACGGTGGCGAGCTGCCCCTTGCCCGCCTCGCCGATGGCCTTGGGGTTGGGGCTCGACGCGCAGCCGCCCTCGCGGTAGTTGCCGGCCGCGGTCATGACGACGATCGGCTGGCCGTTCTTGTCCGTGTAGGAGAGGGCCGTCTCCTCGTCGAGGACCTTCCACTTGCCGGCCGTGGCGGGCACGTCGTAACGGAAGTGGTGCTTCTGCGAGGTCTGCGTCTGCCACCCCGTGAACAACGGCTGATCGCCCGAGGGGTTCGCCGGGGCTGAGGACTGGGACGACCCCGCGGAAGGCGACTTCGACTCCGCGGCGCCGGTGTCCTTGTCCGTGGCACTGCCGGTGTCCTCGTTGCATCCGCTCAACGCGACGGCCATGCCGATGCCGACGGCCGCGATCAGGGTCTTCTTCGTGTGCCGGGACCGCATCGAGGTGGACAGCGGCTGCCGAGCAGGGTTCCTGAAGATCTTTGACTGAGACATGATCGGCACTCTAGGCGAGCCGCGTCGCCATAAATCCCCAGGTGGGCGCCGCACCGCAAGACGGATACCCACTCGTGACACATCACATCGAACTGATACGCGCGGCCGGGGCCTCGTAGGGAACACCGACCTTGGCGGCCAGGCCGGAGATCATCAGCTCCAGGCCGTACTGGAACTCCGCGTCGTGATCGCTGTCGGCCAGATAGGGCGCGGTCGCGGTCAGAATCGGGTCGCCGGAGGCCGCGATGGCTTCGGTGCGCCGCTGGACCTGGTCGCTGTCCATGGCGCCCAGATAGATGGCGTAACCCAGTTCGCGCATGATCGAGCCGACCATGAAGGCGGTGTAGCCGCGCAGGACGTGGACCATCTCCTCGGGAGCGAGGCGGAGTTCGTCGAGGCAGGCCAGCGTGGAGCGCATGGCCTCCAGGGCGGCGGGTGACTGCGTGGGCCGGGTCAGCACCAGGGGGAACGCCTTCGGATGCCGCTTGGCGGCGGCGCGGAAGGCGGCGGCGTGCGCCCGGATCCGCTGCTGCCAGGTACCGCCCTCCTCCTCGGGAAAGGCGATGCCGGCCAGCAGCGCTTCGGCGACGCCGTCGAGAAGGGCCTCCTTGTTCGGTACGTGGTTGTAGAGCGACATGTTCTCGATGTCGAGTTCCGTGGCCAGTTTGCGCAGGGAGAAGGCGTCGGGGCCGTCGCGGTCGATCATCGTCACCGCTGCCGCGATCACCTTTTCGCGGGTCAGGCCGACCCGCCTGCCACGGCCGGTTCCTCGCGCCGTCATGCGTCACCTTCCCTTGACATCACTTACGCCGCAAGTCTAGCGTTCCGGCCCACAAGACTTGCGGTGCAAGTGTCGCGTTGTTGTGAACGCGCCGCCGAGTTCGCCGAGTTCATGGAACCCGCACCGAGCCGGACCGGCTGACCAGAGAAGGACTCGATCGATGAAGCTCGCCTGGCAGGACACCGACGTCCTGGACATGCCCACGCTCGGCACCCCGATCACCACCCTCGGCGGCCTCGCGGACGTACCCGGCGGCCACGGCGCACAGCTCGGGTGGGCCCGTACCCGGGCAGAGGCGCTGCGCACCGAGTTCGCGGCGACCGGTACCCCGGACACCGTCACCACCTGCGACCTGGTGACCCTGCCCTATCCGACGAGATTCGGCCTCTTCCGTGCCTCCCGGGCCATCGCCCCGTTCCTCGCCATCACCAACCGCATGCTCGTCATCCGCTGGACCGAGAGCGACGGGCGGCGGCGGGTGCTCCTGTTCGAGCCCAGCGATGTCCAACTCGGTCGCAACACCCCGTACTTCGCCGCACTGGCCCGCCGCACCCCCGGCCCGGTGCGATCCCTGATGGTCACCGAACACGGCACCGTCCTCGGGCATCTGGCCCGGCTCGGCATCGCGCCCGAGGACGTCGACTATCTCCTCTTCGACCATCTGCACACCCAGGACCTGCGCCGGTGGATCGGCACCAGCACGCCCCAGCCGGACATCGGCGACGGTCCGGTCGAGCCGGTGTTCCCCCGCGCCAAGGTGATCGTGCAGCGGCATGAACTGCTGGCCATGTCCGAGCTCCACCCACTTCAGCGGCCCTGGTACCAGCCCGAGACCTACCGGGATGTGCGGCCCGAGGCCTTTCTCGCCGTCGACGGCTCGCTGCTCCTCGGCCCCGGTGTCGCGGTCATCTCCACCCCCGGCCATGTGCTCGGCAACCAGACCCTCCTGCTGAACACCTCCAGCGGCATCTGGGCGTCCAGTGAGAACGCCATCGCCGCCGAATGCCTGACCCCCGAGCACTCCCGCATGCCCGGCATCGCCCGCTGGGCTCGCGCCTGGCAGCAGGAGGTCGTACTCAACGCCAACACCATCGAGACGACGGCCGAGCAGTACAACTCGCTCATCATCGAGAAGACGCTCGTCGACCGTGCCCAGGCCGACCCCCGCTTCCTCCAGTTCTTCCCCTCCAGCGAGCTGACCGCCGCCTGGACCAGCCCCGGCACCGGCCCCACCTTCACCCACAAGGCAGTGACCCACCCATGACCACCGTGATCAGCGACGAGATCCTCGCGTACCGCCAGAAGCTGGTTCTGGACCACTTCCACGACGAGGTCCGCCAGGAGTGGGACGACGTCCTGGCCACCTTCCCGCATCCGCGGTACGAACTGATCCCCACCATGACGGTCCACGACGGCGGTACGGCCGTACGCGGCTACTACCGCGACAGCCGCCGTGCCTTCCCCGACCAGGACCACGAGATCATCGCCCTGCGTCACAGCGGCGACGCCGTGATCGTCGAATTCTGGCTGCTGGGCACCCACCTCGGCCCGCTGGGCGCGATCCCGCCCACCGGAAACCGCTTCCGGGTCCGCATGACCGCGTACTTCATCTTCGAGGACGACGGAGACGGCGGCGAGAACCTCGTCTGCGAGCGGATCTACTTCGACAGCCTCACGCTGCTGAAACAGCTGATCGGCGGCCTGAACCTGCGCAACCCGCGCAACTGGCCCCTGGTCGTCCGCTGTCTGCGCGGACTCCTCGAGGAAGCCGGCGGCACCCCGGACCCCGCCCTCGTCAACACACCGAAGGCGGACCTGTCGTGAAGGTCCACCACCTCAACTGCGGCACCATGCGCCTGCGCTGCGGACCGCGGCTGGTCTGCCACGTCCTCCTCCTCGAGACGGACGCACAGGGGCTCGTGCTCGTCGACACCGGCTTCGGCCTGATGGACATCGCCACCCATGGCCGCCGTGTGGGCGCGGTCCGCCACTACCTCAGACCGGCCCTGGACCCCGAGGAAACCGCCGCCCGCCAGGTCGAACGGCTCGGCTTCCAGCGCGACGACGTCCGCCACATCGTCCTCACCCACTTCGACGCCGACCACATCGGCGGCCTCGCCGACTTTCCGCACGCCACCGTCCACGTCACCGCGGCCGAGACACAGGGCGCGGTCCACGCCCCCTCGTGGCGCGAACGCCGCCGGTTCCGCCCCGCCCAGTGGGCGCACGGCCCGAGCGTCGTCGAACACGGCCCGGACGGCGAGGCGTGGCGCGGGTTCGCCGCCGCCAAGGAGCTCGACTCCGTCGCGCCCGGCATCGTCCTGGTCTCCCTCCCCGGCCACACCCGCGGCCACGCCTGTGTCGCGGTCGACACGGGCACCCGCTGGATCCTGCACGCCGGGGACGCCTTCTATCACTCCGGCACCCTCGACGGCCGCGCCCCCGTGCCCACGGCCCTCCGCGCCATGGAGGCGGCCGTCGCGTACGACCTGAAACAGGTCCGCGCCAACCACGCCCGCCTCGGCGAGCTGCACCGGCGCGCGGAACCCGACCTGACGATCGTCTGCGCCCACGACCCGGCCCTGTACGAGCGGATGCGGGCCGGCTGAGGGAGGAGCCCGGGTGCCGCCACCCCCGGGCCGAACGGCTGTCACCAGGGCTACCTGGGCTACCAGGGCACGAGCTGGTCCTGGTAGTTGAGGAATTTCAGGCCCGGTTCGCCGCTGTGGCGGTCGATCGTGTCCACCACGCCCGGGATGGACTGGTCGATGGTCAGCGGTGCGTCCGGGCCGCCGAGCTCGGTGCGGACGTGGCCGGGGCACATGAGCAGCAGTGTGTGCGCGGCTTCGGCGTACCGGGCGGCGTAGCTGCGCATCAGCTGGTTCAGGGCGGACTTGCCGGCACGGTAGACGTCCTGGCCGCCCCTGGTGTTCAGGCCGAGGCTGCCCTGGCGCGAGGACATGACGCCGATGGTGCCGGTCGGGGCCACCAGCGAGCGGAGGGACTCGACCACGCGCATGGGGCTGAGCGCGTTGGTGACCATGACCTCGATGAACATCTCCGTCGGAACGTCGCCGATCGGAACGTCGCCCCTGGTGATGGCGGCGTTGACGAACAGCAGGTCGAGGGTGCGCTCGGCCAGGCGCTCGCGCAGCGCGGCGATCTCGTCCGGCTCCGTCATGTCCAACGACTCGACCGTGACCCGGCCGCCGGACGCCTCGGCCAGGTCGTGGAGGCCGGTGCGCCGCTCGCCCCGGACGGTGCCGATGACGTTCCAGCCGCGGTGTGCGTACTCGGTGGCGAGGCCGAGTCCGAGGGTGCGGGACGCGCCGATGATGAGAGCGGTCCTGGGAGCGTTCACGCCTGGACCGCCGGCTTGAGGACCTCTTCGCACCACTGGCGGAAGGTCGTCGGACTGGCGGTCCCGGGGGTGCGCCGCACGCCCACGTCGATGCCGTCGTCCTTGGAGCGCATCATGTCGACGTAGCCCTGCACGATGGCGTCGCCGACGCCGCGCCCGGTGAATGCGGCGCGGAGGTCCTCCAGCGACTGCCGCTGGTAGCGGATCGGACGGCCGAGCACCTCGGACATGATGCGCACCATGTCGTTGGCCGAAAGGTCCTCGGGGCCCAGCACCGGGACCTCGCCCGTCCCCGTCCACGAGCGGTCGAGCAGCAGACCGGCGGCGGCCGCGGCGATGTCTCCGGTGGTGGCCATCGGTGCCGTGCGGTCGGCGGCGGCGGTGTCGGTGAACACGCCGTCGTCGCGGATCGAGGCCACCTGCCGCAGCAGGTTGTCCATGAAGCTGGGGCAGGCGAGCGCCCGGTAGGCCACACCCGTCCCCGCGATGAGGTCGTCCATGGCCAGCGACGCCGTCACATGCCCGGCGCGGCCGGCGGCGGGAGTGCCGCGGCCGAGCGCCGAGACGCCGACGACGTGTCCGACCCCGTGGACCGTGAACGCCTTCGCGGCGGCGCGGGTGAACCCGGAGTAGGCGGCGTCCAGACTCGGTGCCCGCGGGTGCGGCGGGGCCAGCCAGAAGACGGCGTCCGCGCCGGCGAAGGCCCGGTCGACGACCTCGGCGTCGCCGTGCGAGCCGGTGACGACGTCGACGCGGTCGCGGACGGCGTCGGGGAGCTTCCCCGGGTCGCGCACGATGACACGCAGCTCTTCGCCGCGCTCGGGGGCCTCGTTGAGCAGGATTCCCATGACCCGGCTGCCGATCTGGCCGGTGGGAGCGGTAATAACGATCATGTGGTGAGTCTCGGGGCGGGCGACCTGTGGCGTCCAATACCTTTCCCGGCAATTGATACCTTGAGGGCATGGATCTCGATCTGCGCAAGCTCCGCTATTTCGCCGCGGTGGCCGAGCACCGGCACTTCGGCCGGGCCGCGGAACAGCTCTTCATCGCCCAGCCGGTCCTCAGCCGCCAGATCAAGGCGTTCGAGCGGGAGTTGGAGTGCGCCCTGCTCGTACGGACCACCCGCAGCGTGGAGCTGACCGCCGCCGGGAAGCAGCTCCACGAGGAGGCGCAGCGGATCCTGGGTACGGTCGCCGCGGCGGTGCGGCGCGTACACGACGCCGAACGGGGCGCCCAGCGCCTCGTTGTCGCCTTCTCCCCCGGGCTGCGTGTGTCGGCCGCGATCCGGGCCTTCACATCGCGCCACCCGGACGTCGAGACCGACGTCGTCCCGGCCCACTGGTGGCAACCGGACGCACCGCTGCGGGACGGCCGGGCCCAGGTCGCGTATCTGCGACAGCCTTTCGACGACTCGGGGTTGCGCACCATCCCCATCGGCCACGAGCCCAGGGTCGCCTGCATGCCCGCGACGCATCCGCTGGCGCGCCGCGAGCAGCTCATCCGCGCCGACCTCGACGGCGAGAAGATGCTCGACGCGGCGAACCGGCCGATGTCCTCCATCGAGGAGAAGTTCGAACTCATCGCCGCCGGGCACGGTGTCGCGCTCATCTCGCTGAGTGCCGCGCGCTCCTACTCCCGCCCCGACCTCGTCCACCTGCCCGTCACGGACGCCCCGGGGGCCGAGACCTGCCTGGCCGTCACCGCGGACCGGCACGAGAAGCAACCGCTGCGCGACTTCCTGGAGATCGCCACGGCGACGCTGCGGCGCGCCTGAGCGGATCTCGGCGGGGCTGGGCGGTGTGCGGTGCCGGGGCGGCGCGTGCGCAGCTCGCCGCCGGGTCAGCTGCCGGGCGTGAGCTCGAGGGTGTCGAGCACTCCGTACACCCCGAGGAAGGCGATCGCCACACTGCTCAGGACGAGGGCGACGGTCAGCCAGGGGTTGGCGCGGAAGCGGGGCGGGACGCCGGTGTAGCGCAGGCGCCAGACCGCGACCACGACCGCGAGCAGGAAGATGCCACCGCCGATGCCGCCGATCTGCACCATCAGGACCGGGGACTGCACCCACAGGAAGATGCACATCCACACCGGGGGCAGACAGCAGGTGAGGATGCGGATGGTGCGCGTGCGCGAGCGCATGTCGTGCCAGTCGACCACGCCGAGCAGCCCGAGGGTGTTGGTCCACAGGCGGGGAACGCTGGCCGACGAGGCGACGGTGACCGAGAAGAGGACGGCGATCGCCCCGGCCAGGAACAGGTACTCCGCCCATGGGCCGAGCGTGTCGGTGTAGATGTGGGACAGCGTGGTGATCATCTCGTTGCCCTCGGGCACCAGGCCCTGCGGGTGGAGCACCGAGGCGCCGATCACGTAGAAGGACAGGGTGCAGATGGTGCACACGACCCAGGAGACGGCCACGTCGAGCCGCATGACCTTGAGCCAGCCCTCGGCCCGCCGGGCGCGCTGCTCGGTGCCGTCGTCGGGGCCGGTCCAGCGGGCATAGCCCTTCTCCAGGCACCAGTAGGTGTACGTCGTCATCTCGTCGGCGCCGACGCCGGTGATGCCGAACATGGCGAGCGCGATGCCGACCGTGCCCGCGGGGATCTGGAAGCTCATCCCGTCGGCGAACTGCTCGGGACCGTATCCGAAGGCGGTGAACGGCAGGGCGAGGGCCAGGCCGAAGGTGATGATCGTCTTCAGCGTGATGCCGACGACCTCGACCCGCTCGACGACGGGGTACTTGCCCGTCTGCAGGATGAGGATGGCGGCGCCGGTCACGATGAGGGCCCAGATCGTCAGCGACGATGTGCTCAGCGACCCGCCGTGGATCGGCAGCAGGATCGAGCAGGCGGCGGCGGTGCCGCCGATGATGCCGCCGCGCTGGAACATCTTGGCGAAGTCCATGCCGATCCAGAGCCAGTTGATCCAGCTCAGCCGGCCGATCCGGGGGCCGACGTCGCGGAAGCCGTCGAGCGCGGGCCGGCCGTTGAGGATGGTCCAGCGGGCCAGTTCCATCTGCACCCACACCTTGACCGCGGTCGAGACGATCACCAGCCACAGCAGGGCGAACCCGGCCTTCGCGCCGAGCGAGGTGGTGGTGATCAGTTCACCGGAGCCGACGACGGCGGCGGACAGCACGAGCCCGGGGCCGAGGTGGCGCAGTCGGCCGCGAAAGGTCTCGGGTGCCGGGCGGGCGTCTTCGGCGCGCAGCGCGTACGGGTCGGCCTGCGCGGGCGGCGGCGCCGCCGTGGCGCCGTCGGTCGTGGTGGACATAGCGGGTCCTTAGAGGATCTTCCGGCGCCGTCGCCGGTATCCGGAATGGGGACAGGGGTCGTGTGGGAGCGTGTCGTGCCGGGTGCCGGGTGCCGGGTGCCGCCGTGTCCCGGCGCGCCGGGTGGTGCGGCTCGCCGTGTATCAGCGCACCGGGTGGTGCGGCTCCTCACCGGCCAGTACGCGGACGATGTCCTCGGCCACCATCGCGCCCATGGCCTGGTTGGCCTCGGGCGTGCAGGCGGCCATGTGGGAGGTGAGCACGGTGCACGGGGCCTGGCGCAGCGGGTGGTCGGCGGGCAGCGGCTCGGTGCTGAACGCGTCGAGGGCCGCGGCCCCGAGGTGCCCGGAGCCGAGCAGGTCGGCGAGCGCGCGTTCGTCCACGAGGCCGCCGCGCGCGGCGTTGACCAGGATCGCGCCCGGCTTCATCGCGGCCAGGCGGGCGCGGTCGAGCAGCGGGGTGCCGGACGGATCGGGCGGAGTGTGCAGGCTGACGGCGTCGGCGCGCTCCAGCAGGGCGTCGAGCGCGACCGGTTCGGCGCCGTGTGCGCGGACGTCGGCCTCGGGGACGTACGGGTCGTGGGCGAGCAGCTCCATCCCGAAGGCGCGGGCGTAACCGGCCAGCAGGCGGCCGATGCGGCCGAAGCCGACGATGCCCAGCGTCTTGCCGTGCAGTTCGGGGCCGAACAGCTTCGGCCAGCCGCCCGCCGCCACCTCGGTGTGCGAGGCGGTCAGGGAGCGGGTCGCGGACAGCAGCAGACCGAAGGTGTACTCCGCCACCGCACGCGAGTTGCTGCCCGGCGCGCACACCACCGGGATCGCTCGCGCCTGGGCGGCGGCCACGTCGATGGTGTCGACGCCGACACCGTGCTTGGCGATCACCTTGAGGCGGGGTGCGGCGTCCATCACCTCGGCGGTGATCGGGTCCATGCCGACGATCAGCGCATCCGCTTCGGCCGCGTGCGACAGGAGTTCGGCGGTGGGCAGCGCCGCGTCCTCACGGGGGCGCAGGGGGCCCGCTCCGGCCTCCTCCAGGATCCGCCAGGGCCGCGCCGAGTGCCGGGCGAAGGTGGGTGTGGTGATGAGCGTGGTCGGCATCAGCGGGCCTCGCCGCGGGCCGCCCGGAGGTGGGACGTCGCGATCTGCTGCAGGTGCACCACATCGGCCGCGACCGTCGCGAACGTGAAGCCCTCGGCGAGGCGACGGGCGGCGCTCTCGCCGTCGGCGTTGTGAATGCCGGCCGCGATGCCCACCGCCTCGGCCGCCTCGCGGACGCGGGCGAGGGCCTGCTCGAACTCGTCCTGTACGGAAGGGTCGGTGGAGGTCGCGCCGCCGATGGCCAGGCGCAGATCGGACGGGCCGACGTAGACGCCGTCCAGGCCGGGGGTCGCGCAGATCTCCTCGAGGTTGGCCAGGCCGTCGGCCGTCTCGATCATCGCGAGGACCGCGGTCTGATCGTGGGTGTCGGCCGGGTTCGGGCCGATGCGGAGTTGGGCGCGCATCGGGCCGTACGAGCGGCGGCCCAGCGGCGGATAACGGACGGCGGCCACGGCGTCGGCGGCGTCCTGGGCGTTGTCGATCATCGGGACGATCACGGCGCTCGCCCCCGCGTCGAGCGCCTTGCCGATGTAGGTGAGGTCGTTGGCCTCGACGCGCACCATGCCGACGGCGGTGCTGCCCTTGGTGTCGGTGGCGAGGAGGTTGTTCAGCATGCCCTGGTAGCCGAAGAGGCCGTGCTGGGCGTCGAAGGCCAGGTAGTCGTAGCCGACGCGGGCGAGGCGCTCGGCGGCGATCGGCGAGTCGAGCAGCGACCAGTAGCCGATGAGCTGCTCACGATTGCGCAGTGCGGCGATGAACTGGGCGGAGGTGCGGCCGGTGGCCATGTGTGTGTCTCCCTTGCGACGTTGCGAGGTGGGCGGCGGGGTCAGCGGTTGTAGGCGGGCATCGGGCCGCGCAGCCGGGCGCCGACCTCGTCGCAGGCGGCCAGGACGTCCGCGGGCAGCGGGCCCGCCGACGCGGCGGCGATGTTGGCGTTCAGATGCTCAACCTTGGAGCCGCCGAGCAGCAGCGCGTCGGTGGAGGGCCGGGACAGCAGCCAGCGCAGGGCCAGGTCGGTCAGCGGCAGGCCCGCTTCGGAGGCGATGCGGGTGAGGTCGGTGACGGCGTGGAACACCTCCTCGTTCCAGTACCGCTCGCGGTACATCGCGGCCACCTTGGAGTCGCCGAAGCGCCCGTTGTCCGGGACCTGATCGAAGCGGTGGCGGCCGGTGAGCAGGCCGCCACCGAGCGGGTTGTAGACCACCGTGCGCAGTCCGGTACTGGAGGCGAATTCGACGTACTCCTCCTCGATGCGGCGCGCGAGGAGGTTGTGGAGCTGCTGGGCGACGACGGGACGGGGTGCGCCGACCTCGTCGGCCACGCGGTTCAGCTCGGCGATCTGCCAGGCGGCGAAGTTGGAGACGCCGAGGGCGAGGACCTTGCCCGCCCGTACGAACTCGGCGACGGTCGCCAGGGTCGCGGAGAGCGGTGTCCCGCGGTCCGGCTGATGCAGATAGAAGAGGTCGACGTGGTCGGTGCCCAGGCGCTCGAGGCTCCCGTCGAGCGCGGCGCGCAGCCCCTCGGGCGAAAGCGGCGCGTGCTCGCCCTGGTCGGGGTGCGGGATCCCGGCCTTGGTGGCGAGGACCACCCGGTCCCGGCGGCCGGGCAGTAGCTCGGCGAGGATGCGCTCGCTCTCGCCGCCCGCGTAGCCGTTGGCGGTGTCCACGCCGGTGATGCCCGCGTCGAGCGCGGCGTCCAGCATCGCGGCGGCCGTCGCGCGGTCGGCGGTGTCGCCGAAGGTCATCGTCCCGAGGACGAGCGGGGACAACGGGACGGGCACATGCGGGAGTGCGAGGCCGACGGTCAAGGCGGGTTCCTTCCGAGGCGGGCGGTGCGGGTGGTGCGCGGTGCGTGCTGGTGGAGCGGGTGGTGCGCAGTGCTGGTGGTGCGGGTGAGACAGGTGGTGCGGTCGTACTCGTAGGCGATCACATGCGTGATGTGCGCATCACGCATGGCGCCATGCGGCCATGCGGCCATGCGGCCTCGACCGGTCGCCGTGGTGGTTCCCGGTGACGCGTCGCGCGGCGGCCGAGTGCGGTGCGAGGCGATCTGCCGGGTAAGCCGGTTCGCGTCGCGTCCACGACGGCGACACGGTCCACGGGTGACGGCCGTCGACGCCATGGGAACGCTCGCACGGTTGCGTAAATCACGCAAGATGTCTCGCGCAGTTCACGCAGCCTATGCCATGATCCTCACTGGGCCCGACCGTGTTGTCCATCGACGGTGCCGGGTATTCGCCGCCGCGCGTCGCCGCCGCGCCGCGGCCCGTCCGGCTGCCGCCACGGCAGCCACTCGAGCCGCACCGTCCGCCTCTCCTGCCGTCCGCCCCCGCCTCCCGCCTCCCGCCTAGGAGCTGCTCTCATGTCCACCCCCCTCCCCCTCATCGCCGTCACCATGGGCGACGGTGCCGGTATCGGCCCCGAGGTCGTCGTCGCGGCCCTGCTCGACGACGCCGTCCTGACCCGCTGCCGCCCCGTCGTCATCGGAGACGCCCGGCGGCTGCGCGAGGCCGCCCGCGTCCTCGGGCTGGACTGCGAGATCGCCGCCGTCGGCCACCCGCGCGACGCGGAGTTCACACCGGGCCGCGTCAATGTGGTCGACCTCGGCCTGCTCCCCGCCGATCTGCCCTGGGGCGAGCTGTCGACGGCCGCCGGGGGCGCCGCGTACGCGTACATCGAGCGCGCCACCGAACTCGCCGTGGCGGGCGAGGTGCACGCCATCTGCACCGCGCCCCTCAACAAGGAGGCCCTGCACGCCGCGGGCCACCTCTACCCCGGCCACACCGAACTCCTCGCCCACCTGACCGGGACCGAGGAGGTCTCGATGATGCTCTCCACCGAGAAGGTGAAGGTCATCCACGTCACCACGCATATCGGCCTGATCGACGCCGTCCACCGCATCGAGCCGGGCCTCGTCGAGCGCACCGTGCGCCGCGGCCACGAGGCCATGGTCCGCGCCGGCACCCCGAACCCCGTCATCGGTGTCTGCGGCATCAACCCGCACGCGGGCGAGAACGGCCTGTTCGGCTACGGCGAGGAGGACGAGAAGATCGTCCCGGCCCTGGAGAGGCTGCGCGCCGACGGCGTCGACGCCCGGGGCCCGCTCCCCGCCGACACCGCCTTCTTCCTCGCCTCACGCGGCGACTACGACCTGATCGTGGCGATGTACCACGATCAGGGCCACGGCCCGGTCAAGGTCCTGGGCATCGAGGCGGGTGTCAACCTCACCGTGGGCCTGCCCGTCATCCGCACCTCCGTCGACCACGGCACCGCCTTCGACATCGCCGGAACGGGCACGGCGGAAGCGGGCAGCATGGTCGAGGCGCTGCGCCAGGCGGCCGAGATGGCCACGGTGCCGCTCGCCCCGGCGGGCTGAACCACGCCGGGGCCGTCTCGCCGTGCGGGTTCGCTCAGGAGGAAACGGCGTACTTTTCCGAGCACTTGCTGTAGCTGCCCTTCACCACGCACACCCACATGAGATACGGGCGATCTTCCGGAAGATTGCCGGTTGTCCACGGGCTGGTGTAAGGCGAGTCATGGCCTCGGGTGGTGGCTTTGCGGCCGTCGCTCAGGTGCGCCTCGATGCCGTAGCCGTCCGGCTCCTCATCCCTGACGCGCAGTGCGTCACCCGGGCCGCCGCTGCCCGGGTCCTGTCGCCACTCCGCGAGCCCGATGTGCCCGTACCCGTCCTCCTTCACGAGAATGCACAGGCGCAAGCGCATGGCGGGCTTGATCGGCGCGGTCAACACTATGAATATCGGGCTTTGCCTATTTTTTCTCCAACTCTCGCTTGTTTGGCGCATTCTCACTGCGCGCGGAAGCACCGGCGCCCGCTGGACGGCCACGAGTCGGGTGCAGCTCGACGGTGAGTGAGGCGGCGGTGAAGACGGAGGAGCAGGTGCCGACCGCCAGGCCGATGAGCAGGGCGAGGGCGAAGTCGGCGAGGGTGTCGTCGGCGAGGACGGCCAGGGCGGTGAGGATGAATGCCGCGCCCATGCCGGTGTTGACGGTACGGGGCAGGGTCTGCAGGATCGCCTGGTTGGTCAGGCGGGGAAGCGGTGTGGTGCGGTCGCGGCCGAGCAGTTCGCGGACGCGGTCGAAGAGGACGACGGAGTCGTTGACCGAGTAGCCGATGACGGTCAGCAGGGCGGCCAGGAACACCCCGTCGATGGGCTTGCCGAGCCAGGCGAAGGCGCCGATGAGGATCACCACGTCATGGGCGAGCGCGACGACGGCCGCCGTGCCGAAGAACCAGCGGAAGCGGACCGCGAGATACAGCAGTTGGGCGCCCAGCGCGAGGGAGAGGGCGATGAGCGCGTCGCGGCGCAGTTCGTCGCCCATGCTGGGGCCGATCAGCTCGTCGCGGGTCTTCTCCGTCTCACCGCCGAGGGCGCCGATGGTCTCGGTGACGGTGGCCTCGTCGGCGTTGGTCAGGTTCTCCGCGCGCACCGTGAGCCCGGTGTCGCCGGAGGACTGCACGACCGCGCGGGGGAACCCGGCGTCGGTGAGGGCGGTGCGGGCCCGGTCGGGGTCGACGGGGGTGCTGGTGGTGTACTCGATCAGCCGGCCGCCGGTGAACTCGATGCCGAAGTCCAGGCCGCGGACGAGGATGCCCGACGCCGCCATGACGGCGAGTGCGGCGGAGGCGGCCAGCCAGCGGCGCGGACGGCGCATCAGGAACGGGTCGCGGCGCAGCAGCCGGTCGCGGACCCATCCTGTGCTCGCGATGCCGGTGATACGGGGCCGACTGCGGACCGCGGGGCGGTTGGCCGCGTACTCGGCGAGCACCCGGCTGATCAGCAGGGCGCTGACCATCGAGGCGAGGACGCCGATGGCGAGGGTGATGCCGAAGCCGCGTACCGGACCGGAGGCGAAGGCGAACATGAGGCCCGCGGCGATGAGTGTCGTGATGTTGGAGTCGGCGATCGCGCTGAGGGCGCCGCGGAACCCGGCCGTCAGCGCCGAGCGGGGGCTGGGGCGGCTGCGGGCCGCGTACTCCTCGCGGGCCCGTTCGAAGACCAGGACGTTGGCGTCCACGGCCATGCCGATCGCCAGGACGAACCCGGCGAGGCCCGGCAGGGTCAATGTGGCGCCGAGCGCGGCCAGGGCGGCGTAGGAGATGAGGCCGTAGCAGGCCAGGGCCGCGGTCGCGAGCAGGCCCAGGAGCCGGTAGACGGCGATGATGAAGAGTGCGGTCAGTGTGGTGCCGATGACGGCGGCCCAGGCCGCGGCCTCGATCGCCGCATCGCCGAGCGTGGCGCCGATGGTGCGCTGTTCGACGGTCTCGACCGGTACGGGCAGGGCGCCGCCGGAGATGAGCAGGGCCAGTTCGCGGGCTTCGGTGTCGTCGAAGGAGCCGGTGATCTGGGTGGAGCCGCCCGGGATGCCGGTCCCGCACGCCACGGACGGGTCGACCTGCGGCGAGGAGATGATCTGGTTGTCGAGGACGATGGCGATCCGGCGCTGCGGGTCGCCGGCCGGGTGACAGGCGGCCTGTGCGGTGATCTGCCGCCAGCGGTCCTGGCCGGTCTTGGAGAAGTCGACCGTGACATGCCAGCCGGCGCCGCCCTGCTGGTCGAAGCGGGCGTCGGCACCCTTGACGTCCCGGCCGGTCAGATCGGCGGCGCGCAGTCGCAGGGGCTGTCCGGAATCGTCCGGCAGCACGCGCTCCTTGGCCGGATCGGCCGGTGCGGTGGTGGCGCCGTCGGAGGTTCCGGCCGGGCCGAGGACCGCGTGCACGGTGAGCTGCGCGGTGCGGCCCAGCACATCGGCGGCCTTCTTCGGGTCAGACACGCCGGGCAGCTCGACGAGGATGCGGTGCTCGCCGGAGCGGACGAGGGTGGGTTCGGCGACGCCGAGCGCGTCGATGCGGCCGCGCAGCACCTCCACGGTGCGGTCGGTGGCCGCGCTGTCGGCGTCGGTGGTGGGGGTGGAACGGGTTTCCAGCATGATCTGGGTGCCGCCGCGCAGGTCGAGGCCGAGGCGGACCGGCGTGGTGAGGGCGATGGCCAGCGATCCGGCGAGCACGGCGAGGGCGAGCAACGCACGCACGCGCCGGGACTTGTCGCGTTTGTTCCGCTTGCTCCATTTATTGCGGCGTTTTGACACGTTCTCGCGGCGTTTCGACATGTTGTCGCGGCGTTTCAACACGAGCCTCCGGCAGGCACGTCGCGGCAGCGGCACACCCGGCCGCGACGGAGGAAAGGGTGATGGGTGGCGTCAGATACCTGCGGGCGCCGGAGGGGCCCGGCCGCGGTCGTGGGCCGATCGGCCTGGAGAGACGGGTGCGTACGCGGAGGGCGCTGAAGTACGGGTGCCGACAGCCGGGTCGGCACCCGTGTCGCGGGGGTCGGTGGCGTGGTGGTCCGGTGGGCACGGGCGCTCACCGAGGTGGTCGTGCCGGACCCTGGCCTGGGCCGCGCAGCCGGCGGCACACGGGTCATCCGCGCGGGGACCGGTGTCCGGGCGCTCGGCGCCCGTGGCCACCGAGGCCGGATGGGCCACCGGACCCGAAGCGGCGCGCACGGTATCGGCGGGAACCAGCGCCAGCAGGACGGCGAGGAGCGCGATGAGCGTTACCGCGAACCGGCGGCCGGCGGCCGGGATGGCGTCGCGGGGTGCTGGGCGCATGCACCGTCCCTTTCCTGCCGGGTGCTCGACTTCCCGCTGGTGATCGGGGCGGGCGTCAGGGTTCGACGAGACCGGCGCGGATGGCGTAGCGGGTCAGCTCCAGCCGGTCGTGCAGACCGAGTTTGTGCAGCAGGTTGGCCCGGTGGCGGTGCACGGTCTTGACGCTGATGAACAGGATCTCGGCGATCTCCTTGGAGGAGTGCCCTTCGGCGACGAGTTTGAGGACCTCCTCCTCACGAGGGGTGAGGAGCTGGTCGGGGTCCTCCTCGCCGTGGCGGACGCGGTCCAGGTAGTTGCGGATCAGTGCGGTGACCGCGCCGGGGTAGAGGAACGGCTCGTTGCGCATCGCGGCCCGGCAGGCGGCGACCAGATCCCGGTCGGCGACCGACTTCAGCACATAGCCACAGGCCCCGGCCTTGAGCGCCTGGAACAGGTATTGCTCGTTGTCGTGCATCGTCAGCATCAGGATGCGCAGGCCCGGCTTGAGCGCCACCAGCTCGCGGGTGGCCTGGAGACCGGTCAGGCGCGGCATGGCGATGTCGAGCACGGCCAGGTCGATCTCCTGGTTCCGGGCCGCCTCGATGGCCTCGGCGCCGTCCCCGGCCTCGGCGACGACCTCCAGGTCGGGTTCCCGGTCGAGGATCAGGCGGACGCCGCGGCGTACGAGAGCGTGGTCGTCGGCGAGCAGGATGCGGATCGGCGCCGCGTCCGTCGCAGACGGCGTCGCGGCCGTGGTGGGTCCGGGCGGGGTCGGGTCGGGCATGGTCAGAGCTGCTTCCTGGGGGCGGGGGTGATGAGGCGGATCCGGGTGCCGGTGCCGGGCGTCGAGGTGATGTCCAGGGTGGCTCCGGCGAGCAGGGCCCGTTCGCGCATACCGCGGATCCCGGCGCCCTCGCAGGCGGCCTCGATACCGCGGCCGTCGTCGGCGATCTCCAGCACCACCGCCTCGCCGGCGCGGTGCAGGCTCACCTCGACCCGCCGCGCGTCCGCGTGGCGGGCCGCGTTGGTCAGGCTCTCCTGAGCCACCCGGTACAGCACGAGCTCGCTCTCCTGGTCGAGGGCGGGCAGGTCGGCGTCGAGGCGGCGCACGACACGCAGCCCGGTGTGGGTGGCGAAGTCCTGCGTGAGCGAGGTCAGCGCGCTGACCAGGCCCAGGTCGTCCAGGACGCCGGGCCGCAGCCGGCGCACCAGGCGGCGGACCTCGTCCAGGCTCTCCCGGGTGATCTCCTGGGCCTGCTGGAGGTCCTCGCGCAGCGGCTCGGGGGCGTCGTCCGCGGTGCGCTTGAGCACCAGCAGGATCGCGGTCATGCTCTGCCCGACCTCGTCGTGCAGCTCCTGGGCGATGCGGCGGCGTTCCGCCTCCTGGGCCAGCAGCGCCCGCGCGCTGGAGGTGGCGCGTTCATGCTCCAGCCGGTCGAGCATGGCGTTGAAGGTGCGGATCAGCTCGGACACCTCGCTGCCGCCGCCGGCGCCGGGCACGGGCAGCCGCTGACCCGGGCGCAGCAGGTCGACGGTGGTCATCAGCCTGGTCAGCCGGTCCAGCGGGGCCAGGCCCCAGTGCAGCAGGGTGCCGTTGGCGACCAGCATGACGGCGAGGCCGCCGAGCAGGATGATCGCCTCGGTCAGCAGCACCGGCACGGAGACGGTCACCGGCGCCCACAGCAGCAGCGCCGTGGCGGTGCCCAGCACCAGGGCGTTGAGCCCGAAGATCCGCCAGAACAGCGACACCGGGGAAACTCCTCCTTCTGCGCTCCAAGTGTGATCAGCTCTACTGTCGCTCATCGCCCCCGGGCGGAGCCGCCGCGACTGATCACGACCGAGCCTGACACAGCCTGCCGCCCGCACCGCGCGCGGTCGATGGGGTCCGTTCCCCATATCCGGGGTCCTCGGGTACCCATGCGCCGCTCCCCGCCGTCGCCCCGTGGTCACCGCTGTCCCGGGCAAATGGGGTCCGCGCCCGATGGGCTTCCGGCGCCGGGTCGAGCAGAGTCGAAGGTGATCGAGCCGTCCGGTACGGCCAGTGCTCGCGGTCATGGAGACCGTGGAGGGCGGAACCGGGCGGCCACTGCCGCGCGCAGCGCGCTTTCCGCGAAAGGACCTCATCGTGCCGATCGACACCGCCCAGACCGGTCCCCGCCCCGGGCGGCTGACCTCTCATGAGGCCCGCCAGCGCCTGGAACACGCCCGCAACAGCCGTCTGGCCCAGCTGCGCGCCCTCGACGAGAGCGCCCAGAGCACGGACGCCCATCTGGTGTCCGCGCAGAGGGAGGCGATCCAGCGAGTCCTCACCGAGATCGACGAGGCGTTCGCCCGTATCGGCGACGGCACGTACGGCACCTGCCAGGGCTGCGCCAAGCCGGTCCCCGCCGAACGCCTGGAGATCCTCCCCTACACCCGGTACTGCGTGGCCTGCCAGGGCCGCGCCACCGCCTGACCCGCCCCATCCCACCCGTCTTCGTCTCCGCCCTGCTCAAAGGGGTGAAGTGGTGAACCACCAGACCATCGACAACCCTGCCGCGCACCTGTCGCCCGAGGACCTCGCCGCGCTGCGGGAGAACCTCCACGAACAGCACCTCTTCCGCCAGGAACAGCTGCGGCAGATCGCCGCGGCGCCCCGCGCCGAGGACCTGCTCCGGCGCCGCTCCGCGGCACAGGCCGAAGTGCAGGTCAAAGTCGCCGCCTCCGCGCGCATGGTCCTCGCCGACGTCGAGGCGGCGCTGCGACGCATCGCCGAGGGCCGCTACGGCACCTGCCACCTGTGCCGTCGCCCCGTCGAACGCGAACGCCTGATGATCGTTCCGCAGGCCCGCTACTGCGCACGGTGCCAGCAGGTGCGGGAGGCCGGGCGATGACCGTCCTCCGCCGCTTCCGGTCCGGCTCCCCCACCGGGCACCGGCACCGGCCCTGGCCGTCGTGCCGACACTGCTGCGGCCTCGCCCTCGACCTGGGCAGCGCCCGCACCCGCGCCTGGATCGCCGGCCGCGGCATGGTCCTCGACGTACCCACCATCACCTCCCCCGGTGCCGGGGCGGTGTACCCGATCCAGCGCGGTGCCATCGTCGACGTCCCCGGAACGGCCCGGATGCTCGACCGGCTGCTCAGCCACCGCCTGCCCCAGCTCACCCGCCCGCTGGTGGTGGTCACCGCGCCCGTGCTGGACGGCCCCGCCTACCGGGAACGGGCCCGCACCGCCGTGGAGGTGCTGCGCCCGCGCGCGGTCCTGACCGTCCCCACCGCACGCGCCATCGCCCTGGCCGCGGACGCCGACCTCTCCCTGCCGCTGCTCGTGGTGGACATCGGAGCCCACCTCACCGAGGTGGTCCTGCTCCTCGACGGCCTGGTCTTCGACGCCCGCCGCACCGCCCTGGGCACCGCCGACCTCACCGGCGCCGGGGCCACGGCGGAGATCAGCGAAGCCATCGGCACCATGATCACCTCAATGCTCCGGCAGGACCGCACCTCCCTCACCGCCGAGGCCCTGGCCCGGGGAGCCCTCCTGGCCGGCGGCGGCGCCCTGCGCCCCGACCTCACTCACCGGCTCATCGGCGGCACTCACGCGCCGCTGCGGGCGGTTCCCGCACCGCACACCGCGGCGATCCGCGGCGCCGCGAAGATCCTGCGGGCCGCGCACGCACATCCGTCGGCCAGTGGTACGTCCCCGCCCTGACCTGGCCCGCTCCTCCGCCGACCCCGCTGACCCCGCCGCCCCACGGCCGGGGTCTCCGGTACTTCACCCCCGTACGCCAGCTGGCGTCCCGTGACCGCACCGCCCGCACCCGGTCGCGGTCGGCCGCCTGCTCTCGAAGGAGTACCACCGTGTCCGGTGTAATACCCCCCGCGCAGCCACCGCCCGAACCCCCGCACCACGAGCTCGTGCATCCCCTGTCGCTCTGGCGCTGGCGGCACAATCCGCTCTATCGGTGCACCGACCGCCTCCAGGGCCGGATCGCGCTGGCGCTGTTGCTGCTCGTGCCGCTCCTGGGGCTCGGTGCGATGTTCCTCACCGGTGACGCCGCCCACCGCCACTACCGCGCGGCCGCCGAGCACCACCGGCAGACCCTGCACCGCACCACCGCCGTCCTCACCCACGACGCCCCGGATCACCCGGAGCCCGGATCGGCGGAGGCGAGGGAGAACCGCTACCCCGCCACGGTCCGCTTCATCGACCCGAACGGACGGACCCGCACCGCCGAGACCGGCGTCCTGCCCGGACTGAACGCGGGCAGCTCCGTCCATGTGTGGGTCGACGCGGACGGCGCGATCGCCGAGCCGCCCATGTCCGCCGCGCAGATCCGCAGCCGCACCATGGGCTGGGCGCTTGTGGCCTTCCTGACCGTGACCCTCGCCGGTGCCGCCGCCTACCGCTGCGCCGCCGTGGTCCTGCGTCGGCGCAATCTCGCCGAGTGGGACACCGAGTGGGCCGAGACCGCGCCACGCTGGACCACCTCGCCCTGAGTCACGGCCGACGGCGGCCGCGCCCCCGGCTCAGGAAGCCTTGACCATGGGCCGGGGGCGCGGCCTCGACGCCGGTGACACATCAGCCGCGGAGGGGACCCTCGCAGGTGTAGTCCGAGGTCCCCGCGCGCTGGTCGGACCAGATGTCCACCTCGCCGAACCAGCAGTTCATATCGGTCAGGTTGTTGTCGCCGCCCGCGGCCCGGTCGAGGATGAAGTAGTCGACCGTCTCGGACATGTCCTCGAAGACCGCGTCCGTGTCGCGGGCATCGGTCAGGTTCGCGGTGATCCGGCCGGTGCAGACGAACCGGGGACGCGTCGGCGCGCCGGTGGCATGGCAGCTCGGGTCGGACGCGGTCATCGCGGTGAAGGAGGAGCGAATCTGGTCGGCCGAGGTGTCACGGAGCTCACCCAGGGGCGTGTGGCTGGTGCGGGGCACATACAAGTCGCCGACGTGGGCGATCTGTTGGTCGAGGAAGCGGTCGTACGCGCTCTGCAGCCCCGCGTCCCCGCCGAGCCGGTCGCGCCAGGCGTCGAAGGCCGCGGGGTCGTCGGCGCGCAGATCGCGGTACATCTCCCGCAGGAGGGAGGGGTGCTCGAGCCACAGGAACTCGAAGAACGTGCCCGCGTAGTCGTAGAAGCGGAAGCCGTCGCCGTCGTACGTCGCGTGCAGGAGCTGGTGCACGGACATGCGCGGCCCGCCGCCGGCCGTGTCGTCGATGATCCCCTGGACCAAGGACTTGCGGACCCGGATGCCGTCGTCGCGGGTGGCGCCGTCGAAGAACTCGGCGGTGCCCTCGTCCATCGCGGTGGTCCGGTCGCCCTCGTACCAGGGTCCCTCGCCGAAGAGGCCGGGCACCGCCCAGCGACCGTTGAGGTAGTGGGTGTACTCGTGGCGGAACAGCTCCTCCAGGGTCAGTGAGGAGTCCTGCGGGACGCGACGCTGGTAGGTGTAGAAGGTCGCCCCGCTCTCGATGTAGACGCCGCCGTTGTTGGTGTCCATGCCGGTGAGGAGCGGGTGGAAGTTCTCGTAGTCGGCGCGCGAGCCGTACAGGACGATGTGCAGCGTGGTGTTGGTGTCGTCCGCGAGCGGCGCCCCCGTGCCGAGCACACGGTGGAACTGCGCCTTGACCTGCTTGCTCGCGTAATAGAGCTGGTCCACGGTGTCCCGGTCGAGGGCGGTGCGGACCTGGATGCCGTCGGTGTCGTCGTTGCCGTAGACGTACGTGTACGGGAAGAGACGCTTCTCGATGTCGTCCTTGCACACGTGGTACGGGGCGCAGGCTTCGAACACCCCGAGCCAGGTGGCGACCTTCGCCCAGGGCGCGCTGCTGTCCCCGAAGTTGTGGGCGGTGGTGTCCAGCAGGCTGCCGAGGCCGGGGACGATCTCGTCGCGGAGCCCTTCGATCTGGCCGAAGCGGCCGTACTCGCTGAGCGCGTCGCGTATCACCCAGGCGTTGGGCCCGTCCTTGAGGTGGGTGTAACCGGCGAAGGAGCTGAAGGCCGCCCGGTATGCGGGGTCGGCCGTGACCGCGGCGTGGAAGGCGGCGTCCTTGTTGCCGGGATACACGCCGAGGTAGTTCACCGTGAGCGCCGCGAGGGCGGCACCGGCCCAGGAGGTGTCCTGGGCGGTTTCGGGGTGCTGGGCGTCCATGGTGGCCAGAACCCGCTTGATCAGGGGCAGTTGGTGCTGGCGCAGGCCGGGGGCGGAGGCCGCGTCGAGAGCTTCGCGCAGGGTCTCGGCGTTGGGTCGGGTGACGTCGAAGGTGCGGGCGGCCGAGCCGAAGGCGTCGACGGCCGCGCGCATGGCGTCGACGGTCGGCGCGTCGGTGATGTCGATCTCGTCGTGCGAGAAGTCCTGGTACGCCACCGCGTGCAGATAGGTGAACATCTCCAGCAGATGGCTGCCGTCCTTGCCGTCGTGGGAGGCGGCGAGTTGGGTGATGCGGCGGGAGACGGCCTGGACGTGCTCGTCCGACATGACGGGGACGAGTCGCTGGTCCCAGGTCCACAGGATCGAGCGCAGACAGCCGTCGGCGGTGACGGCGGGGTCGGCCAGGAAGTCGGCGAACCGCTCCGGGGGCAGGCCGGTGACGCCGTCGAGGGTGCAGGGCACGGATGCCGTGCCGAGTGTGGCGTGCGGAGTGACGGCGCGTCCTCGGCGCTTCGGCTCGGGCGTCCGGGTGCCGGGGACGCCGCCGTCGGTGAGGCCGTCGGGGGCCGGGACCTTCCGTACCCGGCCCGGGGCCTCGGCCAGGCGGTCGACCCTGTCGAAGGGGTCGGGCGAGGCGGCCGGCCGTAACACCGAGGGCCGCGCGGAAGCGGGGACGGCCGCGTGACCGGACGGGGACGCCGTCACGCAGAGCGTGATCACCGCCACGGCTGTGAGCAGACATCTGCGCGTGGATCCGCGCGGGATTCTCGACTGGAACACCGTTGACTCCTGTGGGGGAGGTGACAAGGGCTACGGGGCAGCGGTGCCTCATCAGGGCCTGAATCGCCCTGTGCGGAGCCGCATATGAGAGCGTGTGGTGCTATGTGATGCGTAACGTAATAATGTGAAATTGCACAGGGTGCAAGACCCTCGACGCGATGGATCGCGGAGAGCTCGTCAAGGTACGGAACGACTCGTCAACGTACGGAACAAGGAGGACCGATGACCGAGCCCCTGACCGGCGCACCGCGGACAGCCGGCCATGACCTGCCCGTCTCACCGGAGTTCGAGGTCTTCATGGCGGGTGACTGGGCGCCGATGCCGCTGCCCGCGGACATCCGGCAGGCCGCCGCCGACTTCACCCCCGCTCGCCGCGCCCGGCTGTCCGCCCGCTTCCCGGGTGAGCGGCTGGTCATCCCCGCGGGAGAGCTGCGGGTCCGCTCGAACGACTGCGACCACCGCTTCCGGCCGCACAGCGCGTACGCCTGGCTCACCGGTCTGACCGGCGAAGAGCAGGCCGGGCACGTCCTGGTCCTGGAGCCGGACGGGCCCCACCGGCATGAGGCGGTCCTGTATGTGCGGCCCCGCTCGCCGCGCGGCGACGACGGCTTCTACCGGGACCGGCGCTACGGCGAGTTCTGGGTCGGCCGGCGCCCCGACCTCGACGAGACCGAGCGCATGACCGGCATCCGCTGTGCCGCCATCGGCGACCGGGCGGAGCTGCCGCCGGGCCGCGACGCCACGGTCGACGCCGAACTGTCCGCGGCCCTGAGCGAGTTGAGGCTGATCAAGGATGTCTGGGAAGTGGGGCAGCTGCAACTCGCCGTGGACCACACGGTCGCCGGTTTCGAGGACGTGGTACGCGCCCTGCCGCGCGCCCTCGCCCACCCACGCGGCGAGCGCTGGATCGAGGGCGTCTTCGGCCTGCGCGCCCGCGCGGAGGGCAACGGCACCGGCTACGAGACCATCGTGGCGTCCGGTGCCCACGCCTGCGTCCTGCACTGGATCCGGAACGACGGGCCCCTGGACGCACGGCGGCTGCTGCTTCTGGACGCGGGCGTGGAGACGGACAGCCTCTACACCGCCGACATCACGCGCACCCTCCCGCTCTCCGGGCGGTTCTCCCCCGTGCAACGGCAGGTGTACGACCTCGTGCTCGCCGCCCAGGACGCGGGCATCGCGGCGCTCAGGCCGGGCGCGAGCTTCCGTGACTTCCACCGGGCCGCGATGCGCGTGATCGCGGAGGGGCTCGCGGAATGGGGTGTGCTCAAAAGCCCCGAGGGCGACTTCCACCGTCGCTACACCCTGTGCAGCAGCGGACATATGCTCGGGCTCGACGTCCACGACTGCGCGCAGGCGCGGGCGGAAACCTATCTGGACGGGGTGCTGGCGGAGGGCCAGGTGCTCACGGTCGAGCCCGGCCTCTACCTCCAGGCCGACGACGAGACGCTGCCGGACGAACTGCGGGGCATCGGGGTACGCGTCGAGGACGACCTGGTGATCACCGCCGAAGGAGCCCGGCTGATGTCGGGCGCCCTGCCGCGCACCCCGGACGCGATCGAGGCGTGGATGGGGGAACTGATCGAAGGTCGCTGAACCGGTGGCCGTAGCCGCATCCGCACACGGCCACCCGCGAGAACACCGCCCACGAGAACAACATGACATTGTACTCTGGTGATCCTCTCTGCCGTGCGGGCACGGGGCACGAAAGGAACACCAACCGTCATGGGCCACCTCAAACAGCGCAAGCTCATCACCACCAGGGAGCGGCTGCGCGACCAGGTGGCCCATGCCCTGCGCGCCGCGCTGATCTCCGGCGAACTGCGCCCAGGCGAGGTCTACTCGGCCCCCGGCCTGGCCGAGGACTTCGGCATCTCCGCGACGCCGGTGCGCGAGGCGATGCTCGACCTGGCCCGCGAGGGTCTTGTCGAACCGGTGCGCAACAAGGGTTTCCGCATCACCGAGGTCAACGAACGCGACCTCGACCAGTACACCGAGATCCGCGCCCTGATCGAGGTCCCCATGATCGGCCGGATCACCCGCGGCGCCGCCCGCGAGGACCTGGAAGCGCTGCGCCCGGTGGCGGAGGACATCGTGCGCGCCGCGCGCGAGCACGACCTCATCGGCTATCTGGAGGCCGACCGCCAGTTCCATCTCTCCCTGCTCGCGCTCGCCGGAAACGACCGGCTCGTCGAAACCGTCGGCGACCTGCGCAAACGCTCACGCCTTTACGGACTGACCACACTGGACGAGCGCGATCAGCTGATCCCGTCCGCCGAGGAGCACATCGAACTCCTCGACCTGATGGTCGCGGGTGATGTGACGGGCGCCGAGACGTGCATGGCCCGCCACCTCGGCCATGTGCGCTCCCTGTGGGCCAAGGGCGCGCAGGAGCAGGAGCCGGCCGGGCGCATACCCAGGAGGAGGCTGGGCACCTGACCGGCTGCCCCGGGGGCAGCCGGTCCGAGGCCGCTCAGCTCTCGGGCGCGTCCCCGAAGTCGGGGATCTCCAGCCGGACTCCGCCCTGCCGCGCGGACTCGTGCGCCACGATGCCCGGCAGGGTGTAGCGGGCCGCGACCCATGCGTTCACGGAGGGCAGTGTGCGGGTGTTGACCGCGGTCACGAAGTCGTCCACCAGGAAGTGGTGGCTTCCCTCGTGCCCGTTGTGCAGGTGGTCGAACTCCCGGGGCAGCCGCGAGCGGTCGTGCACGGGCGCGGAACCCGAGGTGAAGGCGGCGCGCAGGGCGGGCGCGATGTGCTCGAGCGACGGGTCGTCGGGAGCCAGTGTCGGCTTGGGCTCCAGCAGCTCCGTGATGTCCTTGACCCCCTCCTTGTCCTGCCAGAAGCTCACCGTGGCGAGCTGTTCCATGCTGGCGTCCGTCCCGAAGAACCGGAAACGCGACTCGCGGATGTGCGAGGGGTAGCCGACCCGCCGGAACTCGTTCGTACGGAACGAGCCGCCACCCGCCACCTCGAACAGCGCGGTGGCGTTGGAGATGTCGTTCCCGAACTGGCTGATCTCCTGGTCGAAGACACCGTCCCCGCGCTCGTCCTTCACTCCGATCGCCGACACGCTCACCGCGTGCGTCTGCCAGGCGCCGAGCACCCCGCCGACGGAGTGCGTCGGATAGAGCAGCGGCGGATAGCTGGCGGTCGCCTTCCAGTTCTCGCCGCCGCTGTACTGATAGGCCTCGTAGAAGCCGAGGTCCATGTCGTGTACGTAGTCGCCCTCGGCATAGAAGAGCCGTCCGAAGGCGCCGTCGGCGATCTGGTCGCGGGCGTGCACGGTCGCCGGGTTGTACTGGCTCGTCTCACCCATCATGTACGTCAGGCCGGTGGCGCGTACGGCCTCGATGATCGCCGCTATCTCCTCGCGGCTGATCGCCATCGGTACCGCCGAGTACACGTGTTTTCCCGCGTTCAGCCCCTGGAGCACGAGCGGGCCGTGTGTCCAGCGCTGGGTGAAGACGGCCACCGCGTCGACCGCCTTCGACTCCAGCATCGCCTCGTACGAGGGGAAGGTACCCGACAGGCCTTCCGCGGCGGCCAGTTGCTCGGCCCGCTCGGGCAGCAGATCGGTGACGTGGACATCGCCGACGCCCGGGTGGGCGAGGAACAGCTTGGCGAACTGGCCGGAGAACTGCCCGGCGCCGACGATGCCGAGGGAGAACTTCATGCGGCGATGCCTTTCGTAAGGTCGTGGAGAGTTCACTGGTCGAAAATGAAGTTGATCTGGCTGTTGGTCGTGTCGAGGCCGCTCGCGGGCGCGCCACCCCCGTAGAGGTCCTGCATCGCGGGTCGCATGAGCGCGTACACGTCGGCGGCGTAGTTGGTGATCGGGAACGAGAAGGTCGTGAAGTGCCTCTTGTCCGCCACCGGCTGGGTGAAGGCCGTGGTGTCGATTCCCTTTTTCTCGTAGGCGGCGACGGCGGCCCTGGTGCCGGCCGGGGTGGCGGGGAAGACGACCCCGTATTCGCCGACGGCGGTCTGGCACGCGTCGGAGGCCAGGTACTCCACCCACTTCCTGGCGCCCTCCTTGTTGCGGGCGCCTTTGGAGATCGAGTCCGCCAGGCCGTTCATCATCGTGGCCCGCTTGCCGGTCGGGCCGACCGGGGTGCGGGCGGTGCCCACGTCGAGGCCCTTGGCCCCGTAGTACGTGGAGAGCATCCAGGCGCCGTCGAAGGCCGTCGCGGCCTTGCCCGCGGCCACCTGCGCGTTGGGCGGGTTCGCTTGATCACCGTAGACCTCGAGCGGTGCGAGGTACCCCTTCTTCGCCAGGCCGAAGTACCACTTGACGACGGACTGGAAGAGGGGGCTGTCGTAGTTGTACTTCGTGCCCCACCGCTTCTTGTCGGTGTAGGACCAGCCCGCGGAGCCGGTGAAGGGGCTCCACTGGGTCTGGCCGTTGTCGTCGCCCGCGCCTCCGGTGGCCAGCCCGTAGACCTTGACGTGGTGCTTGTCGAAGCCCGGTTCGTCGCCCCGCTTGCCGTTCCTGTCGATGGTGAATCGCCTGGAGGCCCGCGAAGAGCAGCAGGGCGGTGTAGCCGACGTGCCGCCAGACGTTGATCAGGGCGATGGTGGGGATCGCCCAGGTCTCGTCGGCCAGGAAGGGAACGCGGTCGAAGCCGAGGCCCTGGAGGATCTCGTTGCCGATGCCCATCTGGGTGTCGAGGATCCACAGCCAGACGATGCCGGCCACGACGTTCGACATCAGATACGGGGTGAGCACGATGCCCCGCAGTACGGCCGACCGCGTCAGCCGCTGGAGCAGAACCGCGATGGCGAGGGCCGCGACCGTCTGCACACCGATGTTGATGGCCACGTACTCGACCGTGACCGCCAGCGAGTGCCAGAAGACGGGGTCGCGGATCATCCTGTCATAGTTGTCGAGGCCCACCCACTCGGCCGGAGTCAGCAGATTGAAGCGGGTGAAACTCAGATAGATGCCTCGCAGCGTCGGCCAGAGCAGGAAGACCAGGAAGCCCAGCAGGGCAGGGGCGATGAAGACGGCCGCGAGGGCCCCGTCGTCACCGGCTTCCCGGGCTCCGCGGATCTTGAGTTTCGATGTGGCTCCCCCGGCGCGGCGCAGGCGCGAAGGGGGGCTGCTGGAGGCGACGGTCATCAGGGGACTCTTTCGTCTGCGGCTCGTCCTCGGGCACCACTTACTTTTGATGCGAAAGAATCACACCGTCAAGAGTCGTGCAAGCATCTTCCCGCGGCGACTTCTGGCCACATAGAGTGAACCTATTACTTCCGATGCAAAAGAAAACATGGAGGATCCCGTCCCTCATGACCACACTTGACGCCAGTTGGCTGCCGCTCAGTCCGGGGGAACGTGCGGTGGCGATCGAGGTGCTCGTGCACGGTCCGCTGTCGCGCGCCGAACTCGCCCGTCGGCTGAACCTCTCGGCGGGCAGCCTCACCCGGCTGACCAAGCCGCTGATCGAATCGGGTCTGCTGGTCGAGAAGGGCACCGAGGGCGCGGCATCGGCGGAGGTGCGACAGGGACGGCCCTCGCAGCCGCTGGACATGGTCGCCGAGTCCCGGCTCTTCATCGGCTTCAAGATCACCGAGGACATGGTGTACGGGGTTGTCACCACACTCCGCAGCGACATCATGGCCCGCGACGAGCGGCCGCTGACCACACACGAACCCGCGTCGGTCATCGATCTGCTGGGCGAGATGACGCGGGAGTTCACCCGGGCCCATCCCCGGGCGGCCGGGATCGGCATCGGAGTGGGGGCCGGTGTCCGGGACCGCTCGGTCGTGATCCGGTCGCCCTTCCTCGACTGGGACGAGGTGCCGCTGGCCGAACTGGTCGAGGAGCGGACGGGGCTGCCCACGGTCGTCGAGAACGACGTGGCGGCGCTGGTCGAGGCCGAGTGCTGGTTCGGCGCGGGCCGCGGCCTCGACCGGTTCGCGGTGCTCACCATCGGGGCCGGACTGGGTTACGGACTGGTCAGCGGCGGCAGGCGGGTGGTCTCCTCCGAGGACGGTCTGAGCCTCGGCCGGGGACGGCACTGGATGGTCGATCCCCACGGCCCGCTCACCCCGTACGGAGAACGCGGCAGCGCCGTCTCCCTGCTGACCATCCCCAGCATCCGCTACCAGCTCCACGCCGCCACCGGCCGGGAGATGACGTACGAGGAGATCCTGGGCCTCGCCGCCGATGGCGAGCCCATGGCCGCCCGGGTCGTGGACGAGGCGGCCCGAGCCCTCGGCACCATCGTTTCCCAGATCGCCAATTTCGCGATGCCCCAGAAGATCCTGCTGGCCGGCGAGGGAGTGGGCCTGGTCGACGTGGCCGGGGCGGCGGTGGAGAAGGCCATCCTCGCCAACCGCCATCCCCAGGCCGACAAGGTCAACCTCGAGACCAAGGTCTCCGACTTCCACGACTGGGCCCGCGGCGCCGCCGTCCTGGCCATCCAGGTACTGGTCCTGGGCTCGGCGTAGGCATGACGGCGGCCAGGTCGAGTCGATATGGCCGGAGCACGGTCCCTGGCGGATCCCCCGGGGCCCGGAAAGAACCAGAAGGGCGCGTCACGGCTACCCCACGCAGCGGTACCTGTGTGCGCGTTCGGCCGAGCATCGCCGTGTCGCGGCGGCGCTTCCCGCGCTCATGACGGGACCTGTGAGCAGATGGGTCCTGTTGTCCGCCGGTGACCGGGGTGAGCTGTGGTGAGTGCGCCGACCCTTCCTTCGGCCGAAGGAGTCGCGATCGGTAAGGAGGGGCTGGTCGCCCTGGTCAATGTGTTGCGGGCGCGCGGCTACACAGTGGTCGGCCCCACTGTGCGGGACGGCGCCATCGTTCTGGAAGAGCTGGAATCCGCCGGTCAACTACCGTACGGATGGGGTGTGGACCTCGAAGCCGGGCAGTACCGGCTGCGGTCGCGTACGGATGGCGCTGCCTTCGCCAACGCGGCCGGTCCGCAGTCGTGGAAGACCTTTCTGCACCCCGCCCGGGTCCGCCAGTGGACGGCGGAACGCACCGGCGGAGAGCTGGTCATCGAGGCGGACGACACCACGCCTCCCCGCTTCGCGTTCCTCGGCGTCCGCCCCTGCGATCTGCGGGCCATCGCCGTCCAGGACCGGATCCTCACCGCCGGGCCGCACTCCGACCCGGTCTATCGGGGCAGGAGGTCAGGGGCGTTTCTGGTGGCGGTGGAGTGCACCGAGCCCGGTGCGACCTGCTTCTGCGTCTCGATGGGCACCGGTCCCGCCGCCGGGCCCGGGTACGACCTGGTGCTGACCGAACTGGTCGATGACGAGGGACACCGGTTCTGGATCCGCGGTGGCAGCCCGGAGGGGGCCGAGATCCTGGCGGAACTGCCCGGCGAACCGGCCCCGGAGGCCGTCTGCCGGGCCGCCGCGGGCGCCGTCGCGTCCGCCGCCGAGCGAATGGGCCGCAGGATGCCGGACACCGACATGCGGCGGCTGATGGCGGAAACGCTGGAGGCACCCCGCTGGGACGACGTCGCCTCCCGATGCCTGACCTGTGGCAACTGCACGATGGTGTGCCCCACCTGCTTCTGTACCACCACCGAGGACGTCACCGACCTGACCGGGGACCACGCCGAGCGCTGGCGGGTCTGGGACGTCTGCTTCGACCTGGACTTCTCCTATCTGCCGGGCGGTCCCGTACGCGCCTCGTCGCGCAGTCGCTACCGGCAGTGGCTCACCCACAAACTGGGCACCTGGTACGACCAGTTCGGGTCGTCGGGGTGTGTGGGGTGCGGCCGGTGCATCGTCTGGTGTCCGGTCGCCATCGACATCACCGAGGAGGCCGCGGCCCTGTACGACTGGACCCGGCGTACGGAGGACGACCCACGATGACCGGGTGGCCACTGCTGCTGGAAACCCTTCCGCGGGTTCAGCGCGACCGGCTGTTCACGCTCGCCGACGAGCGGGAGTTCCGCGCCGGCAGCACCCTGTTCGACGAGGGCGGTGTCGCCGACCGGTTCTGGCTGATCCGTTCCGGCGAGGTCGCCCTGGATGTGTATGTCCCCGGCCGGCGGGCCCAGGTGGTGGAGACCCTCGGGCCGCGGCAGCAGCTCGGATGGTCGTGGATCTTCCCGCCGTACCGCTGGCATCTGGGCGCCCGCGCGCTGGGCCCCGTGCGGACCTGGGAGTTTCCCGCCGCCGAGGTACGTGAGCTGTGCATGGCCGACACGGAACTCGGATACGAGTTGATGCTGCGGTGCGCGGCGCTGATCGCCGACCGGCTCCAGGCCACCCGGTTGCGGTTGCTCGACCTGTACACACCGCACGGAAGCGTCCCGTCGTGACCACCGTGCCCCTGCCGTACCGGGTGACCGCCGTTTCGGCGGAGACCGCGGACTGTGTGTCGCTGGAGGTGGCACCGGTGGGGCGGGCGCTGCCGGAGTTCTCGCCGGGCCGGTTCGCCATGGTGTACGCCTTCGGCGTCGGTGAGGTGCCGATCTCGGTCAGCGCGATCGGTGCCGGTCCCCGTCTGGTGCACACCGTGCGCGCGATCGGCGCGGTCACCGGCGCGCTGTGCCGGCTCAGGGCGGGGGACACGATCGGCCTGCGGGGCCCCTACGGCACTGGCTGGGACCTCGAGGCGGCGGCCGGGCTGGACGTCCTGGTGGTCGCCGGCGGCATCGGGCTCGCCCCGCTGCGCCCCGTGGTGCGCCATGTGCTCGACCACCCCGGGCGCTATGGCCGCCTTCGTGCACTGCTCGGGGCCCGCACGCCTGCGGATCTGCTCTACGGGGAGGAACTGGAGCACTGGCGGCGTGCCTCGGCCCAGGTGGAGGTGACCGTCGACCGGCCCGGCCCCGGCTGGCGCGGCAGCGTGGGCGTGGTCACCACCCTGCTGGACCGGGTCGACTGGCGCCCGGATCGGACCGAGGCGCTGATCTGCGGCCCCGAAGTGATGATCCGGCACACCGTCCGGGCGCTGCTCGCCCGCGGCCTGCCCGCGCGTCGGGTCCAGGTGTCACTGGAACGGAACATGCGCTGCGGCACCGGCCACTGCGGTCACTGCCAGCTCGGGCCCCTGCTGCTGTGCCGGGACGGCCCGGTGGTCGGCTACGACCGCGCCCGGCCCCTGCTCGCCGTCAGGGAGCTGTGAGATGGACTCCGACGACCGCCCCGCCCTCGCCGTGTGGAAGTTCGCCTCGTGCGACGGCTGCCAGCTGACCCTGCTCGACTGCGAGGACGAACTGCTCCCGCTCACCGGCCGGGTGCGCATCGCGCACTTCCTGGAGATGTCCACCGCGGAGGACTCCCGGGAGCCGGCCACTCTCGCGGGGACCGGACCGTACGACCTCTCCCTGGTGGAGGGGTCCGTCACCACCGCAGAGGATGTGCGGCGCATCCATCACATCCGGCGGATCTCCCGTCGCCTGGTCACCATCGGGGCCTGCGCCACCGCGGGCGGCGTCCAGGCCCTGCGCAACTTCGCGGACGTCGAGGAGTTCCGCGCCGCGGTGTACGCCCGCCCGGAGTACATCGCGACACTGGACACCTCCACCCCCATCTCGGCGCATGTACCGGTCGACTTCGAGTTGCGTGGCTGCCCGATCGACCGCGGCCAGCTACTGGAAGTGATCACCGCGTTTCTGGCCGGGCGGAAGCCGAACATCTCCGGCCACAGCGTCTGCTTCGAATGCAAGCGGCGCGGCACGACCTGTATCACCGTCGCGCGGGGCATCCCGTGCCTGGGGCCCGTCACCCATGCCGGGTGCGGCGCGCTCTGTCCCGCCTACGGGCGCGGGTGCTACGGCTGCTTCGGGCCGATGGTCCAACCCAACCTGGAGGCGATGGTGCGCGAGCTGCGGCACGACGGCATGAGGGAGCGGGACATCGTGCGGGTCTTCCGCACCTTCAACGCGGCCTCGCCCGAATACGGCCCCGTACCCGAGCTCGCGGCCCGGGAGTCCCCCGAGCTCCCGGCGGAGGAAGAGCCCCGATGAGCCACCGCGGGGCCCGTGTGCTGCGACTGGACGCACTCGCCCGGGTGGAGGGAGAAGCGGCCCTCCACCTGGCCGTGCGCGACGGGACGGTCGCCGAGGCGCGGCTGCGGATCTACGAGCCGCCCCGCTTCTTCGAGGCGTTCCTGGTCGGACGCGGCCATGGCGAGCCACCCGACATCACCTCACGGATCTGCGGAATCTGCCCGGTCGCGTACCAGATGACCGCATGCCAGGCCATCGAGCGGGCCTGCGGGGTGACGGTCGACGGTCCGCTCGCGGGACTGCGGCGGCTGCTCTACTACGGCGAATGGATCGAGAGCCAGACCCTGCACGTCCATCTGCTGCACGCCCCCGACTTCTTCGGCCACCCCAGTGCCGTGGAACTCGCCCGCGAGCAACGCGGAGCCGTGGAACGGGGCCTGCGGATCAAACAGGCGGGCAACGCCATCATGGAGCAACTCGGTGGCCGCGCCATCCACCCGATCAACGTCCGCGTCGGAGGCTTCTACCGCGTGCCCGCCCCGGCCGAACTCGTCCCGCTGGCCGAGCGGCTGCGCCGGGCCCGTGACGACGCGCTGGAGACCGTGCGCTGGGTGGCCGGCTTCGACTTCCCCGATGCCCGCTACGACGGCCCGTTCCTGGCGATGCGCGACCCCGGCCGGTACGCCATCGACTCCGGAACCCCGGCCGTCATGGCCGCGGGGGCGGGCCCGGACGGCGCCACCCCGGTACGGGCTCTTCCGGTGGAGGAGTTCGAGCGCCATGTGGTGGAACGGCAGGTCCCGCACTCGACCGCCCTGGTGTCCGAGCTGGACGGCCACCACTACCTGACCGGCTCACTGGCCCGGTACGCGGTCAGCGGACGGTGGCTCCACCCCTCGGCCCTCGACGCCGCGCGGGAGGCGGGGCTCGGCGATCCGGCCACCGGCGCGGTGTGCCGCAATCCGTTCCGGAGCATCATCGTCCGAGCCGTCGAGGTGGCCCATGCCGTGGCCGAGGCGCTGCGGATCATCGACGCCTACGAGCCGCCCTCCCGGCCGCAGGTCGCGGTTCCGCCCCGCCCGGCGACCGGCTGCGCGGCCACCGAGGCGCCACGCGGGCTGCTCTACCACCGATACGCCATGGCGGCCGACGGCACCCTCACCCTGGCCCGTATCGTGCCGCCCACCGCGCAGAACCAGGCGGCCATCGAGGACGACCTGCGCCGCCAGGTGCAGTCCCGCCTGGACGGGCCGGGCGAGCCGCCCGGCGACGAGGAGCTGACCGCGCTGTGCGAGCGGGCGGTCCGCAACCACGACCCGTGCATCTCCTGTTCCGCGCACTTCCTGGACCTGACGGTGGAGCGCGGATGACGGGCCGGGTGGTGGTGATCGGCGTGGGCAATCCGTTCCGCCGGGACGACGGAGCCGGCCCGCTCGTCGTCGAGGCCCTGCGCACCCGAGTGCCCGAAGGGACGGTGCTGACCGACAGCGATGGCGAGCCCGGGAGGATGCTCGGTTCGTGGCGCCGCCAGGACGCCGTCGTCGTGGTCGAGGTGGTGCACGCGCATCCCGGGCAGCCGGGGCGGCTGCACACGCTGACGGCGGAGCGGGCGGCGCGCTGCGCCACACGCTCCGCCAGTACCCACGCCCTCGGGCTCGGTGAGACCTTCGCCCTGGCCGCGGCGCTCGACCGGATGCCCAGGGAGCTGACGGTGCACGCGGTGGAAGGGGAGGACTTCGGCATCGGCCGGGGGCTCAGCACCGCGGTGGCCGACGCGCTCCCCGAGCTGATCCACCACGTGGCCGAGGCCGTCGACGAGGCGCACGACCGGCTTCGGCGCGCGGGCGCGCCGGCCGACGGCCGGGAGACCGCGTAGTCCGCCCGCCTGGCAACGTTGTTCGTCGCCTGGGCCGTTCGGAGGGCGTTGGGCCGCCGCGCGGGCGTGGTCTCCCACGGTGGCCGGACCCGTTCCTAACATGACGAGCGGCCTGGCCGGACGGCGTTCATGGCACGGCCGGCACCTCGCGCAGGCTCGACCACTCCGGACGGAAGCGCCATGTCCATGAAACAGCCCTCGGTGTCCGGCTCCGCCCCGGTGGAGCCGGACACCGAGGGCTCGCAACGGCCGGTCCGCCGCCTGGTGGCGGTCGGTGGCGTGGTGCAGGGGGTCGGCTTCCGGCCCTTCGTCCATGCCCTGGCCACCGAACTGGGCCTGTCCGGTCAGGTGGCCAACGGACCGGCCGGGGCGCGGATCGAGATCGAGGGCGGCCCCGGGGCGGTGGCCGCCTTCTGCCACCGGCTGACGGCGGACGCTCCCCCGCTGGCGGACATCGCCTCGGTGACCGCCTCCGAGCTGTGCCCGACCGGCGGCACCGGTTTCGCGATCGTGCGCTCCACGACGGGCCACGGCCGAACCGTGGTCCCGCCCGACGTCGCCACCTGCGACGCCTGCCTGACCGAGCTGACCGACCCGGCCGACCGCCGCCACCGGCACCCGTTCCTCACCTGTACCGACTGCGGCCCACGCTTCACCGTCACCACCGCCATGCCGTACGACCGGGCCACGACCACCATGGCGGCCTTCCCGATGTGCCCGGACTGCGCGGCGGAATACACGGACCCGTCGAACCGGCGGTTCCACGCCCAGCCCATCGCCTGCTGGGCCTGCGGGCCACGGCTGAGGCTCACCGGCGCCGTACGCCGGGAGGGCGGGGCCGCGTTGGCCGAGGCCCGGCGGATGCTGGCAGCCGGGGCGATCCTGGCGGTCAAGGGCCTCGGCGGCTACCACCTGGTCTGCGACGCCACCACCCCGAGGGCCGTGGACGCACTGCGCCGCCGCAAGGGTCGTGGCGACAAGCCGTTCGCCGTCATGACCCCCGACGCCGACACCGCCGCCCGGCTCGGCCACCTCGGCCCGGCGGAGCGCCGCGCCCTCACCGGGCGGCCCCGCCCCATCGTGCTGCTGCGCCGCCGATCCCCGACTCCGCTCGCACCGCAGGTGTGCCCGGGGAGCCCGGACATCGGGGTGATGCTGCCCTACACCCCGTTGCACCGGCTCCTGTTCGGCCTTCCGGACGACCCACCGGGCCCCGACGTCCTGGTGGTGACCAGCGGAAACCTCTCCGGGGAGCCGCTGGTGACCGACGACCGGGAGGCGATGCTCCGCCTGGACGGGCTGGCCGACGCCTGGCTCTGGCATGACCGGCCCATCGTGGTGGCCTGTGACGACTCGGTGGTCCGGGTCCGCGCGGACGGTTCGCCCCTGCCGATCCGCCGCTCGCGCGGCTTCGCCCCGGCGCGCGTCCGCCTTCCGGTGGCCGTCCGTCCGGTCCTCGCGGTCGGTGGTGACCTCAAGAACACCCTGTGCCTGGCGGAGGGCGACGCCGCCTGGCTGTCCGCCCACGTCGGGGACATGGACAGCCTGTCCGCCCAGCGCGCCTTCGAGCGTGCCGAGAGCCATCTGCGGGCGCTCACCCGCGTCGAGCCGGTCCGCGTCGCCGCCGACCGCCACCCCGGCTACCGGTCCGCGCGATGGGCACGGCGTGACGGCCGGCCGCCGGCCCTGGTCCAGCACCACCACGCCCACATCGCCTCCGCGATGGTGGAACACGGGCTGGACGAGCCGGTGCTCGGTGTCGCCTTCGACGGCACCGGCTACGGCGACGACGGCGCCGTATGGGGCGGCGAGGTGCTGCTGGCCGACTACGCGGGCTACCGCCGTCTGGCGCATCTGGCGTACGTACCCCTGCCGGGCGGTGACGCGGCGGTGCGCAACCCGTATCGGATGGCGCTGGCACATCTGCGCGCGGCCGGCCTCGCCTGGTCGCCCGACCTGCCGTGTGCCGCCGCCTGCCCGCCCGGGGAACTCCGTCTGCTGGAGGCCCAGTTGGCACGCGGCATCGCGTGTGTGCCGACGTCCAGTATGGGGCGGCTGTTCGACGCCGTGTCCTCGCTGGTGGGGGTCTGTCACCGGGCGGGGTACGAGGCTCAGGCCGCCGTGGAACTGGAGGCCGCGGCCGTGACCGCCGACGGGGTGCGGGACGGCTACCCCTTCGCGCTCGAGGATCCCGCCCCGCTGCTGGCGGCGATCGTGGCCGATCTCCGCGCGGGTGCGGCGGTCCCGCTGATCGCCGCCCGTTTCCATCTGGCGGTCGCCGGTGCGGTCCGCACGGCCTGCCGGAAGGCGCATCGGAGCACGGGCGTGCGGACGGTCGTCCTCACCGGCGGGGTGTTCGCCAACGCCCTCCTGGACGGGATGTGCGCCGCCGGGCTGGCCGAGGACGGATTCACCGTCCTCGGGCACACGGTGGTCCCGCCCGGCGACGGCGGCCTGGCTCTGGGACAGGCGGTCGTCGCCGGCCGTGTCGCCGAGACATGAGGAACCGAGGAGGAGCACATGTGCCTGGCGGTACCCGGCCGCGTGGTCGGCATCGAAAAACGGGATGGTACGCCGATGGCGCGGGTCGATTTCGGCGGGGTGGTCAAGGACGTCTGCCTCGCCTATCTGCCGGAGATCGAGGTCGGTGAGTACGCGATCGTCCATGTCGGCTTCGCGATCCAGCGGCTCGACGAGGAGTCCGCCCTGGCCACCCTCCGGCTCTTCGAGCGGATCGGGGCACTGGACGAGGAGTTCGGCGATGCCTGGGCGCGTGCGGCGGCCGAGGCGGAACGCGCGCCCGAGGAGGAGAACCGGTGAAATACATCGACGAGTTCCAGGACCCCGCCCTGGCCCGACGGCTCCTGGACGACATCGCCGGGACGGTCACCCGGCCCTGGTCGATGATGGAGGTCTGTGGCGGTCAGACGCACTCGATCATCCGGCACGGCATCGACCAACTGCTGCCCGAGAGCATCGAGTTGATCCATGGGCCGGGCTGTCCGGTCTGCGTCACCCCGCTGGAGATGATCGACAAGGCGCTGGAGATCGCCGCCCGTCCGGGCGTGGTCTTCTGCTCGTTCGGCGACATGCTCCGGGTGCCGGGAAGCGACCGCGACCTGTTCCGGGTCAAGAGCGACGGCGGTGACGTCCGTGTCGTCTACTCACCGCTGGACGCGCTGCGGATCGCCCAGCAAGCCCCGGATCAGCAGGTGGTGTTCTTCGGCGTCGGCTTCGAGACCACCGCGCCCGCCATCGCCATGGTGGCCCACCAGGCCAGACGGCTCGGGGTGCGGAACTTCAGCCTGCTGGTCTCACATGTCCGGGTGCCACCCGCCATCGAGGCGATCGTGCGATCCCCGGACTGCCGCGTCCAGGCGTTCCTCGCCGCCGGGCACGTGTGCAGCGTGATGGGCACCCTCGAGTACCCCGCCCTCGCCGACACCCACAAGGTGCCCATCGTGGTCACCGGGTTCGAACCGCTGGACATCCTGGAAGGCATCCGACGAGCGGTCCGCCAACTCGAACGGGGCGAACACCGCGTCGAGAACGCCTACCCGCGCGCCGTGCGCCCGCAGGGCAACCCGGTCGCCCTCAGCGTGCTGCGAGAGGTGTTCACCACCACCGATCGCGCCTGGCGCGGCATCGGCACCATTCCGGACAGCGGCTGGCGGCTCTCGGACGCGTACCGGGACTACGACGCCGAGCACCGGTTCGAGGTCACCGGCGTGGCCACCGTCGAGCCCGCGGTGTGCCGCAGCGGAGAGGTGCTCCAGGGGCTGGTCAAACCCCATGAATGCGCGGCCTTCGGCACCGCCTGCACCCCGCGCGCACCGCTCGGCGCGACCATGGTCTCCAGCGAGGGCGCGTGCGCCGCCTACTACCTGTACCGGCGTCTGGCCACGCCCCGCACGGAGGAGACGGCTTCCGTTGACTGACATCACCGCCGGCACCACCGGGTGGTCCTGCCCGATGCCGCTGCGCGACCACCCGGTGGTCGTGATGGGCCACGGTGGTGGTGGGGCGCTTTCCGCGGAGCTCACCCGGCACCTCTTCCTCCCGGCCTACGGTGGCGAGACGCTGGGAGGGCTCACCGACTCGGCCGCCGTCACGCTCGGCGGTGCCCGGCTGGCCTTCTCGACCGACTCCTACGTGGTCCGCCCGCTGTTCTTCCCCGGCGGGAGCATCGGGGACCTGGCGGTCAACGGCACCGTCAACGACCTGGCCATGAGCGGCGCCGTTCCCGCGTATCTGTCCTGCGCGTTCATCCTGGAGGAGGGAACGGAGCTGAGCACCGTCGGGCGGGTCGCCCAGGAGCTCGGCGCGGCCGCCCGAGCGGCGGACGTCACCGTGGTCACCGGCGACACCAAGGTGGTCGACTCCGGCCACGGCGACGGGGTGTACGTGAACACGGCGGGGATCGGGCTGATCCCCGCGGGGGTGGACATCCGTCCACAGCGTGCCCGGCCCGGCGACGTGGTGATCGTCAGCGGGCCGATCGGACAGCACGGCATCGCCATCCTCAGCGTCCGCGAAGGGCTGGCCTTCGGCACCGAGGTGGTCAGTGACACCGCGCCCCTGGCCGGACTGGTCCGGGCGATGCTCGCCGTCACCCCCGGGATCCACGTCCTGCGCGACCCCACGAGGGGCGGTCTGGCCGCCGCGCTCAACGAGATCGCGACGGCCTCCGACACCGGCGTCGTCCTGGACGAGGCGGCGGTGCCCGTCCCGGAAGCGGTCGCCACCGCATGTGCTCTCCTCGGCCTGGACCCGATGTACGTGGCCAATGAGGGCCGCCTGGTGGCCTTCGTGCCCAGCGCCCACGCCGACGCGGTCCTGGACGCGATGCGTGCGCACCCGAGGGGACGCGAGGCGGCCGTGATCGGCGTGTGCGTGGCCGAGCACCCCGGCACGGTCGTGGCCCGTACCGGACTCGGCGGGACCCGGATCGTGGATCTGCCGCTCGGCGAGCAACTGCCCCGGATCTGCTGAACCGCGCAGTGCTCAGGTGGCCGGGGGACGCCGGCGGGCCGGACACTGGAAGGGCAAGAGCCGCCGGAACGCCGTGCGGCGGGAGGGAGGAACTCCCGTGTCCGAGACTTTCCACACGGTGAGCGATGTGATGACCCGGACGGTGGTCGCCGTCGGGCGTGACGCGTCGTTCAAGGAACTGGTGCAGACGCTGGGCCAGTGGCAGGTGAGCGCCATGCCGGTGCTGGAGGGTGAGGGTCGTGTCATCGGTGTCGTCTCCGAGGCGGATCTGCTGCCCAAGGAGGAGTTCCGGGACAGCGATCCGGACCGCTTCCAGCAGCTGCGGCGCCTCCCCGACCTCGCGAAGGCGGGGGCGCTGACGGCGGAGGAGCTGATGAGCTCCCCGGCGGTGACCGTGCACCCGGACGCCACGCTTGCCGAGGCGGCCCGGATCATGGCCGTCAGAAGGGTCAAACGGCTTCCCGTGGTCGACACCGAGGGCAAGCTGCTCGGAATCGTCAGCCGGGGCGATCTGCTGAAGGTCTTCCTCCGTTCGGACCGGGACATCGAGGAAGAGGTGCATCGCACGGTGGCGACGTGTCTCCTCCCGGGCACCAGCGTCCATGTCCGGGTGCGGGAGGGAGTCGTCACGCTCGGCGGGCAGCTTCGCGACACCACGCTGATCCCCGTGGTCGCGCGCCTCGCCCGGGCCGTGGAGGGGGTCGTGGACGTGGAATGCCACTTCCGGGGCGTCGGACGGGACGAGGCGGAGCGCACTGCCTGAGCGCGATTCCGCATGGACGGGCCCGGCGGAGCTACGGCTCGATGTCCAGCACGTCGTCGACCGGCCGCCTGGGGGTCCGCGTGCCCGGAGGGCCGTACCCGAGTCGCAGCACCATCTGTACGTAGGCCATGCCCGACATCGGGTCGCGCAGCGGCCAGCGCAGGTCCTGCCATTCCAGGGCCTGCGTGACGAACGAGGCGGACAACCCCTCCAGCGTGGCCCGCAGCAGAACGCGCTCCACCGCCTGGCCGGTGTGCAGCCAGTCCACGGGACGGTCGCGCGAGGTGCTCAGCAACACCAGTTGGGGCAAGGTCTCGAAGTCGGCGGTCGGACGGCCGGGGACGGTCTCGCCACCCGCGAAGTCACGCATGGGAGCCCTGCCGACCCGGCGGCGGGGCCCGAAGGCGGACTCCGGGACCCCTTCGGTGCCCGGCCGGGTGTCGTCCGCCCGGCGGGTGAAGCGGGCCAGGTCCGCGGCGGCACCGGCGTCGGTGAGGTTACGGGCCTCGGCCTCCAGCGCCAGGTCCAGGACGGACTGGAGATGCCAGCCGGAGACGAAGGACAGCGCGACGTCCTCCCGGTGTGCGGCGTCGACGAGGGCGCTCCGCACGGAGGCGGGGATCTCGGTCTCGGCGAAGGGGTACCGGCTGGTGTGCCGGGTGCGTACGGCCGGGTACAACTCGGCCGGATCGGCCTCGTCGCCGAGCGGGCCGGTCAGGGTCACCGACGCCAGCAGCATCGGGTCGCCGGGGTCGGGCAGCGGCCGGGTCTGCGCCTCCCAGCCCTCGTGCGCCACCGCGACCCGCAGGTTCATCAGGGCGGCGCCGCAGCCGATGTGCAGCGCGCGGTGCTCGGGGTCGGAGTGCGGCAGAGCGCCCCGGAGATCGGCCCGCAGATGGAAGACACGCCTGCGCCGGAAGTACTGGAACCGCCAGGGCTGGGCGTTGTGCATCGACGGGGCGGCCGTGGCGTCCCGCACCATGGACATGACCACCGCTTCGGAGAGCGATCGGGTACCGCGGTGTGTCGCCGCGGACGCGCGCTGCCCGGTCGCCTCCCGCTGCCCCTCGGGCTCGTGGCCGATGGGCTGAATGTGTGCGTCGGGACCGGGGAACACAAGGGTGACCTGGTCGGTGTCCGACCACCGCACGTCATAGGGAGGTGTCCCGTCGTCATGGTGGATTCCGACGATCTCACCATCGCGTCTGGTGGCACCGGTGGTGGGGCTTTCGACAATCAGTTGGTCGCCGACATGAGCACGCATCGACATCCCGCCTTTCTGCCTCATATCCACTGTGTCACCGCAGGTGAACGGTGTCCCGGGGACGGAAAGCCCTGGATCGTGGGGTCGGACGGCCCCGTTCTGGGCCAGGTGGCCGCCAGGGGGAGCCATGAGGCTCATCCGGTGGCGGGGACGAGCTGGCAGGCTCGGTAACGGAACCGGGGCCGACAAGGAAGCGAGGCTCCGCAAGGGAACACCGGCCGACCCAGCGCCAGTCCGGGAGAGGAGTCGGAACATGCACCACAGAACGGTCGGAGACCTCATGACGCGCCCGGCGGTCCAGGCGGACCGCGACATGCCGTTCAAGGAACTCGTGGCACTGCTCGCGGAGCACGATGTCACCGCCGTGCCGGTCGTGGACGGTTCGGGACGCCCGATCGGCGTGGTGTCCGAGGGCGATCTGCTGCGCAAGTCCTCCGGCCAGGCGGACCCCTCCGGTCTCCTGCCGGTCCCGCACCTGGAGGCATGGGAGCGCGCGAAGGCGGAAGGGGCGAGAGCGGAGGAACTGATGTCGGCGCCCGCCGTGTGCGCGCGTCCGGAGTGGACGGTCGTCGAGACGGCCCGGGTGATGTCGGACCGGAACGTCAAGCGGCTGCCCGTGGTGGACGAGACCGGCAGGCTGCTCGGCATCATCAGCCGTGTCGATCTGCTGCGGGTCTTCCTGCGCCACGACGACGCCATCCGCGACGAGATCGAAAGGGATCTGCTGCGGCGGACCCTGCGGCTCGCGCCCTCGGCCATGACGGTCGACGTCACCGCGGGCGAGGTCACGCTGGACGGATCGGTCGAGGCCAGAAGCCTGGTCCCGGTCATCGTGCGGCTCTGCCGGGGCGTGGACGGGGTCGTCTCGGTCACCGAACACATCGCCTACGACACCGATGACACCGGCGGCTCGGCCCTGGCCGCGTGAAACCCGGGAAATCCCAGAAACCCGGCGGGAGGCACCGCCATGGAACAAGTGGTCACCGTGGGCCTCGACGGCTCGCCCGAAAGCCTGGCCGCCGCGCACTGGGCCGCCGACGAGGCGGAGCGGCGTGAGCTGGCGCTGCGTCTGACACACGCGTGGATCCTGCTGGCCCCGCCCACGCCCGACAGCCCGGCGGCCGACGACCAGAACTACTGGTCGAAGCGGATCGTGCACGACGCGCACACCGAGCTGGCCCGTGACCATCCGAAGCTCACCATCATCGAGGACCTGGTGGCCGACGAGGCCGAGACGGCCCTGCTCGACGCGGCGGCGCACTCCCGCCTGCTGGTGCTCGGATCGCGGGGGCTGGACCGGGTGGCCAGCTTCTTCCTCGGTGACATCGGGTTGCACACCATCGCCCGGGCGGAGCGGCCGGTGGTGCTGATGCGCACGGGGCAGGGAGCGCGAGAACACCCGGGGCGCGTGGTCGTGGGCCTGAGCCTGCACGGCCCGCAGGACAACCTCCTGGAGTTCGCCTACGTCACCGCGTTCACGCGCGGTGTGCCGCTGCACGCCGTCCACGGACGCAGACCCGACCGCGCCCACGCCACCCGGGACACGGAAGCCGACGTGTCCCGGGACACCGCGGAGCCGGCGCGGCGGGAGCTGGACGAGGTACTGCGGCCATGGCGGGAGAGGTTCCCCCGGGTGCGGGTCGTCGACGAGGTCCGGCTGGAGAGCCCGGCCCAGGCCGTCGTGGAGGCCGCCGCCGGCAGCGACCTGCTGATGGTCGGACGGCGGAAACACCCGCCCGCGCTGGGGCCCCGCCTGGGCCCCGTGGTGCAGGCGGCGGTGCACCACGCGAGCTGCCCGGTCGCCGTCGTCCCCCACGAATGACGGGACGCGGCCGTCCTCGGCCACCGACCCCTGATGTCGCGTGGCTCGGCAGGCCCGGAAGGGAGAACCCATGGCGCGCCGCACACCGCCGGACGAGAGGGAACCGGTACGGCTGCCGCGTGCCCCGTACGAGCGGGAACTGCGCCGTCTGCAGATCGAACTGGTCAAGCTCCAGGACTGGGTGCGCGCCGAGGGGCGGCGCGTCGTGGTGGTCTTCGAGGGACGGGACGCGGCCGGGAAGGGCGGCGCGATCAAACGGGTCACCGCCCCGCTCAACCCGCGTGTCGTACGCACCGTCGCCCTGCCCGTGCCCACGGACCGCGAACGCACCCAGTGGTACTTCCAGCGCTATGTCGAGCAGCTTCCCGCCGCGGGGGAGATCGTGCTCTTCGACCGGAGCTGGTACAACCGGGCCGGTGTCGAACGCGTCATGGGGTTCTGCACCGAGGAGGAGCACCGGCGCTTCCTCCATCAGTGCCCGGTCTTCGAGCGGATGCTGGTCGAGGACGGGATCCTGCTGCGCAAGTACTGGTTCTCGGTGAGCGACGCCGAACAGGAACGGCGGTTCCGGCAGCGCCTGGGCGATCCCACGCGACGCTGGAAGATCTCCGCGATGGACCTTGAATCCATCACCCGCTGGGAGGCGTACTCCCGCGCCAAGGACGAGATGTTCGCGTACACCGACATCCCCGAGGCCCCGTGGAACGTCGTCGAGAGCGACGACAAGCGCGCCGCCCGGATCAACATGATCGCCCATCTGCTGTCGACCGTTCCGTACGGCGACGTCAGGCTGCCGGAACTGCGTCTGCCGCCCCGCCCCGCGTCCACCGGCTACCAGCGGCCGCCCAAGCACCTGCAGGCCTTCGTGCCCGATCACGCGGCCTCGCTCCGGGCACCGCACCGCGGACCGGCCCCCGACGCGGACCCGGCCGGCGGAAGAGGGCACCGATGACGGACACCACATCCCGCCCCGACAGCGTCCACGCCCTGCTCGCCGACGGCTCCACCGTCGAGATACGCCCCGCGCGACCACGGGACCGGGACGAGGTCCTGCGCATGCATCAGGAGATGTCTCCCGAGGCCATGCGGCTGCGGTTCTTCGCCGTCAACCCGCGCTACGCGCAGGAGGCGGCGGAACGCATCTGCGCGCCGGGACACGCCGGTTACCGTGCGCTCCTCGCGCTGGCGGACGGCCGGGTGGTCGGGGTGGCCGAGTACACCACGCTGCCCGTGGCCTCCGGCGGACCGGTGTCCGCCGACATCGCCCTGGCCGTCGCCGAGGGCCGCCACAGGCAGGGCATCGGCACACTGCTGCTGGAACACCTGGTCCACTCGGCCCGGGAGGCGGGCATCTCCGGCTTCACCGCCGAAGCGCTCGCCGAGAACCACGAGGTCCTGAAGGTCTTCGCCGATCTGGGGCTGCGCACCTCCCGCCACTTCGACGGAACCGACGTCCACTGCACCGTGCACCTGGAGGAGGACGAGCACTATCTGGCGGCGGTGGACCGACGGGGCCGGATCGCCGACGTGGCCAGCCTTCGGCCACTGCTGAGGCCACGCTCGGTGGCCGTCGCGGGGGCGGGCCGGCGGCCCGGATCGGTCGGGCGGGCCGTGCTGGGCAATCTGCGGTCGGGGGGCTTCACCGGGGCGCTGTACGCGGTCAACCCGCACGCCCGGGTCATCGAGGGGACACCGGCGTTCCCCTCCGTGGCGGACCTCCCCCGCGTACCGGATCTCGTCGTGCTCGCCGTACCGGCGCCCGCCGTGGCCGACGTCGCCGGGGAGTGCGGTAGGGCGGGTGTGCGGGCGCTGGTCGTCCTGACGGCGGGGCTCGACACCGCCCAGGCGGAGGCGCTGTTCACCTGCTGCCGACGCCACGGGATGCGGCTGGTGGGCCCCAACTGCCTGGGGATCGCCGAGACGGCCGACGAGGCGCGGCTGAACGCCACGTTCGCCGCGCATCCCCCGCTGCCGGGGTGCGCGGGGGTCGCCGTGCAGTCCGGAGGGGTCGGCATCGCCCTGCTCGAGCGGTTCGGCCGACTCGGCGTCGGCGTGTCCGGCTTCGTGTCGCTGGGCGACAAGTACGACGTCAGCGGCAACGACATGCTCCAGTGGTGGGAGGCGGACCCGCGCACCCGGCTCGCCGTGCTCCACCTGGAGTCCTTCGGCAATCCACGGGCCTTCTCCCGCACCGCGCGCCGCGTCGCCCGCACCATGCCCGTGCTCACCGTGGACGCGGGCCGCTCGGAGGCCGGACGGCGCGCCGCCGCCTCGCACACCGCCGCCGCGGCCACGCCCACCATGACCCGCCGTGCCCTGTTCACCCAGGCGGGCATCATCGCCACCCGGAGCATCGCCGAACTGGTCGACATCACGGCCCTGTTGCACGCCCAGCCGCTGCCCGCGGGCAGCCGGGTCGCGGTGGTGAGCAACGCGGGAGGCGCGGGTGTACTCGCCGCCGATGCCTGCGCCGACGCGGGACTCACCGTCCCCGCGCTGGCCCCCGGTCCGGCCGGTGAACTGCGGGCGGCCCTGCCGCCCGGTGCCGCCACCGGCAATCCTGTGGACACTACGGCCGCCGTCACCGCCGACAGGATGCGTTCTTGTGTGGACCGGCTGGCGGCATACGGAACCGTGGACGCCGTGCTGGTGGTCCTCGTGCCCACCGCCCTGGCCACCGGAACGCGGGACGACCCGCTGCTGGCCCTCACCGGCGCACCGGGCCGCCGCCCCCGGCCGGTGGCCGCGGTCCTCCTCGACCAGGAGGCCCCCGTACGGCTCCTCCCGAGCGCCGACGACCGTCCCATCCCCGCCTACTCCGAGCCTCAGTCGGCGGCGCGTGCACTGGCCCATGCCGCCCGCTACGCGCGATGGCGCGCCGAACCGCCGGGCAGCGTGCCACCGCTGTCGGGCATCGATCCCACGGGTGCCACGGCCATCGTGGCGGACTTCCTCACTCGTCACCCCGACGGGGGATGGCCCGACCCCCGTGGCTGCGCGGCCCTGCTCGACCGCTACCGGATCCCCCAGCTGCCCTGGGCCTGGGCCGAGGACGAGGACACCGCCGTGGCCGCCGCACGGCAACTGGCAGGGGACGAACGCGGCCGGGTGGCCGTCAAGGCGTACTGGCCCGGACTGGTGCACAAGAGTGACCTGGGAGCGCTGCGGCTCGACCTGGAGGGACCGGACCAGGTGCGCCACGCCTACCGGGACCTGCGGGAACGCTTCGGGGACCGGATGGCCGGTGCGTTCCTCCAGCCCATGGCGCGCCGAGGCGTGGAGTTGTTCGCGGGGGTCGTGCAGGACGAGGTGTTCGGCCCCCTGGTGCTCTTCGGCCTCGGCGGCACCACCACCGAACTCCTCGCCGACCACGCCGCCAGGCTCGCCCCGCTCACCGACCGCGATGTGCACAGCCTCCTCACCGCCCCGCGCTGTGCCCCATTGCTCTTCGGCTACCGGGGTGGCGGGCCGGTGGATCTGGAGGGGCTGGAACAGTTGCTGCTGAGGCTGTCCCGGATGGCCTGTGACCTGCCTCAGCTCGCCGAGACCGACCTCAATCCGGTGGTGGCCCGGCCCGACGGAGTCGTCGCCCTGGACGTCCGGTTGCGCGTCCTGCCACGCCATGCGCACGATCCCTACCTGCGGCGGCTGCGCGCCGCCCGGCGGTGGCGGGCCTGAGTCCGCCCGCGTCGTGCCCGCTCACACCTGCTGCGGCACGATCACGACCGGGCATGCGGAGCGGTGGAGTACGGCGTGGCTGACCCGGCCGAGCTGCAACCCGGTGTGATCACGACTGCGGAGAGCGCCGACGACCAGCAGATCGGCCTGCTCCGACACGTCCAGCAGGACCCGGTGCGCCGGTCCTTCGACGACTTCGCGATGGACCGTGATGTCGTCGTGCTCGCGCTCGACCTGGTCCAGCACCTCGCTGAGGACGCCCGCCGCCTGCTCCTCGTAGATCAGGTCGCTCGTCTCACGCTCCAGCGGCGACTGGCCCGCGTGGGGGTGCGCGGGTCGCCGCCAGGAGCGTACGACGTGCAGTGCGGCCTCCCGCGCCCGCGCCTCGCGGAAGGCGAACCGGACGGCCGCCGATCCCTCCACCAGGTCGCCGACCGCGAGGACCACGCGCCGGAGGGCACCCGCGCGGTTCCTCTCCCCGCCCCGGACCACGGCCACCGGGGAGACGGCACGCGCCGCCACCGCCAGGCTGACCGACCCCAGCAGCGTCCCCGCGATCGCGCCCCTGCCACGGGACCCCGTGACCACGGCGAACGCCTCACGGCTCTGCTCCAGCAGCGCCATCACGGTGTCCTCGGCCAGGGCCTCGGCGGACACCTTCACGCCGGGGTTGCGCAACGTCGCACGTTCCGCGCAGGCGGCGACGATGTTCTCGGCCGCCACATCCCCGGTGGAACGGTCGGTGCCGAACGAGGGCAGGTGTCCCTCGTACCGTTCCCATCGGGAGGCATTGACCAGGTGCAAGGGCAGTTCATGGCGTGCCGCCTCGTCCACGGCCCAGTCCACGGCCTGCAGGCTGGACTCCGATCCATCGACACCCACGACCAGCGGGAGCGCCATCGTCCCCACCGCCTTTCCTGCGGTCGACTCGTCCGCGTGTGGGGTACCCCGTGAGCACGGACACACCGCCCCGCTTCCTGGCTTGGACCGATCGGTTCCGATGGCGGAGGTGACCGGCTTCGATTCGGGCCCCGTCGCCGGTCCCGGGGCGCCGGATGCGATCCGGGAACATCGGCCACACGATGAAGACATGCCGTCCCCTCGCCCCGCCGAGCCCTTCGCCGCGGGCCTGTCGCGGGAGGAGGCGGCGCGGCGGCTGGCGGAGTACGGGGCCAATGTCGTCGCCCGGGAGCGGCCCACTCCGGTGTGGCGCCGTGTGCTGCAGCAGTTGCGCGACCCACTGATCGTGGTGTTGCTCGTGGCCGCCGTGCTGACCCTGACCACAAGAGACCTGCCGGACGCCTCGGTGATCCTGCTCGTCATCACCGTGAACACCGTGGCCGGAGTCTTCCAGGAGGTACGGGCGGAACGGGCGGTGGCCGCCCTGACGGCCCTCAGCGCACCCACCGCCCGGGTGGTACGCGACGGCGCGGAGTGTTCCGTACCGGCCGCCGACGTCGTACCGGGAGACCTGGTCCTGCTGGGCGAGGGGGACATCGTGCCGGCCGACGGTGAGGTCGTCGACGCGGCCCTGCTCCTGGTCGACGAGTCGGCGCTGACGGGCGAATCCGTCCCGGTGGAGAAGACGGCCGGGGCGGACCGGCCGCCGTCCACGGTGTCGGCGGGCACGGTGGCCGTCCGCGGCCGCGGACGGGTCCAGGTCACCGGCACCGGCCCGGACAGCGCGCTCGGCCGGATCGCCGCGCTGATGGGAACCGCGCCCGGACTGACCCCGCTGCAGCGCCGACTGGCTCGGTTCGGCAGGGTGCTGGCGGCCGTCACCGTCGCGCTGTGCGCCGTGGTGCTCGCCTTGGGGCTGGTCCGCGGGCAGCCGGTCGAGCTGATGGTCGTGGCCGCGATCAGCCTCGCCGTCGCGGCCGTACCCGAGTCCCTGCCCGCCGTGGTCACTCTCGCCCTGGCCCTCGGGGCACGGCGGATGGCCGAGCGACACGCCATCGTCCGGCGGCTGCCCGCGGTGGAGACCCTGGGCTCGGTCACGGTGCTCGCCACCGACAAGACCGGCACCCTGACTGAGGGCCGGATGGCCGCGGAGCGGCTGTGGACGCCACGGGGCGAGGCCACCGTCAGCGGCATCGGTTACGGGCCCGAAGGCCGCGTCGTACGCGACGGCCACCTGGTGACCGTGAGCGACGCCCCGGACCTGGCGGCGCTGCTCCGCGCCTCGATGCTGTGCAACGACGCCGCGCTGGAGCCTCCCCCGGACGGCGACGGACGGTGGCGTGCGATGGGCGACCCCACCGAGGCGGCCCTGCTCGCGGCGGGGGCCAGGTTCGGCCTGGACCGGGCCGCGCTGGAACGCGAACTGCCGCGGGTCGACGAGATCCCGTTCGACAGCGCACGCAAGCGCATGACGACGGTGCACCGCGCGCCCGGCGGCGGATTGCGGGTCGTGTGCAAGGGAGCCCCCGAGGTCATGCTCCGGCCGCCGGTCCTCACCGATCCCCCGGACGCCCGGACCCGTGCCGCCGGCCGGGCCGAGTCCCTGGCCCGCGACGGATACCGGGTCCTCGCCCTCGCCTGGGCCGACCACGACGAGACACGACTCCGGAGTCCGGGCGCCTGGGAATCGGGGCTTTCGCTGCTCGGCCTGATCGGCATCCTCGACCCGCCGCGCGATACCTCCCGGGCCACCATCACAGCGTGTGAAGAGGCCGGTATCACCCCGGTCCTCATCACCGGCGACCACCCTCTCACCGCACGGGCGGTGGCCGCGCGTGCGGGCATCGATGCCCGGGAGGACGAGGTCACCACGGGCGAACGCATCCGTCAGGGCACCGCGGGCCCGCTGACCGCCTCGCGGGTCTACGCCCGGACCACGCCCGACCAGAAGCTGGACATCGTCCAGGCGTGGCGCGCGGCGGGCCATGTGGTGGCGATGACCGGCGACGGCGTCAACGACGGTCCCGCGCTGCGCCGCGCGGACATCGGCGTGGCCATGGGACAGCGCGGCACCGAGGTGGCCCGCCAGGCGGCCGACCTCGTGCTCGCCGACGACAACCTGGCCACCGTCGTGGCCGCCGTCGAGGAAGGCCGCCGTGACTACGCCAACGTGCGCCGGTTCCTGCTCTACGCCCTCGCCGGAGGAACGGCGGAGATCCTGGTCATGCTCCTCGGCCCGTTCCTCGGCATGCCCCTGCCGCTGCTCCCCGCCCAGATCCTGTGGATCAACCTGCTCACCCACGGCCTCCCCGGTGTGGCGCTCGGAGCCGAACCCGTGGAGCCGGGGGTGATGCGCCACCCACCGCGCCCGCCCGAGGAGAGTGTCCTGGGCGCCGGACTCTGGCCGCGGACCCTGGCCATTGGGGTCTTTGTCGCCGCTGTCACTCTGGCCGCCGGAGTCTGGGCGCGCGAGACGGGCCGCCCCTGGCAGTCCATGATGTTCCTGATCCTGGGCGCCACCCAGCTCGGCGTCGCGCTGGGCTCCCGGGCCCGACCGGGCAGCCTCGCCAACCCGTTCCTGCTGCTCGCCGTGGGTACGGCCCTGGCCCTGCAAGCGGCGGGCGTCTATCTCCCACCCCTGCGCGTCCTCCTGGGCACGGAGCCACTGCCACCGGCCGACCTCGCGATAGCCGGTGTGCTCTCCGGCCTGGGGCACATCGTCATGCGCGGGCAGAGACGGCTCTTCCCCGCCCGGCCGCCCGGCGCCCGCTCGGCGCCCGGCCCGGTCCATGGCTGAACCGGCCGTCGGCCGGGTGGCCGCACGGCCTCACCGCTCTGCCCAGGTGGCCCCGGGAAAGCGGGGCGTGCGCCAGATCTCGCCCGCCGCGGTGATCCCCAGCCCCTCATGGCCGTCCAGCGCCTCGACCCACTCACGGGCCGCGGCGCCCATGGCGAACGCGGCCGTGGCGTAGGCGTCGGTCCGGGTGAGGCTGTGGCCGGTCAGCGTGAGAGAGGCCAGGGCGGTGGCGGGCCGACCGGTGTGCGGGTCCACCACGTGCGCGCCGCGCTCGGCCGTCCCCGAGGTGGCGACGGCCAGATCACGTCCGGTGACCACGGCGGCCAGCGCCCCGGGGCGGGCGGGATGCGCGATGCCGATCCGCCAGGGTGTGCCGGGGGCGGCCTCGCCGCGCAGCTGGATGTCCCCGCCGCCGTTGACGCAGGTGTTGTGAGCCCCTGCCTCGTACAGCAGCCGCGACGCCCGTTCGACCGCCCAGCCCTTGACCAAGCCGGACGGGTCGAGCCGGCCACCGGGGGCGTGGGTGAACCAGCCGCCGGTGGTGTGCGCCACCTCCTCGCACAGCGCGAACACCTCGGCCACCTCCGCCGCGCACCGCTCCGGGACCGGCTCGCCACGGCCCAGGCGGCTGATCGCGCTGTCCGGACGGTAGGTCGAGAAGACCTCGTCCACGTGGTGCAGCCAGGCCACGGCCTCCTTCAGGGCCCGGCGGACGGGCGGGGTGGCCGGGTCGCGGAGGTCGAAGGAGAACACCGTGCCCATGGCGTGCTCGACGTGGCGCGTTCCGCGCGCGGGGGCGGATGCCTCAGACACCGGCCTTGTCCAGTGCGCTCTGCAGGGACCGGGTGTATCCCTCGCTGGTGTAGGTGGCGCCGGAAACGGCGTCGATGTGGGCGCTCTGGGCACTCAGCGCCTCCTGGGTGAGCCGGGGCACGGCGTCCGCGGCGATCTGCTGGGAGCGGGGGCGGTCGAACGGGGTCCGGAGCGCCTTGACGGCGGTGATCCTGCCGTTCGAGAGGGTGACGGACACCTGGACCGGTCCGTACGAGGTATTGATCACGCTGCCGGTGTACGTGCCGGAGGCGCCGACGTTCGAGGGCTTCTGCCCGGTGGGCGCGTTCGAGCGCTTCTGCCCGGTCGGCGCGCTTGAGGGCTTCTGCCCGGTCGGCGCGGGGGACGCCGGCGCTTCCGGTGTCCCGGAGGGGGGTGGCGCTGCCGTCATGTCCGGGGCCGGGTTCTGGTGGGGTTTGAGCGACAGCAGCAGGATCACACCTGCCACGGTCGAGACGGTGGTCACGGTGGCCTTGCGCACGGTGGGTCTCCTTCGGACGCGGCGCGGATCGGACTCAGAACGCGAACGACTCGTGGTGGACACGGCGGCGCGGTACCCCCGCCTCGCGCAGGGCGCACAGCGCGGCCTCCGTCATGCCCGGTGGGCCGCACAGGTAGACGTCTCGTTCGGCGAGATCGGGCACCAGACCGCGCAATGCCTCGGCGGTCAGCGGGGAGGAGTAGGCGGCGGGCTCGTCCACGACGTAATGGACGGCCGCCCCGCGCGCGGCGGCGAGCGCGTCGAGTTCGCCGCGCAGGGCCAGGTCCTCGGGGCGCCGGGCCCGGTAGACGAGGACCACCTCGCCGGGCAGTGTCTCGAAGAGGGTCCGCAGCGGGGTGATCCCGACGCCGCCGCCCAGCAGGAGGGTCTTGCGGGTGCGGCGGCGGCGTGCGGTGAAGGCGCCGTACGGGCCTTCGGCGAGTACCCGGGTGCCGGGCCGGAGATGGGCGAGGGCCGCGCTGTGGCCGCCGGACGCCTTGACGGTGATCCGCAAGTACTCCGGGTGCGGAGCGGCCGACAGGGAGTAGGGATTGGCGGCCCACCACATGCCCCGGGTCAGGAACCGCCACCGGAAGAACTGGCCCGGCTCCGCGCGCAGCTCCGCCAGCCTGCTGCCCGACAGGTACACCGATACGACGCCCGGAGCCTCGGGCCGGACCTCGGCGACGTACAGCCGGTGGCGCAGCGCCCGGCGCACCGGGACGGCGAACCGGTACCAGGCCAGCAGCGCCGCCACCGCGATGTAGAGGGTGTACCAGGCGAGCTGGGCGGGTCGGTTTCCGGTGAAGTCGGCCCCGTCGGAGAGCTGGTGCCAGAAGGCCAGGAAGACCGCGAGATAGGTCCCGAAGTGCAGAAGGTGCCAGGTCTCGTAGGGGATGCGACGGCGGACGGCGCGCACGGAGACGATCGCGGTGACGAGGAACAGCGAGAAGCCGATCGTCCCCTTGAGCAGGTCCGGGTAGTGGAGGACCAGGGTGGTGGTCTGGTCCACCACGCCGGTACGCGATTCCAGCGCGTATCCCCAGATGATCAGCAGGACATGGGCGCAGGCCAGCGAGATCACGTAGCGGCCGCCCATCGCGTGCCAGCGGGCCAGCCGGTCGGTGCCGATGGCCCGGTCCAGCAGCGGTACGCGCGCCATCAGCAGCAACAGGATCGCGCAGGCGTAACCGGCGAGCAGACCGGTGATCCGCCCCGCGCCGGTCAGCCAGCCGGCGGCGCCGACGACCGAGGGGGTGTCGCTCCACCACAGCGCCAGGACGGCGGCGGCCCCGCCCCAGATCACCAGGTGTACGAGCACCGGTACGGGGCTGGGCGGGCGCGGTGCCGACCGGGACGGGCGGGTCATGGCCGGGGCCGGTGGCGTCGTGCTGGTCATGGGAGTCCTCTCGGGCGATGTGCCCGGCCAGCGTCATCGGCGAAGCTCTGAGGACCCTATGAACAAGGCGGACGTTTCCGGATTCAGAGGAAACTCAGAGGAAGGGGGCGCCTGGGCACGGCACGCCACGAGGGATGCTGGATGCATCATGGATACGCACACCACCGGCCGTTTTCTGCTGCGGCCCGACGGCGCCCGGGTCCGCGTCCTCGTCGTCGACGACGAACCCGATCTGACCGAGGTGCTGTCGGGTGCGCTGCGCTACGAGGGCTGGGAGGTCCGTACCGCCGCCGACGGGGGGTCCGCGCTGGACACCGCGCGGGCGTTCCGCCCGGACGCGGTGGTGCTCGACTGGATGCTGCCGGACACCGACGGGCTCGCGGTGCTGCGCGCGGTGCGGGCGGAGCTGCCGGATGTGTGTGTGCTGTTCCTGACCGCGCGGGACTCGGTGGAGGACCGGATCGCGGGCATCACCGCGGGTGGCGACGACTATGTGACCAAGCCGTTCAGCCTGGAGGAGGTGCTGGCCCGGCTGCGCGGGCTGCTGCGCCGGGCCGGGATGGCACGGGAGCCGGGGGACGACCGGCTGGTGGTCGCGGACCTGGTGATGGACGAGCAGGCGCGTGAGGTGACCCGCGGGGGTGTGGCCGTGGAGCTGTCCCGCACCGAGTTCGAGTTGCTGCGGTTCCTGATGCGCAACCCCCGGCGGGTGCTGTCCAAGGCGCAGATCCTGGATCGGGTGTGGAGCTACGACTTCGGCGGCCAGGCCCATGTGGTCGAGCTGTACATCAGCTATCTGCGCAAGAAGATCGACGCGGGGCGGGCGCCGCTGATCCACACGGTGCGCGGGGTCGGCTACGTGCTGAAGGCGGAGGTTTCGTGAGGCGGCCGCTCACCAGGGGGCTGTCCTGGTGGCCGCCCCGTACGCTGCGTGCCCGGCTGACCGCGGGGCTGGTGGTGCTGCTGGCGGTGGCGAGTCTGGCGGTGGGACTGACCACGGTGTTCGCCCTGGAGGGGTTTCTGGTGCGCCGGCTGGACCAGCAGCTGACGGCGGCCGGGGGCCGGTTCCCGGCCAGCCTGGAACACGGTGAGCGGCACCCCGACGCCGACAACGCGCCCGACACCCGCGGTCAGTCGGACCGCACCTTCGGCGCCCGGCTGCTGCGCGGTACGACGACCGACGCGGCGGTGGTACGCGACCAGACGGACGCCGCCGTACCGCTGACCGGCGCCGACCGGCGGGTTCTGGCGGGGCTGCCGGTGGACGGCGACGGCCACAGCGTGCATCTGTCCGCGCTCGGCGGCTACCGCGTGGTCGCCGTCCACGGGGACGACGGGGATGTCCTGGTCACCGGTCTGCCGCTGCGTCCGGTGGAGGAGACCGTGCACCGGCTGGAGATCGTGGAGAGCGTGGTGTTCGGCAGCGCGCTGCTGGTCACCGGAGTGGCCGGGGCACTGTGGGTACGGCTGTCGCTGCGCCCGCTGCGGCGGGTGACCACGACCGCCGCCGGGGTGGCCGAGCTGCCGCTGGCCAGCGGTGAGGTGGCCATGCCACCGCCGGTGCCGGACACCGATCCGCGCACGGAGGTGGGGCAGGTGGGCACCGCGCTCAACCGCATGCTCGGCCATGTCGGGGACGCGCTCGCCCGCCGCCAGGCGAGCGAGGAGCGGCTGCGGCACTTCGCCGCCGACGCCAGCCATGAGCTGCGGACACCGGTGGCCTCCGTCCGCGGCCACGCCGAGCTGGCGCTGCGCCATCCGGGCCCGGTGCCGGATGACGTGCGGCACGCGCTGGAGCGGATCCAGGCCGAGTCGGAGCGGATGTCCACGCTGGTGGACGATCTGCTGCTGCTCGCCCGGCTCGACGCGGGACGGCCGCTGGCCCGCCGATCGGTTGATCTGACCCGGCTGGTACTGGACGCGACGGGCGACGCACGAGCCGCCGGGCCCGGCCACCGCTGGACGCTGGAGCTGGCCGAGGTGCCGGTGACGGTGCTGGGCGACGAGCACCGGCTCCAGCAGGTGGTGGGCAACCTGCTGACCAACGCCCGCACCCACACCCCGCCCGGCACCCGGGTCACCGTAGGGCTCGCCACGGCCGGTACGGGCCGGGCGGAGCTGACGGTGTCGGACGACGGCCCGGGGGTGCCCGACGGGCTCCAGGACGAGGTGTTCGAGCGGTTCGCACGCGCGGACCCCGGCCGGTCCCGCGCGGCGGGCGGCACCGGGCTGGGGCTGGCGATCGTCCGGGCCGTGGTGGCGGCCCACGGCGGTACGATCACGCTGACCAGCCGGCCGGGCGCCACCGTCTTCCGGATCCGGCTCCCGCTCCGCACCGCCGCGCCCGATCCGGGCTGACGTGGCGCTGCGGGAGGACGGGGGTTGGAGATCGTCCCATCGTGCTCGGGCCTGCCGGCCCGGATGCCGTCCTCCCCCGCGCCGGACGCGACGGTCATACGTGCCGGCCGCCGCAGCGCCCTGACCGGACTGCCCGGGTGGCCGGCGAGATCCACGTCGGCGGCGCCGGAGTGGCCGACGGCTATCTGAACAGGCCCGAGCTGACCGCGCGGCGGTTCGTCCCCGACCGGATCACCGGCGGTGGCGGACCGCTGTACCGCAGCGGTGACCGCGGGCGCCTGCGGCTTCGGCGCTCCCCAGTTGATCAACCCCTCGGGTCGAACCGATTATGGCAATGTGACCGAGAGTGTTCGGCCGCCGCGGCGGCCCTGGATCGCGCGGCTGGGCCCGCGGGGCGAGGTCGATCTCGACCGGGCGGCAAGCCCGCGCGCGACCGTCGAGGACGCCGTCGCGCGCGTCGGCGCGGACCCCGTGCGCTGGGCGATCGAGCTGAATTCCGTGGTCCTGCGGCGGATCGTCGGCGAGGTGCCGGTGCTCGGCGGCAGTCCGGCCGCGGTCGAGATGCTCCGCCGGGGCAATGAAACGACCACCCTGCGGGCGCTGTTCACTCTCGCGGAGGGCCCGGCGGCCACCCCGCCCGCCGGTGAGGCGATCCTGGAGGGCATCCGCGAGTTCGTTCACCGGGCCATACCGCTCGAGCGGGTGTTGCACGGCGTCCGGGTCGGGCACGCGGCGACGACCGAGGCGTTTCTGCGGGCCTGTGCCGAACTGGTCGGCCCGGAGGAGGCGGTCGAGGAGGTCACGGCGGTCTCCCGCGAGCTGTTCTGCTACGTCGACGAGCTATCCGACACCATGATCCGCACCTACCTCGTGGAGCACGAGGTGTGGAGCACCAGCGCGGCCGCGGCACGGGCCGATCTCGTGCGTTCCCTGCTCAGTGATGCCACGGCGACGGACGTCGGCGAGGCGTCGCGTGTCCTCGGCTACAACCTGCGGCGGACCCACGAGGCGGTGGTGGTGTGGTCGGACTCGCCGAAGGGCGGCTCCACGCTGCAGGCCGCGGCGATCGAGGTGCTGCGGGCCCGTGGCGCCACCACGACGCTGGTCATACCCGTGGCCTCGGACCGGTTGTGGGCGTGGGGCACCGTACCTCCGGACGGGACGGGCGGGACGGACGGGGCGGGCGGGACGGACGGGACGAGCAGGACGGACAGGACGGGCGGGACGCGTCCGACCGGTTCATGGGAGACCGTCAGGGAGACACTGTCCCGGCAGCGGATGCGCGCGGCCTTCGGCACCCCGGGGTCCGGCGTCGCGGGCTTCCGCCGCTCTCACCGCGAGGCCCGGCGCGGGGAGCGGGTCGAACGGCTGCGGCGCGAGGCCGGGCGGGCTCCGAGGTACGCGACGACGTACGCCGACGTCGCCGCCATCGCGCTGTTGGCCACCGATCTCGACGCGGCCGGTGACTTCGTACGACGTGAACTCGGCGGGCTCGCCGCCCGCAGCGCGCCGATGGAGGCACTGCGGACCACGCTGTACCACTACCTCGGCGCCGAGCGCAGCCTCGTGGATGTCGCCCGGCGCCTGCACGTGGCCAGGGGGACCGTGACCTACCGCGTGAAGCGGGCCCAGGAGGTGCTGGGGCACGGCCTCGACGACCGCCGCTTCGCCCTCCACACCGCCCTGGCACTCGCCGAGGAGCTGGGGGACGCGGTGCTCCTGCCCCGCGACGCCGACCGGTGAGCCCCATGGACCGGTCGCGGACCGGCCCGGCAGACCAACGGGAGACCGGAATCCTGAGCCGGCGGACCAAGCGGCCGTCCCGCGGCCGGAGTTGACTTCGTGATGTCGGACGCGGTGACGTACCGGGCCGCGCATCCCGACAGACGGATTCCAGCCCACCGGGAGGCCCACGATGATCGACCGAGCGACCTTTACCGAGCTGATGAGCGGGGTGTGTGCCCCGGTCACCGTGGTGACGGCGACGACCGCCGACGGGCGACCGCACGGCAGCACCGTGTCGAGCTTCGCCTCGCTCTCGCTGGACCCTCCGCTGGTGAGCTTCGCCCTTGACCGCGCCTCGGGGCTGCTGGCCCACCTGCGGCCGGGTGACCGGGTGGGGGTGAACATCCTCGGCGCCCACCAGCGGGAGCTGGCCTCGACGTTCGCCCGCCGACGCCAGGGCCGGGGCTCGAAGTTCGACGGCGTCACCTGGACCGTCCGCGCCGGACTCCCCTACCTGCCCGAATCCGCCGGCTGGACGGCGGGACGCGTCGAACGCCATGTGGACGGCGGTGACCACGTTCTGCTCGTGGTGTGCCTCGAGGAGGCCGAGTCGACCTCCACGCCCCCGCTGATCTACGCGCGCCGGATCTTCGGCACCCACGCCCCGCTCGCCGCCGCGAGCTGACCCGTACCCCGCATGATCCCTGACACCGAAATGACGACGATGAACACCACTACGGACGTTCCCCGCACCACCGACGCCGCGCGCACGCTGCGGGCCGACCTCGTCGAGCGCGCCGCCGCACTGCGGCCGCTGCTCTCCGGCAACGCCGATCGGACCGACCGCGAGCGCGGAGTGCCCGCCGAGAACATCGCCGCCCTGGCCGAGGCCGGTCTGCTCTCGCTGATGCGGCCCGCCCGTTACGGCGGTCTGCAGACCGACTGCCGCACCCTGCTTGAGGTCAGCGGCGAGGTCGGGCGCGGCTGCGGCTCCACCGCCTGGGTGACCTCACTGCTCAACGCCAACGCGTGGTTCGTCGGGCTCTTCCCCACCCGGGCCCAGGACGACGTCTGGGCCCACGCCCCGCACGCCCGAGTCGCCGGTGTCGTGACCCCCTCGGGTACCGCGCGCGTGGTCGAGGGCGGGTACCGGGTGACCGGGCGCTGGGCCCCGGCGTCCGGGTGCGCCCACGCCGACTGGGCGGTCCTCGGGGTCACCCGGCCGGACGCCGAGGGCACGTCGGACGCCGTCGGCATCGTGCTCGCCCCGATGTCGGAGCTGACCGTCGAGGACACCTGGTTCGTGGCGGGCATGCGCGGGACCGCGTCGAACACGCTCGTCGGCGAGGACCTCTTCGTGCCCGCACACCGCTTCCTCTCCGTCCCCGACGCCGTCGAGGGCCGCTACGCCACACCCTTCACCGACGAGGCGCTCTACCGGGGGCCGTTCGTGCCGACCGCCGCGCTCGTGTTGACCGGACCCCAGCTCGGGCTGGCCGCGGCCGCTGTCGATCTCCTGCTGGAGCGGGCCCCGCGGCGAGCGCTGACCCTGACGAGCTACACCTCCCAGGCCGAGGCACCCACCGTCCAACTCGCCACCGCGAAGGCGGCGTCGCTCGCCGACTCCGCCCGACTGCACGCCTACCGCGCGGCCGCCGACATCGACGAGGCGGCGCGGGCCGGGGTGTTCCCCGGCTACGACGCCCGGGCGCGGATGCGGATGGACGCGGGAGTGGCGGCGGTCCACGCGCGGGAGGCGGTCCGCATCGTGTGCTCGGCCCAGGGGGCTTCGAGCTTCGGTGAGTCCAACCCGCTGCAGCGCATCTGGCGCGACATCGAGACCGGGAGCCGACACGCCGTCCTCAACCCCGAAGTGGCCGCCGAGATCTACGGGAAGTCGCTGTTCGGCATCCGGGGGACGGTGTCCGTGATGGTGTAGGACGACGTCCGCCGCCGGCCTGCCGTCACCCTCGCCCTTCTTCGAGTTCGCGGCGCACGGTGGCGGCGACGCGGGTGAGCGCGGCGCCGAGGTGGCGGCGCTGAGCGGCGCTGAGGGGGTCGAACACGAGTCGCTTCACCTGCGCGACGTGTTCCGGTGCGCTCGCGACGACCTTCTCCCGACCGGCGTCGGTCAGGGTGGCGAGGGTGTACCGGCCGTCGGTGGGATCGGGCCGGCGGACGACCCAGTCGCGGGCCTCGAAGCGGTCCATCACCTTCGACAGGCGGGGCTGGGTGCTGTCGCACTCCCGGGCCAGGTCGCTGAGTCGCATCGTGGCCTCGTCGGTCATCGACAGCCGGGCCAGAACGCCGTACTCGAAGTTGGAGATGCCGGCATCCCGTTGCAGCTGACGGTCGAGGGCCGCCGGGAGTGCGATGACGACGGTGAGCAGGGCCTGCCACACGTCCTGCTGATCGTCGTCGAGCCAGGGTGACTGAGTGTCCATGAGGCCCATCTTACTTGCCCCGGCAACTTGAATGACTTGCCTGGGCAACTCTTGAGGGGTACGTTCCGAGTTGCCCAGGCAAGTGAAAATGAATGCCTGCGTCCACACTGGAGGAAAGTGCCATGAAGGCAGTGCGTTACCACGGCTTCGGCGGCAGCGATGTCCTGCGCTACGAGGACATCGAGCGCCCGGTCCCCGGCACCGGGCAGGTGCTGGTGCGGGTGGCGGCCACATCGTTCAACCCGGTCGACGATCACATCCGCGCCGGTGTGCTGACCGAGATGATCCCGGTCGCCCTCCCCCATGTGCCCGGGATCGATCTGGCGGGCACCGTCGCCGAACTCGGCGCGGAGGTGACGGGCCTGAAGACCGGTGACCGGGTCGTGGCGATGCTGCCCCTCGGCGCCGCCGGCGCGTCCGCCGAATACGTGCTCGCCCCGGCCGAATCCCTGGTCGCGGCGCCCCGGACGATCGAGCTGGCCGACGCCGCGGCGCTGCCCCTGACCGGCCTGGCGGCCTGGCAGACGCTGTTCGAGCTCGCCGAACTGAAGCCCGGTCAGACCGTCCTGGTCAACGGGGCAGGCGGTGCGGTGGGTGGCCTCGCGGTGCAGCTCGCCGTCGAGGCGGGAGCGCAGGTGACCGCGGCGGCCGGGCCGCGCCACGCCGAGCGGCTGCGGGGCTATGGCGCGGCCCGGGTCGTCGGCCATCTCGAGCCGGCCGAGGGTCCGGCCGCCGTGGGTGGTCCGTTCCATGTCCTGCTGAACCTGGTGCGCGTCACGCCGGACGAGGCCGCGCAACTGTCGCGCTACGTCGCCGACGGCGGGGTCGCCGCCAGCGCGGCCGGCCCGATTCCCGAGGAACCCGCGCGGTCGGTGCGCACCGCGAGCCTGTTCGTCCGCGGCGACGCCGCCCAGCTGACCGAGCTGGTCGCCAGGATCGATGACGGTCGGCTCCGGCTCCACGTCGCCGCCCGCCGCCCGGTGATCGAGTCGAGCGCGGTGCACGAGGACGCCGCCACCGGGCGGCTGCCCGGCAAGACCGTCCTGATCGTTCCCTGATCGCCCGGCCGGGGCGCGCTCATGGATGGACAGCGTTGGCCGCGACGCTCGGCTCGCGCCGTCCGGCGCTGCCGGGCTGGTCCCGGATGAGCGTGCGCAGCAGGTCCGCCACCAACGCGGCGGCCTCCGAGAGAGGCTGCACCTCGGGGGTGCACAGGGACATCGCGGTGTGGAGCTGGGAATCGGCGAAGCGGTAGGCACGTACCTCGTCGGGGGCGAAGTGGGCTCGGGTCGCCGTGAGCGGCAGAACCGTCACCCCGAGCCCGCTCACCACCGCGTCCCGCAGCACCATCCCCGGCTCGATCTCGGCGACGACCGAACAGTGCAGCCCCGCGGCGTGGAAAGCGGCGTCGGTGATCCGCCGCACGGTGTGCACCTCGCTCGGCAGGATGAAGCCCAGCCGGCTCGCCTCCTTGAGGGTGATGGTGTCGCCACGGCTCGTGACGGGCGGGAGCCTCGCGCTGGAGATCAGACAGAAGTCCTCCTCCAGGACGTGCTCGAACACGACCCCCTTCACGTACCCGGGATCGTAGATGAGCGCCATGTCCACCTGTCCGAGCAGCACGGCCTGGCTCATCACCACCGTCAGGTTCTGGATCAGCTGGAGCTGGATGTTCGGATACCGTTCCCGCACCGCCCGCAGCAGCGGTACGGCCAGGCCCGGCGCCATGCTGTACGAGGCGAGGCCGACGGTCACCAGGCCGGCCGGAGTGTCACCGCCGGCGCGCAGATCGATGCGCGCGGCCTTCTCCAGCCGGAGAATGCCCTGTGCGTAGCGGTAGAGCGAACGCCCGGACGCCGTGGCCACCACACCGCGGCCGGTGCGTTCGAGCAATCGTGTCCTGACGTCGTGCTCCAGCGCGGAGATGTGCTGGCTGAGCGCCGATTGCGTGATGTGCAGCGAGTCCGCGGCCCTGGTGATGTTGCCGACGTCGACCACTCTGACGAAGTAACCGAGCCTGCGGGTGTCCATCGCGCTCCTCCTCGGAGTTGTCGTCTCGGCGGCCCAGCGCCGCTGTGCGCGGTGGCGTGGTCCTGACCGGGGCGGCACCGGCCGACGGGGCACGAGGCACGCAGGTGAACGTACCTCTCGGGGCCCGCCGGCGGAATAGGGAAGCGGGCGGGCACGGGCAGGCGGGCCGTCGGCCGGGGTCCCGGTCGGGGCAGCCCGCGCCCCGTTCACCCGGGCGGTGGCTCACCACCTCCTCCCGGCGAGAGAACCTCGTAAACGGCCGCATGGTCCTCGCCACCGAGCCCCCGGCCGAGCAGTTCCGCGAACACCTCTCCGGTGCGTCGCGACTGCGGCAGGCGGGCGCCCAGTTCGTCGGCGAGTGCGACCGCGTACCGGAGGTCCTTGACCTGGTTGGCCGCACTGCCGCCGAGACCGTACTCCCGCTGGAGGATCTTGGCGGCCTTGGCTTCCAGCACGGCACTGGCGGCCAGGCCACCCTGGAGCACCCGGACCAGTTGTTCCCCGTGGAGCCCGGCTCTGCGGGCCAGGTCGAGGGCCTCGGCCACGGACAGCAGGGTCGCGGCCACGATCACCTGGTTGCACAGCTTCGCCACCGTCCCCGCGCCGGGCGGGCCCATGTGTTCGACGGTCGCGGCGAAGGACCGCAGCACCGGCTCCACGTGGCGGTACGCCTTCGGGGTCGCGCCGACCATCAGGCTCAGGGTGCCCGCGCGAGCCCCGGCATCGCCACCGCTCATCGGCGCGTCGACCACGGTGACACCGAAGCCACCGAGCCGTTCCGCGAGCCGGCCGGCCTTCTCCCGGGAGGTGGTGCTGAGCACGACCACGTGTGTGGTGCCGTGGCCCGCCCAGTCGCGGATGACCGGGTCCGGGGCGATCTCGTCGAACTGATCGACGTCCGGCAGCGCGGACAGCACGATCTCCGCGCGGAGGTCCCCGGGGTGCGCGACGGCCCGGTCGCCGAACGCCTCCGCCTTCTGGCGGGTCCGGTTCCACACCTGGAGCGGAAAGCCCGCGCGTGCGAGGTGCCCGGCGACCGGCGCGCCCATCGGGCCGAGACCGACCACTCCGACCGTGGGTCCCTTCACCCCTCTACGACCAAACCCTTGGCCTTCAGCTTCTCCACGAGTCCGTGCACCTCGATCAGGGACCTGTCGCCACGGCGGTGCTGCTCGCGGATCTCCGTCTCATGGTCCTCCCGCTCCTGGCAGAGCCGGACGACCTCCTCGGCCTCCCGCGGGTCGACCACCACGATGCCGTCCGCGTCACCGCGCAGGATGTCGCCGGGCCGGACGATCTGCCCGCCGATGGAGATCGGCCGGTTCACCGTGCCGAGGGTTTCCTTGACCGTCCCCTCGATGCAGACCGAGCCGGAGAAGACGGGGAAGCCCAGCTCTCGCAGGTCCGCGCTGTCGCGCACACCGGAGTCGGTGACGAACGCGGCGAGGCCCTTGCTCTGGCACGCGGTGGCGAGCACATCGCCGAAGGAGCCGGCCTGCTCGAATTCCGAGGCCGCGACGATCACGACGTCACCGGGCCGGGCGTACGAGATCGCGACCTGGACCATGATGTTGTCGCCCGCCTGGGCCTCGGCGGTGAAGGCCGGGCCGCAGAAGGACATGGCGGGGTCGACGGGCTTCAGCCGGTGCGCCAGCGCGCCCTTGCGCCCCTGCGCCTCATGGATGGTCGCGGCGGAGAACCGGACGAGCGCGGCCACCACGTCCGCGGACGGGCGGTCGAAACTGGTGCGCACATGGATCATGAGAGGTTTCCTTTCGCTTCAGGACTCGGGGTCCGCGGATATGCGCAGGACCGTCTTCGACGACCGCGAGGAGTCCGCGGCGCAGGCGAAGGCGTCGGTGGCGGCGTCGATGGGGAACGTGTGGCTGAGCACCGCGTCGAGGGAGGGATCCCCGGTGAGTGTGGCGATCGCGGTGTCGAGTTCGATGTCGAAGCGCTGCGAGCCGTACAGCGCCAGTTCCTTGGCGATGACCGTCGACATGGCGACCGGGACCGGTTCGCGCGGCAGCATGCCGAGGTGGAGCACGGCGCCGCCGGGGCGCACCGCGGTCAGCGCGGTGGCGAGCGAGGAGACGGCGCCCGCCGCCTCGACCACCACGTCGAACGAGGATTCCGGAACGCTGTCGCCTTGGGAGGGTTTCACGGTCGAGGCGGCGCCGACGGCGGCCGCGACCTGGAGCGGGAAGTCATGGAGGTCGGCGGCGACGATCTCGCCGGCGCCCGCGTGCCGGAGTGCGGCGATCGCGAGGGCGCCGATCGGGCCCGCCCCGCTGACCAGCACGCGGGCGCCCCCTACCCGCTCGCCCAGACGCGCCACCCCGTGCAGGGCGACGGCCAGCGGTTCGGCGAGTACGGCCCGGCGCAACGGCAGCCCGGCGGGGAGCGGGCGCAGTTGGCCGGGCAGCACCTCCAGCAGTTCGGCGAAGCCGCCCTGGGTGTGCGGCCGGGTCGAGGCGCTGCCGAGGTACGTACCACCGGGACGCAGGTGCAGGCCGGTGGCGGTGGTGGCACCGGGCGGCGCGCAGGGCGTCGCGGGGTGGATCGCCACGCGGGTGCCGACGGCGGGTGGGTCCGGAACTCGGGGCCCGACCTGTGCGACGACGCCGACCACCTCGTGGCCGAGCACCAGTGGTTCGGTGACGGTGTACGGCCCGTTGCGGCCGTCCGCGGCGTAGTGCAGGTCCGATCCGCAGATGCCCCCGTACACGATGCGGACCGCGACCCGGTCCGGTGCCGTTCGCGGGCCCGGCGGTTCGTCCACCCGCAGGTCTCCGGGGCCATGGACGACGACGGCTTTCACGGTGGCGGGCTCCTTTCGAGGTAGGCGGGTTGGGTTCAGCGCCCGAGGTAGCCGCCGTCGACGGGCAGTACGGTCCCGTGGATGAACCGGGCGGCGTCGGAGGCGAGGAAGAGCGCGGCGCCCGCGACGTCCTGCGCGGTGCCCCACCTTCCGGCGGGGATGCGTTCGAGGATCTGGCGGTTGCGGGTCTCGTCGGCGACGAGCGCGGTGTTCATCTCGGTGTCGATGAACCCGGGTGCGATGGCGTTGACGCGGACGCCCTTCGCGGCCCACTCGTTCGCCACCGACTTCGTGAACTGCGCCACGGCCCCCTTGGAGGCGGCGTACGCGGAGGCCGTGAAGCCGCCGGTGAAGGAGAGCATCGACGCCAGGTTGACGATCACTCCCCCGCCGCGTCCGAGCATCGGACGGCCGAACAGCTGGGTCAGCTCCACGACCGTCCGCACGTTGAGCTGCTGCACCCGGTCCCAGTCCTCGACGGGGAAGTCCTCGAAGGGGTGGCGCAGGTTCAGGCCCGCGTTGTTGACCAGGATGTCGACGCGGTGGTCCCGTAGCACCTCGGCCGCGGTGGAGCGGACCCTGGCGGGGTCGCCGAGGTCGGCGGCCACCGGTATGTACTTCCCGGCGTGCTCGGTGACCTCACGGCGGTGGAGCCCCACCACGGTCGCGCCGTTGCGCAGGTAGAGGTCGGCTATCGCGTGTCCGATGCCGGTGCTGGCTCCGGTGACCACGGCGGTCCTGCCGGTCAGGTCGGCGCTGAACGGAACATCCACGGTGATGTCCTTCTGTCGTGTGTCGGGCTGTGGGGTGTCAGGCGATATGCGATCCGCCGTTGACGTCGTAGGTGACGCCCGTGAGATAGCCGGCGTGCTCGCTCAGCAGGAAGGCGATGACCGCCGCCACGTCGTCCACGGTGCCGATCCGTCCGACGGGCAGTTCCTGGAGCAGCACCGCCTTGCGCTCGTCGGACAGCGGGCCGCCCATGATGTCGGTGTCGATGGAGCCGGGCGCCACGGAGTTGGCGGTGATGCCGTACGGTCCGAGCTCCCGGGCGAGGGTGCGGGCGAAGCCGAGCAGTGCCGCCTTCGAGGCGGAGTACGCGGCGCGCCCGTACACGCCGCCGCCGCGCTCGGCGGAGGCGGACGAGATGTTCACGATGCGGCCGAGCCGCCGCTCGGCCATGATCTTCGCCGCCACCTGGGTGATGTGGAAGGTGCCGTGCACATTGACGTCGATCACCCGGCGCCACTCGGTCTCCGAGACCTCCAGGAACGGTACGGGCGAACTCACCCCGGCGTTGTTGACCAGCCCGACGAGCTGCGGCAGCGAGGTGTGCACCCGGTCCACGGCCGTCCGGACCGCGTCCCGGTCGCGGATGTCCACGCCGATGCCCAGGCAGGGCACCCCGTGCTCGTCCTGGAGACGGGTGGCGAGGTCCTGGCAGGCCCCGGCGTCCAGGTCGAGCACGGCGACCGACCAGCCCTCGGCCGCGAGCCAGGAGGCGGTCGCCCGGCCGATCCCGCGTGGCGAGGCGGCTCCGGTGACGATGGCGGTGCGTTCCGGTGGGAATTCGGCGGCGGGCGGAGGCGGAAGTGTCACGGTTCTCCTGTCGTGGGGTCAGCCGGTGCGGGGGAGGATGCGGCGGAGGTACGCGGCGTTGGCGGCGCCCACGCTCAGGCCGTCGCCGCCGTAGTGCTCGACGACGAACGCGCCGGTGAATCCGTGGGCGATCGCGTAGCGGACGGCGGCGCGGTAGTTCACGATGCCGAGTTCGAGGGACGTGGGGTGGGTGAGGACGGTGCCGGCGGCGGGGTCCTCCAGGCGCGCGTAGTTCTTGATGTGCCAGTAGTTGGCGCGCGGCAGGGTCACCGAGACCAGGTACTCCCAAGTGTCGATGGGTCGTTGCTGCCGGATGAGGTTGCCGAGGTCGGGGTTGAGCCCGACCGCGTCGTGGCCGATGTCGTCCAGGAACCGGATCGCCTCGTCGGCGCTGCCCAGGTAGGTGTTCTCGTACAGTTCCAGGGAGAGTTCCACGCCGAGGTCGGCGGCGTGGTCGCCCAGCTCCCGGAACCGGCGGACGGCGAGTCCGCGCACTTCGGGGTCCGCGGGCGCCTCGTCCGGTGGCACGGTCCAGAACCACAGGGCCCGCTGCTGTTCGGGGGTCAGGGTGTCGTGGAGCCCGAGGCACACGATGTCCGCGCCCAGGGCGGCGGCCGCGTCGATGGTCCGGTGTGAGAAGGCGAGGTTGTGCTGCCCGCGCTCCGGGTGCAGGACGCTCTGCCGGACCACGCCGACGCCCGGCACCGCGAGTCCGGCGTCGGCCAGGACGTCGCCCAGCGCCGTCAGCCGGGCGCGGTCGAGGTCGCCCAGGGGCAGCCAGGCGGTGGACAGTTCCAGGTGGGTGAACCCCTCGTCGACGACGGGCTGGAGGAGGCGGCGCCACTCCTCGGGATCCAGCTTCGACACCGGGGTGCCGTCCGCCGCGTGCGGTGGGAACTGCAGCATGGCCGCGGCGATCGGCCAGTCCTCGGGCGTGTGGGGCACGGGGAGACGGGACGGGGTGACCAGGGACGGCCGCTCGGTGTGCACCGGGGGCACGGGAGACCTATCCAATGCGAAGACCTCCGTTGATGTTGTACGTCGCGCCGGTGATGTACCCGGCCTCCGCACCGATGAGGAATTCGATCAGCGCGGCGACATCACGTGTGGTGCCGAGCCGTCCGACCGGCAGCTGCGCCAGGAACGCGGGCTTGCGGTCGTCGGTGATGCGGCCGCCCATGATGTCGGTGTCGATCGTGGCCGGTGCGACCACGTTGACCGTCACCCCGTACGAGGCCACTTCCAGCGCGAGCGCGCGGCTGAACGCCTCCATCGCGCCCTTGGACGCGGCGTAGGTGGACTTGCTGTACGTGCCGCCGCCGTTCTGCATCGCCGTCGACCCGAGGGTCACCACCCGGCCGTAGCCGCGCTCGACCATGCCGGGCACGACGCGCTTGCTGACCACGAAGGTGCCGGTGGCGTTGATCCGCAGGACACGTTCCCAGGTGGCCAGGTCCACGTCGAGGAAGGACACCGGTGAGCTGATGCCCGCGATATTGGCCAGGGCGGTGATGGGCGGCAGTTCCGCCTCGAAGGTGGCGACGGCGGCGTCCACGGAGGCGGGGTCGGCGATGTCCGCGACCACCCCGGCCGCCGCTACGCCGTGTTCGGCGCCCAGCGTGGCGGCCACCTTCTCGACCTCCGCATCGACGTCGAGCAGGGCGAGGGCCCAGCCCGCGGCGGCCAGCCGCGCCGCCAGCGAGCGGCCGATGCCGCGCTCCGAGGCCGCTCCGGTGATGACCGCCGTACCGTGGTGCCCAGGGTCGTCCGTCATGTCCTGTCCTTCTCGTCGTCGACTTCGTTCCGGTGCGGCCGAGTTCCGTCCGGGAAAGGCCCGTTGACCGTCTCGACGGGCCGCTCGCCACGGCTCACCGCGATCAGCGACGCCACCACGCTCGCCGAGACCGCGGCGGTGTACTGATCCGTCCAGCACAGGGAGTGCGGGGCGAGGACGACGTTCTCCAGCGCGGTCAGCGGGCTGTCCGTGCGCAGCGGTTCCTCGGTGAACACATCCAGTCCGGCGCCCGCCAGCCGTCCGTCCGACAGGCGCGTGGCCAGCGCCTCCTCGTCGACCACCACACCGCGCGAGACGTTGATCAGCCGCGCGGCCGGCCGCATGAGGGCCAGCTCGCGCTCCCCGATGAGGTGCCGTGTGCGGGGGTTCGCGGCGACGGCGACGACCACGTAGTCACTCGTCGCCAACACCTCGTCCAGTGCGCGGAGTTCGATGCCGATCTCGGTCGCCTCGCGGCGGCGGTCGCCGCGGTTGTACCCCAGCACCCGCAGCCCCTGTGCGCGCACCCTGCGCGCGGTCTCCAGACCGATGCCGCCCAGCCCGACGATGCCCACCGTCGCCCCGGCCAGCCCCGGCCCCCGCCACTCCCGCCGCTCCGCCCACCGCCCCTCGCGCACCAGCCGGTCCTTGACGACCAGGTTGTGCGACAGCGCGTACAGCAACGCGATCACGGAGTCGGCCACCGGTCGCCGCACCGCCTCGGGGGTGTTGGTCACCAGCACACCGCGCCGGGCGCAGGCGTCGGTGTCCACGGCGTCGAAGCCGGCGCCGAACCGCGCCACATGCCGCAGCCGTCCCGACTCCGGTATCGACGCGGCCGAGACCCGCTCGGGTCCCAGCACGAGGACCGCGTCGGCCCCTTCGAGCTGGTCCGCCCGCAGCTCCTCGACCTCGTCGTCCAGCACTCGCCACGCAAGCCCGGCGTCGGTCAGCCGGGAGAGCCCGATATCGCCGAAAACGGTGCTCCCGTCCGGCTCGGCATAACCGCGTGTGACCACGACCTGATAAACCACAATGGCCTCTCTCCGCATTCGATGACCGCTGTCGGAGCGTAGTTCCGCCAGGCCGCCCGGAGCGGTCGGAGCGGAAAGCCGCATGGCGGCATCGCGATTTCCGATGATTCCCCGGCGTTATGCCGCGGCGACGCCCGAAAGGCCGTTGATCTCGCCGATATCCTCCGGGGTCAGCGTGATGCCGGCGGCCGACAGATTCCGCTCCATCCGGTCGCGATGCGCGGATTTCACGGTCACCGCCACCTTGTGGTGCAGATTCCACGCCAGGACGACATCACGCGCCGAACGGCCGTGGCGCCGCGCGACATCGGCGAGTACCGGATGGTCCAGATCGGTGCCGCGCAGCGGGCTGTGCGCACTGAGCACCACCCCGCGTCGGCGCATCGCCCCGGCGAAGTCCGCGTCGTGGTTCCCCGGTCCCCACCGCACCTGGTTGACGGCCGGGTACTCCCCCGTCGCCTCGTGCAGCGCGTCGATGAGTTCGACCGAGTAGTTGCTGACGCCGATGGCCCGCACGAGGCCCTCGTCGCGGGCGCGGATGAACTCGCGCCAGCTGGTGACGCCCGGGAAGCCGCCGGGCGGCCAGTGGATCAGCCACAGATCGACGTAGTCGCAGCCCAGCGCGGCCAGGCTCGCCTCCAGCGTCAGCCGTTCCCTGCCGACCTGGTCGGGCGGCATCTTGGTGGTCACGAACAGCTCGGACCGGGGCAGGCTCGTCGCCGCGAGGGCCGCTCCGACAGCGGCCTCGTTGCGGTAGCGCGTGGCGGTGTCGACGAGCCGGTAGCCGACCGACAAGGCGGTCAGCACCGCCTCGGTGGCCTGGTCGCCGCGCATCGGATGGGTGCCGAAGCCGAGCAGCGGCATGGTGCGGCCGCCCGCGTCGGCCGTGGGCACCCGGCCCGCTCCCGACGGCAGGGATGTGTCCATGAATGTTCTCCTCATGCGGTGGTGGCCGGTCGCCGGGTCAGTGGAGTTCGACGAGCCGCAGCGGCGTGCGCGCCTGCGGTTCCGCGCCCGAGTCGGTCAGCACGACGGTCTCCGCCAGCTCGACCGCGCCACGGCCCGGCACCGCGACCTCCGTCCGTATGCCGAGCACCATGCCGGGCTCGGCGGTCACCGCGCTGTCACGCGGCAGTGGCAGCGACGCCCCGCCGCCGCGCAGCGCGACGATCCGGCAGGCCGCGGCGTGCTCACCCGTCTCGCGGCCGAACGCCTCGCGGTCGAACGCCTCGCGGTCGAACGCCTCGCGGTCGAACGCCTCGCAGCCGTCGCGGAGCGGGGCGCCCGGCCGCAGCGCCGCCAGCAGCGAAGCCGTCGCGGCGGCACACGCGGCGCCCGCGGCGCGCAACGGGCCGTCCGGCTCGCCGAGTACGGCGGTCGCGGCGGCATATCCGGCGACCCCGTCCAGCAGCGGGTGCAGGACGAAACGGACCGGTGTCCCGGCCGTCAGCCGGGCGGTGCCGGGGTCGTGGCCGCGGACGGTCACCAGGTCCGTGCCGGCCGCCCGGCCGGTCGGGCCGTATGGGTTGTACGTGCCGTACGGGCCGCACGGGTCGTACCACCCCAGCAGGCCACCGGCGCGGCGGATCGAGCGGTCGACGTTGCCCGACAGCTCCCGTACGTCCATGCCGACGCGCAGATGGTCCATGACCGCCGTATAGCCGACGGCGGCGAGGTCGACGGCCGCGGCGACCGCGGGGAGTTCACCGGGCTCACCGCTCGCCAGTTCGGTGAAGACCAGGTCGGCGGCGGGTCGCAGCCGCACTCCCGCCTCGCTGACCTGTCCGAACACCTCCCACGGCAGATCGGCGTCCGCGCCGACCACGCCGTCCGCCACGCCGCCCGCGCGCAGCACGGCCGTGATCGCGGTGGGGAGATCACCGGCCGCGCTCGTCATCGTGCCCTCGGTGGTGAGCAGGACGGCGGTCCCGTCGGCGAGGCCGGGCGTCCGTCCCAGCGCATACCGGCGCGCTCCGGGCGAGGTCAGCAGCAGGGCCGCGAAGCCCGCCTTGTCCAGCTGTTCGCGGAGCCGGTCCAAGCCGGTTCCGGCCTGGCACGTGACCGTTGTCGTCACGGGGCCACCGTCCTTTCGGATGTGCGGGTGAGGGTCAGCGCTTGAGTGGTTCGAAGGCCGTCTCGCGGATGCGCAGCGCGGCGACCCCGGCGACGGCGGAGGTGAGGACGAGGTAGATGGCCGGGATCCAGGCGCTGCCGGTCGCGGCGATGAGGGCCGTGACGAGCAGCGGGGCGGCGCCGCCGAAGATCGCGGTGCCGAGGTTGTAGCCGACGCCGTACGCCACGGTGCGTACGCGGGTGGGGAACAGTTCGGCGAGCGTCACCTGCATCACGCCGTTGGTGCCGGCGAAACACAGGGACATGAGCACCGCGCCGATCGTCGCCGTGGCGAAGGACCCCCGCGTCAGCAGCCAGTAACACGGGAAGCCGATGACGACCATGGTGAACGCCGAGGTGCTGAGCAACCTTCTGCGGCCCAACCGGTCGGACAGCCGCCCGGCGTAGAGCACGGCGAACGTGCCGACGGCCAGCATGATGGCCGTGACGAGCAGGCCCTCCAGGGCCGAGAAGTGCATCTCGTCCTTCATGAACGACGGCATGTAGATGAACAGGATGAAGTAGCCGGAGCTGTTGAGCAGCGGCAGCACGATCGTCGTCCCCATCGCGCGCCGGGTCTCGGGGGACGCGAGGGCTTCCCGGAGCGGACTGCCGGTCACCCGGCCCTCCTCCTCGGCCTCGGCGAACTCCGGCGACTCGTCGGCCATGCGCCGGATGATCAGGCCCACCACGCCGAGCGGCAGGGCGAGGAGGAACGGCAGCCGCCAGCCCCACGTCTCCATGGACGAGGAGCTGAGCACCGCGGTGAGCAGGGCCGCGAACAGGGTGCCGAGCAGCATCGCGATGAACGTGGCGGCGTTGGCGTAGCTGACCACTCGCCCCCGGCGCCCCTCCCCGGCGTGTTCGGCGAGGAACGAGTTGCCGTTGCCGGGTTCGCCGCCCATCGCGAAGCCCTGGATGAAACGCAGCAGCACCAGGGCGATCGGTGCCCAGACGCCCGCCACGGCGTAGCTCGGCAGAAAGCCGACCAGAGCGGTGGACAGGCTCATCATGGTGATGAGCACCAGCAGTACCCGCTTGCGGCCTATCCGGTCACCCCACGACCCGGCCACCGCGGCGCCCAGCGGGCGGAAGAAGAAGGGAATGGCGAACGCGAGGAATGTCAGCAGGACACTCGTGGTGGGGGCGTCGCTGGGGAAGAACACGACCGCGAGAGTTCCGGCCACGAAGCCGTAGACCGCGTTGTCGTAGAGTTCGATGAAGACGCCGACGAGGCCACCGATGATCGAGGCTTTCGTCGCTTTCGGCGTGTTGTCCGTGGAGACCCTCTGCGCGGGCGGCGGGGCTTGGGAAACCTTGTTCACGAGGACTACCTTTCTCAAGGGTGACGCCGTCGTCACCGGAAGGCTGACACCTGCCGACTGTGGCCAGCCATTGTTTCCTCGGCATTGCTGGAATATATACAGGGGTGCCGGACCCAGCTCCGTTTCCTCTTCCGCCATCAAGGAAACTTATCGCTGCCGGGCCACGATTGGTACGCGGGCCGGTGCGATTTCTTCAGCGGCGCAGCAGGGATACCGAATGAGCGAGTCCGGCAAGGGCCTCTCGAATGGTGTCGGAGGACAATGCGAAGCTGGCCCGGAAATGGCCGGGGAAGCCGTAGGAGTCGCCCGTGATCACCACCACCCCGGAGGTCTCCAGGAAGTGTTCCGCGAGATCGGCGTCGGACGCGAGCGTCACCCCCGACGGCGTCACTGCCCCCATGAGCGCGGAGGCGTCGGTCCATACGTAGAAGCCGCCCTGGGGGACCGTCGGGCGCAACCCGTCGATCTCGCCGAGTCCGGCCACGAGCAGGTCCCGGCGTTCGGTGTAGACCCGCACCGTGCGGTCGATGAACTCCCGGCCGCCGTCGAGCGCGGCGACCGCGGCCGCCTGGCTCACCGACGACGGGCAGGACGAACTCTGTGACTGGAGCGTGCCGATCGCCCCGCACAGGGACGCCGCCCCGGCACCGTAGCCGATGCGCCAGCCCGTCATGGCGTACGCCTTGGACACCCCGTTGACCAGGAAGACGCGCTCTCGCAGGTCGGGTGCGACGGTCACCGCGCTGGGCACCGGCCGGTCACCGAAGTTGATCTCGTCGTAGATCTCGTCGCACAGCACCGAGACATGCGGATGGGCGCGCAGGACGTCCGCGAGCCCGCGCAACTCCTCCTCGCCGTAGACCGCGCCGGTCGGGTTGTTCGGCGTGTTCAGTACGACCCATTTCGTCCGGTCGGTGATGGCCTCGCGCAGCCTGCCGGGGGTGAGCTTGTACCCCTCGGCCGCCGTGGTGCCGACGATCACGGGCCGCCCGCCGTTCACCGTGACCATGTCCGGATAGGACACCCAGTACGGGGCCGGCACGATCACCTCGTCGCCCTCGTCGAGGGTGGCCACGAACGCCAGGAAGATCAGTTGCTTGGCGCCGCCGCCCAGGCACATCTCCTCGGTGCCGTAGGACTGCCCGGTCTTCCGCAGCAGCCGGGCGGTGATCGCCTGCCGCAGGGCGGGTGTGCCGTTCGCCGAGGTGTATTTCGTCTCACCCGCGCGAATGGCCGCGATCGCCGCCTCCTTCACATGGTCCGGCGTATCGAAATCGGGCTCGCCGATGGTGAGCGGAAGAACCTCGCGACCCGCCTCCTGAAAGGCGCGCACCCGGTCCGCGACCCGGGAACTCGGTGATTCCTTGACCCGTGACATCCGCTCGGCCAGCACGGGCGTCTGTAGCGTTTCGAACAAAGTCATCCTCGTTCTCCTCCGGCGGTGCGGTAAGAAGGTGCGTGGGAAGCGGATGTGAAGTGTCAGGAAAGTGCCGCGAAGGCGGTTCGCGCGCGGAGCGCGATCCGGTCCAGGAGCCGCCGTCGCTCCAGGTAGGCGGCGGTGGCGGCGGCCGCGGTCGTCCGCCGGAAGCGGATCTCCTGGCCGGGCCTGAGCTGCGCCGCGACATCCTGGGCCCGCGAGGTGAGCACCGCGAGCACCGGGTATCCCGCGGTGATCCCGCGGCCGCGCATCAGGACGAGCAGTTCGTCGCCGGTCGGGGCCTCGATGGCCCCGACCGGCACCCCGCGCGACAGCACCTCCCCGGGGGCCGATCGCCGCGGCACGTAACCGGCCACGCGAAGACCGACGTGGTTGATGCGCGGAGTGACCGTGTACCGGGAGTCGAACAGCCGCTGGAGCCCGGAGCCGAACTCCGCGGCGTCGGGCCCGTCGATGACGTCCAGCACCCCGGGCACCCGGCCGATGTCCCGGGGGATCCCGAAGTCGAAGACGGTGGCCCCGAAGCGCCGGTTCACCAGTGGTGGATGGGAGCGGAACAGGGACAGGGGCGCGCCGGAGGTGACGGGGGTGCCGAACTCGATCATCGAGTCAGGCGCACAACTCCCCATCAGCCGGGGCACGTCGAACGACCCGTGCACGGCGACGTAGGCGCGCAGACCCGCGTCGGAGATGCCGACCCGCACCGTCTCCCCCGCCCGCACCGACAGCGGGGTCCACGCCGGATACGGCCGGCCGTCGACAGCGGGTTCGGACGGCGCTCCGGTGACGGCCATCAGGACGTCATGGCTGGGGCGGAGGGTGAGGCCGAAACCGGTGGTCTCGATGAGCGGGTCCGTGGGCGCGTTGCCGACCAGGGCGTTCGCCGCACGCGCCGCGAACTGGTCGAGGGCGCCGTTGACCGCGAGGCCGCGCGACGGGCCGCGGGTGCGGCCGAGATCGGTGACCACAGCCGCCGTCGCGGACTCGACGTACAGCTCGGGCCGGTCAGTCATCGTGCCGGTAACGCATCGGGGTGCCGAGAAGGCCGTCGTAGGCGACCTGGCCGACGGGGCGGAACCGCACCCTGTCGCCGGGCCGGTACGGCACGACGGCCTCGGCGTCGGTCCGCAAAATGTCCAGCGGGGTACGGCCGATCTGCCGCCAGCCGCTGGGCGCGGCGACGGGACCGATGACCAGCTGGCGGCCCGCGACGGAGATCGCACCCGGTGGCACCCGCAGCCGGGGAGTGGCCAGCCGGGGAACGGGCACCGGGAAATCCGGTCCGTCCGTCATGGCCGACGCGGCGGGACCGCCCAGACAGCGGATGAGATGCTCCTTCGCGCAGACGAGTTCGACGACCCTCGCCACCGGCTCACCGATCACATCGGCCACCCATCCGAGGTCGGGGCCGGCGTCGCCGCCGAACAGCACGGGTACGTCGATGACACCGGAGCGGACCGGCTCGTCCTCCCCCGGCATGGCGTCCCAGAAGTCGATGTGCGACGTGATCGCCTCAGCCGTCGCGTGGTACGGGTCGAACTCCACGAGCACCGCGTCGTACGTCGGGACGGCGGACACCGTGGGATGAACCGCGCCGCGGTTCAGCCATCCCGCGAGCCGGTGCACCGCCCTCCACACGTCGTCGGTGCCGGTGCCGACCACGGTGACACGCAGCGCGGCGTCGCCGCAGGGCGATACCTCGATCTTGGTTGCCATCCCGGTGTCCGTCACGCCGCCCGGACACCCAGCACCTCGTCCAGCGGCGCCGGCCGGACTCCGGCGGCCCGCAGTTCGGCACGGATGCGCGAGGCGAGCTCCAGTGCCGCGGGGCCGTCGCCGTGCAACTGTACGCAGTCGGTCCGGACCGGCAGGTCCACCCCGTTCCGGCTGGTGATCAGCCCCTCGGTCACCATCCGGACGGTGCGGCGGGTGACCTCGTCCGGGTCGTGGAGCACGGCTCCGGGCTCCGACCGCGACACCAGCGTGCCATCGTCCTCGTAGGCCCGGTCGGCGATGCCCACCATGGCCATCCGCAGACCGCGTTCGCGCGCCACGGCCGCCATCTCGCCCTCCTGCATCAGGATCACCAGGGACGGGTCGAACGCCTGGACCGCGTCGGCGACGGCCTCGGCGTAGTCCCGCCGGGTCACCACGAGGTTGCCGAGGCGCCCGTGCGGTGCGAGGTGGTTGACGCGGGTGCCGTGCGCACGGGTGAACGCGGACAGCGCACCGAGCTGGTAGAGGACGTCCGTGCGCACCTCGTTCGGGCTCAGGTCCATCGCCCGGCGCCCGAAACCCACCAGGTCGGGGAAGCTCGGATGGGCTCCGACGCCGACGCCGCGCTCGACACAGGCGCGTACGGTCGCGTCCATCACCCGCGGATCCCCCGCGTGGAAACCGCATGCCACGTTCGCGGAGGTCAGCAGTTTCAGCAGTTCGGCGTCGTTGCCCATGGTGTAGGACCCGAAACTCTCTCCGAGATCGGCGACCAGATCGACGACAGGCACAGTGAGGCTCCTTTCCCGCCGGGGACGGGACAGCGTCCGAACCACGTCCGGCACTCGTGTGAACGGATCCGGTATGGACCGTGTCCAGCTGAGACGCTAGATCCGGCGCGGCCCGGGAAGAAGGGCACATCAGAAAGGCCCATGGCCGCATAGCGGTTACCGATGGGACCGCGCACGGGGTCTTGACACCACCGGCGGACACGCCCGAGGGGCGTGCCTCAGCGGCCATGGGCGGCCACCGGGGACGTGCGGTGGCCGCCCCTCCCGGCGCCGCCGGGCGCGCGGCGGTGTGTACGGGTGATTGCGGGAATTTGACCGCACGCGACAACACATGACACACCGCTACGTGTACGTGTCGTGTTGATGTCATCCCTTGCCGCCCACAGACGGCCCGGCGAATCCTCGACGAGCCGGGAGCGCGACCATGCGCTCCCCGCGAACCGCGCAAGGCCCACAACCGCAGAGCGCGCACGCACCACGGCGCGCCACCGAACGAGGAGGACTCCCTCGCGATGGCAGTGATGCGTACCACCAAGCGGCGGATCGCCGCGGGAATCGCCGCCGCGGCGGCCATCGGAGCAGCCACGGTGCTCCCCGCCCACGCCGCCCCGGCCGAAGGCACGGTCCTGCACGCCGGAGCCGCGGAAGCGGTTCCGGGCAGCTACATCGTCACCCTGAAGAAGACGGCCGACTTCAAGGCCACCTCCGCCCGGGGCAAGGACCTCATATCCGGATACGGCGGCGAGGTGAAGCGGACCTTCACCACCGCGCTGAACGGCTACGCGGCGAAGCTCGAGCCCAGCGAGGCCAGGAGACTCGCCGCCGATCCGGCGGTCGCCTCCGTCGAGCAGGACCAGAAGGTCCACGCCGACGCGACCCAGACCGACGCGCCCTGGGGCCTGGACCGGGTCGACCAGTCCAGCCTGCCCCTGAACGGCACCTACACCTACCCCGACAGCGCCGGCAGCGGGGTGACCGTCTACGTCCTCGACACCGGTGTGCGGATCACCCACGCGCAGATCAGCGGCCGGGCGTCGTACGGCTACGACTTCGTGGACAACGACACCACGGCACAGGACGGCTACGGGCACGGCACGCACGTCGCCACCACCGTCGCCGGCAGCACCTATGGCGTGGCCAAGAAGGCGAAGATCGTGGCCGTCCGGGTGCTCGGCAACGACGGGTCCGGCACCACGGCCGGTGTCATCGCGGGCGTGGACTGGATCACCGCCAACCACTCCGGTCCGTCCGTCGCCAACGTGTCGCTGGGCGGCGGCGCCAGTACCTCCCTCGACAACGCGGTGACCAAGTCGATCGCGTCCGGGGTGACCTACTCCATCGCGGCCGGCAATTCCAACGCCAACGCCGCCAACTACTCCCCCGCCCGGGTGCCGACCGCCCTCACCGTCGGCGCCACCACCAACACCGACGCGCGGGCGAGCTACTCCAACTACGGTTCGACCGTGGACCTCTTCGCCCCGGGCTCGAACATCACGGCCGGCTGGAACACCTCCGACACCGCCACCTACACGGGCTCCGGGACGTCCTTCGCCGCCCCGCATGTCTCGGGCGCCGCGGCGATCTATCTCTCGGGCCACACCACCGCGTCCCCGTCCCAGGTGGGGAGCGCGCTGGTGGACGGGGCCACGTCGGGGGCGCTCTCCGGTATCGGTTCGGGCTCGCCCAACAAGTTGCTCAAGATCGTGCAGTGACGCCCTGATCGGCGCACCGGACCTCCGCTGATCACACCCGCCGCCCGCCGGGCCCCACCCGGCGGGCGGCACTCCGCTGTCCGGCGGTGCGACGCTTTCCCCACCGGTCGGCCGTGTCGCCACGGACGTGACTCGCCACGGACGGGTGTCGCCACGAACGTGACTCGCCACGGACGTGACTCGCCACGGACGCGTGTCGCCACGGACGGGTGTCGCCACGCCGCTGCCGCCGCGGGAGGTGACGAAACGGACCAGACTGTCCACCGACCGATACCCACGGCCCGCACCGGGCCCCCATCAGGCGGAGCCATGACTCTTCACGAATCCCTGCTCGACGCTGTCGGCGACACCCCACTGGTCAGACTCACGAGGATCGCGTCCGGGGTGCCCGCCCCCGTCTACGCCAAGGTGGAGTTCTTCAACCCCGCCGGCAGCGTCAAGGACCGGGCGGCGCTGGGCATGGTCCTGGCGGCGGAGAAGTCCGGGGCACTGGCGCCCGGCGGCGTCATCGTCGAGGGGACCTCCGGCAACACCGGAATGGCGCTGGCCATGATCGCCGCTCAGCGGGGCTACGGGTCGATCGTCGTCGTCCCGGACCGTACGAGCCCCGAGAAGATCAAGACGCTCGAGGCGTACGGCGCCGAGGTCGTCGTCACCACGGGGGCGCTCCCGCGTGAGCATCCGGAACACGTTCGCAACGTCGCCACGCGCCTGGCGGCGCGGACACCTGGCGCCTGGTACGCCAACCAGTACGACAACCCGGCCAATCCGGAGGCCCACCGGACCACGACCGGCCCGGAGATCTGGGCCGAGACCGGCGGCCGGGTCACCCACTTCGTCGTCGGCGTCGGCACGGGCGGGACGGTCACCGGGACCGGCGGTTTCCTCAAGGAGGCCAGCGGCGGCCTGGTCCGGGTGATCGGCGCCGATCCGCTGACATCCACGTACTCGGGCGGCGACGGAAGTCCGTACTACGTGGAGAGCATCGGCCACTACCTCCACCCGCGGACCGCGGAGGACGAGTACCCGGAGTCGTACGATCCGTCCGTGGTGGACCGGTTCGAGCGGATCGGAGACCGTGAGTCGATCATGACCGTGCGCAGGCTGGCCCGCGAGGAGGGCATCCTCGCGGGCGGCTCGGCGGGCACGGCGGTGGCCGCGGCGCTGCGGGTGGCCGCCGCCCTCACCCCGGACGACCTGGTGGTGGTCCTGCTCCCGGACTCGGGCCGGGGATATCTGTCGAAGTACTTCGACGACGGCTGGCTGCGGCGCTTCGGCTTCCTGGAGGACCTCGCGGACACGCCGACGGTCGCCGACGTCCTGGGCGACCGCCCGGCCCCCCTCACCGCCCTTCCGTCCACGGCCACGGTCGCCGACGCGCTGCACGCCGCCGGAGCGCTCGTCCCGGTGCGTCTCCCCCGCTCCGGCGGCAACGCGACGACCGATGTGTCCGAGGTCATCGGCGCCGTGCGGCCGCAGGCGCTCCGCGCCCTGGTGGCCGGGGATCCCTCAGCGTCCGCCGCTCCGCTCCGCCGACATCTCCTCCCCTCGCCCCCGGCCGTGGGCATCGGCGAACCCGTCGACGAGGCCACCGCCCGGCTCGACCCGGACACCGGCACCGCCTGGGTCCTCGTCGACGGCCGGGTGTCCGGCACCATCACCCACGACGCCCTGAGCCCTGCCCGTGCCGCGGGACCGGCGGGCCGGGCGACCTGAGCACACGTGGTCAGGCGCTTCGGACGCGGCGGACGAGCAGGTACAGCTCGCAGCCGAGGCAGTAGCCGAAAGCCGCGTTGAGGAAGGCCGCGGCGAGGGCGAGCGCGGCCGCGGCCAGGCCCAGCCAGTCGACGGCGGCGAGGTGGCCGACGGTGCCGACCAGGCCGAAGCCGAGGCCGACGGCCTGGGCGAAGCGGGGCGGCCTGGCGTCCTCCAGCTCACCGGGCGGAGAGAGCCTGGGCCGAACGGCCACTTGGTACAGCCGGCCGTACGGGGAGTACCGCGGGCCGGCGAACGCGCCGAGCGCGAAGACCACGGTCTGCGCGGCGAGCAGGGCACCGCTGCCGGTGATCAGTGCCGCGGACAGGACAAGTGTGGTGAGCGCGGCGGCGAACCGCGGGCCGCGCGGGTCGATCTGCATGGGGAGGACTCCGGGAGGCGGGAGGACGGCGATGACCGGTGCGGGTGTCAGCGACAGCGGGAGGCCGTGGCCCGGCACAGGTCGACCACACGGCGGCTGGTCAGCCGCGGCGAACCGGGGGAGTCCATGGCGGTCATGCTAGTGGAACGGTGTCGGCGGGACGATGGCCGGTTGCCCGGGAAGGAGCCGGGCGGATGCAGACTGGTGGCATGACCGGGCTGGTGGTGTGTGCCGCGGCGCTCCTTCTGGCGAGCGCCTTCGGAGTCGTGCGCGCGACGCGCGACGGGAGACTCCGGGCGCGGCCGCGGGATGGCGCGGTGCGGCTGTCGGCGGTGGAGCTCGGGGCCGAGTTGGGGGACCGGGCCACGCTGGTCCAGTTCTCCACCGCCTTCTGCCAACCGTGCCGGGCGACACGGCGGTTGCTGACGGAGATCGCCGGGACGACGCCGGGTACGGCGCATGTGGAGATCGCCGCGGAGGACCGGCTCGAGCTGGTCAGGCGGCTGGGAATCCTGCGGACGCCGACGGTGCTGGTGCTCGACCGGGCCGGCCGGGTCGTCGGCAGGGCGTCCGGGCAGCCCCGGCGCGCGGAGGTGATGGCGGCCATCGGCGAGGCGACCGGGGCCACCGCGTAACGGCCGACGGCCACCGCCCGCTTGGCGCGCGAGCGGCCCGCGCAAAGGACACCCGTAACCGGCGATCGCCCCGAGGACCCGGCTGTCACCGCCATATGGCTTGTTCTGTTGCAGACGCATGAACAAATCTCCGATTCCTTGCATCCGACTTCGCATGCGAAGGAGTATCGGGAGCACTTCACGGGAGGAAACGCCCGGACGCATCACACCTGACTGAGGAAGAAGCCCTATGACGCACCATGTGAGTCGCCGTGACGTTCTGCGGTCCACCGGAGCGGCCGGACTGGCCCTCCTGGGCGGAGGACTCCTCAGCGCCTGTGGCGCGCCCGGGGGCTCGTCCGGCGGCGGGACCCGGCTGACCATGTTCCGCTGGGCCGGGGCCCAGGGGGAGGTGCCGAAGGAGGTCGGCGACGCGTTCGCGAAGAAGAACGGCGTCACGGTCCGGTACATCGAGGGCACCAACGCCGAGACCTTCCCGAAACTCGTCTCCTCGGTACAGGTCAACGCGCAACGGCCACTGCTGAACCTCGGCTTCTTCAACGCCCAGAGCTTCGCCCAGGGAGCCGCCGAGGGCCTGTGGGCCCCGGTGGACCCCAAGCTCGTCCCCAACGCGGCCAAGGTGCTGCCGGAGTTCCGCCGCGATGACGGCTTGGGGGCGTACACGGTGATGGACGCCATGGGCATCCTTTACAACACCGACGTCGTCAAGAGTCCACCGAAGTCCTGGCTCGATCTGTTCAAGCCCGAGTACCACGGCAAGGTGACCACCTGGGACGCCCCCGCCTTCGCCGTCAACGCCGTGCCCGTCGTCAACAGGCTCAAGGGCGGTGGTGAGGCGGATCTGTCCAAGGGAATCGACGTCTTCGCGGACGCCGCGAAGAAAGGCCAGTTCGCCGGGCTGGTCGCCTCCATCGACCAGCTGCGCAAGCAACTGGTCAGCGGGCAGGTCGTGATAGCCCCCGGCTTCCAGGGCGTGGCCCAGCCCTGGATCGACGCGGGTGACCCCATCGGCTTCGCGGTGCCCTCGGAAGGTGTCATGGCCTTCCCCGAGGGGTTCCAGCTGGTCAAGGGCTCCAGCTCCGAGCAGCTGAAGGAGGGCGCGAAGCTGATGAACGAGATCCTCGCGCCCGGCGCCGTCAGCCGTTACAGCGCGGCCACCGCCACCATCCCGCTCATCGAGGGCGCCGAGCTGCCCGCCAGATTCCGCGGCAAGCCGGGCTTCCAGCTGACGGCGGTGCGGGAATCGCTCCAGCTGGACTGGGGGCGGCTCGCCAAGAGCGTCCAGCAGGCGACGGACCAGTGGAACAGCGACGTCAAGGCACATCTGTGAGCGATCGTGCGATAGCCGTCCGGTCGCTGTCGAAGTCCTTCGGGCGGAAGGACGTGCTCAACGACATCGAACTCACCGTCCGTGCGGGCGAGTTCTTCTCCCTCCTCGGACCGTCGGGGTGCGGCAAGAGCACCGCGCTGCGCATCATCGCCGGGCTGGAGCGGCCCGACCGCGGACGGGTGCTGCTGGGTGGCGCCGACGTCACCGGCACCCCACCCCACCGCCGCCCCACCAATCTCGTCTTCCAGCAGGGCGCGCTGTTCCCGCACATGACCGTGTTCGACAACGTGGCCTATGGGCTGCGGGCACGCAGGACGGGACGCGCTGAGATCACCCGGCGGGTGGCGGAGATCCTCGATGTGGTCGGCATGTCGGAGTTCGCCGGGCGGGCCCCGTCGACGCTCTCCGGCGGCCAGCGCCAGCGGATCGCCATCGCCCGCGCGCTCGTCGGCCGCCCCGATGTCCTTCTGCTCGACGAGCCGCTCAGTGCGCTCGATCTCGGTCTGCAGCTGCGCATGCGCCGCGAGCTGCGCAGGCTCCAGCGGCAGACGGGCACGACGTTCGTCTGCGTCACCCACAACCAGAGCGAGGCGATGGAGGTCTCGGACCGGATCGCCGTGATGAACGACGGGCGGGTGGAACAGATCGGTACGGCCGAGGAACTGTACCGAGCCCCCGTCAGCAGGTTCGTCGCCGGGTTCATCGGCGAGAACAACCTCTTCGACACGGCGCCCGATCCCGGCTCCCCCGGCCGGTCGCGTGCGGACGGCCTGACCTTCCCCGTACCCGGTGGCGGGTCACCGCTGGTGGCGGTGCGGCCGGAGTTCATCCGGGTCGTCGAGCCCTCCGACGAGGGCGCCATCGGCGGCGCGGTCGTCCGCTCGGTCGGCTTCCTCGGGGCGCGGATCCGTATCGTCCTGGAGACCTCGACGGGCCGGGAGGTCCTGGCCGACACCGACGCCCACTCATCCACCGTGACGGTCGGCGCGGCCGTGGGCGTGGCGGTGGACCCCGCCCATCTCACCGTGGTGCCGGCCGACGGCCGGGCCGTCAGGTCCGAGGGGGCGGCCGGATGACCCGGGAGACGCCCGCCCCCGCCCTCACCAAGGAGGGGCGAGGCAGGACACGCGAGCGGCGGGTCGCCTACGCACTGGTCGCGCCCGGGGCCGCCTATCTGGTGCTGATCTTCCTCTCGATCGTCCTGCTGCTGGTGTCGTACAGCTTCCGCACCGAGCAGACCAGCCGCCTCATCGCCCCCTTCGACACCGGCACCTGGGCCGAGGCGCTCAGCAACCCCTACAACCTCGCGGTGCTGTGGACGACACTGCGCGTCGGAGCCCTCGTCACCCTGCTCACCGTGGTCCTCGCCTACCCGATCGCCTGGTGTCTGCTGCGGGTTCGCCGCTGGTGGGTGGCGGGGCTGCTGATGTTCGTCATCTTCTCGCCGATCCTGGTCAGCGTCGTCGTCCGCTCCTACGGCTGGATGCTGCTGCTCGGCCACGGCGGGTTGCTCGGCGGTGTGCTGCGCGGCTGGCTCTACCACGAACCGGGTGTCATCCTCGCCCTGGTCCATGTGGAGCTGCCGTTCGCGGTGTTCCCGCTGCTGGCCTCGCTGCGCAATCTGCCGCCGGGGGTGCTGGAGGCCGCGGCCGACCTCGGCGCGCCCCCGCTCCGCCGGCTGCGCACGGTGCTGCTGCCGCTGACCGCCTCCGGGATCGTCGCCTCCGCCCAGCTGGTCTTCGCGCTGACGGTCAGCGCCTTCGCCACCCCGTCCCTGCTGGGCGGCGGCCGCGTCACCGTCCTCGCGCAGTCGGTGTACCAGAACATCCAGCAGCTGCGCTGGCCGCTGGCAGCCGCCCAGGCACTGCTGCTGCTGGCCATCGCGCTGGCCGTGCTGGCCCTGTTCAACCGGCTCAGCCGGTACGCGGACGTACGCCACCGGAGCCCGGAAGGGGGCGATTCGCGGTGACCCCCGCCGGACGGCGTGCCGCCGCCGCGCTGCGCGTCCTGTTCCTCGCCCTCGTGGCCGTCTTCGTCCTGCTTCCGCTGGCCGTGGTCGTGGTGTCGTCCTTCAGCGTGGACGAGACCGGCGGCGGATGGCCGAGCGGCTTCACCCTCCGGTGGTTCCAGCGGGCGCTGGACCATGAGCCGTTCCGGGTCGGGCTGCTCTATTCGCTGGAGGTCGCGGGCGTGGCGACGGTCATCTCCCTGGTGTTCGGCACCATGGCCGCCTACGCCATCGCCCGGCACCGCTTCCCCGGGCGGGAGCTGCTGCGCTCGGTCTTCGTGATGCCGCTGAGCCTGCCTCGTGTGGTCGCGGGGTTCTGCCTGTTCGTGCTGTACGCGTCGCTGTTCCCGGCCGCGTACGGGACGGTCGGCGGGATCGCCTTCGCGCACTGTCTGCTGCTGATGCCGTTCGTCGTGGCGGTCGTCGGCGCGGCGCTGGCCGGACTCGATCCCGCGCTGGAGGAGGCGGCGCGCGACCTGGGGTCCTCCGCGGGCCGTGCCTTCTGGCACGTGACGCTGCCGCAGATCCGATGGGCACTGCTCGCCGCCGGGATCTTCGCGTTCATCACCTCGTTCGACGAGGTCGACACCTCGGTCTTCTTGATGCCGGCCGATACCACCACCCTGCCCGTCGCCATGTTCCTGCGCCTGGAACAGCAGCAGGACCCCACGGTCACGGCGATGTCCAGCATCCTCATCGCCGGTTCGCTGCTGCTCGCGGCGGCCGCCGCCGTGGCCGCGCGCCGGACCGGCGGGGCCCTGGGCGGCGTGGGCGCGACGGCCGGGGCACGGACCACCGGACCCGAGGGGTCCGCGGAAGGAGAACCCACACCGTGACCGCGCCTCATGCGCTCCGGGCCCGCTACCGGCTCGGCGTCGACGTCGGCGGAACGTTCACCGACATCGTCCTCACCCACGCGGAGGACGGCACCGTGCACACCGCCAAGGTGCCCTCCGACGCGGCCAGGCCCGCCTCGGCCGTGGCGGAGGGCGTCGCCGGCGCACTGGCTCGGCACGGGGTGGACGCGGGCGAGGTGGAGCACTTCGCCCACGGCCAGACGTTCGCCCTCAACACCGTGTTGCAGCGTGCCGGAGCCCGCACCGGGCTGCTGGTGACCTCGGGCTTCCCCGATCTGCTGGAGATCGGCCGGCTGCGGCTGCGCGACCCCATCGACTTCTTCGCCGCCCCGCGCCGTCCGCTCGTCGACCGCGCGGACGTCCGGGAGGTGGACGAGCGGCTCCGCGCGGACGGCGGTGTGGAGCGTCCGCTGGACGAGGCCGGGCTGCTGGCCGCCGCCGGGGCGCTGGTGGCGGACGGTGTCCAGGCGCTCGCGGTGTCCTTTCTGCACGCCCATGCCCATCCCGAGCACGAGCGGCGTGCCGTGGAGCTGCTCCGCGCCGCGCACCCCGGGCTGGTCATCGTGGGCGCGGCCGAACTGTGGCCGGAGGAGAAGGAGTACGAGCGCACGACCGTCGCCGTGCTGGCCGCCCATGTGGCCGGACTGCTCGGCGACTATCTCGGTGAACTTTTCGACCGGCTGCGGGCGCTGGGGCTGCGCTGCCCGCTGTACATCGCCAAGTCCAATGGCGGTGTGATGTCGCTGGACACCGGGTCCGCCGAGATCCTGCGGGCCGCCGTCGAGACGCTGCTCTCCGGTCCCGCCGCGGGCGTCGCCGGGGCGATCCGGCTGGCGGGCGCCGCGGGGGTCGACCGGCTCATCACGATGGACATGGGCGGCACCAGCGTCGATGTCGCGCTCGTCGAGGACGACATCCCGTACTCGACCGACAGCGTGCTCGGTGACTTCCCGCTGATCATCCCCACGGTGGAGATCTCCTCCATCGGCGCGGGCGGCGGCTCGCTGGCCCGGGTCGACTCCTCGGGGGTGCTCAAGGTCGGCCCGCGCAGCGCGGGCGCCGTCCCCGGACCCGCCGCGTACGGGCGTGGTGGTACGGATCCCACGCTCACCGACGCGTATGTGGTCTGCGGTTTCATCGATCCGGAGGACTTCGCTGGCGGTGCCGTGACCATCGACCCACAGGCCGCGTACGCGAGCCTGCGCCCCCTGGCCCGGCGGCTCGGCCTGACGGTGGAACAGGCCGCGGCCGCCACGATCGACGTGGCGACCGCCATGATGCACGCCCAGCTCGTCCCGCTGCTCGCCCGCCGCGGCCTGGACGCGACGGGCTCCCATCTCGTCGCCTACGGCGGCGCCGGGCCGGTACACGCCGCCCTGCTCGCCCGCTCGCTGAACATCCGGCGAGTGCTCGTCCCCTGGTCGCCGGGCACGCTCTGCGCCTTCGGCGCCCTCGCCACGGGCTTGCGCCAGGACGTGGTCGCGTCCATCGGCGAGACGACGGCGACGCTGGACGACGCCCGTCTGGAACGGGTCTGGAAGGACCTCGCCGAACAGGCGCACGCCTGGTACGCGCGACAGCACACGGCGCCGTACCAGCGGCCCGAGCTGCGCCGCTGGGCCGATGTCCAGCTGGTCGGCCAGTCCTTCACGCTCCCGGTGGTCCTGCCGGACGGCCGACCGCCGACGGTCGAGGCCTTGCGCTCGCTCTTCGCCGATGCCTACCGGGCCGCCTACGGCGTGGACGCCTCGGGCGGCGAACTGGACGTCCGCAACCTGCGGGTGACCCTGACCGCCCCCGGCGATCCACGGCTTCCGGCGGTGGCGGCGGGCGCGGCGGGGGCGCCGCGCGAGCACACCGTCCACGAATCCGGTGAGCGTCGCCGTGCGGTGCGGCTGCGCCGGGACGAGCTGCCGGTGGGCACGACGGTCCACGGCCCGCTGGTCGTCTCGGCCCCCGACACCACCGTCTTCGTACCGACGGGAGCGGCGGCCCGTGCGGACGCCCTGGGAAATCTGCTGATCGACCTGGCCCCGGACGGCGATCCGGCCACCGGTCAGGGCAACGACACCGAGGACAGGAGGGAATCGTGATGCGCGGCTCCCCCGTGACACGGGAGATCCTCTCCCACCGGCTGACCGCCGTGGTCGAGGAGATGGCCGAGACCATCCGGCGGACCAGTTTCAGTGTGTTCGTCAAGCAGACCGCCGACTTCGGCACCTGCCTGGTGACCCCCGGGGGTGAGGTCTTCGCCGCGCCCCGGGCCATCTCCGGCAATCTGATGATCGGGATTCCCGCGCGCCGTGCCATCGAGTCGCTCGGTCCCTACCGCCCCGGCGATGTCGGCATCAGCAACGACCCCGACGCCACAGGTGGTCTGGTCACCCATCTGCCCGACATCTGGCTGTGGGCGCCGATCTACGCGGGCGGACGGATCATCGCGTTCGCCTTCAGCTTCGTCCACTCCTCCGACATCGGCGGCGATGTGCCCGGCTCCATCTCCTGGGCGCACACCGACCGCTGCCAGGAGGGGCTGCTGATCCCGCCCGCCAAGCTCCGTGCGGCGGGCCGGACCAATGAGGCGCTGCTGCGCACCATCCTGTCCAACACCCGGGTGCCGGAGCAGAACCGCGGCGACATCGAGGCGCAGCTGACCGGGCTCGCCACCGCGCAGCGCCGTATCGACGAGATCGTCACCGGTTACGGCGCCGAGGCGCTCGGGGACGCGATCGAGGACCTGCTGGACGAGGCGGCCGGCCGCGCGGCCCGGCTCGTCGACCGGCTGCGCGACGGCCGGTACCGCTTCGTCGACTATGTCGAGGGGCTGGAGGAGGACGGCGTGACGACGGTGCCGCCCACCCGGCTGAGCCTGGAGCTGACGGTCTCCGGGGGCTCCACCCATCTCTCGTTCGCCGGTACCTCCCCCCAGGTGGCGGAGGCGATCAATCTGCCCACCGGCGGCGAACCCGGTCACTACATGCTGGTGTTCGCCCTGGTGAACTACTTCTGCTCGCTCGACCCCGGGATCCCGTACAACTCGGGGCTGGTGCGCGGTATCACCGCCGAACTGCCGCCCGGTTCCATCGTCAACCCCGGGCCCGGGGCCACCTGCGGAGTGCGGGCCGCCGTCTTCTTCCGGATCATGGACTGTGTGCTGGGCTGTCTCGCCCAGGCGGCTCCCGAGTCCGCGTTGGCCACCTCCTCCGGTGCCGTGGCCATCGCGACCGTCGCCCACGCCGACCCCGTGACGGGGCAGCGCCAGGTCTCCGTCGGGCAGCCGCTGACCGGCGGTTCGGGGGGCCGTCCCGACCGGGACGGGCTCAACGGGACGAGCTTCACCGGCGGATGGCTGCGCAACGTCCCCAACGAACTGCTGGAGCGGGACGCGCCGGTGCTCGTCGAGGAGTACCGCTACCGCCCGGACTCCGGTGGCGCGGGGCGCAGACCCGGTGGAGCGGGCATCGTGCTGCGGCTGCGTGCCCTCGCCGACGGGGTCACCCTCGCCGTACGGGGCATGGAGCGGCTGCTCTTCCAGCCGTGGGGGGTGAACGGCGGACGGCCCGGCGCTCCGGGGCGCGCCGTGCTCAACCCGGGGACACCCGGAGAGCGGGAGCTCGGACGGATCAACGTCGTCACCCTGGCCGCCGGTGATGTGCTGCTCATCGAGACCGCCGGTGGCGGCGGTCTCGGCGACCCCGCCGACCGCGCGCCGGACGAGGTGGCCGCCGACGCGGCCCGCGGACTGATCGGCCCGGAGCAGGCGTCGCGCGCCTACGGGGTGGTCCTGCGGGACGGCGCCGTCGACGCGGCGGCCACCGAACGCGGCCGGGCCTCGCCGCCCGAGCCCGCGGGACCGTTCGACCTGGGGGCGGCGCGCCGGGCGTACGACGAGCGGTGGCCGCAAGCCGTACAGGAACAGCTGATCGCGGCCGTCGAGCGGCTGCCCCGGGCGCGGCGCGCCGGGTCCTACCGCGCCGCCTATCTCGCGGCACAGGCGCGGGCCGGGGCCGGTCCCGTCACCGCGGAGCTGATCAGGGACGTCATCGAGGAACAGGGCTGAGACACGACCATGACGACGACACACTTGCGATTCGGGCTGATGACCTACGAGGCCGCACCCTGGCCGGAGCTGACGGCACGGTGGCGCGCCTTCGAGGAGCAGGGCTTCGACAGCCTGTGGGCCGGCGACCATGTGTGGAGTTCCATCGATGACGGCGGTGCCACCTCCAAGCCCCGCTTCGACGCCTGGCAGCTCGCCGCGGGCATGGTCGCGGCGACCGAGCGCATCACCGTGGGGACGCTGGTCAGCGCCTTCCCGCTGCGCAACCCCGCGGTGCTCGCCAAGCAGACCGTCACGCTCGACCACATGTCAGGCGGCCGTTTCGTCCCCGGCATCGGCGCCGGGGGCAATCCGAAGGACCATGCCGTGGCGGGCGTGGAGAGCTGGCCGCCCGCCGAGCGGGCGGCGCGCTTCGACGAGTACAGCGCGGTCGTCGGCGGGCTGCTGCGGCAGGACCGCTTCGACTTCTCCGGCAGCCACTACCGCGTCGAGGGAGCCGTGCGCGCCCCCGCGCCGGTCGCGGCGCCCCACCCGCCGCTGCTGATCGCCGCGCATGTCGAGTCGACCATCCGGATCGCCGCGCGGGACGCCGACATCTGGAGTACCTACGGCACGCTCTTCTCCCAACTGCGCCGGGGTGTGAAGCTGAGCGAGGCGGAGAGTCTGCGGCTCACCCGGGACCGCGGGCGGCTCCTCGATGAGCACGCGGAGCGGTTCGGCCGTGACCCGGCGAGCATCCGGAAGTCGTTCATGGCCGGGTTCACCGAGGACGCGCCCTGGGAGTCGGCCGAACGGTTCACCGACTTCATCGGCCGGTTCGCCGAGATCGGCATCACCGAGTTCATGTTCCCGTATCCGCTCCAGGGGCCGCACAAAGCGGGCGTCTTCGAGGAGGTCGTCGCGGAGGTCCTGCCGAAGCTGCGGGCGGAGGGTGTCTGATGGGGGGCCTGTTCGAGGAGGAGGCCGCCGCGCTCGCCGGTGACCTGGTCGCGCTGCGCCGGTCGCTGCACACCGCCCCCGAGGTCGGGCTGCACCTGCCCGGTACCCAGGCCGTGGTGCTGGACGCGCTCGCCGGGACGGGGCTGAGCGTGCGGACGGGTGAGAACCTCAGCTCGGTGGTCGCGGTGCTGGACGGCGCCGGACCGGGGCCGACGGTACTGCTGCGCGGTGACATGGACGCGCTTCCGGTGCGGGAGCGCACCGGGCTGCCGTTCGCCGCCGAGGGCGAGGCGATGCACGCCTGCGGCCACGATCTGCACACCGCGGGACTCATCGGCGCGGTGCGGCTGCTGGCGGCGCGCCGGGAGGAGATCTCGGGCAGCGTGGTCTTCATGTTCCAGCCCGGGGAGGAGGGGTACGACGGAGCGGGGCTGATGCTCGACGAGGGGCTGCTCGATGCCACGCCCCGGCCGCCGGACGCGGCGTACGCGCTGCATGTCGTCGCCGATCTGCCCGCGGGCCGCTGCTACACCCGGCCCGGCCCGATCATGGCCTCCTACGGCGTGCTGGAGGCGACGGTCACCGGGCGGGGCGGACACGGCGGGCGGCCGCATGAGGCGCTCGATCCGGTACCGGTCGCCGCCGAGGCCGCCACCGCGCTGCAGACGTATGTGACCCGCCGCTTCGACGCGTTCGAGCCGGTGGTGGTGACCGTCGGCGAGTTCCACGCCGGGACCGCGCCGAATGTGATCCCCGAGCACGCCGTCTTCCGTGCGGGGGTGCGGTCGTTCTCCGACCCGGTCACCGAGCGGCTGGCCGCCGAACTTCCGGCGCTGGTCCAGGGGATCGCCGCCGCCCATGGGGCACGGGCCGAGGTCACCTTCGAGACGGTCTTGCCCGCCACGGTCAACTCCCCGGAGCACGCGGCCCTGTTCGCCGGGACGGCCCGGGAGCTGTTCGGCGACGACCGCTTCGAGGAACTCGCCCGGCCGCGGATCGGCTCGGAGGACTTCTCGCGTGTCCTGCGCCGTGTTCCGGGGGCCTACGGCTATCTCGGGGCGGCGCCGCCCGGCGCCCCCGGGCCCCCGTCCGGAAACCACTCCCCCACCGCGGTGTTCGAAGACTCCGTGACCGCGGACGCCGCCCGGCTGCTGGCGGCACTCGCCTGGCAGCACGTCGGCCCGGCGCCGACGGCGCCCCCGACGCATCGAACAGGAGACGCACGTGACTGATCTGGGATCGACCGGCCCATCCGCCGTCTCGGCGCCGGTGGACGACGTCCCCGGCACCGGCGGCACCCGGCCGCGCCGGGGTGCCGACGTCCTGGTGGACGCGCTGGTCGCCGGTGGCGTCGACACGCTCTTCGGCGTTCCGGGCGACACCGGAGTGGCGTTCTACGACGCCCTCTACCACCGCGCCGAGGACATCCGGCACGTCCTCGCCCGCGATGAGCGCCACGCCGGAGCCATGGCCGACGCCTATGCCCGGAGTGGCAACCGGGTCGGCGTCGTCGAGGTCTCCAGCGGCGGTGGCACCACCTATGTGGTGGGCGGACTCGGCGACGCGTACGCCTCGGGCGTACCCGTCCTCCTGCTGACCTCCGACATCCACACGCGAAGCCGCGGCACCGGCGCGCTCACCGAGATCGACCAGACCGCCCTCTTCTCCGCCGTCACCAAGTGGACCCGGGTGGCCGAGAGCGCCGCGGAGATCCCGTCGCTGCTGCACGAGGCGCTGCGCACCGCCGTGTCGGGGCGCCCGGCCCCGGTGGCCCTGATCGTCCCGGAGAACGTGCTCGACGAACCCGCCGAGGACATCACCGCGGTCCCCGGCGTGCCCGCGCTGCCCGCCGTCCGCGCCACCGCCGATCCGGGGGCCGTGGCGCGGGCGGCGGACGTGCTCTCGCGCGCCGGGCGCCCCACCCTCCTCGTAGGCTCCGGCGTGCATGTCTCGGGCGCCTGGGACGTCCTGGAAAGGCTCGCCGACGCGCTCGGCGCGGCCGTGGCCACGACCATCCACGGCAAGGGCGCCCTGCCCGACACCTCCGACTGGTCGCTCGGGGTGGTCGGCAACAACGGAGGGCGGCCCGGTGCCAACGCCGCCGTACGCGACGCGGACGCCGTCCTGCTCGTGGGCACACGGGCGAACGCCACCGACACCAACAGCTGGACCGGGCCCAGCCGGGACCCCCGGGGCGGGGCCACCGTCATCCAGATCGACATCGACGCCGACCGCGCCGGGCGCAACTTCCCGGACGCGATCCGGCTCGTGGGCGACGCCGCCACCGTGCTCGGCCGGCTCCTCGCGCACATCACACCGGTGGACGCCGACGTCCGTACCGAGCGCCGCGCACGGGTGAGGGCCGCCCGCGCGGACACGGCCGACTGCCTCACCGGGGCGCCCGCCACCGCGGCCGACGGACAGTTGCTGCCCGCCGATGTCGTACGCACGGTCAACTCGGTCCTCGGCGACGGCACTCTGGTCGTGGCCGACCCCGGCACCCCCACCCCCAACGTGGCGGCGTTCTGGCGGCAGACCCGTGCCGCGCGCAGTGTGCTGATCCCGCGCGGACACGGCCCGATGGGCTATGCCATCCCGGCCGCCGTCGGGGTGGCGATGGCCCATCCCGGCCGCGAGGTGGTCTCCTTCACCGCCGACGGCAGTTTCGCCATGGCCTGTGGCGAGCTGGAGACGGCCGTACGGCTGCGACTGCCCATCGTGCACCTGCAGTTCACCAACCACAGCCTCGGCTGGATCAAGATGCTCCAGCATCTGTACACCGGACGGCGCTACTTCGGCGTCGATCCCGGCACCATCGACGCGGTCGGCGTGGCGCGGGCCTGCGGCATGCGGGCCCACCGTGTCCGGTCCCTGCCCGACCTGACCCGGAGGCTGCGCTCGTTCCACGAGGACGGCGGTCCGCTCTACCTCGACATCGAGGTCCCTCACCTGATCGACCACACGCCTCCCGTGCCCGCCTGGGACGCCGGCCGGGCGGGCACCGGTGAACGACCGGTTTACTAGAACCGTCGCACACCAGTCCCCAGGCGATGAGGAACAGGATCGGATGACCCAGACTCCAGCACAGTCGGAACCCGCGGAGCGCGCTCCCGACGAAAGCCCCGCGCGGAACGCCGATCCGGGCCCCCGCCCGCGTACCCGGCGCTCGGAGGAGGTGTACTGGACACTGCGCCGGGAGATCACCGCCGGTGTGCTGCGACCCAACGCCGCGCTGGTCGAGGACGAGATCGCCGCCCGGCTCGGCGTCTCGCGTACACCGGTGCGCGAGAGCATGCAACGGCTGGAGGCGGACGGGCTCATCGACTCCCATCGGCGGCGCTGGATCGTGCATGAGCACACCCAGGACGAGATCGTCCAGCTGTACGAGGTCAGGTGCGGACTCGAAAGCCACGCCGCCCGCCTGGCCGGCCGGCGGGCCACACCGGAACAGCTCAAGGCGATCGAGGGCTGGCGGCCGAGGATGACCGCCCACGACCCGGCGGTACTCGGCGACCGCGCCGGCAACAACGACAGCTTCCACGACGCGATCAACGCGGCCTCGGGCAACCCCCGGCTGCTGGCGGCGATCCAGGCCAACCGCCTGTTCCACTTCAACACCCGGCTGGCGGCCCTCTACAGCCCCGATGAGCTCGCCCGATCCTCCCGGCAGCACGGCGAGCTCATCACGGCGGTATGCGCCCGTGACGCCGAACGGGCGGCGACGACCGCACGCGAACACGTGGAGTTCTCCCTGGAGTTGATCCTGCGGAAGCTGTTCTGACGGTGGGCGGGCACCCCGGCGCCGGTCCCGGACGCCGGGGCGAGTCAGCCGGATCCGGTGAGCCGGTGCGCGCGGTGGTCCGGCCGCTCGGCGACGCCGGCGTGCCGCGGCCGCCTGAGCCCGAGTCGTTCGCGGAGCGTGCCGCCGGTGTACTCCTCCCGGAACAGACCGCGTGCCCGCAGGATCGGGACCACCAGGCGCGTGAAGTTCTCGAAGTCGACCGCGGTGTCGGCCGGCATGATGGTGAAGCCGTCGGCCGTACCGCCGCGGAACCAGTCCTCGAGGTCGTCGGCGACCTGGGCGGCGGAGCCGACCAGGAGCCGGTGGCCCGCGCCACCGGCCGAGCGGTGCACCAGTTCGCGCGGGGTGCGGGGGCGCTCGGCGATCAGGGCGCGCGTCGACTCGTCGAAGCCGACGGAGAACGCCCCCGCCACGGGAGCGTCCGGGAGGTCGTCGATCGTGATGATGTCGTCGGGTCCGAATCTGTCCACGGGCAGACCGAGACCGGTGACGACGGTCGCGGCGAGCCGCTTCAGCGGAAGCGTTCCGTACAGTTCCCGCTCCCGGCGCCGGGCCTCGTCCTCGGTCTCGGACACGAGGACGACCACGCCGAGTGAGACCTTGACGTCGTCCGGGTGACGCCCGGCCGCCGTGGCGCGCCGGCGGATGTCATCGCGGAAGGCGACCGCCTTCAGTTGGGTCTGCGCCACGGTGAAGACGACATCGGCGAAGTCACCCGCGAGCCGCAGCCCGCCTTCCGAGCCTCCGGCCTGGACGATCACGGGTCGTCCCTGTGGTCCGGCGGGTACCGGCAGTGGGCCGCGGACCGAGAAGAACTCGCCGTGGTGGTCGATGGGGTGGATCAGGTCCGGGTCGGCGTAGCTGCCGTCGGTCTTGTCGCCGGTGATGGCTCCCGGCTCCCACGCGTCCCACAACCGGGTGACGGCGTCCAGGAATTCATGGGCCCGGCGGTATCGCGTCGGTTTGTCCGGGTGGTCGTCCAGGCCGAAGTTCGCCGCCGCGGCGGCGGTTCCGGTGGTCACGATGTTGACCGCGGCGCGTCCCTTGCTCACATGGTCCAGCGCGTTGAAGCGGCGCGCCAGGTTGTAGGGCGAGTTGTACGTCGTGGAACTGGTGATGACGAAGCCGAGGTGGTCCGTGCTCCCGGACAGGTGGGCCAGCAGGATCAGCGGATCCAGCCCGCCGTCCGGTGCGTGCTCGATACCGGCTCCGAGAGCGGGACCGTCCCCCAGGAAGACAGCGTCGATCTTGGCGTCCTCGGCGGCTTCGGCGAGCCGCCTGAAATGGCCGACGTCCAAGTAGGCAAACGGATCGGCGTGCGGCAGTCGCCACGCCTGCCGGAAGTGTCCGGGAGTCAGGAGTGAGAGGTTGAGGTGAAAGCCGGTCACGGCCGCGGTGCTCCCCTCCGGGGGATCAGTGATTCGGACACGGTGGCTCACGGCTCCTGACCCGGATGCCATCCGAGCCGCGGTGCGATCTCCCGGGCGGTGGCGGTGAGCAGCCGGATGTGCTCGTCGAACTCCGGCACGCCGGGGACGAAGCTGACCAGCAGGTCGGTGATTCCGGTGAGGGAGGGGTCGGCGGCGAGGGACTCGGCGATCGCCCCGGCCGGTCCGAGCAGCGATCGGTCGCGTTCGAGGTATTCCTCGACGCTGAGCTCGATATCGTCGCGGCGCCTCGAACCCCAGGACTGCCAGCGGCTCACACCAGGTGTGACGGCACGGATGGCACTGGCGCCGTCGCGGTGCGGATAGACCGCGCGGGAGACTTGGACGCGCGGTTCGTACCCGGCCCCGGCCGCGGCCCGGCGGTACGAGGCGACGATATCGGCTTGCCGCTCGGCGGTCTGCCGGCCGGCCCAGTCGCCGGCCCGGGAGAGCTGCAGCCCGTCGCCCGTTCCGGCGGCGGTGATCGCCGCGTCGACGGCCCGTTCGGGGTCGCTCGTGGTGGCCTGCCACAACCGCCGCCGCACCGCGGTGCCCGGGGGGTGCAGCACTTCCCCGGCGGTGTTGACCGGACGCCCCTCCAGGATCTCGTGCAATCTCGCCACGTTCCGGTCGAAGAGCGCGTGCTTGTCATCGAGGCTGCGGCCGAACGCCTCCCAGGCCGTGGGGAACGGCCCCGAGCCGACGCCCAGCTCGACCCGCCCGCCGCTGAGCTCGTCGAGCACGGCCGCGTCCTCGGCGACCACCAGGGGATCGGCGAGCGGCAGGACCAGCACCCCGGTGCCGAGCCGGATGCGGCTGGTGTGTTCGGCGATCGCGGCCAGCAGCACGAGCGGGGCGGAGACGTGTTCGTTGCCTTGGCGGAAGTGGCGCTGGATCACCCAGCCCGAGTCGTAGCCGAGTCGCTCGGCGGCGACGAACAGGTCGATGGCCTGACGGTAGGCCACGGCGGGAGCGAGGTCCGAGTCGAGGTGGAGCAGGAAGCCGAGCCGGAAGGGGCGACCGTCCGCCACCCCGGCTCCGACCGCCCCGGTCCGCTCGGAGACCCCCTCAGACACGGACGCCGGTCCCGTGGACGCCGTGCTGGTCGATGAGTGCGAGCTCCTCGTCGGTCAGCGGCGGGAAGTCCAGCGCCCGGGTGTTGTGGTCCAACTGCCAGGTCGAACTGGCGCCGATGAGCGCACTGGTCACCTGCGGCTGCCGCAGCACCCATTGCAGCGCGAGCTGTGCCAGTGACTGTCCGCGCCGCTGGGCGATCTCGTTGAGCGCCGTGGCTCGTTCGCGGTAGGTGTCGTCGATGTCGTCGGCCGACAGGAAGGCGCTGTTCCGGGCTCGGGCGTCCGGGGGGATCGTGCCGTCGAGGTATTTGTTGGTCAGCAGCCCCTGGGCCAGCGGGCTGTAGACGACGAGGCCGAAGCCGTCCTCGGCGGCGAGCTTGAGCAGACCGTTGATCTCCGGGCGGCGATCGAAGATCGAGTACCGCGGCTGATGCACCAGCAGGGGAACCCCGGCCCGGCGGAGCGACTCGGCCGCCTCATGGGCGCGCTCCGGGGCGTAGTTGGAGATTCCGGCGTACAGCGCCTTCCCGGACCGGACCGCGGTGACCAGCGCGCCGACCGTCTCCTCCAGCGGGGTGGCGGGGTCGGGGCTGTGGCTGTAGAAGATGTCGACGTAATCGGTGCCGAGGTCGCGCAGGCTGTGGTCGAGCGAGGTCAGCAGCGACTTGCGCGAGCCTCCCCTGTGGTAGGGGCTCGGTCCGATCGGATTTCCGGCCTTGGTGGAAAGGATCAGCTCGTCCCGGTAGGGGGCGAGGTCCCTCCTCAGCACCGTGCCGAAGAACTTCTCCGCGGCGCGGTGCGGGGGACCGTAGCGGTTGGCGTTGTCGAAGTGGGTGATCCCGAGATCGAAGGCGTGCAGCACGATCTCACGCTGGGTTTCGTAGGGGTGATCGGTCCCGAACTTCTGCCAGAGGCCGAAGGAGAAGGCGGGCAGGTCGAGGCCCGAGTTCCCGGTGCGGCGGTACTCCTGCCCGTCGTAGCGGCCGTCCGCCGCGCGGTGGGTGGTCTCGAAGGGTCCGTGAGCCGGCATGGATCAGTGTCCTTGTCTGAACGTCGGAGGAGGTGGCGGCGGTTGCCTGCCGGGCGGGGCTTCCGGAAGCTTTCAGAAGAGCCCGGTGGTCGGTGGCTCCTCACCGGCGAGGTGGTAGGCGCCGACCACGGCGGCCTTCCAGTCCCGGGGATTGTGGTTGGCGACGGTTCGGGCGTTGCGCCAGTGCCGGTCGAGGGCGTACTCCCGACTGGTCGCGGAGCCGCCGCCCACGTCGAAGAGTAGTTCCCCTGCCTTGAGGGCCGACTCGATGGCGATGTACTGGGCCTGGGCGACGGTGATGGCAGCGGTGGCCCCGGCGCCGCGGACCACGGCGTCCGGGGTGTGCCGGACCTGGTCCAGGGTTTCCGCGGCGAGAACCACGGAGGACCGGGCGGCGTATGCGCGGGCCGAGATCTGGCCCACGACATGCCGGACGTAGGGGTCGTCGACGCTGGTGTCCGCCGTGCTGTGTTTGATCGGACGGGCCCTCTCCCGGCCGAACCAGATCGCGTCGTCGAGCGCGGCGGCGGCGATACCGGCCTGGATGGACGCCAGGTAGAGCTGCGCGAACGACCCCAGCCACGGATTGCGCAGCTTCGCCTTGTCGGTGCGGACGAGTTCGTCGTCGGTGACACGGACGTCGGTCAGCCGGGTGGATCCGCTGGCCGTGAGCCGTTGGCCGACGGCATCGAAGTCGTCGATCACATCGACGCCCTCCCGGTCGGTGGGAACGGTGAAGTGGACGATGCCGCCGTCGTCGTCGACCGCTGTGCCGCCGAACCAGTCCGCGTAGAGACCGCCGGTGCTGTAGTACTTGGTGCCGTTCAGCACGTAGCCGGCACCGTCCCCACGGATGGTGGTGGCCACGGAGCCACTCGCACCACCGTTTCGTTCGTTGCCGGTACCGGCGAAGAGGTCACCGCGTCGCAGCCGCTCGAGCGCACGCTCCCGCTGGGGCAGGTCACGGCGGGTGGTGACCTGGTTGGCCGTCAGGAAGCTCGACCGGAGCGCCTGGGCGACGCCCGAGTCGGCACGGGCCAGGTCGATGACCACCTCGACGATGTCACGGACCGTCCCACCCGCGCCGCCGTCCGCCGCCGGAACGCCGATCAACAGCACCCGCGCCCCGGCGAGAGCGCGCACCTGCTCGAACGGGTGGTTCCGGGTGCCTTCACGGGAGCGCGCGGTCTCGGCCAGCTCGGCGAGAACGGGCGCGATGGCCGAGCGGATCCCCGCGACGGTCGGAGGAGTGGCGGGCTCGGCGGCCTGGCCGGTGGCGTGCAGCGTCTCGGTCACGATGCGGCCCCCACCGGCCCGGACAGGCCGAGAGCGGCGCGCAGGGTCGCTCCGGACGAGGGCTTCAGCCCTGGCACCAGCGCCCGCAGCACGGCGAGGATCTGGTCCCTGTCGCCCCTGGGGACGAGTACCAGCCCGTCGAAGGCGTGCCGCGCCGCCCAGTCGGTCGCGTCGGCGGCGGTCCGCTCCGCGTCCGCCACGTCCGCGGGCAGTTCGACCCGGCCGAGCACGCCGATCTCCTCGCGCCGTCGGCCGGCGCGGCCGAGTGCCTCGGGCAGTCGCACGGCCGCCTCCGGGACCCGGGCCTCGGTGACGACGACGGCGTCGGCAAGGCCTGCGACATCGATCCAGTCCAGACCGTCGCGGGCGTCGGCGACGAGCACCGGCCGCCCCTGCGGGGAGGACGGTCCGTCGAGGGGGCCCGCCACGCGGTAGAAGGAGCCCTCATGGCCGATCGGCTCGATGAGGGTGTCCTCCGCGAAGACGCCGGTGGTCTGGTCGCCGAGCAGCGCCGTCGCGGGGAAGCTCTCCCACAGGCCGGTGAGGACGCGGGCGTACTCGGCCCATCGCCGGGGCCGTGCCGTGGCGGTCCGGTCGGGAACCACGGCCGCACTGACCTCGTCGCCGTCTCCGGCGCGGAGGGCCAGGCCGGAGCGGCCCGCGGTGGCCCGGTCCAGGGAGAGCACCCGGCGGGCGAGGTTGTAGGGGGCGTTGTGCGTCGTCGGGGCCTCGGCGATCCAGTGCGACGCGGGGAAGCGTCCGGCGAGGTAGGCGGCGACCGCCGTGGTGTCGAGTACCTCCTCCGGACCGTCGTCGACGAGGCGGACCGCGGTCACGCCCGTGTCGCGGGCGACCGCGGCGACCTCGATCGCATCGGCGGCGGAGAGGGCGGACCCGACCGCGAGGTCGAGGATGATGGCTCTGGTCATGTGGTGTTCCGGCCCTCCTGGCCTAGCGGGTGGCTCCGGGTGCGGCGGACGCGTAGGACGGGCGCGGCAGGCCGGGCGCCTCCAGGCCGAGGTGGCCGCGCAGTGTGGTGTCGTCGTACTCGCGGCGGAAGAGACCGCGCCGCCGCACTTCGGGTATCAGCTGGTCGACGAAGTCGTCGAAGCCGGACGGCAGCACATCGGGCATCACGTTGAAGCCGTCGGCCGCGCCCTCCCGGAACCACAGCTCGATGTCGTCGGCGACCTGCTCCGGCGTGCCGACCACGATCCGGTGGCCGCCACCGCCGCTCAGCCGGCGCAGCAGCCGCCCGAGCGTCGGATTCTCCTCGTCGATGATGGCTTTGACGATCCGGTAGAAGGTCTGTGAACTGCCCGCCTGGTCCGGCGCGACCAGCAGCTCGCGCGGGATGGGTTCGTCGTCCGGCAGACCCTCCAGGGAGAAGCCGAGCTGGCCCTCGAGCCGACGGCGTGCGTAGGCGTCGGGAAGGATCTCGTCGAGCGTCTCGCGCCGCTTGCGGGCCTCTTCCTCGGTGCTGCCGAGTACGGTCGACAGACCGGGCAGGACGACGACGTCCTCGGGACGGCGCCCGAACTCCAGCGCTCCCGCGCGGATCTCGGCACGGAACGCCCGGGCATGGTCGATGTCCTGGTCCGCGGAGAAGATCACCTCGCCGACGCGCGAGGCCAGGCGGCGTCCGTCGCTGGATCCACCGGCCTGTACGACGACGGGGCGTCCCTGCGGGGAGGCGAAGGTCTTCCGCCGCGCCCACTGGTCGATGACCTGCTCGGTGAATTCCGCCGCGCGCCGGTACCGCAGGCCGTGCTCGGGCTCGTCGGTGCGCCCGAAGTTGCGTGCGGCGGCGGCGCCGGCGGTGGTGACGACGTTCCATCCGACCCGGCCACCGCTGAGGTGGTCCAGATCGCCCACCCGGCGGGCGAGTTCGACCGGGTCGTTGTAGCTCGACGACAGCGTCCCGATCAGTCCGATCCGCTCGGTCCGGGCGGCGATCCGCGCCAGCACGGTGGTCGGCTCCAGGTTGTTGCCGGGCCGGTGGCGGACGAGGGGCTCGAGGACCGGGCTGTCGGCCAGGAACACCGCGTCGAGCTTCGCCGCCTCCGCCTTCTCCGCGATCCTGGTGTAGTGCTCGATGGTGTAACTCGCCAGCCCGTCGGTCCCGGGGAAGCGCCACGAGCCGCCGAAGACACCGGCGTTGAGGATATTGACGTTGATGTGCAGTTGGCGAGTCACCGCTGCTGACCTTCCTGGGACCGTCGGCCGCGGTCGTAACCCCACGCGGGGGCGACACCGTTGACGATGAAGTCGCCCACGACTCTCGGCTTGTAGATGACCGGGTTGTGCGAGGCGAGGGTGCGGGCGTTGCGCCAGTGCCGGTCGAGGTGGACGCTCTCCCGGACCGCTGTCGAACCACCGGCGTTGAAGGCGATGGCCCCGGCGTCCAGGACGGCCTCGACGATGGCGGTCTGCGCGGCCGACACATCGACGTAGTTGGCGGCGTAGGCCTCCTCCGAACCGTCCCGGTCGGCTGCTTCAAGCCCCTCGGCAACGGCCCTGAGCAGGGAGTCCACGGTCAGCGCATGGGTGTGGAGACGGCCCACGACACCCAGTACCTCGGGGTCCTGGGTGGCCCGTTCGGCCAGCGCGTGCAGGCTGGTGCGGGCGCGGGACCTCACCACGGCGACGGTCTCGTCGACCAGGCTGTGGGCGATGCCGGCGAGGTTGGCCAGGTGCACCAGTTGCACGAACGACGGGAGGGACCGCAGGTTCTCCCTGAACCGGCCCAGTTCCCCGTTCCGCTCGACGGGGACGCGGTCGAAGACGGTCGTGCCGCTCCCCGTCAGACGCTGCCCGATCCCGTCCCAGTCCTCGGCGTGGGTGACGCCCGGATGCCGCGCGGGAACCACCGCGAACCAGCGGTTGCCGTCGTCGTCCGCGACCGCGACGCGGATGTGGTCGGCGAACAGCGAACCCGTGGAGTAGTACTTGGTACCGCTGACCACCTTCCGGCCGTCCACCTCATGGACACGTGTCGAGATACCGAAGTCCGGACTGGCGCCGGCCGCCTCGGACTGGGCGTTGCCGAACACGGCGCCCCGCGCGATCTCGCGGAGCCAGTGGTCGCCGGCCTCGGGATCGTCCGCGTGCCGCAGGATCTCCACCGTCGTGAAGTGACCCCGCAGGATCTGGGGGACGTTGGAGTCGGCCTTGCCGGCCTCGGCCAGCAGGCGGAACAGGGTGGGCAGGCCGACGCCGAAGCCGCCCTGCGCGATCGGCACGCGCAGTCGGCCGAATCCGGCGTCGGCCAGTTCGCGCACGGACTCGTACGGGTGCTTGCGGGACTGGTCACGGACACCGGCCTCCGCTTCCAGCCGCTCGAAGATCGCGCGGAACTCGGCCACCGCCGCTTCCAGTGCGGGGGACGCGTCGCTCATGGGATTCCTCCGGGGATCAGCGATGGGCCAGCCGCCGGCCGGCGATGGCACCGAGCAGCTCGGCGGTGTAGGGAGATGCGGGTCTCTCGAAGACCTGGGCGATGTCTCCCTGCTCCACGATCCTGCCGCGCCGCATCACCGCCACCCGGTCGGAGATCGCCCGCACAACGGCCAGGTCATGGGAGATGAAGACATACGTCAGCCCGAGCTCGCTCTGCAGCGTGACGAGCAGCTCGAGGATCTGGGCCTGAACCGACACGTCGAGCGCCGAGATCGGCTCGTCGAGTACGACGACCTTCGGCTCCAGCACGAGTGCCCGTGCGATCGCGACCCGTTGGCGCTGCCCACCGGACAGCTCGCGGGGGTGACGGTGGAGGAACGAGGCCGGCAACGAGGCCGCCTCCAGCGCGGCGGCCACCCGGTCACGGTTCTCCCGCCGGTGACGCCGCGAGGAACCCGCGGGCTGGAAGGAACGCAGCGGCTCCTCGACGACGGAGAGGACGTCGAACCGCGGGTCGAAGGACGCGTACGGGTTCTGGAAGACGATCTGGACGTCACGTCGCAGTGGGCGGAAGGCCTTGGTGCTGAGGGCGCCGAGCTGGGTTCCGAGCACGGAGACCTGACCGGCGGTCGGCCGGGTGAGGCCGGTGAGCACGCGTGCCGTCGTCGACTTGCCGCTGCCGGACTCCCCGACGATCGAGAAGGTCCGGCCACGCGGCACGGTGAAGGAGACGTCGTCGACCGCGGTGTGTCCGCCGTAGTGCTTGCTGAGGTTCGTCACCTCGACCGCGGGCTCCTCCGGGCGCTCGGAGGGTGCTCGGCCGGCCCTGTCCCTGGTGAAGCTCAGGCGTGAGGGCACGTTGTCCAGCAGGTGTCTGCTGTATTCGTCCCGCGGGTTCCGGACGAACGACGCCGTGGGCGCGAGTTCGGCCAGCCGACCGTCCCGTAGCACACCGACGAGATCGGAGCGGTCCGCGGCCACGCCGAGGTCATGGGTGATCAGCAGCACGGCGGTGCCGCTGCGGCGGCGCAGGTCATCGATGAGGTCGAGCACCTGGGCCTGGACCGTCGCGTCCAGGCCCGAGGTCGGCTCGTCGGCGACGATCACATCGGGTTCGGCGGCCACGGCGGCGGCGATCAGGACGCGTTGCCGCATACCGCCCGACAGCTCATGGGGAAACTGCCGGTAGCGCCGCTCGACGTGGTGGAAACCGACAAGCTCGAAGAGTTCGTGGACCCGTGCGCGCCGTGCCTCGGTGTCGAGGCTCGTGTGCAGGCGCAGGGCGTCTTCGACCTGCGGGCCCACCCTACGGACCGGATCGAGGGAGACCGTGGGGTCCTGCGGGATCAGGCTGATCGCGCGCCCCCGGAGTGCGCGCAGCCGATCGCCGGACAGGTCGCTGATGGTGCGTCCCTGATACCGGACCGCACCGCTGAGCACGCGGCCGCCTACGGGCAGCAGGCCCAGGATGGCGTGTCCGATGGTGGACTTGCCGGAGCCGGACTCGCCGACGAGCGCGAGCACCTGGCCCGGCCCGAGCTCGAACGACACGTTCCGCACGGCCGTCTTGGTGCCGTGCCCGGTCCGATAGCCGACGCTGAGTCCATCCACGGCCAGCACCGGACCGGGCGGTGAGGTGGCGTCTCGGGCGGCCCGCGGTGCCGCGTGGCTGCTCATCGTTTCTGCCTCTCTGCGAAGTGGCGGGCGAGATGGTTGCCGGCCAGCACGACCACGGCGACGGTCAGCGCCGGATAGACCACCAGGTAGGGCTTGCTCGCCATGAAGTTGCGGCCATCGGCGACCAGACGGCCCCACTCCGGGCTGGGCGGCTGGGCGCCGAGTCCGAGGAAGCTCAGCGACGCGATCCAGATGATCGCGACACCGAACTGGATGGTCACCAGCGACAGCGTCGGTCCCAGCGAGTTGGGAATCACATGGCGCAGCAGGACCGTCGGCGAGCGGGCGCCGCTCGCGACCGCCGCTTCCACGTACTGGCTGGTCTTGGCGCGCAGCACCTCGGAGCGGATGAGCCGGGCGAACGCCGCCGACGATGTGATGCCGACGGCGGCCGCCGCCTGCGGGATCCCGTATCCGAGAACGACCACGATCGTGATGGCCAGCAGGAAACCAGGAATGGACAGCACGACGTCGATCAGTCGCATCACGAGGGCGTCGATCCAGCGGCCGAACCAGCCGGCGAGGGCGCCGAAGACCGAGCCCACCGTGACACCGATGAGCACGGCCACCACCGAGCCCGACAGCGACGCGCGGGCGCCGTAGACGACACGGGTGAACTGGTCGCGGCCGAGCCGGTCGGTGCCGAACCAGTGCGCGCTCGACGGCGGCAGCAGCTTGTCCGTCGCCCCGATCGCCGTCGGGTTCGCGTGGGTGAACCATCCGGGGACCAGCGCCCAGAGGACCGCCACCGCGAGGATCGCCCCCGCCACCACGACCGACCAGTGGCGGAGCGACCACAGCAGTACCCGGATGGCACGGGTTCGCGGCGCCTCCGCGGGCCGCCCGGTCTCCCCCGCTCCGGCCGGCGGTGCCGGGTTCCCGACGGTCGCTGTCATCGCGTCGCCACCTCTTCCGGGAGCCGGGGAGCCATCGCCTCGTCCACGCCGGGGCCGACCGGCGTGGCCCCCGTCGAGCGTTTGATCCGCTTCGCGCGTCCGGCGAGAATGTCGGCCCGGATGCGCGGGTCGATGAGCGGATGGACCACGTCGACCACGAGGTTGACCAGGACGTAGCCCGTGGTGGCGACCAGCACCACGCCCTGGACGACGGGCAGGTCCTGAGTGTTGACGGCATTGAGGGTGATCTGGCCTATGCCGTTCCGTGCGAACACCGCTTCGGTGACGACCGAACCGGCGATCAGCTCACCCATGGCCAGGCCCAGCATGGTCAGCACCGGCAGGGATGAGTTCCTCAGAACGCCATGTCCGAAGATGTACCGCTCACCGGCTCCCCGTGCCTGAAGCACGTGGACGAAGGGCTGTCGCCGGGTCGCCTCGATCGAGGCGCTGAACACCTGGGACAGCGGTGCCGAGATCATGATCCCCAGAGTGAACGCCGGCCCCACCAGGGCCAGGAGGGTTCCGTTGTCGACGGCGGGAATCAGGTGCAGTTCGAACGAGAAGCCGGAGAGGATCAGGATCCCGACCACGAAGCTCGGCACCGAGGCGGCCAGGGCCGGGACGGACCGCAGAAGGGTCCGCAGCCAGTTCCATCGCGTGTAGCTCCCCGCGACCCCGACCGCGGCCGCGATGACCGCTCCGAAGACGAAACCGAGGGCCGTCAGCCGCAGGGTGCCGGGCAGCGCGTCACCGAGCAGATCCGATACCTTCACCCCGTTGCTCAGCGAGTACCCGAGGTTGCCGTGGAGCAGGGCGTCCAGCGCGCGAAGGTACTGGACGACCACCGGATGGTCGAGTCCGTAGAACGCCTTGAGGATCTTGCCGTCCTCCGGTGTCAACTGGTTCTGCGGGTTGTTGATCAAGTTGGCGATCGCGTTCCCCGGCAACGCGGTGAGCAGGATGAAGGCCAGGGTGTAGGCCGCCCAGAGGACCAGGACGGCATGCGCCAGGCGCTTGAGGAGGTGGCGGGCCATGAGTCAGGACAGCCAGGCGTCGTAGAACTGCGACCGGGCCACGGCCTCGGTCCGGAAGTCCTGGACGTTCGGCCGCAGGCCGAAGACCTGGGTCTCGTCGTACAACGGAATGGCGAGGGCGTTCTTGAGGACATAGTCCTGGACGGCCTTGATGTCCGCGGTGCGCTTCGCCGGGTCGAACTCGGCGACCTGAGCCTCGAGCAGCTTGTTCAGTTCGGGGAGCTTGGTGTAAGTCGCGTTGGTCAGGTCGCTGTGCCACTCGGAGCGGAGCACATCGGGCTCGGCGCGGGAGAGCTGGCCCTGGGTGAAGACGGTGTTCTTGCCGATCTCCGCCTCGTACTGGCTCATCGACGGGCTCTTGAGTCTCACCTCGACCCCGGCCTTCTTCCACTGCGACTGCAGCACTTCCACCACGGCCTGGGAAACCTGGTAGTACGGCGTGACATAGAGCGTGAACGAGAGCCGCTCGCCGTCCTTCTTCCGGATTCCGTCGGATCCGGGCTTCCAGCCGGCCGCTTCCAGGAGCCGCTTGGCCTTGGCGGGGTCGTACCTCAGATACGCGCTGCCGTCCGGGGCCTTCGGTGTGCCGTGGACGAGGAGGCTCTTGGCGACCCCGTAACTGGGCGAGAGCGCGATCTCGTTGATTTCCTTGCGGTCGGTCGCCGCCTGGAGCGCACGCCGCACCTCCAGGCTCCGGGTGGGTGCGTTCGCCGCCAGCGAGATGTGGAGCTGGTTGCTCTCACCCTGCGCCGGGAACGCCTCGACCCGACCGCCGAAGCCTTTGACCGTTTCCTCGTCATCGGGCGCGATATTGCGCACGACGTCGGCTTGTTGCGACTGCAGGGCGCCCACGGCGGTGCTCTGCTCCGGCACCGTCGTATAACGGATTTCCGACAGATACGCCCTGCCCTGGTGCTTGGAGCTCTTCGGCGCCCAGTTGTAGTCGTCGCGGCGCTTGAGGGCCACATTGGTCGTGCCATTGCCGCCGGCGACGACAAACGGACCGGATCCGATCAGGCTGGTGAGCTTGCCCTTGTCGTTCCAGTTCTTCTTGAGATAGGACTCGGCCAGAATGCCGGTCCGGTAGATCGAGAGAACCTGGAGGAAACCGGCGTTGGGCTTCGACAGCCGCACCTGGACGGTCCGCGGGTCGACCACTTTCGTGCCGGCGTAGTTCGCGAAGAACTCGTCCGGTGCGACGCCGAGCTTCTTGTCACCGAAGGCGTGCTGGTCGAGGTTGTCCTTGACCACCTTGGCGTCCAGTTTGCTGCCATCGCTGAACGTCACACCGGAGCGGATCTTGAAGGTGTAGGTCAGATGGTCCGGGCTGACCGTCCAGCTCTCGGCGAGCCAGGGCTCTATCTTCCCGGTCTTCGGATTCTGCCATGTCAGCCGGTCGGCGAGGTTGGTGGTCACATTGCTGTTCGACCACAGGGTGTTCGTTATCTGCCAGGCCTTGTAGTTCACCGGGTCGTAGAACCTCAGTGTGCCCCCGTACCGTGGCTTCCCCGCGTCGCCCGACGAGTTCGCGGTGTTCTGTGTGCCACCGCTGCAAGCCGAGAGCAGCAGGACTGCTGCCGCCAGGGCGGCGCCGTGGGGCGAAAGCGCCCGGCGTTGAGAGAGCTTCATGGCAGCGGGATTTCCTTCCAGGAACATGGTGTTGATGGGCGTTGCCGGACAGGGGCGACGCGGAGGTCCACATGGACATGAGACGGTGACGAGGCCGATCAGAACAAAAGCGGGCAGCACAGATCTCTTCGACGTGCCGTCGGGTGAAAGGGGGGACCGGCCAGGCCGCGTCAGGAACAAACCAGCATCTCGGTGAATGAGATGGGTGAGAAATCGGGAATCCGGCTCCCGGGTGGGCTCAAACGACCCGGGACATCAACACCGCGCGCTGCAAACCCGGAGCAGGTCGACGCAGCGTTCGCTGGTCAGCAGCGGATCGGAAGTCATGGGCAGAGATTCCGTGATGGCTCGCCACCCTGTCAACCACGTCTTGTCATACGGACGGGTAAACCGTCGCGGGGCCACTGCCGTCCTCATCACATCCGGCGATGTCGGGCCGGGGCCGCAGGGGACTCATTGACATTCGGAACACGCACACCGAGACTCGTTCACATGTGTGAGGTCCTGCTCCTTACGAGCGAGCGTTGTGTCGACCTCCTCCGCGTGTCCAGCGCGCGGTGTTGATCCCGCGTCGATTCCGCTCCACCGCGCCGACAGTCCTCCGGACACGCGCCGGCGCCCCCTGCCTGTAGGGACCGCTCGCCGGCCGCTGTGTGCGTACCACGCGCTCCGGTGACGCCGAACCCCCGGGCCCCGCACCGGGCAAACAGCGATCGGAAGCATCATGAGCCTGGAATTTCTCTGGTACATACCCAACACCGTCGAACCGGGCCACCGCGGCGACGACACGACATCAGGCTGGGGGTCCATCGAGTACTCGACCGACCTTGCCCGATCGGCAGAGGACCACGGCTGGAGCGGGGCCCTGCTCGGCACCGGATGGGGGCGCCCGGACACCTTCACCGTCGCCACGGCGCTGGCCGCCCGGACCACGACGTTCAAGCCCTTGATCGCGATCCGTCCCGGCTACTGGCACCCGGCGAACTTCGCCAGTGCGGCGGCCACGCTCGACCAGCTCAGCCGGGGACGCGTCCTCGTCAACATCGTCAGCGGGCTGGACAACCCGGCCGCCTACGGCGACACCACTATCGAACCCCCGCAACGGTACGCCCGCACACAGGAGTTCCTGCATCTGGTGCGGCGGCTGTGGACCGAGGAGGACGTCACCTTCCACGGCGAGCACTTCCAGGTCACCGGCGCGACCGTCACCCCACGCCCGTACCCCACCGGCGGCAGACCACATCCGACGCTCTACTTCGGCGGCGCCTCCGAGGCCGCCGAACGGGTGTCGGCGGCCGAGGCCGATGTCCAGCTCTTCTGGGGTGAACCCCTCGACGGGATCGCCGAACGCCTCGACCGGCTCAAGGCGCTGAGCGAGCGGGTGGGCCGACGGCACAAGCCACTGGAGTTCGGGCTGCGGATCACGACACTGGTGCGCGACACCACCGAGGAAGCATGGCGGGCCGCCGAGGAGAAGGTGGCGAAGATGGCAGCCGGCGCGGGCGAGACCACATGGACGGGAAACCGCAGGACGGCGGTCGGGCAACAGCGGCTCTTCGACCTCGCCCGGCGCGGAGAGGTGCTCGACACCTGCCTGTACACCACCCCGGGAAAGTTCGGCGGTGGCGGAGCGGGGACCACCTGGCTGGTCGGCTCCGCCGACGATGTCGCCCGCGCGCTCCACGCCTACCGCAAGCTCGGCATCACCCACTTCGTGCTGTCCGACACCCCCTACAAGCAGGAGATCGGCCGGATCGGCGACCAACTGCTCCCCCTGCTGCGCGATTCCGCCCCGTGACCGGCCTGCCGTGCGGAAACCAGGAAAGAAGGCACCAGCGATGACGGCGTACCGGACCCTCGGCCGTACGGGCGTGAAGGTCAGCCCGCTGACCCTCGGCGCCATGAACTTCGGCGCACGGGGCAATCCCGATCACGAGGACGGCATCAAGATCATTCATCTGGCCCTGGACACGGGCATCAATGTCATCGACACCGCCGACGTCTATTCCCAGGGCGAGAGCGAGGAGATCGTGGGCAAGGCCCTCGCGGGCGGCCGACGCGACGATGTGTTCCTCGCGACCAAGTTCCATGGCCGGATGGGCGACAACCCCCTCCACGAGGGCAACTCCCGCCGCTGGATCTTCCGGGCCGTGGAGAACAGCCTGCGCCGTCTGAACACCGACCACATCGACCTGTACCAGGCCCACCGGCCCGACGAGGCCACCGACTTCGAGGAGACGATCGGGGCGCTCACCGATCTGGTCCACCAAGGCAAGATCCGCTACTTCGGAACATCGGTCCACTCCCCCGCACAGATCCTGGAAGGCCAGTGGATCGCCGAGCGACGGGGGTTCTCGCGACCCGTCTCCGAACAGATCCCCTACTCGCCGCTGGTCCGGTCGGGCGAGCGCGAGGTGCTGCCACTCGCCCAGAGGTACGGCCTCGGCGTGCTGGCCTACGGGCCGCTGGCGGCGGGGTGGCTGTCGGGCAGGTACCGGGTGGGGGCCCGGCAGCCGGAGTCCTACCGCAAGGACTGGATCCCGGGCCGCTACGACATCGCGGCGCCGCACAACGCCGACAAGCTCGCCGCCGCCGATGCCCTGGCCAGGCTTGCCGAGGAGGCCGGACTGCCGCTGATCCATCTCTCGGTGGCGTTCGCCCTGAACCACCCCGCCGTCTCCTCGGTGATCGTCGGCCCGCGCACCCGTGAACACCTCGACACCTACCTGGGCGCGCTGGACGTGCGGCTCACCGCCGACGTCCTCGACCGGATCGACGAGATCGTGGCGCCGGGGCACGTCTTCCACCTGCGGGACACCGGCGCCGTTCCGCCGGCCGTCGCCGATCCCGCACGACGCCGGCGCCCGCCACGTCCCTGACCCCCTCTGCTCAGCGGCGTCGCCACTCCTCGGCGAGCAGTTCGTAGGAGCGCACCCGGTCGGCGTGGCGGTGGGTGATGGTGGTGATGAGCAGCTCGTCCGCGCCGGTGGCCTCCTGGAGTTGTTCGAGCTGGTCGGCGACGCGCGCGGGCGAGCCCACGAACTGGGTGTCCACGCGGTCGGCGACCAGTTCCCGGTCCGCGTCGGTCCAGGCGTGGGCGCGGGCCTGTTCGGGGCTGGGGAAGGGAATGGCGCCCTCGGCGGTGCGGATGCTGCGAACCCATGGACCGTAGCCCGCGGCGCGGTCGCGGGCGGTCGCGTCGTCCTCGGCCACCACGACATCGGCGGAGACGCTGACGTACGGCTTGTCGAGCACATCGGACGGCAGGAACGCGGCGCGGTACGCCTCGGTGGCCTCCAGGACGGTGGCCGGGCTGACGTGGTAGTTGGCGGCGAAGCGCAGCCCGCCCCGGCCCGCGACCTGGGCGCTCCGGCCACCGCTGCTGCCCAGGATCCACACCTGCACCTCGGCGCCTTCGCCGGGGATCGCGTGTGCCTCGATCCCGTCGGCGGAGCGGTAGTCGCCGCGCAGGAGCGCGAGGATGTCGTCGATCTGTTCGCCGTAGTCCTGCGCTTCCGCGCCCGGCTGCTGGAGGAGTCGCCGCTGGAGGGCGATACGGGGCGATCCGAGCAGCCGCTGTTGGGAGAACTTGGGCGGGATGCGCAGGCCGTTCGGGGTGCGTCCGCCGATGACGGGTGTCGTGGTGGGCGCCGCGTCGCCGGTGCGCTCGGTGGGACGTCCGCCGGACCGGCCGAGCCCGAGGTCCAGCCGTCCGGGGTGCAGGGCGTCGATCAGGCCGAACTCCTCGACGGTGGACAGAGCGGTGCGATGGCCGAGCTGTACGGCCCCGGAGCCCAGGCGGATCGTGGAGGTGGTGGCGGCGGTCAGGGCCAGGACGACGGCGGGCGAGGTCCCGGCCACGCCCGGGTTCAGGTGGTGTTCGGCGAACCAGTAACGCGCGTAGCCGAACCGCTCCGTCCGCTGGGCGAGGTCGATGCTGTTGCGCAGCGCCTCGGCGGCGGTGGAGCCGGAGGAGATGGGCACGAGGTCGAGGACCGCGAGGGGGATGCCGGACATGGTCGGGGTGTCTCCTCAGCGGTCGGCGGGTGTCCCTGCGCCGGGCACGGCGCGGGCGGGGTCGTGGCCGTATGCCACCCGGCGGCCGGGGGTGCCGGCCAGGGACGTCATGACGCGGCCCGTTCCTGCTCCGCCCCGGTGCCGGGGTGGGCCAGACCGAGGTGGTCGCGCAGGGTCGTGCCCTCGTACTCGGTGCGGAACACGCCACGCTCCTGCAGCAGCGGGACCACGGTGTCCGCGAACACGTCCAGTCCGCCGGGGGTGATGTGCGGTACGAGGATGAAGCCGTCGCCGGCGTCGGCCTGGACGAAGGAGTTGATGGTCTCGGCGACCGTGGCCGGGGAGCCGATGAACGCCTGACGGTTGCCGGTCTCGATGACCAGGTCGCGGATGGACCACTTGTTCGCCGCCGCCAGCTCCCGCCACTCCCGGGCGACGGCCAGCGGATCGCGGTACATCCGCACCTGGGCGCGGCCGCGGGCGACGGTGTGCTCACCGGGGTCGGGGTCGATGTCGGGCAGCGGGCCGTCCGGATCGTACGCGGACAGGTCGCGGTTCCAGACGAACTCCAGGTGTTTGATCGCGGTGGCGCCGCTGACCTGCTGGCGGCGTACCTCGTGGGCCAGTTCCCGCGCCTCGGCGTCGGTGTCGCCGAGGACGAAGGTGGCGGCGGGCAGGATCAGCAGCTGGTCGCGGGTGCGGCCGTGGCGGGCGAGCCGGCCCTTGACGTCCGTGTAGAACGCCTGCCCTTCCTTGAAGGTGCTGTACCGGCTGAAGATGGCGTCGGCGCCGGCCGCGGCGAACTCCCGGCCTTCCTCGGAGTCACCCGCCTGGAAGATCACCGGGCGGCCCTGCGGGCTGCGCGGGACGTTGAACTGCCCGGCGATGTCGAAGTGCGGTCCCTGATGGGCGAAGGCTCCGGCCCGCGCGTCGTCGAGGAAGGTGCCGGACGCCTGGTCGGCGACGATCTCGTCGCCCCGCCAGGAGTCGAACAGCTCGGTGGCGGTGGCCAGGAACTCCTTGGCCCGGGAATACCGTTCGTCCTGCGGGAGGAAGCCGCCGCGGCGGAAGTTCTCCCCGGTGAAGGCGTCCCATGAGGTGACGACGTTCCACGCGGCGCGCCCGCCCGACAGGTGGTCGAGGCTGGCGAACTGGCGGGCCACCTCGTAGGGCTCGTTGAAGGTGGAGTTGATGGTGCCGGTCAGGCCGAGGCGGTCGGTGACGGCGGCGAGAGCGGACAGGACGGTGAAGGTGTCCGGCCGTCCCACCACGTCCAAGTCGTAGATGTTCCCGCCCTGTTCGCGCAGCCGCAGCCCTTCGGCGAGGAACAGGAAGTCGAACTTGGCGCGCTCGGCGGTGCGCGCGAAGTGGGCGAACGAGCTGAACTCGATATGGCTGCCCGCCGCCGGATCGCTCCACACCGTGGTGTTGTTGACGCCGGGGAAGTGGGCCGCCAGGTGGATCTGCTTGAGCGGTGTGCTCATGGTCGGTGGTCCCTCCGGCTCAGACGGTGGCGTAGCGGTTGGCGGGGCGGGCGAGGCCCAGCAGCCCGCGCAGGGTGTCGGCCTCGTAGGACCGGCGGAAGGCGCCGCGGCGCTGGAGTTCGGGCACCAGGCCGCGGGTGATCGCCTCGAGGTCGTGGCCGATCACACCGGGGCGCAGCCGGAAGCCCGTCAGTCCGGTCCGCTGCCAGCTCAGCAGCAGATCCGCGAGCTGTGCGGGGGTGCCGGTGAACACCTTGGCGTCGCTGGTGTACGGATGGCCCGCGAGGGCGTCCAGGCGCTCCCGTCGGGCGGCCGCGGCACCCGGTTCGTCGTCGAGGAACACCACCAGGTCGCCGAAAATGTGCAAGGGCTCCGCCGCGCGGCCCGCCGCGGCCTGGGCGGCGCGTATCTCGGCGACGGTGGCGCGGGCCTGGTCCGTGTCGTGCGGGGTGATGTAGCCGATGTCGGTGGCGCGGGCCACCAGCCGGTAGGGCACGCTCTGATGGGCCAGGGCGCTGATGACCGGCTGTCCCTGGGGTGGCCTGGGGGTGATCGAGGGGCCCTTGACGCTGAAGTGCCTGCCCTCGAAGTCGATGTAGTGCAGCTTGTCGCGGTCGATGAAGCGTCCGGTGGCGACGTCCCGGATCTCGGCGTCGTCCTCCCAGCTGTCCCAGAGGCGGCGTACCACCTCGATGTAGTCGGCGGCCTCCTCGAAGAGCTCGGCGGTCAGCTCCCGGACCACCGGGGTGTCCAGATCCTCGGGGCCGAAGCGCGGAAGGGTGCGGCGGCCGAAGTGTTCCGCCTCGTGGCGCCGCCTGGACACCCGGATCCGCAGCCCCGCGCGGCCGGTGCTGACGTAGTCCAGGGTGGCGATCGCCTTGGAGATGTGGAACGGCTCGGTGTGGGTGGCGACCACGGTCGGCACCAGCCCGATGTGCCGGGTCAGCGGCGCCACCCGGGAGGCGATGAGCACCGCGTCCAGCCGTCCGCGCACCTGGTCGGTGCGGCCGTCGGGCTCGGTGCGGTGCGAGGACTGGAGCGAGAGCCCGTCCTCGAAGGTCACGAAGTCGAGCAGCCCGCGCTCGGCCTCGGTGACGACATCGGTCCAGTACGCCGGGTCGAACAGCTCCCGGGGCCGGGCCTGCGGCTCGCGCCATGCGGCCGGATGCCAGCCCGCCCCGTCGAGGGCGACGGCGAGGTGCAAGGGGGTGGATGAGGACTCGGACACGAAGGGTGCCTCCCTGGTCGGCCATGGGTGATCACCGCTCCTCATCGGGAGGGCGCGGTGTCCTCGAGGTGATCAGGTCAGCGGCGACAGAGCGCGCCGGCCACGCGCAGCAGGTCGATGTGGTGCCGGGAGTACAGGCGGACGCCCCCGCCCAGGGCCGGAGCCGGCGCGGGCGGGCAGATCATCGGTCGCGACACCATCGCCTCCCGTTCCCGTTCCCGACGGGCCTTCGGGCCCTGGCTGATATCTCGGAACGCTACGTGAGGCCGGTGACCTCACGCAATCGTCAACTCGGACGGCGCCGCGACATATTCCCCGACGCCCATGGGCAATCCGACGAAGTGTGGGCGGCCTCGCTGACGCGTGACCCGACGACGGCGCGGGCCGACCGGGGCGGGGCGCAGGTCGTGATCCGTACGTGGGCCGGTACCGGGGTGCCGCTGTGGCAGGGGCTGCCGGGGGCCACCGTCACGCCGTACGAGGCCAGGTGCAGCAGTGCGCTCTGCTCCTGCGCGACGGGCACCCACAGTACGAGCCCGTCCTCGCACCGCACGTCGACTCCCTCGTCGCGCCGGGCGTCGCGGAGCAGGCCCCGCCGGACGGCATAGCGTTCGCGGGCGGCGTCCACCGCGCGCCGCGCGCCGGGGTCCTCGATCAGGTGGGCGAGCGCGTCCTGGAGGATACGGCTCGTCCAGACCATGCCGTGGGCGTGCTCCGCGCGGATCCGGTCGATCTGCTCGGCCCCCGTCGCCCGGGTATACCGCGACGCGGCGGTCTCGCCCCGGCTGGCCGTCACCCGCACCGTCTACCCCGCTCCGGACCGCACCGCCGCGCTGCGCGACCTGGAGCGGGGGACCCGCGCCTGGAGCGCGGAGATGCGCCCGGACACCGACTGGGACGCGCTGGACGGCGAGGAACTGCTCGCGCTGCACACCGTCCACACCGGCCCGGCCGGCCACATCGCCCGTTCCCTGGCCGCCGATCCGGTGATCCGGCTCGCGGACGAGCTGATCGCCCAGGTCCAGCCGGGCGAACCGGGCTTCGACGCCACGCTCTCCGCCCTCCGCACCATCGCGCACGACGTCGCCCCGGCCCTGCGCCGGCTCCTCCCCCCGTCCGTCCCCCGCCAGCTCAGCGAGGTCTCACCGTGAATCTGCGCCCCCCGCCCATCGTGCCCTGCCCGCCGCCGTGTTCACCGTGGCGACGGCCCTGGTTCTGACAGGCTGCGGCAGCGCCACCGGAAGCGACGGCTCCGGCAAGACCGACCCCTCCGAGGTCACCCTGGTCGTCGGCACCCCGAACAAGGCCGGTCTGCACCGCGCGCTGCTGGCCTCGGGGGACGACGTCAAGGTCGTCAACCTCGACACCGCCGCCGGATCAGCCGCCCTCAACGGCGAACACGCCGACGCGTTCGTCGTCTGGGATCCGAACACCGCCATCGCCCCAGACCCAGCAGCACGCCCGCGTCCTCGAGCCCCTCAAGCCGGTGATCGATCCGCCCGGGATGCTCTACGCGCCCTCCGCCGCCCTCGACGATCCGTCGAAGAAGGCCGCGCTGCGGGATCTGACGCGCCGCGTCATCCGGGCCAACGCCTGGGTCAACAAGCACCCCGAGGCATGGGCGAAGAGCATCTCCCGACTGTCCGGAATCCCCCTCGCCACCGCCAGGCTCCAGGAGGAGGTGGACTAAGCCACAGCGGACGCCGGTCAGCGGGGGGACGGTGACCGGGCCCCGCGGGCGGCCACGGCACCATGAACCATGCTGATCATCATGTGCGGGCTGCCCGCCACGGGGAAGACGACCCTGGCGAGGGCACTCGCCCGGCAGACCGGCGCGGTTCATCTGCGGATCGACACCATCGAGCAGGCGATCGCGCGGTCCGGGCCGGCGCGGCACCCCGTCGGCCCGGTCGGCTACATCGTCGGCTACGCCCTCGCCGAGGAACACCTGCGACAGGGCCTGACCGTGATCGCCGAATCCGTGAACCCCCTCGCCGTCACCCGCGACGCGTGGCGCGAGGTGGCCGTCCGCGCCGGTGTCCCTGCGGCCGAGGTCGAGATCGTCTGCTCGGATCCCGCCGAGCACGAGAGGCGGGCGTCCCAGCGCACCGTGGACATCCCTGATCTGCCCCTGCCCACCTGGACGGACATCACAAATCACGTATACGAACCGTGGCATCGGGACCACCACGTGATCGACACCGCCGGACGCGCCATCACCGACTGCCTCATCGACATCCGCCACGCCATCGGCCTCCCGCCCCAGGACCCCCCGCCCGCCGCGCAGGGCGGACACCGCCGGAGCGACGGCCGTTGAGAACGGAGTTGTCCAGTGGGGTGGTCGTTCCGGCGGCCGTGCGGACGGCGGTCTCTCGGCGCCCGCCGGGTGTCGAAGCGGGTGGCGGCCGTCATGCCCGGCCCCGGCCGAGGTCGTGACGGAAGACGGCGGTCCGCACCGGCCGGTGCCGGTTCTCGCGCTCCTCGCGGGCGTACTGACGGACGAAGCCGAGCCGCTGGTAGACGCGCTGGGAGACGACGTTGTCCCACCCCGTGTCCAGGACCAGGGCGCGCATGCCCCACGACCGGGCGCGCTCGATGCCCTCGGCGAGCAGCGCACCGCCAACTCCGTGACCACGGTGTTCGGGCAGGACGGCCAGCAGGCGCAGCTCCGCCTCGTCGGGCAGGGCGAGGCGCGCGTACGCGGTGCCGGGGCGCAGCAGACTCGCGGTGCCGATCAGTGCGCCGCTCGGTTCGTCCACGGCCACCAGCAGATCTCCGGCGGCGGCGCGGCCGGGCGTGTCGCGCAACAGGGCCAGCCGCTCGGGGCGGGGTGCGCTGTTACGGCTGCGGAAGCCCTCGACGGTGAGCGCCGCGACCCGTTCGTGCTCGTGGGCGCGGGCGGTGCGGACGCGGATGTCGCTCATCGGACCGGTGCCTGGGCGTGCCCGAGGCCGAGATGATCGCGCAGGGTGGTGCCGTGGTACTCCGAGCGGAACACCCCGCGTTCCTGGAGTTCGGGAATCACGGTGTCCACGAACTCGTCCAGTCCGGTGGGGGTGAGGTGCCCGGAGATGATGAATCCGTCGCAGGCGTCGCTCTGCACATAGGTGTTGATCTCCTCGGCGACCTGGGCCGGTGTGCCGACGAAGGCGTGGCGGCCGGTCAGCTCGATGACCAGGTCGCGGATGCCCAGCTTCTTCGCCTCGGCGACCTGACGCCAGTGGCGCGCCACCGCGAGGGGGTCGTGGTGGTGACGGGCCCGGCCACGGGTGATGCTGACGGCATCGGCGAGTGGCTCGACATCGGGCAGTGGTCCGTCGGGGTCGTAGCCGGACAGGTCGCGTCCCCATACCTGTTCGAGCTGTGCGATCGCTCCCTGTGGGGAGACCTGCCGGCGGCGGATGTGGCGGGCGCGCTCACGCGCATCCTCCGCGGTGTCCCCCAGCACGAAGGTGGCCTGGGGCAGGATCTTCAGATCCCCGGGAGTACGGCCGTACGTGGCGAGCCGGCCCTTGACGTCGGCGTAGAAGGCCTGGCCCGCCGCCAGTTCGGCGTGGATGGTGTAAATCGCGTCGGCGGTCGCGGCGGCGAACTCACGGCCGTCGCCGGAGTTTCCGGCCTGGATCAGCACCGGGTGGCCCTGGGGGCTGCGCGGCACCGTGGGTCGCGCGGTGATGTCGAACTGGGGTCCCCGGTGGCGTACTTCGGCGATCGCCCCGTCCTTGACGAAGACCCCGGCGGCGGGGTCGGCGGCCACCGCGTCCGGGGCCCAGGCGTCCCACAGCTCGCGGGCGACCTCGACGAACTCCGCGGCGCGGGTGTACCGGTCGGCGTGGTCCAGGAAGCCGCCCCGGCGGAAGTTCGCGCCGGTGAAGGCGTCCGAGGAGGTGACCACGTTCCATGCGGCGCGCCCGCCGGAGAGGTGGTCCAGCGTCGCGAACTGCCGGGCGAGTTCGACGGGTTCGTTGAAGGTGGCGTTGACGGTCCCGGCCAGGCCGATGCGGTCGGTGACGGCCGCCAGTGCGCTCAGCACCGACAGGGTGTCGGGTCTGCCGACCACGTCCAGATCGAAGATCCTCCCGCGGTGCTCGCGCAGCCGTAGCCCCTCGGCGAGGAAGAAGAAGTCGAACTTTCCGCGCTCGGCGGTCCGCGCGAGATGGTGGAATGAGGAGAAGTCGATCTGGCTGCCCGAGCGCGGATCGCTCCAGACGGTGTGGTTGTTCACCCCGGGGAAGGCCGCCCCGAGGTGCACCTGCTTGGTGGGTTCGCTCATGCCGGACTCCCGGGGTCGATCAGGACGGCGGCGAGACGCCGGGGATCACGCATGGCTCCCCCGCTCCGCGCCACCGGTGGCGGGCAGCCACTTGGCGAAGCAGACGCTGTACGGGTCGCGGGAGTAGGGCGGATAGGGTGGGATGCGGTACCAGCCCTCGCGTGCGTAGAGCGCGGCGGCCTCCGGCTGCCGGACCCCCGTCTGCAGCATCAGCTCCGCCACGTCCCGTTCGGCGGCGGACGCCTCGACGGCGGCCAGCGCCGCCGCGGCCAGCCCGCGGCCGCGGTGGTCGGCACGGACGAAGACGCGCTTGATCTCCCACCGGTCGCCGGGCAGTGCGCGCAGCGAGGCGGTGGCGACGGGTTCGCCGGAGCCGGTGAAGGCGACCCAGGTGACGGCCACTTCGTCGGCGGTGGGCGGGGGCGGCAGATGCGGACGTGGCCCGAAGACGGCATAGCGGGGCTTGATCTCCGCGTCCATCAGCGCCCGCAGCTCGGCGGCCGCCGGGTCGTCCCAGCCGAGTGCCGCCCAGCGGACGGGCCCGACCGGGTCGGGCGCGGGGGCGGGTACGGCGGCGCGGGATTGGCGTAGCTCCCGCGGGAACGTGTCGGTCACGGTGGTTTCCTCATGAGGGGCGTGGGCTCTTCGGAGCCGACGCGGACAAGTTGACGTACCGTCATGCCTCACGGCGCACGGAAGTGCGGCCCCGTACGGGCGGACGGATCACACGCGAAGAAACAGCTGGGAGAAGGCGCCCGGCGGGCAGCCGTCAATGCCTCAACAACACTGCGCGCTCACCACTCGACCGAGGTCGACGTGGTGGCGGTGCACCAAAAGCGTGGAGGCCATGGGCGCCACCCAACACCGGCGTTCGTGTACTGGTCAAGCCACGACCAGCATGCGGAACGGCGGAGGGGCCCCGGGCACACCGCGCATCTCACCATGCGGTCCGCTGTTGACCTCGGCAGACAGCGGTGTGAGCATCCCAATCCCATGTCGCGGACTCTTCTCTGCACGCGCCGCCGCACGGTCGATCACATGGTGATCACCAGTGCCGCCTGTTTCTCTCTGCCCGTGCGCGGCCGGTGCTCCATGACGTCGACCTGAACATCGCGCAGGGCACCATCGGCGCCGTCGTCGGCCCCAGTGGCGCGGGGAAGAGCACCCTGGCCCGCTGTGTGAATCTGCTCGAACGCCCCACATCCGGGCGGGTATGGGTGGCCGGAACCGATGTGACGGACCTCCCGGAACGTGAACTCCGCCATGCCCGGCGGGCCAACGGAACGGTCTTCCAGTCGGCCAATCTGCTGCGGCGGCGTACGGCGGCGCAGAACGTGGCGATGCCACTGCGCTCAACGGCGAGCCGCCGCTGACGGGGTTCTTCTGAGCCCGTGCCCGACACATGGCCGTCACATCCGGATGGAAATGTGCGGCCGATCCCGGGAGTTTGGCCAGACATGACTATAGGAGTCGCACTCACCGCCGCGGACGCGGACAACCAGATCGATGCCACCGTCCGCCTCGCCGGGGAAGCCTCCGCCGCCGGGCTGCGGTCCGCCTGGTTCGGGCAGACATTCGGCGCCGACTCGCCCCAGCTCGCGGCCATCGTCGGGCGCGAAGTGCCGGATCTGCACGTGGGCACGTCCGCGATCCCGGTCTTCGGACGTCACCCGTTGCTCGTCTCCAGTCAGGCCCAGACCGCTCAGGCGGCCACGCACGGCCGATACCACCTGGGACTCGCTCTCGGCACCAAGCTCCTGACCGAGGCGGGCTTCGGCATCCCCTTTGCACGCCCCATCGCCCGCCTGCGTGAATTCCTCACCGCGCTGCGGCAGTTGACCGAGACCGGCGCCGCCGACTTCCATGGCGAACTGCTCACCGCGACCACCCCGATCCCCGCCCGCGTGCCGGGTGCCGGGGCCGGCGTACCGCTGCTCGTCGCCGCGATGGGCCCACAGGCGCTGCGGGCCAGCGGGGAGCTGGCCGACGGCATCCTGCCGTACCTCGCCGGGCCCCGGGCCCTGGCCGAGCACATCGTCCCCGCCGTCACCGCGGCGGCGGAGGCCGCCGGCCGTCCCGCGCCCCGCATCGTGGCGCTCGTACACGGTGTGGTCACCGACGACCCCGACACGGTACGCGAGACGGTGGCCGAACAGCTCGCGTTCTACGAGCAGATCCCCTCCTACGCACGGGTCATCGGACTCTCCGGCGGCACCCGTGCCGTCGATGTGTCCGTGATCGGCGATGAGAAGACCGTCGCCGCCGAGGTGCGGCGCTACCGCGATGCCGGGGCGACGGAGGTGGTGTTCTCGGGGACGGAAGCCGCCGGTGAGACCGCCCGGCGCCGCACCTGGGCGTTCCTGGGGGAACTCGCGGGCTGAACACCACCAGGGTTCACCCGCTGACCCGCGCCCCGCTCCTGTCCTCCCGAACGTCCCGAACCGAACGTCCCGAACGAACGTCTCGAACCGAACATCCCGAGAGAGACCGAACATCCCCAGAGAGAAGGAAGACACCGGAGAGATGGCCACGTACCGCACCCTCGGCCGTACCGGCGTGAAGGTCAGCCCCCTGACGCTCGGCGCGATGAACTTCGGCGCCTGGGCCAACCGTGACCACGACGACGCCGTCAAGATCATTCACCAGGCCCTCGACGCGGGCGTCAACGTCATCGACACGGCCGACGTGTACTCCCAGGGCGAGAACGAGGAGATCGTCGGCAAGGCCCTCGCGGACGGCCGCCGCGACGACGTGTTCCTCGCGACCAAGTTTCACGGCCAGATCGGCGACAACCCGAACCACCAGGGCAACTCGCGCCGATGGATCCACCGGGCCGTCGAGGACAGCCTGCGCCGCCTGGGCACCGACCACATCGACCTGTACCAGGTCCACCGGCCCGACCCCGCCACCGACTTCGAGGAGACGCTCGGCGCACTCGACGACCTGGTACGACAGGGCAAGATCCGCTACTTCGGCACCACCACCTTCGAGCCGCACCAGATCGTCGAGGGCCAGTGGATCGCCGAGCGCCTGCGCCGTCAGCGTCCCGTCACCGAGCAGCCCCCGTACTCCATCCTCGCCCGGGCGGCCGAGCGGGCCGTGCTGCCCATCGCCGAGCGGTACGGGCTGGGTGTCCTGCCGTGGAGCCCGCTGGCGGGCGGCTGGCTGTCCGGTCACTACCGCAAGGGGGACACCACGCATGCCGCGTCCAGCCGTCTGGAGCGCCAGCCGCACCGGCACGATCCGGAGCTGGCGGCCAACCAGCGCAAGCGTGAGGCGGCGGAGCGGCTCGCCGAGCTGGCCGACGAGGCGGGTCTGTCGCTGATCCACCTGTCGCTGGCGTTCGTGCTGGAGCACCCGGCCGTATCGACGGTGATCATCGGCCCGCGCACCCGGGAGCACCTGGTGAGCCAGCTCGGCGCCGCCGACGTCCGTCTCCCGCGGGACGTGCTCGACCGGATCGACGAGATCGTGCCGCCCGGCACCACGATCAGCCCGGCTGACGAGGGCTACCAGCCCCCGTCGCTCACCGACCCGGCCACCCGCCGCCGCCCGGCCGCGCGCGGCTGAGGCCCCAGGGGCTCAGCGCAGGAGGTGGCCGGAGGCGCGCAGGACGTACCCGGCCACCCTCTTGCCGAGGGTGACTCCGGCCTCGTCCGCGGAGCGGGTGTGGATGCCCGAGAGGATCCGCGCGTCGACGTTCTCGGCCGTCAGCCGGTGCCAGTCCGTGTACGTACGGGTGACCCCCGGCGCGGTGGGGCTGGTCAGCTCGAACGGTGCGGTGCGCGAACCGGTGAGCGCGGACAGTATCCCCTCCGCGGCGCCCGCGTAGGTGTTGTGGCCGCTGGGATAGTCCGGGTGCGCCGGGGTGTTGTGCAGCGGCGTCCATCCGGGGTCGGGGTCGATGGCGCCGGTGCGGATGGCGGTGACCGGGCGCCAGCGCAGATAAGCGTACTTGGAGTCGGAGGTCGCGATCTGCGTGTCCACCGAGGCGATGTGGAACAGCGCCACCAGCTTCGCCCGCTCCGCCACCGACCCGGCGGAGCGGGACAGCGCGACCCGCAGCGGCTCGGTGTAGAGGGTCAGCGAGGAGCCGTACCAGAAGGTCGCCGTCTGGGTCTGGTGGGCGGTGCGCCGGGTGCTGTCCGCCGCGCCGTAGGCACGCACTTCGGCCAGGTCCGACCGGTACCGCCGGGAGCCCAGCGCGGGCGGCGGGCCGAGCCGGAACTGGCCGGGGGTTGTCAGCGCGAACGGCTTCGCGACGCGGTTGCCGTACTGCGCGGCGGGGGCGTACGCGGGCGGCGTCGGCTGCCAGACGCCGGGGGCGGCCGGGGGCACGGTGAACGGGGCGTCGACCGACGCCGGGTCCAGGCCGTCGCCCTCCCGGGACGCGAGGACGGACCGGGCCTCCCGCTCACCCGCCGCCACGCCCCGGTCCTCGGCCGGGCCGTCCGGGATCCCGTCGAGGGTGCGGCGGAACGCGGCGTCCAACTGCTCGGTGCGCGTGGGCACGAGGGCGACCAGGGAGCTGTGCACGGCGGAGGCCAGCGCCGCGTCCTGGTAGCCGCCCCGATCGACGCCCGTGGGCACCTCCCGGGTGGCTCGTGCGCCGGCCAGCCAGCTCACCGCCCAGGTGCGGCTGTTGGTCACCTGGGTCGGCGCTCCGGCCGCCGCGATCGTCTGGGCCGTGGTGTCGTACCAGTCGAGCGCCACCGATGGACGGGGCTCGGCGGGCGCCGCGACGGCGGTCGGGCCCACGGCCGAGGCGGCCAGCAGCGACGTGGCGCCGAGGGCGAGCATGAACGGTCGAGTGGCTATCGGGCTCACCAGCAACTCCTGCAAAAGTATGGGGACTTGGGTCAGTCGTGGGACATCTGGCGGCTCTCGGGAAGGCCGTCCTCCCGCTCGGTGCGCGCGTCCACGCCCAGCCGGGCGAGCAGTCGCTCGCGCAGCGCGGCGTACTCGGCACCGGCGGGTCGACGCGGCGCCGGAACCTCCACGGTGAGGTCGGCGGCGATCCGGCCCCCGTCCAGGACCACGATCCGGTCGGCGAGCGCGATCGCCTCGTCCACGTCGTGCGTGACCAGCAGCACGGCGGGGCGGTGCCGCTCGTACAAGCGGGCCAGCAGTGCGTGCATACGGGTCCTGGTGAGCGCGTCGAGCGCGCCGAACGGCTCGTCCGCGAGCAGCAGTTCGGGCTCACGCACCAGGGAGCGGGCGAGTGACACCCGCTGCTGTTCGCCGCCTGACAGCTCCACCGGCCAGGCGTCCTCCCGCCCGGCCAGACCCACCTCGGCCAGCGCGGTGCGGGCCCGCTCCTCGGCGTCCCGGCCCGTGAGCCCCAGTGCCACATTGGCCAGCACCCGTTTCCATGGCAGCAGCCTGGCGTCCTGGAAGACGACCGACACATGGGCGGGTGCGCTCAGTACGCCTTCGCCACCGGCGTCGTGGTCGACTCCGGCGAGCGCCCGCAGCACGGTGCTCTTGCCGGAGCCGCTGTGGCCGAGCATGGCCACGAACTCCCCGGCGCGCAGGCTCAGATCGAGTCCGTCCAGCACCTTGCGCCCGCCGAAGGCGCGCACCAGCCCCTCGATGCGGACGGCCACCGCGGCCTCCGGGGCGGTGACCGTCAGCCCGCCAGCGTGCGTCGCCATGACAGGACCTTCCTCTCCACAAGCCGTACCAGGCCGTCGGAGAGCAGCCCGAGAAGTCCGTAGACGACGAGGCCGACGATGATGACGTCGGTCTGCCCGTACGTCCGCGCGAGCCCCATCATGTAGCCGATCCCGCTGGTGGCGTTGACCTGTTCGACGACGGCCAGCGCCAGCCACGCCGCGGTCACGGCGAATCGCATCCCGAGCAGGAAGCCGGGCAGCGCGCCCGGCAGCACGATGTGCAGCAGGAAGCGCGGACGGCTCAGCCCCAGCGTCTCGGCGAGTTCCACATAGCGGCTGTCGATGGTGCGCAGTCCGTTGTGGGTGTGGATGTAGACCGGGACGAAGGCACCGAGGGCGATCGTGATGACCTTCATGGACTCCCCGATGCCGAACCACAGGATCAGCAGCGGGATGAGCGCGAGCGAGGGAATGCCCCGCTTGATTTGCACCGGGCCGTCGATCACCCCCTCGCCGAGCCTGCTGAGCCCCGCGATCAGGGCCAGCACGAGCCCGGCGGCCGTCCCGTACGCCAGGCCGGACAGGGCCCGCACGGTGGAGGTCCACACATTGGACTGGAGCCTGCCGTCCGCGATGAGGTCACCCGCCGTGGTCACCACCGTCCAGGGGGCGGACAGGTTGCGCGCGTCGATGAGGCCGGTGGCCGAACCCGCCGACCAGAACGCGAGCAGCAGAAGGGGACCGAGGGCCCGGCCGTACGGGATGGGGCGGCCGGGACCGAGGCGCCGGCGGGCACCGCGGCGCCCGGCGTTCCGCGCGGCCGGGACCGCCTTCGTCGTCTTGGCCGTCTCGACGAGCGTCAGCCGCTCGCCCGGGGCGTCCGTGCTCATCGCGGCTGCCCGGATTCCGCGATCGCGTCGGCGGCGACCGACTCGTACCGGCGGTCGAAGAGGATTCCCGCGTCGAACCTCTGGTGGCCCGTCTCCTTCGCCAGCAGGTCGACGGTCTTCTGCTGCCGCGCGATGGCCGGCGTCCAGTCGGCCGGGATGTCCGGGTGGCCGTTCTGCTTCACCAGGTACTCACCGTCCGCGCGGGTGAGGCCCTGGTCCTTGACGTAGTAGCCGTCGATCCACTGCTCGGGGTGCCGGTCGACCCAGACCTCCGACCGCGCCCAGAACCTGATGAACTCCCTGATCGCGGCGGCTTTCTGCGGATCGCTCACGGCGTCGGTCACCGCCCACAGATGTGCGGGGTCGTCACGCAGGCCGTGCTGGATGGTCTTCCCGCCGTCCTTGCCGTATTTCGCGGGATAGCGCTTGATGTTGACGCTTCCGAGGGGCGCGACGTCCACCTGGCGGCTGCCGAGCGCGGTCGGGTACACATCCCCGGTGCTGGGCAGCTCGACCAGTTGCACATCGTCCTTCGAGAGCCCCGCCTTGGCCAGGATCCGCAGCACGAGCGCCCCCTGGGCCTGCCCCGGGCTGTAGGCGATCTTCTTGCCGCGCAGGTCCGCCAGGGTGTCGACGTCCGCGCCGGGAGCGATTCCGAGTTCGTAGACGGGGTGCTGCAACGGGTCCTTGCGGAATTCCGTCGCCACCAGCTTCGTATCGAGACCGGTCCAGTGGGCGTGTATCGACGGGATCTCCGCCGCCGAGCACAGATCCAGGGAATGCGCGCGGAAGGCCTCGGAGCACTGCGGACCGCCACTGATATTGGCCCACTTGACCTTGAAGGGCAGCTTGTCGAGCTGCCCGGAGAGCTTCAGCGCCACCTCCGTGTCCGGCGCACCGACCGTAATCGACGTATTCGCCTTCACCTTCTCCGGAATCTTGACGTGGGCGAGGTTCTTGCTGTCGGCGGCAGTCGGAGAAGGGGTGTTGTCTGCGCATCCGACCAGCAGCGAGGTGCAGGTCAGAGCGGTCAGGATGAGCGGCGCGAGCCTGGGCATACACATTCCCGGGTGCGAGGCGTACGGCATCGGAGCGTACGGAGGTGAACTGATGTCGCGGGGGGTGGAATTCGTCGCGAGTGCGGGGTGTTCGCTGCGGGATTTCAGCTACACAGTGCGACGGCGATGCGCATCAGATCGACGGGGCGCCGCTGCGTGAACCGCGGAGAGGTCGGCATGCCGCTGAAGCTACCCACCGCGTCAAGAAAGGGTCAAGCACGCGTTCGTATTCCGAGGAAGCGGCAATGACGACTTCGTACTGCTGCCATGTTCGCGTTACACAGCCTCCGGGGACATTTCGTGGAAGCCCAGCAGGGCGCGTACCGTGATCCCGCTGGACGTCCGCACGCTTCCGGCCGAGGCCCTGCTGCACGCGGAGTTCGGGTGGCGACCGGCGGCAGCACCGCGCATGTGCTGGCCATCGACTACGGGCTGCGTCCCGTGCTCGCCTCCATGGGTCCCGCGCGCATCACACCGGGCTGGTTCGTGCTGGACAAGCACATCGAGGTCGCTCCGCAGACGTGGTCGCCGCCTGACCACCGGCCGGGGTTGCTCCACCGGCGCGCGGCCGGGCCCCGTGGTGGGCCCGGCCGCGCCAGGTCAGTCGGTGGCCAGCCGGGTCCGCCAGCTCGGTATCGAGGGCTTCCAGTCGAGGGCCTGCCGGACGCGGTCGTTGGACGCGCCGCGCATGGCGGTCAGCTGGTGGGCGGTGAGCCAGCCCAGCAGCCGTTCGGCCAGTGCGGCCGGCACCGTACGGGGCGGGGGCGCGCCGAGCAGTCGGGCGTATTCGGGCAGCCAGACCGCGGCCTCGGCCGGGTCGTCATCGGCCACGTTGAACACACCGCCGGTGTCCGCCTCGACGGCGCGGACCGCGGCCCGTGCGGCGTCCTCGACATGGAGGAACGAGGTGACGCCGGTGGCGGGCTCGGGCAGTGGCAGCCTGCCGCGCGCCACCGCGCCGTGGATCGCACCGCCGCGGTGGTAGAGGGTGCCGGGCCCGTACAGGGTTCCGTAGCGCAGGACGATGCCGGAGAGGTTCGCGGCGCCCAGCACCCGGTGCTCCAGCTCGGTGATCGCGCGGGCGGTGAGCGCCCAGCCCGGATCCGGTGCGTCGAGATGGAGCGGTGCGTCCTCGGTGAGCACCGGCCCGCCGTGGGGAGCCGTGGCGAACGCGATGCTCTGCGCCACCATCCGCCGCGCTCCGGCCGCCTCGGCCGCCGCGATCAGATGCGCGGTGCCTTCGGTGCGCAGCCGGGCGGTGTGTTCCAGGCCCTCCGCGGTGGGCCCGCGCAGCGCGGTCAGCTGATGCACCACCACCTCGGGCCGGGCCGAGAGCACCGCCGCGCGCACCGCCTCGGCGTCCAGCGCGTCGGCCACCACGACGCCGTCCAGGCCCGGCCCGGCCGCCCCGGACGGCTCCCGTACCAGCGCGGTCACATGGTGGCCGCGGGCGCTGAGCAGCGGGACCAGCGCCCGGCCGATCACTCCGGTGGCCCCGGCGACAAGGACTCGCGCCGTCATGCCGCACCTCCCTGGGCCCGCATCAGCAGACGGCAGGCGGGATCGCCGTCCCGCAGACACGCGGTGGCGCAGTTGCGGGTGAGTTCGACCCCGAGCCCCTCCGACCACCCGGCGTGGATGTCGGTGCACGGGCACTCGTAGCCGTCGAGCGAACCGGCCATCCGGACCATGGTCACGGCGAAGTTCTGCCGCATGGTCAGCTCGATATCGCCGTCCGGGAGCACCGCGGTCCCGCCGTCGCGCAACTCGTTCGGGAACATCCACTCGGAGCAGGCGTCGTACCGGCGGCGGAGTTCCTCGAGGTCGGCGGCCGGTTTTCCGCCGAACTGACGGCGGATCCGCTTGCCCACCTGGACGGCGACATAGCGCAGCGCCTCGGCGTTGATCTCATTCGCCACGTCGTGCCCGAACCTCTTCGCCACGCCCTGGTACCAGCGAGCGTCGTGCAGCCACCACTGCCGGTACACGTCCATGGTCCTCGGGCGGGGGCTCGTGCCGTGGCCCGTGTGGTCGAGCGCGGTCATCGCACCTTCCCGTCCAGCTCGCCCGCTGCCACCCGGGCCCGGAACCGCTCGCGCATCTCCCGCTTGAGCACCTTGCCGGTGGCGCCCTTCACCACCTCGCTCGCGTCCATCCGGAGCGCTCCGGTCAGTTGCGGGAAGCCCTCGGCCGCCAGCACCCGGTTGACGTCGGCCGTCCATCGGGCGTCGTCCCGGTCCGCCGCTCCCGCGTCCGCCGGGTCCGCGTCCGCCGTGCCCGCGCGGAGCTGCAGCAGGGCGTAGGCGTCGGCGGTCCCGTCGCCGTCCCAGTCCGCGTGTACGCCCTCGGGCGCGACCGCCACCACCGTGCAGTCCTCGAGTTCGGGCAGCTCGCGCAGCAGCAACTCCTCGGTGCGGGTGCTGAACACGATGCCCGCGGGGGTGCGGATGGCGTCCGGCGCGCGGTCCAGGTGGTAGAAGTTGCCCTCCTCGTCCCGATAGGACAGATCGCCGGTGAGCCAGTAGCCACCGAGCCGCAGCCGGTGAAAGGTCAGCGAGTCGTTCCAGTATCCGGGGGTGAGCGTGGGTGAGCGCACACCGAGGCGGCCGATCTCGCCGGGCGGCAGCGGTGTGCCGTCCTCGGAGAGCACCGCCGCCTCGGCGAAGCTCATCGGTTTGCCGACACAGCGGGAGAACGACGACTTGCCGGGCCGGTGTCCGTTGTGGAAGAGCGAGTAGCCGGTCTCGGAGGAGCCGAGCCCGTCGGTGAAGACGGATCCGGAGACCCGGTGGCGCTTCAGGTCCTGGCCGACCGTCTCATGGCTGCCCTGCTCGATCAGCGCCTTGATATGGGTCTCGTGCGCCGCGTCCCCGGTGTTGTACCAGGCCTCCACGCTGGACAGATCGCGTACGGAGAGATCCTGGGCCGCCATCTCCCCGTAGGTTCCGGCGAACGCGAACACCGTGGTGGGGCGGAACGACTCCATGGCGTCCAGGACGTCGATCCCGCGCTGGCTGGACAGCATGCGGACGGGCGAGCGCAGCAGGAAGCCGAACAGCATGACCGAGATGGCGGCGTTGTGCGAGCCGGGCAGCGCGACCAGCAGCCTGCCCATCGCGGAGCCGACCGACAGCTTCAGCCGGTGCAACTGCGCGTACAGCAGGGTTTCGTGGGTGTGCGGTACGGCCTTGGGCATACCGGTGGTGCCCGAGGAGTGGGAGATGATGATCGGGTCGGTGGCGTGGTGGGCGTACGGGTAGGTCGCGGGGAGGGGTGCGCGGTGCTCCGCGCGGATGTCGGCCGCGGTGACGCAGAAGCCGAGGCCCAGTTCGGCCCGGCCGGGGGCCAGGACCTCGTGGTGGGCCCGGTCGGTGATGGCGCCGACCGCGCCCTGGCGCCGTACGTACTCGCGGGCGATCTCCGGGCGGAGGTTGCCGTTGACGAACGAGGGGATCGCGCCCAGGGAGGTGAGGGCGAGGAAGTTGATGGCGAACTCGGTGCTGGACCAGGTCTGGATCGCCACCGGGTCGCGGGGCCCGACGCCCTGGGCGTGGTACCAGCCCGCGTAGACCTCCACGGCCTCGTGCAGCTCGCCCAGGGTCAGTACCTCGGGGTGGCCGCCGTCCGGGGCCTGCCAGGTGGCGTCGGTCCACAGGACCTGCTCGTCGAGCGATCTGCCGTACGCCTTCAGCCGGTGGATCACATTCCCGGCCCCCAGGGCGGCGTCCCCGCTGATCCGCGCGCGTTCCTGTTTGGTGATCATGGTGTGGGTCCTTGGATTCGGGCGGCCAGCTCGACCAGGCCGCGAAGGGTGCCGTACTCCCCCGAGGGGGCGGACGGGATGTCGGACGGCGGGTGCGGGAGCGGATCGTCCCGGTCCAGCACGATGGCCACGGCCAGGTCCGCGGCGGGCGGGCCGGTCCGGAGCTCGCGGTACGCCGCCGTGGTGCGCTCGGAGCCGGTCAGCTCGACCCCGATCAGCACGACGCGGTCCAGCTCCTCGTCCTCCAGCAGCAGTTCCGCGGCGGCCAGCAGCTCATCGGCCGGGTCCGCCACGGTGGACAGGCAGAGCAGCGGCCCGGTGATGGCGAACTCGCGGCTGAGCTGCCCCAGGACCGCGTTGGCGGTGGACTGCATGAACAGCAGCGGATTGTGCACCTGCCCGGCCACGAGCAGGCGGCTGCCGAGGTCGAGGGTGGCGGCGTCCCCCATCGTGCTGGCCAGGACCATGGCGGTCCTCGAGCCGTCGCCCGGCCGGGCGGTCAGGCATCGCTCGACGGCCTCGTACACCATCGGGTTGAAGGGGGACTCCACGAAACCGGCGACCGGTGGCGCGGAGGGGCCGGACATCGCGGCGATCATGCTCGCTCCAGTACCAGCGCGGTGTTGGCGCCGCCGAACGCGGCGTTGAGGGTGAGGGCACGCCGGAGGTCGGCCTTGTGCGGGCGGTTGGGCACATAGTCGAGGTCGCAGTGCGGATCCGGTTCGGTGAACCCGGCGGTGGGCGGCAGCACCCCGTCCCGCAGCGCGAGCAGGGTGATCACGAGTTCCACGACTCCGGACGCCTCCAGCAGATGTCCCGTGGTGCTCTTGGTCGAGCTCACCGGCGTCCGGGCGGCCGCCGCGCCGAAGAGCGTGCGCAGGCCGCGTGTCTCGGCGGGGTCGTTGTACCGGGTGGCGGTGCCATGCGCGTTCACATAGTCGATCCGGGGGCCGCCCGCACGCCGCAGGGCCTGGCCGGCGGCCATGACCAGCCCGGCACCTTCGGGGTGGGGCCGGGCGATGTGGTGGGCGTCGCCGGCGGCGCCCCAGCCGGTCAGCGCGCCGAGCGCACGGGCTCCCCGGCGCCGGGCGCTCTCGGCGGATTCGAGCACCACGGCGGCGGCTCCGTCCCCGAGCAGCAGACCGCTGCGGTCGGCGCAGAACGGACGCACCATCCCGTCCCGGGAAAGGGCGAATCCCGAGTCGAACTTGGCCAGGTTCTCCTCCTCCACCAGATACGCCCCGGCGCAGACCGCGGTGTCGGCCCGGCCGGAGGCGATGAGCCGGCAGGCGTGGGTGATCGCGGTGGCCGAGGCGACGCACGCGCTGGTGAACGCCAGCCGGGGGCCGCGCAGGCCGAGAGTGTCCGCGAGGGCCTCGGCCTGCCACCCGGGCACGGTCTGCGCGGCGCCGCCGGAGTCCGCCGCGGCGGGGGCTCCGGGCGAACCAGATGAGCCGGTCGAGCCGGGTGAGCCGGGTGCGCCGGGTGAGCCGGGTGAGCCGGGTGAGCCGGGGGAATCGGTGGACCCGGGAGCGCCGGGTGCGTCCGCGGTGCGCCAGAAGCGGGTCAGGCCGGTGAAGTCGCCCGCGGTCCCCACCAGGACGGCGGCCCCGGCACCCGTCGGCAGCCCGGCCATGGCGACCGCCGCCCCGGCGACTTCGGCCAGCACCTCCCGCAGCGGGGCGGCCGGACCACCGGTGGCGGCCCGGCCCGTCCGGTACGGGCCGGTGTCGAAGCGGGTGATCGGCGCGAAGGCGGGCCGCCCGTCGAACACGCCCTCCCGCACGGCGTCCGCCCCGGTGCCGAAGGCCGTGCGCACCCCGAATCCGGTCAGCAGCACCTCACGGCTCATGGACGTCCACCAGGTAGTCGGTGATCCGGCGTATCGAGGTGAATTCGGCGAGGAAGGCGTCGGCCGGCTCGACCTCCAGGCCGAAGCGCAGCTCCAGTTGGTGCAGGAACCACACCAGCCCCAGCGAGTCCAGGGCGAATTCCGCGTCGTCGTCCAGGCCGGGCGGCAGATCGGCGAAGATCTTCGGGTCGGACAGCAGTTCCCGGACGGCGTCGGTGGTGATCCTCGGCCGGGCTTCGGATTCCGCGGTCATGCCGTGGCGCCCCGCTCCACGACATCGTTGATCAGGTCGCCCAGGTTCATCGCGCCGGCCTGCTCGATATCGCTGTCGGGGAACTTCACGTCGAACCGGCGCTCCAGACGGAGGAGCAGCTCGATCAGGCCCAGTGAGTCGATGTCGATTCCGCCGGTGCCCATGGGGCTGTCATCGCTGATCTCGCCCGCTTCGAGCGGATGGTTCATCTCCTCGCTGATCGTGCTGAGCACGAACTCGCGGATCTCCTTCTGCAAGGCCGTCTGCGTCTCCATGGGTGCGCAACCTTTCTGTGCCACGGGGGTCGATGGGGGGTGGTCGGCAAGGGGCGGTCAGCGGTCGGGAGCGCGGGCGAGCAGGGTGTCGCGGCGCCTGACCAGCTTGCCGTTGGAGGTGCGGGGCAGATCCGCCAGGACGTGGACGACGCTGGGCACCTTGTAGTCGGCCAGCCGGTCCCGGCACCAGCGCAGCAACTCCCCCGCCGAGGGGCCGTCCGCCGCGACCGAGACATAGGCTTCGGTGGCACCGGCGTGCACGACCACGGCCCCGCTGACCCCGGGGTGCCGGCGCAACACGGCCTCCACCTCGGTCAGATCGACCTTGAGGCCGCCGATGACCACCAGCGAGTCGCCACGGCCCAGCAGCCGTACGGCGCCGGAGGGATCGAGCTCGGCCCGGTCGTGGGTGCGCAGCCAGCCGTCCATGAACCGGTCGCCGCCGGAGGCGTGCAGATACGGTGAGCCGTCCGGCAGCCAGACGTCCAGCTCGCCCTCGCGGATCCTCAAGAGCACACCGGGCGCCGCCCGGCCGACCGAGGGCCGCGAGGCGCCGCTCACCTCCATCGCGACGACGCCCGTCTCGGTGGTCCCGTACGACTCGCCGACCCCGGTGCCGAACCGTTCGGCGAACCGCGCGGCGGTCCGCGGCGGCATGATCTCCCCACCGGAGACCGCGGCGCGCAGGGCGGGCAGGGCGGGCAGTTCCCGGGCGGTGCTCAGCAGTTCGTAGTGGAACGGGGTACCGAAGATCACGTGGACGTCGTGGCGCCCGGCGGCGCCGAGGATGTCCTTGGCCGACACCCGGGGCGCGAAGACCGCCGAGACGCCCGCGGCGAGGGAGTGCAGCACCCCCGCGATCAGGCCGAAACTGTGCGCGGTCGAGCTCAGCAGCAGCACCCGCTCGCCCAGGACCGGCATCCCCTCGATCCGGGTGAACCGCTCGATCTCGGCCGACAGGGAGGCGGCGGTCCGTCCGATCACCTTGGGCAGCCCGGTGGAGCCCGAGCTGAACTGCACCAGCCGGTGCTCGGTCGTCGCCGGGCGGCCGTCCGGGTACCGGGAGGTGACCACCTCGTACCTGGGCTCGAACTTGAGCGGTGAGCGGCCCGCCGTACCCGCGTCGACCAGGAACTGGGGGTGGCACAGCGAGCGCAGGGCGGCCACTTCGGACGGTTTGAGCCGGTGGTCGACCAGCATCACCTGGGCGCCCAGCCGCCACAGCGCGAGCAGCACCTCTATCTGGGTGCAGCTCGGCGGGATCTGGAGCATCACCGTACGCCCCTCGCCGATGCCGTGTCCGGCGAAGACCGCGGCCTCCATGTCCACGGCGGCCCGGACCTCGCCACGGCTCACCGGGTGGTCGCCGTGGACGAGGTAGGGCAGCTCATCGGGATGGGCGTCGAACAGTGTGTCGACGAGCTCCCGCATCGATGCGCTCATCAGTGTTCCTTGCAGAACTCGCCGATGGGGAAGCCCACATGGCGCTGGTCCGTGGCCAGGTAGCCGAGCAGCTCGTCGCCCTGCCGCAGCTCGGTGACGTTGTGGACCTTGCCGCCGGGCCCGAGCACCCGTACGTGCCAGTCGTCCTGGACGGTCAGGCTCACCACGGTGCCGTCGGCCGACCGCGCGGTGATGGTCAGCAGCGGACGGGACTCCAGCTTGGCCCGGCCGACCGTGACCGGCCGGGTACGGCCCTCGGAGTTGACGGCCAGGGTCGTGCTGCCCGAGCCCAGCTCGCTCAGGTAGTTGGTCCGGTTCTCCGGGCCGAGCACATAGGAGTGCAGGGCGCCGGCGTTGACCCGGAACGGACGGGTCGGCATGTACGGCAGCGGATGGGTCTCGCTGCAGCACAGGATGAAGCCGGTCGAGTACGAGCCGACCAGGATGCCCTCGTCCTCGGCGAAGTGGGTGCAGGTGTCCACGCACACCCGGTCGCCGAGCCCGTGGTGCTCGATGCGGTCGACGGTCAGCGTGGTCAGCTCCAGCGGGGAGGTTCCGGCCTCCAGCAGCCGGGCCAGCGCGAACACCTCCCCGGCGTCGGAGGGAGCCAACAGGACTCCGTCCGAGCCGCGTTCGAGCACATCCAGCACGGTGGCGGCCTCGTCCAGGTCCGCACAGACGGTGATCAGCTTTCCGGCGGCGCGGTCCGCCGCGGCCAGCACGATCTCCAGGGGGATCTTGGTCGGGTCGGCGAAGCGGACCACGGTGTGGGGCAGCGCGACCGCGGCGGCGCACGCCAGCCGCAGCGACGGTTCGTCGTGCACATCGACCCAGGCGGCGGTGTCGGCGTCGAGGTCGTACAGCTGCTTCTCCTCGGTCACCGCCGCGGTGGTGACGGCGGTGACGGTGGGGGGCAGCGCCTTGAGGACGGATTCGTCATCGCAGAGCACGCCCTGCATCCGGGTGTGGATGGCGGCGTCCACGACGGACTCGAGCCGGGCCTGCGGAACGGTGCGGAGATCGATCCATGCGAACTTCATGCGGCTCCTGTCGCGATCGTCGAGGGGTGGGGGGTCGTTCCGGCGTCGGCGGCGTGCACAACGGCGGCGAGCCGGGCCACCAGCGAGGAGGGTGAGGGCGAGGAGAAGATCCGGCGGCCCACGGCGAGGCCCCGGCAGCCCGCGAGCATCAGCGAGGTCCCGTGACTGACCAGGTCCGAGCCGTCGGGCGGGCCGCCCGCGGCGAGGATCGGCAGCGGACAGCTGTTCACCACCTCGGCCATCCGCTCCATCGGCAGGGCGATCGAGGTCTTCACGAGGTCGGCGCCCAGATCCGCGGCGATGTTGACGGCATGGGCGAGCAGCGCCGGGTCGTGCGGATCGGCGATCCGCGGCCCCCTCGGGTAGATCATCGCGAGCAGCGGCATGTTCCAGAGGTCGCACGAGGCCGCGACGGTCCCGAGATCCTTGAGTTGCCGGTGCTCGGTGTCCGATCCGAGGTTCACATGTACGCTCACCGCGTCCGCGCCCAGCCGTACGGCCTCTTCGACGTCGCCGACGAGCACCTTGGCGTCGGTGTCGGCCGCGTGCACGGTGCCCGCGCTCAAGTGAACCACCAGGGCGCAGTGGCGCAGGATGTCCGGTGCGATCGCGCGGGCCCGGCCCTTGTGGACCACGACCGCGTCCGCGCCGCCGTCCACCAGGGCCCTCAGCAGCCCGTTCCAGCGGGCCTGGGACACCACCGGCCCATCGGACACACTGTGGTCGAGCGGGACGAAAAGATATCTTCCGTCCCCCGTGACCGAGAGCCTCCGCATCCGGAATGATTTACCAATATCGGTCATGTGCCAGGCACACCTCTCCCAAGGGGCGAACCGTGCAGGGGATTGCGGAGACAGAATGGCACGGCCATGCAAAAGCGAGCGGATATCGAATCTCCATAACTCTGCGGTTATGCGACTCTGAGGAATTTCTGAGATTGCTCTGACAGGCTGTCCGACGGCTATTCCGCCGGTGGCCAAAACCGCGTTTTCCTGGAGGCTGGTTTGACCGCCTTGACCGACCCGGTACGCATCTCGATCGCCTGTCACGGCGGACGTGGCCACACCGCCAGGCTGGGTGAGGCCGTACGAGCCGGGGCGAGCCGGGTTCCGCACACCGAGGTGACGTCCATCCAGGTCGACCGGATCACCGATCAGGAGTGGCATCGGCTCGACGACGCCGACGCGATCATCTTCGGTGCCCCGACCTATATGGGCACGGCCTCGTCGGCCTTCCACACCTTCGCGGAGGCGAGCGCCAGACGCTGGCTCACCCGCCGCTGGCAGGACAAACTGGCGGCGGGTTTCACCAACTCCGGATCGATGGCCGGGGACAAGGCCGGCACCCTGGGCTATTTCGCCACCTTCGCCGCACAGCACGGCATGCTCTGGGTCAGCCTCGGGCTGCCACCCGGCTGGAACTCCTCCTCCGGCAGCGAGTTCGACCCGAACCGGCTCGGCTTCTACCAGGGCGCCGCCGCGCAGTCCCCCGTGGACGACAGGACGGGGACGGTGCACAAGTCCGACCTCGCCACCGCGGAACATCTCGGGCACCGGGTCGCGGGACTCACCCGGACCGTTGTCGCGGGCAGACGAGCGCTGGAGTCGTGAGCCACCGGCCCGCCGCGCCGGCCGCGGCCGGGGACGAGGGCCGTGCCGTGGCGACCACCGCCCGGCAGTGGTGGACCGTGGCCGTGGCGGTCCTGGCGCAGACGCTGGTCCTGCTGGACAACACGGTCCTCAACGTGGCGATGGAAACCCTCGCCGATCCGGTCCATGGGCTCGGGGCGAGCGCGGCGGACCTGGCGTGGGCCAACGCCTCGTACTCGCTGGTCTTCGCCGCGGGCAGCTTCGCCGGAGGCGCGCTCGCCGACCGCTATGGACCGCGCCGCACCCTGGTCGCCGGGCTGGTGCTGCTGGCCGGCGCCTCCGCGCCGGCCGCGTTCTCGGACGGGGCCACGGAGCTGATCGTCACCCGCGGTTTCATGGGCGCGGGCGGGGCGCTGATCACTCCGGCGACGCTGGCGATCGTCACCCGCGGTACCGCGCCGGCCGACCGGACCCGGGCGATCGCGGTCTGGGCCTCCGCGGGCGGCGCCGCCGTCGCGCTCGGACCGGTGGTGGGCGGTGCGCTGCTGACCCGGTTCTGGTGGGGCTCGGTGTTCCTGGTCAACCTGCCGGTGGTGGCGGTGTGCCTGGTCGGCGCGGGTCTGCTGGTGCCCGAACTGCGCTACGCCGAGCGCAGGGTGCTCGACCCGCTGGGCCTGGCGCTCTCCGTACTGGGTCTTGGCCTTGTGGTGTACGGCGTCATCCGGGGCGGCCGCCCGTCCGGCTGGACGAGCCCGGCCGCGCTGCTGCCGCTGGCGCTCGGCCTCCTCCTGCTGGCGGCGTTCGTGGTGTCGCAGAGCCGCCGGGCCGTGCCGGGCTTCGATGTGCGCCTGTTCACCGAGGCGCGCTTCGCGGGCGGCAGTGTGACCCTGCTGCTGCTCTTCCTCGGCCTGGCGGGGCAGCTCTTCTACTGCGCCTTCTATCTGCAGGGGGTGCACGGACTGTCGACGCTGGCCGCCGGGGCCGTGATGGCGGCCGCAGCGGGCGGCATCGTCCTCGGCAACCAGGTCTCCCCCGCGCTGTCCCGGCTGCTGACCGTCCGCTGGTGCGCGGTCGCCGGGATACTCCTGTCGAGCGCCACCTTCGGCGGCTATCTGCTCTTCGACGCGGACACCCCGGTCGCCTGGATCGCCGGGACGCTGCTCGCGCAGGGCCTCGGTATCGGGCTGGTGGTCGCCCCGATGACGGCGGAGATGATGGCCGCCCTGCCACCGCGGTACACCGGTGCCGGGGCGGCGATCAACGCCGCGGCCCGGCCGGTGGGCAGCACGCTCGGGGTCGCGGTGCTCGGCTCGGTCCTCGCCACCTCCTATCGCGGGGCCGTCCGGCCCGCGCTCACCGGGCTGCCTCCCGGGCCACGGGAGAAGGCCCTGGACTCCGCGGAGGCCACCCGGGCGGTGGCGAGATCGCTGAACCGGCCCGAGCTACTCGCCGCCGCGGACCGGGCCTATCTGCACGCCATGTACGTCACCGCCGCGTGGACGGCGCTGCTGTCCCTGGCCGGTGCCGTCCTCGTCATCGGGTATTTCCGGCCGCGACCTTCAACGACGGAGGCAGGAAGTGGATATGGGGCTGCGCCATCTTCGAATCGTGCTCACCGTGGCTGAATCGGGCAGTATCAGCCATGCGGCCGCTACTTTGAAGATCGCCCAATCCGGCCTGTCCACACAGCTCAGACGCATTGAGCAGGAATTCGGCGGGCCGCTGTTCCGGCGCCGTCCGAACGGTGTGGTGCCGACCGAACTCGGCGTCCATGTGCTGGGGAGGGCCAGACAGTTGCTCGACGAGTTCGGCGATCTGCTCTCCACGGCGCGGACCCTGGCCCAGCCGGCCGAACCGCCGCGGGCCGTCGGGCTGGGCGGAGTGGACAACCCCTGGGTGCCCCTGATCGCCGCGCTCGTCCGGGAGCGGCTGCCGCACCATGAGCAGCTGACCTATCTGGAGCCCTCGTCCCAGGCCGTGCTGGAGCTGCTGCGCACCGAGAAGATCGCGCTCGCGGTGATCAGCGAGTTCCCGGACGTCGTGCCGCCCGCGGTCCGCGAGTTCGCCGTCCGCGACCTCGACACCGAACCGGTGCTGATCGGTCTGGCCCCCGGCCATCGGCTGGCCCACCGGCAGCTGATCACCCTCGAGGAGTTGGCCGAGGACACCTGGGTCGCGCCCGGCGACCGGTCCGACGGTCTCGGCCTGAGTCTGCGGATCGCCTGCGAGCGCGCGGGGTTCACCCCCCGGTTCCGGTACTTCGGCGCCGACCAGACGACCGCGGCGGCCATCGTGAGTGCCGGGAACGCGATCGGGGCCTTCTTCGCACCGGGCGACCACTGCCCGGGGGTCTCGTTGAAACGGCTGGCGAACGGCCGGCTGTGGCGCCGTACCCGGCTGGTGTGGGACGCCGAGTCGCCGCTGGCCGGACTCGCCGAGGACCTCGACGGCGGCGCGCTCGACTGGCGCCGGCCGTACGCCTCGTGAGCCCGGCCGCGGACCCGGCCGGCTCAGTCCCGGGGCACATCCGGCCGTCTGCCTCCGACGGAGAGACACGACGCGATCGTCCGCTCCCGCGGCACCGACTCCCCCGTCCGAGCCGCCGGCAGCTCCACGGTGAACAGCGCACCGTGCCCCGGCCGCCCCTCGGCGGTGATCCGCCCCCCATGGCTTTCGACCACCTCGCGGGCCAGCGCCAGCCCGAGCCCGAACCGTCTGCCGCGGCCGGCCGAACCCCTGGCGAACCGCTCGAAGAGGCGCGCGGCCTCCTCCGGTGCGAACCCCACACCGGTGTCGCGTACGGACAGCGACACGATGCCGGGAACCGGGGCGTCCACGGACACGGTCACCTCCCCGCCGGGCGGGGTGTGCCCCATCGCGTTGTCGACCAGCGCGGCGATCACCCGGCGCAGGGCGGGCGCGGTGCCCACCACCACATGCCGCCCCGGCCCCGGCCGCAGACGCACGGCCAGCCCCATCTCCTGGGCGCGGGCGTCCTCCGCGGACACCGCCTCCTCGGCGAGCGCGGTCAGGTCGACCGGATCGCGGGATCCCGGCGACTGGGACAGCCGCGCGGACAACAGCAGGTCGTCGATGACATCACCGAGCTGCCGGGTGCCGGTCACCAGGCGCTGGAGGTCGGTGGCCAGTTGCTGGGGGGTCTCCGAATCGGAGCGCCGGGCCAGCAACTGGGCGCGGGTGTGCAGTTGGGTCAGCGGGGTGCGCAGTTCATGGCTGGCGTCCGCGACGAACCGCCGCTGCCGGTCCAGTGCCTCGGAGAGCGGCTCCATCGACCGTCGCGCGAGCATGCCGCTGGCGGCCGCGACGAGCAGCAGACCGACCGCCTCGGCCGCCGCGAAGGCAAGCAGCAGATGGTTGCGGTCGGCGCGCTGGAACCGTTCCCCGTACGCCGCCTGGACGAGTTCCGCACCACGCCGGTCGGTGCGCACCGTGTACTGCTCACCGCCGCGCTCCACCCGCTCCAGCACCGGCGGGGCGCCCGCGCGGACAGCGGCCAGGCTGGATCTCACGGGCAGCCCGGCGGGGGTGCCGGGGGTGCTGCTGACCACTCCGTCCCGCTCCACGGTCATCCACACACAGACCGGCGGGCTGTCGACGGTGTTGTGGTCGATGCCCCACTGGGTCTCGCGCTCCGCGTCGGCGCGCTGGGCGAACAGCACGACGGTGTAGACGATGCCCCCGACGATGAGCATGATCACCGACATCACCAGCGAGATCCGCCAGGTGATCGTCCACTGGGCGGCGGCGAGCCTGCGCTGTTCGGGGCGGCGCGGCGCGCGGCGCGGGGGACGGATCGGCCTCGGCTTCACAGCGCCCCCAGCTGGTAGCCGCGCCCCCGCACGGTGCGGACGACATCGCGGCCCAGTTTCCGCCGCAGGTAGTAGACATAGGTGTCGACGATGGACTCCGCCGAGGTGTCGGGGAAGACGCGCTCGCGGAGGTGTGCGCGCTCGTGCACGATCCTGGGGCCTTCGGCGAGCGCGTGGAGCAGTCCGAATTCCCGCAAGGAGAGTTCGACGCCCGTGCCGTCGGCCAGGAGCACCTCCCGGCTCCGGAGGTCCAGCTGTCCGTCGCCGAGCGGAAGGACTTCCGCGTCGACGAGGTCGCGCCGGTGCAGCGCCCGTACCCTCGCCAGCAGTTCGTCCACTTCGAAGGGCTTGACCAGATAGTCGTCCGCGCCGGAGTCGAGGCCGGTGACACGCTCGTCGAGTGCGCCCAGCGCGGTCAGCACCAGCACTCGGGTGGTGACACCGACCCGTCGTAATCGTCTCACCAGGTCCAGGCCCTCGATCCCCGGAAGCATCCGGTCGATGACCATCACCTGATGTCGTCGTCCCAGAGCGAGATGAAGCCCCCGTTGGCCGTCGAATGCGACATCGACGTCGTAACCCTCTGAGTTGAACAATTCGGCCAGCATGTCTGCGGTTTCCCGGTCGTCCTCGACCAGTAAGAGCCGTGTCTGATCCGCAGTCGACCGGTCTATATCGGCTGGGTAGATCATTCGCTCATCTTGACCCAATCGGCGTCGGTACGACGTCAGGGGTGCGAAACAGGGTCGTGAAGGCGCCAGAAATGGCTTTCGGGGAATATACACGTAGTGGTTCCGGTCCGGGCGCCGACGCGGCTCAGGACGCTGTCGAGAACGGCTTCCAGACCAGGGACGAGGCCCTCGGCGGACCTCAGATCGACGAGGGCCGCGACGAGCTGGTCGGCGGTGTGACCCGCCCCGCGGCGCCGTCCCGCGAGCACCGCGCCCACGATGGAGTCCCGCTGCCTGGCCAGCCAGCGCGCGGCGGACTCGGCGCCGTCGAGGGCGGGGAGCGGACAGCCGGTGCGCGACAGCGGCAGCCGGGTGCCGTGCCGCGAATCGGGGCCGATCCGCTCGCAGGCCCGGCCGTACCAGGTCAGCAGCTCGCCGAGAACGGCGCAGCCGACCGGTGTCGCCTCGGCCTCGGCCGCCTCCCGGGCCAGCGCCCGCACCAGGTCGTTGAGGTGGTACCGGCCGGGCCTCGGGGAGGTCAGCAGCCGGGCGTCGACCAGCCGCTCCAGGGTGTCCTGGGCTTGGTGGACCCGGCAGTTCAGCATGACGGCCACCGGATCGGGGGTGACATCGGCGGCGTCCAGGATGCCCAGGGCGCGGAAGGCGGCGTCGGGGGCCGGGCCCGCCGGAGGGCCGAGGTGGGCGGAGTGGGCGGAGTGGGCGCGCAGCGCGGCGTACTGGGAGCGCAGCCCGGTGCCCACGGTGAGATCGCCGACACGTAACTCGTCGAGTAATCGGCCGGATGAGGTGAGCCGTTCGGCCATGTCGTCGAGCGACCACTGCTCCCGGGCCAGACAGCGCACGCCCGCTATGCGGAGCGCCAGCGGCAGCCCGGCGCAGACGGAGGCTATGCGCCGGGCCGCGTACGGCTCCTCCCGCACGCGCTGATGACCGACGACACCGCCCAGCAACTCCAGTGACGCGTCCTCGGGGAGCGGGCTCACCGTGAAGGTGTACGCCCCCTCCAGATCCGCGAGGTGGTCGCGGCTGGTGACGATCAGCCGGCTGCCGCCGCTTCCCGGGATCAGGCTGCGGACCTGGGCGGCGTCATGGGCATCGTCGAGGACGACGAGCATCCTGCGGTCGGCGATCAGCGACCGGTACAGGGACACCCGTTCGGCCAGGCCGTGCGGAACGGCCGATCGGCGCAGCCCCAGATCCGCCAGGAACCGGCCCAGTACGTCGGCGGGAGAGGCCGGCCGCCCGTCCGCGTCCCGCAGTTCGGCGAAGAGCTGGCCGTCCTCGAAGGTGCCGCGCACCCCATGGGCCAGGTGCAGGGCCAGGGCGCTCTTGCCGACGCCGGGCCCACCGGTGAGGGCCACGATCACGGCGCTGCCGGGGTCCGACGCCGGGGAGCACATCAGGGAACGGAGCGCCGCGGCCTCATCGGCCCGTCCGGCGAAGGCCGTGGGGGCGGCCGGAAGCTGCGCCGGCCGCGGCGGGTTCCGGGCGGGCCGGGCGGCGCTCACGCCCTGCCCGTGCCCGGTGGAGGGCCGCGGCTCGTCGTCCCTCAGCACCCGCTGCTGCATGCGCCTCAGCTCGGGCCCGGGTTCGGTGCCCAACTGGTCGATCAGCAGGGCACGGCTGCGCTGGAAGACCTGGAGCGCCTCGGCCGGCTGCCCCGAGCGGGACAGGGCCAGCATCAGGCGGGCCGCCATCGGTTCGTCCAGCGGGTTCTGCAGGACCAGCCGCCACAGTTCGGGAAGCATGCCGTGGTGCCGGCCGAGTTCCAGCTCGACGTCGATCCGCTTGGCGACGGTCTGTCTGCGCAGCTCCTGAAGGTGGCGCACCTCGACATCGCACAGGGTGGACGAGGGGATGTCCAGCAGTGGTTCGTCCCGCCACAGCGACAGAGCCCGGTTCAGTTCCTCGGCACCGGTGGACAGGTCACCGGAGGCGATGGCGGATTCGCCGGCCCGGCGGTGCGCGGCGAACCGGCCGAGATCGCTTTCGTACTCGTCCAGTTCGATGAGATATCCCGGGGAACGGGTCACGATCCGCCGGTTCGCCTGGTGCCCCAGCACCTGTCTCAGCCGCATCACATAGGTACGCAGGGTGGCCGAGGCGCTGGACGGCGGAGATCCGTCCCACAGAAAGTGCGAGAGGCGGTCGGCGGACACCACACGGTTGGCGTTGAGCAGCAGCGCGGCAAGGAGAACGCGCTGCCGCGCCGCCGGAACGGTCAACTGACAGCCATCGACGTTGATGACGAGAGGACCGAGAAGCGCGAAGTCCACAACTACCTCATTCGGACGTCGAGTAGACCTCACCACGCTCTCCGCAGCGCGGCTTTAATGAGGCTAAACCATGACTCAAACCAAAACACCGGCAGAAAACCTAGTGTTCCGGGTCAGGGATTTCAGCCGTGGAGAGAGGAGGTGAGGGCCTTCAGGGGAACTCGACGATGTCTTCCGAGGAGCGCGGAGGTGAGGCGATAGGCGTCGACGAAGGCCCGGCCGCCGGTGTTCCGCCGCAGAAACGCCGCCACGTCCGGCGCGTCGGGAGCGTCGTCCCTGGCGAGCAGTTTCCCGGCGCGGTCGATGAATTCGCGCAGCAGGTCCATGCGGAAGGACTGGCCGCTGCCCTTGCCGAGCGCCGCGATGAAGTACAGGCGCATGCCGAGGCGGACGGCGTCGGTGGATCCGTAGGTGCCCAGCTCGTCCGCGAGCCCGGCGACCGTGTGCCGGTGGTCGACTCCATGACGGCTGGAGCGCACGATGCCGTCGAGCGGCACTCTGCTGAGACCGATGCGATGGGTGTCGGCGCCGAGCGCGCCGAAGATCTTCTGCAGAAGGATGTAGTCCTCGGTCAGCTCGAGGTCGTGAACGAGAACGATCTCATCGTACTGCTCGAGCATCGGCACCAGGTCACGCAGCGCGCAGCCCAGGTAGTTGGGGTGCCCGGTGGCCGAGGTGATGGCGCGCAGGGGCAGGCCCTGGGCGGTGGCATCGAGATAGACGGGGCCTCCGTCGCGGCGGGCGTCCAGGCACAGACCGCGCTTGGCGAGATACTCGACCACCTCCTCGAGCCCCATCCTGGGCGGCACGGTCCGGGTGATGCCCGGGTCGTACAGCCCCAGCCAGTCGTAGTGGCCGCGCCAGATCTCCAGCACACGCCGGCTCACCGGATGCGTCCAGCCGGTCTGCTCGACCGCGCGGACATACGGCTGGAGCGCCTCTTCCGGTGGCGGCGACGGCTGCGCCTGGAAGCCGGTGTAGAGACGGCCGACATCGTCCTCCGTGCACCGGGACGGGTCGATGTCCGGGCAGGCGCGGTCCAGGTACTCCCAGAAGCCCGCGGTCTGGCGGGTGATGTGGAAGGCCGTGTGGTTGTAGAGGTAGTCGGCGTCGGCCAGCGATCGGGTGGCGCGGTACATGACGTCCACCCAGAGCAGGCCCTTGAGGTGGCTGAGGCCCAGCGCCTTGGTGGGGGTCACCGTGACCGGGGCGATCAGCACCCTGGGGCGGCGCGGGGAACCGTCCACCGCCACCGGGCCGCTGCCGTCGCGCGGCCCGGCAGCGGGTCGTTGGGGCGTGGCCATGCTCACTTCCGTACGCCGTGGACGAGGAACACCCGCTCGACATCCGGGACATGGCGCGGGTGGACGGGGTCGGGCCACCGTCCGTAGTGCGCGGATTCCTCGCCCGGCTGCACCGCCTCCGCCTCGATGCCGTACTCGGCGAAGAGCGCCTCCGGCTCGTCGTGCCCGGACAGCCAGGGACAGCCCAGGCGTTCGAAGACCTGGAGCAGCGGCGCGACGGCGGGGGCGGTCAGGGTGGTGGCGCCGACCATGTCCGCGGCTATCCGGCTGCCGGGGGCGGTCAGGTCCGCGACACGGGAGAGAAGCTGCCGGGTCTCGTCATCGGTGAGGTAGTACAGCAGCCCTTCGAGCAACCACAGGGAGGGCTCTTCCGGACGGTAACCGGCCGTGACGAGGGCGTCCATCCAGTCCGGGCCGAGCAGGTCGACGCCGATCGGACGTCTGGTGACCCGCTGGTGCACCGGCTCGTCGCCGAGGGCCGACTCCTTCGCCTCCAGGACGCCCGGACGGTCCAGTTCGAAGAGCTCGATCGCCCGGGGCCAGGGCAGCCGGTAGGCGCGGGTGTCCATGCCCGCGGCCACCATGACCACCTGGGGATATCCGCCGTCCTTCACCTGGGTGAGCAGGTAGTCGTCGAAGTACCGGGTCCGGATCGCGTTGAAGTCGACGGTGCTCGGCACCTTCTGCCCGGAATCGCCCTGCCCGGAATCACCTTGTCCGGGATCACCCTGTCCGGGATCGCCCTGTCCGGGATCGGTGTCACGGGGCCCGCTCGCGTCGGCGACCTGGCCGAGCAGGTCGCCTCCGAGGGCGCCCACGAGCCGGGCGGCCAAGGGGTCCTGGTAGAGCCGGTCCGGTCGCTCGGTCTCCTCGGCGCGCAGCGCCGCCGTCAGCAGGGACGTCCGAGCGATCGCGTCTAGTGGTGCCACGTGGGTGCTCCTTGTACGAGGGAAGGGAAGAGGCCGGGCAACCGGCCCCAGAACGCCTCAGCTGCCGAGCAGGCGCTGCCAGGCGGCGTCGTCGTGCTGGAAGACCCGGTCCTTGACCTGGGCCGGACGGGTTCCGGCGGCGACCCTGTGCTGCCAGTCGCGGGCGAAGGCGTCCGGCGCCACGCGGTGGATCTCGGGAGCGTCCAGCCGGCCCGTCCCACGCGCCGACCGGTAGCCGGGGGCGGCGGCGCTCAGCGCCGCGTCGACCGCGTGTCCCAAGGCCGCGGTCTCCCGGTCCGACCAGGGAAGGAACGGCTCCAGCGCGAAGGCGTAGCGCGGCCGCGCGGCGCCCCGCACCGGTCCCGCGCCCGCGGGATCCCCGCCGGTCCGCGTCGCGGGGGCGTCGACCACCCGGCAGGTGGCGTTGCGCACCTCGAGCCCGGTGGACGCGAGCGCCGTGCGCAGGGCGGTCACCACATGGGACTCGCGCAGCCGCTCGCCGACGGCGTCCGAGAGGGTGCGCCGGCCGGCGTACTCGACCCGCGGAATGTCCCCGACCCGGTCGACCACCCGCACCACATCACCGAGCGCGTACCGGTACAGGCCGCCGACGTGACTGATGACGGCGTGGTACTCGCGACCGGTCTCCAGCTCGTGGAAGAGCTGAGTGGCGGAGTCGGGCCGGAGGTCCTCGTCGGCGTCGACGAACTCCAGCAGCCCGGCGGTGATCGCCGGTGAGCCGGCCGTCAGATGGCGGTCGAGGGCGACGGCCACGAAGCCTTCCGACGCCGCCACCGGGGCGGGCAGCGCGGTGACCCGGGGGCCGAACGCCTCCCGCAGCCGCGGCAGATAGAGCGAGGCCAGGCCGGTGGTCCAGCAGAACAGCAGTTGCGTCCGGGGCCAGACATGCGTGGGCAGCAGCCCTCCCGCGCGCTCCGCCGACCTCTCCAGCAGGCGGGCGCGGCCGGGGTCGGGGGTGCCGCCGGGGTGGCCGTCGATCGTGCCGTCATACAGGTCCTTGACCAACCGCGGCCACCACTGGACGAGTTGGTGCGGCACGGCGGCGACCATGGCCGGGTTGATCCCGATGACGCACCGCACATCATGCTCGATCGCGGCGCGCAGCCGCACATAGCCGCGCTGCAGATGGTCCGCCGGGTCCACGAAGTCCGGCAGGGTGCCCCAGGGGGCCCGGCTGCCCGGCTCCGCCGCGAGGGGTTCGCCGAACGCCCGGCCGAAGTCGACCTGGCTGGCGCCCAGATGCGGCTGTCCGGAACGGGTGGTGCCGACCGCGGGGGCCGGGTCGTGTTTGAGGTTGAGCGTGGCATCCGCCCGGTGGACGGCCTCCGGGAAGTGCTCGACGAAGTTGGCCCACGCCGCGTAGTAGAAGGGGAAGAAGGACGTGCGCATGAACTGCCGGGTGATCGGGATCTGCTTGCTGTCCCCGGTGCTGCCGCTGCTCTTGAAGAAGACCACGGCGGGATCCGCGCTGAGCACGTTCCGCCGCCCGGCGGCGGCCGACTCGATCCAGGGGGCGAGCGAGGCGTAGTCGGCGATGGGGACGGCCGCGCGGTACTCGTCCACGCCGCCGCAGCGGGAGAAGCCGTGCGCCTTCCCGAACTCGGTGTCCGCGTTCTCGCGCAGCATGCCGCGCAGCGCGTCGTCCTGGGATTCCCGCGCGTTGGCCAGCGCCGCCCACAGCCGGTCCCGCTCGCCGAGCACTCTGCTCCGGTAGGCGGCGAACGTCCCGCCCGCCGCCTCGGCCGTCTCCGCCGCCTCAGCCATGTGCACCATTCCTCACAGCCTTCTCCACGAGATCCACGGACTCCTCGACACCATCGGACTGGCCGAGGGTGATGACGTTCAGCCCGGCCAGCTCTTTCCTCATCACGTCGCCCAGATCGGCCTGAAAGCGCGTGAACGACTCCTCGGTGGGCTTCTCGCCATAGTGCTCCATCGGATTCGCGTCCGCTCCCCAGCCGCTTCGCTCCCAGGCGACGGCGGGCTCCACATCGAGGTAGACGACCTGGTCGGGCTCCGGGAAGGACCGCCACCAGGAGAGCAGCGACGGGTTGTCGTGGCCGAGGAGGGAGCACTTGGCCAGAAGCTTGTAGTAGTAGGAGTCCACGATCACCGGTCGCTCCGGCGGGGCGTCCGCCACCCGGTCACGCAGATGCACCGCAGCGATCTGCACCAGGGTGAGGAAGAGGTCCGAGGAGTAGCGTCCAGCGGGCGCCCGCAGCGCCTCGGTGAGGAAATCGTCGCGCACCCGGCCGATGAGCGAGTACACCGGGTCCAGCAGGGCCTCGTCGTACGAGACGACCGTCCAGGTCCCCCGCTCGGCGAGACGTTCCAGCACCGAGGACTTTCCGGAGTAGTCGGGCCCCAGCAGGACCGTTGATCGCGGCCTCACCCGGCGGGCCCCTCCCCGGCGCCGGTGCCTGGTTCCGGGCCCCCTTCGGGAGGCAGCGCGCGGGCCGTACGCGTCTCGGGCATCAGTTCTTCCTTCGCTCGTCCACCTGGATTCACCGAGTATCCGAGCGCGATGTATCGCCTCGATAGCGTCGGCGGCGGCGACGCGTCACGGGGCCGGTTCACCGGTCAGGTCTGCCGGTCAGGTCCGCGGGTCGGGTCTGCCGGTCAGGTCCGCGGGTCGGGTTCACCGGTCATGGGCGTAGGTTGGGCGTAGGTCAGGAAACCCGGGCCCCGCCGCTGAGGGAGAGTCCCGCGCAGGCGCGCAGCCTGCCGGGGCCGGCGGTCTCGGGACCGTCACCGGAGGTGTCCGAATCCGCGTCGGGGACGACGCGCAGCATCTCGAAGGGGCCGTCCGACGGGTCGAGTTGCGGTACGTGGTGGATCGTCAGTCGCGTGTGCTCGTCGATCAGCTTCGTGATGACGGCCTCGGCGAGGACATGGTGAACGTGGACGAGGTAGGCGGCCAGGGACACCCGGGTCGTGACGGCGTACAGCCGCGCCCGGCGGACCGGTGCGTGGGGGTCGCGTTCCGGCGAGGAGGCCGCAGCGGGCACCTCCAGCCGGGCGGGAAGGGCCGGCAGCTCGGCCGTGGGGAACAGTCTGAGCAGCCGGCGAAGTGGCGACCGCTCCCCCGAGTCATCGGGCGCCGTCCACGCCATGGAGCCGTCCCGGCTGGTGTAGTGGAAGCCGAATCGGGTGGCGAGGTTCGCCGGGTTCCCGGTCAGGAACACGGTCCTGGTGTAGTCCCGGAGCCATGCCTCACGCAGGGTGTCCGGCAGGCTCAGGGCGTAGCCCAGCACCGATTCCGCGTAGATCCGGGGTTCGAACCGGCGCAGTACGACGGTCACGGTCGTCGTCGCCGACGCGGCCTCCGCGGCGAGCTGCGCCATTCGTTCCGCGGTGAGCGGCTGGGCGTCCAGCGCCTCCGTGCCACGCCCCGCGCGTGCGGCGCGGATCCTGGAGGCGAACTGGGTCTGGAGAAACTGTTGGGTAAACATACGCAACTTCCCTCTGGCGCTGGACCGTCGGGCGATGGCGCCATTCCTTTGGCCACCCGGTGTGGGCCCACCGAGTGTGCAAAGGACCTCTATCGTCCCGATAGCGCGGACCGTGTCAGCTCCTCACGACGCCGCGCAGAAGCAGGTCGATGAGCCGGGTGGCCAGGTCGCGCCGGTTCTCACCGGCGGCCATGAGGCTGATCCCGCCGAGGGCCATCAGCACGTCCTGGGCGGCGACGTCCGGCCGCGCCGCCGACTCGCCCTCCCCGGACGACAGCAGATGGTCGATCGCCTCGGCGAGCAGGGCCCGGGTCTGCAGCCGCTCGCCGTCGTCGGTCAGCACCACTCTCAGCGCGTCCGCCATCCCGCTCTTGGCGGCCATGAAGTCGATGAAGCGCTCCATCCAGGTCCGCAGCGCGTCCACCGGCGGCAGCGTGGCGGCGAGGTGCGGCGCCGCCTCGCACAGACGCCGCACTTCCTGCCGGTAGACCGCCTCGACCAGGAGTTCCTTGGACGGGAACCGCCGGTAGAGCGTGCCGACGCCGACACCGGCCTCGCGGGCGATGTCCTTGACCGAGGCCCCCGCCCCCTCGCGGGCGAGGACGGCCGCCGCCGTCTCCAGCAGCCGGTCCTCGTTGCGTTGCGCGTCGGCGCGCAGCGGCCTGCGGTGCCGCGCCGCATCCCCCTCGATGCCGGTCAATCCGGGTCCCCTCTCGCCATCACTTGCAACCGGAACCGGTTCCGCTTACCGTCGAGAAGCGAACCGGAACCCGTTCCGGATACGAGCGTACGACGGTCCACCGCCACCGCGCCACCGGCCGCGCGCCCGTCTCCCCATGCCGCCGCCTCCCTGGAGCTCGTCATGACCGACCGCCTCATCACCACCCCCTTCGGGGCCCGGACGACCGCCGCCGAGGTCCTGGCCGGCGTCGACCTCACCGGCAGGCGCGCCATCGTCACCGGAGCGGCCTCCGGCATCGGGCGCGAAACCGCGCGCGTCCTGGCCGCCGCCGGTGCCGAGGTCACCATCGGCGTCCGCGACCTGACCGCGGGCGCGCGGGCCGCCCAGGACATCACCCCGGCGAGCGGCCCGGGAACGGTGCACGCCACGATGCTCGACCTCGCCGACCAGAGCTCGGTGCGCGCCTTCGTGGACACCTGGCGCGGGCCGCTGCACATCCTTGTCCTCAACGCCGGGGTGATGGCCTCGCCACTTCGGCGGACGAAGGAGGGCTGGGAGACGCAGTTCGCCACCAACCACCTCGGCCACTTCGCCCTCGCCACCGGTCTGCACGGCGCCCTGGCGGCGGCCCGTGGCGCACGTGTGGCCGTGGTCAGCTCGGTCGGCCATGTCAACGGCGATGTGCTCTTCGACGACATCAACTTCGAGCGGCACCCCTACGACCCGTGGGCGGCCTACAGCCAGTCCAAGACCGCCAATGTGCTGTTCGCCGTCGAGGCGAGCCGCCGCTGGGCATCGGACCTGATCACCGTCAACGCCCTCAACCCCGGCCGTATCACGAGCACCCGGCTCGGCCGCCACATCGGGGACATCGCCCACGGCCCCGCCTCGTCCGACCCCACCAGCACGGATGTGTCCTGGAAGAACATCGAGCAAGGCGCCGCGACCTCCGTGCTGCTCGCCGCCTCCCCGCTGATCGAGGGCGCGACCGGCCGGTACTTCGAGGACTGCGACGAGGCCGGGCCCCATCGGCCCGGTGTGCGGCGCGGAGTGGCGGCCCACGCACTGGACACCCAGCACGCGGCCCGCCTGTGGCGGATCTCCTGCGACATGCTCGCGGCCGCGGTGACCACCGCCTGACCACGCCATCCCCCACGGGGTCCGACGAGACGAGAACTACCGCTTGCGCGGATCCCCGTGCTTGTGCGGATCCCCGTGCTTGTGCGGATCCCCGTCCGGAAGCCATGCGTCGGGCGCGTGGACACCGAAGTCGCCGACGCCTTCCGTCAGGGCGTCCACGGTGCTCAGTACGGCCGGGCGGAGCTCCTCCCGGCGCCAGACGAGGGACCAGGTCCAATAGACCTTCGGCTCGACCACGGGACGCGCGACCAGGTCGGGCGGCAGTGAAGTGGTCTGCCCCTTGGGCGAGTTGAGGATGGGCCGCCCGCGGCGGCGTACCTGGTCGAAGAAGACGGGGCCGGTGATACCGCCGTCCGCGATGCGCACCGCGGGGGCGCCGGTGTCGGCGGCCAACCGCTCCGCGTAGTCGTTCCAGGACACCCATGTGGTGGCGTCGTCGTCCAGCAGCACGACGGTGTCCTGGGCGCGGACCTCGCCGGTGTCCTGCCCGGCCGAGACGGCGTAGAGCCGGTCCGCGCCGATCAGCCGGGCGCTGAGTCCGCGCTTCTCCAGATCGTCCGTACGGATCCAGCACACCGCGAGGTCGAGGCTGCCGTCCGCCACCCGGGCGGCCTGGGCGTGGGAGGGCGCCACCCAGGCATCGATGTGCAGGCGCGCCACGGACGAGGCGCGGGCGGTCAGGTCCGCGGGCAGCCAGTTCACGTATCCGAGCCGGACCGGTTCCGAGCCCGCGATCCTCGCGGCGCGGTTGCGGAGATCGTCGGCACGGGCGAGCAGGTCCCGGGTGCGCGGGAGCAGGGCCGCTCCGGCCGGGGTGAGGGCCACCGAACGGCGGTCGCGGTCGAAGAGCCGGACACCGAGGTCCCGTTCCAGCGACTTGATCTGCTGGGACAGCGAGGGACCGGCGATCAGGAGCCGCTCGGCGGCCCGGCCGAAGTTCAGCTCCTCGGCCACAGCGACGAAATACCGCAACTGACGCAGCTCCACGATCGCCATGCTACCCGCGGTTCCGCCCCTGGCTCCGATGGCCCGGGGGCGGGGTCCGGCGGGGCGTCCCTGTGACCGGCTTGCTCACAGCTGGTAGGCGCCGCCTCCTACCGCAGGTCACAGCGGTGGGGTGGCGGCGGGCGGCCGCGCCCTCGCCTGGGATTTTGTCGACCGGTCGTCTATGTTCTTTGAGGGGCCGGTGCTCAGCACCGGCCCGGTCAACCAACTCCCCTTGGAGAGAGTCACCATGAGCACTCCCGGCCAGAAGGTCGCCATCATCACCGGCGCGTCCCAGGGCATCGGCGCGGGCCTGGTCCAGGCGTACCGCAAGCTCGGCTACGCCGTCGTCGCCACCTCGCGCGGGATCACTCCGTCATCGGACCCCGAGGTCCTCACCGTCCAGGGCGACATCGCCGACCCCGCCACCGCCGAGCGCGTGGCCGGTGCCGCCATCGACCGCTTGGGCCGTATCGACACCCTGGTCAACAACGCCGGTATCTTCATCGCCAAGCCGTTCACCGAGTACACGCAGGCGGACTACGACGCGGTCACCGGCGTCAACCTCAGCGGCTTCTTCCGCATCACCCAGCTCGCCACCGAGCAGATGCTGCGCCAGGGCGGCGGGCACCTGGTCCAGATCACCACCAGCCTGGTCGACCACGCCAACTCGGCGGTCGCCGCCGCGCTGGCCTCCCTGACCAAGGGCGGACTGCAGTCGGCCACCAAGGCCCTGGCCATCGAATACGCCACCCGCGGCATACGCAGCAACGCCGTATCGCTCGGCATCATCAAGACGCCGATGCACCCGGAGGAGTACCACGACACGCTCGCCGGCCTCCACCCGGTCGGCCGGATGGGCGAGATCAGCGACGTCGTCGACGCGGTCGGCTACCTGGAGAACGCGCCCTTCGTCACCGGTGAAATCCTCCACGTCGACGGCGGCCAGAGCGCCGGCCACTGACCGCCCGACGCCCGCCCCGGGCGCCGGTACCGCCGTCTCAGGCGTCGACCGGTGCCCGCGGTGCGCGGGCCCCCAGCAGGGCCATGCAGTTGGGCCACACCGCGCCGAGCCGGGACGCGTTGTTGTAGAGCTTGGCGAACAGGACCTGGCCCTCGAGCTGCGCGACCACGGACCGGGCGGCTTCACGGGTGTCGGTGACGGTGACCTCGTCACGCTCGGCGGCCTCGGCGATGACCGAGTCGACCATCTCGACCTGGCTCTCGAAGATCTCCTGAAGGCGCCCCCGGACGGCTTCGGTCTGATTGCTCATCTCCAGGGTGAGATTCCCGAACATGCAGCCTGAAACGGTCCCGCAGCTCTGCTGGCCGACCCGCTGGGCGGTCTCCGTCTCCTCGAACAGCCGCCGCAGCCGTTCCAACGGCCGCGCGTCGCCGTTCAGGACCCGGGTCCAGCCCTCCCGCTGGGCGGCCCAGTGCTCGTCGATCACGGCCAGCGCCAGGGCTTCCTTGGACTCGAAGAAGTAATAGAAACTGCCCTTGGGCACCCCGGCCGCCTTGCAGATCTCCGCCACCCCCAGAGCCGAGTAGCCGCGCAGCTCGATGAGCGACCGCGCCGCGCTGAGGATCTTTTCCCTGGCATCACTGGACCGTCCCATATCGGCAGTATACGACCGATCGACTACTGATGGCCGAACCGGTCGGCCGGCCCCCTCCCCACTCTCCTCCCGCTTGGAGCTGACGCCATGAGTACCGACGCGATGAACGACCCGATGCACGAGGTGCTGAGGCACTGGCAGGCCGCTTTCGACGGCCACCGGACGGACGCCATGGCCGACCTGTTCACACCCGACGCCCTCTTCCAGGGGTTCGGCCCGGAGACGGTCTCCGGCCGGGACGCGGTGCGTGGCTACTACGAGGCCGTTCCGCACTACCGCCGCGCCCATCTCGGGGACGTCCGCGGCTACCGGATCGGCGACCACGTGGCCGGTGGCTTCGCCGATGTCACCTTCCGGGATCCGACGGGCTGGGCGGCCCCGGTGCATCTGTCGCTGGTCCTCCAGCACGAGGGCGGCAGGTGGCGGATCCGCCAGTACCACGTCTCCCGGATCGCCACCGACCACTGAACGTCGGCGGTCACTGAGCCGTCGACCACTGACGTCGCCGACCACTCAGCCGTCGACCACTGACGTCGCCGACCACTCAGCCGTCGACCACTGACGTCGGCGACCGCTGACGCCGCCGACCGCCGACGTCGGCGTCGGCGTCGATCCACCGCCGACGGTTCCAAGAGGCTGAGCCTCCCAGGAGGGAGGAAGCCGATCCTGGCACCCGCCCCGGTGCCGGGCGCAGTCTGAGGCCATGGGATTCCCGGTGGCGCGCACCGTGGGGTTCCCGAGAGGACATGGTGATGAAGGAATTCCTGGTGGAGCTGACCACCACGGTGCCCGAGGGCACCGACCCGTCCGAGGTGGACGGGCGTCGTGCCGCCGAGGCCGTCCGGGCCGGGGAGCTGGCCGCCAACGGCCATCTGGTCCGGCTGTGGCGGCCGGTGGGAGAGGTGCGCAGCATCGGCGTGTGGCGCGCCGCCGACGAGGCCGAGCTCCACGAGAAGGTGCTCGGCACCCTGCCGCTGCGCCCGTGGATGACCGTGATGGTCACTCCTCTCGAGGCCCACCCCAACGACCCGGGCAGCACCGGCAACGCCACGTAAGGGCACCGCGAACGCACGCCACCGCGGGCGCGGTGGCGCGCGTTCGCGGTGTTGGCAGGCTTTCGTACCGTCAGACCGTCGAGGACCACATCGTGACCGCAGCATCTCCAAGCTCCCGCACCACGAGCTTCCAGGGCCTACGCCACTCGCCCTGGGCCCATGTCGCGCAGGCCGCCGCCGCGCTGGGGACGGCCATGGGCGTCGGCCGTTTCGTCTACACCCCGATTCTTCCCCTGATGCACGCTCAGGCCGGGGTGTCCGCGGCGACGGGTGCGAACCTCGCCACCGCCAACTACGTCGGCTATCTGATCGGCGCGCTCGCCGGGACCCTCCTGCCGCGTCTGATGCGCTCCCCCGCCGTGCTGCGGAGCTGTCTGGTGGTGCTGGCGGTGTCGCTGGCCGGGATGCCACTGACCCACGCCACCGCGGTATGGCTGCTGCTCCGGCTGTGCGCGGGCGTGGTCAGTGCGGTGATCTTCGTCATCGCCGTCAACTCGCTGCTCAGCCATCTGCGCGACCATCCCGCCCACTTGCCCGGCTGGGCCTTCGGTGGAGTCGGGGCCGGTATCGCCCTGTCCGGGCTGCTCGTCCTCGTGCTGCGCGCCATCGCCGACTGGCAGGCCGCGTGGTGGGCCGCCGCCGGGCTGAGCGCGCTGCTCGCCCTTCCCGCATGGTCTCTGCGGCCGGAACCCGCACCCGTCCCGGCGTCCGCCACTCCCCGGCCCGGAGCGGAAGGGCGGGCGAGCGGCCCGCGCACCCATCGCTGGTTCACGGCGCTTTTCGCCTCGTACACGCTGGAGGGCGTCGGCTACATCATCGCGGGCACCTTCCTGGTGGCCGCGATCGAGCAGACCTCTCCCGGCTGGATCGGCGGCGGCGCCTGGGTGCTGGTGGGCCTCGCGGCCATTCCGTCGTCCGCGCTGTGGGCGGGCCTGGGGCGGCGCTGGTCCCGCCCCGGCCTTCTGCTGGCCGCGCTGGGCGTCCAGGCGGTCGGCATCGCCCTGCCGGCGCTGATCGGTGGCGTCGCCGCGGCGCTGATCTCCGCGGTGCTCTTCGGCGCCACGTTCATCGGCGTCAGCACCCTCGCGCTCGCGACCGGCACGCATCTGCGCTTTCCCCGCGCGGTCGCGCTGCTGACCGCCGGATACTCGGTGGGCCAGATCCTCGGCCCACTGGTCGCCACCCCGCTGCTGCGCCACGGCTACCACCAGGCCCTGATCCTCGCGGCGGTCGTGGTCCTGGCCTCCGCCGTCGCGGCCGCCGTCCTCCGGATCGGGTTCCCCCACCATATGCCCGCGCCCGGCCACCCGGTCGTCCGCGCGGAGCCCGCGCCCGACCGGCGGACCCCGGGCCTCGGCACCGCCGAGGCACGGGCCGACTGACCTCGACCTCAGTCGACGAGGTCCAGCGCGGCGGTGACGATGCTGTCCGTGTCGATGCCGTGGTAACGGTAGACGTCCTCGATCGAACCGCTCTGGCCGAACCGCGTCACACCGAGGGTGGTGACGGGCGTGTTCTGGATCGTGCTCAGGAAGGCCAGCGTGTGCGGATGGCCATCCAGCACGGTGACGAGCGGGGTGGCCCGGTCGGCGGGGAAGACCTGGTCGAGAATCCAGCTCGGGTCCCGCGACAGGCCGCGCCGGGCCTGGAGCGCGCGGAAGAGCAGATCCGGGCTGGTCACGCAGACCACGTCGGCCCCGTGGCCGAGGGCGGCGAGCCGGTCGGCGGCGGCCAGGGCCTCCGGAACCAGGGCGCCCATCGCGGCGAGTGTCACCACGGGCCTCTCGTGCCGCCGCAGCCGGTAGGCTCCCGCGGTCACCTGCCGGCGGCGGCGCTCGCGGGCGGCCGGATCGCCGGGCACAGCGGCCGCGGACTGGTCGACGGGCCGGGTGGACAGCCGGAGATAGGCCGAACTCCCGTCCGGCCGACCGAGGTTGCCGAGCGCGTCGAGCAGACACCATTCGGTGTCGATCGCGAACGCGGGCTCGTAGGTGACGCAGCCGGGCTGTTCGATGCCCAGCGAGGGGGTGGTGATCGACTGGTGGGCGCCGCCCTCCGGGGCGAGCGTGACACCGGACGGCGTGCCGACCAGGATCGACTGGCCGCCCGCGTAGATGCCGAACGACCAGGGCTCCAGGGCCCGGTTGACGAAGGGGTCGTAGACGACGCCGATCGGCAGCAGCGGCTGGCCCCAGCGGCTCCAGGTGGCGCCCAGCTCGCCGAGCAGGCCGACCAGGTTGGTCTCCGCGATGCCCAGCTCGACATGCTGGCCGGTGGGGCGCTCGCGCCAGTGCAGGATCGTCTCGGCGTCATCGGCGAACCAGTTGGGACGCTCGGTCGGCGACCACACACCGACCTTGTTCAGCCAGCCGCCGAGGTTGGTGGTCGAGCTGACGTCCGGGCTGACGGTGACGATCCGGGCGGCCGCCTCCGGCGCCCGCCGGGTGAGGTCCAGCAGGACGCGCCCGAGGGCCTGCTGGGTGTTGCCGGAGCCGGTCGGCGCCGGGCGGGCGAGGTCGGCGGGGACCTCGGGGGCCCGCGGCGCCGCGTGTCCGGGGCGGCGCAGCCGGCTGGCGGCCGCCGCGCACCGGGCCGCTTCCGGCGATCCGCCGGCGAAGAGCTCCCACGGCCGGTCGGGGTCCGTGCCCAGGCGGTCGGCCAGGGTCTTCATCTGGTCGGCGGTCAGCAGTGAGGAGTGGTTCTGCGGGTGGCCCTCGGTGGGCAGCCCGTAGCCCTTGACCGTGTACGCGAAGATGACGGTCGGGCGGGTGTCGTCGACACTGTCGAACGCGTCCATCAGCGCGCCGATGTCGTGCCCTCCCAGGTTGCGCAGCGCCGCCAGCAGTGCGGCGTCGTCCAGGGGGGCGATCAGGTCCGCGATCGGCCCGGCGGTGGAGCCGGTGCCGGGCAGGCGCTCGCGCAGCTCGTCGGCGGAGCAGCGCAGCAGGCGCTGGTATTCCGGGTTGTCCATGGCGTCGATGCGGGCGTGCAGGGCCTCGCCGCCCGGCCGTGCGAACAACTCCCGCAGCGCGTGCCCGTACTTGAGGGTGATGACCTGCCAGCCGGCCGCGGCGAACATGCCCTGCAGCCGATCCGCGGCGATGCCGGGGACGACCCGGTCCAGGGACTGCCGGTTCAGGTCGACGACCCACACCGCCTCGCCCAGGCTGGGCACCATCGGGTCCTGGATCGCCTCCCAGATCGCGCCCTCGTCCAGCTCCGCGTCGCCCAGCAGGGAGTACTGCCGTCCCCTCCCGGCCCCGCCGAAGTGGCCCTCCACGTAGCGCCGGGCGAGGGCGCCCCACAGGGGGGCGGTGGCGCCGATGCCGACCGAGCCCGTGGAGTAGTCGACCGGGTCGGGATCCTTGGCCCGGCTGGGGTAGCTCTGCAGGCCGCCGAAGGCGCGCAGGGTGGTCAGGTAGGACTCGTCCAGCTCGCCCAGCAGGTAGTTGATGGCGTGCAGCACGGGTGAGGCGTGGGGTTTGACCGACACCCGGTCCTCGGCGGTCAGCGCGTGGAACCACAGCGCGGTCATGATCGAGGACATCGAGGCGCTGGACGCCTGGTGACCGCCGACCTTCAGCCCCGAGGGGTTCGGCCGCACCCGGTTGGCGTGGTCGATGATCGCGGTGGACAGCCACAGCACCCGCTGCCCGACCGCCTCCAGCACGGCGAGCTCCTCCTCCCGGGCACGGCCCGAGCCGCTGCCGCCGATCGCTCTCAGCTCCGGGTCCAGGACCATCACCGACCGCCTCCGCTATCCGCACCACACCGTGGAAATCTAAATTTGTGCTCCGTCAGTAGACAGATAGCTCTTCAACTGCACAAGATGCTTCTCTTTCGTTGAGCATTCTGCTTATGCTCCGGGTCGAAAGAGGGACGTCGATTGAGCACTATGAACAGTGAGCGAGGCGTGGACGCCACCGACGCGCGGATCCTGCTCGCCCTCGCCGCGCAGCCACGGGCCACCGTCGTCGCCCTGGCCGAGCAGCTGGGGCTGTCCCGCAACACCGTCCAGGCGCGGGTGGCCAGAATGGAGCAGGGCGGCGCGCTGGGCTCCTTCGAACGCCGGATCACCCCGAACGCGCTGGGCCACCCGCTCACCGCGTTCGTCACCGCGCGGGTCGATCAGCGCCGGCTGGCCGAGGTGTCCGAGGCGCTGGCGGGCATCGCCGAAGTCGTGGAGGTCTTCGGCCTCAGCGGCGAGACGGATCTGCTCGTACGGGTGGTCGCCGTGGACGCGGAGGATCTGTACCGGATCGCGGGGCGGATCCTCGCCGTTCCCGGCATCGAGCGCACGGCGACGGCCCTGGCCATGCGCGAGCTGGTGCCGCACCGCCTCACCCCGCTGCTGCGCCGTGCCGCGGCGGAGTGAGTGTTCCGCGCCCCGGCGCCTCCGCCTCGCGCCGTCCGTCCCTCGGGATCCGCGGTGTGCGGCCTCGGGATCAGTCCGCGGTGCGGGGTTCGAGGACGAAGGTGTGCCGCAGCACGGTGTACGGCTCGCCGGTCAGCTCGCGGCAGGGCCCGGTGTCGGCCTCGTAGGTGTCATAGGAGGCGATCAGCGACTCCTTGACCCCGAACACCGGATCCGTGTCCAGGTACGCGTCGTCCGACGGGAACAGCATGGTGGTCACGCGCTGGAATCCCGCGGCCTCGATCAGCAGGTGCACATGGGCGGGGCGCATGGGTGACCTGCTGGTGGCGCCCAGGAGTTCGCCGACCGGGCCGTCACCGGGGATCGGATAGCTGGACGGGCGGATGGAACGGAAGCCGAAGTGTCCCGTCTCGCCGGTGCGGAACAGCGCACGCATGGCCGGGTCGGCCTGGCCGGGCACATCCACGTCGTAGTGGCCCTCCCCGTCACTGTGCCAGACGTCCACCGCCGCGTCGGCCACCGGCGCTCCCGCGCGGTCCACGACCCGTCCCTCGAAGAACAGCGGGGTGCCGGGCAGGCCTCCGGAGATGTCGGCGGCGTCGGCGTGCCGCGGCCTGTCCTCCCTGAAGAAGGGGCCCAGGACGCTGTTCTGGGTGGTTTCCGCGGGTCGTCGGTTGCTCAGGGAGTCGACCAGCATGGTGATGCCCAGCACGTCGGAGAGCAGGATGAACTCCTGGCGCGTCGAGGTGCACATCTGCCCGGTGCGCGTCAGGAAGTCCACTCCCCGGGCCCACTCCTCCTCCGTCAGCTCGACATCGCGGACGAAGGCGTGGAGGTGCCGCACCAGCGATTCCAGGATCTCCGCGACGCGGGCGTCCTCGGTGTCCCGCATGGTGGAGATCACGGCATCGGTGATGGTGTCGCTGGTCAGATCACGCATGGCGCGCTCCCGTGGTGGTTGGGTGTCGTTGGCGGAACCGGTCCGGGGTGGTTCGCCACCGGATGACGTTCACGGTCTCTCGCCGACCCGGGCGCGGGTCAAGACCCGGTGCGCGGCCGGGGCCGGGCCTACGCGTCGGGGCGGCCGCCGGTCAGCTGTTCGCGGACCGCGTCCAGGTCGATCAGCGACCAGATCTCCGCGATCCTGCCGTCCTGGTAGCGGTAGAAGACATGCTCGACGAACGAGACCGACCGCCCGGTGGGCGGTATGCCACGGAAGCTCGCGGCGGGGGTGCAGTCGAAACGGATGCGGCACGCCACCTCCTCGCCCTGGACCACGAGCCGCTCGATCGCGTAGTGCAGGTCGGGGATCTCCGTTGCGTCGCGGCGCAGCAGATCCCGGAACCCGGCGATGGTGAGCGTCCGGTCGTTGTGCACCACGGGGTCGTGCACGAACTCCGGAAGGTCGTGGAAACGCCGCTCGTTCAGGCAGGTGAGGTACTCGCGATAGCGGTCCTCGAGTGCGGGTTCAGCCATGGGATGCGCGCTCCCGGTTTCATGGGCGCGGTGCGGTACGGCACCGGCGGTTGAGCCGTCAGGCGGGGTGGCCGAGTGCGTCGGCGATGAGTGTTTCGAGTTGTCGCGCGACCTGGTCGAGGGGCTGGACGCCGCGCTTGGCGCGGCACATGGCGATGGCTCCCTCGACGGACGCCACGATGAGGGCCGCCAGTCCGGGCGCGCGGTCGGGATCGGCTCCATGCGCCGTCAGCGCCTCGGCCAGCAGCCGCTCCCAGTCCTCGAACGCCTCGGCGGCGGCGACCAGGGCCGGCGGGATCTCGTCGGCCGGTGGCTCCTCGACGGAGACGGCCAGCACGGGGCAGCCGGCCCGGAAGTCGCTGTCGACGACGATGCCGCGCCACAGGGTCAGGAAGGCACGCACACCGGCGACCGGGCCCTCGTCCAGCTCCTTGCGCAGGATGCGGGTGACCGCCTCTCCCGCGTACCGCACCGCTTCGGTGGCCAACTGCCGCTTGCCCTCGGGGAAGAAGTGGTAGGTCGAGCCGAGCGGCGCCTTGGCGTGTTTGGCCAGCTCCCGGATGCTGGTCGCCTTCAGGCCACGTCTGCTGATCATGTCGGCGGCGCCGACCAGGATGCGCTCGCGCGACGGCGCGCTGGGCTTGGCCACGACCGTGCTCCCCTCTGGCTATAACGCTCGTCATAGTCTAGCGTGAGCAGGGCTATAACGATCGTTATAGAGAACCATCGCAGATGTGCGCGGAGCACGAGGGGAGACTTCGTCATGCCGATGACCGGGCCTGGTGGCGTTCGCGAAGGGCGGCGAGCCGATGCGTGAACTGACCTACGTCGCCCGCAACACCCTCGAATGGCGCGAGGCGCCCGACCCCGAGCCGCGGTCGGACCTGGAGGCGATCGTCGCCCCGGTGGCCGCCACCTCCTGCGACGTCGACACCGCGATCCTTGCCGGACACGGCTTCATCGACCCGCCCTTCGCCCTCGGCCACGAGTGCGTGGCCCGGGTCGTGGAGACCGGCGACGCCGTGACCACCGTGGCCCCCGGCGATCTGGTCGTCGTGCCCTGGTCGCTCAACTGCGGCGGTTGCGGCAACTGCCGCGCCGGACTGACCGCGCACTGCACGGCCGTACCGCATATGGCCATGTACGGCGCGCCCATCGGCGGCGACTGGGGCGGCCTCTTCTCCGACCTGGTGCGCGTCCCCTGGGCGGACGCCATGCTCGTCCCCCTGCCCGCCGACCTCGACCCGGTGGCCATGGCCTCGGCCGGTGACAACTGGTCCCTGTCCTGGCGCCTGGTGGCTCCCCATCTGACGGCCAGGCCGGCGGCCCGGGTCCTGGTCGTCGCGCGCGGCAGCATCGGCCTGTACGTGTGCGACATCGCCCGCGCGCTCGGCGCCTCCGAGGTGCTCTACGTCGACCCCGACCCGGAACACCGCGAGCTCGCCCGTGGCTACGGCGCCACCACCGCCGAGGCACTCGAGCCCGTCCGCCACGGCTTCGACATCGCCGTGGAGGCCACCGGCCGCGTCGACCAGCTCGCCCTGGCCGTCAAGTCCCTTGCCCCAGAGGGCATTTGCGAGTCGGCGGGCAACCACTTCCGCCCCGGTGAGCTGCCCCTGCTCGACATGTACCTCACCGGCGTGACACTGCGCGTCGCCCGCGACAACGTCCGGGGCCACCTCCCCGACGCCCTCGACCTCGCCCGCTCCGGAAAGGTCGACCCGGCACGGGTCGTCTCCCACGTCCTGGACTGGGAACAGCTCCCGGACGCACTGCCGGAGAAACACCTCAAGCCGGTCTTCGTCCGCGCCGACGACCGCGCACGTCAGGACGGCTCCCACAGCCTCGGCCGGGAAACCCGCTGAACGGGCCGAACCCACCGGGCAGAGGAGTCGTCCAGCCACCCGTCGCCCGCCGGGCGGCCTCCGGGACCGCCGCCCGGTCGCCCGCGAGCTCGGTGGCCGACGGGCGGATCTCGGCGAAGGCGGGGCCGGGATCCCGCTCCGGAGTGGTCCACGCGGCCACGGCGAGGCAGTCGAACGGCGGCGGGTACGTCCTCATGCGTCACGGGTCGCACGAGCGGTGCGGTGCCGGGCGTGGCGTTCCTCCGGACAGGTCTGTCCCCCGTACGAGCCACATGCGGTGTCCACCGTGCGGTGACGATCTCGGACCGCCAGAACCCTAACGTTCTGAGCAGCCGCGGCGCTCCGGCCGCGGGTCCGGCGAAGGCGAAGGAGTCCTCATGAGACGGGTCCGGCAGCTCATGACCGCCGCGGTGGCGGAGGAGGAACCGCCGTTCCGCGGCCTCCCGTTCCGGTCCGCCACCACCGCTACACTCGCCCGGTGATCAGTGTTCGGCGCGTCCCGGGGATGTGGCAACGGTTCGATGTCACGGTCCGGGACCTCCCGCTCGGGCTGCTGATCCTCGCCGGGTCGCTCATCCCGGCGTTCCACAACCACGGGACACAGCTGGGCGGTCTGCCGGCCCGTCCCTTCGACGCCCTGGCCATCGTGGCGGTCGCCCTCCAGTGCCTACCGCTCGCCGTGCGGCGGCGGTGGCCGGTGGTCTGTCTCGCCCTGGTGTCGCTCGGTTTCGCCGTCGACCAGCTCCGCGGCTACCACTCGTTCGCGGGCACCGCGATGCCCATCGCGCTGCTGAGCGTGGGGTCCCACCTGGAGCGACACCGGCGCGCCACCGCGCTCGTGTGCTCCGTGGCGTATGTGCCGCTGGCGGTCGCGCTGCACCGGCTCGGTTCGGGCGCCGAGGCGCCGAGTGAGTTCGTGATGTACTACCTGGCGCTGGTCCTCCCCTGGGGCATGGGGTCGTGGCTGCGCTCCACCCGGGCCGCGGAGGCCGAGCGCCGCCACCGCGTCGCCGAGGACACCCGCGCCGCGGAGCGCGCCCGCATCGCCCGTGAGCTCCACGACGTGGTGACCCACCATGTGACGGCGATGGTCGTACAGGCCGAGGCGGCACGCTATCTGACCGCCGCGCCCGAGCGCCTCGACCAGGCCCTGACCGCGGTCACCGAGACCGGCAGACGCGCCACCACGGATCTGCGGCATCTGCTCGACCTGATCAACCCCGACCACGGCACCGAGGCCACGACGCCGGCCGTCGGCAGACTTCTCACCCTCGTGGAGCAGACCCGCCGGTCCGGGCAGCCGGTGGAGTTCACCGAGGAGGGCACACCGGCGGAGTCGACCGGCAGCGCCGACCTGGTGGCGTACCGGGTCGTACAGGAGGCCCTGACCAACGCCCTCAAGTACGCCCACGGCAGCCGCACTTCGGTCCACGTCGACCATGGGGAAAGGGACATCACCGTGGAGGTCAGCACGGACGGCTCCGGCTCGCGGGCCCCCGCCTCGCCCGGTGGGGGCGGGCGGGGGCTGGCCGGTCTGCGCGAACGGGTCGATGTCCTGGGCGGCGACTTCAGCGCGGGCGCCCGCACCGGCGGTGGCTTCGTCGTCCGGGCGCGGATACCCGCGGGGAGCCCGTCGTGACCGAGTCGATCCGGGTCCTGGTCTGCGACGACCAGGTGCTGGTCCGCACCGGGCTGGTGACGATCATCGACGCCCAGCCCGACCTCGAGGTGGTGGGTGAGTGCGAGGACGGCCGGACCGCGGTCGACCTCGCCGGCCGGCTGCACCCGGACGTCGTGGTGATGGACGTCCGTATGCCGGTGCTCGACGGCATCGAGGCCACCCGTCTGCTGGCCGGTGCGGGGGTGCGGCGGCCCGTCAAGGTGCTCGTGGTGACCACGTTCAACCTGGACACATACGTCTACGAGGCGCTGCGCGCGGGGGCGAGCGGGTTCCTGCTCAAGGACGCGCCGCCGTCCCAACTGCTCCACGGGATCCGGACCGTGGCCACCGGCGCGGCCCTGCTGGACCCCGAGGTGACGCGCCAGCTCGTGGGCAGGTACGCCGCCCGGATCCGGCCTCCCGAGGGCGCTCCGGACGACATCCCGCTGACCCCTCGCGAACTGGAGGTGCTCCGCCTCATCGCGAACGGCCTGTCCAACAGCGAGATCGCCGCGACGTTGGTGATCAGCCAGGAGACCGTCAAGACCTTCGTGTCGCGCATCCTCACCAAGCTCGGGCTCCGCGACCGTGTGCAGGCGGTCGTCTACGCCTACCGCCAGGGTCTGGTGACCTGACCCGCCACACGGCGGACCGCCGCGACCCATGCCTTGAACGGTTCCTCGCCCAGCTCCCCGGAGCCACCGGGCGGACGTTGACACCGCGTCGCGGCGGCCGAGGGCGGGCGTGACCGGTCACCAGCCGCTGACGCGGTTCCACACGGTCTGGACGGTGAGCGCGTCCGTCGCCGTCCGGCCGCTGTCGATGACGTGGTAGCCGCGGTGCTGCGCGGCGGTGGCGCAGGCGTGGTTGGGCAGGATGCGCAGACGGGTGCCGATGGGCAGGTCGGGCAGGGTGGCGCCGTCGCGGGCGGTGACGGTGCCGTGCTCCTGGCTCGCGGCGCTCATGACCAGGCCGGGGATCGGGCGCCCCGCCAGGTCGGTGACCAGGCCGTACCCCTGGTCCTGGGGCTGGGCCGCCGTACCGCGGTCGCGGGACAGCGCCATCCAGCCGCCGTCGGTGACGATCCAGCCGTACTCGGGGCGGTGTCCGATGACGGTGACGACGACCGACAGCGCGAGGTCGTCGATCCGGCACACTCCGAGACCGGCCATCACCAGGTCGAAGAACACGTAGTTGCCGGCGCGCAGTTCGGTGACGCCGGTGAGGTCCTCGGCGGCGTGCGCGGTGGGCGTCGAGCCGACGCTGACGGTCGCGACGGGCAGCCCGGCGGCGCGCAGCCTCTCGGCGGCGGCGACGGCGGTGTCGCGCTCGTTCCTCGCCGCCAGCCGCCGCTCCTCCGCCGGACGACCGCCCGGACCGGCAGCCACTCGGCCAGCTCGCGCGCGGGGCCGCCGGGGCCACCGGCCGCCCGGAGGGGCCGAGCGACGCCGCGGCGGTGAGTTCGCTCGCCGCGCGCCGCGGCCGGGACCTGGCGGCCGAAGGAGTCTGCGTCCTGCCGATGGGCGGCGCCATGAGCGTCGGACGCTTCGCCCGCCTCCTGGGGCCACCCGGCCTGGGCCTCCGCCTCACCGGACTGTGTGACGAGGGGGAGCGTCGCTTCTACACCCGTGGTCTGGAGCGGGCCGGCGCGGCTCGGCAGGAGTTCTTCGTCTGCGCGGCGGATCTGGAGGACGAGCTCATCCGCGCGCTGGGCGTGACCCGGGTGGCGGAACTCGTCCGGGCGGAGGGCGACCTGCGCGCCCTGCGGACCTTCCTGCACCAGCCCGCGCAGCAGGGCCGCACCTCCCAGCAGCAGTTGCGGCGCTTCCTCGGTACGAAGAAGGGGCGCAAGATCCACTACGGCCGCGTCCTCGCCGAGGCACTCGACAACGATCGCGTACCCGCGCCACTCGACGCCCTGCTCACCAGCCTCTGACCTCCGGAGGCCCGGTGAGCGCCCGGCGGACTCAGGCCATGCCGTTCGGCCCGGAAATCCGCGACCGTGCCCGACCGGACGTCACGATGTGACGTCCACCAGGACCTTGCCGACCGCGCCGCCCTCCACCGCCCGGTGCGCGTCGGCGGTGCGGTCGAGCGGAAAGCGGACCAGCGGCAGGCCGTGCTCCTCGCCGACCGGCAGCGCGCCGTCGCCCACCGCGCCGAGGATCTCGTCCACGCCGCCGGTCCGCGTCAGCCGCCCCGACGCGTCGAGCTGATGTCTGGGCAGCGGCAGACGGGCCGCTTGGCCAGGATCGTCCAGCAGCCCCGCCTGGCGGATCCAGTGGCCCACGTCGTTCGGGGAGGTCAGCGGCTCCGTACGGAGGCCGCGTCGCCACAGCTTGGTGCCCGCCAGGTCGAGGCAGAGGCGAACCCAGACAGCCCATCCCTGCCACCGTCACCTGTTTCGCGGGTTACGGCAGGATCAAGGGCCGATACGGCCCTTGCTGCGCATGGCGGCGCGGACGCGTTCCTCGGCGAGGCCGCGCCCGGCGATATGCGGGGTGGTGGCGCGGCGCCGGGCCTCTTCGAGAACGGTGACGGCGTTGGCGCGCAGCCGCTTGGAGATCGTCTCGAAGATGGTGGAGGTTTCGGGCCGGAAGCCGGAGTAGCGGGCGTCCATGGCGAAGGCGGCGGCGACGACGCCACCGGCGTTGGCCACGAAGTCGGGCAGGAGGGAGATGCCGCGTTCCGCGAGGATGGACTGTGCCCGCGGCGAGGTGGGCAGATTGGCGCCCTCCACGACCAGCTTGGCCTTGATCCGGTGGGCGGTTGTCTCGTCGATGACGTCCTGCAAGGCCGCCGGGACGAGGATGTCGCAGTCGACGGTGAGTTCCTGGCCGGGTGGAACGGCGATGCCCTGGTGGTGGCGGGTGACGAAGTCGTCCCCGTGCTCCTCCCTCGCGGTCCGCAGCGCGGGCACGTCGAGTCCGGCCGGATCGTGGAGGGCTCCCCTGGCGGTGGAGACGGCGACGACGGTGGCGCCGAGTTCGGCGAACCGCCCGGCGGCGGCATGGCCGACCGCTCCGAACCCCTGGATGGCGACCCGGGCGCCGCGGAGGGGAAGGCGGAGGTGCTGAGCGGCCGCGTCAGCGGCCTCGGCCACTCCGTAGCCGGTGACGCCGAGCTGGTCGTAGGCCACTCCCCCGAGATGGCCCGGGGTGCCGACAGCCGCGCCACGGTCGCCCAGCTCGTCCTGGATGATGGCCGCGTCGTTCTCGGTCAGGCCCATGTCGAGGCCCATGACGTATTCACGGGGCACCTCGTTGGACAGGGCGCGGGCGAAGGCGCGCAGGATCGCTTCCTTGCCGGGGGATGCCGGATCGGCGACGATGCCCGCTTTCGCGCCCCCGTAGAAGAGGTCGACACCGGCCCACTTCCACGTCATGACGCGGGCCAGCCGGGCCACTTCGCCGACGGAGACGGTCGGGCTCATCCGGGTGCCGCCCTTGCCGATGCCGCGGGCGGTGTTGTCGATGACCAGGACGCCCTTCATACCGGTACGTCGGTGGGAGACGACGACGATCTTCTCGGGTCCCCAGTCGTCGATGAGCGACAGTGCGTCAGTCACGGGGCGCTCCTCTGTCCATCGGCCAGGTTCGGCCTCGTCACCGCCACGATCCGGGGCCCCGGCCCGCCCCACAAGACCCAGCAGCACCAAGGTATTGACCCTTGAGCCACAGCGATGCTTACCCTGCGCCCGTTCCGGACTCCGGCGGGAGGTACGCGTTGCTCAAACCGCAGCATCTGCTCACCCTGACGGCCGTCGTGCGCACCGGCTCGTTCGTCATCGCGGCCCGCGAGCTCGGGTACACCGCCTCGGCGATCTCCCAGCAGGTATCGGCCCTGGAGAAGGCGACGGGGCTGGTGCTGTTCGAGTGGGAGGCGCACGGCGTCCGGGCGACCGCGGCCGCTCACCGGCTGGTCGACCTCAGTGTGCCGGTGCTGGCGGCCATGGACGACCTCGGCCATCAGGTGCGCCGGCTCGCCACCGGTGCCACGGCCCGGCTGCGGCTGGGAAGTTTCCCCACCGCCGGTGTCCGGCTCGTGCCACCGGCGCTGTCGGCCCTGACATCGGCCCACCCCCGGGCGCAGGTCCAGCTCGAGGAGGGCGAGCCGGAGGAGCTGGTCGCCGCGCTGCACGCCGGTGATCTGGATGTGGCGCTGGTGTACGAGTACGGGCTGAGCCCCCGGCAGTGGTCGGACGGCCTGGCCTGCCATCAGCTCGTACGCGAGGACCTCGTTCTGCTCAGGGCCCGCGACAGCGGTCTGAGCCCGCGTCTGGCCGGGCTCTCGCAGGCCCGCTGGATCACCAGCAGGGAAGGCACGGCCGGTGCCCTCTCACTCGCCCGGCTGTGCGCGGCGGCCGGTTTCGAGGCCGTGGTCGCCTTTCGCAGCAACGACTACGACGTCGTACGGGAGCTGGTGTCCGCGGGTCTCGGCGTGGCCGTCGTGCCGGGGCTCGGTCACTCGCCCGGCGACTCGGTGGAGGCGACTCGGCTGGCGCAGCGCCTGGCGTTCCGCCGCGTGATGGCCCTGCACCGCCATGAGAACACCAACCCGTTGCTGGACACGATGATCCGCGCGCTGCGCGGCGCGGTACCGGCGGACGAGCCGTATGCGCACGCCGCGCGGGACGAACAGCCGGACTAGGGTCCGTTGTCCGGCCGGCCTCGGCCACGATGCGGTCTTGACCAGGGGATCTCGTGAGGACTCATTGGTAGGGTCAGGATTGATGGCACATCAAATGACCTCCGCACCGACCGCCCCGTTCTCCCGCGAGGAGCAGTCCGGCGACATCGCCATCGTCGGGCTCAGCTGCCGACTGCCCGGTGGCATCACGGCGCCCGAGGGGCTGTGGGCCGCGCTCGCGGCCGGCCGCGATCTGGTCGGTGAGATACCCGCGGACCGGTTCGACGCGCGCCGGTTCGTGGACCCCGATCCACGGCGCCCCGGAAAGGCGTACACGACCGCGGGCGGATTCCTGGCGGACATCACCGGATTCGACGCCGCGTTCTTCGGGCTGTCGCCCCGCGAGGCGAGCCGGATGGACCCGCAGCAGCGGCTGCTGCTGGAGATGGCCAGGGAAGCCCTCGACGACGCCGGGATCGATCCGGGGACCCTCGCGGGTTCGGACTCCGGGGTCTATGTGGGGGTGAGCAACGCCAACTACGGCCAGCTCCAGTACGCCCGCCCGGAGGCGATCACGGCATACACGATGGCGGGGGCGGCGCTGGGCAACACCGCCAACCGGATCTCGCACCTGTTCGATCTGCGGGGGCCGTCCATGGCGGTGGACACCGCCTGTTCCTCCTCCCTGGTCGCCCTGCACCAGGCATGTGCCCAACTGCGCGGCGGCGACGGCGAAGTGGCGCTCGCGTGCGGGATCAACCTGCTGCTGAGCCCGGGGGATTTCATCGGGTTCTCCAAGGCGTCCATGCTCTCCCGCAGCGGCCGTTGCCGCTCCTTCTCCGCGGACGCCGACGGCTACGTACGCGCCGAGGGCGGCGCGGTGGTGGTGCTCAAGCGCCTCGCCGACGCCAAGGCGGACGGGGACACCGTGCACGCCGTGGTCCTCGGCACCGGAGTGGGCGCGGACGGGCGCACCCCCGGACTGTCGCTGCCCAGCGCGGAGGCCCAGGAGCGGCTGATGCGCCAGGTGCACCGCCGCGCCGGGGTGCGCCCCGAGGACGTGTCCTATGTGGAGGCACACGGCACCGGTACGCAGGCGGGCGACCCGATCGAATGCCGGGCGCTGGGCGACGCGCTCGGCGCGGGCCGGGGCACTCCGCTGCCCATCGGCTCGGTGAAGTCGAATCTCGGCCATCTGGAGTCCGGCGCGGGCATGGCCGGTCTGCTCAAATGCGTGCTGATGCTGCGCCACGGGGTGATTCCGGCGTCGCTGCACGCCGAACCGCTCAACCCAGCGATCGACTTCTCCGGGCTGGGTCTGGAGCCGGTGACCGCGCCACGCCCCCTGGCCCCGGGGGCCCTGGCGGTCAACTCGTTCGGCTTCGGCGGGGCCAACGCCCACGCCGTCCTCGGCCCACCGCCCGTACCCTCCGCGACCGCGCCGCCGGAGACGGCGTCCCTGCCGGTGGTGGTCTCGGCGGCCACCCCGGAGGCGCTCACCGAGGCCGTCACCCGCACCGCGGCCCGGCTCCGGGATGCCACCGACGCGTTCTACGACCTCGCCCACACCAGCTGTCTGCGGCGCGGACACCACCGTGAACGAGCCGCCGTCGTGGCGGACAGCGCCGAACAGGCCGCCGCACTGCTGGAGACGATCGCCGAGGGCACCCCGGGGGGCGGGGCAGCCGCACTCGGCGCGACCCCGGGGCCGGTGGCGTTCGTGTACTCCGGCAACGGCGCCCAGTGGGCGGGCATGGGCGCCGAACTCCTGGACGCCGAAGCGGCGTTCCGTGCCGCCGTCACCGAGGTGGACGCCGCACTGGCCGGGCACCTGGGCTGGTCGGTGCTGACGGAACTGAGGTCCGCGCGGCCGGAGCTGCACCGGACCGAGATCGCCCAGCCGCTGCTGTTCGCGGTGCAGATCGGGCTGACCGCGCTGCTGCGGGAGCGTGGCATCCGGCCCGCCGCGGTGGCGGGCCATTCGGTGGGCGAGGTGGCCGCGGCGTACGCCTGCGGGGCGCTGGATCTGGCGGCGGCCTGCCGCGTCATCGCCGAACGCGGCCTCGCGCAGGCGGAGACGGCGGGTGGCGGCCGGATGGCGGCGGTGGGGCTCCCCGCCGACGAGGTCGCCACGCTGATCGAAGGCCGGGACCTGGAGCTGGCCGGAGTGAACAGCCCCACCGATGTGACCCTCTCCGGGTCCGCCGAAGAACTCTCCGCGCTCGGCGACGAGTTGCTCCGCCGCGGGGTGTTCGTCCGGGAGCTGAACCTGGACTACGCCTTCCACAGCCGCTCGATGGAGCCGATCCGGGACCGGCTCCACACATCGCTGGCCGGGCTCGCGCCACGAGCCGGGACCGCGGCGTTCGTCTCCACCGTCACCGGCGGGACACTGCCGGGCACCGAGCTGGGCGGCGCGTACTGGTGGCGCAACATCCGGGAGCCGGTGCTGTTCGGCCCCGCCGTCACCACGCTGGCGGACGAACACGGCTGCGGCACCCTCGTGGAGATCGGCCCGCATCCGGTGCTGCTGGGCTATCTGCGCAGGCAGTGCGCCACCGCGGACCGGCCGGTGACCACCGTCGGCACCCTGTCCCGCGAGGCGGCGGGCGCCACCGCGGTGCGGACCACCTGCGCGGCCGTGCTCGCCGCCGGGGCCGAGGTGGACTGGGACACCTGGTTCCCGGTACCCGGCCGGGTGGTGCCGCTGCCCGCCTACCCGTGGCAGCGCGAACACCACCTCAACGGCGCCCCGGACTGGTGGACGGCGGGACCGGGTGGCGGCGGCCAGGAGTCGGGACACCAACTGCTCGGCGACCGGTTGCCGACCGTGGAACCCACCTGGCGGACCCCGGTCGAACCGTCCCGGCACGGCTGGATCGGCGACCACCGGATCAGCGGGTCGGTCGTGATGCCGGGCGCCGCCTACCTGGAGCTGGCGCTCGCGGCAGGGCGGACCCACCACGAGGGGGCCGTGGAGGTCACCGGCCTCGACATCGGCAAGGCGCTGGTCCTGCCGTGGGACGACCCCGACATGGACACCACCGTGCAGACCCACCTCGCCGGTGACGTACTCCGGGTAGCCTCCCGCCGGGGCGACGAGGACTGGCAGGAACACGCGAGGGCGCGGGTGCGCCGCCTGCACGGCGAGCCTCCCGGGCCCCTCGACGTGGCGGCCCTCCGCGCCGCCGCCCGCACCGAGATTTCCGGGGAACGGCACTACGCACGGATGCGGCAGGTCGAGCTGGCGTACGGGGAGGCGTTCCGCGGCGTCCAACGGCTCAGCGTGGCCGACGACACGGTGCTCGCCGACTACGCCAACCCCTCCGGGGCGCAGGGGTTCCACGCCCACCCGGCCCTGATCGACGCCACGCTGCAATCCATCGCGGCGCTGCTTCCGCACGCCGAGAACGGGCAGGTCCACCAGTTCCTGCCCGCCGAGCTGGAACGGGTCCGCTTCTGGCGCACCCCCGCCGACCAGGGCGTGGCACGGATCCGGGCACGCCGCCTGACACTGCGCGAGGCGGTGGTGGACATCACCGTCGCCGATCCGGACGGCACCGTCGCCATGGAGCTGCGCGGGGTCCACGTACGCCGCAACAAGGGAGCGGCGAGCGGCATCGACCGCATCGTCAGCACGCTCCGCGCCGCGCCGCTGCCCGGGGCCACCGGCCCGGCCGGACTGCCGACGGCCACCGCGCTCGCCGCCATGCGGGCCACCGAAGTGGCGGCGCTGGACGAGGCGGCCCGACGCCACGACGGCCCCACCTTCGTACGCCGGGTCAAACACCTGACCGGCCACTTCGTCACGGCCGCACTCGCCGAACTGGAGGAGCGGGGCGCGCGGCCGGCCGACCGGAGGCTGTACGAGAACCTGCGGGCGCTCGCCGAACGGGAGGGCGTGCTCGGCCGGACCCCGGAACCGGACCGCCTCCTCACCGAGTTGCTGCGCGACTTCCCCGCCATGGCCCCCGAACTGCTCCTGTACGCGCGCTGCGGCCCGCGGCTGGCCGGGGTGCTCACCGGTGACGTCGATCCGGTGCAGTTGCTCTTCTCGGACGCCGAACGCCTCGCCGAGCTGCACTACACCACCTCCGTGGTGCACCAGCACCTGAACCGGACGGCCGCGGAAATGGTCACCGCGCTGGTCGACGCCTGGCCCACGGACCGGCCACTGCGGATCCTGGAGGTCGGCGCGGGCACCGGCTCCACCACCGCCTGGCTGCTGCCCCGGCTGCCCGCCGACCGCACCACCTACGCCTACACGGACATCTCCAGCGCCTTCTTCCCCCGCGCCCGCCACCGGTTCGCCGACCACCCGTACCTCGACTACCGGACGCTGGATCTGGACCGGGACCCCGCCGAACAGGGCTTCGCGGCCGCCTCCTTCGACCTGGTCGTCGCCGCCAACGTGCTGCACGCCACCACCGATGTGCGCCGGGCGCTCGGCCACGTCGCCGAACTCCTCGACAGCGGTGGCCGATTGCTCGCCGTGGAGTTCCACGACAACGACCTCTTCGCCCCCTGCTACGGTCTGCTCCCCTCGGCCACCGGTTTCACCGACACCGATCTGCGCGAGGACACCCTGCTCGCCCGCGAGCGGTGGCCCGAGGTACTGCGCTCCGCCGGGTTCACCGACGTGGCGCAGCTCGGCGAGGAGCCCACCTGCTCGGTCCTCCTCGCCGACCGGGGGATGCGCGAGCGGCTCACGCCGGTGCCCGACGCCACCGCGCCCGGCCACTTCCTGGTGGCCACGGACGGACTCGACGACCTGGCCCGATCCGTGGTGGCACGACTGCGCGGTCCGGGCCGCTCGGTACGCCACATCGACGCCCCCGACAACGCCGCGCGCTGGGGCACCGCGCTGAACGACACCGACGAGAGCACCGGAATCCTGGTCATGCTCGGCGACGAAGCCGCCGGGGCCACGGATGACCCCGTCGGCCTGGTCGTCCGCCAGGCGGCGATACTCAGGGCGATGGTCACCGCCTGCCAGGCGCTGCCCGAGAGCCGCGGGGTACGCGCCTGGGTGCTGACACCCGGCGAGCACACCGCCGTCCCCGAACGCCCGGCCCCGGCCGCCGCCTGGGCCCAAGCACGCACCCTGACCAGCGAAAACCCCCTGCTGAGGATCCGCAGGATCGCGGTGGCCCGCAGCGCGACCGCGATGGACATCTGCGCGGAGCTGCTCGCCGGAACCGACGAGGACGAGGCCGTGCTCACCGCGGGCGGACGCTTCGTGCCACGGATCACCGAGCGCCGCCCCGCCACCCACGCCGTCCGCCCCTTCGCGCTGGCCGTGGCGGACGACGGACCCGCCTGGACGGCGGTGGCCGCACCGGAACCCGCACCGGGAGAAGTGGTCGTCGAGGTGCGGGCGGCGGCGCTCAACTACGCCGACATCATGGTCTCCCGCGGACTGGTACCGCCCATGGCCGAGACACCGGAGGCCGGAACCCCGCTGCTGGGCCTCGAATGCGCCGGAGTGGTGACCCACGTCGGCGCCGATGTGACCGACCGGGCCGTGGGCGACCGGGTGATGGTCGCCCAGTCCGGAGGCCTCGCCTCGCATATGCGCTGCCGGGCCCGGCTCACCATCCCCATCCCCGAGCACATGCCGTTCACCGAGGCGGCCACCATCCCGACGGTCTTCGCCACCGTGCACTACGGTCTCGACTACCTGGCCCGGCTCCGCCACGGCGAGACGATCCTCGTGCACGGCGCCGCCGGCGGAGTGGGACTGGCCGCGCTGCGCTACGCCGAACACGTCGGCGCCACCGTCATCGCCACCGCGGGCACCCCCGCCAAACGCCAGCTGCTGCGCCTGCTCGGCTACGAACACGTACTGGACTCGCGAAGCCTCGGCTTCGCCGACGAGGTCCTCGACATCACCGAGGGCCGCGGGGTGGACGTGGTGCTCAACTCGGTGGCGGGGGAGGCGCTGGGCCGCGGCATGGAACTGCTGCGCCCGCACGGCCGGTTCGTGGAACTCGGCAAGCGCGACATCCTCGCCGACAACCCGCTCGCCCTGCGGCCGTTCTCCCGTGACCTCTCCTTCTTCGGAGTCGACCTCACCAGCCTGCTCCAGGGCGACAGCCCGGTGGCCGGGCAGCTGATCGACGAGCTGGCCGAGCGCGTCGCATCCGGAACGTACCGGCCCCTGCCGCACCTCAGCTACCCGGCGGGCCAGATCGCCGACGCCATGGCGCTGCTGCGGGACTCCCGCCACATCGGCAAGCTCGTCATCACGCTCGACCCCGCGGAACCGGTCCCGGTACGCGTCCCACGACCGCCCGTGACCCTGGACCCGGAGGCGACGTACCTCGTCACCGGTGGTCTGGGCGGGTTCGGCGCCGCCACCGCCCGCTGGCTGGCCCGCTGCGGGGCACGCCATCTCGCGCTGGCCTCCCGCAGCGGCGCCGCCCACCCGGAGGCCGAGGCGGTGCTCGCCCGCGTCGCCGACGAGGGGGCGCGGGCCACCGCCTACGCCACCGACATCACCGACCCCGCGGCCACTCGGGAACTGGTGGCCGCGATCGACGCCACCGGCCATCCGCTGCGCGGAGTCGTCAACGCCGCCATGGTGCTCGACGATGTCCTCGACGACGCCACCGCCGTGGAGCTCGACGACGAGCGGACCCGCGCGGTGGTGAGCCCGAAACTCGACGGGACGGCACACCTGGACCGGCTCACCCGCGACCGGCCACTCGACTTCTTCGTCTTCTACAGCTCCATCTCCGCGCTCGCGGGCAACCTCCGGCAGAGCACCTACGCCGCGGGCAACCTGGCGGGCGAGGCGATCATCCGGCGGCGCCGGGCCGCTGGGCTGCCCGGACTGGCCGTGCAGTGGTGCGCCATCTCCGACACCGGCTACGCCGACCGGGCCGGCATGGTCGACACCATGCGGCAGGCCGGGTTCGGGGAACTCGACTCCACCACCGCCACCCGGATTCTCGGCGAGCTGATCACCGATCCCGACGCGGACGTCGTCATGGTGGGGAACACGGACTGGGCGCAGACCGCGAAGCTCCTCCCGGCCGTCGCCGCACCGCGCTTCGCCGAGATCCTGCCCGACCCGGACGCCGATCCCCATGACGCCGACCGGAACATACCGGAGCTGGTGCGCTCGGCCGACGAGCCGGAGGCGCTGGTCATCGTGACCGAGGTGCTGGTCTCGGCGCTGGCCGCGGTGTTGCACACCGCTCCGGAGCGGATCGACCCGGACACCCGGCTCGACCAGCTCGGCCTGGAGTCGCTGATGGCGGCCGAGCTGAGCTCCGTACTCCAGCGCAGGCTGGACTGCGTGGTCCCGACGATGGAACTGGCCACCGCGGCCGGTGTCCGGCAGCTCGCCCCACGCCTGCTCGGGCGGGTCAGGCGGGGCGCATGACACCGCGAGCACCGTTCCCCACCCCGGAACTCAATCGGCTCACCGATCGGCGGACCGCGCGGATCCGGCTCTACTGCGTACCGCCGTCCGGCACCGGATCGGAGTTCTTCCTGCCCTGGGTCGCCACGTTCTCCGAACTCTTCGACCTGGTCGCCGTCGACCTGCCCGGCCGCGGCACCCGCACCGGGGAAGCGTCGATCACCGACATCGGCTGGGCCGCCGCCGGCATCGCGGAAGCCATCGCCGGGGACCTGCGGCACCGGCCACCCGCCGACGGCTTCTACGCCGTCTTCGGCCACAGCTTCGGAGCACTGCTGGCCTTCGAGGCCACCCACCGGCTCCGATCGGAGTCGAGCACCGAACCGGACCTGCTCGCGCTGTCCGCCGTGCCACCGCCGAACCGCGACGGTCTCGACGACCACATCGCGCGCAACCTCGGCGCCGGGATCGCCGTCATCACCGAGACCATGGGCTGGGAGCAGCCTGCCGACGACGCGCTCACCCGGACCGTCTACACCCCGTTCCTGGCGGACGCCGTGGCGCTGCTGCAACACACCGGCCGGGCATGGCCACCGCTGCGCGGGCGGCTGAGCGTCTTCGGCGGACTCGACGACCCGATGGTCGACCCCGAGACGCTGCACGAGTGGGGCGCCTGTACGACCGCCGACACCCGGGTCCACCGCTTTCCCGGTGGCCATCACTATCTGCGTACCCAAGTGGCGGAGGTGGCCGGTCGGCTGACGGACGATCTGCTTGCCGCGTACCGGAGTCCGGCATCCGGCTAGGCCCCCGGCCGCACCCAGGTCTCCCGCTGGAGGAACGACATCGGCCGGAGAAGACCATGCCGAGGGCCCCTTCGCCGCCTCGTCAGCGGGTGAGGAGCGTGTCCCCGCTTTGCCGCCGGTCCCCGGGTGGCCGCCGGCCCGCCGAGGTGCGCAGGACATCCACCAGCGCCGCCACCGTCGGCCGGTGCTCCGCGAAGGAGCGGCAGACCACCACGATGTGGCGTTCCATCGTCTCGTGCAGCTCCAGGACATCGAGGCAGGACGGACGGAGCCGGAGCATCAGATCCGTCACCACGCTGACCCCGACTCCGGCCTCGACCAGGGCCAGGGTGGCGGCCGTGTCCGTCACTTCGTGCAGCACCTGCGGTTCGAAACCGGCGCGGCGGCAGGCGGTGAGCACGGCGCGGCCGTAGTAGCTGCCGACTGACGGCAGGATCCATCCCAGGTCCCTGGTGTCGGCGAGCGAGACCTTCAGCGGGCCGGACTGACCGGACCGGCCGGATCCACCGGACCGGCCGGGCATGGTCCCGGTGGGTACCGCGAGCGAGAAGCGTTCCCGGGACAGCTCCCGCACCCGCAGGGACGGATCCCGCGGGATGGGCACGTCCGGGTAGTCCAGCCCCAGCGCCAGGTCCACGCTTCCACCGGCCACCGCGTCGTACACCTCGTCCACGTCCATGTCCCGGCTGCGCACGGTCACGCCGGGGTGGGTCTCACGCACCCGCCGCAGGGCGGGCGGCAGGATCTCGGCGGCGGCCGTGGCGAAGAGCCCGACCCGCAGCGTGCCGGAGATCTCGTTCCGGGTGCGCTCCAGCGCCTCGACGGCCTCGGCCTCCGTGGTGAGGATGCGCTGGGCGTGCAGGGCCAGGGTCGCCCCGGCGTCGGTGAGTTCCACCCGGCGCCCCACCCGCCGCAGCAGTTGCCTGCCGGTGGCCTTCTCCAGTGCGGTGATCTGCTGCGACACCCCGCCGGGGGTGTACCCCAGGGCCTCCGCGACCGCGGTGATGGTGCCGCGTCTGGTCAGTTCCACCAGCGAACGCAGTTGCGCACTCGTCCAGTCCATATAGGGATCCTAAAAGATCAGCAGCATGGACCGTTGATAGACGTCAACGTTTGGTCTGCTGCACGATGACGCAGAGATAGCTGATCGGCATCGCTCTGTCCTGACAGCCCTGCCGCCCCCGGGCATGGACCCGTCCTCGTCCGGCGAGGTGGCCCCTGGAAGGGAGTGGCCTGTTGTCCTCGTCCGCCTTCCGCACCGTCCCCGCCTCCGCCGAAGTCGTGATCATCGGTGGTGGCGTGATGGGTGCGAGCACCGCGTTTCACCTCGCCGAGGCCGGGGTGACGAACATCGTCGTCGTCGAGCGCGACGACCTCGGCCGCGGCAGTTCGGGCAAGCCGATCGGTGGCGTACGCGCCCAGTTCTCGGATCCGCTCAATATCGAGCTGGGCGGCCGCAGCCTGCGTGCCTACCAGGAGTTCCGCCACCGGCCCGGCGCCGACATCCGGCTCGACACCGTCGGCTACCTCTTCCTGCTCGACAGCGCGCGGCAGGCGAGCGACTTCGAGGCCGGGGTCCGGCTCCAGAACGGCCTGGGCGTGCCGAGCCGCATGATCGGCCCCGACGAGGCCCAGCGCCTGTGTCCCTATCTCAGCACCGATGGCCTGGTGGCCGCCGCGTACTCCCCCACCGACGGACACGCCCGCCCCGGGCTGGTCGTCCAGGGGTACGCGCGGGCGGCGGCCCGGGCCGGGGTCACCATCGCCACCCACACCCCGGTGTCCGGCCTCGACACGGCCGGGGACCGGGTCGTCGGTGTGCGCACCAGTCACGGCCGCATCGCGTGCTCCACCGTGATCTGCGCGGCGGGGGCCTGGTCGGCGCGGATCGGGGAGATGGCCGGCGTCGACCTCCCGGTCCGGCCGGTGAAGCGGCAGCTGGCGTTCACCGCGCCGATCACACCGTCCGCCCCGCGCATCCCGTTCACCATCGACTTCTCCTCGACCGCCTACTTCCACAACAGCGACGACGGTCTGCTGCTCGGGCTGGCCGACCCGGACCAGGAGGACGGCTTCGACACCACCTGGACCCCGGAGTGGCTGGAGCTGTTCCGCACCGTCGCCCGCCACCGCGCCCCGGCCCTGGCCGGTATGGAGACCGTCGGCGGATGGGCCGGTCTGTACGAGGTCACACCGGACCGCAACGCGCTGATCGGCCGCTCCACGGAGCTGCCCAACTTCCTCTACGCGGCCGGGTTTTCCGGCCACGGCTTCCTCCAGGCGCCCGCGGTAGGCGAGGCCGTGCGCGATCTGTACCTGGAGCGTGCGCCGTTCACCGACATCTCCCCGCTCAGCGCCGACCGGTTCCGCCACGGCGCCGATATACGCCCCGAAGCACACGTGGTGTGAACCGTGAATCCCGATCGAAAGGCCGAACCATGTCAACGCTCAGTCAGTGGCAGCTCAGGGCCGCGTTCGCGGCGCGGCTGTCGGAGATGTACGGGCAGGAGGTTCCCGCCTACACCACGCTCGTGGACGTCTCGCGCGAGGTCAACGAGGACGTCCTGCGTGCGCGGGGAGCCGACGCCGAACGCCTGGGGTCCATCGGCCGGGTGACCGCCGAGCGCCACGGCGCCATCCGTGTCGGCACGCCACGGGAGCTGGGGCAAGTGGCCCGGATCTTCGGCGCCCTCGGCATGCACCCGGTGGGCTTCTACGACCTGCGGGAGGCCGCGGCCAGCGCCGTCCCCGTCGTCTCCACCGCCTTCCGGCCGGTGGACGGCGCGGAACTGGCGCGCAATCCCTTCCGGGTGTTCACCTCCATGCTCACCCCGGGCGACCCCCGTTTCTTCGACGCCGGGCTGCGCTCGCGGCTGGAAGCCTTCCTCGCGGACCGCGAGCTGTTTCCCCCCGAGCTGCTCGCCCTGGCCGACCGTGCCACCGCCGGGCGGGAGCTGCCCCAGGAGGAGGCCGAGCGGTTCCTCCACCTCGCCGTGCGGGCATTCGAGCTGTCCGCCGAGCCGGTCGACAAGAGCTGGTACGAGACCCTGGAGCGGATCTCCGCCGTGGCCGCCGACATCGGCGGCGTGCGCAGCACCCATATCAACCACCTCACCCCGCGCGTCCTCGACATCGACGAGCTGTACCGGCGCATGACCGACCGCGGTATCGAGATGATCGACACCATCCAGGGCCCGCCGGCCTGGAAGGGCCCCGATGTGCTGCTGCGGCAGACCTCCTTCCGGGCCCTGGCCGAACCCCGCGCCATGCGCACCCCGGACGGCGCTGTCATCAGCGGTGCTCTGAGGGTCCGTTTCGGCGAGGTCGAGGCCCGCGGCATCGCCCTCACCCGCGAGGGCCGCGCCCGCTACGAAGAACTCCTCGGCCGCGTGGACGAGCGGATGTCCCAGAACCCCTCGGCGTCCCGGGGTGAGATCGCGCGCGATGTGTGGGAGCGGCACCTCCCCGGCAGCGAACAGGAACTCGCCGCCGAGGGGCTGGCCTACTTCACCTACCACCTCCACCCCGACCGGCCCCGCGACGGCAGCCGTCCGCCCACCGGCCTCGGCGAACTGCTGCGGCAGGGCTGGGTACACGCCGAGCCCATCGTCTACGAGGACTTCCTGCCCCGCTCCGCCGCCGGGATCTTCCAGTCCAACCTCAGCGGCGAGGGCACCCGCCACAGCGATCAGCAGGGCACGGCGTACGACGCGGACTGGCTCTCCGGCGCCATCGGCCGCGATGTGCTGGACCCCTTCGCCCTCTACGCGCGGCAGCGGAACGACTCCCTCGCACACGTCGCCCATGAGCTGGGCCTCGCCGAAACCCTCAGCTGACCCCCGGAGGACCGCCATGACCAGCACCGCACTGCCCACCACGGACGACCTGCGCGCCCGCGCCCGTACCGCCCTCGACACCATCGGCGTCGACGTGGCCGAGGGTGGCGACTTCTCCGCCCGCACACCGCTCACCGGCGAGAACCTCTTCGGGCTGACCGCCGCCACCGACGCCGACACCGAAGAGGCCATCGCGGCCTCCCGTACCGCCTTTCTCACCTGGCGGACCACGCCCGCACCGCGCCGTGGTGAACTGGTGCGCCGCCTCGGTGAGTTGTTGCGCGAGCACAAGAGCGGCCTGGCCGACCTCGTCACCATCGAGGCGGGCAAGATCCGCTCCGAGGCGCTCGGCGAGATCCAGGAGATGATCGACATCTGCGACTTCGCGGTCGGCCTGTCCCGGCAGCTGTACGGCCGCACGATCGCCTCCGAACGCCCCGGCCACCGTCTCGCCGAGACCTGGCACCCGCTCGGCGTGGTCGGTGTCATCTCCGCCTTCAACTTCCCCGCCGCCGTGTGGTCGTGGAACACCGCCGTCGCCCTCGTCTGCGGCGACACCGTGATCTGGAAGCCCTCGGAGCTCACCCCGCTGATCTCCCTGGCCTGCGACCACCTGCTCGCCCGGGCCGCCCACGAGGTCGGCGCGCCCCGCGACGTACACCGTCTCCTGCTCGGCGACCGTACGGTCGGCGAGAGGCTCGTCGACGATCCGCGCGTCGCGCTCGTCAGCGCCACCGGCTCCACCCGCATGGGCCGCGAGGTCGGCCCCCGCGTCGCCGCCCGCTTCGGCCGCAGCCTGCTGGAACTCGGCGGCAACAACGCGGCGATCGTGGCCCCGTCCGCCGATCTCGACCTCGCCGTCCAGGGCATCGTCTTCGCCGCGGCCGGCACCGCGGGCCAGCGCTGTACGACGCTGCGCCGCCTCATCGTCCACCGCGACATCGCCGGCACCCTCGTCGAGCGGCTGACCGCCGCCTACGGCAAGCTCCCCGTCGGCAGTCCGTTCGAGGACACCACGCTGGTCGGCCCGCTCATCTCCCCCGCCGCCCTCGACACCATGAACAGCGCCCTCGCCCGCGTCCGGGCCCAGGGCGGCAAGGTCCTGGCCGGTGGCAACCGGCGCCTGGCCGAGGCCGCCCCCGCGGCCGCCTATGTCGAGCCGGTCCTCGTCCGCGTCGAGGCACAGACCGACGTCGTACGGGAGGAGACCTTCGCACCGATCCTGTACGTCCTCACGTACGACACCCTCGAGGAGGCGATCGCGCTGCACAACGACGTCCCGCAGGGCCTGTCGTCCAGCATCTTCACCCGCGACCAGCGGGAAGCCGAGATCTTCCTGTCCGCCGCGGGCTCCGACTGCGGTATCGCCAACGTCAACATCGGCACCTCCGGAGCCGAGATCGGCGGTGCCTTCGGCGGCGAGAAGGACACCGGTGGCGGCCGGGAGTCCGGCTCCGACGCCTGGAAGGCGTATATGCGCTCGGCCACCAACACCATCAACTACTCCAGCGAGCTCTCCCTCGCCCAGGGCGTCAGCTTCCTCTGATCGGGCGCCTCTCCCCTCATGCGCCGACCGGGGCGTCGGTGACCTCGCCCCGCTGCGGTCCGCCGCCGCCGGACGCGCGTCGCACTTAGGTAAATGTTGTACGGTCCTGGTAGAGGATCAGGCGCTCGATGAATTCCTCGAGGTGGCCGTCGGTGAGTACCGGCGCATCACCTCCGAAACACCGCTGCCGTGCTTCGCCCTCCTCGTGGGTTCGGCGGACCAGACGACATTGACCGTCGAGCGCGTCGCGTTCGGCCGCAATGCCCGTACCACCGACCCGGCCGCGCGCCGTGAGTTCACCGAGTCGATCGTGCCGCTCTTCGGCCCGGCGTACGAGAACGAGACACGTGGCTGGTGGATCGACTCCCACGACCTGCTGAGAGCCTCGCGCGAGGCCGAGGCCGACGGCCTGGAGATCCTGGGGTCCGTGCATATGCACCCCGACTGGCATCGCATCGGCCCGCCGGAGGAGCGCCGGCTCATCCTCAGCGAGCGCCCGACCCCGATGGATCAGCACGTCTTCGGCAATACGGGCTGGCCCGTCAATCTCATCTGCTACCTGGAACGTCGCGGCGACGTCATGTATCACGCCCTCGCCGCCTGGGCGCCGCCCCCGCCATCTGGCCATTGTCGCCCGTGGCCCCGAGAAGCTGGCCGAGTTCTACAGCGGAATCTTCGACATGGAACTCTTCCACCGGGATCCCGATGGCAGTTGCTTCCTCTCCGACGGGTATCTCACCCTCGCGCTGATCAAGCATCGACTCGACGGCGACACCCCGCCCGGCATGAACCACTTCGGTTTCCACGTGGCCGACACGTCCGGGATATCCGCCGCCCTGGTCGCCTCGGGCGCCGATGAGCCCGCGGAGCGCTTCACCAACCGCCCGTTCGCGGAGTACCGGGCCATCGACCCGGAGGGCAACTGGTTCGACCTCTCCGCCCACGGTTTCGGCGGCCCCCGCCCGGCCGCCGAAGCGGACGGCGAGTAACGGGGCCGGGGCGCCGACCGTATGGGGCGGCGCCCCGCACACATCAGTCGACCCGCCGCGCCAACACCTGCCCCGGCCACTCCCCGGACAGGAAGCGCTCGGTGGGAGTGAAGCCGTTGCGCTCGTAGAACGCGACCAATTCGCCCCCGCCACCCGCCCAGCAGTCGACCCGGAGCAACTCCACCCCGGCCCGCCGGGTTTCCTCCCCGGCGTGGGCCAGCAGCGCCGCCCCGATGCCCCGGCCGGCGTGCTGCCGGTCGGAGACCAGCAACCGCACATATCGCTCGGGTTCACCGGCCGGGGCGATCGGCATCCGCGGACTGGGCCCGGAATCCAGCACCAGGGCTCCGACGGGCGCCCCGTTCAACTCCGCGATGAACGGGGCGTTCTCGGTGAGGTACCCCTCGACCCGCGCCACCCCGCCGGGCCGCCGCGAGTACGGCATCGTGCCCCACTGCTCGGTGTTGCCGCGATCGTTCATCCAGACCACCGCGGCGTCGAGCATGTCCAGCACCGCCGGTGCGTCGGCCGGATTGCCCGGTCTGATCCGTATGGTGTAAGTGGTGTCGTTCACGGCGGAAGTCTAGGCAGAAAAATGCACGGAATCACCGGTCGATCGAATAGGCGTGCAAGCGGATTGCGAAATTCCCCAGGCGTGCGGGAGTTTTGCATCAGACTTTAGGCCGATTGTGTGCTGCGACTGCTTCGGCCTGGGACTACGGTGTTTTCGAGGGTCCGGCAGAACGAAATCGGCGGCACCGGGGCGTGGCGGCATTGGGGCAAACCGTATTCGCGCGGCTGTGCGAAGAGCGTCAGTGGAGTCACCCCGCGGTGTTTCTCGCGGTCTACGCCAATGTCGCCGCCCGGCTGGGAGAGCCGGAGCAGGTGACGGCCCGGCAATTCCACCGATGGTGTGAGCCCGATCCGCCGTACCCGGGGCCGTCGGGCCGCCGGGTGCTCGAGGACATGTTCGGCGTCTCGCTGGAACACCTCGGTTTCCCCCTCCCCCGGCGGGACCGTGGCCCATCGGCCTCGGGTGGCACGGGCTCGGCGCCGCGGTTCGCCGTACTGGGGCCCGTTCGCGTCTGGCGTGACCAGCACGCGCTCCCGGTCCTCCGGCCGCTGGAGCGCGCCGTACTGTGTGTGCTCCTGCTGCGGGGACGCACCGCCACCGCGAGCGAACTGGTCGACGGGGTGTGGGGCGACACCCCGCCACCTCGGGCGATCGCCAGCTTACGCACCCACGCCTTCCGTCTTCGCCGAGCGCTGGGGCCCGGCGTACTGGTGTCGGAGGCGGGAGGGTACGCACTGCGGATACGGCCCGGAGCACTGGACCTCGCGGTGTGCGAGGACTACGAGGCACGAGCGAAACGCGCGAGGGCGGAAGGGGAGTTGACCGGGGCGCGGAGGCTGCTGCACATGGCGGTGGAGCTGTGGGAGGGGCAGCCACTGGCCGGAGTGCCCGGCCCGTACGCCGAGGCCCAGCGGGCCCGTCTGGAGCAGAGGCGCCTGTCCCTGCTGGAGGCGCGCCTCGAACTCGACCTGGAACTGGGCCTGCACGCCGACGCGGTGTCGGAGCTGACCGCGCTGACCGCGGAGCACCCGCTGCGGGAGCGGCTGCGCACCCTGCTGATGACGGCGCTCTACCGCGGCGGCCGACAGGCGGAGGCGCTGGGTGTGTACACCGACACCCGCCGTCTCCTGGCCGAGGAACTGGGCGTGGCCCCCAGCGCCGAGCTCGCCCGGCTCCATCAGCGCATCCTGCGCGCCGACCCCACACTCGCCGGGCCACGAAGGCTCCCGGCCGGGACCAGGGCGGCGCCCACGGCCACACCCGCGCCACGTCCGGCCCAACTCCCGGCGAAACTGGCCGACTTCACCGGACGCGCCGCCGTCATGGACACCTTGCGGAACCGGCTGCGGCTCACCCAGGGGACGGTGATGGCGATCTCCGTGGTGCAGGGACTCGGCGGGGTGGGCAAGACGGCCCTGGCCGTGTACGTGGCCCAGGCGGTCCGGGAGCGGTTCCCCGACGGGCAACTGTTCGTCGATCTCATCGGCCACAACGCCCAGCCCGCCGATCCCGCAGCCGTACTGGGCACCTTCCTCCGTGCGCTGGGCACCCGGCCCGCGGAGATCCCGGAGGGGTTGGCCGAGCGGGCGGCGCTGTACCGCTCGGTCCTGGCCGACCGCCGGGTGCTGGTCCTGCTGGACAACGCCCACGACACGGCGCAGGTGCGCCCGCTGCTGCCCGGCTCTCCGAGCTGCGCCGCGCTGATCACCAGCCGCACCCCGATGACCGGGCTCGACGGCGCCCGCGTGGTCGACCTCAGCACCATGGACCAGCCGGAGGCGCTGGCCCTGTTCACCCGCATCATCGGCGACGAGCGGGCGGCGGCCGAGCCCCACGCCTGCCGCAAGGCCATCGCGGCCTGCGGATATCTGCCCCTGGCCATCAGGATCGCCGCCGCCCGGCTGACGACCCGCCCCGCCTGGACCGTGCGCAACCTGACCGACCGCCTGGCCGACGCCCACCGCCGCCTGCACGAACTGCGGGCCGGGGACCTGGCCGTCCGGACCAGCTTCGAGTTCGGCTACACACAGCTGGGAGCCTCCCAGGCACGGGCGTTCCGGCTGCTCGCGCTCACCTATGGACCGGACATCTCATCGGCCGCGGCCACCGCCATCCTCGGTGTCACCACGCAAGAGGCCGATCGATTACTCGAGTCACTCGTCGACACCAGCCTGCTGCATTCGCCCGAGCCCGGCCGCTACCGCTACCACGACCTCGTTCGCATCTACGCGCGCGACTGCGCCGAGCGGGATGAACCGCCGTCGGGCCGAGCGGCCGCGATGTCGCGCATGCGGGACTTCTATGTGGCCTCGGCGGCACGCGTGTACGCGATGGGACGGCCGGGAGACCGGCTCGTCGACCACCTGATCTCCACCGACCACTCCGGGCAGGACTTCCCGGACGGCCGCACCGCGCTGGACTGGCTCCTCAGCGAGGCGGACTGCCTCCTCACCTGTGCCCAGCAGGGCGCGAAGTCCCCGGAGAGCGGCGCCGTTCGCCGCGCGGCGGACCTCCTTCTGGTCACCCGGGACCTGGTCGAGTCCGGTACGCACTACCTGCAGTACGAGGCGGCGGCCCGCTCGGTGGGCAATGCCGCCCACATCGCCGGGGACACGGCCGCGGAGGGCCGGGCCCGCCTGGCGCTGGCGGGGATGTTCCCCGTCACCAGGGGCCAGCAGCAGGCCGACGACGAGGCCCGCCGCGCGGGCCTGCTCGCGACCGCCGCGGGAGACCCGACCACCGCCTGCCACGCGTTGAACGTACGTGGCGTCGTAGCGATCTACCAGCAGCGTTACGACGACGCGGAAACACACCTGCGCGAGGCACTGCGCGGCTTCCGGGCCGACGGCAACCTCGCCTGCGTGGCCAGTGTGTTGTCCAATCTCTCCCGTGTACACGCCGCCACCGGCCGGGCCGACAGCGCCGTCGACCTCGCCACGCAGGGCGTCGACCTCCGGCGGAGCCTGGGCAGCACCTGGCGCATCGCCAACGGCCAACTCGCCCTGGGAATCGCCCTGCACCGGGCAGGACGGCATGCCGCGGCGGTGCGCGAACTGCTGGCGGCGCTCAGCACCTTCCGCGACAACCGGCAACGGCTCTGGGAGGGTTCCACCCATGCCCGGCTGGCCGAGGTGTACCTCGCGTCGAACCACCCGGCCGAGGCGGCCACCCATGCCGAGCAGGCACTGGCGCTCGGCTCCATCGGCAACAAGTGGCGCCGCGGGTCGATCCTGAGTGTGCTGGGCCAGGCGCTGGAGCAACTGGGGCAGCCGGACAGAGCCCGCGCGTGCCGCCGCAAGGCCGAGATGTCCTGGGTCTGGTGGAGCCCCTGACGGCCTCGGCTCCGGCCGGCTAGAGGTCGAGGACGACTTCGGCGGTCGGTGCGCTGCAGCAGACGAGGATGGTGCCGGCTTCGGGGAGTTCGAGGGGCGGGGTGGTGTAGGTGATGTCGCCGGACACGAGATGGGTGATGCAGGTGTGGCAGACGCCGGTGCGGCAGGACCAGCGGGTGGGGATGTCGCAGGCTTCGGCCAGATCGAGGAGTGACGCGTGAGCGGGTGACCACGGGGTCGTGATACCGCTGCGGGAGAAGGTGATGAGCGGGCCGCTGCCCGGTGGACCCGGTGGTTGGTGCGGCCGCGCCACAGCGGTGGGCGTGACGCCGGGGTTGATGGCGGGCAGGGCGCTGAACTGTTCCGTATGGAACCGCTCGGGGGGCAGGCCGTGATCGCGCAGAAAGCCGCCGATGTCGTCCATGAAGGCGGTCGGTCCGCACACGTAGGCGTCCGCGTCGGCGGGGAGGCCCAGTGTCGCGAGTGCCGGGGCACTCGGACGCCCCTGGGTGCTCTTTCACTTTCCACGCTGAGCGTCCGGTTCTCAATCCGGACCTGGACCACGGACCCGGCAGCGTTGTTATCCGGCTGCCGCGTCGCGGGTGCGCTGGTAGTGGCGCCGTGCCTTCATGCGGTTGCCGCAGACGGCCATCGAGCACCAGCGGGCCTTGTTGGTCTTGCTGCGGTCGATGAGGAACAGTCGGCACTCCGAGTTGGCGCACGCCCGCAGCCGACCCGGCATCGCCTCCTGCAGCGCGCTCCAGGCCATGACGGCCTCCACCGCCATCCGGCGCTCCGCGGGGGCGTCCACCTCCCATGACACCCCAGCGGACGAGAGGTGCGGGCGGGAGGTGACGCCCTCCAGGAGCGGGGCCAGCGACGTGGCGGGGCGGCTGCCCCGCACCACGTCCTGCAAGTCGTCTCGCGCCGTCAGGAGGTGTCGGCGCTCTTCCGCGCTGCCGCTGCCGCCATGGGCCCGCTGCCAGGACCTGGCCGCTTCCGGATCCGCCAGCTGGTCCTGGGCGACGCCGTTGACCACCGGCGTGGTGTTGAGGAGCTCCAGGAGTACGTCCTGCTGTTCTCCGCCTGCCACCATGCCGCCTCCTAACCAGATCGATTCACTTGACAGGTTACACGCGGCCCGCCCGAGCAGCCACGCCCAATGGCGGCGACCGGCCGAGAGGGGCCGAGCGCGCCCGTTCCGGGCGGGTACCCGGGGAGCGGTTCCGCGTTCCGCGCCCGGCCGCGCGCCGACACCGGACGTGAGCGGATCTAACCAATGAATTCACCTTGACAGGTTAGATCGAGCGTGCTCGACTGGATATGTAACCACTGAAGCTCGCCAGAAAGGTTAGGTCATGGTCTCCGCAGTCCACCACCGCACCGCCACGGTCGACGGCCACGACGTCTTCTACCGGGAGGCCGGTGATCCGAAGGCACCCGCCGTCGTACTCCTCCACGGCTTCCCCACCAGCTCGCACATGTTCCGCCACCTGATCCCGGCGCTCGCCGACCGCTACCACGTCATCGCCCCCGACCACATCGGATTCGGCCTGTCCGCGATGCCCGCCCCGCGGGACTTCCCCTACACCTTCGACGCCCTCGCCGATATCACCTCCGGCCTGCTCGAGCAACTCGGCATCGACCGGTTCGCGATGTACGTGCAGGATTACGGCGCCCCCATCGGCTGGCGCCTCGCCCTCCGGGCCCCGGACCGCATCACCGCGATCATCACCCAGAATGGCAACGCCTACGAAGAGGGCTTCGTCAAGCCCTTCTGGGACGGCGTCTTCGCCTACGCCAAGGCGCCCGGTCCCGACACCGAGGCCGCCATGCGCGGCGCGCTGACGCCCGAGAGCATCCGTTGGCAGTACCTCAACGGCGTCACCGACCCCACCCTGGTCAGCCCCGACAACTGGCTCCACGACCAGGCACTGCTGGACCGGCCCGGCAACGACGAGATCCAGCTCAAGCTCTTCCGCGACTACTCCACCAACGTGGACCTCTACCCGCGGGTCCACCAGTACTTCCGCGACTCCCAGGTCCCGCTCCTCGCGGTCTGGGGCGCCAACGACGAGATCTTCGGCCCCGACGGCGCCACCGCGTTCAGCCAGGACCTGCCCGACGCCGAGATCCACCTCCTCGAGACCGGGCACTTCGCCCTGGAAAGCCACCTTCGGACCATCACCGAGCACATCCGCGACTTCCTCGCCCGCGTCCTCGTCTGACGCTCAGGGCGTCGAACCGGCTGTGGCGGCCGGGCCCCCTTCCGCCGCGGCCGGCACCGCCGCGGGCAGTTGCCCGTTCGTCGTACCGGGCTGGGCATTCAGCGGTAGGTCGGCATTCTTTCGAGTTGCGGGCCCGTCGGCGGAAGCCGATTTCCGGCTGTGCCGACCGGGGATCAGTTGACTTGGCGCGGGCGGAGACGATCGCGTCTCCGGAACGCGTCTTACGAGGGCGGCCACGTTGATCAACAGACGGAACGTACTGCGGGCAGGCACGGCCGGTGTGCTGGGCACGGAGGTGCTGGCTTCGCAGTCACCGCCCGCCGCTGCCACGCCACCGCCCGATGTGGCGGAGCGGGTCAGCCGGCGGGACTGGGAACTGCTGGCCCAGTCGTTGTCGTCGCGCTCCACGCTCTACCGGCCGGGGGATCCCGGATACCCGCCGCTGGCGCTTCCGTTCAACCATCGGTACGCCGGGATCCGGCCGGCGGGAATCGTGGCGTGCGGCGCCACCAGGGATGTGCGTACGGCGGTTCACTGGGCCCGTACGGCCGGGCTGCCCGCCGTGCCCCGCTCCGGGCTGGGCCACAACTACGCCGGGTACTCCGCCACCACCGGTCTGCTGCTCAACATGGCCCGTATGAAGACCATCGACTCCACCCCGGTGCCGGGTCCCCGCTCCCGGACCCGGACCTACGGGCGGATCAAGGTCGTTCACGACGCGGGCACCATCACCGTCGGGGCCGGGGTCACCAACGCCGATCTGCACCCGATGCTGGAGGACCACGGCATCTTCGTGCCGACCGGCCGCTGCCCCACGGTCGGGGTGGCCGGTCTCGTGCTCGGCGGCGGGATCGGGTTCAGCGACAAGATGTTCGGCCTGACCTGCGACCGGCTGGTCTCGACGACCGTGGTGCTGGCCGACGGCGACGTGGTGGAGGCCTGTCAGGACTCGCACTCCGACCTGTTCTGGGGCTGCCGCGGCGGCGCGGGGAACAACTTCGGCGTCAACACCTCCTTTACGTTCCAGTACGAGCAGTTCCAGGGCGAAGTGGGCTTCTACCGGCTGAGCTGGAGCCTGGACTCGGCACTGCCGGTGATGGCCGCCGCGCAACGTATCGCCGTGGACACCCTGCACAACAAGCGGTTCCATCTCCGCGTCGGCATGGGCACTCATGGGGTCACCAGGGACGAGATCCGCGCCAACGCGGGCGTCAACGCCATCGGCCAGTACTACGGCGACCTGGAGGAGTTGCGCGACATCCTGGCTCCGCTGCTGGCCATCGGCACGGCCGACGAACGGGCCGCCAACAACGCGTCGGTCCGCGAGGTCACCCCGGGCGAGGCGAGCGTGCTGCTGAGCGCCACCACGCCGGTGCGGCAGTTCGCCGCCAAGTCGGCGGTGCTGACCACCCGGACCCTGCTGACCGATGAGCAGGTCGCTGCCGCGGCCGAGCAACTGCTGGAATGGCCGGGCAGCGACAACGAGGACGGGGCCGGGTTCGCCATGTTCGCCCTCGGCGGCGAGATCAACCAAGTGCCGCCGGACGCGACGGCGTTCGTCCACCGCGACGCCGTGTTCATCCTCGCCGCCGAGACCTCGTGGGCGGACTACGATCCGCCCCGGGTCGCCACGGCGAATCTTCAGTGGCTACCCGAGTTCTACCACGCCCTTTTCGGCGGTACGCCTCCTCCGCACTCCTACCAGAACTTCCCGGATCCGACCCTGAAGGACTGGCGGCGGGCCTACTACGGTGCGAACTACGACCGGCTGGTCCGGGTGAACCGTAAGTACGACCCGACCAACTTCTTCAGCTACCCACAGGCGATCGGCACCTGACGTTTCGCGGGCCTTGACAGTTGATCAGACCCTTCATACGTTGCTCGTCTTGCCCTTTTCGGGGCGGGGTCGCATGAACCGTGGTGCGGCTGGGACGTCCCGAAGGGTTCCGCAGTGCGCGCATGGCTCCCCGACGCCCGTGGCCACCGGCGACTCCTTCGGTCATCTGCTCATCGCCGCAGTCGTCGTACAGCTCGGCAACTCCGCGTTCTGGGTGGCCTATCCGGCGCTGGTGCACGACGTCGCCGAGGGCGAGCGCCAGGAGTCCTGGTTCGCCCTGATCACCTCACTGCGCCATGCGGGACTCGGCGTCGGCGCTCTCGGCGCGAGTCTCGCTGTCGCGATCGGCGGGACGAACGGATACACCGCGATCGTCGCCGTCAACGCCCTGTCGTTCGCCGCCGCGGCGATCCTGACACGGCTCGACACGTCAGGTGGCACTCACGCCGTCTCCGCCAACGCCACACCGGAGCACGCCGCCCCGTCGGAACACGCGCCCGCGAGCGGGTGGGCGAGCACCCTCCGGGACCGGCCCTTCCTCGGCTTCGTCGTGCTCAACTTCGGCCTCGCCCTGCTCTCGCTCGCCTTCGGCATCGGCGTTCCCGTCTTCCTGGTCGACACCGTGCACCTGCCGCCGTGGATACCCGGCACCGTCCTCGCGGTCAACGCCGTGCTCGGCGCGGTGGGCGCCACGCCCGTGGGCGCCGCCATCACGGGGCGCGGCCGAAGCGGCAGCCTGATGGCCTCGCAGGCCGTCGTCGGCGGTGGGTTTGTGGCGGTGCTGTGCTGTGCGTACGTGCCGTCGGCGGTCGGGGTCTGCCTCGCCTTCGCCGCGGTCGTCCTGGTGACCCTCGGCGAACTCGTCCAGAGCCTGATCGTGTCCCCCATCGTCAACGACTGTGCCACGGCGACGAGTCGGGGCCGATACAACTCGCTCTCCCAAATGGCCTTCAGCATCGGCGACGTCGTCACGCCCGCCCTCATGACCACACTTCTCGCCCATGGACCGGCCGCCACCTGGGTGCCGATGGCGGCCCTCGCCCTCGTCGACATGCTCGGCATCGCCCTGCTCGCCAACCGCCTCCCCGCGATGCGGCGCCGCATCAACCAGCCCGGTCCCGCCGAATCCGACGGCCGCGGGTAGACGCCGGCGTCCGAGGTGATCGGGCGGCAGACCTCGCCGGTGGGCCGACGGCCGCCGACGGCTAGCGGCGCGGCAGCCCGGAGGGCGGTTCCGGGATGGCCCGCCTTGCCGTCACCGCCTCGATGAACTCCCGTGGCGGGAGGTAGCCGTGGGCTGCCACGTAGTGGAGGACGAGATTGGGGGCGATGAGCCATCGGCCGTCGCGGGCCAGGAGCCTGATCTCGGCGCTGCCGAGGGCGACCTCGGTGCCATCGACGTGCACCACGACGGGATAGGGCGGCTTTCCCTCCGGGTGCGGGAGGGTGCAGCTCTGCCAACCCCGCATGCGGTTGGTGGAGTTGTCCCGGCAGAGGACCGCGAGCGCGTGGACGAATTCCGTCGGCACCTCACCGCGGGGGAACTCCTCCTGCCGCTCCAGCCATCCGACATTGACCGCCTGGACGCCCTGGGGCACCCCGATGCCGGGGGTGTAGGCGTAAGGGGAGCCGTCCTCGTACCGCACCGCGTGGTCCTCTCGTACTCGTGGGGCATCGCCGATGGCCGCTGTCCCGGCGACAGTACGGTGTGCGGCACCGCGCGCATCGAGCGGGTCAGCGCGCTAGCCGCCCCAGCAGCGAGGAGGCCGCCGCGATACCGGCCGCCGCGGCCAGCGCCAGGACTCCGTAGTCGAGTGCGAGGTGGTGCGGGGTGCCCAGCAGCAATCCGCGCAACGCGTCGACCTGGTAGCTCAGTGGATTGGCCTTGCTGACGGCCTGGAGCCAGCCGGGCATGAGGGCCACCGGGTACAGCGCGTTGGAGCCGAAGAACAGCGGCATGGTGATGGCCTGCCCGATGCCCATCAGCCGGTCGCGGGTCAGCACGATCCCCGCGATGGTCATGGACAGGCAGGAGAAGAAGGCCGAGCCCAGGATCACCGCGACGGCCACCCCGAGGAGCCGCAGCGGGTTCCAGGTCAGCGCCACTCCCAGCAGCGCCGCGATGGCGATCACCACAACCGCCTGGATCAGCGCCTTCACCCCGGAGGCGAATGCCTTGCCGGTGATGAGGGCGGCTCGCGGGGTCGGGGTGACCAGCAGTTTGGTGAGGATCCCGGCGTCTCGCTCCCAGATGATCTGGATCCCGTAGAAGATGGCGATGAACATCGCGGACTGGGCGATGATGCCGGGCGCGAGATAGTCGATGTACGGTGTGCCGCCGGTCGGTATGGCCTTGATCCGGGTGAAGGTCTCGCCGAAGATCAGCAGCCAGAGGGCGGGCTGGACGGCCCGGGTGTACAGCTCGGTGCGGTCATGCCGCAGCTTCTGGAGCTCGACCACGCACATGGCCACGACCCGCGCGGGCAGCATCCGCCAGCCGGTGCGGGCGCGCGGCGGGGTCAGCAGTGGATCGGGGCGGCCGTCCGGCGCGAGCCCGGCGGTATCAGCCGACCCGGGACGCGGTGCGACGGGTGCTTCGGACATCGCGGAAATCTCCTCCCTGCTCGTCGAGGCCGCGGCCGGCGACGTCGCGGAAGACGTCCTCCAGCGTCGGCCCGGGATCGGCCTCGCCCTCCGCCCGGCGGCGTTCGGCCAGCTCGGAGCGGAGTTCATGGGGCGTTCCGAGGGCGTGGATCCGGCCTCGGTGCATCAGCGCGACCCGGTCGCAGTACTGGTCGGCCTCGTCCATGTAGTGGGTGGTGACCAGCACGGTCATCCCGGTGGCCGCCCGCACCGCGTTGATGTGCTCCCACACGCTGGTCCGGGCGATCGGGTCCAGGCCGATCGTCGGCTCGTCCAGCATCAGCAGCCGGGGCGCGCTGACCAGCGCCTGGGCCAGTTCGAGGCGGCGGATCATGCCGCCGGAGTACGTCTTGGCGAGCCGGTCGGCCGCCGCGGTGAGGCCGACCGCCTCCAGCACCCGCGCCACGCGGTCGGCCCGCTCCCGCCGGGTGACGTCGAAGACGCGGGCGAACAGCTCCACGTTCTCCCGGCCGGTGAGCCCTGCGTCGGCGGACAGCTGCTGCGGTACGTAGCCCAGCAGCCGGCGGACCGCCATCCGCTCCTTCGCCGCGTCGTGCCCGAACACCCGCACCATGCCGGCGGGGACCGGCAGCAGGGTGGTGATGCAGCGGATCGCGGTGGTCTTGCCCGCTCCATTGGGGCCGAGCAGGCCGAAGACCTCGCCCGCCCGGACCGTCAGCTCCAGGTCGTCGACCGCCCTGGTCTCCCCGAACGCGTAGCGCAGGCCCTCGCAGGCGAGCGCGACCGGGGCGGTGTTCTCCGGGACGTCGGTCATATCCCTTCCACCTCCTCATGAAGGTTCTCGGCCAGTTTGCGCAGCGCCGGAACGGCCGCGGCCAGCGCCGCCCGCTCGCTCTCGGACAGCTTCGCCACCTGCTCGCGGACCAGCGCGCCGCGCCGTGCCCGCCACTCCCGCAGCCGGGCCTCGGCGGCGGGGGTGACCGTCAGCCGGGCGGAGCGCCGGTCCTCGGGGTCGGTCTCGCGGTGCAGATAGCCCGCCTTCACCAGCTGGTTGACCAGGGTGGAGACCGAGTTGCCCGCGAGGTAGAGCTCCTTGGCCGCGGCCGACACCCGGATCCCGGGGTGGGCCATGACCAGCCGCAACAGCTCCACCTGGGCACCACGCAGCCGCGGCTCCGTCATCCCGGCCCGCAGCCGCCGCCGGATGAGCCGCTGGACGCCGCCCAGTACGTCGGCGAACGAGTCGGGGAACTCCTCTGTGACCATGCCCCCACTTTACCTCTCACTGAGAGGTAATAGTGCGGCGGATCGACTCGGCCTCGACGCACGGCAGTTGGGCGACGCCGCGGTGCGGGGGCCGGAGCTAGGTGAGGTTGTCCATGATCAGTCCGAGGGTGAACTCGAACCGGTCGTGTCCGGTGCCGGAGGTCAGCTCGGCGGCATGGCGTCGGATCTGCGGAAACGAGTCGGCCGGCAGTGCGGTGAACCGGCGGATCAGCTCCTCGCGGCCAAGGACCCATTCCTGGTCCGGGTGCCCGCGCCGCCGCTGGACCAGCGACTGCTCCAAGGCGTAGGCGCTGACGTAGAGGGACAGGGCATCGAGCGCCCAGGCGGCGTTCCGCGGTTCGATTCCGCCGGCCAGCAGGATCGCCAGAAGCCCTTCCTTGACCCGCAGCGTGGAGAGGTTGGTCGGGACTGCGCCCAGCGCGGCACGGGAGACTCCGGGGTATTTCAGGTACTGGTCGCGGATCTGCGCGTACACGTCGAGGATCTGCTTGCGCCATGTGGCCGGGTCCGGTTCGGGCAGCGCGACCTCGGAGCAGAGCCGGCCGACGAGCAGATCGTCGATGTCCTCTTTGCTGACGATGTGCGCGTACAGCGACGACGGCCCGGTGCCGAGCACCGCGGCGACTCGGCGGATGGTCAGCGCCTCGTAGCCCTCGGCGGCCACGACTTGCAGGGCGGCGTCGGTGATCCGGTCGACCGTGATGGGCTTCTTGCGTGGCGACGCCGCCGAGGGCTCCCCAGGGGGCTGGGCGTGACGAGCTGCTCGGCGTTGCCGGGGATCGGAGGGCATACCGCTCACCATAGCTTGACACGATCTAAGTTCGCTCAGTAGATCTTAGATCGTGCGTGAAGAACTAAGTTCGTGTCGTGGCTCGCGTACCCCCGCTCAGGTCCTGAGCAGGGTTCGGAAAGTCCGTTCAGGAGGTGCGTGATGCGAGTTTCCGTGGCCGGAGCCGGTCTGGGAGGTCTGTGCCTGGCACAGGGCCTGCGTGGTGCCGGGATCGAGGCCGACGTGTACGAGCGGGACCCGGCGATCACCGCGCGGTTCCAGGGCTACCGGCTCTTGCTGAGCCCGACGGGGTTCGAGGCGCTGCGCGGCTGCCTGCCGGCGCGCTGGCACCCGCTGCTGGACGCGATCGTCGGTGACGTCCATGCCGGGCAGCTGATCCTGGACGCCCGGCTGAACCGGATCGGCGAGCTCGGTCCCGGCAGGAGCGGGATCGCGATCGACCGGCACGTGCTGCGGCACCTGCTGCTGACCGGACTCACCGTGCGCACCGGGGCCGCGCTGACCGGCTACGACGTGCTGGACGACGGCAAGGTCGAAGCCCGCTTCGCGCACGGCGACCCGGCCACCGCCGACCTGCTCGTCGGGGCGGACGGGGTCGGCTCCGCCGTCCGCGCGGTGCTCTCGCCGCGGACCACCGCGACCGACACCGGCACCCGGTTCGTCATCGGCCGTACGCCGCTGACCGAGCGCTTCGCCGCCCTGGAGCCGGCCTTCGGCTCGAAGATCGCCGGGGACGGGGTGAGCCTGATGCTGGGAGCGATGCGTTTCCGCACCCCGCCGAAGCAGGCGGCCGAGGAACTGGCACCCGACGTGACCCTCCCCGATGTCCGCGACTACGTGCGCTGGGCCATGCTCCTGCCACCTAACGGCTCACTCGGCACCCCGACCGCGCAGGAGGCCGTGCTGTCCAGGATGGAGGGCTGGCATCCGGACCTGCGGGCGCTCATCGAGCAGGCCGACCCGGACAACAGCACCCTGCTGTCCATCCGGGTGGTCGAGCCCCGCGAGCGCTGGGCGCCCGGTCCGGTCACGCTGCTCGGAGACGCCATCCACGCCACGTCCCCGACCGGCGGCAACGGCGCGAACACCGCCCTGCGCGACGCCGACCTGCTGCGCCGCTGCCTGATCGAGGCCGTCGAGCGCCGCCAGGACCTCCTCGGCGCGGTCGGCGACTACGAGCGTCAGATGTTCGAGTACGGGGGCGAGGCCGTGCGCCACAGCCTCGCCGCGCTACCCGCCTTCGTCCCGAACCCGGAGCGACCCCGGAAGGCATAGGTTGTCCCACGCCACACCGAAGGGCGACTCCCTGAACTGGACGTTCCCGGCACACTCGGTCACACCCCCGCGGTTCCCACCGGAAGGCGACTAGAGGATTTCCCATGCACAATCCCTCCATGCTCCCAGCCATCGATTTCACGCATCACGATTTCGAATCCGAAGCCCTTGTCGTGCGCACGGACCATTCGGACGACGCAGCATGGTGGGCCGTCGTCGACCTGCTCAATCAGCGCGATGACAACGGATTCGAGGTGCGCACCTACCTGGTCGACAACCGTGCGTTCGCCGGGGCGACTCCGGATGACGTACTCTCCGCCGTCGCCGCCGAACCAGCGCTGGAAGTCGTGTTCTTGGCCGATGCCGCCACCATGACGGGCGAGCACACCCTGCTCGCGGTGTCGACGAGAGGCCAGGAGTTGGAGGACGGAGACACAGAACTCCCCCGCGAGTTCCGTCTGTTGCCCCCGGAAGTCAATTTGATGCATGTCAACCTGGCCATCGGACATATGGACTTCTGGGAATTCGCGTATCACGCGTCACTCGCCACGGACGGCGTTCTCCGCCTGTGATCGCCCATCAATGCACCACATGCACCACATGCGCCGATGGAGCAAGGCATGCTCACCGGGGTCCCGAGTACGCGGCGCTCGGGCTCGCCGCGGGGCTGGGCGCGAAGCCGCCGCGGGTGTTCTGGCATGTGACGCTGCCCGCCGTGCGCGGGCCGCTGATCGCGAGGGCGTTCTTCGCCCTGGAGCGCGCCGTCGGTGTCGCGCATCCGTTCGGGGCCGACCTGCTCCAGGCCCTGGAGACGAGTCGGCCGGCGCGCCATGCCGGGCGGCGGCTTCACGGTGGCGGGCTTCCCCGCCCCCGGCGTGCCGTCCGGGCGAGCAGTGAGACAGGCGCCCGGAGCCGTGCTCCGGGCGCCTCAGTTGCTCGCGTCCTGGCCCTGGGAGTCATGAGCCGGCCACCTGACCGCCGGGCCCGGCGGGTCGAACGGGTCTCAGGGGCCGTCGGCGCAGTCGAGTGCCGTGAGGTCGATGGCGTCGGCCAGCGCCTGCATCCCCTTGTCGTTGGGGTGGAGATGGTCGCCGTTGTCGAAGAACGGCAGGATGCGCTCGGGGTCGTAGGGGCTGCGCAGGGCGCGGTCGAAGTCGGTCACCGCGTCGAACTCGCCGCTGTTCCGGACGTAGGCGTTGACCTCCTGGCGCACCCCTTCCGCGGCCGCGTCCCATTCGCTCCAGCCCTTGAAGGGCCCGACGGTGGCGCCGACCACGCACAGGCCGGCCGCGTGCGCCCGCTCGATGATCCGGCGGTAGCCGGCGATCATGTCCGCGGCGGTGACACCGGTGTGCGCCTTGATGTCGTTGACCCCCTCGAAGAGGAACACGGTCCGCACACCCGGGAGGGACAGGACATCGCGGTCGAGCCGGTTCAGGGCGCTCTGCCCGGCGCCGTCGGCGAGCACCTTGTTGCCGGAGATCCCCTCGTTCGCCACTCCCTTGACGCCGGTGGCCGCCTGCCGCAACCGGCGCGAGAGGTAGTCGGGCCAGCGGCGATTGAGGTCGGTGGTGGACTGCCAGCCGTCGGTGATGGAGTCGCCGAGCGCGGCCACGGCACCGGTCGCGGCGGAGGTCCGGACGGTGGCGGCGTCGAGGTAGAACCAGGAGCCGGTGGTGTCCGTCCAGTGTGCGGCGCTCTCCTCCCCCGTGTGATCGCCCTGGGTCGTGTACGACGTCTGCATCGCCATCCCGTGTCCCGTCGCCGGACCGGCCGCGTCGGGCGTGTGAAGGCTGACGACGAGATTGGTGGCGGCGGGCAGACCGCCGGGCAGGGCGTCGCTGAACACCACCTCGCCCGCCGGGATGGTGACGGTGTCCCCGCCGCCGAAGGTCAACCGCCGGTTGCTGCCCCGCTTCAGCTCGGCGCCCGCCTTCTGCACGCCGACGTAAACGCCGTCGAGGGTCAGCGGCCGGTCGCCGAAGGCGTTGGAGAGGCGGATGCGCAGATCGCTTCCGCCGACGCTGGTGTGCACGACCATCCGGTAGCCCCGGTCCGGTGTCCCGTCTCCTACGCGATCCGCGCTCGCCGCCCAGGTGACGACGTCATGTCGGCCGCCCGCCGCCGCGGCGGGTGTGGCGTACAGCGCGGCGGCCGCGAGCAGTGCCACACCCAGGCCACCGACGGCGGCACGGCGAGCCGTCATCGGGCGAGCCGTCATCGGGCGAACCCCTTCAGCGTGACGGACCCGCCGGGCGCCAGGCGGACCGTGCGGGAGGTGGAGCCGTGGGCCACCGTCGTGGTCCGGCCGCCGACGCTGCGGATCGTGACGGACGTCGGCACCCCGTGCTCCCAGCGCAGATCGACGACGAAGCCACCCCGCGCGGCCAGCCCGGTGACCGAGCCGGACACGGCCCAGGCGTCGGGCAGGGCGGGGAGCAGTTCCAGGTGGCCGGGGCGGGAGTACAGCAGCATCTCGCTCATGGCGGCCGGGGTGCCGAAGTTGGCGTCGATCTGGAAGATGCCACGCCCCTTCTCCACCTCGTAGATGTCGAAGAGGTTGAACGCGGTGCCGTTACTGCCGTCGGTGGAGGGGCGGAGGTTGTTGACCACGAGCTGGTACGCCGTGTCGGCGTCCTTCAGCCGCGCCCAGCACGCGGCCCGCCAGGCGTTGGCCCAGCCGAAGCTGTTCATACCGCGCGCGGTGAGCAGGGCGGTGGCCCCGTCCACGATCTCCTGGGGAGTGGAGCCGTCGGGGCGGATACGGTCGCCCGGGAACAGACCGATCAGCGGGGACAGATGGCGGTGGGTGGTCTCCCCGAGGTTGTCGGGGGACATCCACTCCTGGAGCCGGCCGGTCTTCGGGCTCACCTCCGGGAGGTACAGCTTCTTCCGCAGCGAGGCGATCGTCTCCGCGTAGGCGGTGTCCCGCTTCAGCTCGGCGGCCGCGGCGGCGAAGTTGCCGAACAGCGCCCACACCAGCTCCTGGGCGTAGGTGATGCCCTTGGCGTCCTGCGGGCCGTGTTCGGGCGACCAGTCCCTGTCGTCGATCAGCACCTCCCCGGAGGTGCCGGGGAGGGTGGTGGTGAGCAGCCGCGCCTCCCAGAACTCACAGGCGCCCTTGAGCAGCGGGTAGATCTTCGCCAGATACGCCCGCGACTGGGTGTACTCGTAGTGCTCGTACAGGCTGTTGCTCAGCCAGGCGTTGCTCGCGGGATGCCACCACCAGCCGCTTCCGCCGTGGATGTTGGTGGAGAAGGCCACGGTCCAGCCGGCGACCTTCTCCGTGGAGTTGCGGTAGCGGTTGCGCGGGTCGTTGAAGAGGCCGTGGGTGAGCTCGGCCCAGGACGGCAGCTGGGCGAGGCAGTAGTCGGCGAACGCGTCGAAGCACGGGGAGAGCCCCGCACGGTCGGCCATCCAGTAGTTCATCTGGATGTTGATGTCGGTGTGGTAGTCGCCCATCCAGTCCGGGTCGTTGCCGTCCAGCCACAGGCCCTGGAGGTTCAGGGGGAGGCTGTCGCGCGAGCCGGAGATCATCAGATAGCGGCTGAACTGGAGGTAGGCCGCTTCCAGTTCGGGGTCGGGCACACCGTCCCGGGCACGAGCGGTGAGGCGCTGCCAGGTGTCCAGGGAGCGCTGGGCGTCCGTGGAGGTGCCGAGCGAGAGGGTGAACCGCTCGTACAGGCGGCGGTAGTCGGCGATATGGGTGCGCCGCAGAGTGTCCGCCGAGTGGCGGGCGGCGGCGAGCACCTTCGTACGGGCCAGCTTCTCGGGGTCGAGGGTGGGGTCGCGGTAGCCGCTGTCGGCGTCGGGCGCGTAGTTGGTGCCGCCGCTGACCACCACCGTGAGGTCCGTGCAGCCGGAGAAGTCGACGCGAGTGCCGTTGACCCGGACCCGGCCGCCGCTTCCGTACGCGGTGACCGCCGCGCCGTACCGCAGGCCGTTGGGGAAGGACGCGCCGAACGACCCGGCGTGCGAGGGCTTCTCGCCGTGGGTGCCCTCGAGGGTGACGCTGCCGGTGTAGCGGCCGCCGCCGCTCTGCGTGAAGTGCAGGACGATCGTGTCATCGGGGTGGCTGGCGAAGATCTGGCGCCGGTAGGTGACACCGGAGCGGACATAGGAGCTGGTGACCACTCCCTGCGCGAGGTCCAGGGCGCGCCGGTAGCCGTTGACGCCGGACAGGTCGTGGTCGGGGATGTCCACGGTGAGCCGGGCGAGCAGGGTGAAGGAGCCGAAGTCGTCGCGTCCGTAGGGGAATTGGCCGTCGGAGTCGAGGGTGTCGTTGAGGCCGCCGGTCCACATCGTGGCGTCGGTGATCAGCAGCAGCTCGCGGCCGGGGTCGTTGCTCGCGAGGGCGCCGAGGCGGCCGTTGCCGACCGGCAGACCCTGCTCGATCAGGGAGCCCTCGTCGCCGGGGGCCCGCCACCACAGCTCGTCGTGTGAGGTGCCGGTGAGCGGCGCGGTGTCGGCCGGGCGCCGGGGCGCGGCGGAGGCGGTGAAGGCGGGCAGGGCGCCGAGGGCCAGGGTGAGTCCGGCCGTCGCCGCGAGGGACAGCGCGGTTCGTCTGCTGGGGTCTCTGCCGGGGTCTCTGCCGGGGTCTCCGTTGAGGTCTCCGGCAGGGTCGCCGTCGGGGTCTCTGCCGGCGTCGGTCGGGCGGGGGTTCATGGCGGCTCCAGGCGTCTGAGATCGGCAGATCGGCAAGGGGCCCGGCCGAGGGGCCGGGCCCCTTGGTGTTCAGGAGGACTTCGGTACGTCGATCCGGTCGATGTCCGGTGCGTAGCCGGAACCGCTGTCGAACGTGATGGTGTTGGAGCCGGCCTTGAGCGTCACCGGAACGTGGACACTATTGACGGTGGACCAGTCGCCTGTCGAGGGGAACTTGTGGCGGGTGGCGCCGCCGCCGTTGGCCGAGATCTCCGCGGAGCGGGCGTCACCGCTGACGTAGGCCACCTTGATCTGGTAGGTGCCGGCCTTGTCCACGACGACGTTGTTGACGGTCAGCTCGGACCCGGTGTAGAGGTTGCCGACCTTGTGGCCGTCCGAGCAGGCCGCGCAGTCGGCCACGGAGGCGTTGCCGCCGAGGGTGTTCGCGGGGGACTCGGCCTCGATACCGGTCCATGTGAGCGCGTCGCCGTGCGGGGTGACGGTGAAGAGACGGGAGCCGTGGGCGGGCAGGGCCTGGGTGATCCGGTCCTTGTGAGTGCCGAGGCTCTCGTGGTTCCACAGATCCCGGACCGCGGCCTTGCCGGTGAAGCCCAGCGTCGACCAGTCGGCGGTCACCGAGGCCGGCCTGTCGGCGAGGTTGAACAGGGCGACCGTGTAGCTGCCGTCGTGGTTCTCCGCGGCCCACACCTGCTGGGGGTCGGACGGTGTGACCGGCCGCGCGGGCGGCGCGTCGCCCTGGTTGACGGCGATGACCTCGCGGTTGGTCAGCAGCGACAGCCCGTAGGAGTCCAGCTTGGTCACATCGTCGCCGGTGTAGAGCGGGGACTTGGCGATCGCCCACAACGTGGCGTAGCTCTGCCGCTCGGCCTTGGTCAGGCCGTCCATCTCGCCGTTGCCCACGTCGAGGGAGTCGAGATCGTTCCAGCCGCCGGGGCCGGCGTGCCGGGTCCAGGCCGGGGTGTCGTCCCAGCGGTCGTCGACGGAGTTCTCCCAGCTGACGAGCGTGTTGCAGTAGCACTCGACGTCGGTGTCGACGCGCCAGCCGTTGGAGTGCTTCTTCCAGTCGCCGGCGTGTCCGATGTCCAGCGACCAGGACAGCTCCAGGTGAATCGGGCGGCCGGTGGCGGAGATGGCCTTCTGCCAGGCGGCCACGTCGGCGACGTTGTCGTAGTTGTCGCCGCTCTTGAAGGAGCCGGGGCCCACACCGTCGAGCTTGAGGAAGTCATAGCCCCAGTCGGCGAACATCCGCGCCTGGGAGTCGATGTACTTCTGTGCGCAGGGATCGGAGAAGTCGATCTTGTACGCGCTGTCCCAGCCGTTGGTGGTGCGCAGATCGTCATAGACGATGTCGGCGGTGGTGCAGCCCGCGGCGTTCCAGATCGGCACCTTGCCGCCGCCGTACGCCTCCTTCTCCAGGCCGACGGGCAGATAGATCCCGGCCTTGAGGCCCTTGGCGTGGATGCGGTCGGCGACCGGCTTCATGCCGCTCGGGAAGCGCACGGGGTCGGCCTGCTGCCGGCCGTACTTGTCGAACTCGGGTGTCCACGCGTAGTCGCGCCACCAGCCGGCATCGATGTTGATGTACTCGTAGCCGTACTTCTTGAGCTTGGCGGCGAGCGCGTCGGTCTGCTTGAGGACGTTCGCCTCGGTGAGGTAGCTGTAGTCGCCGTTCGGGTTGAGGCCCGGGTACTTCGACGACTGCATGCTCCAACTGGTCCAGCCCATATAGGGCTTGGCGGCGGTGGCCGATGCCGCCGGGGTGGCCGCGGTGGCGTCGCCGTCTTCGGGCTGTGCCCGCGCGGCCGGGGCGGCGGTGGCGAGGCCCGCGGCGAGGGCCAGGACGACAAGGGGTCTCAGAGCGCGTACGGGCATGACGGGGTACGAGGGTGACCGCATGGGTCTGCCTCCTGGGGGTGTGGTCCGGGGAACGGGGTGGCGGGGAGATGCGGCGGGGTTCGGGGGTACGGCGGCGGAGGCTGGCCTTGTCCCAACCGGCTCTCGGCCCGCTCTCAACCGGCGGTGGGGGAATGGCGGCCCGCGCTAGTGCCGCGTCAGTCAAGGTTTGCCCGGTAGCGAGGCGTCCTGGTGCGGTCAGCTGCAAGGCGCCGAATCGGCCTCGTAGTGGGCCTACTCGGTCGGTTCGGCAACGCCGCAGATGGCCGTGCCAGGGCGGCGAGCGGGGCAAACCTTGGCTGACGCGGCACTAGTTCGCGTCCGATCTGATGAAGGACTGGATGGCGGTGGCCGCGGCTCCGCGGGCCCACTCGTCGAAGGGCAGCGGCCGGGTCCATACGTCGCACCGCGCCGCGGAGCCGAAGGCCGCCGTGGCGAAGGCGTCACGGATGTGGTCGGCGAACAGGTCGTAGGCGGCCAGGCCCTCGCCGGAGATGATCACACGTTCGGGGCCGAGGAGATTGGCCACGGTGGCGATACCGCGGCCGATGGCGTCCCCCGCCCGTGCGTAGACCTCCCGTGCGCCGGCGATCCCGTCGTGAGCCAGTCCGGCCGCCTCGATCGCGTCGGCCACCTGGACCCCGGTGGCCGCGCGGACCTGACGGACGATGGCGTCGTCGCTCGCGATGGCCTCCACACAGCCACGGTTGCCGCAGTGGCAGCGGGGGCCCGCCGGGTCGACGGTGACGTGTCCGATCTCGCCGGCCACGCCATGGGCCCCGGCCACCACCCTGCCGTGGACCACGAGACCGCAGCCGATGCCCGCGCCGACCGTCACGACGGCGAAGCCGGACAGTCCCACGCCCGCCCCGAACCACTGCTCGGCCACGGTCAGCGCACGCACGTCGTTGTCGACGGTCACCGGCAGGCCCGTGGTCATGGCGGCGAGTTCGGCGAGTGGCAGCTCGCGCCACTCCAGGAAGGGCGAATAGCGCACCACGCCCTCGGCACGGTCCACATCGCCGGAGACGGCCATGCCAAGGCCCGCCACGCGCACGCCGAGCCCGTCCGCCTCGATGAGCAACTCCCGTACGAGTTCCGCGGCCGTCCCCAGCACCGCCTTCGGGTCGCGGGCGGCGAGGGGGATGTGCCGGGCGACGAGGATCCGGCAGCACAGGTCGGTGAGGACGCCGATGATGGCGTCCCCGGTCACCTTGACCCCGATGAACAGCGCGCGGCCGCCATCCACCCGTACCAGGTTCGCGGGCCGCCCGAGCGCCGGGCGCGAGTCCTCGTCCACGTCCTCCACCAGGTAGCCGGCCTCGATCAGGGGACGGACCGCCTTGGTGACGGCCGCGGCCGACAGCCCCGCCCGCCGCGCCACTTCCAGGCGGGTGAGGGGGCCCTGCGACAGGACCGTGGTGAAGATCTGCGAGGCGGCCGACGTATGCGCCGGGAACGACTCGACAGCGGAGGGCGAGGACATGGCCGGGAACCTAGGCTCCTTATTTTCCGCTGTCAATGAAAGAAGCAAGAATCTCCTGAGAATTGCCTGTGAGCCCCGATGTCGCTTCCAAAGCCCGACTCACACGGGGGTGTTGACATGTGATCGAAGGTCTCGTTGGCTTACGGGGCGACCCTCTTCTCCCGCTCGCCGAGCGCCCCACATCCGTACGCGCCCCCGCCGCTCCCCCGCCGTCCTACGAACGTGAGGCCCGATGCCGACGATCTCCCATGCCCCGGACACCGGGGTCTGGCTGCTGACCACGCCCCGCACCTCGTACGCCGTGCACATCGACGGGACGGGGGCGCCCTGCCACCTCGCCTGGGGGCCACGGCTGACGTCGCGCGAAGCGGAGGCGCTGGTCGTGCCCGCCGGGGAGGCGGCGAGCAGCTTCGAGGGACGGCCCGCGGTGGGTGAGGAACTGCCGGTGGACGGCGGCACGCGCTACGGTGCGCCATCCCTCCAGATCCGCTACCCGGATGGCTCACGCGGCTTCGAGTGGCAGCCGACCGGGCACCGCGTCCTCACACCCTCCGATGGCAGCGGCGAACTCCGTCTGGAATTCCGCGACCGCCACTATCCGCTGCGCGTCGCGCTCCACTACCGGGTGCGGGACGACACGGATGTCATCGAGCGCTGGACGGTGCTGCGCAACGAGGGTGAGCAGCGTGTCAGCCTGCTGCGCGCGGACTCGGCGGCCTGGTCGCTGCCGCCGCTGGCCGACTACCGGCTCAGCCATGTCACCGGCCAGTGGTCCGCGGAGAGTCAGCTGCGCCGCGAGCGTCTGCCGCACGGGGAGACCGTGCTGACCAGCCGACGTGGCATCACCAGCCATCACGCCAGTCCCTGGGTGATGGTGGACGAGGGCGACGCCGACGAGGAGCACGGCCGGGTCTTCGGCGCGGCCCTCGCCTGGAGCGGGAGTTGGCGTATCACCGCGCAGCGCACACCGGACGGACGCGCCGGTTTCACCGGTGGCGTCGGCCACGAGGGCACCTGCGTGCCGCTCGGGCCGGGCGAGGAGTTCGCCACCCCGGTGTTCGCCGGGCTGTTCACGGACGGCGGGTTCGGCGCGGCGAGCCGGGCCTGGCACGCCTACACGCTGCGCCATGTCCTGCCGCACGGGCGGGAGGTGGCGCCCGTGCTCTACAACTCCTGGGAGGCCACCGGCTTCGATGTGGACGAGGCGAACCAGAAGGCGCTCGCCGAGCGGGCCGCCGCCCTGGGCGTGGAGCTGTACGTGGTCGACGACGGCTGGTTCGGGGCCCGGCGCAGCGACCACGCGGGCCTGGGCGACTGGACCCCGGCCCCGGAGCGCTTCCCCCGGGGCCTCGGCCCGCTGGCCGACACGGTGCACCGGCTGGGCATGCGCTTCGGTATCTGGGTGGAGCCGGAGATGGTCAACCCCGACAGCGACCTCTATCGCGAGCACCCCGACTGGGTGCTGCACACTCCCGGCCGGGCCCGCAGCGAGCTGCGCAACCAACTCGTCCTGAACTTCGCCCGCGACGACGTCGCCGACTGGGCCCACGGCTGGCTGACCCGGCTGGTCGCGGACCACGGCGTCGACTTCCTCAAGTGGGACATGAACCGCGCCTTCAGCGAGGCCGGGTGGCCCGGCGCTCCGGACGGCCACGACCGGCTGTGGACGCGCTACGTGGCCAATCTGTACGGCGTCCTCGACCGGCTGCGGGCCGACCACGCCGGGCTGCGCATCGAGACGTGCAGCGGCGGTGGCGGACGCGTGGATCTGGGCATCCTCACCCGTACGGACCAGGCGTGGGTGTCGGACAACACCGACGCCGTCGACCGTCTGGTCATCCAGCACGGCTTCGGTCAGCTCCACCCGGCGCGGGCGATGTCCGCGTGGGTGACCGATGTGCCCAATCAACTCACCTCCCGCTCCGTGCCGTTGAGGTTCCGCTTCCATGTGGCGATGTGCGGGTTGCTGGGCATCGGCGGGGATCTCGCCCGCTGGTCCGAGGAGGAACTCGCCGAGGGCGCCGAGCTGGTGGCCGAGTACAAGCGGGTGCGCCACCTCGTCCAGCACGGCGTCCTGTACCGGCTGTCCGGACCGCACGGCGAACCCCCGACCGTGGTGCAGTACGCCGCCGAGGACGGCACCGAGGCCCTGGTGCTGGCCTGGCAGCGCGGCCCGCGCCACGGAGTCCCGCGGCCGCCGGTGCGGCTGCGCGGGCTCACCCCCGGCGCCCGCTACCGCGACACCCGCACCGGCGAGACGCACCACGCCACCGTGCTGGCCGAGTACGGGTTCCGCCCGGACCTGCGGCCCGGTGACTGGGCGAGCACGGCCGTGCACCTGGTCAGGATGGGGCAGGACGAGACGTAGCACCGCCACCGCCACGGTAGGCGGCGGTGGCGATCTGGACGAACGAGCGGATCAGGGGGTTCGTATCGGCCTCGTTCCACGCCACCACCACGCGGCTCGGCTCCATGTCGATCAGCGGCACCACGGTGAGCCCGTCCGGCGGCTCGTGGTCCACGGGCGTCATGCCGACCGTGCCGTTCCACAGCACCGCTTGCCGGCATTCCTGGACACCACGCACCACCGGGCCCTCACGGGGCTCCCCGCCGTTCCAGTACGACTGCCAGTCGGGGTCGGTGCCCTCCGGGAACAGGAACCAGCGGCGGTCCGCCAGGTCGGCCAGTTTCAGGCTGTCGCGGCGGGCCAGCGGATCGTCGGCGCGCAGCAGCGCGCCCACCGGGTCGGCGCGCAGCTCGCACACGGTCAGGCCGGTTTCGTCGAATGGCCCGCGGGTCAGGGCGATGTCCACCAGCCCGGCGTGCAGCCCGCAGGTGGGATCGGTCAGGTCGGTCTCGCGGATGTGGACCTCGACGTCCGGGTGCCGCCGATGGTAGGCGCCGGCCAGCCGGGTGGCGTCCGGGTCGGCGCTGTCCCCCAGGATGCCCACGGTGAGGCTCGCGGCGCCGGTCGCCGCGGCCACGCGTACGCGTACCCGGTCGGCGTGGTCGAGCAGGTCGCGCGCCTCATCGAGCAGCACGGCCCCCACCGGAGTGAGCGTGACACCGGCGGACGACCGGTGGAACAGCGCGGCGCCCAGCTCGGTCTCCAGCTGCTTGATCGCCCGGCTCAGTGGCGGCTGGCTCATGTGCAGCCGGACGGCGGCCCGGCCGAAGTGGAGTTCCTCGGCGACCGCCACGAAATAGCGCAGCGTACGTAGCTCCATGGTGCAACGATACCCATCCGGTATTGAGATCGCCGAAGAAGTCTTGGACGGTCGTGGCGCCCCGGCAGTGGAATCGCGGTGTGACTGAAGAACCGAGAACCACTGTCCATCGCCGCTGCGCAACGGAGCCCGCCCCCGGCCTGGCCCGGAAGACGGGACGGGAATCGTGAACGTGGCGTACTGGATCGTCGCCGGCCCGCTCGCCCTCTTCTATCTCTACGGGGGCGGGGTGAAGGTGATCCGGAGCCGTGCCGAGCTCCGGCCGATGATGGCCTGGGTGGACACCACGCCGATGGCGGCCGTCAGGGCGATCGGCGTGATCGAAGTGCTGGGCGCGATCGGGCTGATCCTTCCGCCGCTGACCGGCATCGCGCCCTGGCCGGCGCCGGCCGCGGCCATCGGGTTCGTGGTCCTGCAGATCGGCGCCACGAGGGTGCATCTGCACCGGGGGGACCGGCAGGTGGCGCTCAACATCACGCTCCTTCTCGCCGCGGCCGTGACCATCTGACCGGCGACGACATGGCTGTGAATCGGGCCGGGCCACTCAGGGGTCCGCCCAGCCAAAAGGTGACAAAATGATCCCAGAAGGTTGATCCACGCCGGGCAGGAGGGCTGGTGGACCTGGACGCCGTCGCCGATGAGCTGTACGCCCTGCCACCTGCGGACTTCACCGCCGCCCGGGACGAGCGCGCCAAGGACGCCCGCACCGCGGGGGACCGGGAGCTGGCCGAGCGGATCCGCCGTCTGCGCCGCCCCACCCATGCGGCGTGGGCGAGCAATCTGCTGGTACGGCGGCAGCCGGCCGAAGCCGAGCAGGTCCTTCGGCTCGGAGCGGCCCTGCGGCAAGCACACCAGGATCTGGACGGCGGGCTACTGCGGAAGCTGTCCGCACAGCAGCGTCAGGTCATCACGGCGCTCGCCCGCCTGGCGAGGGATCTGACCACCCGGGCCGGGCAACCGATCGGCGAGGGCGCCCAGCGCGAGGTGGAGGAGACATTGCGCGCCGTGCTGGCGGACCCGGACGCGGGCCGGGAATGGGTGCGGGGGCGGCTGACCAAGCCGCTCACGGCACCGACCGGATTCGCGCTCGTCACCGGCGTCGACCGGTCCACGCCGCCCACCTCGCGCCGCGGCGAGCGTGCCTCCGGCAGCCGGGTGGCCGATCTGGACGCCGCACGTTCGCGGCGCCGCGAACGGCAGGAGCAGGAGCGGCGCCGGGAACAAGAGGAGCAGGAGCGGCGCCGCGCGCAACAGGAGAAGCGCCGCGAACAGCGAGAGCTGCGGGCCCGTGCACATCGGGAGGCCGAGGACGCCGAGCGCCACTTGCGCGCCCGCGAGCAGGAGCTCAGCGCGGCCGAGGATGAGCAAGACCGGTCTGACCGGCGAAAACACCAGGCGCGGCAGCGTCTGGCGGACCTGAGAAAGCAGCTGAAGGAGGCCGAGGGCGAGCAGCGGGAGGCCGATGAAGCCGTCCGGGAGGCCCGCACGCGGGTACGGAACGCGGACCGGGCGGTCCGTGCGGCGAGGCGGCGGGCCACGGACGCGACAGCGCGAACGAAGCAACTCGCCGACCGGGCGGAACCGCCGACGGTGTGAGGAAAGGGCAGGACAGGAAACCCGATCACATGAGTTCGCGCTGGACGGCCCGTCGGCGCGGCCTCGGGCCGGTCGACGGCCGAACAGAGCACCATGCGAGGGAGGCAGCGATGATGAGCGACGACAGGGCGGACGACGTCTATCAGCCGACCGGCGGCAACGAGGAGCAGCAGGACGCGGCCCCCCTGGACGCCCAGGACTTCCTGGACGAGCGCGACTACGACGAGATGCTCGACGAGGGCTACTCGCCCCCGGAGAAGCCACTGGGTGTCACCAAGCACGGCACGACGGCGGCCGAACAGCGCGAGCGCGAGACGCTCGACGAGCGGCTGGCCGAAGAGACCCCCGATGTCGAGGCCCCGGCGGGCGACGAGATCGGAGATGTACAGGACGGCGAGGGCGAACCGATCGACCCCGAGGCCGGAACGGAACGCACGGGCCGACTCGTCGCTCCCGACGAGGGCGCGCACAGCGACACCACCAAGGAAGTCATCGCCAGGGACGAAGGCATCGACGCGGGCGCCGCCGGTGCCGAGGAAGCCGCCGTGCACACCGTTCCGGATGAACAACTCGAAGACGGTGACGAGGAACCGGATCGTTGATCCCGCTGTGGCGCAGCGGAGCCCGGTGCCGTTCGGTCAGGAGGACATGAAGTCGCGCACCGGCAGCGCTCGGTCCACGACGCGGACATCGCCGATCCAGCCGTACATGATCTGGTCGATCTTCCCGCCGTACTCATAGCCGCCCAGCAGCCAGGGCAGCCCGAGGGTGGTGAGGCCGTTGGCCGGGGTCGAGGGGTTGCGCGCCACCGGGCAGCCGTTCACATACATCGTGGTGTGCCGTCCGTCGTTCACCACGGCCGCGTGCCACCAGGTGTTCAGCGGCAGCTCATGGCTCCAGTTGGTGACCGCGCCGTCCTGGTCCAGCGGATAGACGGCCCACTGGAGCCCATGGCCGTCGGAGAGCGAGAGCGTGACCACCGGCTCCTCCATGTCCCCGCCGGTCTTCCCGGCCTGGCCGCTGGGACCCCGTCGGCCGAGCAGCCCCGACCAGGCGTTGCGCCCGCCGTCCCAGTCGGCGGGCAGCTTGAGGAAGGCCTCGACGGTGTAGCCGGAGCGGAACGTGGCGCCGTTCAGCGGAGCGCCGTCGGCGGTGCGCAGACAGGCACCGCTCAGGGGGGACTTGACGCCGTGGAAGGAGAGGCTGCCATGTCCCGGCTGGTCCGGGTGGTGCTCATCGGACCAGCTGAGGGCGTCGGCCGGGGTGCCGGGGACGGCGACCTTGGTGAGGTGGTTGCCACGGCCTGAGTGGTCGGTGATCCGGACGGAGTCCTCGACGGGCGCGCCGTCCCGGCCGCCCTGGTCGAAGCGCCAGTAGGCCACCGTACCGGGGATCACCAGCCGGGAGGCGGGCCGGGCCGGTCGCGGTGCGATGGGGGCGAATCCGGCGAAGCGCTGCTCGAAGTCGATCGGGACGCTGAAGTAGTCCTGGGAGCTGGTGCGTTCGATCTCTCCGCGCTCCAGCTCGTTCAGGTGGTCATCGGCGCGGTCCAGGATCCACGGGGAGAGCGTCCGGACGTCGATGGTGTGGCGGGCCAGGTCGAACCGGTAGAGACGGATCATTCCGGCGCCGCCGTAGTAGCGGTCCTGGTAGTTGGTGATGTGCAGATGGACGTCGTGGCCCGCCTTGTTCTTGCGGACCGTACGGGCCGGTGGCCAGTAGTGGCCGTTGAGCGTGAGGAATATCTGGTCGTGGTCGGCGATCAGCTCGTCCCAGAGCCACTGTCCATGGTCGGAGAACCGCGCCTCATCGCCCTCGTGGTCCGCGTAGACCAGCTCGTGCGTGGTGAGGATGACCGGAGTTCCGGGGTGGCCCGCGATGACCTCCCGGGCCCAGGCGATGCCCTTCGCGGAAGGGCGCCAGTCCAGGGCGAGCACCAGCCACTCCCGGCCCGCGGCGCGGAAGGTGTGGTACGTGTTGTAGCCGTCCGGGCTGGCGCCGCGGAACGACGGCGAGGAACGGTATCGCCGGGGGCCGAAGGTGTCCAGGTAGGGGGTGCGGCCCCGCTGGTCGTCGGTGGACGAGTCGAGGTCGTGGTTTCCGGCCACCACGCTGTAGGCGGCGCCCCGCTCGTCCAGGAGCCGGAAGGCCCGGTCGATCGGCCCGAGTTCGGAGACCTGGCCGTGCTCGGTGAGGTCGCCGAGGTGGGACAGGAAGACGATGTTCTCCTCGCGTGCGTGGCGGAGGAGATAGCGGAAGGACGCCTCCACCGGCGCGGGGTGGATGCTCTCGCCGTCGAAGAGGTACTGGGTGTCCGGCATGACGGCGACGGTGAATCTGAGGCTGTCGGGGTCGGGGTGCCAGGCGGGCGCACCCGCGGCGCCGGAGGCCGGTGCGGCCACGGCGGGCGGCGCCGCCTCCAGCCCGGTCATGGCCACACCCGCGCCGACGAGTCCGGTGGTGCGCAGAAAGGTACGGCGGCCGGTTCCGGACCGCGGCCCATTGGTCTGACGGGGACTGCACATGACGCTGCTCCACACGGTGGGACGGATGAGGATGGAGCGCACGTTATGGAGCCCGGGAAACCGGCCACAGGAAGATGTCCGGCAACGGACGGGGAAGAGCACATGAATGGCTTCCGTGTGCGAAGGGCGACGCGACCGCCGCGCCGGTGGACGCGGCTCAGTGGTGCAGATCCTCGGCGGTGAGAGTGTCACGGGTCTCCGGCGCCCAGGCCAGGCTGACGACCGTGCCGAGCAGCAGCACCAGCGCCATCCATCCCATCGACCACCCCGCGCCGAAGTGGCTCAGGCTGACCGGCAGCACGAAGGTGCCGATGGCGGACGCGACCCTGCTGGTGCCGTTCAGGAAGCCGACCCCGGAGCCGCGCAGCGCGGTGGGGAAGAGTTCCGCCGGATAGACCTGGGTGATGGTGGAGGCGCCGGCCATGACGAAGGTGTAGATCAGGAAGGGGGCCATCAGCGCCCCGCTGGAGCCGTCGCTGAGGACGGCCATCGCCCCCAGACACAGCGTGAGGATCGCGAAGGTACCGATGGTGAACGGCCTGCGGCCCAGGCGCTGCACCGGCCACAGCCCGATCACCCCGCCCAGCAGCAGTGCCAGGTTGAGCACCAGGTTCTGGGTGTCGGCGTCGGAGACGTTCAGCGTGGCCAGGATCTGCGGCATGAAGGTGTAGATGGCGAAGTAGGGCAGCACCTGGGCGCTGTAGAAGATGACCCCGAACCAGGTCTTGGCCGCCTGGCCACGGGCGAAGAGCTCGCGGTAGCGGGCCGCGGGCGGCTGCGCGGCGGCCGCGGCCTCCGCGTCGGCGGCGGTGGTCTCGGACTGCCCCAGATAGGTGCGGCGGATCCGGGCGGCCTCGGCGGCGCGGCCACGGGCGGCCGGCCAGCTCGGGGATTCCGGGATGCCGATCCGCAGCAGCAGCACCAGCAGGGCGGGCAGCGCTCCGCTGGCGAGCAGCCAGTACGCGGTGGTGCCGTTGATCGGGATGTACGTGCCCAGGATGTTGGCCAGTACGTAGCCGACGGTCCACAGCACGGTGAGCGAGCCCAGGAGGACACCGCGCAGCCGGCCGGGGACGAACTCGGAGAGCAGGGTCGGGCCGACGGCGTAGTCCGCGCCCAGACCGAAGCCGATCGCCAGCCGGAGCAGGAAGAGGACCAGTGGGCTGTGTGCCCAGAACTGGGCGGCGGAGGCGACCGCGATCAGCACGAAGTTGTAGAGGTACAGCTACTGGCGTCCGATCACGTCCGCCACCCGCCCCAGCAGGATGCTGCCGAAGAACAGGCCGATCAGGGCGGACGCGCCGAGCAGGCCGTCACCCGGATATGGAAACCGGTGAGTGGCTCGGCCGAGGCGGAGCCCGGCACGGGCGCCGCACCTCGCTCCCCCGCCGTCCGCGCGTCCGCCGCCTCCGTGTCTACTGCCACGCCATGCCTCCCGACCGACCGTTCACCGTCTGGACGGCCCAGCATGCATGAATTCATACAGTCAAACAATATGTTGATTGCAGATTCTCATTCACAGACGGTGAAGATCCATATGCGGCCCACCGGCCGGGCGGTGACACTGAGATCACGTCTGAGCACGGACAGGTGGCCCATGAACACCATCGAAGAGACCATCGAGGTCGCGGTCCCGGTACGCACCGCCTACAACCAATGGACCCAGTTCAAGAGCTTTCCCCGGTTCATGTCCACGGTGAAGCGGGTCGAGCAGATCAGGCCCGCGGTCACCGAGTGGGTCATCGCGTTCGGCCCGGTGCGCCGCACGTTCCAGGCGGAAATCGTGCACCAGCGACCGGACTCCTCCCTCGCGTGGCAGAGCCTCCAGCGGCGCCCTTCCCACCGGGGTGAGGTGTCCTTCCGCCCCACGACACCGGACCGCGCCCGGATCACCGTGCGCCTGGAGGTCCATCGGCGCGGTGTCGCGGCCCTCCTCACCGGCGCCTCCTCCAAGGTCACACGCCGGGTGCTCCGGGACGAGCTCGGGCGCTTCAAGGAGTTCATCGAGGGCCTGGGCCAGGAGAGCGGGGCGTGGCGGGGGTCCATCCACAACGGGCACGTACAGCCGACGGAGCCGGAGCCGCCCAGAAGCCGGGTTGCTCGCTGGCCCGTGGGCTGACCCTCGCCCGGGAGCCCGGCCCCCCGGTCCGAAAGCCGGGCCGACCCCAGTCCGAAAGCCCGGGCCGCCCCTCGTCACGAGAGAGCGAGACACCTGATGAAGAAGGCGCCGAGACACGAACCGGATGAGCGGCTCTCCGCCACTCCGCCCAAGAAGTGGGCGGCGGGCGTCCCCGCGGTGACCCACGCACTGGAGTACTCCCTGGAGGAGACGACAGTCCGGCGCACCGCGACCACGCTGCTGACCATGAACCAGGTGGCCGGCATCGACTGCCCCGGCTGCGCCTGGGCCGACCCCGCCCCCGGCCATCGGCACCGCAACGAATACTGCGAGAACGGCGCCAAGCACATCAACGACGAGGCGACGGCGCGGCGCGTCACCGCCGACTTCTTCCGCGGGCACTCGGTCTCCGAGCTCGGCCGCCGCTCCGACCTGTGGCTGAACCAGCAGGGCCGGCTCACCGCACCGATGGTCAAGCGACCGGACGCCGACCACTACGAGCCGATCAGCTGGCACGACGCCCTGGGGCTGCTGTCGGCGGAGCTGACGTCGCTGGACTCCCCCGACGAGGCGGTGTTCTACACCTCGGGCCGGGCCAGCAACGAGTCCGCCTTCGTACTGCAGCTCTTCGCCCGGGCCTTCGGCACCAACAACCTGCCCGACTGCAGCAATATGTGCCATGAGTCCAGTGGCTTCGCGCTGCACGAGACCTTGGGCACGGGCAAGGGCACGGTGAGCCTGGACGATATGCACCAGGCCGACCTGATCTTCCTGGTGGGCCAGAACCCCGGCACCAACCATCCGCGACAGCTCTCCGCGCTGGAGCGGGCGAAGCTCAACGGCGGCCGTGTCATCGCGGTGAACACGCTGCCGGAAGCCGGACTGCTGCGGTTCAAGAACCCGCAGCGGGTCCGCGGGGTGATCGGGCCCGGCACCCGTATCGCCGACCGTTTCCTCCAGATCCGCAGCGGCGGCGACCTCGCGCTCTTCCAGAGCCTGAACCGGCTGCTGCTGGAGGCGGAGGACGCCCGGCCGGGCACCGTGCTCGACCACGATTTCATCCGCTCCAGCACCAGTGGCTTCGAGGAGTTCTCCCGGCACGTCCGCGCCATCGCCTGGGACGACATCCTGGCCGCCACCGGACTGACCCGCCAGGAGATCGAGCAGGTACGGGACGAGGTCCTGGGCAGCAAGCGGATCATCGTCTGCTGGGCCATGGGGGTGACGCAGCACCGGCACGGTGTCCCCACCATCAGGGAGATCGTGAACTTCCTGATGCTGCGCGGAAACCTCGGCAGGGCCGGAGCCGGGGCCTGCCCGGTGCGCGGCCACAGCAATGTGCAGGGCGACCGCACGATGGGCATCTGGGAGCAGATGCCGGACTCCTTCCTGGACGCGCTCCAGCGCGAGTTCGGCTTCGATCCGCCCCGCGCCCACGGGCTGGACTCGGTGAACTCGATCAGGGCCATGCGCGAGGGCCGTATCAAGGTCTTCGTCTCCCTCGCGGGCAACTTCGTCCGGGCCGCTCCGGACACCGCGGTCACCGAGGAGGCCATGCGGCGATGCCGCCTCACCGCCCATATCTCCACCAAGCTCAACAGGTCCCATACGGTCTGCGGCCGGACCGCGCTCATCCTGCCGACCCTGGGCCGTACCGAACGGGACATCCAGCCCAGTGGCGAGCAGTTCGTCACCGTGGAGAACTCGATGAGCGAGGTGCACACCTCCTACGGCCGCCTCGATCCGGCATCCAAGCTGCTGCTCAGCGAGGTCGCCATCCTGTGCCGGCTGGCGCGCCACACCCTCGGCGGCAAGGCGGGCATCCCCTGGGACCGGTTCGAGGCCGACTACGGGGCGATCCGCCATCACATCTCCCGCATCGTTCCGGGTTTCCACGACTTCAACCGACGGGTGGCGCGCCCCGGTGGCATCCGACTGCCGAACCCGGTCAACGAGGGGGTGTTCGCCACTGCCACCGGCAAGGCGCTGTTCACCCGCAACGCCTGGGACATGTTGCGTGCCCCGGAGGGGCATCTGCTGCTGCAGACCCTGCGCTCACACGACCAGTGGAACACCATCCCCTACACGGACAACGACCGCTATCGGGGCATTCACGGACGCCGCAGGGTGGTACTGGTCAATCCGTCGGACATGGCACAACTCGGCCTGCTCAAAGGGCAGTTCGTGGACCTCGTAGGCGTGTGGACGGATGGTGTGGAGCGCCGCGCGGAGGACTTCGAGGTGGTCCCGTATCCGACCACACGTGGCTGTGCCGCCACGTACTACCCCGAAACCAACGTCCTGGTGCCGCTCGACAGCGTGGCCGAGATCAGCAACCAACCGACGTCGAAGGGGGTCGTGGTCCGCCTGGAGGCCCGTGCCACCGCGGACGGACTTCCCCGCTCCTGACCCGGATCGCCCGTCCGACCAGGCCCGTTGCCCGGTATGAGCAGTCCCCGGAGGCCGGGTGGGAGGGGATCGGCAGCCGGTCCTACGATCGGACACGACCAAGGTACGTGCACAGGCCAGCGGTTGCCCGGCCGGCTGCCGCGTGCCATGAGGAAGTGCGGCCGCCCGTGGCGGCGGGGGATCACAAGGATGTGAGACGTGAGTGAACGCCGGACGGCATCAAGTGCCTCGCCGGCCGTGGGGCGGGCGCTGGATGTTCTGTTGCACCTCGCCGGCCGCTCGGGGCCGGTTCGGGCATCGGCGCTGGCCAGAGACCTGGAGATGCCCCGCTCGTCGCTCTATCACATCCTCGCCGTCCTGGTTGATCGCGGGTTTGTCGCCTATCTCCCCGAGGAGCGGGCCTACGGTCTGGGCGTGGCGTCCTTCGAAATCGGGTCCGCCTACTTGCGGCACGAGCCCCTGAAGCGGCTCGCCCGCCCCATCCTGCGCAATCTGTCGAGCCGGCTCGGTCAGTCGGTGCACCTGGGCATCCTCTACGGCGCCGAGACGGTCTACCTCCTCAAGGAGCGGCCACCGAGGTGCCATTCCGGGTACACCGACGCCACTCCCGTCACCGACGTCGGCGTCCGGCTGCCGGCCCATCTGACGGCCAACGGCCGTGCGATCCTGGCCCACTCCAGCGAGGCGCACCTCCGGGCGGTCTTCCCCCGGCCGGGGTATCTCGTCACCCGCACCGGCAGAGGCCCCCGGTCGCTGGCGGAGCTGTGGAACCTGCTGGCGCGGGACCGTGAGCGCGGCTGGTCGGAGGAGGTCGAGCTGGTCTCCGAGGGGCTGCGGTCGATAGGGGTGCCCGCGTTCGATCACAACGAGCGGCCCATAGCGGCCGTCAGCAGCACATGGCGGCGCCACTACCACCGGCATGAAGCGGATCATGTCCGGCACATCCTGCAACAGGGCGCGGCACGGCTGACGGCGGCGGTGGCCGGCCATGCTCCCCACGCCCACGGAACGGACGGCGCACAATGAGCGGCCGCCGCAGACGCCTTCGCCGCGTGACGGAAAGATGAAGGCCCACTGACCAAGGCGGTCACGGAACGGGCTTCTCGGATCCGAGAAACCCCGGCCGCGTGGCTGGCTCCTGGCGTATGCGCCACGTGTCATGGGCACGGAACGTCCCTGATCACCCACGCACCACGGCCCCCCCACGGGCCGACTCCCCCACACAGATGTAAACCCCCCCACAGATGAAGGATCCTGCACCAACCATGACCGTGAACCCTACCGAAGCAACGAGGCCCGTCCCGCCCCAGGAGACCGACGCCACCCTGCACTTCACCGGCCCGGCCACCTTCGGCCGCGTCCCTCGCCTGGACCAGGTCGACACCGCGGACATCGCCGTGGTCGGGGTGCCGTTCGACGCCGGTGTCTCCTACCGGCCCGGGGCCCGCTTCGGGGCGAACGCCGTTCGGGAGGCGTCGCGCCAGCTGCGCCCCTACAACCCGGCCCTGGACGTGTACCCGTTCCACTACGCCCAGGTCGCCGACGCCGGTGACATCACCGCCAATCCGCACAACATCGACGAGGCGGTCGCGAGCATCGAGGCGGGCGCGGACGCCCTGCTGTCCACGGGCGCGCAGCTGATGACACTGGGCGGCGACCACACCATCGCGCTCCCGCTCCTGCGCTCGGTGGCCCGCCGCCACGGCCCGGTGGCGCTGCTGCACTTCGACGCGCACCTGGACACCTGGGACTCCCACTTCGGCGCCCAGTACACCCATGGGACGCCGTTCCGCCGCGCGGCCGAGGAGGGCCTCCTCGACACCTCCGCGCTCTCCCACGTCGGCACCCGCGGCTCGCTGTACAGCAAGGAAGACCTGGACGAGGACACCAAACTGGGCTTCGGGATCGTCACCGCGGCCGATGTGATGCGACGCGGGGTGGACGAGGTGGTGCAGCAGCTCAAGGAGCGCATCGGCAAACGGCCGCTGTACATCTCCGTCGACATCGATGTCCTGGATCCCGCGCACGCCCCCGGCACCGGCACCCCCGAGGCGGGCGGCCTCACCTCGCGGGAACTGCTGGAGATCGTGCGCGGGCTCGCCGATTGCTATGTGGTCTCCGCCGATCTGGTCGAGGTCGCCCCGGCGTACGACCACGCCGAGATCACCTCCGTGGCCGCCTCGCACACCGCGTACGAGCTGGTCACCCTCATGTCCCGGCAGATCGCCTTCTTCCGCTGGGTGGAGGAGAACACGCCGTCGTGACGATGCGGCCTCGCGTCGCACTTTCGGCCGCTGAAGAGGTCATCTGTCGCTGAATCCTCGCCTTCACCCCCGTCCTGGCTGCTATGCGCTGGTCGGCATGGAACGAGACCGGAACGTCGGTGACGAGGGAGTGGTGGAGACGATGACGAACCCGACAGCGCGGGTCGTGGCCACGGACCGGGGCGAGGTCCGTGGCTGCGACGAGGGTGCGGTGGTGTCCTTCCGGGGTGTCCCGTACGCCGCCTCACCGGTGGGAGCGTCGCGTTTCGCGGCACCGCGTCCCCACCCGGGATGGACCGGAGTGCGCGCGGCGGTGCGCCCCGGACCGGCCGTACCGCAGGCGCCGTCCCGGCTGGAACGGGTCACGGAGTCGGCTTCACCAGCGGCTCGGGCGGGTGGGACTGGTACGACGGAGCCCGCCTGGCGGAAGCGGGCGACGTGGTGGTGACCGCGAACTACCGAATGGGACCGGGGTTATCTGTACCTCCCGCGGATCGGCGCCGACAACCTCGGCGCTCAGGACCAGGCCGCCGTACCGCGCTGGGTACGCGACAACATCGCGTCCTTCGGCGGAGACCCGCGAGCCGTGACGGTCTCCTGCTGGTCCCCGGCAGGAGGGACTGGCGCTCGGCGGTGGCCGACACCGATCTGGTCGGGCTGGTGGCCGCCCTGTCGAGGCGGGCGAAGCGGGTGGCGTCGGTGTGCGCGGGGGCCTTCGTGCTGGCCGAGGCCGGCATCCTGGACGGCCGCCGTGCCGCCACCCACTGGGAACTGGCCTCCCAGTTGGCCGCCGCCTATCCGCGGGTGCGGGTGGACGGCCATCCCGTCTTCGTCCGGGACGGCCATGTGGCCACATCGGCCGGTATCACCGCGGGGATCGATCTTTCGCTGTCCCTGGTCGAGGAGGACTGGGGAGCGGATGTGGCACGCGATGTGGCCAGGCAGCTGGTGGTCTTCATGGCCCGGCCGGGAGGGCAGGCGCAGTTCAGCGCGCGGCTGGCCCCGCGTGAACCCCGGCATCCGGCGGTGCGCCGGGTGATGGACCGCGTCACCGCGGATCCGGCGGGGAGCCATACGCTCGCCACGCTGGCCGACTCGGGCGGTGTGAGCGTCCGTCACCTGGAGCGGCTGTTTCGCACCGAGGTCGGCATGGCTCCCGGACGTTACGTCGAATCCGTCCGCGTGGAGGCCGCCCAGACCCTGCTCGCCGATGGCACGGGCACGGTCGAGGAGGTGGCGCGGGAGGCCGGGTTCGGCTCCTCGGAGTCGCTGCGCCGGGTCTTTCAGCACACCCTCGGGGTCTCACCGACGGTCTACCGCGCCCGCTTCCGCAGCACACTTGGCGACCGGACGGGCTGACGGACGTCGCCCGTCCGGGGGCCGACAGCAAACGGCCCTCACCGACGGGGGAACGGTGAGGGCCCTACGTTCAGTGTGGCACGAATCAGCGCGGAAGAATCCGTTCCGAGCGACAAACATTGCATATATCTGCCGCCCGACTCCCCACCGGTGCGGTCGGCGCCCCGCCGGCACCACCCCGCCGTAGCTCCTCCCGCAGCTCCTCCCGAGGCGGAGGGTCCGCCTCCACCAGGGTGCCCACGGGGGCGCCCGCGTCCTGGGACGGAATCCGGAAGTCGTTGACGGGGGCTGGAACGCACTGCCATCCTGCTGAATGTGAGCCAAGCCGAGAAATTCGCCGTGCGTCTGCACGTCGATCTGCGACGTCAAGCCGGCGCCATCTGTGCCGTCGGCCGTTGAGCCATTGGCGCTCCGCTCTTTCGCTCTTCTTTCCGCTCGGCATCTGACAGTGTCCGCCGCCCTGTGAGCGCGGCCGGTCCTGGCCGCGTCCGCTCCCCCGCATTCCGCTGATTCCCCCTCACTTTGTGACGGCGGAAAGTACGAGAAAAGGCTTCATCGCACCCCAGGGCCCCGCGTGCGGTTTTTCGGATACGTGCTGTGCGGCTATTCGGCCTGCCCTCCGCGTCCCCACCGGACCGGACCGCGCGTCCACCCCGAGAGCGGCGAACGCGGGCTGTTCATCGGTGGTTTCGCCCAGAGCCTCATCGGCCTCGACCCGTCCGAGTCGCGCGATCTGCTGCGGATCTTCCAGGCGTATGTCATCCGTCCGGAGAACATCGTGCGCATCGCCTGGTCCCCGGGTGACCGTGGCGGGCGACGCCCCGGTCGGTGTGGACGGTGAGCGCAGCCATGTCCTCGAAGGGGACGAGGCCGGCCACTACACCCCGGCCGCCGCCTGAGCGGACCACCGCACCGTGAAGACGCCCGCCCGGTGTGCGCGATCCGCACACCGGGCGGGCCCGGCGTGTGCCGCTACGCCCCTTCGCGGGCCGTGCGCGCCGCGCGGGCCAGGTCCAGGTCGGTGGTCTCCGGCGCCAGGAACTGTGACACGACGGCGCCGACCACCAGCACTCCGGCGCCGACCAGGAGCACGAACTCCGCTCCGAAGTGGTCGAGCCCCATCGGCAGCAGGAACGTGCCGATCGCGGCACCCACCCGGCTCATGGCCGTGGCGAAGCCGACACCCGTGGTGCGCAGCGACGTGGGGAACACCTCCAGCGGATAGACCGCGGTCAGCGCGGAGGAGGCGGCGTTGAGGAAGATGAAGAACAGGAAGCCGACGACGATGACGGGGGTGGAGGACGGCCACACCGCCACCAGGGCCAGACACGCGGCCGTGATCCAGAACGGCGGGATCAGCAGCTTGCGGCGGCCGATCCGCTCCACGACCAGGCACCCCGCGGTGACACCGGCCACGGCGGTGAAGGAGTAGACGAGCAGCGCCGCCACCGCGTTGTCCCCCATGTGCAGAGCCTCGAAGACATCCGTCCAGAAGGTGCCGATGGCGAAGTAGGGCAGCACGAGGGCGGCCCAGAAGACGCTGGCGAACACCGTGGAGCGGATGTGCTGCCGGCTGAAGAGCGCCCGGAACCCGTCCTGCCGCACTTCGTCGCGCTCGTCGAGTTCCGCGGCGACATCCACCTCGATGCCGTACTTCTCGATCAGCACCTCCGCCTCGTCCCGGCGCCCCTGGCTCAGCAGCCAGCGCGCGGACTCCGGGATGCCACCGCGCAGGGCCACGCACACCACCGCGATCACCGCGCTGCTCGCCAGGGACCAGCGCCAGCCGCCGTCGACGGAGGTGAACAGCGCCCCCACGACGGTGGCCAGCGCGTACCCCAGGTACCAGCTGATCTCCAGGCTCGCCAGCAGCCGCCCGCGGCCACGCCGGCCCGCGTACTCCGACAGCAGCGGCGCGCCGATCGCGTATTCGCCACCGATCGCCACACCCATCACCAGCCGGATGAGGAAGAGCTGGGTGCCGTCCCCGACGAAGAACTGGAGCACCGAGCCGACCAGGAAGATCAGCATGTCGATGAGGAACACCGGCCGGCGTCCGAACCGGTCGGCCAGCCGGCCGAAGAGCGGCCCTCCGACGAAGATGCCGATCAGCGGCGCGGCACCGACCAGCCCCTGCTCCACGGAGGTCAGATGGAGGTCGTCGGTGATCGCCCCCATCGCCAGGCCGATACCGCCGATGATGTAGCCGTCGATCCCCTGGCCGATCTGGGTGGCCAGCTTCAGCTTGGTGTGCAGCCACCTCCGTTCGCGTTCGGAGGCGGGTGCGCCCGGCGGTGGGCTGGGCTCGTTGTGCTCGGTCACAGGCGTCGTTGCCATGCGCGGGTCCTTACTGGGAGGGGGAGAACGCCGCCCCGGGAAGAGCGGCCCCGAGGGGAGCGGGGGCCGGGAGGAGCGAGGCCCGGGGAAAGTGGCGAGGAGAGGGGAAGCGGTCGGTGGCGGGAGAGGGGGCGTCAGCCGGTCGGCCAGTCGAGGGCGATGTACTGCGTTTCCAGGAACGCCTCGATGCCCTCGCGGCCGCCCTCCCGGCCCAGACCCGACTGCTTGACGCCGCCGAAGGGCGCCGCCGGGTCGGAGAGCAGGCCACGGTTGAGGCCGACCATGCCGCTCTCCAGGCGTTCGGAGATGCGCAGGGCCCGGGCCACGTCGCGCGAGTAGACGTACGAGGCGAGGCCGTGCACCGTCGCGTTGGCGCGGGCCACCAGCTCGTCCTCGTCGGTGAAGGTGGCGAGGGGCGCGACCGGCCCGAAGACCTCCTCGTTCATGATCCGGGCGTCCTCGGGGACGTCCACCAGGACGGTCGCCGGATGGTAGCAGCCGGGGCCCTCGGGCACACCGCCCCGCGCGGCCACCTTCGCGCCGCGCCCGATCGCGTCGTCGACCAGGGCTCGGATGGACTCCACGGCGGTCCGGTTGATCATCGGGCCGAGGGTGACGCCCTCCTCAAGACCCGCTCCGGCGCGTACGTCCGTCATGGCCGCCGCGAACTTCTCGGTGAACTCGGCGGCGACGGACTCATGGACGTAGAACCGGTTGGCGGCGATGCAGACCTCGCCACCGCCCCGCATCTTGGCGTCCATCGCACCGCGCACCGCGGCGTCGATGTCGGCGTCCTCACAGACGATGAAGGGCGCGTTGCCACCCAGTTCCATGGTCACGTTGACGACGTTGGCCGCCGCCTGCTCCAGGAGTTTCCGGCCGGTGGCGGTGGAGCCGGTGAAGGAGAACTTGCGGACCCGCTCGTCCCGGAGCCAGACGGAGACCACCTCGGGCGCGCGGTCGGTGGGCAGCACGTTCAGCAGCCCGTCGGGCAGCCCCGCCTCGCTCAGCAGGGCGGCGATCGCGAGGGCGGTGAGCGGGGTGTCCGGGGCCGGTTTGAGGAGCACCGGGCAGCCGGCGGCGAGCGCCGGGGCGATCTTCCGGGTGGCCATCGCGGCCGGGAAGTTCCAGGGAGTGACGAAGGCGGTGACGCCCACCGGGTGCCTGCGTACGACGTGGCGGAAGCCACCACCGGGTGCGTCGCCGAACGAGGAGCCGATCCGCACCGCCTCCTCGGCGAACCAGCGGAAGAACTCCGCCGCGTAGCCGACCTCGGCCACCGCGTCCCGGTACGCCTTGCCGTTCTCCAGGACGATCAGGCGGGCGAGCGTGTCGGTGTGCTCGCGCATCAGCGCGAAGGCGGTGTGCAGCACCTCCGAGCGACGGCGCGGTGGCGCCGCCCGCCATCCGGCGGCGGCTTCCTGGGCCGCGTCGACCGCCGCCGTGGCGTCGCCCGGTCCCGCCGCGGACACCTCGCGGATCAGCTCCGCGGTGGCCGGGTCGTGCACGGGGAACGTCCGGCCGTCCTCGGCCGCACACCAGCGGCCGGCGATGAGCACATCGCCTTCGGCGAACGGCGCCTTGACGAGGGTTTCTATGCCGGGGAGGTTCATGAGCTGCTCTTTTCTCCGTTCCGAACGGGGGCTGGTCCGGTTCGCGGTGAATTTACGAGCGCGTCATACGGCCGACAAGGCCGCTTCTCGGATCGCAATGGTGGTTGCTGTCAGGGCAACTCACCGCATACGACAGGGAGGGGACGGCGGGGCCGCCCGGAACGGGCCGGGCCACCCGGGACCGCCGGGGGCCACGACTGGCGGCCACCCGGCCCCGGCGCCTTCAGGTGAGCCGTGCCCGGGGGAACGCGGTGTGCCGGGGCTCCCAGCCCAGCAGCGCGGAGACGCGTGCCGCCGCCTTGGCGGTGATGTGGCCCGCCTGGTCCAGGCGGTCGCCGAGCCGGGACTTGGGCGCCGAGATGTTGATCGCCGCCACGACCCGGCCCCGGAAGTCGCGCACGGGCGCCGAGACCCCGACCAGACCGGCCTCGAACTCCTCGCTGACCCGCGCGTACCCCTTGCGCGACGCCTCCTGGATCAGCGCCCACAGCTCGGGGATCGGCGGGGTGGAGGTGGTGCCGAAGCGGACGTACAGCTCATCGGGCGTGGCATCGGCCAGCAGCACCCGCCCGGCCGAGGTCTGCCACGCGGGCACTCCGCGCCCCTCCCAGCCGTGGACCCGGAAGGAGTGCCCGGAGACCGAGAGCAGGGTGAGCACCTCGCGGTCGCTCAGGACACACAGATGGCTGGTCTCCTCCACGTCCACCGACAGCGCGTGCATCACCGGCTCGGCCATGCGCACCAGCCGGTTCTGCGAGGTCCGCGCGACCAGCGAGAAGAGCCGCCAGCCCAGCCGGTACTCCAGGGTGTCGGGGTCCCGTTCCACGATGCCCGAGGCGGCCAGGGCCTTGAGCGCTCGCGAGACCTGGGTCTTCTCCCGGCCCACCAGCTGCGCCAGGCGTACGACGCCAAGCCCGCCCCCGTTCTGGGCCTCGTCGGAGGCGAGCGCCTCCAGCAGGTCGATGTCACGGCGCAGCCCGTGGCCGCGCGGGGCGATGGTGTCTCCGGGGCCGGAGGGGTCGCCTTGGGAGCCCGCGCCGGGTGGATCGGCGGGGTCCTCGGGGCCGTCGGTGCCGCGAGGGGGGAGGTTTGTCACGCGCGTCATCCTAACGACGGGGCCCTGGGAACCCCCAGGTCAGCCGCCGGGTTGTCGGGAGAGCAACCGGCATTTCGATTCGAGCCGGTGCCTTGCGAGGGGGTGGCGGCGGTTCTAGATTCGCCGCATCGGACCGGATGAACTGCGGTGAATGCGAGGTTCATCCCGTCGGTCCGCCGATACCCCGCTCCCGGAGATCCAGGAGATCCCATGCCATCGCCTTTTGCCCCGGCCGCCCTCGTCGGCGAGTCCTTCGCCGGGGAGGGTGCCAACGCCGCGCACACGAACGTCGTGATCGGACGCAAGGGCGGACCCGTCGAGACGGCCTGGGCCACGGCGCTGGCCACGCCCAGCGCCGGACACGTCCCGTTCCTGACGATCGTGCGGCCCTCTGTACCGGTGAAGCCGCTGACGCTGTTCGTGACCAAGGCCGCCGCCGACGGTGAGCTGCACCAGCGCGCCACCTGGGGCTCCGCCCAGGCCGGTCTGGCGCAGGGCGTCGCGGACGCGGTCCTGGCCGATCTGCTGCCCGCCGAGGAGGCCGACAACCTGCTGATCATCGCCGCGATCTGGGTGAACCCGGCGGTCGACGACCTGGATGTGTCCTTCCGCAACCAGCGCTCGGCCGCGTACGACGCGATACGGGCCGCGGTGAACGCCACCCCGACCGTGGCCGATGTCCTCGCGGCCGTAGCGGAAGGCCCGGCCAACCCGTTCTATACCCCCACCTCAGAGGCGCTCGCCCGATGAAGATCACGGACATCGCCCTGGACCGGCTGCGGCTGGAGCTGGACCCGCCGTTCCGGGCCGCCTGGGACCCCGAGCCACGGCGCCACTTCGATGCCACGATCGTCCGCGTGCACACCGACGAGGGGATCACCGGCATCGGCTCCGGTGACCTCATGGACGGCTTCGACACCTACAAGCACCTGTTCGTCGGCGAGGACCCGCTCGACATCACCCGGCATGTCAAGGCCATCGAGACCGCGAACTTCCACGGCGCCCACTACTGGCCGCTGGAGGCGGCGCTGTGGGACATCATCGGCAAGGTCCACGGCCGCCCGGTGGCGGAGCTGTTCGGCAACGCGGCCAAGAAGCTGCCCGCCTACGCCTCCTGTGGTGAGCTCAAGTCGCCCGAGGAGCGGGTGGCCACCGCGCTGAAGGTCCGCGAGGCGGGCTTCCGCGCGATGAAGATCCGCATCGACCGCGACCGGGTGGACGAGGGGATCGCCGCGGTCCGCGCGGTGCGCGAGGAACTGGGCGCGGACTTCGAGATCATGGTGGATCTGAACCAGTCGTGGCGCATGGCGGGCGACACCGCGGGCGCCACCGACCTCGCCCGGACCCGCAAGACCCTCGCGCGGCTGGCCGAACTCGACGTGTTCTGGGTCGAGGAGCCGCTGCCCTACTGCGACGTGGCGGGCTTCAAGCGCCTGCGGGCCGAGAACCCCGGGCTGCGCATCGCCGCGGGCGAGATGCACCACTCCCCCACCGAGCTGCTGCGCTACCTCGAGGAGGACGCCCTTGACATCTACCAGATGGACGTGGTGCTCGCGATCGGCATGCACCGCGCCCGCACCCTGGCGGAACTGGCACAGCTCAAGCACCGCCACTTCACCCCGCACAGCTGGACCAACGGCATCGGGGTGCTCGCCAATCTGCACGTGGCGGCGGGAGTCGGCGGCGGCCCGTACTTCGAGTTCCCCTACGACCCGCCCGGATGGACCCCGGAGCGCCGGGACTTCATGCTCGCCGACCCGGTGCGGGTGGGCGCCGACGGCGACCTCGAGGTGCCCGCGAGCCCGGGCCTCGGCATCGAGCTGGACGAAGACGCGATCGACCGGTGGAGGATCACATGACGCACGGCATCGACGCCCTGCTCTCCCGTACGCACGACCAGTGGCTGGCCGCGGCCGACCAACTGACCTTCGAGACAAGGCCGTTCATCGACGGCCACTTCACCGACGCGCTCTCCGGCGACACCTTCACCAGCCACTCGCCGCGCGACGGCGCGGTGCTCGCCAAGGTGCAGGCGGCCGGCGCCGAGGACGTGGACCGTGCCGTACGCGGGGCACGCGACGCCTTCGAGGACGGACGCTGGCGTGACCTCCCGCCCAGGGAGCGCAAGGGTGTCCTGCTGCGCTGGGCCGACCTGATCCGGGAGAACGCCGAGGAGCTGGCCCTTCTCGACACCCTGGAGATGGGCAAGCCCATCACCGAGTCCGTGCGGATCGACGTGGACAAGGCCGCCGAGACCATCGCCTGGTACGCCGAGGCCATCGACAAGACCTACGACGAGGTGGCGCCGACCCCGGGGGACGCGATCGCCCTGATCACCCGGGAGCCCCTGGGTGTCATCGGCGCGGTCGTCCCGTGGAACTACGCCCTGCTCATCGCCGGCTGGAAGCTGGGCCCGGCCCTGGCCACCGGCAACAGCGTCGTGCTCAAGCCCGCCGAGCAGACGTCCCTGGCCGCCCTGCGCCTGGCCGCCCTCGGCTCCGAGGCGGGTCTGCCGGACGGGGTGTTCAACGTCGTCCCCGGACGTGGCGAGGTCGCCGGGCAGGCGCTGGGCCGCCACCCCGAGGTCGACAAGATCGCCTTCACCGGCTCGGTGGAGGTGGCCCGGCTCTTCCAGGTGTACGCGGGCGAGTCCAACGGCAAGCAGGTGGCCGTCGAGGCGGGTGGCAAGTCGCCCCAGCTGGTGCTGGCGGACGCCGATATCGAGGCCGCCGCGTCGGCCGTGGCATGGGGCATCTTCTACAACGCCGGGCAGACCTGCAACGCCGGTTCCCGCGTGGTGGTCCACGCCTCCGTCAAGGACCGGCTCCTGGACGCCGTGCGCCGGATCACCGACGACACCTTCCGGATGGGCGATCCGCTCGACCCGGCCACCGTCATGGGCCCCCTGGTCGACGAGAACCAGCTGGCCTCGGTCCTCGGCCATATCGAGCGTGGTGTGGCGGACGGGGCGAGCGTGGCGTTCGGCGGTGGCCGCACCCTCACCGAGACGGGCGGCAGCTATGTCGAACCGACCGTCCTGGACGGGGTGGTGAACACCTCCGCCGTCGCCCAGCAGGAGATCTTCGGCCCGGTCCTGGCCATCGTGTCCTACGACGGCGACGCCGACGAGGGGATCCGGCTGGCCAACGAGAGCGACTACGGGCTCGTCGCCTCCGTCTGGACCCGTGACGTGGCCGTCGCCCACCGCGCCGCCAAGCGGCTACGGGCCGGGACGGTCTGGATCAACACCTTCGACGCCAGCGATGTCATCACCCCGTTCGGCGGCTTCAAGGCCACCGGCGCGGGCCGCGACAAGTCCCTGCACGCGCTGGACGCGTACACCGCGCTGAAGACCACCTGGGTCAACCTGGCCTGAACCGGACACGGTTCATGGACCGTTCATGGACCTGCCCCTACCCCTCCCTCCTTTCTCTTCTCATTACTGCGAGGACAACCATGAGGATCGGTTTCATCGGCCTGGGCAACATGGGACGCCATATGGCCCGCCATCTCATCCACGCGGGCCACCTGGTCACCGTGCACGACACCCGGCCGGAAGCCGCCGCCGAGCACCTTGCGCTCGGTGCCCGCTGGGCCCATTCCCCCGCGGACTGCGCCGACGGCGCGGAACTGCTGATCACCATGCTCCCCACCCCGCGCGTCGTCGAGGAGGTACTGCTGCGCGGAGGCGCGGCGGAGGCGCTGCCACCCGGAGCCCTGTGGGTCGATATGTCCACCTCGACCCCCGCGGCCGCGGACCGCGTCGCCGCCGATGTGCTCGACGGCCGCGGAGTGCGCCGGATCGACGCACCGGTCAGTGGCATGGCGCGGGGCGCCGAGGCCGGAGCACTGCAGATCTTCGTCGGTGGCGCGGACGACGACTTCCGCATCGCCCTGCCCGTCCTCAAGGCCATGGGCGATCCGGATCGGATTCTGCACGTCGGGCCGGTCGGCGCGGGCTACACCGTCAAGCTCATGCTCAACCTGCTCTGGTTCAGCCACCTGGTCGCCACCTCCGAGGTGCTCGCCATGGGCGTCAAGGCGGGCGTGGACCTCGGGACACTGCGCAACTCGCTGCTCGCGAGCCCGGCCAGTTCCTCCTTCATCGAGCAGGACCTCATGTCGGTCATCGCCGACGGTGACTACGACGACTCGTTCGCCATGGCGCTCGCCTGCAAGGATCTGGGACTCGCCGTTGACCTCGGCCGCGACCTGGGCGTGTCCACCGAACTGTCGGCCCTCGTCGAGCAGATCTACCGCCGCTCCAAGGCCCAGCACGGCGACCTCGCGGGCGAGATGAGTCCCGTCCGCCTCTACGAGGCACTCGCCGGGCAGGAGTTCCGGCTGGCCATCCAGGCCACCGCGCCGGTGGGCGCGACCGTCACGGTCTGACGGCGAACGAACGCCACCCCGCCCCACGACGTCAGGAGCCGCACCCATGACCTCTTCCGGGCCCGGCGGACCCACACCGCTGAGCATCGACCCCACCTGCCGCATCGAGTTCGGCCCCGGCCGCATCGGCCGGCTCCCCGCCCTGATCGCGGCGACCGGCCACGATCGCGCCTTCGTCGTCACCGACCACGGACTGCGTGCCGCGGGCGTCCTCGAGCCGGTCCTCAAGGCCCTCGAAGCCGCCGGGCTGGAGTACGCCGTCTACGACGATGTGGCGCCCAACCCGTCCACCGCCAACGTCGACGCGGGTGCCGCACGGGCCCGTACGTTCGGCACCGCCGCGGTCGTCGCCCTCGGCGGTGGCTCCGTGCTCGACGCGGCGAAGGGCATCGCCCTGCTGGTCGGCAACGCGAGCGCCACGGCCGCCGACGCCGACGACCTCTGGGAGGCGGCCGACGGGCTACCGCTCGTCGCGATCCCCACCACCTCGGGCACCGGCGCCGAAACCAACGGCTTCGGGGTCATCGAGGACACCGCGGCCTGCCGCAAGGTGTACATCGGCCACCCCTCGGTGAAGCCGCGCGTCGCGCTGCTCGACCCTGAGCTCACCCTGGGACTGCCCGCGCCCGCCACCGCCGCCACCGGCATCGACGCCCTCGTCCACGGCATCGAGTCGCTCGCCTCGCGCGGCGCGAACCCGATCTCCACCGCCTATGCCACGCAGGCCGTGGCCATGGTCAGCCGTGCCCTGCCCGCCGCGTACCGGAACGGCTCGGACCTCGGCGCCCGCGCCGAACTGATGCTGGGAGCCCATCTCGCGGGCCAGGCACTCACCCTCTCCGGGCTCGGACTCGTCCACGGCATCGGCCATGTGCTGACCGCGCACACCGGCACGCCACACGGCGTCGCCCTCGCCGCCGTCCTGGAGGAGGTGATGGAGTTCAACGCTCCCGCCGCGCAGGGCGCCTACGAACAGGTGGCGCGGGCCATGCGCCTCGCACCGCCGGCCGACGGGGACTGGGCGCGAGCGGCCATCGACGGGGTGCGCGAGATCGCGGGCGCCGTCGAGGTGAAACGCCCCCTGAGAACGCTCGGCGCCGACCGCGCCATGCTGCCCGCCATCGCCGCCGGGGCGGTGGCGGACGCGGTGACGAAGAACAATCCGCTACTCCCCGATCAGACGCAGGTCCTGAACATCCTCACCGCCACGTACTGATCGCCACCACATAATGAACAGCAGCCCATACCGCATGGCTCAACGGCGCCCTCGCGGGCCGGCTCGCCTTCGGCGGTGGGAGCGCGCTAGTGGTGCCAGCCGTGCCCGCCCGTGTTGTGGATGAAGCGCTGCAGCACCTTCATGGTCGTCAGGTACTCCTCGTCGGAGATGCCCGCGTGCCGTTCCGCCCACAGCTCGTCCTGGAGGGCCGCGGCCTTGTCGTACAAGGCCCGGCCCTCGTCCGTGATGCCCAGGCGTCCCTCGGCGTCCTCGGTGATCCAGCCCAGGGCGATGACCCGGTCGATCTCCGCCTCCATGACCTCCGGACCGGAGTCGAGATAGTTGCGGAGGAGGCCGGACACCTCGCCGCGGGTCTTGACGGTCTCGGCTCGTGCGACCTGCGCGATGACCCACCACTGTGGCTGGGTGATCCCGACCTCGGCGAGAGCGGACTGGATGCGGCTGACCACGGCCTTGTAGGCGGCCCAACTCCAGTACCCGATGGGCTGCTCGAGCAGTTCGGCGTCGCTGTGGGAGTACTCCATGGCCGGTCCCTCCGTCGTTTGTGTGAACTCGACTGACGATGGGATCGACCGTAGAAGTTCAACCTACGTTGAAGTCAAGGTGACCACCTGGCGGTGGCGGGCGGTCAGCGGTCGGCCGTCAGCAGGCGGACGCGGCCCGTGCCGGGGAGGGCCGGGTCGAAGGCCGGAGGGACGGGGCGGGCGTGGCGCTCCGCCAGGTCGGGGAGGAGTTCCTCCACGGCGCTCCAGCCGTGGTCCGCGAGCCAGCTGGCGGGGGGTTGCGTCATCTCGTTCTTCCACAGGGAGGACAGCATGCCCATGATGCCCTCCGGTGAGGCCGACGCCGCCTCCTGGGCCTGGTCGGTGTTCACCATCGACCGGGTGACATGCTCCACCCCGAGGTGGCTGCCGGGCGCGGACAGCGCGGTGATCCGGTCGAGCAGATGGTCCGCGTCGCGCTCGGTCAGGTAGACGAGTATCCCCTCGACCAGCCAGGCCGTCGGCACGTCCTCGCGGAAGCCCTGCTTCGCCAGCAGCGACGGCCAGTCCTCGCGCAGGTCGGCCGCGATCACCTCGCGCTCGCAGCGCGGCTTCTCGCCCCGGAGGACGTGTTCCTTGAAGTCGAGCACATCGGGCCGGTCCAGTTCGAAGAGGCGTATCCCATCCGGCCAGTGCACACGGAAGGCACGGGTGTCCAGACCCGCCGCGAGCAGGACCGCCTGGCGGCAGCCCGCCGCGCACGCCTGGATGAAGTAGTCGTCGAAGTACCGGGTGCGCAGGGCGAAGTAGTCGCCCATGGCCTCGGTGAACAGCTTTCCCTGCCCCTCGGTCCAGACCGCCTGCTGCTCGGCGCCCGCGGCGTCGACGAAACGCGTGGCCAGGGTGTCCTCGAACAGCCGGTCCGGGCGCCGGCTCTCGTCCGCGCGGGTGATGCCCACGAACAGCGCGGTACTGCTGACTCCCGCCAGGCGCTCGTGTCCGTCGGTCACGTGGTCCTCCGCATCGTGTGGTTGTCTCTCATGTCTTCTCTCCCGTCCATGAGCGTGCCGTTCCCGCTCACGGGCGTGTCGCTCCAGCTCATGAGGCGATCCGCTCGCGGTACGCGGCACGGTCGAAACGGACGCCACCGCGCCAGATCGCCTCGATCGACCGGGTGCTGGTGATGTCCTTCGTGGGATCGCCCTCGACGAGGACGAGGTCGGCGCGCCGCCCCGGCGCGATCACCCCGCGGTCGGAGAGGCCGAAGTGCGCGGCGGGGGCCGAGGTCGCCGCCGTGAGCGCCTCCGCCGGAGTCAGTCCGGCCTCCACGAGGAGGGCCAGCTCGGTGTGGAGACCGGCGCCGTGGACGACCGGGCAGGCGCGGTCCGGCCGGTAGTTGGTGTCGGTCCCCGCCAGCACGGGCACACCTGCCCGGTGCAGACGGGCCACACTCGCCAGGGCGTGGGTGAAGCGGTGCTGGGGGGACGCCTTCTCCACGCAGAGGCCCTCGTGGCCTTCCGCGATCGCGGTACGGGCGTGGTCCGGGAGGTAGCCGACGATGCGCGGATCGGCCGCCAGCGATCGTCCCGTACGGGGCCGGGAGGAGGTCTCCGGGGCGGACGCCTCCAGCATGGCCAGGGTGGGGATGGCGACCCGCTTCTCGTCCGCGGTCCGGCTGACGAACGCGTCGTCCAGAGCCGCTTCCAGCGGAAGGTGCGTCAGCATGTCCACACCGCTGTCCAGGGCGAGTCGCGCGGACCATCCGGCGGACACATGGGCCACGGTGAGCAGGCCCCGGCGCCGCGCGGCGCCGGCGAGCGCCGTCACGGTCGCCCCGTCCAGGGCGGGCAGCGACATCCCGTGGTTCGCGCCGTCGTCCACGATGATCTTGATGAAGTGCGCGCCCTCCGCCTGTCGGGCGGCCACGAACGCGTCGGCCTCATCGGGCCCGGCCACCGTCGGCAGCAGCGGCATGGCATGGCCGGGGTGCCCTCCGGGCGCGCTTGCCACCAGCCCCGAGCTGCGCATATCGGCGAGGTCGGCACGCTCGCCGGCCGCCGCGCACAGGGCCTGGGTGAGCTCCGGCGGGCCCATGAACATGTCCAGCTCGGTGGTCACACCGAAGGCCAGCGCCAGTTCGAGATTGCTCTCGGCGCCGAACACATGCGTATGCGCGTCGATCAGCCCGGGCAGCAGCGTCAGGCCCGTTCCGTCGATCACATCCGCCGACGCCGACGCACCCGAGGCCGCGACGGGCTCGGTCAGAACACGTGTGATGACCCCGTCGGCGAACTCCACCGCCCCGGGGCCCAGCATCGCCGTCCCGTCGAAGATCCGCACCTTGTCGATGATCACCGGCCGCACCTCTCTCACCGTCCGATCGCGATCGCCGTGGACCCGTAGAAACACAGCAGGTTGAAGAAGAGCACAAAGCCCATCGCCGGGAGCATCAGCCCGGATGGCCGTCTGCGCACGAGGAAGCGCCAGGCGCCGAGCGCGGGGAAGACGACGCTCAGCGCCGGCAGCAGGCCCCGCGTCCCGAACAGCAGCAGCCCGAGTGCCACCGCGCCCACGGCGAGAGCGAGGCACACGGCCGCGCTGCCACGCGGGCCGAGCACCTCCGAGTACAGCCGCGCCTCCGGATCCCGCCGCCACTCGGTCTTCCGCGCGAACTCGAACTGGAGGAAGGCGCAGGCGAACATGGCCATCAGCGGGACGGCCCGCCCGTCGCCGTCGATCGCGTCGCCGGTCAGCAGCGAGACATAGAGGTAGACGGAGAGCAGCAGTTGCACCGGGTAGCTGACGAGGAGATTGGCGATGAGGGCCTCGCCGAGCCGCGGCGACCAGCGCTCCAGCGCGACCAGGAACAGCGTGTATCCGAGGGCGAGCAGGATCAGCAGCACGGAGAGGGCCGAGACGAGTGCGTTGAGCACGACGACGACCACCGTGATCAGCGCCATGGCGCCGCGCAGCTCCGCCACCGTGATGGCGCCGGTCACCAGCGGCCGGTCCGGGTTGTGCCGGCGGTCGTACTCCAGGTCCTTCTGCTCATCGACCATACGGGCGAACAGCAGGGCCAGCACCACGCTCACCGCGCGCACCACGGTCGCCCCGGAGGGCGTCCAGTGCGCGGAGGGCCCGGAGAGTGCCTCGGCCGAGCCTTCCAGGGTCAGGGTCCACAGCACGCCGTAGGTGACGTAGATCTGCGGACGGAACATCCGCAGGACGAAACGGCCCAGCCGGGCCGGCACGCGGGAGGCGGTCAGGACATCGCTCAACGCCGCCACCGTCTCCCGGACATGGGACGGCCGAGGGTGCCGGGGGCGGCGGTCATATCGGCCGCGCTTCCGTGGGGGCCGGTGAGAGGCGCAGTTCGCCGTCGGCGATGGTGTGTCCGGCCTGCTTCATGGCGCAGCGCAGCACGGCGCTCGTCCCGTCGCCCGCCACCCGGACGCTCTCGCAGGTGATCGGCAGGTCGAGCTCACCGAAGCCGGTGAAGCGCGCCTTCAGCCCCGTGAGGACGGCCGACGCCGACGGCAGCGCCCCGGTCTCCACGGCGGTGACGAGGCTCAGCTGCCGGAACGCCTCAAGGGTCAGCATGCCGGGGACGTGGTCCAGGGGGTGGTCGAACAGCACGGGGTGGCTGGTGTCGACGAGCAGCCGCGCGACCCTCATCTCCCCTCTGTCCGGCGGGAGTTGGGGCTCCAACGGGGAGATGACCACGTTTGTGGCGTCCCTGCGGTCGACCAGGGCCTCCCCGAGCCGCTCCCCCGGCTCACCGGCCGCGAACGTGGCCTGGACGGGCAGCCCCAGCGTGGCACGCACCTCCTCGCGTGTCGCCTGCCACTGGGCGGGCGTCAGCCAGGACATGGAGCCCTCCAGCGTCGCCACCACCCGGTCGCCGATCAGCGCGCTGTAGGACAGCCGCGCGCCCTTCAGCCCCTCGCGGCCGCGGAAGCGGCGCACGATGCGGCAGCGCAGCACCACCTCGGTGGGTACGTCGCCCACCGTGAGCGCGGTGATGTCCGCGTCGCGCAGGGCGATGTCCCGCAGGATGAACTTCGTGCCGAACGGGTTCTCGAACAGATCGTGGCCCAGCATGAGGAGCGACTGCCGGACGGCCTCCACCAGGACCATCGGGTCGTAGACGTGGCGGCAGCCCACCGAGTCCCGGTAGAAGGCGTGTGAGCGGGGTATCTGCACCCCGATGTCGAGGGTGTCCTCGTCCCGCGCGAGCACACCGGTCAGGAACACCTCGGCCAGGCTCAGCCGATGGACGAGCTCACGCGGCACCGTCTGGCTGAATTCCACCGTGTCCATGCTTCCCCCTCGTGTTACCGGACCGCAGGCCGCGCCAGGTGGTGATGCCAGTCGGACACGCTGACTCCACCGAGCACGGGGGCCGGCCCCTTGCGCTTCATCGGCAGGACATGGGAGCCGACGATCACCGTGTCCCAGGCGTCGAGCGGCAGCCCGGCCCGCCAGACGGCCTCGATCAGCCGCCGGTAGCCCTCCTGGTCGCGGGCGGCGAGCCGGGCGGCGCGCAGCTCGTCCCGGACGGCACCGGGGATCAGGGATTCCTCCGCCTCCGCCACGGCCCGCCTGAGCCGTTCCGCGGCCGGTTCGAAGGAGAGATCCCGCTCGGGCACCTCGGTGTGCAACCGCTCGCCCAGCTCACGTGCGCGGGCCGACTGGTCCTCGCCCGCCAGCGCGGAGGCGTAGACCCGCTGCCGGAGCGCCGCGCCGAAGTAGATGCCCAACTCGCGCGCCACGTCGGCGGGTTCGTCGGGGGTGTGGACGAGGTTGAGCAGATAGCTGTAGCGGCCGGTCGCGTAGCGGAGCTGACCGGGGATCCGGGCCCGCGGATCGGTCGGGCCCTTCCGCTCGGTCAGGACGACCGACGCGGGCGCGCTCGGCGGAGCCCCGGCCCCGTCGGCGTCCTGGCGCACCACGAGCACCACCGAGTCGCAGGTGTCGGTGAACAGATCGGCGAGACGGCGGCGCTCCGGTGTGGCCAGGTTCCACTGGAAGTACCACAGCGACCGCACGGTGTTGGGGGTGAGCCGGGTGCGTTCCGCGGCCACGATCCGGAAGCCCTCCCGGGCCAGCCAGTCGACGGTCGTCGGTAACTGCCTGCTGACCACGGCGTCGGGCTTGAGCAGCAGCGCGGCGTGCCGGTGGAGGAAGCCGTCGACATCGGCGGTGAGGGTGGCGAGCTGCTCCACGCTCTCCAGGAAGTAGGTGTCCGAGCCGAAGAGGACGCGCTTGCGGGGATCGCAGCTGAGGGCCGGCGATATGTCGTCGCCGAAGGGCCGGCCGTTCGTCGGGGCGTCGGTCATCGGCCGGCTCCGTTCACATCGCTCCCGGTCGGGCTGGTCCGGTTCGCCGTCGGGGTCGCGCCCGGCCCCGTCATGTTCAGCCGGGCGAGCACCTCGGTGGCATCGACCGGCGGTGCGCCCAGGTAGCCCGTCTCCAGGCAGTGGTCGATCAGCGTGCGCAGGAAGTCCTGCCCGTCCACCGGTGGCCTGCGGGTGGCCAGGTCCGCCGTGTGGGAGTCGTCGAAGCGCGTCCGGCGCCGGAAGTAGCTCTCGTAGAGCGTCATGACACGCTCGTAGTACGCCCGCTCCCGGCGGGGCAGCCGCTGGGCGTCGAAGCTCGTCGGCGGGACGAACCGCGGCACGTGGAACGGCGGATACTCGGCCATCACATCGGAGAAGTCCCGCAGCGTCAGCGGTGCGCCCACCGCGTGGAAGGTCCGGCCCGCCGCCTCCTCGAACCGGTGGGTGACCTCGGTGATGATGTCCGCCACATAGTCCACGGGCACCAGGTCGAGGCGCGCCTCGTACTGGCCGGGGATGGAGCGGACCTTGCCCTCGGTGGCCAGTTTGAGCACGACGTAGATGTTCTTGTAGTCGCGCACCACGCCGGTGCGCTCGTCGCCGACGACGATGCTGGGGCGGATGATCGCGGCCCGCACCCCGTCGGCCTGGGCCTTGTGCACCAGGGCCTCGGCCCGGAACTTGCTGTCCTCGTAGGCGTTGGCGAGGCGCTGGCCCTCGTCCAGCTCGGACTCGCGGATCAGCCCGTCGCGCTCACCGCACACATAGGCGGTTCCCACGTGCACGAGAGGCGCGCCGCCGGCGCGGGCCAGCTCCAGGACGTGGGCGGTGCCGTCGACGTTGACCGCCTGGTAGACCTCGTCGGGGAGGCCGAAGTCGGTGATCGCGGCGCAGTGCACGATCCGGTCGAGGCCGTCCGCGGCCAGCGCCTGGTACGCGGCCTCGGGCAGGCCGAGCCGGGGCTTGGTCACATCGCCCGGCAGACAGGTGACGGCGTCCGGCTCCAGCGGGGTGCCGTCGTTGCGTATGACCGCGGTCTGGTTGTGGACCAGGGCGGTGACCTGGTGTCCGGCCGCCACCAGCCGGGCGGTGGCCTCCGCGCCGACCAGCCCGGCCGCGCCGGTCACCAGAATCCTCAAGCGCTCCGTCATCGGCCCGCCCCCGCCTGCCGTGCCTCGGTCTCCCGCTGTGCTTCGGTCTCCCGCCGTGCTTCGGTCACCAGGCGGACGATGTCGCCGAGCGTGGTGACGGTGGCGGTCCGCTCCTGGGCGAGCTCCCCGAGCCCGAAGCCCTCCTCCAGCGCCAGCGTCAGCTCGATGAGCCGGAGCGAGTCATAGGCCAGATCCGCGATGAGCCGGGTGTCGTCGGCCAGGGTGGCGTCCCCCGCGGGCGCCATCGCGCCGACGACCGCGTACACCTTGCTCCGCGTCTCGTCCTCGTTCGGCGATGATGTGCCGGTGCTTGACGTCAACGTTCCTCCCTCAGCGTCAGGTGGTGGCGAGATGCGGCTGTGCGCCACCGCTGGACAGCAGATCGCTCGCCTCGTCGATGGGCAGGTCCGCGTCGAGGTGGGCGCCGAGGCGCAGCCAGTCGTAGCCGATCTCCAGGGTCTGCCGCCATCCGTCCGAGGAGTCGAAGGAGGACGGGAAGCTGTGTGCGCCGGTCGTGTGCCGGACCAGGGCGACGAAGTCGTCCAGCGCGGTGAGCGCCGCGCCGCCCTGGGCCGTGGACGCGATCGTCAGCGTCGCGAGGTGCTGAGCCTTCGCCCGGATCTCGTCGGTGTCCGCCCCCGCCGGAAGGAGGGACAGCCTGCGGACGACCTCGGAGTCCGGTGGCAGCGGGTTGACTCCGTGGGCGCTGAGCACACCGCGCAGCGCGGCCCGCAGTATCCTCCGGGCGCTGAGTTCGGCGACGCTCCACTGCTCGCGGTCCAGGGCACCGGTGAGGTCCTCGCGGGCGTTCTCCACCAGCACGTTGGACCACACCAGGGTCATCGCGGCGGCGCTGAACCGGCGGGCGGGCATGGGCACGAGATCGATGCCCTCCGCACCGCCGGCCGCCGCCCCGCCCACGGTGACGATGGGCCGCGCGATACTCGGTGGCGGTGTGACCGGGCCGGACGGGGCGGCCAGCGGCATGGCGGGGACGATCGGGCCGTCGCCCTTCCACGCCACCTTCACCAGGCCGAATCGGAGGAACTGGGCGATCAGCGGGCCCGCCTGCGGTGCTCCTGACGCGTCCGCCATGGCCACTACGGTTCCCAGGGGCCGGCCGAAGACGACCGAACGCCAGGCCCGCGCCGCGCGGTCGCCGAGGACGAACACATCCTGCTTGTCGCGTACGACATGCACACGGTCGCCGGTCGGCCAGGTGGTCACCCCGGTGGCCCTGGCCACGGTGATCCGCTCGGAGTCGGGTTCGGCGCCCGTCACCCCCAGATCGGCCGTGAGCCGGACGCCCGCGGTGATGTACGCGGCGGGGTCGAGACCCGACGCGTCCAGCGAGGCGAGCGTCCGGTACCGGTCGCACAGCGGTTGGTCACCGAGGCGATCCAGTTGCATGGGCAGCCACTTCGGCTCCAGATAGGTCTCTCCCCGCCCCGCCGCCCAGGACTTCACCGCCTGCAGCAGTCCGGCTTCGGTCCATGCCGCGGCCTCTTCCTCCTGGCCCAGTTCCCGCAGGGCGAGCGCGTAGCGGATCGACTGGCGCGCGTGGTGTGCCCACCACTCCCGCATCGTGTCCTGGAAGTCGTCGAAGGACATCAGCCCCTTGACCTTCGCCACCAGGTCCGGATTGCGCAGCGGGAAGCTGCGCAGCAGACGCTGACAGCGGTTCAGCAGATCCTCCGGGACGGCGCCCACGTGGTCGCGCGTGTCGGTCGTGATCGCGGAGAACTGCTCGGCGAGCTGCCGCACCGAGCGGGTTCGGACCTCGACCCGACGCCCGTCCAGGAACAGGAGCGAGGGCATGGTGGGCAGGTCGGCGTCGCTGTCGGCGATGAGCAGGAAGTCGATGTCGGACGAGGAGTTGCCGAAGCCCTCGGCGATCGAACCCTCGAGGACCACAGCGCAGTTGGCGACGGAGTGGATCCGCGGAATGGTCTTGTCGAGCAGGTTCTGCAGATAGTCCTCGCTGAGGATCACACGGGCCTCCCGGTCGTGACGTGGGCCGTCTCGAGGACGCGCGCGTCCTTCAGACGGCCCGCTCGCAGCTCTTCCCACAGGTGGCGACGTCTCGGCTTGCCGCTGGACGTCTTTCTGATCAGCCCGCTGCGGCCGGTGACGACGGTGATGGCGACCTCGTCGCCGAGTGCGCCGCGCAGGACGGTCGTGGCGTCCTCCACCCACGTGCCCCCGGGCTTCTCCGCGAACAGCGTCACCGAGGTGCCGCCGGTGCCCTCGACCCCAACGACCGCGCACTTCTCCCGGGCGATCCCGGTCGCGGAGACCACCTTCGCCTCCAGGTCCTCCATGTAGACGCTGCGTCCGCGCGCCTTGAGGCTGTCGCCCATCCGGCCGAGCACGAACAACTCGCCGCGGTGGAAGAACCCGGCGTCCCCGGTCCTGATGCCGCCGTCGGCGAACCGCGTGGAGCCGGTGCGCCCGGCGTGGTAGCCGCTCGTCACCGAGGGGCCCGTCACCTCGATCTCACCGAGGTGGCCGTCCGGCAGGGGCCGTCCCTCGTCGTCGACCACGGTGGCGCCCACTCCGTCGCCGGGGCCGCCGCAGCCGATCAGCCAGCCATCCTCAACGCCGGAGGGCGCCTTCGCGGAGCTCGCGAACTCGCCCTCCTCGTCGATGGTGACGGGGCCCCCGAAGCGCAGCGTGCCGGTGTTCACGCGCACGGTCGGCGCGGGAGCGCCGGAGGTACGGACGGTCACCGCGAGCGTGGCCTCGGCGAGCCCGTACGACGGCAGATAGACGGACGGGGAGAATCCGGCGGGTTTGGCGAGCCCGGCGAAGTGCTCCAGCGCACGGGGGTTGATGGGTTCGGCGCCGACGATGGCGTTGCGCCACCCGGACAGGTCCAGGTCCGCGAGCCGGTCGCCGAGCCGCCGGGCCGCGTACTCGAACGCGAAGGGCGGGGCGGCGGTGTGCGCGGCGACGGCGAAGCACCGCAGCCAGCGGGCCGGATCGCGGATGAACTGCTCGGGGCGCATGAGCCACAGGTCGTCCTGGACGCTCACCGGGGTGAGCAGACAGCCGATGAGGCCCATGTCGTGGTGGAGCGGCAGCCAGGAGGCCCCGGCGTCGCCCGCGCGCCAGCCGAGTGTGTTCCGGATCAGCGCGAGGTTGGCCTCCAGGTTCGCCCAGGTGACCCGGACGCCACGGGGCCGGCTGCTGGAGCCCGAGGTGAACTGGAGGAGGGCGAGTTCACCCGGTTCGCGGGGCTGGATCTCGTCGCCGTCATCGCGCCAGATCCACGGCTCGCGGTCGGAGCCCGCAGCGGCCAGTACCCGAGCGGCCAGGGGGGCGAGGCCCGCGGCGGTGACGGTGACGGCGGCCTCGGTCTGCCGCAGGATCCCGGCCGTGTGCTCCACGTACTCGGCCTCGGCGGCGAACGCCGGCGGGGGGATGAGGCACACCGTGGCGCCCGCGGCCCAGACGCCGAAGAGCGAGGACAGACACGGGAAACCGGTGGGCAGGAGGAGGCACACCACATCGCCCGCGCGTACCCCTTGTGCCGCCAGCGATCCGGCCACCCGCCGTGCGGAGGCGGCGAGTTCGGGGTATCCGTGGAACTCCCAGCCGCCTCGGTCGTCGGCGAGGTGAATGCCTCGGCCGTGGAGGTCTCCGGCAGCCGTCCGAGGGGGATCCGCCAGCCAGGAGAGCAGTGCGTCACTCACTCTTCGCGTCCTTCGCCTTCTCGCCCTCGGCTCCGGTGTCGATTTCGGCCGGGGTGTCGTCGTCCAGGATCGTGATGGCCCCCGTACCTCCGTCCAACCTCAGCCGCATACCGGTAACCAGCTCCGTGACCGCGCCCTTGACCTGGACGACCGTTGGAATGCCGAGCTCACGGGCGACGATCGCCACATGTGTCAGCGGGCTGCCCCGCTCGATGATGAGCGCCGAGGCGGACGGCAGCGCGGCGACCCAGCCCGGATCCGTGCGGTAGGTCACCAGGACTCCGCCGTCCACGTCCACCGGGGTGTCCGTGACGACGGCGCGGGCCTCGACCACACCGGGGCAGGACGGGGTGCCGCGCAGCTCCCGGACGCCGGTGCGTGCCACGCCGCCCTTCACAAAGCCGGCCCGCTCCAGATTGCCCCGCCAGTAGGCGGCCCCGCGGGTGGTGAACCGGGACGGTGCGGACAACTGCTCGTCCTCGGCCCGCTGACGCTTGCGCAGCTCCACGAGGCCGCGCAGATCGGTGTGCGCCGTCGTGCCCTCGTAGGCGCCCCGCAGCTCCTCCAGGCGCAGGAAGAAGACATCGTTCCAGTGGTCGATCGCCCGCATCCTGGCGAGATCGCGACCCATGGCGCGCAGCATCCGCTTCGCCGAGCCGAAGGCGCGGGTGCGGCAGAATCTCAGCCGCTCCCGGTTGTACAGGGAGGTTTGTGCCTTGCGGCGGACGACGTTGTAGAGCATCCGGCGTGGCCCGCGCAGATGCTCGTCCAGATAGGCGTCGGCCTTCTCGCCGGGTTGGGCGTCCACCTCGGGCAGCGCGGCACGCACCATGGCGAACAGGCTCGACGGGTCCTCCCGCAGATCGGGCACTTCGAGCTTGAGTTCGTCGAGGCTGCGGTAGCCGTACGCGGCGACGTACTCGTCCACCGAGGCGAGGAACGCGGTGTGGCCGCCGTCGCGCAGCGCCTGATAGGTGTCCGCGGCCGGGGTTTCCCGGATGAGGCGGCTCAGTTCGGCGTCGTCACGGACGGTGGCGGCGAGGGCCGACAGCGCGCGGGCGGGTTCGATGGACTCCACCCGGGAGCCGGGGCTGGCGGCGCTCCAGGTGAGCCACTCGGGGGCGTCGGGCAGCCAGGCTCTGTTCAGCAGGGCGAGTGCGCCGATGGACCAGAGAATCGCCGCGTCCAGGGTCTGCATCGGACCCCACTTCTCCAGCAGGTCCTTCTCCAGGGCGCGGAATCGCCGGTAGACCTCCTGGCCTTCCATCGCGTCGTAGTCGACGTTGTCGAACTCCTCGTAGGCCTTGTAGAAGTAGGCCATGAAACGTTCAACAGAACGGTTCATGGTAAGGAAGCGGCGCAGGAAAGCGGCCACCGTCCGCGCACGGGACAGCCGGCCGCGCGGGGAAGAGGAGAAGGTGTACGGGTAGATGGTCCCGGCCATTTCGTCGTCGAGTGGCTCCTCGACGCCGATCGCGACCTCCAGCACTTTCCTGTTGAGTTTGTACAGTGGCGCGATCCGCACCATCCGGTACCAGTGGAGCAGGTTGTAGTACACCCGGCCATGGAAATAGCCGAGCATATGAGGAGCCCATTCCTCGATTTCACGCAGTGCGGCGGGCGGGACCCGGAGCCCTCGGGCATAGTATTCGTAGACGCGGCCGTAGACATTGGCCGCGAAGCTGTAGGTCAGCGGTGAAACGATTCCGGAGAAGCTTTCGATGATGTTGGCGTTGTCCCAGATCCGGAGTTCGCCTTCGCTCGGCCCCAGCTCATCCCCCGATGGCTGGATCGCGTCCGGCAGCGCGGTGATGGGGCGGGCCTGTAAAATCCACAGGGCGTCGTCCGCGAGCGCCCACTCGATGTCCTGCGGAGTGTCGAATACCGCCGCGACGCGTGCTCCGGCCTCATGCAGCCGCGCCATGTCCTTCGGCTCCAGCGACAGCTTCTCCCGGTCGGCCCGCTCCACTTCGGCGACCAGATATCCGGAACCCGCCGGATCCAGGTGATAGCGCTCCCGCTTGTCGCCGAGCACGGTGTCCTCGACCGCGCCCGTGGCGCCGTCGAGGACGACGGTGTCGGCGTCCACCGCGCCCGAGACCAGGCCCTCGCCCAGTCCGTACACGGAACTGACCACGTACTGCCGCCGGTTGCCGGTCACCGGGTTGGCGGTGAACATGACGCCGCTGCGCTCGGCATCCACCATGTCCTGCACCACGACGGCGATGCCCGCGTCGCGCAGCGGCAGCCCGTGGCGCAACCGATAGTGCAGCGACCGCTCGGAGAACGCCGAGGCCCAGCACTTCTTGACGTGCGCCGTCACTTCGGGGAGCCCGGACACATTGAGGAAGGTGGCGAACTGTCCGGCGAAGGAGAACTCCGCGCCGTCCTCCTCGGCACCGGAGGAGCGCACCGCGACCCGGGGCCGCCCCACATGCGCATACGCTTCCTCGACGACCGCCGCGGCGTCGTCGCTCAACTCCCCCGACTCGATGATTTCGGCCAACTGCCGGGAGATTCGTTTAATATTGTCCTGGGTGACCTGCGCAAGGAGATCCCCGATGCGTCCGGCCTCGTCGAGTGCGGTGATGAATTCCTGGAACACATCGAGCCCGACGACGGCCCACCGGGGGACGGCGAGCCCGTTCCTGGAGAGCTCATGGAGATTCCTCCCCTTCCCGCCCGCCAGCTTCGCAGCCTCACCTGGGAGGCTGTCGTCGACTATGGCTCGCATCGGTTTCCTTGACCTCCGGGCACGCGCATCGCGAAGCACACCCCGCTTGATCACGAGGAAGTTTCACCGTACCCCACGGGTCTGGCGATGGCGATCCTTCCCTCCTCTTTTGCGCGGCCACTTCATGACGCCTTGATTCAGGACGCCGTGACACTTTGGCTGGTTGCTACGCTTTTCCCTAGCGATTGCCGCCCAAGTGCCCCTGGCGCTCGGCGTTCGCCGGGGGTAGTAGTGAGCTGGTAACGCTAGGATCCCAGCCATTGCTCCCGCCCCGTTTCCTGCCCCCACGCCCTTTGTTCTCCCCGGCCGGTGGCGAATCCCTGGTGGGCCGCATAGTGGCCACTGGTGGCCACTGCCTCGGGACGTCGGAGAACTGAGCGGACGCTGGACAACTGGAGAAAACCGATGCCCCTCCTTCCTCCCGGCTCCCGTCAGCCCGCCCTTCTGCAGACCATGCGCATGCGCGACCCGGTCCACTACTTCGCGTCACTCCGGCGGCGCTACGGTCCGGTGTTCCGCATGCAGTTGACCGGCTTCCCGCCCCAGGTGGTGGTGTCCACCGCGGAACTCGCCGCGGAGATCTACAGCACGGACGGCGACGGCAACCGGGCCGGGGCGCTGCGCGCGGGATATGTGCCGTGGCTCGGCGACTATTCGCTGTTCACGAACGACGGCGAGCCCTGGTGGCGGCACCGCAAGCTGCTCAGCCCGGCCCTGCACGGCCGGTCCATCGCGAGCTACCCGGAGCTCATCGCCGAGATCGCCGCGGAGGACATCCGGACCTGGCCGCTCGGCAGGCCGTTCGCGCTCCAGGAGCATATGCAGGCCATCACGCTGGAGATCACCCTGCGGCTGGTCTTCGGGATCCGCGACGTCACCCAACTGGCCCGGCTGAGGGCGTTGCTCCTCACCCTGTCCAAGGCCAGTGGCTCCCCGCTCCTGTTCCTGATGCCCGCGCGGCTGCGGGCATGGGCGGAGAAGTCACCGCTGGCGATGCGCGTACCTGTCCTGCCGACGACCCGCACCATGAAGGCCAGCGCGGCGGTGGACGAGATCCTCTTCGCCGAGATCGCCCGCCGCAGGGACGAGGAGGACAGCGGAGCCACCGATGTGCTGGGGCGGTTGCTGCGGGCGCGGGACGACCAGGGCCACTCGATGAGCGACCAGGAGATCCGCGATGAGCTGCTCACCCTGCTCGAGGCCGGCCTCGAGACCACGGCGACCGGCCTCTCCTGGGCCTTCGAACGGTTGATGCGCTCCCCGGAGATACTGCGGCGGCTGCGGGAGGAGCTGGAGCGGGGCGAGGACGACAGCTACCTCGAGGCGGTCGTCAAGGAGGTGCTGCGGCTGCGCCCGGTGATCACCGGCTCGGGACGTCTGCTGGACAAGCCGCTGCGGCTCGGTGGATACGAGATTCCGGCCGGATGGGTGGCCATCCCCATGTTCTCGCTCATCCACCAGGACAGCGAGGCGTTCCCGGACCCCGAGGAGTTCCGGCCGGAGCGGTTCCTCGGCGAGGGCGCCCAAACGGCGCAGAAGTCGTTCCTGCCGTTCGGCGGCGGCCGACGCTACTGCGTCGGCGCGCAACTCGCCATGATGGAGATGAAGGTGATCATTCGGGAGGTGCTGCGGAGGGTGGAGCTGACCGCCGCGGACCCCGCGCCGGAGGCCCAGCGCATGTGGCACGTCACTCTCGTCCCGGGAAAGCGGGCCGTCGCCGTGGCCCGCGAACAGCCCCTGAACCGGCCGCCGTTGAGCGCGGAGCCGAGGTGTCCCGTGCACCCGGCCCCGTCCGAATAGGCCGTCACTCGCACGGTCGGCCCATGGCCGTGAGTTGGTCGCCGAGGGGACTTCGCCGGTACAGCACCTGCCGTCCGTGGCGCGCCCGGGTGACCATCTGCCTGCTCGGGGGGCTCCTCTCGGCCTCGGTCCTCGCCCTGGGCGCCCTGGGCGGGACACCGGGCCTGGCCGCCCTGACGATCGGCACACTGCTGCTGGACGTGGCGATGCAGTCCGGCATGGTGGCCAACCAGGCCCGCGTCTACGCCCTGCGCCCGGATGCCCGCTCCAGGCTCAACACCGCGTATATGACCTGCGCCTATCTGGGTGGCAGCGCGGGTTCCTGGCTCGGGGTACGCGCCTGGGGCCGGGCCGGCTGGTGGGGCGTGTGCGCACTCGTCGCACTGCTCACCGTCCTCGCCCTGGTCCGCCATCCCGCTCGCCCCGCGCCGGCCCCGGAAGAACCTGCCGGTTCCGGCTCGGGCCCCATGCCGGAACCCGGCCGCTACTCCCCCGGACCCTCCTCTCGCAACGCGGTGAGCAGCTCCTTCGTGGTGAGGATGGCATGAGCGAAGGTGGGGCCGTTCAGCTCGTGCGCGGAGTGCATCATCTCGGGTTCGAAGGCGGCGGTGGCGTCGCGGACCAGCGTGACGTGGTAGCCCAGCTCCATGGCGAACCGGCCGGAGGACTCGACGCAGGTGTTCGCGAGCAGCCCGATGAGGATCACATGGGTGATGCCATGCTGCTCGAGCTGCATATCCAGGTCGGTGTTGGCGAATCCGCTCTGTGCCCAGTGCTCTCGGACCACCACCTCCCCCGGCCCCGGCCGGAAGTCGGGATGGAACTCCCCACCCCAGGTGTCCCGGGCGAAGCTGTGCCGCACCATGATGCTCCGCTGGGTCGGGTTGGGGTGGTCCCACGACTCGTAGTCACCCGGCTCCCAGCGGCGGTGCGGGACGAACACCACCCGGACCCCGGCCTGCCGGGCGGAGCCGACGACGGCGCGCAGATTGTCCAGCAGTCCGACCTCCCGCGCGACGCTCTCCACGGCCGGCCAGATCTTGCCTCCCTCGGAGAGGAAGTCGTTGTAGGGATCGATCAGCAGCACCGCCGTCCGCCGGGGAGCATAGGTCTCGGCCATGACGTCTCCTCCGAGGGCTCGTGGAAGATCACCCATCGCCTGAACAGGCACATCCTGGCCGGTCCGAGTACCCCTCCGTCGCCGTTCGAACGCCCCGCGGCGTACCCGCCCCCTTCCGGGACGCCCTCGGCGTCCCCTATAGTAGGTAGACCTACCTACCTAATTTGTCAGGGTGGATGCGATGAGTGAGACCGGTGCGAGGACGACGGAGCCCGGGAGGCGGCGGCCGGCCCGGGAGCGTCTGCTGGCGGCCGCGGCTCGCCGCTTCTACGCCGACGGTGTGACGGCGACCGGAATCGACACGATCACCGCCGAGGCGGGCGTGGCGAAGATGAGCCTGTACAACAACTTCTCCTCCAAGGCCGATCTCGTCAGGGCCTATCTCGACGCCCGCCACGAGGAGTGGCTCGCGGTGTACCGGTCACGGCTGGAGCGGGCCGAGAGCCCCCGCGACGGCGTCCTCGCGGTCTTCGACGCCTACGCCGATCACGCGGCGTTCGCCTACGAGCGCGGGTTCCGCGGCTGCGGCCTGCTCAACGCGGCCGCCGAGCTGCCCGCCGGGGACGAGGGGCGGGCCGTCGTACGTCGCCACAAGGAGGAGGTCGAGCGGCTGATCGCCGGTCACCTCGAGGAACTGCTGCCCGAGCGCCCCGACGACGCCCGGACGGTGGCGGAGCACCTGGCGTTCCTGCTGGAGGGCGCGATGGCGCGGGCCGGTCTGGAAGGCGACGACAGCCGTCTGCGGCACGCCCGCGCGATGGCGGCGGCCCTGCTGGACCGGCTGTGACGGCCTCCGCGCCCGGCGCCCGTTCGGCGGGCGCCGGATCGCTGTGCGTGCTCGCCGCGTCCGTGCTGTGGGGCACCACCGGCACGGCGGCCACCTTCGCCCCGGACGTCGGCCCGCTCGCCATCGGCGCGGTCGCCATGGGCCTCGGCGGACTGCTCCAGGCCCTGGTCGCCGCTTCCCGTATCGCCCGTCAGGCCCCGCGGCTGCGTGCGCGGCGCGGCACCGTACTGCTCGGCGCGGCCGCGGTGGCTGCCTACCCCTTGGCGTTCTACAGCTCGATGCACCTGGCCGGAGTGGCCGTGGGCACCGTGGTGTCGATCGGCATGGCCCCGCCGGCCTCGGCCGTGATCGAACGGGTCATGGACCGGCGCCGGCTGACGCGCCGCTGGAAACTCGGCGCCGCCCTGGGCCTGTTGGGCACCCTCATGCTGTGCGCGGGCCAAGCCGCCAGGGCCCCGGGCGGCGCGGAGCGGACATCCGCGGCCGCCACGGTGCTCGGTGTGGGGCTGGGCCTGATCGCCGCCACGACCTACGCCCTCTACTCCTGGGCGGCGCACCGGCTGATCACCCAGGGGATCACCTCGCGCGCGGCGATGGGCGCGGTCTTCGGCATGGGCGGACTGCTCCTGGTGCCGGTCCTCCTGGTCACCGGGGCCCCGCTCCTCGACTCCGGGTCCAACATGGCCGTCGGTGCGTACATGGCGCTGGTGCCCATGTTCGCGGGCTACGTCCTGTTCGGCTGGGGCCTGGCGCATGTGCCCGCCTCCACGGCGACCACGCTCTCCCTGCTGGAACCGGCCGTGGCGGCCGTCCTCGCCGTGCTGGTCATCGGCGAACGTCTGCCCGCCGCCGGCTGGGGCGGTATCGCACTCGTCCTCGCCTGTCTGGCCGTCCTCACGGCCCCGGCGGATATCTCCTGGCGGCGCCGGCAGCGGCGAGACGACGTGACGCCGTCGGCCCGCCGGCCGGGTCAGGTCGCGGTCGCGGACGCCGCCGCGCGGCCCGTCGTACGGCCCGAGAAGAGACAGCCGCCGAGGAAGGTGCCCTCCAGCGAGCGGTAGCCGTGCACTCCGCCGCCGCCGAAGCCCGCCACCTCTCCGGCCGCGTACAGGCCGCTGATCGGGTTGCCCGAGGCGTCCAGGACGCGGCCGGAGAGGTCGGTCTGGAGACCGCCGAGGGTCTTGCGGGTGAGGATGTTGAGGCGCACGGCGATCAGGGGTCCGGCACCCGGGTCCAGGATCCGGTGCGCGGAGGCGGTGCGGCTGAGGGAGTCCCCGGGGTAGGAGAGCGCGTTGCGGATGCCCATGACCTGGACGTCCTTGGTGTACGGGTTCTCGATCTCGCGGTCGCGGGCCTCGATCTGCCGTTTGAGATCCGCAAGGTCGATCAGGTTGTCACCGGTCAGCTTGTTCATGCCCGCGACCAGTTGGGGCAGGGAGGTGGCGACCACGAAGTCCTCGCCCTTGTCCCGGAACCGCTGGATCGGCTCGGGGGTCTGCCAGATGCGGGAGAGGAGTTGCAGGATGTCCTTGTTGGTCAGGTCCGGGTTCTGCTCCGAGCCCGAGAGCGCGAACTCCTTGGCCATGATCTTCTGGGTGGTGACGAACCACGAGTAGTCATGGCCGGTGGCGGTGATCGACCCGAGGGTGTGCAGGGTGTCGTAGCCCGGGATGTCGGGGCTGGAGAAGCGTCCGCCCTTCGCGTCGAACCACATCGACGACGGGCCCGGCAGAATGCGGATGCCATGGCCCGGCCAGATCGGGGCGTAGTTTCTCAGACCCTCGGTGTAGTGCCACATCCGGTCGGGGTTGACGATCCGTCCGCCCGCCCGCTCGGTGATCGCCAGCATGCGGCCGTCCACATACGCCGGGACACCGGTGACCATGAACTTCGGCGGGGAGCCGAGCCGGTCGGGCCAGTTCCGCCGTACGAGGTCGTGGTTGGCGCCGATACCGCCGGAGGTGACGATCACCACCGGGGCGTTGAGCTCGAAGTCGCCCACCACGGTGCGCGAGGTCTGCTTGCCGCGGGCGGCGTCGCTCGGCTCCAGGATCGAGCCGCTCACCCCGGTGACGGCGCCACCGGTGACGATCAGCTCGTCCACCCGGTGACGGAACGTGAAGGTCACCCGGCCGTCCTTCGCGGCGGCCCGCACCTTCTTCTCGAACGGCTCGACCACGGCCGGACCGGTGCCCCAGGTGACGTGGAAACGCGGCACCGAGTTGCCGTGCCCGTCCGCGAGACCGCCGCCGCGCTCGGCCCAGCCGACGATCGGGAACCAGCGCACACCGAGCCCGTGCAGCCAGGACCGCTTCTCGCCGGAGGCGAAGTCCACATATGCCTCGGCCCACTTGTGGGCCCAGTAGTCCTGGCCACCGGGATCGGTGATGCCACGGTCGAAGCCGGCCGTGCCGAGCCAGTCCTGCAGGGCCAGTTCGGGGGAATCCTTGATCCCCATCAGCCGCTGCTCCTCGGAGTCGACGAAGAACAGGCCGCCGAAGGACCAGAACGCCTGGCCGCCGAGGTTGCTCTCGGGCTCCTGGTCGAGGAGGAGCACCTTGCGCCCCGCGGCCGCCAGTTCCGCCGTGGCCACCAGCCCGGCGAGCCCGTGGCCGACCACGATGGCGTCCGCGTCCGAGGACGCCCCGGAGGCGGCGAAGGCCGGAACCGCCGCCTGGGCGAGCGCGGCCCCGGCGAGCACACCGCCCGCCGCCGTCAGGGCGCGGCGCCGGCTGATCCCGTCGATCCCGGCGGGCGACGCGGGATTCTCTGTGGAGTTCTCCATGAGCTGCCTTCCGGAAGGGGTTCGGAGGGTGCGGGAGATACGAGGAGGGTTGCCGCGACGGAATCGTGTTACCGACCGGCAACGTGTTACCGACGGTAGCCCACAGGGTGCGAGGCCGCCAGAGTCCCACTCACAAGTGCAACTTCCGCTTGACGCAAGGGACTTCGGCGAGTCAGCGACCGTCAGGTGACGGCTCGCCCGAGGCGCTCCCGCGCGGCGAGAACGCGTACAGATCGAGGATGTCGGGCAGCGGTGCCACCCCGGGGCCGCCCGCCCGCACCCAGGCCACGATGTCCTCCGTCGCGTCCGGATCGTTGACCAGGCCGAGCCACACCGGCCGGCCCCCGGCGGCCCGCCCGGCGGCCGACGGCTGCACCACGATCACATTGGCCTGGTCGCAGACGTCCAGACACTCGGAGACGCGTACGGGCGCCTCCGCACCGAGCCGCGCGAGCTGCGCGGCATGGTCGACGCCGGACACCTTGGGACTGCCGCAACAGCAGTCCCGGCACACGGTCACCCGGCACGGCAGCGGGTCGGTCGGCCTTACCGGCATGCCACATCACTCCTCCTCCGGGGAAGTCCGCCCCGGTGTCGTTCGAGGAGGCGACCGCGTGAGTCTCCTGGCTCCCGGGTCGATGCTCGTCCCGGCCTTCCCACCCGCGTACGGGCAGTGGCCTGTTCGGGATCCGCTCGCCGATCACAGTGGCGGTACCGCGCCGGATTCACACCGGCTTCCTCGTTCCGCCGTCGCCTTTGTCGCCCGGCATCATCGCATCCCGGACACCGCCACACCACGCGGCCCCGGCCCCAGCGGGGCGACGGGCGGCCCGGCGTCAGTTCCGGCGAACCGGCGCCCCCGCCAGGATTTCCCCCAGACCCTGGCGGGTGGCCGCCAGCACCACGCGGTCCTGGGGCCGCAGGGCATAGCCGGGGTGCAGGTCCCATACCAGGGCCGGCTCCTGCCGGATGACACCGTCGTAAAGGGGCGCCGCCCCGAGGTCGCGCTGCCGGTCCGCGGGCTCGGCCGCGTCCAGCGCGATCACCCGCCAGGCGCCCGGTACGAACGCCTCGGCGACGGTACGCCCCTCCAGTTGCGGATGCCCGGCGACATGCAGGGCGGCGAAGAGCAGCACCCTGCGCTCGACCGGTATGGCACCGAGGACCTGACGTCCCATCATCGCCCCGGCGAACGCCGGAGCCGCCAGGCTGGAGACGCTGCGGCTGCGGGTGAGGGCCCGCGGATGGGCCGCACGCAGCGTGCGGTAGACGGCGGTGGCGAAGCGGTCGTCATACAGGCGCAGAGCCACCCGCAGCCGGGGCTTGACCGAGCGGGCGTACAGCGTCGCCTCCAGGTTGGTGGTGTCGGCGCTGGTCAGTGCGAGCAGGGCGTGGGCCCGCTGGATCTTGGCGGCCTCCAGGACGCCTTCCTGGGTGACATCGCCGAGCACCGTAGGCACCCCCAGCCTGCGGGCCAGCGGGATGCCGCGCGCCCCGGGATCCTCTTCCACGCACACCACGGGGATGTCCATCTCCCGCAGTCTGGCCAGGACGCGGGTGCCGACCTTGCCGAGTCCGAGCAGCACGACGTGGCCGGACAGGCCGCGCGGAGGGCGGCGCAGCGCGGACGCGGTGCGGAAGGTGCCCAGCGCTTCCAGCGCGGCGGCCACCAGAACGGGCAGCAGGAGCAGTCCGGTCAGCCCGGACAGCAGTTGGAGGACCTTGCGTCCGGTCGGCTCGTCGAGCGCCGGGTCGTCGATCGCCAGCACGTCCAGCACGGTGAGGTAGGCCGCGTGGAGCAGTCCGGCTCCGGTGAAATGCCAGGAGGCGAGGGCGAGGACCAGCACGGCGAGCGCCATTCCGGCGACGGACCAGCGCAGTCTGCGGGAGAACAGCGAGGCCAGCGGCAGTCTGCGGCTGCCGAGCCGCCGTGGCGGCAGCGGTGGGCCGATGGCGGAGACGGCCTCGAGCACCACCGTGTCGCGTCCGGTGGCGGCGGCGACCTCCTCGTCCCCGGGCAGCAGCCTGGGCCCTTCGTCCCCGCTGCTGTCGGAGCCCTCGCTGCCGCCGGGGTCGCTGGTGGTGGACGAGAGCAGGGCGAGCGTGCACAGCCCCGGATCGGCGACCTCGTCCGTGCCGGGCGGGGTGCGCTCGGCCGCGCGCAGCAGCAGCCCGTCGGCCTGGAGCACTTTGCTGGTGCCCGCCACGGCGGTGGCCGCGAGCGCGGGGGCCGCGGTGTCGGCGTCCGACAGTACGGTGGTGGTGGCGTCCAGTTCCGCCGGGTCCATACCGGGATCGGCGACCCGCGCCGCCTCGTCGAGGAGTTCCTCCAGGTGCTGGCCCAGCTTGCGGTTGTAGAGCCGGATCACCAGCCGCAGCCGGGGGTTGAGGCGGCGGGCCCGCAGGGCGGCGTGGATGTTGGTCTCGTCGTCGTCATGGACCAGGGCGAGCGCCGTCGCCTGATCCGCGCCCGCCTCGATCAGCACGTCCTCGTCCAGTGCCGGCGCCTCCATGACCCGCACTCCCCCGGCCGGGTCGGGGTCGTCCGTGGTCTGCCGGGGCAGCGGGACCCGTCCGACGGCCGCGCTGAACCTGCCGAAGAGCGCGGAGGTACGGCCGCCGGGCCGCCATCCCGCCATCCGCTGCCCGGCCGGGTCCGCCAGGGGAGCACCGCCGGGAATGACGACGGTCACCTGTGTCCGGTAGACGTCGTGCAGTTCGGCGGCGAGGCGATGGGCGAGCGCGTCGTCGCCGCAGACGACCATGTGGACCGGCCCCGAGGGGGACGGCGGGTCGGATGTGGAGGTGGAGAACACGACGGCGAAGCCCCCCGTTGGTTCCGTGATGCCGTGGGTCACCGGGCGGAGTACGGCGCCCGCAGGCACCCGGCGTCCGGCGCCTCCGCTCCGGCGGTGATGATCAGACCGTACCCGGTCCGCCGTCAAAGCGAGTTGGCCGTCTCGCCGCCGAAGGCGGCCGGGTGCCGCCGCCGCTCACTCCCTCGGGGCTCCGCAGCGCGCACAGCGGGTGAACTCGGCGGTGTCCTGGAACGCGCCGCAGTCGGCGCAGACCCGCTCCAGCCAGCAGGCGGGGTCCCCGCCCTCGGGCTCGGCGGGCGCCGGGTCCGCCGTCTCCCGCGTCTCCCGGTCCGGATCGCCGGGCCGAACCGTGCCGCTCATCGTGTGTGCCTCCTCATCCGGACCGTGCGCGGGTCCGTTCGCCGACCCCTTACCCGTAGCGCCGTCTCCGGAAGCAGCCAAGCCATAGATCCGATCTCTCATGCAACCACGACCCTTGACGGGGCGTAATCCCGCGCAACCCCTCCCCAGTTATCGGATGACTCGGTAACGTATCCGCCTCGGGAGGCAACGATGCCGAGATCTTACCGACGCTCCGCAGTGGCATTTCTGCTCTGCGGCGTCCTGGCCATGACGCTCTTCAACACCGGACCCGCGCAGGCGAAGGACTCCGCCTGGACCGTGCGCGGCCCCTCGCCCCACTCCGGTCCCCTCGCCCAACTGCGGCTCGACGGCGCCTCGGGCGCGCTGACGCTCCAGGTGGCCCGGGGCGGACGCACGGTGGTCGAGCCCTCGCCCGTGGGCATCGTCACCGAGCGGGCGGATCTGTCGCACGGGCTGCGCTATCTGGGACGCCACGACCGCACCGTCGTGGAGCGCTACCGGTCGACGGCCGGCAAGGAGCGCTCGCGCACCGCGCGGATGACCGAGACCCGCTTCCGGTTCCGGGGCGGCGCGAGCGCCCGGCTGGACCTCGTGGTCCGGGTCTCGGACGACGGGGTCGCCTACCGCTACGACCTGCCCTCCGGCAGCGGCGATGTCCTCGGCGAGACCTCGGCCTTCACGCTGCCCCCGGACGCGGCCGCGTGGCTGGGCGACTACCGCAAGGACAACGAGAACCTGTTCAAGGAGTACACCGCGGCGACCGCGCCCACCGGTGAGTACATGGCACAGGCGCTCTTCGAGACGGGCGGCGGCTACGCCCTGATCGCGGAGTCGGATCTCACCGGCCGCTATTCCGCCGCCCGGCTGATCCACCAGCAGGGGCTGCCCACGTACCGTATCGGCCTGTGGGACGAGCGGGTCGAGTCCGACGGCCCGCTCAGCACGCCCTGGCGCGCCCTGATCGTGGGCGATCTGCCGACCGTCACCCAGTCCACCTTCACCGACGATCTGGCACCGGCGTCACGGGTCGCCGACACCTCGTGGATCCGGCCAGGGCCCGCCCTGTGGACCTGGCTCGCGGGCGGCAAGCCGGCCGGGCAGAGCCTGTCGATGCAGCAGGGGTACGTGGACTACGCGGCCCAGCGCGGATGGCCGTACGTGGTGGTGGACGCGGGCTGGTACTTCGACCCCGACCAGTGGGACGTCACCGATCCCGACTGGCAACGGAACAGCTGGATCCCGCGACTCGTGGACTACGCCCGCGAGCGGCATGTGGGCATCCAGGTCTGGATCCACCACCGGGACCTCGACACCGCCGAGGAGCGCGAGCAGTGGCTGCCCACGCTGGAGCGGTGGGGGGTGAAGGGCGTGAAGATCGACTTCATGGACTCCGAGTCCCAGGAGACGCTGCGCTGGTACGACGAGATCCTCAAGGACACCGCGGCCCACCATCTGCTCGTCAACTTCCACGGCTCGACGATCCCCAAGGGCATTCAGCGCACCTGGCCGCAGGTGATGTCGATGGAGGGCGTGAACGGCGAGGAGAAGCGGACCAACACCCCGCAGCACCTGGCGACGCTGCCGTTCACCCGCAATGTCATCGGCTCCATGGACTTCACCCCCGGGGCCTTCCACCGGCCCCAGCGCCCCAACGCGGCGTCGGACGCGGGCGAGGTCGGGCTTTCGGTGCTCTACGAGTCCGGGATCCAGAACCTGGCGGGCACCCCGGAGTCCTACGACGCCCGTCCGCTCGCCCGCCGGTTCCTGGAGCGGCTCCCGGCCACCTGGGACCGCACCCGGCTGCTGGCGGGACGGCCGGGTGAGAGCGCGGTGCTCGCCCGCGCGAGCGGCTCACGGTGGTTCATCGGCGGTACGTTCACCGGCCCCGCGCACACCGCCGAGGTGCCGCTGCGGCTGGAGCCGGGCCGCTGGCTCGTCGATCTGATCCTGGACGGCCCGGACGGTCTGGTCCGCACGCCCACGGTGGTGCGCGGCGGGCAGACCCTGTCCGTACCGGTCACGGCGGACGGCGGATTCGCCGCCATCGCCTGCCGCTGGCGGCCCGGTCTGTCGACCTGCGACCGCCCGTCGCCGTCGAGAGCGCGGTGAAGGCGATCTGGCCGAGCACGGACAGTCCGATGGTGAGGTACACATGGGTGTCGACCGCGGGGCGCCCCGCTGAGGTCGTCGAAGAACTCCCCCGCGCCGGGGCCCCGTGCGCCATGCCCCCGGCAGGACGTGCGACGTCTCCACGCTAGCCCGCCCGGAGGGGAAGATATAAGGACTTACGGCAAATAGACATACCCTCCGCCCGTTTCGCGTATGGGTGCCGTCAACTCCCCCGTCCCGCACGGCGCGGGGCCCTGCGCGTGCGGGTCCAGTCCACCAGTTGCCGGGCCGTCCACGTGGTGATGACGCGCTCCGCCGGCACCCCGCATTCCACCGCTCGGGCACACCCGTTGGACTGCCAGTCGAGCTGGCCGGGGGCGTGGGCGTCGGTGTCGATGGAGAAGAACGTCCCCGCCCGCACGGCCTCCCGCAGCAGTCCGCGCGGCGGATCCAGCCGCTCCGGGCGGCAGTTGATCTCCACGGCGGTGCCCGCCGCCACGCAGGCGCCGAAGACCTCCTCATGGTCGAAGGCCGACTCGGGGCGCTTGCCGCCGAGCAGCCGTCCGGTGCAGTGGCCCAGCACATCGACCAGCGGATCGCTGACGGCGGTGACCATCCGGCGGGTCATGGGGCGGGCGTCCATCCGCAGCTTGGAGTGGACCGAGGCCACCACCACGTCCAACTGGTCCAGCAGCTCCGGCTCCTGGTCCAGGGAGCCGTCGGGGAGGATGTCGACCTCGATCCCGGTGAGCAGCTGGAACGGGGCGAGTCCCGCGCGCAGTTCCGCCACCACGTCGAGCTGGGCGCGCAGCCGGTCCGCCGAGAGGCCGCGGGCCACGGTCAGCCGCGGGGAATGGTCGGTGAGCACCGCCCACTCGTGCCCCAGCCGCGCCGCCGTCCGGGCCATCAGCTCGATCGGGGAACCGCCGTCGGACCAGTCCGAGTGCATATGGCAGTCCCCGCGCAGCGCGGCGCACAGCTTCGCCGCGTCCTCGTCCGGCTCGCGCCCGGCCTCGGCGGGCTCGGCCTCCAGCCTCGCCAGATACCCGGGCACCTGGTCCTTCAGCGCCTCCTGGACCACCTGCGAGGTCTTGGGGCCGAGGCCCTTGAGCGACCGGAGGGTGCCGTTCGCGGCACGCCGCTCCACCTCCTGGGGGTCCAGGCCGGCGAGCACCGACTGGGCCGTGCGGAAGGCACGCACCCGATAGGTCGGCGCCTGGGCGCGCTCCAGGAGAAACGCGATCCGGTCCAGGGCCTCGAGAGGGTCCATCGGGCGCTCCTCGCTGTGGGTGGCGTGCCGAGCGGAGTGTCGTGACGTGGGACGTCCGGCGGCCATGCGTCAGGCGCGGCGGTTCGGGCGGCGGCCGGGGGGCTGATGGGGTTCGGGACGTGCCGTCAGCTCGTCGATGTCGCAGGTCCGGGGGTTCTTCTCGGAGACCGTGATGGGCCTGCCGTAGTGCCGGATCTCCAGGGGGGCGCCCTCGGCCAGGGAGTAGGTCACGGAGTGGTTGGTGATCTCCACGCGCAGCCTCCGGCCCAGCACCTGCATGGTGAAGGCGAGCCGGGCCAGCTTCTCGGGCAGCTTGGGCGAGAACTCCAGCCTGCCGTCGCGGTGGCGCATCCCGCCGAACCCGGCGACCAGGGCGATCCAGGTACCGGCGAGCGAGGCGATGTGCAGACCGTCGCGGGTGTTGTGCTCCAGGTCCTTCAGGTCCATCAGGGCCGCCTCGCCCAAGTAGTCGTAGGCGAGCCGCAGATGGCCGACCTCGGCGGCCATGACGGCCTGGGTACAAGCGGAGAGCGAGGAGTCCCGGACCGTCAGCCGCTCGTAGTAGTCGAAGTCGCGTGCCTTCTCCTCCTCGGTGAAGCACTCGCCGCGCAGATACATCGCCAGCACCAGGTCGGCCTGTTTGACCACCTGTTTGCGGTACATGTCGAAGTACGGGAAGTGGAGCATCAGCGGGTACTGGTCGGGGCGGGTGCCCTGGAAGTCCCACTCCTGGTGGCCGGTGAAGTCCGCGGACTGCTCATGGACGCCCAGGGTCTTGTTGTACGGGACGGTCATGGACTCGGCGGCGTCCCGCCAGGCGGCGGCCTCCTCGTCGTCGACGCCCAGTTCGGCGCCCTTGTCCGGGTGGCGTTCGACGATGTCAGCGGCGGCCCGCAGATTCGACTGGGCCATGAGGTTGGTGTACACGTTGTCGTCCGCGACGGCGCTGTACTCGTCGGGTCCGGTCACCCCGTCGATGTGGAAGCGGCCGTGGTGATCGTGGTGGCCGAGGGAGCGCCACAGCCGGGCGGTCTCCACCAGCAGTTCCACGGCGGTCTCGCGCTCGAACTCGTCGTCGCCGGTGGCAGCCACATAGCGCACCACCGCGTCCGCCACATCGGCGTTGACGTGGAAGGCCGCGGTGCCGGCCGGCCAGTAGGCGGAGCATTCGGAGCCGTCGATGGTGCGCCAGGGGAAGGCGGCGCCCTCGTGGCCCAGTTGCCGGGCCCGGTCCCGGGCGGCGGGCAGGATGGACTGCCGCCAGCGCAGCGCCTCGGCCACGGACTCGGGGAAGGTGTAGGTGAGCAGGGGCAGGACGAAGGTGTCGGTGTCCCAGAACGAGTGGCCGTCGTAGCCGGAGCCGGTGAGGCCCTTGGCGGGGATGGCCCGTTCCTCGGCGCGGGCGCCGGCCTGGAGGACGTGGAAGAGGGCGAACCGCACGGCCTGCTGGATCTCGGCGTCCCCCTCGACCTCGACGTCGGCGCGGGACCAGAAGTCCTCCAGCCAGGCGCGCTGCTGGTCCACCAGGCCGCGCCACCCGGTGCTGGCGGCCCCGGCCAGCGCGGCCTCGACCTGGTCCCGTACGGCGGGCAGCGAACGGGCGCCGGACCAGCCGTAGGCCACCAGCTTCTCCAGCCGCAGCACCTGGCCCGGCTCCAGCACCGAGGTGACGGTCAGCCGGGCCACGTCGTCGGCGCTCTCGCTGGAGTGACGGGTGGGCGGCGGCCCGGTGATCAGGTGGTCGGCGGCGGCCGCGACCCGCAGGGCGCTGGCGTCGGTGCAGTGGATCAGCCGCAGCCGCTTGTCGTCGGCGGCGTTCTCCTCGGGCTTGAGCGGGGACTCCAGGGCCTCGGCCACCCGGGGATCGCCGCCGCGCTCGGGGAGCTGCTCGTTGGCGACCAGTTCGGACTGGACGACGACGCGGATCTGGGCGTCGACGGCCTCCACCTCGTAGGCGACGGCGGCGATGGCCCGCTGGGTGAGGGAGACCAGCCGGGTGGACCGGACCCGTACGCTGACGCCGGAGGGGGAGGTCCATTCGCAGGTGCGGTGGAGCAGTCCGCCGCGCAGATCGAGCACCCGCTCATGGGAACGCAGCCGTCCGTAGCGCAGATCGAAGGGCTCGTCGTCCACCAGCAGCCGGATGATCTTGCCGTTGGTGACGTTGATCATGGTCTGGCCGGCCTCGGGGTAGCCGTATCCGGCCTCGGCGTAGGGCAGGGGACGCCGTTCGTACACCCCGTTGAGGTAGGAGCCGGGGAGGCCGTGGGGCTCCCCCTCGTCGAGGTTGGCGCGCCAGCCCACATGGCCGTTGGAGAGCGCGAAGACCGATTCGCTCTGGGGCAGCAGATCGAGCCGGAGATCGGTCTCCCGCAGCGTCCAGGGATCGACCGCGTACGAGGCATCGGTGATCACGAGTCGTCCTCCAGCAGCTCGGCGAGATCCTTGACCACGACGTCGGCGCCGTGTGCGCGCAGCGCGTCGGCCTGGCCCACTCGGTCCACGCCGACGACACAGCCGAAGTGCCCGGAGCGCCCGGCCTCCATGCCCGCCAGGGCGTCCTCGAAGACGGCGGCCGCATCGGGCCCGACGGCCAGCTCCTGTCCGGCCGCCAGGAAGGTGTCGGGGTGCGGTTTGCCGGGCAGCTTGCGCTCGGCGGCGACCACACCGTCGATCCGCACCTCGAAGAGGTGCTCGATACCGGCGGCGATCAGCACATCGCGGCAGTTGGCGCTGGAGGAGACGACCGCGGTCCGCAGGCCCTCGGCGCGCACGGCCGCCACGAAGCGCACCGAGCCCGGGTACGCCTCCACTCCCTCCTTCCGGATCTTCTCCAGGACGAGGATGTTCTTACGGTTGCCCAGGCCGTGCACGGTGTCCTGGTCGGGCGGGTCGTCCGGCTCGCCGTCGGGCAGCTCGACGCCCCGGGAGGCCAGGAAGGTGCGCACCCCGTCGGCGCGCGGACGGCCGTCCACGTACTCGTCGTAGTCGCGGCCCGAGTCGAAGGGGCGGAAGGAGGGGCCGTCGCGCCGCCGCAGATACTCGTCGAACATCTGCTTCCACGCCGCCGCGTGCACCACCGCGGTCCGGGTCAGCACGCCGTCGAGGTCGAACAGGCAGGCTCGGATGCCATCGGGCAGGCAGAGCTTGGTCATGGCACCCGGTTCCCCCGGGAACGCCGGAATATGCCGGAAAGGGGAGGCCTTCCCCCGCTCGGCGGAGCACGGCGCGCGGCCTGCCCGGGACGGGCACACTCCGCGCGGGACGGCGCTCGCTCGGCGCGGGGAGACGGCGTTCGCGCAGCACGGGGAGACGGAGTTCGCTCGGCGCGGGGCGGCGCTCGCTCAGCGTGGCACGACGGTGCGCCCCTCGCGGCCGGAGCGGTCGGCGGCCTCCAGGACGGCGACGACCTCGCGGCCGAACCGCACGTCGCAGGGGTCGGCCGCGCCGCCGTCGCGGGCGGCGCCCAGCAGCCGGTCGACGGCCGTGGCGAAGGCGTCCAACGCGGTGGTCCCCGCCTCGGGCACCGCGGCGATCCCCCGCTCGCCGTAGAAGTCGCAGGAGAAGCCCTGGGCGGCGGGCCGGGCGTCCAGGGTGAGCGCGAGGGTGCCGATGGCACCGGAGTGGTGGCGCAGCAGCACATGCGCGGCGCCGCGCGGCCCCTCCAGCGCGGTGACCTCGGCCACCGGGCCGAGGACCGGGAGCAGGACGGACAGCGAGTGCGGGCCGACGTCCCACAGCCCGCCGCGCTCCCGCCGCCAGTGGGAGTGGCCGTAGTGGCCGCCGGGCTGGAAGATCGAGGCGAAGGCGGTGGCACGGCCGCCGTCCCAGCCACCGTCCGCCGCGGCCTGCCGGAGGAAGGTCTCGACGGGCGCCGCGAAGCGGTTGGTGAAGAACACGATCGAGGCCAGTCCGCGCTCGTCCACGGCGTGCACGATCCGGTCGGCCTCCTCGGTGCCGAAGGCCAGCGGCTTGTCCAGCAGCAGATGGCGCCCGGCCAGCGCGGCCCGCTCGGCGAGGCCGCTCTGGATGTCCGGCGGAAGGGCGATGGCCACGGCGTCCACGTCGGCGATCAGCTCGTCGGCGTCCGGGTAGGCGCGGGTGCCCCAGCGGCCGGCCAGTGCCTTCGCCTTCGCCGGATCGCGTCCCCAGATCCCGGCCAGTTCGGCCACGGGGTGCGCGGCGAGCGCCGCCGCGTGGGTCTCGGCCGCCCAGTGTCCGGTGCCCAGCACTCCGAACCGCACTGTCCGTCCCCCTCCGTATGAGGCCGTGAGGCCATGAGCCCGTGAGGCCATGAGGCCATGAGGCCATGAGTGAAGCCGTGAAGCCCCAGGGGCCCTCCCCCGGTGCCGGCCGCGATCCTACGCCCCCGTCCGCCCCGGCCGCTTCGGCCGAGGGCGATACGCCGCTCCCCCGCTTGGTCGCCGGCGGATGCCGGGGGCCGGGGGCGGTGCCAGGGTGAGGCCGTGGCCCCGCCAACGGCCGGGTGGGCCGCCCGGTGGACGTCCGCGACCCGTACAACCTCTACTTCACCCGGACGGGAAGTACGCCGTGGTGATGGCCTCCATGGACCGGGCGCTGGTCTTCCGGGACGCGCACACCATGAAGGTGGTCAAGTCGGTCCCGGTGGACTGCCACGGCGTCAACCACGCGGACTTCTCACCGGACGGGCGCTACTTCATCGTCTCGTGCGAGTTCTCCGGTGAGCTGCTGAAGGTGGACACGGCGAAGAAGAAGGTGGGCGCCAAGGAGCGATTGCCGATCGCCGGGGCGATGCCACAGGACGTCAAGATCTCGCCCAACGGCAAGACCTGGTACATCGCCGACATGGTGGCGAACGGCCTGTGGGTGCTCAACGGCGACACCTGCTGTCCTTCAAGACCGGCAAGCTGGTGCGGCGGTGGCGGCTCCCCGGTGGCGGCAGCCCCGACATGGGCGGGGTGTCCACCGACGGCAAGGTGCTGTGGCTCTCGGGCCGCTACAACGCCGAGGTCTACGCGATCGACACCCGCACCGGCCGGCTGCGCGCCCGGATCCCGGTCGGCGGCGGCCCGCACGGGCTCGCGGTCCACCCCCAGCCCGGCCGCTACTCCCTCGGCCACACCAGCACCTTCCGCTGAGCGGTATTCCCGCGGGTGCCGGCCGAGACCCGTGACCATCTGCATAGCCTGCCTATATAGAGGCATGATATAAAACTAGATGTGGAATACACGCAGCAGTCCGGTGCCCGGGACTCCGACGCCCCCGCCACCCGCGAGGAGGTCGCGGAGGCGCTGGAGCAGCTGGCGTTCCTCGCGGTGCGCCATCTGACCAACCGGGACATCAGCTTCACCGCGGCCTCGACCCTCGGCCGGCTCAGCCGGGAGGGCCCGTCCCGCCTCACGGCCCTGGCCGCCGACGAGGGCGTCACCCAGCCCTCGATGACCCAGCTGATCCAGCGGCTGGAGCGGCAGGGTCTGGTGACCCGGGTCGACGATCCGCACGACGGGCGGGTGGTGCTGGTGGCGATCACCGACGCCGGGCGGGAACTGCTCGCCGAGCGGCGCCGCGGCCGTACCGACCGGCTCGCCGAACTGCTGGCCACCCTCTCCCCCGAGGATCAACAGGCACTCGCCACCGCCGTCCGCGCCGCCACCCCCGCCTTCCAGCGGCTGGTCGAGAACGCGGCACGGGCGCGGAGGTCCCCGTCCCCGGGGAGCACCGCTTCCTGATCAACCGGCACCCTGCCGCGCCACGGCTCGCCATGTCGTCACGGCTCGGGCCCTGAACGACGGAGCATCTCTTGTCCGCTCATCCCAGCGCCCCCAACCCCTTCAAGCAGCCGAAGGCCGTATGGGCGGTCGCCTTCGCCTGTGTGATCTCCTTCATGGGCATCGGCCTCGTGGATCCGATCCTGCCCTCCCTCTCCGCCAAGCTCCATGCCACGCCGAGCCAGGTGTCGCTGCTGTTCACCAGCTATCTGGTGGTCACCGCGGTCGCCATGCTGGTCACCGGGTTCGTCTCCAGCCGTATCGGCGCCAAGCGCACCCTGGTGGCCGGGCTGGTGCTCATCGTGCTCTTCAGCGCGGCGGCCGGGGCGTCCGGCAGCATCGACGGGATCGTCGGCTTCCGCGCCGGGTGGGGGCTGGGCAACGCCCTCTTCATCGCCACCTCGCTGGCCGTCATCGTGGGCTCGGCCAGCGGTGGCTTCGCCGGCGCGATCATCCTCTACGAGACCGCGCTGGGCATCGGCATCGCGATCGGGCCGCTGCTGGGCGGTGAGCTCGGCGCGATCAGCTGGCGCGGGCCGTTCTTCGGCGTCGCGGTCCTGATGGCCATCGCGCTGATCGCGACCATCGTGCTGGTCCAGCCCACCCCGACCCCGGCGCGCCGGGCCTCGATCGCCGACCCGATCAAGGCGCTGCGCCACCGCGGGCTGCTCATCATGGGGCTGACCGCGCTCTGCTACAACTGGGGCTTCTTCACGGTGCTGGGCTACGCCCCGTTCCCGATGGACCTGGGCACCCATGAGCTCGGCTATGTCTTCACCGGCTGGGGTGTGCTCGTCGCCGTCTTCTCGGTCTTCGGCGCCCCCTGGCTGCAGGCGCGGCTCGGCATAGCCCGCTCGCTGTATCTGAATCTGGCGCTGTTCGCGCTCGACATCCTCGTCATCGGCCTGTTCACCGACTCCAAGGCGACGCTGATCGTGGCGGTGATCGTGGCCGGCGCCTTCATCGGGATCAACAACACCATCACCACCCAGGCGGTGATGACCGTCGCCCCCGTCGAACGGCCCGTCGCCTCCGCCTCCTACGGTTTCGTCCGCTTCATCGGCGGCGGTCTGGCCCCGTACGCGGCGGGCAAGATCGCCGAGCACAGCGGGGTGCATCTGCCCTTCTACATCGGGGCGGCGGCGGTCGCGCTGGGCATCGGCGTCCTGGCCACCGGGCACTCGCTGCTCGCCGAGGCCGAGCGCGTGCAGGCGGCGGAGGCGGCCGGACACACCCCGGCCGAGGAGCGGCACGAGACGCTGGAGAAGCAGGCGCTGGCCGAGGAGTTCGGCTCGGCGGGCTGACGCCGGGGCGGGGCCCCGGCGGGCCCCGCCCGTCCCCGCCCGTCCCCGCTCAGATCCGCCAGGAGCGGATGTGGCTGGCCGCGTCGAAGGCGTCGGACTTCCCCGAGAGGATGTCGCGGACCAGGTCGATCAGCGCCCCGTACGGCGGGTCGATGCCCTCGCCGGAAGCGTGCATATAGGCGACCGCGGTCGCGGCGGCGAACCGCGCGTTGCTCGCCGGAAGCGGCCTGAGCAGCGCGATGGTGTGCAGCAGGGCCGCGGCCCGCCACGCCGGGTCGGGATCGACACCCAGGCGCGGCGGGTCGACGCGGTGGCGGGCCACGGCCGCGACCAGACCCGAGAAGTCCGAGATGGCCGGCTGTTCCGGCATGACCTCCTCATGGCGCTGCAGCAGCCAGGGGACGTCGATATGCAGCAGCGGGGCCATGGTCAGGCGGCCTGCCCGGGCTGGCGGTGCTCATCGTCGGGGAACGCGTCCGCGAAGGCGTCGGCGTTGTCCGCGAAGAACCGCCGGAAGACCTCGGCACCCTCCTGCAGAGCGCGGTGACGCGCGATGTCGGCCACGGTCGCCTCGCGGACGAGGGCCTTCATGGTGGTACCGCGCTCCTTGGCGATCTGACGGAGGTCCTCCAGTTCCCGATCGCTGAATTCCACGTTGAGTGCTGACATGAGGACACCCTACTCACGAGGTACCCCGTCAGCAATCGCCGCAGCTCAGATCATGTTTTTGTAGGTACTTGACAAATCTTTCCAGCCATCAGGAACGGCTGCGGCCGGGGACGGGAGCGCCGTCGGGACCCACCCTGATGAACGGCTCGCGCACCTCCCGGTCCAGCAGGCTCCGGTACGCGGCGGGGCGGCGGAAGGCGTCTCCCCAGGCCTCCCGGCGCCGGTTGTCGCGCAGCGCGTCGAGGTCGAAGACCGCCGGATAGACCCCCTCGGCCTCGCCCGCCTCGACCACCAGGGTGTCCCGCGACCGCCCGCCCGCGAAGGCGATGCCGTCGTGGGCCACGGAGTGACCCCAGCCGGGACCGGCGTAGTTGGCCATGGCCATGCCGGTCATGTTCTCCACGGCGCGGGAGCGGAACTGGGAGAGCCGGTTGATCTCCAGATCACAGGCGTTCGGGGTGAGGACGATCTCCGCCCCGGCGAGCATCAGGGCGCGGGCGCTCTCCGGGAACTCCCGGTCGTAACAGATCATCGCCCCGGTCATCACCTCGCCCACCGCCGTGTCCAGGGCGCACACCTCGAACCCCTCCCCCGGGGTCAGACCGGCCTCGGGCAGGTCGAAGGCGCAGGTGTGCACCTTGGCGTAGGTCAGCACCAGGCGGCCGTGCCGGTCGATGAGGGAGAGGGTGTTGCGCGGCGGTCCGTCCCAGCGCTCCAGATAGGTGAGCGCGATGGCCATCTCGAGTTCGGCGGCCAGCTCGCGGAAGCGGGTGACGAAGGGCGAGTCGCGGGTGATGGGCTCGCCGAGCCAGACGGATTCGGGCCACGGCTCCGCCGGGGTGCGGGCGCCGTCCCTCAGCGACGGATGGCGGTAGACGTCACCGCGGGCGGAGCCTTCGGGGACGGCGCAGCTGTAGCCGTTGCTCCACATCTCGGGGAAGAGCGCGATGTCGGCGCCGAGCGCCCGCGCCCGCCGGCAGGCCGCCTCGCCGAGGGCGAGGTTCACGGCCAGATCGGGGCCGGGCGGGGTGAGTTGGAGCAGTGCGATGGTGAGGGTGGTCATGGCGGATGCCTCCTTCGGTACCTGATGACGTGCGGGCGATGCGAAGGAGGTGTCCCGGTGGGCCCCGGGGGCGGGGCGGGTGTCAAAGCATGCCGCCACGTTACCCGCGCGCGAAGTGGGTTCGCGAGGGGCCGTCGCCTCCGGCGCTGGCCTACGGGCACGCCTCCGGCCGGGACGTCCCCGAACTGCTCGACTCCATCCGCGCCCATTCCGACGCCCCGGGCCTGGGCGTCGAGCTGGACACGGAGGCCGCCGGGCGGTTCCCGTACCAGCCCGCGTATCTGCCGGTGAACCGGCTGGCGGACGGCACAGTGCACGACTGGTGAACGGAGGTACGGTGAGCCGCGTCGCCGTGAGGGAGAAGAGGGAGCATGGAGCAGCGTGAGTTCGGCCGGCTCGGCCGGAAGGTCTCGGTCGTGGGCCTGGGCACCTGGCAGCTGGGCGCGGACTGGGGCGAGGTCGGCGAGAACGACGCCCTGACCGTACTGGATACGGCCGTCGACGCGGGCGTGACGTTCTTCGACACCGCCGATGTGTACGGGGACGGGCGCAGCGAGCGGCTCATCGGGCGGTACCTCCGGGAGCGCCCGGACGCCGGGATCTTCGTGGCGACCAAGATGGGGCGGCGGCTGCCGCAGCTCGCGGAGAACTACACCCTGGACAACTTCCGCGCGTGGACGGACCGTTCGCGGGCCAATCTGGGCGTGGACACCCTGGATCTGGTCCAGCTGCACTGCCCGCCGTCCTCGGTGCACTCCTCGGCCGCGGTCTTCGACGCGCTGGACACGCTGGTGGCCGAGGAGCGGGTGGCGGCGTACGGGGTGAGCGTCGAGACGTGTGCGGAGGCGCTGGCGGCGATCGCGCGTCCGGGTACGGCGAGTGTGCAGATCATCCTCAACCCGTTCCGGCTCAAGCCGCTGGAGGAGGTGGTGCCGGCGGCGCGGGAGGCCGGTGTGGGGATCATCGCGCGGGTGCCGCTGGCGTCCGGTCTGCTGTCGGGGAAGTACACCAAGGACACCGTCTTCGCCGAGAACGACCACCGCACCTTCAACCGGCACGGCGAGATGTTCGACCAGGGCGAGACGTTCTCGGGCGTGGGCTTCGAAGCGGGCGTCGAGGCGGCGGTGGAGTTCGCCGAGCTGGCCCCGCGGGGGGCCACCCCCGCGCAGACGGCGCTGCGGTGGATCGTCCAGCAGCCGGGCGTGACCTCGGTCATCCCGGGGGCGCGTTCGCCCGAGCAGGCTCGGGCGAACGCGGCCGCGGCGGAACTGCCCCCGCTGCCGGACGCCACGCTGGAGGCCGTCGGCGATCTGTACGACCGGCGGATCCGGGCCCAGGTGCACCATCGCTGGTAACGGTGGCACGCGGGGCTCAGAAACCGGCGTCCGCCGCCCATCGCGCGAGTTCGCGCTGGGCGGCGGCGCGCTGTTCCGCCGAGGGGGCGGCGGTGCCGTCGGCGATCAGCGCGTAGTGCAGGGTGCCGGTGGACTCGTCGGCCGGGGCGGAGAGCAGCAGCCGGTTCCCGTCGCCGTCGCCGGGCTCCGCCACGGTGGCGACGGGGTGATCGGCGGTGTGGCCGTGTGCGGTGTACGCGGGCGGGCCGGTGAGGGTGCCCAGATCGGAGACGACGGTGGTCCGGGCGGAGTCGAAGTCGCGGGGCAGCCGGAGTTCGGTGGGCGCGTCGGTGGCGCCGCCGGACCGCCACACCAGCATGCCGTAGCGGCCGGAGCCGGTGACCTTGGCGACGTTCGGCAGGCTGCCGGGGACGCGGTCCCAGCTGAGCGTGGTGGAGCCGTCGCGTGAGCGGTCCTCGAAGGTGAAGGCGAGGGTGCGGCCCGCGACGGCGCGCGGATAGATCCGGTCGAGCAGCCGGGCGTCCTGGCGCGGGGCGGCGTTGCCGGAGTCGTCGAGACGCACGGCCGAGAGGTCCTCGTCGTTCCAGGCGTCGCCCTCGGTGAGGACCTTTCCGGTGTTGCCGTTCATGGCCTCGTGGTGACGGCCGTTGTAGATGTCCCACTGCCACTGGGTGGAGGAGAGCACGGCGCCGGAGGCGGCCGGCCGGGTCCACCAGGTGGCGCCGGGGAGGCGGGAGTCCAGCGCCTGATACATGCCCTTGACGACGGTGGGGGCCTTGTCGGAGGTGAAGCCGGCCAGCGGATGGCCGAATTCGCTCAGCACGGCGGGCAGGCCGAGGGCGGTGGAGCGGTCGCGCAGGGCGCCGAAGTCGCCCGCGTACTGGCCGTCGGCCGCCTTGCCTGGCATGAAGATCCCGGAGATGGCCTTCTGGTCGTAGTAGTGGGTGTTGAAGACGTAGTCGGGGCCGGGCTTTCCGGCGTCGAGGAGTCCGCCCTCCTGGCGCTGGAAGTCCAGGTTGGAGTTCCAGAACATATTGGGCTCCACGAAGGCGGGCTTGTCCTGCCAGCCCGCGGCGTCCATACGGGCGCGGAACTTCTCGTAGAACGGCCACAGCACGCTCTTCTCCCAGGTGCGGCTGTTCTGGCCGTCGTCGTACGCGCCCGCGTACGGCTCGTTGAGCGGGTCGAAGCCGACCACGCGGGTGAACTGGTCGTCGGTGAGTTGGCGGGCGAAGTAGGTCATGGTCCGCTCGGCGGTGGCCAGGAAGGCGTCCTGGACGTGGACGGTGCCCGCGCCGGTGGTCAGGGCGCGGTTGCGCCAGAAGTCGCGGGTAGCGGTCATGACCGCCTGGTTCTGGGTGATGTTCTGGCCCCAGTGGAAGCAGATGCCGCAGGACTCCTTGGGGTAGCCGCCCGCGTCGATGACCCACTTCGGGGCGCCGTCGCCGCTGTACCAGCTGTCCTTGCCGAAGAGATGGCGGGAGTAGAGGTCCTGGTGGAAGTCGGGGAAGACCCGGATTCCGGCGTCGAGGAACGCCTTCATCTGCGCGGTGGCCTTCTCCAGATAGCCGGTGTCCATCTGGCCGGGCTCCGGTTCGGCATGGGCCCAGGAGAGCAGGAACCGCACCGCGTTGGCGCCGGTCAGGTGGCGCATGGCGGCGGCGGACTTCCTCGCGTCGGCGGTGGTGGCGAACGGGAGCCCGCCGTTCTCCTCCAGTTTGGTCTCGCCGGACACGTTGAAGCCGCGCAGCACGACCTCGCGGCCGTGGCCGTCGGCGAACCGGGTGCCGTCCACGGTCACCTGGTCCGCCGCCCGGCCGTCGAACCAGGGCGCCTCGGCCGCGGCCGCCGGAGTGCCCGGGGCCGCGGCCGCCGCCAGCAGCAGGACGGCCACCCCGAGCAGCCGGGTGCGACCCGGTCGGGGGCGGCCGATCCGTATCCCTCGTGTCTCATGAGTCGGCATGGACCTACCGTCCAGTAAAGCTGAGGGATCGTCAACTACTCACGTTCGAAGAGTAGTTCGGCGCCGAGACGATGTGGTTACCGCTGGAAACTGTGTCCCAGGGCCGCACCGGCCTCCGGTGCCCCGAGGGAGTCCGGCCCGAAGGAGACGACACCGCCCGTGGTCAGGCCGCCCGCCTGGCCGCGCAGCACCCAGGCCGCACCGCTGGTGGACTGGGCGCCGTCCTCGTCGGGCGCGCCCACCGCCAGGTCGTCCTTGCCGTCACCGTCGGTGTCGGCGAGCCCGGTCGCCATGGCGAAGTGGTCGCCCGCCTCCGCGACACCGGGGACACCCGCGGTGTCCTGGGTGAACGCCTGGGCGCCGGTGCCGGACAACCCGCCCCGGCCGCCGTAGAGCTGGACGACGCTGCCCGCCTCCTTGACCGAGCCCAGGCCCTCGTACGGGATGCCGACGGCGATGTCCGCGTAGCCGTCGCCGTTGACGTCGCCGGAGCTCAGCGAGTAGCCGAACTGGTCGCCGTCCTCGTTGACGCCGGGGACGCCCGCGGTGTTCTGGTCGATGGTCGTGGTGCGGGTGGTGCTCGGCCCGGACGCGGTGCCGTAGAGGACCTTGAGCGTGCCGTGGTCGTACGGCAGGTTCTCGATGACGTCACCGGGGACCGTGCGCAGGACCAGATCGCCGTGGCCGTCCTTGTCGACGTCGCCGATGGTCGCGGAGGCGGCGTCGGTGAGGTCGGCGGCCTTCTGCGACAGGCCCTTGTCGTCGCCCTTGAAGAACAGGCTGGACTGGGACATCTCCTCGAAGGCGTGGGTGGAGACCAGGTCGTCCTTGCCGTCGCCGGTGATGTCGCCCGCGGTCAGACTGGTCGGCGCGTCGAACCGGCCGGTGTCGGAGAAGGAGCTGCCCGCGTCCTTGCCGTCCCGGGTGAACGGGCCGAGGCGGACGCGCACTCCGGTCTTCTCGTCGTCCGGGCCCTCGCCGGTGGTGACCACGTCGACCAGGTCGGCGTGGCCGTCACCGTTGAAGTCGCCGCCGGCGATGACGCTGTCGCCCCAGTGGTCACCGTTGCCGGCGGGCAGCCGGGTGCCGCCGGTCAGCCCGTTCGGCGAGCCCCACAGGACCGTGATGGCCGGGGACTTGCCGGTCTGGATCGCCAGATCGGTATAGCCGTCGCCGTCCAGGTCCCGGGCGACGGTGTGGGCCCCGAAGTACGCCGACGCGGCGGGGTCGCCGGGGACGCCCTCGGTCGCCTGGCTGACGACCTGGCGGTGGGCGGTGTCCGCGCCGGAGGCGGAGCCGTAGACGACGGCGACATAGCCCGCCTTGGCCTTGCCGCCCACCGTGCCGGTGGGGGCGGAGACGGCGAGGTCGGCGCGTCCGTCCTTGTTGAAGTCGACCTTCGGGGCGGCGGTCGCGGCGGGACGGGCCTCGGCGGCGCCCGCGGAGGGTACGGCGAGTAAGGCGGGGGTGGTCACAAGTGCGGCCACCGTCGCGCAGCGCACGGCGGTGGTGAGGGAACGGGGGCGCACACTTCCTCCTGCTCGTTGATGAGCGTTTACCTCATGTACACCCAGCAGGACCCGTGACGCCGCCTCGGGGTTGCACGGCGGCCTCCATGGATTTCCCTAGCCCGTCTCGTTCACATAGCGGAGCACGCCCATCATGTGTGTCTCGTCGATCTCCTCCTCGGGCGCCGCCACGCACTCGGCCAGCCGTTTGGTGAGGGTGCCGGCGTCGATCCCGGTGCCGATCATCACCAGCTGGGTGGTGCGGGGCGCACCGCGCTCCCAGGGCGAGAGCTCGAAGCGGAGGTACGAGCCGACGGCGTGCAGCCCGAACTTCCGCTCCCGGCCCGCGCCCGCGAAGTGGAGGAATCCCTTGGCGCGGTAGAGGCCCACGGGGCGGCTGTCGAGGAAGTCCATCAGCCGGCGCGGATGGAGCGGCTCGGCCGCCGAGAACTCCACGCTCTCGTAGGCGGCGTGGAGGTGCCGGCTGTGGTCATGGCCGTGGCTCTCGTCCCCGCATCCGTCGGCGCCGCCCGTCTCGTCGGCCCATACGTCGGCGAACGAGAGCTGCCGGAAGTCTTCCCCGGCGGTCTCGCGGGGCCGGTGGTCGAAGAGGAGAGCGGGGTCCACCCGCCCGTGCGCGGCGGTCACCACCGGCACACCGGGGGCGATCTCCTGGAGGTCCTCCAGCAGACCCCGCCGCTCGTCCTCGGCGACGCGGTCGGTCTTGTTGAGCACGACGAGGTCCGCGGCGCGGACATGGCGGTCGAGTTCGGGGTGACGGACGCGGGTGTCCGGGAACTCCGCGGCGTCCACGACCTCCACCAGACCGCCGTAGACGATCCGCTCATTGCTGCTGGAGAGCAGCGCGCGGATCATGCTCTGCGGCTCGGCGAGGCCGCTGGCCTCGATCACCACGACATCGATGCGCAGCTCGGGATCGGTGAGCCGCTCGAGCATCTCGTCCATCTCGGAGGCGTCCGCCGCACAGCACAGACAGCCGTTCTCGATCGGGATCATCGAATCGACCTGCCCGGCGACGGCCATGGCGTCGATGTTGATCGATCCGAAGTCATTGACGATGACGCCGATCCGGGTGTCCGTGCTGTCCCGCATCAGATGGTTGAGCATCGTCGTCTTGCCGGAGCCCAGAAAACCCGTGACGAGAATGACCGGAATCCGTTGTGTGGCCAAGGCTGTGTCTCCGTGCGGCGGTCCGTGGTGATCTCTGACGGACCGCTCATGCTATCCGGCCGCCGATGACCATGTCGCGCACGTGACCGTGGCCCGCCGCGCCGGGCGCGGCGGGCCTCGAGTGCTACGTGCCCCCGGGGCGGGCCCGTCAGGGGATCTCGATCCCCGCCTCGGCCGAGAGCCGGTCGATCTCGGCCAGCTCGGCGTCGCTGAACGCGGGCGAGTCCAGCACCGCGACGTTCTGCTCCAGCTGGGCGACGCTGCTCGCGCCGATCAGCACCGAGACCACCCGGGGGTCCCGCAGCACCCAGGCGAGCGCCAACTGGGCGAGGGTCTGGCCGCGCCCCTCCGCGAGCTTGTTGAGGGCGTGCAGCAGGCCCAGCCGCTCCTCGGTGAGCGTCTCGCGCTTGAGGAAGTGGCCGAGCGCCATGCGCGAATCGGCGGGCACCCCGTGCAGATAGCGGTCGGTGAGCTGCCCCTGGGCCAGCGGCGAGAAGGCGATGACCCCGACGCCCGCCTCGGCGGACGCCTGGAGCACCCCGCCCTCCACCCCGCGCTGGAGGAGCGAGTACGGATGCTGGTTGATCAGGTACGGGGTGCGCAGCTCCTTCAGGATCGCCGCCGCCTCGGCGATCGCCTCCGGCGGGTAGTTGGACAGCCCCGCGTAGAGCGCCTTGCCCTGCCGCACCGCGCTGTCGAGCGCGCCCATCGTCTCTTCCAGCGGAGTGTCCGGGTCGAAGCGGTGGGAGTAGAAGACATCGACGTAGTCCAGCCCCATCCGGGACAGCGACTGGTCGAGGCTGGCGAGGACGTACTTGCGCGAGCCCCATTCGCCGTACGGCCCCGGCCACATCAGATATCCGGCCTTGCTGGCGATGAAGAGCTCATCGCGGTAGGGGCGGAAGTCCTGGGCGAAGATCGAGCCGAAGTTGGTCTCGGCGCTGCCGGGCGGCGGACCGTAGTTGTTGGCCAGATCGATATGGGTGACACCGAGGTCGAAGGCGCGGCGCAGCACCGCGCGCTGGGTTTCCAGGGGATGGGTGTCGCCGAAGTTGTGCCACAGGCCGAGCGAGACCTTCGGAAGCAGCACACCGCTGCGGCCGCAGCGCTGGTACTGCATGGAGTCGTAGCGGTTCTCGGCGGCGAGGTGGACCATGCGCGTCGTCCTTGTCCGTACGGTGCGGTTGGGAGCGGACGGGCCGTGGGGACGGCCCGCCCGCCTGAGCTTGTCAGCTTTGGGCCAAAGTGGCGACCTCATTAGCGCTGAGTGTTCTGCCGTACACACGGACGTCATCGAACGCGGCCTTGAGGTACGGGTCCGGGTACTGCGACTTGCCGAGGTAGCCGGCGCGGATGTGGTTGCCGAAGTGGACCGGCTCGACGGTGATGGCGGTGTTGCGCCCCACCTCGCGCCCGCCGGCATAGAGGACCGCGGTGCCGCTGCCGTAGGCGACGGCCACATGGACCCACTGGCCGGTGGGCAGCGGGGCGGCCTCGATGCGCTGCTCGGCCCCGCCGCCGCCCGCGGTGATGGCGAAGCGCAGCTTCCCGGAGTCGGCCACGGGGGTGAGGAACATATTGGCGGTGACACCCGTGCCGATGTCGAAGATCCGGGTCCAGGTGGCGGGGGTGCCGTCCAGCCGGACCCAGGTGGCCAGGGTGTACGCGCGGGCGCCGGCCAGGAGGTCGTCGGCGAGCACGACATGGCCGTCCGTGCCGTTCAGGGCGACCGCGCCACCGGTCCTGCCCGCCGTCCAGGAGGCGCCGCCGACCAGCCGGGCGGTCTTCTCCCGGCCGGTGGCGTCGGCCGCGGTGGTGCCGGAGGTCTCGTCGAAGCGGTGCCAGGCGGCGAAGGCGGGCGGCGGGGTGGGCGGCTGCCCGGTCAGCCAGTACACGTTGTAGTGCTGGTGGTGGACGCGGGCGACCGGCAGCAGGGTCACGCTCTCGCCACTGGCCGTGGCGCTGAACCGCAGGGGGCTGGTGGCCGTCTGGGACACGGATCCGGGGTCCAGGCGCGGCATGGTCATTCCGGTGCGGCCGCCGTACGCCCCGGCGAGCACCACGGGCCCGTAGAGCACGGCCCGGACGTCGGGGTCGTCGGGGGTGGGGTCGAACGTCAGCCTCATCGGCAGGGTCACCTCGACCCGGTCGCCGGTCTTCCACTGGCGGTCGATGATCAGCCAACTGCCGGGGGCCGGCCGGTCGGCGAGGGTGGTGCCGTTGAGCGTGGCGCGGGCCCCGGCCGCCCAGGAGGGGATGCGGACGCGCAGTTCGAGGGAGGCGGCGCCGGAGGTGACGGTGAGGGTGGTGGTCTGCTGGTCGGGGAAGCCGGTGGTCTGGCGCCAGGTGATGCCCTTGTCCTGCCAGCGCAGCTCGGAGGGGATGAAGAGGTTCACCAGCAGGCTGCGGTCGGCGTGGGTGTAGATGGTGTCCGCGAACTTGGCCTGGGTCTCCATGCCGCTGCCGTGGTCGCAGGAGAAGTTGTCGTAGTCGGTGGAGTACTGGTTGGGGTCGGTGCCCATGAAGGACGGCTGCTGTTTGAAGGAGCCCGGCGCGAGACCCGTGTAGTAGATGTTGAAGCCGTGGGCCGAGTCCGGGTCCTGCTCGCCCAGCATCTGGTTGAGCAGGGTGCGCTCGTAGTAGTCGAGCAGGTCCACCCGCTCCGGCGCGTGGAAGTGGATCAGCCGGGTGAGCTTGAGCATGTTGTAGCTGTTGCAGTTCTCGCAGCAGTTGTCGGAGAGCTGGGCGGCGATGGCGTCGGGCTCGTGGAACGCCTCCCCGTTGCTGTTGCCGCCGATGACGTAGGTGTGGTGATCGGTGACGATCTTCCAGAAGTTCTCGCCGATGGTGCGGTAGCGGCTGTCGAGCCCCTCCTCCCACAGCCGCATGGCGCCGACCATCTTGGGGATCTGGGTGTTGGCGTGCAGCCCGGCGAGCTGGTCCTCGTTGCGGGCCAGCGGGTCGAAGACGCGGGCGTGGGTGAAGCGCTCGGCCACCTTCAGCCAGCGGCTGTCGCCGGTGATGGCGTGCAGATCGGCGAGGACGTCGTTCATGCCGCCGAACTCGGTCTGCAGCACCCGCTGCATCTGGTCGTGGCTGAGCTTGCCGGTGCGGGTGTCGACCCAGGCGGCCTGGCGCTGCACGGTCTCCAGGGCCTCGGCGTTGCCCGCCAGCCGGTATTGGTCGACGAGCCCGGCCATGATCTTGTGGATGGTGTAGTACGGCGCCCACACCCCGGTACCGGCCTCCAGCCGGTCGAAGAAGCTCTCCGGGAACGCCGAGAGGTAGCCCTGACCGTAGCCCGCGGCCGGGGACTTGGCCTGGCAGGCGGCGAGCGCCGAGACCAGCTTACGGCCCTTGTCGAGCAGGGCGGTGTCGCCGGTGCTCGCATAGCTGAGGGCCAGCCCGGACAGCAGGTGACCGGTGCTGTGGCCGCGCAGTTCCGTGCTGGGGCTCTCCCAGCCGCCGCAGGGCTGGGCGCCGCTGGGGAGGCCGACGTTGAGGCGGAAGGTGTGCAGCAGCCGGTCGATGTCGACGAAGCGCAGATAGGCGGTGTTGCGGGACTGGTTGTCCTTGAAGGCGCCGGGGAGCAGGGTCACGGCGGTGAGCGGAAAGGGCTGGGCGCTGGTCAGCGCCTTGGGTTCACGGTGGCTCGCGGCCGGGGTGGCGCCGGGGGCCGCCGCGGCGGCGCCTCCGGCGGTGACGGTGAGCGCCACGGCCGCGGCCCCGGTGGCCGTGGCGGCGATGAAGTGCCGTCTGTCGACTGGTTCGCTCATGACTTCCCTCACTGAGGTTCGAAATTACGAACAATGTCCGACATCGTGTGCACCGTGAAGGTACCGGCCCTCCCGGGGACGTCAACAGCCCCCGGGCACCGCAGCTCGGGCACCACCGGTGCGGGGTCGGTCAGCCGCGGCGCCACTGCTGGTTGGCGCCGCCGGTGCAGCTCCACTGGAGGAGCGCGGCCTTGTCCGCCGCGGACTCGTCCGCGACATCGAGGCACTTGCCGCTGGAGCGGGCGGTGAACCGGACGTAGCCGTCACCGGTGTCGGTGGCCCGCCACTGCTGGTTCGTCCCCGTGCCACAGGCCGACTGGACCACGGCGGCGCCGTCGGCGGTGGAGCCGCCGGCCACCGTCAGACACTGGGAGCTGTGCCGGGCGACCAGCTGCACCTGGCCACCGCCCACGTCCTTGGACCAGAACAGCTGATTGCCACCGCCGTTGCAGGTGTACTGCACGGCCGCGGTGCCGTCGGTCTGCGAACCGGAGACGATGTCGGCGCACTTGCCGCTGTGCCGGGCGGTGAGCGTGGTGTACGGACCGCCGGAGCCGGTCACCGTGCCCGCCGCCGTGTCGATGGTGAGCTGCGGATACCAGTCCATGGTGAGGGTGGTGGCGGTGGGGAAGGCCAGCGGCAGCCAGACGTAGCGCGAGTCGTTGACGGTGCCGCCGAAGGAGTTCCCCCAGCGGTCGCCCAGATAGAGGTACGAGGTGGCGCCGCCGCCCTGCACCGGCAGGACGTACGCGGTCTGCGAGCCGTAGGCGGTGGCGTCGCCGACGTTGCGCATCGCGCTCCAGGGACCCGCCGGGCTGGTGGCGGTGGCGTACTGCTGCTGATTGGGGTTCCAGCCGGTGGCGCCGGAGGTCAGCATGAAGTACACGTTCCCGCGCTTGAAGAGCGCCGGTGCCTCGCGGTGGCCGCCGGGCCAGGGGTTGGCCACCAGGCTCGCCACCCCGGTGTAGTCGTCGGTCAGCCGGTAGATGTGCAGGTCGTAGTTGTCCCGGGCGGCCGAGACCATGTATCCGGCGCCGTCGCCGTCCTGGAAGAGGGTGATGTCCCGGGACATGTGCTGGCCCAGCGGGCGGAAGCTGCCCCGCCAGGTGTAGTCCCCGTCGATGGTGGCGGAGGTGGCGACGGCCGCACGCGCCTCGCTGTAGTCGCTGCCGTTCTCCTTGTGCATCCACATCACATACTGCCTGGTCCGCTCGTTGTAGAGCACCTTGGGCCGCTCGATGTTGGCGGAGGCCAGCTCGGGGTCGGTGGCCTGGGTCAGGACGTGGCGGCGGAACTCCCAGGTCTTCAGGTCCGTGGAGCGGTAGGCGGAGACATAGCGGAAGGTGTTGTCGGCGTTGCGGTTCTCGCCGAACCAGTAGTAGTAGCCCCCGGACTTGATGACTCCCCCGCCGTGGGCGTGCACCCCCTCGCCCGATGTGGTGGTGAACTGCGTGCCGTTGGCGACGGTGACGGGGGCGGCCTGCGCCGCGCCGGATCCCGCCAACGGGGCGAGCAGCCCGAGGACGGCGGCCACGACGAGGGTCCACAGGCGGGTCCTGCGACGTCCGCGCATCACACGGTCTCCTTCAGGACGGTGAAGTGGCGGGCGAATCCGGTGAGTCCGGGCAGTTCCCGGATCGGGGTCCAGGTCCGGAAGCCGTCGAGGCTGTCGCTGTAGAAGTACCTCTGCTCGGTGTAGCCGTCGAAGTAGATCCGCCAGCCGCCGTTGTCCAGGCGCACCAGCGCCGGTCCCTCGCGCCAGCTGCCCCAGCCCGCCCAGTCGCCGGTGCCGCGGAAGGTGTACGGCCCGCCGAGGCTGTTGGCCGTGGCGTGCTCGATGTACTTGGTCGTCTCCTGCTTGGTGAAGGCGTGGTACTGCCCCGCATGGCGGACCACGAAGGTGTCGATGTAGTTGGCGGTGTCCAGGCCCTTCAGCGGTGTGGGCGTGGTCCAGGACGACAGCGCGGCGTCGGTGGCGGTGAGCAGATGCGGCCGGAAGATGTAGTCGGGTGTGGAGGTGGTGTCCAGCGAGACGACGATGTGGACGGCGCCGCCGTCGTCCACGAAGAACTCCGGCGCCCAGGTGCGCTCCAACCCGGCCACCGGGAGGGTGTGGTTGCGGACGAAGGTCCAGTTGACGCGGTCGCGGCTGCGCGCGAAGCCGATGGTGTTCCCGGTCCAGTCGGTCGTGTAGACGATGTAGTAGTAGCCGTCGGTGTGCTTGATGACGCTGGGGTCGCGGATCAGCCCGGACGGCGGGGTGTAGGCGGGGCCCTTGAGCAGCGTGTACGTGGTCGCGTCGGACGACTGGTAGACGTACATGTTCGACTCGCTGCTGTTGGTGAACGCCGTCATGGTGAAGCGGGTGGCGGCCGTGGTGTCCCGCGCGGGAGCGTCGGCCACGGGCACACCGAAGTCGGGGGTGCCGTCCGCCTTCCAGCCGAGCGCCTGGACGCGGGTGTGCCGGTTGGGGTCGTTCAGCGGGTCGCCGGTGATGTCCTTGTACTGGCGGGCGTGGTAGACGAGGAGGTCGGTGCGGCCGTCCTCGGCGACGGTGAAGGAGTTGTGGCCGGGCCCGTACTGCTTGGTGGTGTCATCGCTGGTGAAGACCGGCCGCGGGCTCTTCTGCCAGGACCCGGCGGCGAGCAGGTCGCTGCCCGCGGCGGCGGTCAGCAGCCCCATGCAGTAGTTGGCGTCGGTGGCGCTGGCGGAGTAGGTGAGGAAGACCCGGCCGTTCCGCTGCAGGACCGAGGGGCCCTCGTTGACCTTGAAGCCACGCGTCTCCCAGTCGTACGTGGGCCGGGAGATCTCCACCTGGGGCCCGGTGATGGTCCACGGATTGGCCATCCGGGCGAGGTAGATGCTCGAGTTGTTGCCGACGTCCGGGTTGCTCTGGGCCCAGACCAGATAGCGGGTGCCCTGGTGGGTGAAGGTGGAGGCGTCGAGGGAGAAGGAGTCGATGGGCGTGACGATGCGGCCCTTCTCGGTCCAGGTCCCGGCGAAGGGGTTGACGCTCGCGTTCTCCAGCACCCACATCCGGATCTTCCAGACGTCGTGTCCGGGCGCCGAGGCGAAGTAGATGTACCACTTGCCGTCGATGAAGTGGATTTCCGGGGCCCATATATGGGCGCCCATGTCGCCGCTGGTGTGCTTCTTCCAGATCACCGACTCGGCGGCGGTGGCCAGACCGCCGATGGTCCTGGAGCGCCGCAGGACGATGCGGTCGTACTCGGGGACGGTGGCCGTGAAGTAGTAGTAGCCATCCGTGTGCTTGAGGATGTGCGGATCGGCGCGCCGGCGCACCAGCGGATTGGCGTACGCGGGGGCCTTGGCGGCCGCCTGCGGCGCGGCGGGGGTGGCGGCCCGCGCGATGCCGGGTGTTCCGGCGGCCGCCCCCAGGACGAGGGCGCCCATCACCAGGCGTCTGCGGCTTGGCTGGTGCTCTTCGCTGCGGCTCATACGGTTCTCTCCTGCTCTGGCGGATGATGCGCCTGACATCGGACGGGCTCGACGCCGTCTATCGGACGGGCTCGATACCGGCCTGCGTCGGGCGGATCTTCTGGATGGTGCCGTCGGGGTCGAACCGCATCCGGTCGATGGCGACTTCGCGATGGGTGCCGTCGCCGCCGGGGCGGGCGAAGCGGTGGTAGACGATGTACCACTCGTCGCGGCCCGGGACCTGGATGACGGAGTTGTGGCCGGTGCCGAGGATCTGATCGCCGGTGTCCTTGGCCAGGACCGGGTTGCCCGTCGCCTTGGTGAAGGGGCCGAGCGGCGAGTCGGACACTCCGTAGGCCACGCGGTAGTCCGGGCTGCGGGTGTCGTCCTCCGACCACATCGCGTAGTAGCGGCCCGCGCGCTTGAAGACGGTCGGGGCCTCGTTGTAGCCGGACGGGGTGATCTTCACCGGCTGGGTGGCGAAGGAGACCATGTCGTCGTTCAGCCGGGCCGCCTCGAAGGCGCCCTGCCCGAAGTAGAGGTAAGGGGTGCCGTCGTCGTCGACGAAGGCGTCCGGGTCGATCGACTGATGGCCGAACTGCCCCTTGGCGACCAGCGGTTTGCCGAGGGCGTCGGTGAACGGGCCCTGGGGGCTGGAAGACTTGGCGACGCCGATGGACTGGCAGGCGCTGAAGTACATCCAGTAGGTGTCGCCCTTCCTCACCACCGAGGGTGCCCAGGCGTTCTCGTGGCACCAGGAGACATCGGCGAGGTCGAGGGCGGGGCCGTGGTCGGTCCAGTGCACGAGGTCGGGTGAGGAGAAACCGTTGAAGCGGGTGCCGCTCCAGCCGGGGTGGCCGTCCTCGGTGGGGTAGATCCAGTACCGCCCCTCGGCGTACATCACATCGGGGTCTGCGTGGTAGCCGGGCAGGGCGGGGTTGGAGTCTCCGGGGCGCACGGTGGCGGTCTCCCGGATGACGGTGCCGTGGCGTACCACCCCCGACAGACCGGGCAGTTCCCGTTTGGGTGTCCAGTGCTCCAGGTCGGGGCTGTCGCTGTAGTAGTACTTCTTGACGGTGTAGCCGTCCATGAACATGCGATAGCCGCCGCCGGGGAGGGCGACGACGGTCTGCCCCTCCAGCAGGCTGCCCCATCCCGCCCAGTCGCCCTTGCCGGTGAAGCGGTACGGGCCGGTGACGCGGTCGGCGACGGCGTGCTCGATGAGTTCGCCCGTGGCGTTCTTGGTGAACGCGTGGTACGTGGTGCCCTTACGGACCACGAAGGTGTCGATGTAGCCGTTGTAGTCGCTCTCGCTCGGCGAGATGCCCTCGAGTGGCTGGGGCTTGCTCCACTTGGTGAGGGTGTCGTCGAGTGCGGTGAGGACGTAGGGCTGGAAGTGCCGGTAGGCGGTGGGGCCGGTGGACAGCGAGACGACGATGCGGACCTTGCCGTCGGGCGCGTCGGTGAAGAACTCCGGTGCCCAGGTGTTGTTGGCGGCCACGCCGTGGTCGATGTCGGCGAGATGGGTCCAGGTGCGGCGGTCGTCGCTCACGGCGAGGCCGAAGGCGGTACCGGTCCATCCGGTGGTGTACGCGACGTAGTAGCGGCCGCCGCGGTGGATGACGCTGGGGTCGCGGACGAGACCGGAGGGCGGGGTGTACGCCTTGTCCTGGATCGACCAGAAGTTCTGCGCGTCGTCGGACCCGTAGACGTACATATTGCTCTCGCTGCTGTTCGTGAAGGCGGTGAACAGATAGCGGGAGACCGTGGTGGACTGCTGCACGGCGCGTTCGCTCCCGTCGCTCCGGTGGTGCTCCGCGGCGTGCACGCGGTTCGCGGTGAGGGGGACCACGAGAGCGAGGGCGGCCAGCAGCGCGAGCAGCACTGCCGGCGCTCTCCAGGGCCGGGTGGCATGCGGGGGCATCAGGGGGCTCCTGCGACTCCGAAGTGATCGAATTTGTTCGGAGATTAAGGGTTCTGATGACTTCCGACAGCCCCTGGAGAGGGTGCGAAAGTTTCGAAAACCGGGGAGCCCTGCAGGACGCGCGCTGGGATGGGGGGTGAGGTGCGCGGATCAGACGAAGGTCTGGCGCTGCAGCCAGAGGTCCCTGGCGGTTCCGCTGCCCTGGATGAAGACGTAGAGCAGGTTCTCCTCGTTGAGGATGGGGACGCCGATGCCCGCGGAGCCGATGACCCCGCCCAGGGACTGGAAGCCGCTGTACGCCGTGCCGTTCTCCGTGTTCTGCACGGCGACCCACAGGGCGTTGTCGGTGGCCTTGATGAACACGTTGATCCGGCCGTCCTGGGCCAGGGCGCAGGTGGGCCGCCAGACGATCTGGGCGCCGAGGCTCACGGGGGCGTCGAACGTGACGTAGTCGTCGCTCTGTCCGACCCGCCGGACGGATCCGTCGGAACCCCGGTAGAAGATCTGCACCCGTCCCGCGGCGTCCAGGCACACCGACGGACGGCTGGTCACGTTGGTGGCATTTGGGGAGTACGGCTCCCAGACGGTGGAGTTCGCGATCTGCTGCTGGATGGTGTACAGGGTCTCGCCCGTGCCCTTGACCGCCACCACGAGCCGCCCTCCCCCGTCGAGGATGGGCGAGGGCGTGGCGAAGATGGCACCGCCGAGCGATGTCGCGGGGGTGTAGGTCTCGTACTGCAGATCCTGGTTGCGGATGTACCACAGGGCGTTGTCGGTGCCGGGGAAGAACACATAGATGCGGCCGTCGGCGCCGAGCGCCGCGGCCGGGTCGTCCCCGATGCCGGTGACCAGGGTCTGGGGCGGGCCGTACCCGGAGTTGATGGAGGTCTGGGTGATGACCTCCAGATTGTTGCTCGGGGTGCGGTAGAAGACCCGGACCTTTCCGTCCTTGCCCCGGATCGGCGCCGGGATGCCGTCGACGGACACACCCGGGTATTGCTGCCACGGCCCCCAACTGCCGTCGCGGGCCTCCACCCTGCTCCACAGGACGTTCGACCCGCCCCGGATGAAGACCTGCACCCGGTCGTCGGCGAAGGTGACCGGGGCGGGCTCGGAGTGGATGCCGCCCTGGAGATTGATCCAGGTGCCCCAGACGGTGCCGGGAGTGGTGGAGACGACCATGAGAGGACCTCCCTCTTCTCGCGAGGCCGCGTGAGACCTCGTGAGGCCACGAGAGTCGCGGATACACCGTCAATTCCCGGGGCAAGCATGGCGGATACCCTAAGAGAGCAAGATGTATGTATATGACCGACTCATTGCCATGAGAGATTGCTATCGGTCTGGACGCGCACGCTTGCTTCGGAATTCGTCATGCCAGAAGAGCGATACTGATCGCGAGCCCGGCGGGGCTCTTCGTCCCCTTCGCCCCTTCGCCCCTTCGGCTCGCCGTCTCTCCGTCTCTCCGCCAATTGACCTTCCCCCTTGGGGAAGCCCGAGCATCGTGGTCGCCGGGCGAGGTGCCCGGCGACGAGGAGGGCGAGCATGGGGCTGCTGACCATCGGTGCGTTCGCGAGGGCGTCGCGGCTGTCTCCCAAGGCGCTCCGCCTGTACGACGAGCTCGGGCTGCTGCCGCCCGCCCGCGTCGATCCGTACACCGGCTATCGCCTCTACGATCCGGCCCAGCTCGAGCGGGCCCGTCTGGTGGCGTGGCTGAGGCGGCTCGGCATGCCGCTGGCCGACATCCGGGCGGTGTGCGAGCTGGAGCCGGAGGCGGCGGCGGGCGAGGTGCGCGCGTACTGGGCGCGGGTCGAGGCCGACACCGCCGCCCGGAGGGACCTGGCCGCCTTCCTCGTCGACCATCTGTCCGGGAAGGACACCACGATGTCTTCTGACCACACCACCCTGGGAATCCGCTACGCCGTACTCTCCGACACCGGCTCGGTCCGGGAGAGCAATGACGACACCGGTTACGCCGGTCCGCGCCTGCTCGCGGTCGCCGACGGCGTCGGGGGCGGACGGCGCGCCGGCGAGGCGGCGATCGAGGCGCTCAAACCGCTGGACGCGGGCGTCCCGGGCGGAGAGTTGCTCAGCGCACTGGAGGAGGCCGCGCACCGGGCCCATGAGTCGGTCTCCGCCCTGGCCGCGTCCGACCCCGCGCTGCGGGACGTCGGCACGACGCTCACCGCGATGGTGTGGTCGGGCTCCCGGCTTGGGCTCGTCCACATCGGCGACTCGCGCGCCTATCTGCTGCGCGACGGTGAACTCTTCCAGATCACCCATGACCACACGGTGGTCCAGTCGCTGATCGACGAGGGGCGGATCACCCTCGAGGAGGCCGCCTCGCACCCCCAGCGGGCGCTGCTGCTGCGCGCCGTGGGCGCCGGTTCGGCGTTCGAGCCGGACTTCGCCCTGCGGGACGCCCGCGCCGAGGACCGCTATCTGCTGTGCTCGGACGGGCTGACGGGGGTCGTGCCCACCGAGGAGATCCAGCGCGTGCTCGCCTCGGAGGACGACCCGGGCCGGGCCGTACGGGAGCTGGTCGCCCTCGCCAACCGGGCGGGCGGGCCCGACAACGTCACCTGTGTGGTGGCCCATGTGGCCGATCAGGCGGCGCTGACCTCGGCGTAAGCCACCGCTCCGGCCGGCCGCCCGCCCGCCGATTCCGCTTGTTTGAACGTTGATGAATGGTGTGTGCAAGGTCTTGTCGGCCGGAAGAACGCGTCCATATGCTCGCGACGGAAACCGGTTTCCACTCCTGTGTGACCGGGAGACGGGCATGACCGGCGGCGCGGCGTAAGGGGTGGGCGGATGTCCGCAGGTCCGATCCGGCTCTCCCGGGAAGCGCGCACCGCGCTCCGCCCGGCCACCGCGGCGCGGATCACCGGCGGCTTCTGGGCGGCCAGACGCCGCGTCAACGCCGAGGTGAGCGTTCCCCAGGGGCCGGACCGGCTGGAGCGGGCGGGCAATCTCGCCAACCTCCGGGCCGCCGCGGGAGCGGCGCCGGAGGAGTCCGGCTTCCGGGGCGACTTCCCGTTCCAGGACTCCGATGTGCACAAGTGGCTGGAGGCGGCGTCCTGGCAACTGGCGGACGGCGGCGAGGGACCGGCCGAGGAGGAGCTGTGCCGGCAGGTGGAGCGGCTGGCCGGGCTGGTCGCGGACGCCCAGGCCGAGGACGGCTATCTCCAGACGTACTACCAACTGGGCCCGGACGCCCGGCGGTGGGCGGATCCGCACTGGGGGCACGAGCTGTACTGCGCGGGCCATCTCCTCCAGGCCGCGGTCGCCCACCGCCGGGCCACCGGCCGGGACGGGCTGCTCGATGTGGCGGTGCGGTGCGCCGATCTGATCGACGCCACGTTCGGGCCCGGCAAGGACGAGACGGTGTGCGGCCATCCGGAGATCGAGACCGCGCTGGTCGAGCTGTACCGGGAGACCGGTGAGCGGCGCTATCTCGATCTCGCCGGGTACTTCGTGGACCGGCGCGGGCGGGGCGGCCTCGGCGACGGCCCGCCGGAGGGCGCGCCCGGCCCCCGCCCCGGGGCGCACTACTGGCAGGACCACGTCCCGGTGCGGGAGGCGACGGCGGTCGCCGGGCACGCGGTGCGCCAGCTGTACCTCCTGGCCGGGGCCGCCGATGTGGCGGCGGAGACCGGCGACGAGGGGCTGCGGGACGCCCTGGCGCGGCTGTGGGAGGACATGGCCGCGACAAAGACCTATCTGACCGGCGGGGTGGGCTCCCGGCATGAGCTGGAGTCCTTCGGGGACGCGTACGAGCTGCCACCGGACCGGGCGTACGCCGAGACCTGCGCGGCCATCGCCGCCATCCACTTCGGCTGGCGGATGGCGCTGCTGACCGGGGAGGCCCGCTACAGCGATCTGGTGGAGCGGACCCTGTTCAACGGCTTCGCGTCGGGGGTGTCGATCGACGGTGAGCGCTGGCTCTATGTGAATCCGCTGCGGGTCCGCCACGACGACGAGAACCGTAAGGGCGATGAGAACCGTAAGGGCGCCGCCGGAGATCAGAGCACCCACCGGACGCCGTGGTTCCGGTGTGCCTGCTGCCCGCCCAACGTCATGCGGTTGCTGGCCTCGCTGCCGCACTACATGGCGAGCGGCGACGCCGAGGGGCTCCAGCTGCACCAGTACGCGTCCGGCTCGTACGAGGCGGGCGGCGGCGCGGTCCGGGTGGGGACCGGCTACCCCTGGGAGGGCCGGATCGCGGTGGTCGTGGACGCGGCCCCGCCGGACGAGGACTGGACGCTGTCGCTGCGCGTCCCGCACTGGGCGCGCACGTACGAGGCGACGATCGGCGGGGAGCCGGTGGCCGAGCGGGCGGAGAACGGCTGGCTGCGGCTGCGGCGGCACTGGCGGCCCGGTGAGACGGTCGTGCTGAGCCTGCCCCTGGACCCCCGGCTCACCCGGCCCGATCCGCGGATCGACGGGGTGCGCGGCTGCGCGGCGATCGAACGCGGTCCGCTGGTGTACTGCCTGGAGCAGCCCGACCAGCCCGCCGGGCCGCGGCTGGACGACATCGACCTCGACCCGGGTGCCGCGCTGATCCCGGAGCACCGGCCGGAGCTGCTGGGCAGGGTGACCGTGATCACCACCCTGGCCCTGCCCCACGCCGTCGCACGCGACGGCTGGTGGCCGTACCGGACCGACGGTACGGGCCCCGAGGAGGACGCGGGCGGCCCGAAGGCCCCCGAGCCGGTCCCGGTGACCGCGATCCCGTACTACGCGTGGGCGAACCGCGAGCCCGGGGCGATGCGGGTGTGGATCCCGGTCAAGGGCCGGCCCGGCTGACGGTCCGGACCCCGCCCGGCTGATCTTCACAGGGCCCGGCACGGGCCGGGGCGGGGCCCGGTCGGGGGCCGGGCACGGGCCGCGCGAGGGCCGGGCAGGGGCCGTGCGGGGGCCGGGCACGGGCCGGGCGGGGGCCGCCGGAACTCGGCGGACACCCCACGCGTTCATCGCTCGAGGAACACTCCCCTGTGCCCGAGCGGCACCGGCCGACGGGAGGTGCCCCGTGAGCACCGGATCCACACCCCGAGGGGACGACGACGCCGACGATTGGGACGACGTCGTCCTCGACGCGGACTTCATACGGGACGCCGAGGTCACCGAGCCCGCCGCGCGCACCCGGATGCTGACCGCGCGCTGGCGGCGCGGCGCGCCCGAGCCCCAGCCCTGGCGGGCGGACGAGCCGCCGGCCGGCTGGTTCTGGAGCAAGCGCCGCAAGCGGCGCCGGCGGCGCTGACCTCGCCTCTCCGTTACACGGTCGCAATTGCACGCGTAAAGACACCGCGCCACTTCCGGTGGGAGGATGCGGCCCGACTCACTGATCATGAGATCCGTGGTCGTTCGCCGACCCTGCCCCGGAGGTGCCGTGTTCGCTCGCTCCGCGTTGCCGCCCGTCATAGCCGTCGCCGCCGTATCCGCCCTGCTGGCCGGGTGTACCAGCACCAAGTCGTCGGGGTCCGGCGGCAAGGACATCAGCCTGGTGAACTCCGGGAAGCTCACGACCTGCACCCATCTGCCCTATCCGCCCTTCCAGTCCAAGCAGGGCAAGAAGATCGTCGGCTTCGACGTGGACATCGTCGATCTCGTGGCCTCCGCGCTCCAGGTGAAGCAGGAGATCGTGGACACGCCCTTCGAGGGCATCCAGTCCGGGGAGGACCTCAACACCAACCAGTGCGACGTGGCCGCCGCCGGGATGACCATCACCGACGTGCGCGAGAAGAACCTGGACTTCTCCGCCCCCTATTTCGAGGCCACACAGGCACTGCTGACCGCCAAGGGCAAGTCTTTCAAGTCCCTCGCCGACCTCAAGGGCAAGAAGCTCGCGGTCCAGCAGGGGACCACCGGTGAGGCCTACGCCCAGAAGCACGCCAAGGGCGCGAAGCTGGTCCAGTTCGAGGACCTCGCGCTGCTGCTGACCGCCGTCAAGACCGGGCAGACCGACGCGGGCATCAACGACAACGGTGTGCTCTACGACTACGTCAAGGACAACCCCGACACCGCGGTGACGGCCGAGTTCGACACCGGCGAGCAGTACGGCATCGCCGTGCGGACCGGCAATGACGCACTGCGCAAGAAGATCAACGCGGTGCTGAAGGACGCCCGGGCGGACGGCTCCTACGACCGCATCTACAAGAAGTGGTTCGGCACCACGCCCAAGAAGTGACGCCCGCCGACGGCCATCGAAGCTGAGGAGTCCGCACACTTATGGCAATGCCCCGCAGGCAGCGGGCGCGGGCGATACGGGCGGTGCAGTACGCCGTGCTGATCGCCGTGCTGCTCGCCATCGTCCTGGCCGCCGACTGGGGTGAACTGCGGCGCGCGTTCTTCGACGCCGAGGTCGCCCGGTCCCTGTTTCCCGACATCATCACCACCGCCCTGGTCAACACCGTCGTCTACACCCTGCTCGGCTTCGGCTTCGGCCTGGTCCTCGGGGTGGTGCTGGCGCTGATGCGGCTCTCGCAGGTGCCGCCGTACCGCTGGCTGGCGGTGGCCTACATCGAGTTCTTCCGCGGGGTGCCCGCGCTGCTGGTGTTCATCGCGCTCGGCTTCGGGGTGCCGCTCGCCTTCCAGGTGGCGCTGGACCGGTATGTCACGGTCATGCTGGCGCTGGGGCTCGTCGGCGCCGCCTATATCGCGGAGACGATGCGGGCGGGCATCCAGGCGGTGCCCAAGGGGCAGATGGAGGCGGCGCGTTCGCTGGGCATGTCCCACAGCCGGGCGATGGCCTCGATCATCATCCCGCAGGCGTTCCGGATCGTCCTGCCGCCGCTCACCAATGAACTGGTGCTGCTGACCAAGGACTCGTCCCTGGTCTATCTGCTGGGGCTCTCCCTGGACCAGTACGAGCTGTCCAAGTTCGGCCGGGACGCGCTGAACCAGAATCGCAGCCTCACCCCGATCCTGGTCGCCGGGGTGTGCTACCTGATCATCACCGTACCGCTCGGCCACTTGGTACGGCGGCTCGAGGCCCGTTCGGCGAAGGCGAGGTGACCGAGGTGAAGGAGACGACGGAGGCGGAGGGGACCGGCGAGGCGGACGGCATCGCCATCCGGGTGGCGGGGCTGCACAAGTCCTTCGGCGAGCTGGAGGTGCTCAAGGGCATCGATCTCACCGTCCGGCGGGGCGAGGTGGTGTGCGTCATCGGCCCGTCGGGATCCGGCAAGTCGACGCTGCTGCGCTGTGTGAACCTCCTGGAGGAGCCGACCTCGGGCTCGGTCACCGTGGCGGGGACCGAGGTCACCGACCCGGATGTGGACATCGACCGGGTGCGGCGGCGGATCGGCATGGTGTTCCAGGCGTTCAATCTCTTCCCGCATCTGACGGCCCTGGAGAACCTCACCATCGCCCAGCGGCGGGTGCTGCGCCGCGACAAGGCGGAGGCGGCACGGATCGGTCGGGAGACCCTGCGGCGGGTCGGCCTGAGCGACAAGGAGTCGGCCTATCCGGCGCAGTTGTCGGGCGGCCAGCAGCAGCGGGTGGCCATCGCCCGGGCGCTGTCGATGGACCCGGAGCTGATGCTCTTCGACGAGCCGACGTCGGCGCTCGATCCGGAGCTGGTCGGCGATGTGCTCGCGGTGATGCGCGCCCTGGCCGACGAAGGGATGACGATGCTGGTCGTCACCCATGAGATGAGCTTCGCGCGGGAGGTCGCCGACCGGGTCGTGTTCATGGACGACGGGGTGATCGTGGAGGAGGGCGGACCGGAGCAGGTGGTGTCCGATCCGGTCCACCCCCGTACCCGGGCCTTTCTCACCCGGGTGCTCAACCCGGCCGCGGCACGGGTCGGGGAGGTGCCGGACACGGGCCCGCACGGAGCGCGGATCGACCGCTGAGCTGTGTGGGGGCGGGGGTCCGCGTGGTCGATGCGCGAGGTCCGCGTGGTCGATGCGTCGGCCGCTCCCGGGACCGCACGAACAGCGGGCAACCTTTCGGCGGGCGGCGGCGACAAGGAGTCGCGGGCCTCCCGCCTCGACGACCGGGGTCTTCCCGGCGGCTTGAGGCGGCCTCTAGGGTTGGTAACCGATTGCTGCCCGGTCAGGGGTTCCACGTGGGCGGTTAGGGAAGGGAGTCTCAATGGCTCGTTCCTCGGGATCGACGGGGCCCACACTGGCGGTCGTCGCCCGTGAGGCGGGTGTGTCGGTGCCGACCGCGTCGAAGGTGGTCAACGGCCGGGAGGACGTGGCCCCCGAGACCCGCCGCCGGGTCACCGAGGTCCTGGACCGCCTGGGGTACATCCGCAGGCCGCGCTGCGAGGCGCCCAAGCCGACCGCGATCGTCGACCTGGTGGTGCGCTCACTCGACAGCGCCTGGTCCGGGGCGGTGCTGCACGGCGCCGCGGAGGCCGCGCACGAGGCGGGCCTCGAGGTGGTGGTCTCGGCCGCGGCCACCCGAAGTCGGGGCGGCCGGCTCGAGTGCGGCTGGCCGGAGAAGCTGTACGCCCGGGGCAGCACGGGTGTGCTGTTCCACCTCATGGAGCTCGCCCCCGCCCAGTACTCCTGGCTCGCGGAGCACCGGATCCCGTTTGTGCTGATCGACCCCGCGAGCGACCCGCCGCCCGGGGTGCCGTCCGTGGCGGCCGCCAACTGGCAGGGCGGGATGGCCGCGACCGAGCACCTCATCGGTCTTGGGCACCGCCGGATCGCGGTGATCGGCGGCCTGGGGCGGGCGGTGCGCGACGGTGGCCGGGTCGCCGGGTACCGTTCGGCGATGGCGGCCTCCGGGTTGCCGGTGCCGTCCGCGTATGTGCGCTACGGCGAGATCAGCGAGGCCGGGGCGCGCCACCGGATGGGTGAGCTGCTGGATCTGCCCGAGCCGCCCACGGCCGTCTTCGTCTGCTCCGATCAGATGGTGCCGGGTGTGTACCAGGCGGTCAGGGGACGGGGTCTGAGGGTGCCGCGGGACATCAGCGTCGTGGGCTTCGACGATCTGCCGCAGGCCCGCTGGATCACGCCCGCGCTGACGACGGTCCGTCAGCCGTTGTCGGAGATGGCGGGCGTGGCGCTGCGCACGCTGCTGCGGCTGATGACCGGCGAGGTGCCGGAGGCCATCCGGACCGAGCTGTCCACCCGGCTCATGGTCCGGTCCAGTACCGCTCCGCCACTCCGCGCCCCCTCATGACCGAGCAGTCGAACGCTGCACGGATGACCGGACGAGCCCGTATCCCCTGGCCTCTCCACCACCCCTGGCCTCTCCATCGCCCCTGACCCCTCCGCCACCCCTGACCCCCGACTCCTCAATCGCCCCCCGACCGCACCACACCTTCACCGCACCGATCGCTACGGAGGTCTGCCCACGTGTTCATCGACCTGCCCCTGGAGCAGCTGCGCACCTACCAGCCCCCGCTGCCCGAGCCGGACGGCTTCGACGCCTTCTGGAAGCGGACCCTCGCCGGGGCCCGCACCCGCGAGCTGAACGCGGTGTTCACCGAGGAGGACACCGGACTGACCCGTGTGCACACCTACGACGTGGAGTTCTCCGGCTTCGGCGGGCACCGGATACGCGGCTGGCTGCTGGCCCCGCGGGACGTGGCGGGCCCGCTGCCGTGCGTGGTGCAGTACCTCGGCTACAGCGGCGGCCGGGGGCTCCCGCACAACTGGCTGCTGTGGCCGTCGGTGGGCTACGCGGTCTTCGTGATGGACAGCCGGGGCCAGGGCTGGGTCCAGCACTCCCCCGGCGTCACCCCCGATCCGGTCGGCGGCACCGGGCCCGAGACACCGGGCAAGATGACCCAGGGCGTCCTGTCCCCGGACGACTACTACTACCGGCGGCTGTACACGGACGCGGTGCGCGCGGTGGAGGCCGCCCGTGAGCATCCGCTGGTGGATCCCGCGCGGATCGTGGTCAGCGGGGGCAGCCAGGGCGGTGCGCTGGCGCTGGCGGCGGCCGGGCTGGTGCCGGACCTGACGGCGGCGCTGGTGGATGTGCCGTTCATGACGCACATCCGGCGCGCGGTCGAGATCACCGACGCGGAACCGTATGGTGAACTGGCCCGGTTCTGCGCCACACAGCGCGAGCTGGCCGAGCGGGTGTTCGCCACGCTCGACCACTTCGACGGGCTCAACTTCGCGGTCCGCGCCAACGCTCCGGCGCTGTTCTCGACCGCCCTGCGCGATGAGACCACCCCGACCTCCTGCGGCTTCGCCGCCTATCACCACTACGCCGGTGAGAAGGACCTCAAGGTGTGGTCCTTCAACGGCCACGAGGGCGGCGGCACCCATCAGCAGGCCGAGCAGATCGCCTATCTACGCAGGCTGCTGGGCTGAGCCGGACGTGCCGGGCGGCGTTCGACCGCCGCCCGGCACGGGATCGCCTCCCCCGGGCGCGGGGTAGACAGGGACTACCCGCACCGAAGGAGCCGCCCGTGCCCGCACAGCCCCTGGAAGGCATCACCGTCGTCGCCCTGGAGCAGGCCGTCGCCGCCCCGTTCGCCACCCGTCAGCTCGCCGATCTGGGGGCCAGGGTCATCAAGGTGGAGCGGCCGGGGCGCGGGGACTTCGCCCGCGAGTACGACCGCGAGGTCAAGGGCGCGTCGGCCTATTTCGTCTGGGTCAACCGCGGCAAGGAGAGCGTCGTCCTCGACGTCAAGGACGACGCCGACCGGGCGCTGCTCGGGGCGATGCTCGCCCGTGCCGATGTCTTCGTGCACAATCTGGCGCCCGGCGCGGTGGACCGGCTGGGCCTGGGGGCGGAGACGCTGCGAGCCGCCCACCCCCGCCTGATCACCTGCGCGATCTCCGGGTACGGGGACAGCGGCCCGTACCGCGAGAAGAAGGCGTACGACCTGCTCATCCAGTGCGAGGCGGGGCTGCTGTCGATCACCGGCAGCCCGGAGGCCCCGGCCCGTCCCGGGATCTCGATCGCCGATATCGCGGGCGGGATGTACGCGTACACCGGCATTCTCACCGCGCTGTACGAGCGGGAGCGCACCGGTGCGGGGACCGATCTGAGCGTGAGCCTGCTGGACGCGCTGGGCGAGTGGATGGGCCACCCCTTCTTCGCCCAGGCGTACGGCGGTGCCGGGGTCGTCCGCAGCGGCGCCCGCCATCCGTCCATCTCGCCGTACGGCGCCTACCGCTGCGGGGACGGCGGTCAGGTGTTCCTGAGCGTGCAGAGCGACCGTGAATGGGTGGCGCTGTGCGAGCGGGTGCTCAGGCGCCCTGCGCTGGTCCGCGATCCGCGCTTCGCGGACAATCCGCTGCGCCGCACCCATGACGAGGAGCTGACGGCCGAGTTGGAGGGGTGCTTCGCGGACCACACGGCCGAGGGGCTGATCGCGCTGCTGGACGGGGCGGGTATCGCCAACGCCCGGCTGCGCGACCTCGCGGAGTTCGCCGCCCACCCCCAGTTCGAGGCCCGCGACCGCTGGGGCGAGTTCGGCTCCCCGGTCGGGCCGCTGCGCGGGCTGCTGCCGCCGGTGGAGGTGGCGGGCCGCAGGGCGCCGATGCGGCCGGTGCCGGGGCTCGGCGCGCACACGGAGGCGGTGCGCGCCGAGTTCTCCGAGCCGGTCCCCCGCCCGGGAGAACCGGGACCCGCCTGACGGGTGGCCCGCGCTCCTGTGCTAGGACGACGGCCATGGAGATCGAGCCGATCACCCTGTCCACGCCACGGCCCGTGCGACGGCCGACACTGGTCCAGCGCTGGGATGAACTCACGTTCCTGCACTGGCCGGTGGAGCCGGAACACGTGGCCCCGCTGCTGCCCGCCGGTACGCGCCCGGACACCCTCGACGGTGTCACCTATGTCGGGCTGGTGCCGTTCCGGATGCGCGGTGTGGGCTTCGGGCCGGGGCCCGGCCTGCGGTATCTGGGCACGTTCTGCGAGACCAACGTGCGGCTGTACTCGGTGGACGGGCAGGGCCGGCGCGGTGTGGTGTTCCGGTCCCTCGACGCGGCCCGGCTGCTTCCCGTGCTGGTGGGCCGACTCACCGTCCGGCTGCCCTATCGGTGGTCCGCGATGCGGCTGTGCCGCGAGAGCGATGTGATCACCTATAGCTGCGGCCTGCGACGGCGCCCGGCGGCCCGGGGTCGCAGGAGCCGGGCCGTGGTGAGGATAGGCGGGGCCATCGCGGAGCCCACACGGCTGGAACGCTTCCTGACCGCCCGGTGGGGTCTGCATGTCTCCTGGCACGGCCGTACGGTGCACCTGCCGAACGACCACGCACCGTGGCCGCTGCACCGGGCCGAGCTGCTCGAACTCGACGACGGCCTGCTCACCACCGCGGGCCTGCCGCCCATGCCGGGCCCGCCGGTGAGTGTGCTCTACTCCCCCGGGGTCGCCGTGCGCTTCGGAACCCCGCGACGCGCATGAGCCCGGGAAGTGGGATCACGATTGTCTAATACGGAGCTGTGTTCCAAACCGGATGGCGCCGCGGCGGACGGCGGATCACCCGCGGATCAGCGATTCGAGGATCTCCAGGCGGAGATTCTCAACCTCATCGCGGGGCTGCGCCGAGAACTCGGCCTGACCATGGTGTTCATCTCGCACAACCTCGCCGTCGTCAGGCATGTCAGTGACGAGGTCGCGGTGTTGTACCGCGGCGGCATCGTGGAACACGGTGCCGCCGCGGACCTCTACGAGCGCCCGCGGCACGCCTACACCCGTGCGCTGCTCGACGCGGTCCCGGGCGCGGCCAAGTCCTGAGCACCTTCAGAGTGGTCCGCGGCGTCGCGACGGCGATCTCCGGGAAGTCGCCGGTCTGGCGGACAAGGTCCGCGAGGGGGACGCCCCGTCCTCGCTGCCTCCGCGCTGTTCATCGCCTTCGTGATCGACGACCGGAGCCGCTATTGCGCGGCGAGAGACCAGACACGCGACGGGTCGGCGTCACAGTTGTAGATGACGGTGGGCGTGTTGTTCAGAACACCTCCGCCTGCCGGGGTGAGGCACTTGCCGCTGCTGTAGTTCACAATCTGGTAATTAAAATTTCCCTTATCGGTGAAGTACCAGAGTCGCGACGGATCATTGTCGCAGGTGTAGATGACGGTCTGGGTGTTGTTGCTGCCGGCTCCTCCGGCAGGAGCGAGGCACTTACCGCTGTTGAGGTTCAGGATCTGGTAGAGGGAATTTCCCTTGTCCACGAGATACCAGCTGCGCGACGGGTGGGTGTCGCAGTCGTAGATGACAGTGAAAACGTTGTTGTCGACACCACCGCCGGCCGGACTGAGGCACTTGCCGCTGTTGTTGTTCACGAGAAACTTGCCGAATGCCGCCGATCTCGCCGTCGGCGGTAACGGCGTCGTCGAGGGCGACACCTGCGGAGCCACCGACGCCGGGCTCGACGAGGCTGCCGAGGCGGCTGGCGCCGAGAGGACCGTGCCACCGGTCGCGGCCACAGCCGCTGCGATCAGCCCCGCGGCCTTGACGTGATTTTTCATCTGTGTCCGCTTTCCTTGTCGAGTGTGGAGGATCGAATGCAGGCGGGCATTCTTGATCGTCGGAGCTGTATCCCCCCGGTGCTACACGACGGGGCCGCTGACAGCGCCCACCTTGAATGCTGATCCAAAATCATTTCTCGGGTACCATGCGCTGCGCCTTGAAAATTACCATTGAGGCAGAGCGATGTCGTGAGCACTTTTTCGCCATACGCTGTCCGGCCTGACGTTCGGGGACCATCCGCACGACGCAATTCCCCGACTGACCGCACAATGGGTTCCGGTCCATGTTCCGATCGCTCGTCGGCTGCTCCGCGCCAGGGATCTCGCGTCCTCATGGTGTGCCCGGGCGGCCCGGCACCCGGCTGATCCGCGGTTTCCCGCAGGGTCAGCGTTGCGGAGAACACCACCGGGTCGGGCGGCAATCCTCATGTTCTCGCTGGTCCGCGGTTTCTAGATTGGCAAGGGCCGGGGCGGGAGGCGCCCCGGCGCCGGACCGCCATGTTGGAGACCACGCATGCACTTGATGACCCTGGCTCTGCCCCAGGAGCCCTCGGACGGCATCGCCGGCTGGGCCGCGGATCTCGTGGACGCGATGGGCGGGCCGGGAGCCGGTCTGGCCATCGCGCTGGAGAACCTCTTCCCGCCGCTGCCCAGTGAGGTGATCCTGCCCCTGACCGGATTCGCGGCGGGGCAGGGTGTGATCAGCCTGGCGTCGGCGCTGTTCTGGACGACGCTCGGCTCGGTGGTGGGCGCGCTGGTGCTGTACTGGATCGGCATGCTCGTCGGCCGTCGGCGCATGCACGCCATCTGGGCGAAGCTGCCGCTGGTGAAGACGTCCGATCTGGACCGTACGGAGCAATGGTTCGAGCGGCACGGCACCAAGGCGGTGTTCATCGGCCGCATGGTGCCGATCTTCCGTAGCCTCATCTCCATTCCGGCCGGGGTCGAGCGCATGCCGCTGCCGGTCTTCGCCCTGCTGACCACGCTGGGCAGTCTGGTCTGGAACACGGTGCTGGTGATGGCCGGTTACTGGCTGGGCGATCAGTGGGACGAGGTGGAAACCTACGTCGGTGTGCTTTCCAAGGTGGTCCTGGTCGCGGTTCTGGTGGCCATAGCGGTCTATGTGGTCATGCGGTTCCGCGGGCGCGACCGGCGGCACCACGCTTCATGAGCCACGACGCGCGCCCCGGCCCCTCCGCTCTGCTCGCGCCACAGCTCGGGCGATCTTGCCCGGGGTGTGCGGCCGGGCTAGGCTCTGCCCCCGTGCAGGGGGATTCGACAAATATCGCCACTCATCACCTGTTTCTCGGCTCACCCGGTGAGAACGACGGCAGGGGGGCGGCGGAACCCTCGTGGCCGCGCAAGATTCCGGGAGCACTGCTCGGCTGCTGTACGGCCATGCTCGGATTCCTCTACTTGCTGATCGTCGGCACGGCCTTGGCGGCCTTCCTGCTGTGGCCGCGCACCCGGCCCCGCGCCCTGGCCGCGCTCGCCTCCGGGGCCCATCGGGTCGCGGCGCTGGACCGGGTGCGCCGCTTCGTCTTCTTCGGCGATCGTTTCCCCGAGCACTACAAGTCCTCGGACCAGAAGGTCCTGCGCTACCTGGCGACCCGCAGCTACACGGGGCTGCTGTGCACCATCGTCGTGGGTCTGCTGGGGTTCGGCGTGATCCTCGCCGCCGTACTGGCCGTGCGGTTGCTCCAAGGCCACCTCGACCTCCAGGAACTCCTCACCCAGGCGCTGCTCGGCGGAGTGCTGCTGTTCCTCGACGTGCAGGGCATCTACTCCCTCGCGGCACTGGACGCCAAACTGGCCCGCGAGTGCTTCGGACCGTCCGAGCAGGAGTTTCTGCGACAGCGCATCGATGAACTGGCCACCAGCCGGGCCGCGGTCGTCCAGGCCGTCGACGCCGAGCGCCGCCGCATCGAGCGCGATCTCCACGACGGCATCCAGCAGCGCCTGGTGGCACTCGCCATGCTGCTCGGCCGGGCGCGCCGCAGCCGTGGCCGCAACCCCGAGCAGGTGGACGCCTTGCTGCAGCAGGCGCACCAGGAGTCCCAGGAGGTCATCACCGAACTCCGCGAGGCGACCTGGCGGATCTATCCGTCCGCCTTGGACAGCCTGGGGCTGCGGGAAGCACTCAGCGGGGTCTCCGAGCGGTGCTCCATTCCCATCCGCATGGACTTCGAGGTCGACCGTGCGGTGCCGCAGACGGTGGAGACCGCCGCGTACTTCGTGGTGTCGGAGTGCGTCACCAACGCCGCCAAGCACTCCGGTGCCACGGCGATTTCCATCCGGCTCGCGTGGTACGGAACGGTGCTCGTGGTGCGGGTGGAGGACAATGGCACCGGCGGGGCGGACCCATCGGGGAGCGGCCTCACCGGGCTGCGCAGCCGGGTGGGCGCGCTCGACGGTCTGCTGCACATCGACAGCCCCCTCGGGGGACCCACGACCATTACCGCGGAGCTTCCATGCGCGTGATCCTCGCCGAGGACTCGACCTTGCTACGGGAGGGACTGGTACGCCTGCTCGTCGAGGAGGGCCATGAGGTCGTCGCGGCGGTGGGCGACGCGGTGTCCCTCATGAAGGAGGTCGAGGAGCAGACGCCCGACATGGTCGTCGTCGACATCCGGATGCCGCCGACCCACACCGACGACGGGTTGCGGGCCGCGTTGGAGATCCGCAAGCGCTGGCCCCAGATCAGCCTGCTCGTGCTGTCACAGCATGTGGAGCGCAACTACGCGGCCCAGCTGCTGGCCGCCAACGCGGAGCGGGTGGGGTACCTGCTGAAGGACCGCGTCGCCCAGGTCGAGGAGTTCCTGGACGCGCTGGAGCGAATTCACGCTGGCGGCGCGGCCATCGACCCGGAGGTCGTGCGCCAGTTGGTCATCCGTACCACGCACGGTGACCCGCTCGCCCAGCTCACCCCGCGCGAGCGAAGCGTCCTGGAGACCCTGGCGCAGGGTCACACCAACACGGCCATCGCGCAGAAGCTGCACATCTCGCTGAGCTCGGTGGAGAAGAACCTCAACACGATCTTCGACAAGCTCAAGCTGTCGCACACCGCCGGTTACAGCCGGCGGATCCTGGCGGTCCTGCGGTATCTGGAGTCCTGAGCGGCGCACGGCCGACGGCGGCACGCATGCCGAGGTGCCCGACGACGTCGTCCCACACACCGTCGGGCACCTCTCGGCGCCTGGCACACCACCGGGCCGGCCACGGCCCGGTGGTGTCCGGGCGGGCACGGCCCGGTTCCGTCACTGGAAGGAGTACGGGTTGAGCGCGTCCTCCGGCAGGTGTTCCAGCTGCACCCGGTCGCCGATGCCGGCTTCCTCCGCGAGTTCGAGGAGCACGTCGAAGGCGACGTGATCCTCCAGGGCGAATCCGGTGGAGTCGAAGACGGTCAGCCCGTCCCGCCGCGCCTCGGCGAGCGCCGGGTCGGCGCACAGCACGGGCAGCTCCGGGCCCAGGTCACCGGCGTCGAGCTGCTGGCACTCGCCCTCGCGCAGCGCCTGCCCGCGGTGGTCCGGGATGACGAAGGCGGACTTCAGCACGGACCGCGGCACCTCGTACTTGCCGATCAGATCGGCGCCTATGGCGTTGATGTGGACGTGCGGGCGCAGCCGCTCGCCCTCGAGGACCGGGCCGTCCCCGACCCCGACCGAGGTGACGGTGCAGATGATGTCCGATGCCGCCTCGATCTCCGTGACCGGTGCCACCTCCACGTCGATTCCGAGGAACTCCACGCGCTCGGCGAAGGACCGGGCGTGAGCGGGCTCGATGTCGTGGACGAGGACCCGGTCCAGCGGGAAGACCCGGCTCAGGGCGTGGGTCTGGGTCACCGCCTGGGCGCCGGCGCCCACCAGGCCGAGGACCCGGCTGTCGGGGCGGGCCAGCAGACGGCTCGCGATGGCGGAGGCGGCGCCGGTGCGGACCGCGGTGGGCAGGATGCCGTCGCCGATGGCCAGCAGACGGCCGGTCACGTCGTCGTAGCGAGCCACCGTGCCCACGATGGTGGGCAGCTGATGGGTGGACGGATTCGTGGGGGTGTACGCCACGGTCTTGATGGTGATCGAGTCGCCGGGCTGGTGGTGCGGCATCCATTCGAGGATGGCCGTGTTCCCCGGACCGCGCAGGAATCCGTCCCGCGCCGGGGTGACGCCCCGCCTGCTTTCCTCACGGAACGCCTCGTCGAGCCGGTCGATCATCCGGTCCATGAAAAGGTCTAATCCCTTCTCCTGGACGATCTTGGCAACATGTTGCCGAGTGAGGACCGTGGTTTCCATTGATTCCCCTTGATTCGCATAATGGTGCGGCATTTACTTGCCAATGGATTTTTCGATCCACCGGAAAGGACGAACCGGAATATTAAACTAATGGCCGCGGTTTCCTCCGGTCAAGTTCTCGCCTGGGCGAGTACGGTTTCCCGCAACTGTCACCCTGCGGAGAACCGCAGGGTGACAGTTGCGGGAAACACCGACTACCGAGGCGGTTTACCCCGTATCGACGTCCGGGCCACGGAACTAACCTTTCACCGTCATAAACCTGTCAGCTGCCCCGGCGGTTCGGCGACATTGGGAGGATAGAGACGGTGCGAAAGAAACCGGCGACGTTACGGGTTGCTCGATGGAGCGCCACGCACCCGTGGTCGGCGATCGGACTGTGGGTCGTGTTCGTCGCGCTGTGCCTCTTCCTCGGCGGCGCCGCCGGTTCGAACAAGCTCGATTCCGAGGAGTCCGGCGTCCGGGAGTCGGGCCGAGCGGGCAAGATCGTTTCTTCGGGGGACTTCACCGAGCGGCCCGAGGAGAACGTGCTCATCACCGCCGATTCGGGCGGGAAGCTGGACCGGCGGGCAGCGCAGCGCGCGGCCCGGGACATCACCGACCGGATGAAGGCACTGCCCGAGGTGCGGAGCGTCGGTGAGCCGGTCCCCGCACCGAACGGCAAGGCCCTGCTGGTTCCGGTGACCATGACCGGTGACGAGGACGACGCCATGAACCGGGTCCGTCCGCTGCTGGACGTGAGCGCCGAGGCCGATCGCGCCGATGACGGGCTCAAGATCGAGCAGGTGGGCGACGGCTCCACGGTGAAGGGCATGTCGGACACCATCGGCGAGGATTTCCGGAGAGCCGAGCTGATCAGCGTTCCGCTGACCCTGCTGATCCTGCTGGTGGTCTTCGGCGCGATCATCGCCGCCGGAGTGCCCGTGCTGCTCGCGCTGTCCTGTGTGGTCTGCGCGATGGGCCTGTCGTCCCTGGCCTCACACGTGCTGCCGGAGACCAGCGCGGTGAGCAACGTCATCCTGCTCATGGGCATGGCCGTCGGCGTCGACTACTCCCTCTTCTATCTCAAGCGGGAGCGGGAGGAGCGCCGTAAGGGCAAGTCCCACATCGATGCCATCGAGATCGCCGCGGAGACCTCGGGGCACACGGTCGTGGTGTCGGGCACCACCGTGATCGTGGCGATGGCCGGGCTGTACCTGGCCCAGGAGGCCACCTTCGCCTCCCTGGCCACCGGTTCCATCATCGTCGTGGCGGTCGCGGTCCTCGGCTCGGTGACCGTGCTGCCCGCCCTCCTCGCCAAGCTGGGCCGCTGGCTGGACCGTCCCCGGGTGCCGTTCCTGTGGCGGCTCACGATGCGTTCCGGCGAGTCGCGGATGTGGCCGGTGCTGCTGCGCCCGGCGCTGCTCAAACCGGCTCTCACGCTGGTGGTGTCCATCGGCGCGCTGCTGCTGCTCGCCCTGCCCGCCCTGGACATGAAGCTCAAGCAGCCCGGCCAGGACGACCTGTCGCGGGACATCCCGATCGTGCGGGCGACGGACCGGCTCACCGATGCCTTCCCGAGCGAGGGAACCGTGCACAAGGTGGCGGTACGGGCTCCCGCCGACGAGGCCGGCCGGGTCGAGGCGGCGCTGCGGGGGCTGATCGCCCGTACCGAGGGAAACAGCCTGTTCGCCCATGACCAGACGCCGACGATCCGCGAGTCCGCGGACCGCCGGGTGCACACCGTCGATGTGGGCACGCCGTACCCGCCGAAGAACCCCAAGGCCACCGAGTCGATGAAGGTGCTGCGCGGCTGGGTGCCCCAGGCGCTGGACGAGGTCCCGGACGCCGAGGGCGCGGTCGGCGGCGCGGTCGCCCAGGGCGCCGACTTCACGGCCCATCTGGAGGAGCGCATGCCCTGGGTGGTGGGCTTCGTGCTGCTGCTGACCTTCGGCACCATGGCGGTGATCTTTCGCTCTCTGGCCGTGGCACTGTCCGCGGTGCTGTTGAACCTGCTCTCCGCGGCGGCCTCGTTCGGTGTCCTGGTGGCCGTCTTCCAGCACACCTGGGCGGAGGGTCTGCTCGACTTCGACAGCTCGGGCACGGTGGTGTCCTGGCTTCCGCTGTTCCTGTTCGTGGTGCTCTTCGGGCTGTCCATGGACTATCACGTGTTCGTGGTCAGCCGGATCCGGGAGATGGCCTTGGACGGCGCGTCCGTGAGGGACTCGGTACGGGAGGGCATCGTTCGCTCGGCGGGCGTCGTGACCAGTGCCGCGATCGTCATGGTGGCCGTGTTCTCGATCTTCGGCACGCTCAACGCGGTCGAGTTCAAGCAGTTGGGCGTGGGACTCGCGGCGGCGATCACGCTGGATGCCGTGGTCATCCGGATCTTCGTGCTGCCGGCGCTGATGACGGTACTCGGCCCGTGGAACTGGTGGCCCGGCGGCGTGTCCGGGACCGGTCGGCGGCTCTCCTCCGTGTCGGCTCCGGCCGGCGGCGGCGCCGATGTGCCGGCGGCCTCGTACCCACGGTCCCCCGCGCCGGAGACGGGCCGGGACGAGGCGTCCAGCGCGTCGCCCGGCCACCCGCGGCGGTAGTGGCCGAGCTGCCCCTTTGACGAGGGGGGAGGGCCGTCCCGATACCCCCGGTCGGGCGCCTCCCCCCTCTCCTCGTTCCCGTGCCGTCCGGCTTCCCATGGCCGTCAGTGGGCGGCCGTCCCGGTGAGGAACTCCACCATCGCCTTGTTCACCGCCGTGGGGTCCTCCAGATAGCCGTAGTGCCCGCAGCCCTCGATGAGTTCGTACGCGGCTCCCGGGATGGCGTCGGCGACCTCGCGCGCCAGGTGCGGAGGGGTGATCAGGTCGTCCGCGAAGGCGATGACCTGACAGGGGACCCGGATGCCCCGGTATGCCTCGAGCCGGTCGTCCAGCGTGCTCAACTCCATCTGCGCCCGGTGTCCGGGGCCGCCCGCGGGCGAGAGCTCGAACAGGTCGAGCCAGTCCGCCATGGCCGCGCCGTCGTCGAGGGTGCGCGGGGACAGCGACTTCAGGGCCCGTACCACGGCGGCGTACCGGACCGGGAGTTCCACCTCGGAGTCGTACAGCTCGATCTCGGCGCGCGTGATGGCGGCCCGCAGCACATCGGTGCGGCCCCGGGTGGCGATGAGGACGGCCTGGCGCACGAGATCGGGCCGGGCCAGCACGAGCTCCTGGGTGACGAAGGCGCCCAGGGACGTGCCGACGACCCGGCAGGGACCGATCCCGAGGTGCTCGATGAGCCCCGCCACATCGCCGACCATGTCCTGGAGGGTGAACCCCTCGGTCCATCCCGAGGTCGGCGGTATCCCCCGGTTGTCGAGGGTGATCACGCGGAATCCGACGGCGGTGAGGGCGGGCACCTGGTGCAGTTGCCACACGGTGCGGCCGGCGCCGGTCCCCTGGATCATCACGACCGGCTCGCCCTCGCCGGCTTCCTCGTAGTGGAGCTGTATTCCGTTGACATGAATGACCGGCATCTCGCTCCTCCCTTCTCCTTGGTCTTCCGGGTACGCGGGCATGGGTGTGGCCCGCCCGTCGGGTACGACGCGTCGGAGGCGTCCCGGCGGGGCGGGCCACACGGCGGTACAGCGGGTGCGCCGGTGGAGCGGCTCAGGCCGCGTCGGCGCCTTCCATGGCCTTGATCAGGCTCGTGGGGCGCATATCGGTCCAGTTGCCGTTCACGTATTCAAGCGCCGCGTCCCGCGTGGCGTCGGCCAGGACCGTGCGCCAACCCTGTGGAACCTCGACGAACGCCGGCCACAAAGAGTGCTGCCCCTCATCGTTGACGAGCACGAGATAGGTGCCCTCGGGGTCCTCGAAGGGGTTGGTGCTCATGAGATCGCTCCTTCTCGAAGAATTCTTCTCTTGCGCTTGACGTACATTCACGGCTCACAGCCGGTCGGCGAGAAAGCGTCCGATAACGGCCGCGTGGCGGGCGTCGGTCATCAGATCTCCGTGATTCGAGTCTACGGGGCAGATCTCGATCGACCCGCCTATCAGGGGTTGCCACAAGTTGACATTCAGCAGGGTTTCCCGCTCGGCGGGTTTCCGGTCCGCGGACACGAAAAGCATGTCCCCGTCGAAGAACTGGGGCACGTAAGACCGCATGATTCGGACATTGTTCACGTAGACGTCCTTGAGGGCCAGCACGTCCTGGGCCTCGAGGTGGTCGAGGTGAGCCATGGGGTGATTTCCCGCTTGCAGGAACTCCCGGAAGCGCAGCAGAACCCGCTCCTGGTCTGCTATGAGCTCGGCCATGTCGAAGGTGAACCCCATGGCCCGCAGATTGTTCGCGACGACCTCGTGCTCCACCGGCTCCGAGTGGTCGCTGTGCTCCCCCGGCGGATAGGAGTCGAGCACCGCGAGCATCCCGACCTCCTCGCCCTCCGCTCGCAGCCGGACCGCCAGGGCCTGCGCGGTCAGCCCACCGAAGGACCAGCCGGCGAGCCGGTAGGGGCCGTGCGGCTGCACGGAGCGGATCCGGGCGGCGTAGTCCTCGACCATCTCCTCCATGGACGCCGGGAGCGGTCCGGCGCCGTCGAGGCCGCGGGCCTGGACGCCGTAGACCGGTACCTCGGCGCCGAGGTGGCGGACCAGTCCCGAGTAGCACCAGCTGAAGCCGCCTCCCGGGTGCAGGAAGAACAGCGGCGCGGCCGTACCGCGGGCGCGCAGGGGCAGCAGTGTCCCCGTCGAGTCGCGGTCCTCCGCGGCCGCCTCGCCCGTCAGCAGGCGGGCGAGCGCGGCCGGTGAGGGTGCGTCGAAGACCGCGCGCACCGGCAGGTCGCCGCCCATCTCGTCGCGGATCCGGCCGACCAGCCGGGCGGCGAGGAAGGAGTGACCGCCGAGGTCGAAGAACTCGTCTTCGGTTCCGACCTCCGCCACGCCCAGGACCTCGGCGAACAGGGCGCACAGCGCACGCTCCTCGGGCGTCCTCGGCACACCGGGGGCGGTACCGGTCCGGTACTCGGGGGCCGGCAGCGCGGCCCGGTCGAGCTTGCCGTTGGGCGTCAGGGGCAGCGCGTCCAGGGTGACGAACGCGGCGGGCACCATATGGTCGGGCAGGTGCCGGGCGGCGTGTTCGCGCAACCGGCGCGCCTCGGGCTCCCCGCCGTGCGCCCCGACCACGTAACCGACCAGGCGCCGGTCCCCCGGCCGGTCCTCCCGCACCACCACGGCCGCCCGCGCCACCTCCGGGGCGGCGGTGAGGACCGCCTCGATCTCACCCGGTTCGATGCGGAACCCACGGACCTTGACCTGGGTGTCGGTGCGCCCCAGGTAGGTGAGCTGTCCGGCGCGGGTGAGCCGGGCGAGGTCGCCGGTGCGGTACATCCGGGCGCCCGGCGGACCGTAGGGATCGGCGACGAACCGCTCCGCGGTGCGGTCGGCGCGGGCGATGTAGCCACGGGCCAGGGCGGCTCCGGTGATGTACAGCTCTCCGGGGGCGCCCGGCGGCACCGGGTTCAGCCAGGGGTCGAGCAGCCGCACGGCGGTGTTGTCGACGGGCCGCCCGATGGGGGCGGGGCCGGGCGTCCAGGTGTCGGGATCCGCCGGGAGCGGGCAGGCCGTCACCACATGGGTCTCGGCGGGCCCGTAGTGGTTGTGCAGCCGCCGGCCGGGGCGGTCGGCGCAGAACGTGCGGATGGCGCCGTGCGGGGTGAGCGCCTCACCGGCCTGCACCAGGTCGGTGAGGCGCGGCAGTTGAAGCCCCTGGGCGGTGGCGGCCTCGCATACGGCGTCGATGACCAGGTTGGGCGCGTACAGCTCCTGGACGCCCGTGTCGTGCAGCCACCGCGCCAGGCGGGCCGGGTCACGGCGGACGTCCTCGGGGCAGACCACGAGGGTCTTGCCGTGCAGCAGGGCGGAGAGGATCTCCTGAACGGAGACGTCGAAGCTGACCGCGGTGAACTGGGCCACCCGGGTGCCCGGTCCGCCCGGCAGTTGCGCCTGGTGCCAGTCCAGGAGGTTGGCGAGGGCGCCCGCGGGCATCACCACGCCCTTGGGGCGCCCGGTCGAACCCGAGGTGTAGATGACGTACGCCGGGTGCGCGGGGTCGAGCGGCCTGACGCGCTCGTCGTCGGTGACATCGGTCGCGGGGTACGCGGCGAGCGCTTCGGCGGCCTGCCGGTCGTCGATCACGAACGTACGGCCGGCGAGCGCTTCCGGAAGTGCCCCGGCCAGTTCGCGGGTGGTCAGCACGAGGGCGGGGCGGGCGTCCTCGAGCATGAACGCGACGCGTCCGGCCGGGTACTCGGGGTCGACGGGCAGATACCCGGCGCCGGCCTTGAGAACCGCCGTGAGGGCGGTGACCAGGTCGGCCGACCGGGGCATGGCGACCGCGACGAGGTCCTCGGGGCCCACCCCGCGGTCGATGAGCAGCCGTGCGAGGCGGTTGGCGCGCACGTTCAGCTCCGAGTAGCCGACCGCGCCGGCCGTGGTTTCCACGGCCACGCCGTGCGGGCCGCGGGCGACGGCCGCCTCGAACCGCTCGGGCAGTGAGACGTCCGGGGCGGGGCGGACCGCGCCGTGCCCGCCGCTCAGCACCGTGGCCCGTTCGCCCTCGTCGAGGAGCGGCACCTCGCCGAGCCTCGCCTGCGGGTTCGCGGTCATGGCCGTCAGCAGCCGCAGGAGCCGCGCGACGAGCCGCTCCGCCGTGTCGCGTTCGAAGAGGTCGGTGCTGAATTCGAGACCCGCGTTCAGCCCGTCCACACTGCCGTCGGGGGCGTGCCGCTCGGCGAAGGACAGCAGCAGATCGAATTTGGCGGTACCGGTGTCCGAGTCCAGTCGCTCGACGGCGAGGCCCGGTGCCCCCACGCCGTCCTCGGGGGCCGCCGCGTCCGCCGCCTGCCGCCGCTCGGTGTTGTTGAAGGTGAGCATCGTCTGGAACACCGGGTGCCGGGACTGTGAGCGCTTGGGGTTGAGCACCTCCACAAGCCGCTCGAACGGCAGGTCCTGATGGGCGTACGCCGCCAGGTCCGTGTCCCGGACGCGGGCGATCAGCTCACGGAAGGTGGGGTTGCCCGAGGTGTCGGTGCGCAGCACCAGCGTGTTGACGAAGAAGCCGACGAGATCGTCCAGGGCGTCGTCGGTGCGGCCGGCCACCGGGGTGCCCAGCGGGATGTCGGTGCCCGCCCCGAGCCGGGTGAGCAGCGCGGCGACCGCGGCCTGGACCACCATGAAGGGGCTGGCCTTGGTGGCACGCGCCAGGGAGCGGATCCGCTCGTACAGCGGTCCTGGCACCTGGTAGGGGACGCGTTCGCCGCGATGGGCGGAGGTGGCGGGGCGCGGCCGGTCGGCGGGCAGCGCGAGTTCGTCCGGCAGTCCGGCCAGGGCCTGCTCCCAGTAGCCGAGCTGACGCGAGATCAGGCTGTTCTCGTCGTCCTCGGAGCCGAGCACCTCGTGCTGCCACAGGCTGTAGTCGGCGTAGCTCACGGGCAGCGGCCGCCAGGCGGGGGCGACACCGTCGCGCCGTGCGGCGTAGGCGGAGACGATGTCGCGGGCGAGCAGCGGCACCGACCAGCCGTCGCCCGCGATGTGGTGGACCAGGAGCAGCAGTACGTGTTCCCGCTCACCGGTCTCGAACAGCCAGACGCGCAGCGGGAGTTCATCGGTCAGCTCGAAGGCGTACCCCGCGGCGGCGGCGATCTCCCGCTCCAGGCGATCCGGGGCTGTGTCGGGGACGACGGTCAGCGCGGGCCTGGCTTCCGGGCCGTCCAGCACGACCTGGTACGGGCCTTCGGTGTCCTCGGCGAAGACCGTGCGCAGCGACTCGTGGCGCTCCGCGACGTCCATGAGGGCGTCCCGCAGCGCCGTGCGGTCCAGATCGCCGGTGAGCCTCAGCGCGAAGGGGATGTTGTACGTCGGGGAGGGGCCCTCGAAGCGGTGCAGGAACCACAGCCGGCGCTGGGCGAAGGAGGCGGGGACGCGCTCGGGGCGCGGCTCGGCGGGCAGCAGCGCCGGCCGGGCCGACCCGGCCGTGTCGAGGGCGCGGGCGAGCCCGGCCACGGTCGGCGTGTCGAACAGCTGCCGCACCGCCAGCTCGGCGCCGAAGACCGAACGGACGCGCCCGACGAGCCGGGTGGCGAGCAGCGAGTGTCCGCCGGCGTCGAAGAAGTCGTCGTCGATGCCGACCGACGGCAGACCGAGGACCTCCGCGAAGAGGCCGCACAGGATCTCCTCCTGGGGGCTGCGCGGGGCACGGCGCGCTCCGGTGGCGGCGGCGGGACCGGTGTCGGGCGCGGGCAGGGCCTTGCGGTCCACCTTGCCGTTGGCGGTCAGCGGCAGCGCGTCGAGGACGACGAACGCGGCGGGCACCATGTAGTCGGGGAGTTCGGCGGCGAGGTGCGCCCGCAGGTCCTCCGGGGCGGGGGTGGTGCCGCGCTCGGCGACCAGGTGGGCCACGAGGCGTTTGTCGCCGGGCCGCGGCTCCTGCACGGTGACGACGGTCTGGGCGACGTCGGGGTGGCCGCCCAGCCGTGCCTCGATCTCGCCGAGCTCGATGCGGAAGCCGCGCAGCTTCACCTGTTCGTCCGCGCGCCCGAGGTATTCGAGGACGCCCTCGGAGTTCCAGCGCACCAGGTCGCCGGTGCGGTACATGCGGGCGCCGGGCGGGCCGTACGGGTCGGCGACGAAGCGTTCCGCGGTGATCCCGGGGCGCCGCCAGTAGCCGCGTGCCAGGCCCGCTCCGGCGATGTGCAGCTCGCCCGCGGTGCCGGGCGGCACCGGGCGCAGCCCCGTGTCCAGGACCATCAGCCGGGTGTTGTCCAGGGGGCCGCCGATGGGGACGGAGGCGGGGACCTCCTGCCCCCGGGGAAGCCGGTGCCGCACCGCGAACGTGGTCGTCTCGGTGGGCCCGTACACGTCGACGACGGTCGTGTCGGGGCAGGCGCGCATCACCCGGCGGACGGACGCGGCGGGGACCGCCTCCCCTCCGGTCCACACCTCGTGGAGGCCCGCGAAGTGTTCGGGCGCCTCGTCGGCGACGAGCTGGAAGAGACCGGTGGTCAGGAACATCCCGGTGATCTCATGCTCGACGAGCAGCTTGCCGAGCAGGTCGGCGTCGAGATCGCCGGGCGGGGCGACGACGGCGGTGCCCCCGGCCAGCAGCGGCACCCACATCTCGTAGGTGGAGGCGTCGAATGCGTGCGGCGAGTGGATCAGGACCCGGGTGTGGGCGCCGCCGGTGAACGAGCGGTCATGGGCGAGTTCGAGCACATGGCGGTGGGTGGCGGCGACGCCCTTGGGGGTTCCGGTGGAGCCGGAGGTGTGGCAGATGTAGGCGATCTGGTCGGCGTGGACGCGCGGCAGCGGCTCCCCCGGCGCGGGATCGGGCTCCACGGCGCCGTCGTCCACGACGACCGAGGGGAGGCCCAGGTCCGCGGCGCGGCCGGCGTTCGCCCGGTCGGTCAGGACCAGGGAGACACCGGCGAGGCCGGTGAGCCGACGCAGCCGGTCGGCCGGGTCGCGCTCGCGCAGCGGCACGTACGCGCCGCCCGCCTTGAGGACTCCCAGCGCGGACACGACGACGTTCGCCGAGCGCTCCATGAGCAGCGCCACCGGGGTCTCCGAAGCCACTCCGAGCCGGGTCAGGCGGCGCGCCACCGCTTCGGATCGGGCGTCGAGCGCGGCGTAGTCGAGCGCGTCGGCGCCGGTGCGGACGGCGATGGCGTGCGGGGTGCGGGCGGCCTGGGCGCGGAACGCCTCCGGCAGGCTGAGGTCCGGGACGTCGGTGTCCGCGCCGCGGCCGTACGCGGACACGGCCCGATGTTCGTCCCGGGAGAGCAGTTCGAGCCGGCCGACGGGCCGCGGCGGGTCGGTGGCGACCGCGGTGAGGACGCGCGCCACCCGGTCCAGGACGGCGCGGGCCGACGCCTCGGGGATCAGATCGGGCTGGTGGTCCAGGCGCAGCCGCAGCCGGCCGCCGCGGCCGACCGCGACGAGCGCCAGCGGATAGTGGGCGGCGTCGCGGTTGCGGGCGCCGACGACGGTCAGGCCGCCGGCCCCGCCGGGCTTGTCGTTCCCGGCCGCGAGATCCACGGGGTAGTTCTCGAACACCATCGTGGTGTCGAAGAGTTCACCGGCTCCGGCGAGCCGCCGCACCTCGGCGAGGTCGATCTGCTGATGGGCCTGGAGCCGGGTCTGCTCGTCCTGGACTCGGCGCACCATGTCCACCAGCGGCTCGTCGGGGCGCAGCCGTACCCGGACGGGCAGGGTGTTGATGAACAGGCCCACCATCGTCTCGACCCCGGCCAGTTCGGGCGGCCGCCCGGAGACGGTGGCCCCGAACACCACGTCGTCGCGGCCGGTCAGCCCGCCGAGTACGACCGCCCAGGCGCCCTGTACCAGCGAGTTGAGGGTCAGCGCACGCTCCCGGGCGAGGGTCGCGAGCGCTTCGTGGACGGCGGGTTCGAGCTCGGCGTCCAGGCGTCCCGGCACGACCGCGGGCCGGTCGCCGGCCCGGGGCGCGACCAGCGTGGGGCCGTCGAGTCCGGCCATCGCCGCGCGCCACGCGGCCACCGCGGCGTCCCGGTCCTGGTCGGCGAGCCAGCGCAGATAGTCCCGGAAGGGCCGGACCCGTGGCAGCCCGCCGTCGTCGCCCCGGGACGCGTACAGCGCCAGCAGTTCGCGCAGCAGCATCGGGCGCGACCACCCGTCCAGCAGGATGTGGTGGTTGGTCAGGACGAAGCGGTGCCGGCCCGCGCCGAGCCGCAGCAGGGTGAACCGCATCAGCGGTGGCTTGCCGAGGTCGAAACGGCGCCGCCGGTCCGCCTCCAGCACCCGGTCCGCCGCCGCGGTGCGCTCGTCCTCGGACAGCGCGGCGAGGTCGAATTCCTCCCAGGGAAGGGTCACCTCATGCGGAATGAACTGAACGGGCCGCCGCAGCCCCGCGTAGCGGAAACCCGCGCGCAGATTGGCGTGGCGCCGCAGCAGGGTGCGGCACGCGGCGCGCAGCGCCTCCGGGTCGAGGTCGCCCTCCAGGTCCATGGTGTCCTGCACGACATAGACGTCCGGCGCCGCCTCGTCGTAGACGCTGTGGAAGAGCAAGCCCTCCTGCAGCGGGGCCAGCGGCAGGATGTCCTGTAATCCGGGCTGCGTCGCCATCACATGGTCCTCCAGTCGTCTTCCAGCAACTCGATCTCGTCCTGGCTCAGCAGGCTCAGGGAAACGTCCGAGACGGTGAGCCCGCCCGCGTCGGGGCGCTCCGCGTGCTCGGTGAGGGCCGTGAGGGCCTGGAACCACAGGTCCGCCAGCGTGCCGACCTCGGCCCGGTCGAGGATGCCCTCCGCCCAGGTCCAGGTCGCGGCCAGTTCGGGTCCGCGCGGGCCGTCGTCGGTGCGGGCGTTGAGCTCCAGGGGGTGGGCGAGCGGCACCCGGGGGTCGGTGCCGCCGATACCGGCGGCACTGGTGAGCACGGTCCAGTCCGGGACCGTGGTGCTGCCCGCCTCCTCGGCGTCCGCGACCGTGAAGCGTCCCAGGTAGTTGAACGCCACCTGCGGCTCGGGCAGGCCGGTGAACCCGGGTGCGGTGCTCGCGTTGAGATACCGGACCAGGCCGTAGCCCATGCCCTTGTCGGGCACGGCCCGCACCTGCTCCTTGATCCGCTTGACGGCCTCCCCCGCGGCCGGGCCCCCCGCGAACGCGTCGGTGAGGTCCGCGGCGCCCGGGTCGATCCGTACGGGATAGAGGCTGGTGAACCAGCCCACGGTGCGGGACAGGTCCACGGCACCCACGAGGTCCTCCTCGCGCCCGTGGCCCTCCAGGTCGAGGAGCACCCCGGCCGTCCGGCCGTCCGCGCCCCAGGCGCCCCGGCCGCCGCGCCAGCGGGCCCACGCCAGGGCGAACGCCGTCAGCAGCACGTCGTTGACCTCCGCGGTGAACACCGACGGCACGCGGGTGAGCAGCTTCTCGGTGACCGCGACCGGCAGCTTGACCGTCAGATGCGCCGCGCTCCCGTACGTGTCCCCGGCCGGGTCCAGTGGCCGTCGGCCCAGGAGCGGGTCCCCCGGCCGCAGCACCTCCTGCCACCAGGCGGCCTCCGCCGCCCGCGCGGGCCTTGCCGCCGCCTCCGTCAGACGCCGCGCCCAGCGGCGCAACGAGGTGCCCACGGGCTGGAGTTCCGGCTCCCGCCCGGCGCTCACGGCCCGGTACGCCTCGGCCAGGTCGGGTACGAGGATGCGCCAGGACACCCCGTCGACCACCAGGTGGTGGACGAGGACGAGCAGCAGCCCCGGTGCGTCCGCGCCGCGGTCGAACCAGACCACCTGGACGAGCCGTCCCGCGTCCAGGTCGAGACGCTCCCGTGCGGCCTCGGTCTCCCGCCGTACGAGATCCCGCTGGGCCGGCTCCTCGAGCCCGGCGGCGGCCACGCGGCGGACCAGGGACGCGGCGTCGACCGCGCCCGGCCGGCGTATCTCCAGCCGCCGTTCGGGGGCGGCGGTGAGCCGGGCCCGCAGGGCGCCGTGGTGGTCGAGCACCGACTGCACCGCGGACCGCAGCTGCTCCTGGCGGAGGGCCGCGGGCACCTGGATGAGCCGCGACTGGTTGAACTGGTCGGCCGGGCCGCCCCGTTCGAGGAACCAGCGCACGATCGGCGTCAGTGGTACGTCACCGACGTCCGCCCCCGGCTCCTCCGCGGCCACGCGGACGGTTTCCGTGGCGATGTCGGCGAGCGCGGCGACCGTGCGGTGCTCGAAGACGTCGCGCACCGCGAGTTCGAGTCCGGCCCGCCGGGCGCGGCTGACGAGCTGGATGGACATGATGCTGTCGCCGCCGAGGTCGAAGAAGCCGTCGTCGATGCCGACCCCGTCCAGCCCCAGCACGTCGGAGAACAGCGCGCACAGCGTCTTCTCCCGCTCGGTGCGCGGACCCCGCCGGTCCGTCTCCGGGCTCCCGCCGTACACGGGCGCGGGCAGGGCGCGCCGGTCGAGCTTCCCGTTCACGGTGAGCGGGAGCGCGTCCAGCGTGACCACGGCCGACGGCACCATGTGCTCGGGCAGGGCGGTGGCGAGGTGGGCGCGCAGCGCGTCGGGCTCGGGGACGGACTCGGCGCCGGCGGCCGGCACGGCATAGGCCACGAGGCGTTTGTCGCCGGGCCGATCCTCGCGCAGGATCACCGCGGCCCCGGCCACCGAGGCGTGCGTCTCGAGCGCCGCCTCGATCTCGCCGAGCTCGATACGGAAGCCGCGCAGCTTGACCTGGTCGTCCACGCGGCCGTGGTACTCCAGGCGCCCGTCCGCCAATCGGCGTCCGGTGTCCCCGGTACGGTACATGCGGCCCTCGCCGAACGGGTTCGCCACGAAACGCTGTGCGGTGAGCCCGGGGCGGCCGAGATAGCCGCGGGCCAGACCGGCTCCGACGACGTACAGCTCCCCGGCCACGCCCCTGGGGACCGGCCGGAGCCGCTCGTCCAGCACGTACACGGCGAGATCGGGGATGGGTTCGCCGATCACCGAGCCGGACGAGGCGGCGACGACGGCCTCGTCGAGCGCGACATGGGTGACGTGCACGGTGGTCTCCGTGATGCCGTACATGTTCACCAGGGACGGGGCGTCATCAGGGTGCCGGGCGTACCAGTCGGCCAGCCGGCCCAGCTCCAGCGCCTCGCCGCCGAAGACGACATGGCGCAGGCGAAGCCGAGCGGAGGTCTCGGGGTTGTCCCGGTCGGCCGCCATGAGCTGGTAGAAGGCCGATGGGGTCTGGTTCAGCACGGTGACCCGCTCGTCCGCCAGCAGCTTCAGGAAGCGGTCCGGGGTCCGGCTGGTCTCGTAGGAGACGACGACCAGGCGTCCGCCGTGCAGCAGCGGTCCCCACAGTTCCCAGACGGAGAAGTCGAAGGCGTAGGAGTGGAAGAGCGTCCATACGTCGTCGGGGCCGAAGCCGAACCAGTGATCGGTCGAGTCCATCAGGCGTATCGCGTTGCCGTGCGGCACCTCGACGCCCTTGGGCCGCCCGGTGGATCCCGAGGTATAGATGACATACGCGGTGTCCAGGGGCGAGAGTGCCACGTCCGGATCGGCCGCGTGGCACCGCTCCGATTCGGCGAGCACATCGGGCGTCACGGTGAGGATCGGCCGCGCGTCGTCGAGCACGTACGCGATGCGGTCGGCCGGGTAGGCCGGGTCGATGGGCACGTACGCCGCGCCCGACTTGAGTACGCCGAGCACCGCGACGACCAGTTCCTCGGTGCGGGGCATGCTCAGCGCCACATACCGCCGCGGGCCCGCTCCCCGCTCGCGCAGCAGATGGGCCAGCCGGTTCGCCCGCGCGTTCACTTCGGAGTAGGTGAGGGACGTGGTCTCGTAGGTCACCGCGATCGCGTCCGGAGTGTCCGCCACCTGCCGCTCGAACCTGGACACGATCGTGTCGCCGGAGGTCTGGCCGGAGGTCTCGTCGGAGGTCTGGCCAGAGGTCTCGTCGGAGGCGGAGGTGACGCCGGAGGCGGAGGTGTGCCGTGGCGGCACGGTCAGCTCGCGCCGCTCGGCCGGGTCGAGGATCTGGAGGTCCTGTATCCGGACGGCCGGGTCGGCGGCCACCTGATCCAGCACGCGGACGAAGCGGTCGGCGATGCTCCGCGCGGTGGCCCGGTCGAACAGGTCCGTGCTGAAGTCCAGCGCGCAGCCCAGCCCGGCCCCGGTGGTCCCGGCCGCCTCGGCGATCTCGAAGGAGAGGTCGAACTTCGCCGAGGGCGCCCCGAGCGGTCGCCCGGTGACGGTGAGGCCCGTCCGCGCGGTGAGGGGGCGAGCGGCGTTGTTCAGGTTGAGGACGGTCTGGAAGAGCGGGTGCCGGGCCAGCGACCGCTCCGGGTTGACCACCTCGACCAGCCGCTCGAAGGGCAGGTCCTGGTGTGCGTACGCCTCCAGGTCCCGGGCCCGGACGCGTTCGACCAGTTCGGTGAAGGTGGGGTTGCCGGAGGTGTCGGTGCGCAGCACCAGCGTGTTGACGAAGAACCCGACGAGGTCGTCCAGCGCGTCGTCGGTACGGCCCGCGACCGGTGTGCCGATGGGGATGTCGCTGCCCGCCCCGAGCCGGGTCAGCAGGGTCGCCAGGGCCGCCTGGAGGACCATGTACAGACTCGCGCGATGCTCACCGGCGACCCGCACCAGCCGCTCGTACAGGCCCGGCGGCAGCTCGAACCCGACCCGGTCGCCCCGGTAGGAGGCGGCGGCCGGCCGTGGCCGGTCGAAGGGCAGGGCCAGCTCCTCCGGGAGCCCTTCCAGCACCCGGGTCCAGTAGTCGAGCTGGCGCGCGATCTCGCTGCCCGAGTCGGACTCGTCGCCGAGGAGGTCACGCTGCCAGAGGCTGTAGTCCGCGTACTGCACCGGCAACGGCTCCCAGACGGGGGCACGGCCGGTCGTCACGCGCGCCGCGTAGGCCTCCGTCAGGTCACGGACCAGGAGACCGCGCGACCAGGCGTCGCCGGCGATGTGGTGGGTGAGCAGGAGCAGCGCGGAGCGGTCGGCCCCTCCGGCGCGGGGCAGGTCACGGGGCAGGTCATCAGGCGGGGCAGCGGGCAGCGAACCGGACGGGCCACCGGACAGCTCGCCGGGCAGGCGGAACAGCGAGGCGCGGATCGGAATCTCGGTGGTCAGGTCGAAGGCGTACGCGGCGGCGCCGCGCATCAGCCGGTCGACGGACGCCTCGTCGGCCACCTGCTCCACGGACAGCGGCACCGGTGCCTGCTCCGGCGCGAGAACCACCTGATAGGCACCGCCGCCGCCCGCGTCGTCCGCGAAGACCGTGCGCAGGCTCTCGTGGCGGGCGACCACATCGGCCAGGGCCCGACGCAGCGCGTCCTCGTCCAGCGGGCCTGTCAGGTCGAGGGAGATGACCATGTTGTAGGCGTCGCTCGGCCCCTCCAGGTGCTGGAGGAACCACAGGCGTTGCTGGGCGTGGGACAGCGGCACCCTGGCGGGTCGCGTCGTACGCGCCACTCGCCCTCGTACCGCGGCGGACTCGTCGAGCGCCGTGGCGAGCTCGGCCACGGTGGGCGCCTCGAAGACGCGGCGTACGGCCAGTTCGGCGTCCAGGACGGTACGGATCCGGCTGACCAGCTTGGTCGCCAGCAGGGAGTGGCCGCCGAGATGGAAGAAGTCGTCATCGATGGTGACCGACTCCACGCCGAGGACCTCGGCGAACAGACCGCACAGGATCTCCTCGCGCGGCGAACGCGGGGCCCGGCCACCCGTACCCTCCGGGCCGTAGTCGGGCGCGGGCAGGGCACGCCGGTCCAGCTTCCCGTTCGCCGTCAGCGGGAACGCCGCCAGCGTCACGAACGCGGACGGCACCATGTAGCCGGGCAGTTGCGCGGCCACGTGCTCACGCAGGGCCGGGGACTCCGGGCCGCCCGCCACGGATGGGATGACATAGGCGACGAGCCGCTTGTCTCCGGGCCGATCCTCACGGACGAGAACGGCGGCCTGGGCCACCTGCTCATGCCCGGCCAGCACCGTCTCGATCTCGCCCAGCTCGATCCGGAAGCCCCGCAGCTTGACCTGGTCATCGACCCGGGAGAGATACTCCAGTTCACCATCGGCGGTCCACCGCACCAGGTCACCCGTGCGATACATCCGCCCACCGCCGGTGCGGTCGAACGGATCGGCCACGAAGCGTTCAGCGGTCAGTCCCGAGCGTCCGTGGTAGCCGCGGACCACACCCTCGCCCGCGATGTACAGCTCACCCGGCACACCGGCCGGGACCGGCCGCAACCCGCCGTCCAGGACATACACCTGGGTGTTGGCGATCGGCCGCCCGATACGGGGCGCACGCGCGGTGTCCGGGGTGACCGACCAGGCTGTCGACCAGATCGTGGTCTCGGTGGGACCGTACATGTTCGTCACCGACTCGGCCCGCTCGGCCAATGCCACCGCCAGATCGGCGGGCAGAGCCTCGCCACCCACCAGCACCCGCACACCGCTCAGCGCCGCCGGGGCCTCGGCCAGCACCGCCCGCCACAGACTCGGTGTCGCCTGCATCACCGAAATCCGCTCGTTGGTCACGAGCGCGCACAGCGCCGCAGGATCCCGCACCACATCCCGCTCCGCCACCACCACCGCCGCACCGCCGAGCATCGGTACGAACAGTTCCAGGCCCGCGATGTCGAACCCGACCGTGGTGACGGCCAGCAACCGGTCCGCCCCGGTGAGCTGGAACCGCTCGGCCATCGCCACCACGAAATTCGCCAGCGGCCCCTGCGGCACCACCACACCCTTCGGCCGGCCCGTCGAACCCGACGTATAGATCACATACGCCGCATGCGACAGCGCGGGAGGAGCGGTCCGCCGCTGCCCCGCCGTCCGGGCGAGCTCCTCGGCGGTCCCGGGCGCGTCCAGCAGCACGTGTGGGATGTCCACGTCGGGCAGCACGGACGCCAACTCGCTTGTGGTCAGGACGAGTTCGGGCCCGGCGTCCTGAAGCATGTAGGCGAGCCGGTCGGCCGGGTACTCGGTGTCCAACGGCAAGTACGCCGCCCCGGCCTTCCACACCGCCAGCAGCGCCACCAGCAGATCCACCGACCTGGGCAACGCCACCGCGACGAACGCCTCGGGCCGCACCCCACGGTCGGCCATCAGCCGCGCGAGACGATCGGCCCGAGCGTCCAGCTCGCCATAGGACAGGGACACCCCGCCGGCAGCCACCGCCACCGCATCCGGCGTCCGCGCCACCCGCTCCTCGAACAACTCCACCACCGACCGACCCGGCACCTCACACACCGTGTCGTTCCAACCCCACAACACCGACCGCGCCTCAACCTCGTCCAGCAGGTCGATGCGGTCGAGCGGGGCGTCCGGGGCATCGACCATGCCCTGCAACACACGCAGGTACCGGCTACCGAGCGTTTCGACCGTGTCCCGGTCGAACAGGTCGGTGCTGTACTCCAGCACTCCTCGCAGCCCGTCGGCTTGGTGCGGCTGCTCGGTGAAGGTGAAGGACAGGTCGAACTTGCCCACGCCGGTGTCAGCCGCCACCGGCGACACGGTGAGGTCAGGGATATCGGCCACGGCTTGGTCGGTGGCCGCCGTGTCGGTGTTGTTGAAGGCCAGGAGCACCTGGAAGAGCGGGTGACGGGCGAGCGAGCGCTCCGGGTTGAGCACCTCCACCAGCCGCTCGAACGGCAGGTCCTGATGGGCGTAGGCGGCCAGGTTCCGCGTACGGACGCGCTCGATCAGCGCGCGGGCCGTGGGACGTCCTGATGTGTCGGTGCGCAGCACCAGCGTGTTGATGAAGACGCCGACCAGATCGTCGAGCGAGGTGTCGGTGCGGCCGGCGATCGGCGTGCCGATGGGGATGTCCGTACCCGCGCCGAGCCGGGTCAGCAGCGCCGCGAGCCCCGCTTGGACCACCATGAACGGACTCGACTGCGTGGCCCGTGCGAGCGCGACCACCTTGTCGTAGAGCGGGGCCGGAATCTCGAACGGAATGCGGTCGCCGCGGTAGGAGGCCACGGACGGCCGCGGCCGGTCGTACGGCAACTCCAGCTGATCCGGAAGACCCGCCAGCGCGGAGGTCCAGTAGCCGAGCTGACGCGATATCTCACTGTCGGGGTCGGACTCGTCACCGAGGATATCGCGCTGCCAGAGGCTGTAGTCCGCGTACTGGACCGGCAGCGGCTCCCGGACGGGGGCACGGCCGGTGGTGGCACGGGTGGCGTACGCCGCCGTCAGGTCTCGTGCCAGCGGAGCGCGTGACCACGCGTCGCTCACGATGTGGTGCAGGACCAGCAGGAGAAGGTGTTCGTCGCCGCCGTCGAGGGCGAACAGCGTTGCCCTCAGCGGCAGTTCCCCGGAATCCGCCGACAGGTCGAAGCCACGACGCGCGGCCTCGCGCAGCTCCCGTTCGACGTTGGCCCGGTCCGTCTCCACCGTCGTCCACTCCGGCTCGGCGTCGCCCGGCGCACGAACGACCTGATAGGCCCCGTCGGTGTCCTCGGTGAAGACGGTGCGCAGGCTCTCATGGCGTGCGACCACATCACCCAGCGCCAGGCGCAGCGCCTCCTGGTCCAGATGACCGGTCAGCCTGAGCGCGATCGGAACGTTGTAGGTGGCACTGGGGCCCTCGAACTGGTTGAGGAACCACAGCCGTTGCTGGGCATAGGAGAGAGGGATACGGTCCGGACGCGGATCGGCCACGGCCACACCACGGCGAACGGCGTCGGTCGCCAGGGCGGTGGAGATGCCCGCGACGGTGGGCGTCTCGAAGAGCTGCCGGATGGGCAGCTCCGCGTCCATGACACTACGGATCCTGCTGACCAGCCTCGTCGCCAGCAGGGAGTGACCGCCGAGGCGGAAGAAGTCGTCATCGATGGTGACCGACTCCACGCCCAGCACCTCGGCGAACAGC
>NZ_JANIAA010000001.1 GCF_024505145.1 Streptomyces rugosispiralis | reverse complement strand
CCGACCAGAGCAATGGCGGCGGCCACGGCCTCGGCCATACCCACGGGGGCGGTGGCCCGAAGGTCGCCTGGCTGCTGTACGTACCGGCCCTGACCATCCTCTTCCTGGCGCCGCCCGCGCTCGGCTCGTACACCGCCTCCCGTGACGAGGCGAAGGCACCCCGGGCCCCCTCCTCCTCGGACGACAGCGGGGACAGCCTCTTCCCGGCCCTGCCGGACACCGGTGTGGTGCCGATGACGCTGAACGACTTCAGCTCCCGTGCGGTCTGGGACACCGACGGCACCCTCAAGGGCCGTATCGTCCGGCTCACCGGTTTCGTCACCCCCGGCCGCCACGGCACCTGGTACGTCAGCCGCCTCGTCATCAGCTGCTGCGCCGCCGACGCACAGGTGCGCAAGGTGCGGGTGCACGGGGCGTCGGCGCCCCCCGCCGACGCCTGGGTGACCGTCACCGGCACCTGGCATCCCACCGGAAAGGTGGGCACGGACGATGCTCGCCCCGCCCTGGACGCCACCGCCGTACGGCGTGTCGCCGCGCCCAAGGATCCCTACCACGACATGGTGACCGGGCCGGGCGGTGGTTGAGCCGCCCCGGCCGCCCCGGCCACCCCTGCCGCCCCGTCGGGACCGGACGTCAGGGGCCAGCCGCCGTACCGTCGGGCCGCGGTGGCTCCTCCCCGGAAACCTCCTGGACCCGCGGCGGTGACGGCTCGGTGACGGCCAGGGCCGCCGCCATCCCGCCGGGCTTGCTGTTGACGTAGGTGGTGAGGCGGTGCACCTGACGTTCCAGGGCCCTGATCCGGTCCACGATGTCCTCGGGCAGGTTCGCCATCAGTCTGCCTCCTCCAGATACAGATCGGCGGTCTCCGCACGTCCCCGCTCCGGGGCGGTGACCTTGATGCCGACGACGCGGTAGCGGGCGTCCAGCCCCTCGGAGAACCACACGTCCTTGATGCGCAGCCGCACGGTCGTGCCGAGCAGCGCGGGTGTGGTGCCCGAGCCGAGGCGGATCCGCACCGAGGGGATGACCACCGTGCCGCGCAGAGCGGCGAGTTCGGACCGGGCGAACGCGTCGAGCGTCGCCTTGTCGGTGACGTTGCTGTGGTCGGACGAGGTGTCCAGGCGCGGGAACCCGGCCGCGAGGAGATCCTGCGCCACCTGTTCCGCGGACATCACCGGGCCGCCCGCCCCGCCCTCCGGGGTGCCGCCCCTGGCCCGCGCGGTCGTCCCGCCGCGCGTGGCGTCGCGGGGGAAGGAGTAGGACAGCACATCGCCCGGCAGATCCAGCATCACCGGCTGGCTGCCCACCCGGATCGCCGGGGAGCCCAGCTGGAGCAGCCTCACCCGCCGCCCGGTCACCGGATCCCGGTACACCGCGATCCGGTGCTCGAAACCCGGTTCCATCGCCGCGAGTTGCCCGATCGCCTCCTCCACCAGGGTCTCGTCACCGTCGCTGTAGGCCACCGTACGGGCCGCGGTGGGGGCCGTCGGCTCGTACTCCACGCCGATGTGGCCGCCCTCGGACCCCTGCATGTAGTCCCACAGCCGGCGCACGATCTCCAGATGGTCGAGCGCGGTGAAGCTCAGATTCGCGCGGATGTAGCGACGGCCCGCGTAGGAGTCGAACGTGGCCGCCTGCAGCCCGACCGTGGTCAGCCCCCGGTCGTCGGTGGCCGGGGTCAGGGTCCAGACGATGCCACCCCAGCAGACCTCGTCCCCCCGCTCCAGATAGACGGCGGTGCGCCCCTCCACCAGCTCCCGGACCCGCCGGGCCATCCGGGCGTCGGGCACCGGAATGGTCGCGGTCAGGGATCCCGGCTTGCCGAGGTAGTCGTCGTACTCCACCTCCCGCAGGGGCAGCACGTCGATGGCCTGGTCGGTGCGCAGATCGGCGAAGACGGCGCGGTAGCGGGCGTCCACGGCGGTCACGCCACCGGGTCCACGCGGACGAAGCGGTTGTCGAAGTGCACACGCGTCCCCGCGATCGAGGAACGGTACGCGGCGGTCGCCGTGTAGACGGCGCCCGGGGTGAGGTTCCCCACCGGGAAACAGGTGGAGATCGAGGCCCGCCCGGCACCGTCGAGGATCGCCGCGCGGTCGTCGGACGGAGCGAGCACCTCGGTGCCGTTCTGCGTCCTGAGCCGGAACGACTTGTACGCGGTGGCGCTCCCGTCGGCGGCCGTGAAGGCGCCGAAGGTGATGGACACCCACCGGGACGCCGGGGCGGTGAAGGTGGCGGTGAGCGTGGCGACGGTGTCGGTGAGCATCTCCTGATAGGTCGCGGAGGTGGTGGCTCCCCAGTCCGCCGTGTGCCGGAGCACGGTGTCCGGAATGTACTTCGTCCACTGGGTGCCGTCCCAGCGCTCCAGCCGGCCGCCCGCGTCGCGGTACTGCCCGGCATATGCCCCGTTGTGCGGCGCGCCGCCCGCGGCGGGGACGATGCCGCCGAGCGCAGCGGTGTAGCGGCGGCGGTCGGTGATGGCGGAGGCCCAGGTGATGCCCTTGGCCGCGGACGCCCCGGCGGGCACGGCGATCTCGTAGAGAAGCTCCGCGTTCTTGGGCACGGCCGGGGCGGTGGGGGAGCCGGCCGGGGTGCCCTGGAGGAGTTCCAGGGCGGCCTCGTACTTCCCGGAGCCGTCGTAGTCGGTGTCGTGGACCCGTACGACGAGCGCGTCCACACGTGGCAGGCTGGAGTGCCCGTCGGCGACGGTCAGCAGGGTGTCGGAGTCGACGGTGACCGGATAGCCGCCCTGCGATCCGGTGGAGGTTCCCGGGATCCACACCTGGCCCGGGGAGAGCTTGGCCTGCATACCGGTGGCGGTGGTGCCGGTGAGCTGCAGCCCGCCGAACACGCATCCCGCCCGGGTCAGCAGCGGTCCGGTGGACGCCATGCCGAGGCTGACGGCCAGCCGGGTGTCCTCACGGGTCTGGCCGGTGGGCAGATGCCAGGCGGAACGGACGGTCATAGGACGGCTCCCACGGTCATCGGAGAACTCCTCGTGGTCGTAAGGGCGTTGAGGGGCGGAGCGGATGATGGGGTGGCGCGGTGCCTCACCACTCGGCGCGGCGCCAGGTGATCGTGGCGGTGGCTCCCTCCCCTCCCGACGACGCCCGGAAGGAAAGCTGCGACGTCCCGGACGGCAGGGTGAACGACTCCTCCGGGGCGCTGCCCGGTGTGGCGGTGTGACGGCGCGAGGCGGTGCCGTTGAACATCACGGTCCCCTCGGCGGTGTCGACGACCAGTTCGTCGTCCGGGGCGAGGGTGATCGCGTACTCCAGCCAGTCGCCGCTGGTCCGGTTGGCCAGTCGCGGCCGGGTGCACGGCCCGGTGAAGGTGATCACCGGATGGGCGGGTGCGCTGCCGTCGTTCTCCACCGCGAGATCTCCGGTGGAACCGGGCGCACCCCAGGCCAGCGGCCAGTTGAGCGGCCAGATGAGCCCCGCCTCCGGCTGCGGGAGCCCGGCGGTGTCCCGCCGCCCCACCGCCTCGTAACGGCGTGGATCGCTCGCCTTCCACTGGAGCGTCATCTTCGCCAGCCGGCTCGCGGCGAACTGCCGGTCGGTGGGGACCACGCGCTGGGCGACCCGGGCCCGTACGGCCAGCGTCTCGCCGTGCAGGCGTACGGCCAGCCACTCCTCCTCGTCGCGTACGGAGGTGGCGGCACGCAGTGTGCGCAACGCCTCCCGCACGGCCTCCGGTCCGGCGTCCGGGTCGGGGGCGAACCACACCTGCGCGGTGACCGTACGGGCCTGCGCCCACTGTGAGCCGGGCCAGCCGCCGTGCCCGACGGGGCGGTCGGCGTCGGAGGTGTCCAGCGCGGGCAACTCCTCCCAGCCGGTGAGACCTTCGGCGGCGATCCAGTAGTCGGTGCCGGGGCCCATCAGCAGCCCGGCCCACTGGACCTGCCCGTCGGTGGTGATGAGCGGCCCCGGTTCGGTGGCGGTGGTCTCGCTCGCCATGTCCCTCACCCCCTCACCCCCTCGCCCTCATCAGGAACATCAGATCCTCGGCGGTCTGCCGGGCGCTGGCGCCCGGGGCTTCGTGGTAGTGCTCGATGACGAATCCGCCGCTCGGCCTGCCGGAGCCCGCCGGGGCGGGCGCGGGTCCGGTGCGGGCCAGCAGTGTGCTCAGCCGGTTCAGCGGCAGCACCGCCTCGGCCTGCCCGCCCTCGGCGAGCAGCGCGAGCGTGCCGCCGGGGCGCGGCAGCACGATGCCGCCCTGGGCGAGCGTGGGGATGGTGGGGATGTTCACCCCGAATGACTGGCCGCCGATCCCCGGCACCCAGGAGGGCACCGAGACCTTGACCCGGTTCAGCGCGCCGATCGCCCGGTTGACCAGCCCGATCACCCCGTTGAGCGGTCCGCGTACGGCCCCGAGCACGGCGCTGAACGCACCCTTGACGATGTCCGCCAGCCCGCTGAAGGCGCGTTGGATGCCGTTACGGGCGGAGCGGAAGGCGCCCGGGATCCGCTCCGAGAAGAAGGACAGCAGAGGCCGGACCACGGCCATGATGGCGTGGATGACCGTGGTGATGATGGTCTTGTAGATGTTGAAGTACGTCTTCACGACGGTCCAGATGACCTTCAGCACGACCGTGAACGCCGTCTTGATGCCGTTCCAGGTCGCCTGCACCACTTGTTTCGCCACCCGCATCGTGGAGCCGATGACCTGGCCGATGATCTTGAAGGCGGCCTGGACGATGCGCTGGACCGTCTTGACCTGCATCGCCATGTCGACGAGCTTCATGATCAGCGGCATCAGCAGCGCCATGATGGCGCCGAACACGTTCGACTTCATCGCGGTGTTGAGGCCCTTCTGGGCCGTGGTCACCCCCTGCAGCCCCGTCTTCATCCGCCCCATCAGCCCGCCACCGGTCGCCGCGCTACGCCCCGCGGTGGTCATGGACCTCCCGCTCCTGGCCACGCTGCGCTCGGCGGCGTTGGCCTCCCGCTGCAGGGTGCGCATGGAGTTGGCCGACTTGTCCACGTCCCCCTTGACGCGGCCGACGGCGGAGCCCGCCTGTGTCGCGGTACGGGCGAACTTGGAGACGCTGTTGTCGGTCTGGCCCACGGTGCTGCGCAGGCCGCGGAAGCCGGAGACGGATCGGTTGAGCGCTTGTACCAGTGACATGGGCGGCCTCCTCCTCAGCCGAGAGCTCTGACGAGACCGCTCAGCCGTCGCTCCAGCTCGTTGATGGCCCGGCTCGCCTCATTGATGTCCTGCACGTTCGACACCCGGCCGGGTGGCATAGAGCCGCGGGCGTTGCCCGCGGCCGTGCGCTGCCGCCGGTGGGCGGCCTCGGCCTTCTGCAGTGCGTCCTTGCCCCTTCGCAGGGCTTGCTGGCTGTCCCGCTCGGCCTTTTCGGCGATCCTGCGGATGGAGGTGACCTCCGTGCGGACGCGGAGGATCGTCCGGGCCAGCGACGACCGCGTCGCCGCCACCCGCTGCTTCACGGCGGTGACGGACGACTTGATGCCATCGATCGTCTGCCGTGCCTCCCGCTCGGCACGTCTCTCCTTGAGGAATTCCTGAAGGTTGAAGTCCGTCCCCGCCAGTTTGAAGGAGTAGGTGGCCAGGTTGGCCTCGCCCTTGAACGCCGTGGCCTCAAGTTTGAGCGCGTTGGCCTCGGAGTTGATGAGCGTCATCGCCTCCTGGTGCCACTGCCTCTGGACCCCTGGCCAGAAGCGGTCGAGCCACTTCGAGACGGCCGTCTCGGCGACCCTGGTCACCTCTTCACTGTTGCCCACGCACCCTCCCAGTGGACTCGAACGGCCGTTTCACCCGAAGAACCGCGCCAACTCCGCCCCCGTCGGCGCGTGGCCGGCGGGTGGGCCGCCGGATGTGTCGGTGGCCTCCGCCCCCGGCCTCGGCACCGGTACCGGCGCCTCCGGCGGGTCCGCGTACTCGTCGCGGTTGGCCGACGCGAACATCCAGTTGGCGATCGCCAAGTGGTCCACGACCGCGGCCAGCAGATGGTCCGTCAGCCCCCACTCCGCCGCCTCGCCCTCCCGCGCCCGTACGAACGCCGAGTCCGGCGGCAGGTGGCGCACCAGGACCGCCAGGCGCCGCGAGGACAGCGCCTCGCGGTGCCAGTCGAGCAGGTCGACGCCGTAGTACCGCAGCAGATCGGCCTCCAGAGCCTCGGCGTGCTCCTCCACGAGCGCGCCGAGGCTCAGCCTTCCCCCACGCCGAGCCCGGTGTCCTGGCCGTACGCCTCGAGGATCGCGGCGATGTCCTGCACGCTCACCTCGTGTTGGCACAGCCGCTGGTAGCTCTCCTCGCCCATGAGGAGGGCGAGCAGCCCGTCCAGGTCGTTGTCCTTCAGCTCGGCCAGCGCGTGCGCCGAGCGGCGGGGGATCTCGGTGGGGAGGGAGAACGTCTCCCCGTCCACCTCGAAGTCCCAGGTGAGGCCCAGCGCTTCCAGGCGCTGGGCGCGGGCGGCGTTGACATTGAACGCGGCCATGGCGGCGGCTCCTTCGCGATCGACGTGGCGGAGAGGGGATCAGGGCGTGACGAACGCCGGGTCGTTCATCAGCCAGGTGGCCAGCGGGGTGTCGTTGTCCACGGCCAGTGCCGTGAAGGTGACCCCGAGCCGGATCGCGGCCGTGCGGGTGAGCTGGAGCTCATCGGTCTCGGTGACCTGGCCACGGCGGAGGACGAACCGGTACTTGATGACATCGCCGTCCGCGAACTCCACGCCCAGCATCCGCTCGTCCTTCTTCGGCTCGGCGGCGAGTTCGTAGCGATACACCTTGGACTCGGCCTCCGTCTCCGTCACCGCGGCTCCGCCGAAGAAGAACGGCAGGGTGTCCTCGTTGAGCTGGAGCAGCTGGAACTTCACGGTGAGGTCGCGGTCGGAGTAGACGAAGCGGGCCGGGCTGACCGACTGCCAGGTGTCCACCGGGTCGATCTTGTCCTTCTTGTTGAACTTGATGCCGTCGGTGGTGGTGTACCCGAGGTCCCGCCAGTCCGACGCCCACGCCGTGGAGACATCGGCCGGGACGGCGGTGCCGAGCGGGGCGGTCAGGATGCGGCCGGTGCCCGCGACACGGATCTCATTGGGGTTCATTCCGGGCATACGAGTGCTCCTTGTGGCGTGGAGATGAGGGCGAACGGTCGGCTGGTGGGTGGCCTACGCCGGGCGGATGGAGAGCCGGGCCGTGGACAGATAGCGGCTGGCCGCGGCGTGCAGGTAGTCGGGCAGCCACCGGGGGCCGTCCATCTCGGAGACATCGGTGACACAGGCGGTGCCGAACGTGGTGCCGCGCATGGTGAACAGCGCCGTGCGGGCGGCCGTGGCGACGGTGTGGGCCGTGGGTTTGTCCGGGCCGTACACCTCGAGGTCGACCAGCGGCTGGTCGAGGTGGATGTCCTCCACCCAGACGCCGCCCGCCCGGGAGACCAGTACGGCCTTCTGCGTCCCGTCGAAGTCCGGCGGGGTCCGGTTGTCCACGAGTACCCCGGCCAGTTCGGGGCGGTTCTTCAGATGCTCGACGACGAGGCGTTCGACGTCGGGAAAGATCACCAAGGGCTCGGTCATGCGCGCACTCCTTGCTGTGGTCAGGGCTGCGCACAGCGAAAAGCGGCGGGGCCGTGGCCCCCAGGGGGCACAGCTCCGCCGCTGGCATCAAGTGTGATGCACGGGATGCCCATTGACAACCACTTGTCGTCACTTATGCCGAGATGACCATGGGTCCCGCAGGTCACGTACGTCGTCGTGTGGCCCGCTCGGCCGCGAACACATCCTCCAGCCGATAGAGGAACGCCTTGCCCTGACGCCCCGCGGGCCGCAGATGCTTCAGCTGCACCCACTTGCGGAGGGTGGCCGGGGCGACGCCCACCTCCGCGGCGGCCACGGCGGCGGTCAGCAGCGGATACTCGGGCGCCCGTGTGGTCCTCATCGGCTCACCGCCACGACCGTGGAACCGCCGTCCAGGGCGGCGGTGATCTCCTCCGGGGCGAGCGTCCCGCCGGCCGCCAGCTCCGCCCACTCGCCCTCCGGCCAGGAGTGCCGATGCGCCCGGTCCGCGTGGCAGCCGCACGCGGTGTGCGGGCAGCGGCAGCCGGGGTTGATGCACAGCACCGCCCGGCGCAGCGGAAAGGCCCGCAGCGAGACCGAGGCGCACAGTGGGCACCGGCCGCGCAGCCGGACCACGGGCTCGGTGTCCCCGAGCACGCCCGAGCAGCGCCGCGCCATGCCGCTGACCTCGTCCAGCAGATGGCGCATCAGCAACGGGTCGGCCGCGACCCGTTCCAGCAGCCCCGCGAGACGGGCCAGCCTGACCTCGACCGTTCCCCTGCCCGCGGGCGGCAGCCCGAGCCGGTCGTGCACGGCCTCCTCGAGTTCCACGACGCCGTCGGTGATGTCGCGTACGGTGTCGGAGACCCGCAGGCGTAACGGCTCCGAGGGCCCGCGCCGGTCGGTGCCTCCCCGCTGCCGGCCGAGGCCGGGACGGTGCGGGGACGGCGCCAACTCCGCCTGAAGTTCGGGGAATCGCCGGGTCAGGACGGCGATCCAGTGGCCCGCCCTGACGCGGTCGGGATGCGCGAGTGCGTCATTGCTCAACAGAACCCCCCAGGTCGTCTGCTGCTTCGCTCCCTAGGGACCCCAGGTCCACGCGGAACGGTTCCCACCGGAAGGGCGGGTGGACGCAGGGATCGGGGAAGGGCCGAAGCAGGCGTCAGGAAGGCGCCGCGGCGAGGGTCAGGGGAGGATCGAGTCGACGTAGCCGCCGTCGACGCGCACGGCTCCGCCGGTGGTGGCCGAGGCGAAGGAGGAACTCAGGTAGACCGCCATGTTGGCGATCTCCTCGGGCTCGATCAGCCGCTGGAGCAGCGACTGCGGCCGGTGCTTGGCCATGAACTCCCGCTGCGCCTCGTCCCAGGGCAGCTCCGGGTCCACCAGCTCGTACACGAAGTCCTCGACCCCGCCGGTGTGGGTCGGCCCGGCGATCAGCGAGTTGACCGTGACCCCGGTCCCGGCCGCGTCCTTGGCGAAGCCGCGGGTGACGGCGAGCAGCGCGGTCTTCGACGTGCCGTAGTGGATCATCTCGGCGGGGATGACGACGGCGGAGTCACTGGCCACGTTCATGATCCGGCCCCAGGAGCGGTCCTTCATCCCGGGCAGGTAGGCGCGGATCATCCGGACGGAGGCCAGGACGTTCACCTCGAAATAGCGCCGCCACTCATCGTCGCCGATCTCCAGCGGCGGAGTGGCCCCGAAGATGCCGAGGTTGTTGACCAGGATGTCGGCGTCCGGAACGGCGCTGGTGACCTGGCGGGTGCCGTCATCGGTGGTGATGTCGCCGGGGGCGGAGACGAACGAGCCGCCCTCCGTGTCCTCCTCCAGCTTCTGGATGGCGGCCTCGACGGACTCCTGCCGACGCCCGTTGACGGCGACACGGGCGCCCGCCCGCGCCAGCCCGGCGGCGATGGCGTATCCGATGCCCTGCGTGGAGCCGGTGACCAGGGCGGTCTTACCGGAGAGGTCGATCTGCACGGCGCTCCTTCGTCGATTTCGATGCCTAATTGCTTGCGTGCGCCTTTAATTGCGCACGCGCCATGCTAGCGCAGTCCGATGCGACGACGGCCGTGGCCGCTCAGGACCCATGGCGGATCTCGACGTGCCCCCGCAACCTCCGATCGCGCGAGGAGGAGCCCACTTCCACGGTCCGGCGCCCGGTGCCGAGTACCCATCCATGGCGTTCGGAGTCCCATGCGGACAGCGTCCGGGCGGTCACCCGCACCGTCACCTTCCGCGCCTGACCGGGCCGCAGCTGGACCCGCCGGAATCCCGCCAGCGCCCGCACGGCCTGGTCGAGCGGCAGATCGGGCGAGGGCCCCACATACACCTGGGCCACCTCCGCCCCGGCCCGCCGCCCGGTGTTGCGCACGGTGAAGACCGCCTCCAGGCCGCTTCCGCGCCGCCGCAGCCGCAGCCCCGCATAGGCGAAGGTGGTGTACGACAGGCCGTGGCCGAAGGGGAAGAGCGGCCGCACCCCCTCGGCGTCGTACCAGCGGTAGCCGACATGGACGCCCTCGGAGTACTCCTCACGGCCGTTCACCCCGGGGTAGCGCCGGGGGTCTCCGGCCATCGGGTGGCGGTCGTCGGAGACGGGGAAGGACTGGGTGAGCCTGCCGCCGGGGTTGGCGTCGCCGAAGAGCAGGGCGGTGGTGGCGGCGGCGCCCTCCTGGCCGGGGTAGTACATCTGGAGCACGGCTCCGGTCTGCTTCAGCCAGGGCATCGAGACGCACGACGAGGTGTTGAGGACGACGGTCGTGCGCGGGTTGGCCTCGGCGACGGCGGCGATCAGCGCGTTCTGGTGGCCGGGGAGGGCGATGGTGGTGCGGTCCCTGCCCTCGGTGGCGTCCTCGTAGGCGAAGAGCACCACGCTGTGCGCGGCGCGGGCGGCGCGCACGGCCCCGGCCACATCGGCGGCGCGCGTGGCGGAGGTGGTGCGGCGCAGCCGGAAGGCCAGCCCCTTCCCGCCGCCCTTGGCGGTGATCTTCAGCCGGTGCTTTCCCGCCGTCAGCTTGACGGCCGCCCGGCGCACGGCGAGCCCGTCCGGGGCGGCGCTGACGAGGCCACCGGTGAAGTACTCGCCCAGGCCGGAACGGAACGGGAACAGCTCCTCGCCGTCCAGCAGCACCTTCGGGCGGCCGGTGGGCGGACCGCCGAAGTGCAGCACGAACGTCCACTCATCGGCCTCGGCGACGGTGAGGGTGCCGTCGTACGTCCAGCTCCCGCCCGCCGCCACCTTCCGCTTCTCCAGCCCGGTGGCCGGGGAGAGCGCGGAGGCGGGGATCTTCTCGCCGAACACGTCCTCGCCCAGGGCGTAGCGCACCCGGGCCCCCTTTCCGGCGCGCTCCCGGATCGTCTCCAGCGGGCTCGCGGCGTGGTCGGGGACCACATGGGCGCTGCCGCCGCCACTGACGAAGGGGATGGAGCCGGTGGGCCCGACCACGGCGATCGACCGGGCGGCGGACCCGGTCAACGGCAGTGTGCCGTGCTCGTTGCGCAGCAGGACGCCACCCGCCGTGGCGACCTTCAGCGCGGTGCGCGACCCGGCTGCGGGGTCCCGGCCGGGCCGTGGCGGGGTGCCGCCGTCCAGCAGCCCGAAGCGGTCCATGACGGTCAGGACGCGACCGACGGCGCGGTCCACCTCTGCCTCCGGTACGGTCCCGTCGGCCACCGCCTTCCGCAGGGCGTCGCCGAAGTACGTGCCGTCCGGCATCTCCATGTCGAGCCCCGCGCCGAGGGCCGCCGCGGTGCTGTGCGCCGCGTGCCAGTCGGTCATCACCCAGCCGTCGAAGCCCCAGTCCTCGCGCAACACCCCGGTCAGCAGCGGACCGCTCTCGCCGGCGAAGGCCCCGTTGACCTTGTTGTAGGCACCCATGACCGCCCCCGCGCCCGCCCGTACGGCCGCCTCGAAGCCGGGCAGCTCCATCTCCCGCATCGTCCGCTCGTCGACGATGACGTCGATCGACTCCCGCTCGCGCTCCTGGTTGTTCATGGCGAAGTGCTTGACGGTGGCGATCAGGCCCTCGCCCTGGATGCCGCGGACCTCCTCGGCGACCAGCTCGGAGGCGAGCAGGGGGTCCTCGCCGAAGGTCTCGAAGTTGCGCCCGGCGTACGGGGTGCGGATGAGATTGACCATGGGGGAGAGCAGCACATCCTGGCCCAGCGCACGGCCCTCGCGCCCGAGGACGCGCCCGTACTCCCGCGCCAGGGCCGGATCGAAGGCGGAGGCGAGCAGCACCGGCGCGGGCAGCGCGGTGGCATGCCGGGCGACCCGTACGCCGGCGGGTCCGTCCGCGAGCCGCAGTGGCGGAATGCCGAGCCGGGGCACACCGGGGGTGTGCCCCGCCTGCCCGAGGCCGTGGGGATCCTTCGTGCCGTGCAGCAGCGCGAGCTTCTCCTCCAGGGTCATCCGGCCGATGAGGGAGTCCACCCGGGAGCCGGGCTCGGGGCCGAGTCCGGTGGCGGGCTCGGCGGCGGCCACCGGCCATCCGCCCCCACCGGTGGCGGCGACGGCCATCGCCCCTCCCAGGAGGGACAGGGCGGAACGGCGTGACAGGGCGCCCGGCATGGCGTCACTCCATCTCTCGCGGCTCGAAGACGTGTGTGTACGCAGGCGTGCTGACGTGGCTGCGGTGTCCGTCGGGTCAGAGCCCGTGTCATATCCCCGGCCGGGCGTCGCACGCCCGGCCGGGGATATGACACAGGCTCTGAACACCGTGCGGACATCACATCACGGGGTCGGCCGCTCGCCGGGGTGCGCCGGGTTTCTGGATCGAGGTGTCGCCGGTCAGCGGGCGGCGATCCGCGCGGCCACGCAGAGGTCCTCGTCGCGGTAGCCGAGACGGGTGGAGAGCCGTTCGGCGGGGGCGTTGTCGGCGAGCTGTCACAGGGTGCAGAAGCCGTGCCGGCGTACGGCGTACCGGGTGAGCCAGGAGGTCAGCGCCGCACATGGCCACGGGGACCGTCGAGCCGGGTCACGGCCCGGCGCCGGCCCGGCCGAGCCGGTCGGCCGTCGGCGCGCCGCGCCGAAGCGCGGCAGAGCGGAGCCCGGGTCTGACACACAGCCCCTGGCCGGGCGCAAACGCGGTGGACCCCGCCCGGGGGCGGGGTCCACTGTCACGGGGAATACGGATGCGCGCCGGGCGCGTCAGGTGCGGTAGGCGTAGTAGAGCGAGTTCGGGTACGAGGCGATGATGCTGGCCACGGACTTCCGGTAGGTGTTCACCGAGTGGTAGGTCATGTACGGCACACCGCTGGAGCTCCGGTAGGTGACGATCATGGTGTGGTCCTTGGACCCGTCCTTGTCGAAGTCCATCTGCATGACGTCACCGACGCCCATGTAGTAGACGTTCGCCAGGTTGGTGGCCCGCTTGGCGTCCAGGGTGAACCAGGACCACTCGTTGGCGCCCACCCAGGACGTCGACTGGTACGAGGTGTCGTACCACCAGCTGCGGTAGTCCTCGGCGTCCCCGGACTTGTTGGCCCAGCCGCCCGCCTTGAGGGCCTGGCTCACGAAGTTGGTGCAGTCCCCGCCGGCCTCGTTGAACTTCCGGTAGGCGGGGTTGTAGTTCTGCCAGTACTTCTCCGCGTACGAGGCCATCGCCGCGTAGTTGTAGCTTCCGGCGGGCTTCGTCTGCGGCTGGGACGGCTTGGAGATGGCGGCGGGTGTTGCCTCGGGCAGTGCCGTCGTCCTGGCCGTCGCCACCCGCGCCGTGGCGGGCTCGTTGACCGCCAGCGGGCCGTCGTCGGTCGAGGTGAGGCCGGTCAGCTGCCACTTCCCGTCCGCCGTGGCGGTGAAGCTCAGCCGGTGGTGCGCCTGGAAGCCGGTGGTCGCGGGCTCGTCGCCGCGTATCTTCTTGTAGGCCAGCGTCGTGGTCTCGGTGGCCTGGACCGTGGCGTGCCCGGCCTTGACCCGTATCCGGTCCACCGCCACCCGGGTGTCGGCGGAGGTGTACGCCTCGCCCAGGGTCGCGAGCCGCGCCTTGCGGGTGCGCAGCGTGGACAGCGCGGTGTCCTCGGTCCGGGTCTGCCCGGCCGACAGGCGGACGTTCTGCTCGGCGAGCGGGGCCGCGCGCCGCACCGACTGCTTGTTGTTGTCCAGCAGAGCCGCCGTGCGCTGGGTCAGCACCGCTTCGGCCAGCCGTCCGAAGGACCGCGCGGTCGCGGTGTCCACGGTACCGGCCGCCGCCGGGCTCTCCGCCGCGTTCGCGGCGGAGGCGGGCAGAACCACGGCGGACAGGGCCGCCGTCAGCACGGCCCCCACGGCGGATCTGAAGGTCGTTGACTTCACGTGTATTTCCCCTCCACACCCCCGGACCGGACGGGCCGGGGTCACCGAATCATCACATGAACTCCGTGTCTGTGTAGCTCATGTGATGATTTCGGTTGTGCGGGAACCGTGGGACGGTGTCCGCCGTGTGGAGACCGGGTCTCACCCGGGGGCCGTCACCAGGTGACGGGCAGTTCATGCGCTCCGTAGATGACCATGTCGCTGCGCATCCGGACCTCCTCCGGGGGCACGGCGAGCCGCAGCCCCGGGAACCGGCGGAGCAGTCCGCGGTAGCCCGCAACCAGCTCGATCCTGGCCAGATGCTGTCCGAGACACTGATGGATGCCGTAGCCGAAGGCGAGGTGGCTGCTGCGGGGGCGTCCGACGTCGAGCGTGTCCGGGTCGTCCACCAGTGCCGGGTCCCGGTTCGCCGCCGGGACCGAGACGGCCACGGACTGGCCCGCCGTGACGGTGACATCGCCGACGACGACGTCCTCCAGCGCGATACGGACCGGGAAGGCGTTGACGATGCTCAGATAGCGCAGCAGCTCCTCGACGGCCTGGGGCAGGAGCGACTCGTCGGCCCGCAGCCGCTCCAACTGCTCGGGGTCGCGCAGCAGGGCGAAGGTGCCGAGGCTGAGCATATTGGTGGTGGTCTCGTGACCGGCGATCAGCAGCAGCCCCGCGATGCCGCCGATCTCCTCGTCGCCGAACTCGTCGACGGCGGTCAGCAGGGAGATCAGATCGTCCCGCGGGTCCTTGCGCTTGGCCTCGACCAGGGCGCCCAGGAAGGTGTCGAGCTCGGTCTTCCCGGCGACGAACTCCGCGTCGGTGCGGTCCTGGCGGAGCAGCCGCGCGGCGACGGACTGGAAGAGCTCCCGCTCCTCGTACGGCACGCCGAGCATCTCGCAGATCACCAGCGAGGGGATGGGCAGGGCGAAGTGCCGCACCAGATCGGCCGGTTTGCCCGCCGCCTCCAGCGCGTCCAGCTGGTCGGCCACGATGTCCTCGATGCGAGCCTCCAGCTCCCGCATCCGACGCACCGTGAAGTACCGCGTGAGCTGGCCCCGGTAGTGGCCGTGCTGCGGCGCGTCCATGGCCAGGAACGACCCCGCCCCGCTGCTCCGGTCCCTGCGGATCGACTCGGGGACCGGCCGCATCGTGTCGTCGCCACGCCAGCGCTCGGCGCTGAACCGGGGATCCCGCAGCACCTCCCGCGCCTCGTGATAGCCGGTCACCAGCCAGCCGGTGCTGCCGCCCGCGAACCTCAGCGGGCTGACCGGCGGCCCGGTGAGCAGTGCGCGTGCCGGGTTGATGTAGTCGTCCCGCTCTTTCGGATACGAAGGGAGGTCCTGGAGGTCTCGGAGGTCGTCATGGGTCGTGGGCATCGGAGCGTTCACGATGGCTCTCCTTCGTGATCCTCGAACTGTGCCCGGGGCGAACGTCCCGGAGCCGTCGGCCGCGGCCTTCGATAGGGAACGCTACCGATAGGGTTCCCTACTGAACAGAGGGACAGATCGGCTACCGTACGGATCTGGCCAGGTTTCCGAACAGCTGGGGGAGAGGGGCACACCGATGCCGCCGCAGCGGTCAAAGACCGTGGAAGCGCTGATCGTCGGGGCGGAGCGGGCGTTCGCCGAACGCGGCTTCCACGGGGCGTCGATCGGCTACATCTGCCAGTGCGCGGGCAGGACCACCGGGGCCTTCTACTCCAACTACGACAGCAAGCTGAAGCTCTTCCTCGATGTCTTCCGGCGGCACAGCGACCGCACCGCCGACTACATCGGGGAGCAGATCGACGAGATGGACACCGAGCGGGATCTGGCCCCCCAGCTCGCCCGGACCTTCGCCGAGATCTTCAACGGCGAGCGCCTGGACACCCGCTGGGTCTTCATCCATCTGGAGTTCCGGCTGATGGCGCTCCGGGACGGCGATGCCGCCGCCGCGCTGGTGGACCATGAGAAGCGGTTCAGCCGCCGGATCGGCACCATGCTGGACGGGCTGTTCGACCGGGCCGGCCACGAGCCCGCCCTGCGGGGCACCGAAATGGCCGCGCTGCTCGGCGCGATGACGCGTGGCATCAAACTGGACCGGGGCATCTACGCGGCGGGCGGTGTCGCCGACCCGCTCTCCACCGAGCAGGTGGCGATGGCGCTGGAGGGCCTGTTCCGCTCGGTGGTCTGAGTCCGGTCCTGTTCCGTTCGGCATGGTGCTTCGTCAAGCGGCTGAACGCTGATGTGCTGTGAGGGCTGTGAGGGCCCTGAGTGCCGTGAGGGGCCCTGAGTGCCTCTGAGTGTCAGCCCGCCCTGCGGAAGCTGTCGACGGGGCCGCCGAAGCCGCCCTCGGGGCCCTTCCAGTTGATCGCCAGGGCGTCATCGCCCTTCATTCCGACGGTGCCCTGGCCCCGCCCTCCGTCGCTGCCGCCCTTGCACGACAGGGTCAGGGAGGGCTCGTCCTCGCCGCCCTTCTGGCCGGGCTCGAGCGTGCCCGTGCAGTCGAGCTTCGGGCCCTTCGCCGTGACCTTGCCGTCCGCGATGGTGAGCGTCGCCAGGTCGTCGGCGGACTTCGCCGCCACGATGGACTTCCAGGAGCCCGCCGAACGCTCGAGGATCGTGCCCCGGGCCGACGGGCCCGAACTCGGCGACTGCTGGGCGGACTGAGTGGCCTTGGTGGCCGCGCCGCTCGGCTTCGATTCCTTCTTCCCGTCGTCGCCGCCTCCGCAGCCGCTGACGACGAGGCCGACAATGACCGAAGTGACCGTCATGTGCACTGTCTTGCGCACGTGCATTCCTTTCCCCGTACAACTGAGCACGTCAACCTAACAGGCCCCACCACGGCCCCCTGCAGGGCCCTGGCCTGCGCGGACACCCCCCGATGCGGCGGGCCCGCGGCTTGATGCGTACGGCACTGGCCGGGGTCCCGTGTAGTGGTCAATAAAGTACGTCGATGTGCGGATCGCCGATCGATCCGCACGGGATGACGCGGCGCGGGGGTGAGGAGGAGTACGGCTGTGGAGGCACGGGCGCACACCGGGCGGCTGGACGAGCTGCTGCACGAGGTGCGGCGACAGATGAGCCGAGGGGCCGGGGCGGATCCGCGACCGGTACTCGACTGGCTGGGCCGGCAGATCGACGCCGATGTCGCGCTGGTCGGCGGCGCGGGCGCGGTCGAGACGTCGACCGCGCGTTTCCCGCGGCAGATCCTCCCCTCGCTCGGACCGACGCTGGCACGGCTGTCCGGTGGGCAGATGGCCGCGGCGGCCACCGAGAGCGGCGCCCTTCAGGTGCGTCTCGAGGCGCTCGGCCCGCATGCGCCACGGCCCGTGCTGGTGGTGGCGGGCACCGCGGCGCCCACCCGCGAAGCGGCGTCGCTGGTCTCGCACACCGGGAGTCTCATCGCGCTCCTGGACCGGGCGCAGGACGCGGACATCACCTTCCGCGGCTATCAGCACAAGGCGCGGCAGCTGCGGTTCGCCGTCTTCAGCGCCCTGCTGGCGGGAGACCTCACCCTGGCCCGCCGGATGACCACCGGCGCCGTCCCCGCGCTGCTGGACGCGGAACGGCTGCGCGTCTATCTGCTGCACTGCCCGCCGGAGGACCGGGACCGCCTGGCGCAGACCTACCAGGACGGCTCGGGCTACCACGGCACGGGTCTGATGGTGCACTGCCCGGCCTTCAAGGAGCACCTCATCTGTCTCGTCGCGGACGGGCCCGCCGACGGATCCGGCGACGAGTCCGCCGACGAGACCGGTGGCACGCCCGACGACGAGTCCGGCCCCCATGACTTCGCCGACGACCCCGAGACGCCCCGCGGTCAGGGCGCGGTACTGCGCCGTCTGGTGCGGGACAACTCGCACTACGCGCTGGGCATCAGCAGCCCGTATCCGCTCGGCGCCACGGCCGAGGCGTACGGGCAGGCCCTGCACGCCCTGGCGGCGGCGCGCCAAACGCCCGAGCGAATGGCCGCCTACCTCGGCCGGACACCGCTCGTGCCACTGCTGCCCCCCACGGAGGCGGGCACCTGGGCCCGCGCCCTGCTGCGGCCACTGGGGTCCACCCCGAGGGCCACCCTGGACATCACCCGGCTCGCCGTCACCTTCCCCCGGTCGGCGGTGGCGCGGCTGCTGGACATCAGCCGTAACACCGTGTCCCACCACCTCGGCCGGGTGGAGGCCACCCTCGGCCTCGACCTGGGCGAGGTGCGCACCCGGGCCGCCCTCGACCTGGCCTTCTGCCTGACCGGAGGGCAGCCGGACGGCGGCTTCGGCTCCGAGGGCGACTTCGGCCCGGATGGTGGCTTCGGTCCGGATGGTGGCTTTGGCCCCGACGGTGGCTCCGGCCTCGACGGTGGCTCCGGCCCCCACGGTGGCTTCGGCGCCCAGCGCGGGCGGCCGGTGCCCACCCTGGACGAGCTGTTCCGCACCGGGCCCGCCCACGCCTGGGCGCGGGAGTTCCTCCGCCCGCTCCAGGACACCCGTGGCCGCGATCTGCACACCACCCTGCGCGCCTGGATCGACGCGAACACCGACGCCCAGCGGACCGCCCGCCATCTCGGTCTCAGCCGGAACACCGTCCGGGCGCATCTGCGGGCCGCCGAACTCCTGCTCGGCCGGGATCTGCTCACCACCGGCTCCGGGATCCACGACCTGGTGCACGCCCTGCACATCACCGGGCTCCACTCGGCGGTCTGACTGCGCACCGTGCACATGTCGCGGGCGGGCGATGCGCACCGTGCACCGTTGCCCGCCCCGGTGATCCGTTTTAGCGTCACTCCTGCCGCACCGCGCGGAAACGAAACCCCGCCTCCCAGAGTGGCGGGCGGTCTGTATCACCACGTGGGGAGTGATGCAGCCCGGCGCCGTACGGTGCTCACAGCTCCGAGGGCTTCTTTCCCGCGGTGGGCGTGGTTCGCGCTCGGGGACGTGCCGGTACACGTCCCCGAGTGACGGCGAGCACCGCGCCCGACAGCAGCACCAGGGCGCCCAGCGCCTGCAGACCGCCGAAGGACTCGTCCAGGAAGACCATGGCGCACACGGTGTTGACCACCGGGACCATGAACATCATCAAGGACGCGGACGCGGGGCCCACCGCACCCACTCCCCGGTAGTACAGGAGATTGGCCACGGCCGCCGGGCCGATGGCGAGGAACACCACGTTCAGCCAGAGGCCGGCCGGCAGCCCGTCCCAGTGCACCTCGCCGAGGTCGGGCGCGGCGAGCGCCCCCAGCAGCACCGCCCCCGCACATGTCGCGTACGTCGTGGCGCGCAGCGGGTCGATCCCGGCCAGCACCCGGGGCCCGATGAGCGTGTACGCGGCCCAGCACACCGCGCTGAGCAGATACAGCAGATCGCCCGTGAGCCGGGTGGTGCCGCCGTGTGCGCTGCCGCCCGCGCCGAAGAAGAACACCACCGCCCCGGCGAGCCCGAGGGCGAGCCCCGCCAGCCGCCCCCCGGAGGCCCGCTCACGGCCGGTGACCAGGAGGAAGGCGCTGGTCAGCACGGGGCTGAGGACGGGGATGACGATGCCCGCGTCGAGCGAGGGCGCCAGCGACAGCCCCCAGAAGAAGAAGCCGTTGTAGGCGAAGACCCCGAGGACGCCCGCGAGCGCCGCCCGCCGCCCGCCGCCACGCCCGGAAGCGGGGGCGGTCGCGGCCGGGGCGGTCGCGGCCGAGGTGGCCGCCGTCGGGGCGGTCGCGGACGGGGTGGCCGCCGGTTTGCCGAAGACCACCACCGCCGCCAGCAGGGCGACCGCCCCGCCACCGAAGCGCAGCAGCGCCGCCACGGTGTGCGGCAGCTGGGCCACCACCGACTTGGAGCTGGAGAAGGCGCTGCCCCACAGCAGCATGGTGACCGTGAGCAGGAGGTACGGGCTCTTCCATCCCTTGTCTTCAGACATGCCCCCGACCCTGGCCCGTGGCCTCGCCCGCGGTCTTGAACGCTGGTGCGCCGCCCCGGCGCCACCCGTTCCGTACCGCCACCCTGTCCGTTCCGTGAGGAATACCCCTTCCCGGGATGTGGAACCGGGTAAGTGTCATCCGTGGCACCAGAGCCGCGGCAGCCGACCCGTGACCCGGACCGTCCACGACGGTTCCCGCTTCGGAAGGGTGGAAGGTGGTCCCGTTGAACACCGCTGACCAGGAGACACCGCGCGAGGAGTTCCGCCGCTCCACGCCGCACTTCGCCGACCGGATCACCGCCGACGGCCGGGACGGCTGGCCGGTGGAGGCCGGGCGCTATCGGCTGGTGGTCAGCCGGGCCTGCCCCTGGGCGAGCCGCGCGCTGGTCTCACGGCGGCTGCTCGGCCTGGAGCCGACCCTCTCGCTGGCCATCACCGACCCCATCCAGGACGAGCGCAGCTGGCGCTTCACCCTGGACCCGGGGGACCGGGACCCGGTGCTGGACATCGGGTTCCTCAGCGAGGCGTACGACGCCCGCGAGACGGGATATCCGGGCGGGGTGAGCGTGCCCGCGGTGGTGGACGTGCCCAGTGGCCGGCTGGTCACCAACGACTACCACCGGATCACCCTGGACCTCGCCACCGAATGGACCGCCCTCCATCGCGAGGGCGCCCCGGATCTGTACCCCGAGGAGCACCGCGACGAGATCGACGACGTGGCGGAGGGCATCTACCGCGATGTGAACAACGGTGTGTACCGGGCGGGCTTCGCCGAGCACCAGGACAGCTACGACGACGCGTACCGGCGGCTCTTCGCCCGCCTCGACGAGCTGTCCGGGCGGCTGGCCACGCGGCGCTATCTGGTCGGCGACACCATCACCGAGGCCGACATCCGGCTGTTCACCACGCTGGTCCGGTTCGACGCCGTGTACCACGGCCACTTCAAGTGCAACCGGAACAAGCTCAGCGAGGACCCGGTGCTGTGGGGATATGTCCGTGATCTCTTCCAGACGCCGGGTTTCGGGGACACCGTCGACTTCGACCACATCAAGCGCCACTACTACCAGGTGCACACCAACATCACCCCCCGCCGCATCGTTCCGCTCGGCCCCGACCTCTCCGGGTGGCTGACGCCGCATCACCGCGAGGAGCTGGGCGGGCGCCCGTTCGGCGACGGCACCGCGCCCGGACCGGTACTGGACGACGAGGGGGTGCCGGAGGAGGGCCGGGTGGCTTGAAGTCGCACATGTCGCATTCCCGTGCCGCCCGACGCCGCATGTCGCTTCGTTCGCCCGCTCTTCAAGTGATCGGCACACCTGTTACACACATGCCAGGTGTGCGCCCCCGCTCGTGTGCCACCTCGGCTCCAACCGTGGTGGCCAGGCCCGACATGACGCGCGTCACCTCGCACAAGGGACGCGCCGCCGGGTCGGCTCGGTGACTTTTCTGTGAGGGAACGGCGCCGGTGAGGTGTGCACTTGTGCCCGTCGTGTGATCGGAAAGTGGCGGAATGCCCGGTTCCGGACTTGGCTGATTCGCAACGGGGCGAGCCCCGTGGTTACATCCCATTCCGCGCTCGGCATCCACGGATCCCCGGTTCCTTCCGGAGCCCCGTGACCATGCCGCGGGAGCCGATTCCCCTCGGCACCCATGCGCTGTTGCAAGCTCAACGAGACAGTCACCCAAGGGAGACGCAACAATGAACAACGCGCCCAAGGTCGCGACCCAGGAGATCTCCGACGCCGAGCTGGACAACGTGGCCGGTGGCATCGGCAACCCCGTGGGCGACGTCCTCGGCACCGTCGACACCGTCACCGGCCCGGTGACCGGCGCCCTCGGCACCGTCACCGGCACGGTTGACGGCGTCACCGGCCTGAACACCACCGGCATCGTCGGTGGGGTCGTCGGCAGCCTCTGAGGCTGACACACCGCCTTCCCTGTGCCCCGGGCCTGCCTGGTCCGGGGCACTCGGCGGTCCACGGCACCCTTTTGGATCACTCCCTTCGCGGTTGAGGAAAGACTCTCGTGCAGTTCCGCCAGCAGGCCCTCTCCAAGGCACAGTCGGCAGAGGACATCGACCTGCCGGTGCGCTACGCCCGCCCCCAGGGATGGCTGGCGCTGGCGGTCACGGTGGTGGTCATGGCCGGGGCCGCCGTATGGGCCGTCACGGGCACCGTGTCCAACACCCTCGACGCCACCGGGATCCTCACCCACGGGCAGGGCAGCTATGTGCTGCAGAGCCCGATCTCGGGCCAGGTGACCTCCGTGCTCGCACAGGAGGGCAGCACCCTCCCGGCGGGCGCGCCGCTGCTGAAGGTCCGCACCACCCGTGGCACCACCGTCGTGCGCACCATCGCCGCCGGCCGCCTCACCACCGTCTCCGCCTCGATCGGCTCCGTGCTGAACACCGGCGCGAACGTGGCCTCCGTGGAGCGGGTCCGACACTCCGGCGACCCCCTGGTGGCGACCCTGTACGTCCCCGCGGACCGGGCGGCCTCGGTGCGGGTGGGCGCGTCGGTCGACCTCGGTGTGCAGTCCGCGCCGACGCAGACCTACGGTGTGCTCCGCGGTGAGGTGCGGGCCGTCGGCCGGACCGCCCAGTCCAGCCAGCAGATCGGCTCCTACCTCGGCAGTGAGCAACTCGGCGAGGAGTTCTCCAAGCACGGCCCGCCGGTCGCCGTCCAGGTACGCCTCGACCGCAGCTCCGGAACCCGCTCCGGCTACCGCTGGTCGTCCCCCGACGGCCCGCCGTTCGCCCTCGGCTCCATGACCCTGACCGACGGCACCGTCCACCTGGACGCCCAGCACCCCATCGATTGGCTGCTCCCGTGACCGCGACGAACGAGGCCGGACCGCCCCGGCCCGCACCCGCCGGAAGCAGCGGGGCACGCCGCCCCCAGCCGGCCCGCGGACGGCGGCGCGCCCCGCGTGGCGGAGGCGGACCGAGGAAGTCCCGGCGCCGTACCGTACGCACCCCCACCGTGCTCCAGATGGAGGCCCTGGAGTGCGGTGCGGCGTCGCTCGCCATGGTGCTCGGACACTACGGGCGCCATGTGCCCCTGGAGGAGCTGCGGATCGCCTGCGGTGTCTCCCGGGACGGCTCGCGCGCCAGCAATCTCCTCAAGGCCGCCCGGAGCTACGGCCTGCGCGCCAAGGGCATGCAGATGGAGCCCGAGGCCCTGGTGGAGGTCCAGGCCCCGGCCATCCTGTTCTGGGAGTTCAACCACTACGTCGTCTACGACGGCATGGGGCGGCGGTTCGGCAAGCGCGGCGTCCACATCAACGACCCCGACAAGGGGCGCCGCTTCGTCCCCATCGAGGAGTTCGACACCAGCTTCACCGGTGTGGTCCTGGTCTTCGAACCCGAGGACTCCTTCCGCCGGGGCGGGCGCCGCCCCGGGGTGCTGGGCGCCCTGCCCGCGCGCATGCGCGGCACCACCGGCACCCTGCTCGCGTCGCTGCTGGCCAGCCTGCTGCTGGTGGCGGTGGGCGCCGCGGTCCCGGCGCTCAGCCGCACCTTCATCGACACCTTCCTGATCGCCGGCCAGGACTCGACGCTTCAGCCGCTGTTCGCGTCCATGGCGGTGGCGGTGGTCCTCACCGCCGTGCTCACCGGTGTGCAGCAGGCGAACCTGCTGCGCGGGCGCATCATCTCCTCCACCCTCAGCAGCGCGCGGTTCCTGCGCCATCTGCTGCGGCTGCCCGTCACCTTCTTCGCCCAGCGCAGCCCGGCCGACCTGGTCCAGCGGCTGCGCTCCAACGACACCGTGGCCGAGACGCTCGCCCGTGATCTGGCCGCCGCGGCCGTCGACGGGGTCGTCGTGGTGCTCTACGCCGTGCTGCTGTGGACCTACGACCCCCAACTCACCGGCGTGGGCGTCGGGTTGGCGCTGCTCAACGTGGTGGCGATACGGGTGGTGGTGCGGCTGCGGGCCACCAGGACCCAGAAGCTGCGGGCCGACACCGCGCGGCTGACCACCACCTCGTACACCGGTCTCCAGCTCATCGAGACGGTCAAGGCCACCGGTGGCGAGGCGGGCTACTTCCGCCGCTGGGCCGGTCAGCACGCCATCACCCTGGAGGAGCAGCAGCGCCTCGGCGTGCCCAGCTCCGTACTGGCCGTGGTCGCCCCCACCCTCGCCACGCTCAACAGCGCCCTCATCCTCTGGATCGGCGGGCTGCGGGCCGTCGAGGGCCATATCTCCATCGGTCTGCTGGTCGCCTTCCAGGCGCTGGTGACCCGCTTCACCGCGCCCATCACCCGGCTCAACGGGGTGGCCGGGCGCATCCAGGACTTCTCCGCCGACGTGGCCCGGCTCAAGGACGTCGAGAACTTCCCGGTGGACTCGCTCTACACCCGCGACGAGCCGCGCGAGGACACCCGCCGGCTGACCGGGCAGGTGACCCTGGAGAACATCACCTTCGGCTACAACCCGCTGGACGAGCCGCTGCTGCGCGACTTCTCGCTGTCCGTCGGCCCCGGCCGGCAGGTGGCGCTGGTCGGCGCCTCCGGCAGCGGCAAGTCCACCGTCTCCCGGCTAGTCTCCGGCCTCTACGCTCCCTGGGAAGGGGTCATCCGCATCGACGGACAGCGCCTGGAGGACATCCCCCGCGGTGCGCTGGCCGCCTCCGTCTCCTTCGTCGACCAGGAGATCTTCCTGTTCGAGGGGACCGTGCGGGACAACGTGGCGCTGTGGGACCCGTCGATCCCGGACGAGGCGGTGGTGGAGGCCCTGCGGGACGCCGCGCTCTACGACGATGTGATCGCACGGCGCCCGGAGGGGATCCACTGCCGGGTGGAGCAGGACGGCCGCAACTTCTCCGGCGGCCAGCGGCAGCGGCTGGAGATCGCCCGCGCCCTGGTGCGCCGCCCCAGCGTGCTGGTGCTCGACGAGGTCACCAGCGCCCTGGACGCGCGGACCGAGCAGCTCGTCATGGACAACCTGCGGCGCCGCGGCTGTGCGTGTGTGGTGATCGCCCACCGGCTCAGCACCGTGCGGGACAGCGACGAGATCCTCGTCCTGAACCGCGGCACGGTCGTCGAACGCGGACGGCACGAGGACCTCGCCGCCGCCGGAGGCCCGTACGCCGAGCTGATGAAGGAGCACTGACATGGCGTCCGTTCACCCGGCCGCGGCGGTGGCCGCGGACGGCGGCGACGCGGTGGTGCAGGCGCTGGGCGCCCTCGGCACGCCCGTCGACTGCGCCGGGCTGCGCAGCCTCCCGCTGGAGGGCCCGCAGGTGCTCTGGCTCGTCGTCGGCGGCGCCCTGGACCTGTTCGCGGTGGACGCCGCCGAGGAGGGGCAATGGCACTTCCTCGGCCGCCTGGAGACGGGCGCGGCGCTCCCCGGCCCGGTCGAGGGACCGCGCCACACCCTGCTGGGGAGGCCCTCGCAGGACTGCCTGGTGCGCCGGATCCCGCTGCGCGAGCTGTACCGCCCGGAGGCGTACGACGCGTACGGCACGGCCCAGGCCCACGATCCGTACGGCGCCTACGGGGACGGCGGATTCCAGGACACCCCGCCCACCCCGCTGGAGCACGCCGTGGCGCTCGGGGTGAGCCGCAGCCTCGGCGTCCTCTTCCAGGCCCCGCTGGACGGTGGTGCCGCGTCCGAGGCGGAGGCGGCCGACGAGGATCTGCTGTGGCTTCCGGTGCCGCCCGGCAGTGTGCGCTACGGCGCCGAGTACAGCGCCCAGGCCGCCGGTGACCTGCTGATCGACGGCGCGCTGTGGCAGCGGATGGTCAACCAGCAGTACCGCCTCGGCACCGCCGTGGACCGCTGGATCGAGACCATGGAGCGGGCCCACGCCGACCGTACGGCGGCCGGCATCCGGGCCGGTGAGGCCGTGCGCACCCGCGCCGACCAGGCGCTGATCGCCTCCATCGGAGGGCCCCGGCGGGACCGGCGGCCGTCGGAGGAGAGCACCGACGACGCCGTGCACGCGGTGTGCCGCGCCGTGGCGGACGCCGCCGGGATCAACCTGCCCGACCCGCCGAGGGGCCGCGCCACCGACGACCGTACGGACCCGGTGGAGCGCATCGCCGCCCACGCCCGGATCCGCACCCGCGCCGTCCGGCTGGAGGGCCAGTGGTGGCGGGACGACGCCGGACCGCTGGTGGGCTACCGCGCCAAGTCCGGGGCGCCGGTGGCGCTGCTGTGGCGGCGCGGCCGGTACGAGGCGGTCAACCCCGCCTCCGGCCTGCGGATCCGGGTGGGCGGCGGCAACGCGGAGGAGTTCGAGCCGCGCGGCGTGATGTTCTACCGTCCGCTGCCCGACCGGCCGATGACGGTCTGGCGGCTGATGCGCTTCAGCGTGCGCGGCGCCGCCGGGGACGTCCGCAACCTCCTGATCAGCGGGCTGGTGACGGTGGCGCTCGGCGCGCTGGTGCCGCTCGCCACCGGCCAGGTGCTGGGCGGCTTCGTACCCCGCGCCGAGAAGAGTCCGATCGTCCAGATCTCCCTGGCCCTGATCGTCGCCGGTGTCGTCGCGGCCGCCTTCATGCTGCTGCAGAACCTGACGCTGCTGCGTCTCGAGGGGCGGCTGGAGTCCACCCTCCAGCCCGCGGTGTGGGACCGGCTGCTGCGGCTGCCCACCACCTTCTTCGCCCAGCGCTCCACCGGAGAGCTGGCCAGCGCGGCACTGGGCATCAGCACCATGCGCCGGGTGATGTCCGGGATCGCCCCGACGGTCCTCCAGGCCGGCACCGTGGGCGTGATGAACCTCGCCCTGCTGCTGTACTACAGCGCCTCGCTGGCGCTCGCGGTGATCGCCGTACTGCTGGTGGTCTCCGGGGTCTTCCTCGGCATGGGGCTGTGGCAGGTGCGCTGGCAGCGACGGCTGGTGGAGAGCGAGAACAAGCTCAACAACCAGGCGTTCCAGACCCTGCGCGGTCTGCCCAAGCTGCGGGTGGCCGCGGCCGAGAACTTCGCCTACGCGGCCTGGGCCCGTGGCTTCGCCCACTCCCGCGATCTGCACCAGCGCACCGGGCGCATCAAGAACCTCACCCAGGTGCTGGACTCCGTCTACCTCCCGCTGGTCTCCCTGGCCGTGTTCATGCTGCTGGCCGGTCCGGCGCGGGGGAGCATGTCGGCGGGCGCCTTCCTGACCTTCAACACCTCCGTGACCATGCTGCTCACCTCGCTCACGCAGCTCACCAACTCCCTGGTCTCCGTGGTTGCCGTCCTGCCCATGTTCGAGCAGGTCAAGCCGATCCTGGACGAGCCGCCCGAGGTGCGCGGCGGCAGCGCCCAGCCGGGGCAGCTCTCCGGTGACCTCCGGGCCCGAAGCCTCACCTTCCGCTACGGCGACGACGGGCCGCTGGTGCTCGACGACGTCTCGCTGGAGATCCGGCCGGGCGAGTTCGTGGCCGTCGTCGGCCCGAGCGGCTGCGGCAAGTCGACGCTGCTGCGGTTGCTCATCGGCTTCGAACGGCCGGTGTCCGGCAGTGTGCTCTACGACGGCCAGGACCTCGCCGCCCTGGACCAGGCGGCCGTGCGCCGCCAGTGCGGGGTGGTGCTCCAGAACGCCCAGCCCCTGGGCGGCACGATCCTCGACTGCATCCGGGGCGCCGAGCCGTACACCCCCGAGGAGGCCATGGAGGCCGCCGAACTGGCGGGTCTGGCCGAGGACATCCGGCAGATGCCCATGGGGCTCCAGACCATGATCTCCGGCAGCGGCGCCATCTCCGGCGGCCAGCGGCAGCGGCTGATGATCGCCCAGGCCCTCATCCGCCGTCCGCGCGTCCTCTTCTTCGACGAGGCCACCAGCGCGCTGGACAACGAGACCCAGCGCATCGTCATCGACAGCACCCGCCGGCTCAACGCCAGCCGGCTGGTGATCGCCCACCGGCTGTCGACCGTCATGGACGCCGACCGCGTACTGGTCATGGAGGACGGCCGGATCGTGGAGCAGGGCGCCCCGGCCGAGCTGATGGCCATCGCGGGCGGCAAACTGCACGAGCTGGTGCGGCGGCAGACGCTCTAGCGCGGCGCGGCGCGGCGCGGCGCGGCCCGGCCCGGCTCGGCCCGGTGCGGGCCAGCTCGGCTCGGTGCGGGCCAGCTCGGCTCGGCGAGACTACGGGCCGGCTGGGGCGCTACGGGGCGGCCGGGGTGGCGGCCTCCTCGGCCTGCTGCGGCTGGGCCGCCGGACCCGGCCTGCCCCGCAGCGGGACCTCCTGGACGCACAGGGCGGCGATGAAGGCCACGGTGCACACGACGGCCGCGGTCAGGAAGATCCGCTGGGTGCCGGTGGCCACCGCGTGGAGGTAGCCGTCCCGGACGGACTCCGGCAGCCGGGCCAGCGCCGCCGGATCGGGCCGGGCCTCGCCCGTCTCCGCCCCGGCGGGCGCGTGGCCCCGCACCGCGCCGGTGAAGAGCGACCCGAAGACCGCCACGCCCAGGGAGCCGCCGATGGTGCGGAAGAGGGTGACCGACGCGGAGGCGGCCCCCATGTCGCGCATCTCCACACTGTTCTGCGCGATCGTGGTGACCATCTGCATCTGGCAGCCCATGCCCGTGCCCACCAGGGCCATGAAGCACCCGGTGGCCGCGCGGGAGGTCGTGGTGTCCATGGTGGCCAGCAGGAACAGACCGACGGCCATGCAGACCGTGCCCACGATGGGGAACACCTTGTACCGGCCGGTGGCGGACATGACCTTGCCGCCGACCTGGGACATGATCACCACGGGGATCATCAGGGGGAGCAGCAGCAGACCGGAGCGGGAGGCGGAGACGCCCTGGACGGTCTGCTGGTACAGCGGCAGGTACAGCGAGCAGCCGAACATCACCACCCCGCCGACGAGGATCAGCGAGGACGCCAGGGAGAAGTTGCGGTGTCCGGTGAAGATGCGCAGCGGCATGAGCGGTTCGGCCGCGCGCCGCTGCCGCGCCACGAAGGCGGCCACGCCCACCGAGGCCAGGGCGAACAGGCCCAGGATCTGCCATGAGGTCCACGCGTAGGTGGAGCCCGCCCAGGTGGCGGTGAGGGTGAGGGCGCATACGGTCGTCGTCATCAGGGTGATGCCCGGCCAGTCGATCCGGGCCTTGGCGCGAGTGGCGGGCAGCCGCAGCATCAGCTGACACCAGACCAGCGTGAGCACGCCGAGCGGCAGATTGATGAAGAAGGCCCAGCGCCAGCCGAGGTGGCCGGTGATGAAGCCGCCGAGCAGCGGGCCGCCGATGGTGCCGATGGCCATGATGGAGGCGGTCATGCCCTGGTAGCGGCCCCGCTCCCGGGGCGGCGCCAGCGAGGCGATCAGGGCGAAGGCACCGGCGCCGATCCCGCCCGCGCCCAGCCCCTGCAGCGCCCGGAAGACGATCAGCTGGGTCATCGTGTGGGCCGCGCCGGACAGTGCCGAGCCGAGCACGAAGACGACGACGGCGATCAGATACATGTGCTTGCGGCCGTACAGATCGCCGAACTTGCCCCAGACGGGGGTGGAGGCGGCGGTGGCCAGGGTGTAGGCGGTCACCACCCAGGAGATGTGCTCCAGGCCGCCGAGATCGCCCACGATCGTCGGCATCGCGGTGCCGACGATCGTGGAGTCGAGCATCGACAGCAACATCGCGAGCAGCACACCGAGCAGGGCCGGACGGACGCTTTTCGGGGCGGTCTCCGGCGGGGCGGGACTGCCGGACGGCGGTGCGTCGGATACGGACATGGGTGATCACTTCCTTTTCACCGGGGTTCCGGAAGACGGGAGCCGAAGGGCCGGGTCCTCGCCCCGAACAGAAGAGCACACTGACTAAAAAAGTGCAACGACTCAACTTTTCAATTCGGTCCACCTGCGGGTAGGGTGGTCCCCGTGAGCGAGACGATGGGGCGCCGTGAGCGCAAGAAGGCCGCCACCCGCCAGGCACTGGCGGACGCGGCACTGAGGCTGTTCCTCGACCGCGGTTTCGACCAGGTGAGCGTGCGGGACATCGCGGAGGCCGCCGACGTCTCCACCACCACGGTCTTCAAGCACTTCCCCAGCAAGGAGGCCCTGCTCTTCGACCTGGACTCCGACCGGGAAGCCGCCCTCATAGCCGCCGTGCGCGACCGGCCCGAGGGGATGTCCGTCCCCCGCGCCCTGTGCGAGCACACGTTGCGGATGCACTCCGACGGCACGGACGACCCCGAGATGGCGCGGTTCGTCGAGCTGACGGAGAGCACCCCGGGGCTGCGGGAGTACGGCCGCCGCATGTTGATGCGCCACGAAGCCGCTCTCGCGGCCGCCATCGCCGAGACCACCGGCGTCCCCGCGGACGACCCGGGATGTGCCGCGCTCGCCCACTTCGCGCTGGAGACCGTCGGCTTCGCCCGGGGCCGGGCCGACGCCCGGCGGTCCATCGAGGCGGCCTTCGCCCTCCTCGAACACGGCTGGCCCGCGGCCGGTCAGCGATAGCCCACCGCAACGTCCGGACCGGTTTGCGGACTTGGCGCAAGTTTCGGGCGGATGCCGGATGCGGGGCCACGAGGGCGTTAGCGTCTGTCGCTATGCGGTGGGCCGGTGTGATCGACAGCGTGACCAGGACCGTCGGCGGGCCGAAGGGCCGGTGGTCGGCGGCGCCCGCCCGGCGGCGGTGGCCGGCGGTGGCCGCCGTCGCGGCGCTCCTCGTCCAGATGGCCGTCGCGATGGTCACCACGGCGGTGGAGCAGACGCCGACCATCGACGAACCCGTGTACGTCGGCGCGGCGGTGGACTCCCTGCACCATCACCGGGTGCGCTACAACCCCGAACACCCCCCGCTGGGCAAGCTCGTCATCGAGGTGGGGGTGGCGTTCGCCCGGCCGCACCTCGACGCCGGGTTCACCGGTGACCAGACGGCGCTCGGGCGGCATGTGCTGTACGAGGCGGGGAACGACCCCTGGCGGCTGATGCTGTGCGCACGGCTGCCGATGATCGCGCTGACGCTGCTGTTCGGGCTGGTGGTGTTCGCGTTCGCCCGCGAACTGACCGGCCCCGCGGGCGGGGCGGTGGCGCTCGCCCTGTACGCCTTCTCGCCGGACATCATCGCGCACGGCTCGCTCGCCACGCTCGACGTGCCGGCGGCCGGGTTCCTGCTGACATCGGTCTGGCTGCTGTGGCGGGCGCGGCGGCGGCCACGATGGCACCTTCCGCTCGCCGGGGTGGCGCTCGGCGCCGCCCTCGCCACGAAGATGAGCATGCTGGCCGCGGTCCCGGTGCTGCTGCTCCTGGCCGTGTTCTCCGTCTGGTACGCCCGCGGTACGCACCACCGCACACCGCGCGACCATGTGCGGTCGCTCGGGATCGGAGTGGCGGCGGCGGTGGCCATGGCGCTGATCGCGGTGGCCGTGGTGTGGGCCACCTACCTCCTCGTCGACCCCCGGCTGCGCTGGACGCCCACCGGGCCGGTGCCCGCCGTCCACGGGCTGCGCGGGCTCGCCGTCCGCTGGCTGCCGCTCCCGGAGGCGTACCGCGACGGGATGCGCATCCAGTTCGGTTTCGAGCAGGACACCTGGCATGGGTTTCTGCTCGGCCGCCGCTACCTCGGGTCGCTGTGGTACTACCTGCCCGTCGCGCTGCTGGTGAAGACGCCCCTGGGCATGCTGGCGCTCTGGTCGGCCGGGGCGGTCACGATGCTGGTGGTGCCCCGGCTGCGGCCCGCGGCGCCGTATGTGCTCGTCCCCGCGGCCGTGCTGCTGCTCGCCGCCCTGGACGGGGCCCGCAACCTCGGGGTGCGGTACGCCATCTTCCTGCCGATGTTCCTGGGGGTGGCGGCGGCCGGGCTGATGGCCGTGCGGCGGCGATGGGTGTACGGGGCCACGCTGGCGCTGGTCCTGTTCGTCGCGGTCAGCTCGCTGCGGACGTATCCGTACTATCTGCCGTACTCCAACGAGGCGTTCGGCGGCCCGTCCCGGACCCATCTGCGGCTGCACGACTCGAACGTGGACTGGGGGCAGGACCTGGGGCGGCTGGCCGACCGCCTCCGGGAGCGCTACCGGGGTGAGCGGATCTGGCTCGTCTACAAGGGCGGCGGTGTGCCGTCCGCCTACGGCGTCCACGCCTCCGACCCGCGCCGGGTCGCCCCGGACGAGGTGCGCGGGCTGCTGGTGGTCTCGGACTCCTCGATCGCCCAGGCCACCGGGCGGCTGGCGGCGCTGATCGACGGCAGCGAGCCGATCGACGAGGTCGGCCACTCGATCACCATCTACCGCCGCTGACCGCCCACCGCCATGTCATGACATCTCTCACATCGAGCGCAGGAGTAAAGAGGGCGTAGCGGTGCATAGCGACTAGGCGGCATAGTGGTTTTTGTCTGCGCTGTCGGACATGGTGGATTCCGTATCGCCGCGACCCACGCCACTTCGGTCCCGCCACCCACTCGCCTGGTTGTCGCGATTTCTGATGGCGAGTCGGGCCACCGTGGCCCTCCGCGGAAACCGCTCAGCATGACTCGCCGCTGAGCGCAAGTTCCGTCGTCGCTACGAAACTGTGTCGTACGAACACGTGTGTTGCCCGTGTGGCGGACGGCTCCAAGAATGACGGGCCTCAACCGAGTGTGAGGTCCCGAATGAGCAAGCACCGCAGCAGCACGACGCACCGCCGCAAGATAGCCATCGCCACGCTCGCCGTGGCCGCCGTGGGCGTTCCCTCGGCCGCGATGGCGTCGCAGTCCGCCGCACCCGCCGGAACCCGCTCCGCCACCTCCGCGGCCGCGAGCGACCAGCAGGAAGTGGTGGATCTCGTCAACAGCGAGCGCGCCAAGGCCGGTTGTGAGCCGCTGACCGTGAACGAGAAGCTGACCAAGGCCGCCCAGGACCACAGCGAGGACATGGCGGCCCACGGCAACATGTCGCACACCGGCTCCGACGGCTCCTCCCCGGGTGACCGGATCGAGCGCGCGGGCTACTCCTGGCGCGCCTACGGCGAGAACGTGGCCTACGGCTATGACTCGCCCAAGAGCGTCATGGAGGGCTGGATGAACAGCTCCGGTCACAAGGCCAACATTCTGAACTGCGACTTCAAGGAGATCGGCGTCGGCCTGGCGCAGCCCGGCAACTACTGGACGCAGGACTTCGGCACCGCCCGATAGCTCATCCCTCGGCTGTCCTGGGCAACCGGCCCAGCCCCAGCGGGGCGGGTGGCGGGAGGGGGCGGGCCGGTTCGGCCCGCCCCGCCTCGAAGGACCGCAGCAGGTGGGCGACCAGCCGCCGGGACGCGGCCGGTGCGGTCGCCGGGTCGCCGATGACACCCCGGTTGGCCAGGAAGACGAGGCTCAGGTCGGACACGTCGAAGTCCTCGCGCAGCCGCCCCGCGGCCTTGGCGCGCCGGACCACCTCGGCGAAGCCCTCTTCGATGCGCGGCAGCTCTCCCTCGAAGCCGGCCACGTCGGAAAACGACGACAGCAGGGCGTCGTTGAACTCCTTGTCCCGTGTCTGTGAAGCACACACCGTCTCGATGATCCGGCGGAAGGCCCGCCACGCGTCGTCGTCGGCCAGGGCGTCGTCGACGATCGTCGCACAGGCGGTGAACTCGTCCGAGAACACCTCCGTGACCAGCGCCTCCCGGGTGGGGAAGCGCCGGTAGAGCGTGGCCACCCCGACCCCGGCGTGACGGGCGATGGTGGCCATCGGCACATCGAGCCCACGTGAGACGAACAGCGCCCTGGCCGCCTCGAGGACACGCCGGCGGTTGGACGCCGCGTCGGACCGCAACCCCGGGCTCTCGGTGTCCCGAACACCGGTGGCGGACGCTATATGAGAGACGTCAGCAGGCATGTTTCTCACCTTACGCCGACCGGGCGGTTTCCCCCTTCGCGCGCATTAGCGTGACGACGACCCCGATGTGCGAAAGGGAAGATGAGGGCGATGAGCGAGATGCGCGCGGCGCGGTACGACCGGTACGGACCTCCCGAGGTGCTGTACGAGGGCACACTGCCGAAGCCGGTGGCCGGTCCGGGCGAGGTGCTGGTGCGGGTGCACGCCACGAGTGTGAACGGCGGCGAGCTCTCGGGCCGGGCGGGCAAGCTGAAGCTGGTGACCGGGCGGAAGTTCCCACAGCGCACCGGCATCGACATCGCCGGGGAGATCGCCGAGGTGGGCTCCTCCGTGCACCATCTCGCGGTGGGCGAGCGGGTGTGGGGCACCATGCCGCACTTGAGGTTCGGCGCGGCCGCCGAGTACGTGGCCGTCCGGCCCCGTCAGCTCTCCTACGCCCCCGAGGGCATCGACCTCGTCCGGGCCGCGGCCCTGCCCGGCGTCGGCACCACGGCCATCACGGCGCTGCGCGACAAGATCGGCCTGATGGGTGGCGAGCGGCTGCTGGTGCGTGGGGCGGCCGGCGGTGTCGGCAGCGTCGCCGTCCAACTCGGACACGCGCTCGGCGCCCATGTCACCGCGCTCGCCGGTGCGAAGGCGCTCGACTTCGTCCGGGAGCTCGGCGCCGACGAGGCGCATGACTACCGGACCACCGGCCCGGCCGACCTCGGGCCGTTCGACGCCGTGCTGGACACCGTGGGCACCGACCTCGGCGCCTATCGCGGGCTGCTGGCGCCCGGCGGGCGGATGGTGGGCATCGCCTTCGACACCGACCGCCCGCTGTCCTCGCTGGGCGCCGTGCTCCTCTCCACCGTGCACGGCACCCGGCGGGTGCGGTCCTTCACGGGAAACCCCCTGCACCAGCTCTTCGCGGATCTCGCCGCGTATGTGGAGAACGGGGCGATCCGGCCGGTCGTCGACACCGTCCATCCGCTCTCCGACATCGCAAAGGCCCATCGCGCCATGGAAGCGGGCGGTGTCCGCGGTAAACACGTCATCCAGGTGAAATGAGGCCGTAAAACAGAGAAACGCCCCGGCTGCCTTGACGGCCGGGGCGTTTCTCGGCGTATATTGGGGATTTCCTTGTGCCATTGAATTTGCGGCATGAGGAAACCTGATGAAGTCATCGTATCCCGGCGGGAGTCGAATTGTCAAACGAGGAATGGGCCCATGAGCAAGAATTCCTTGATCTGCTCAACGGGCGCCTCGCCGAGCTCAGGACACGAGCCGAGGAGTCGGTGACCGAGGCCCTGTCCTTGGAGGGCACCACCTTCCAGGCGCGGCTGGAGCGCGATGTGCTGGTGGCCGAGCGGTCCGGGCTGCTCGCCGCGTTCGAGGCGGGGGAGCGGGGGCTGTGTTTCGGCCGGCTGCTGTTCCGCGACGGCCACGACTACCACATCGGCCGCATCGGCATCCGGCGCGATGACGCGGACCGCACCCCGCTGGTCATCGACTGGCGGGCCGATGTGGCCCGTCCGTTCTACCTCGCCACCGGGCACACCCCCATGGGGCTGCGCCGCAGGCGCCACATCACCACCGAGGGACCCAAGGTCACCGGGTTGCACGACGAGATCCTGGACCTCTCGGACACCATACGGACCGGACATGAGGGATCCGACGCGGACGCCGTGCTGCTCGCCGCGCTCGACGCCGCCCGCACCGGCCGGATGCATGACATCGTGCAGACCATCCAGGCCGAACAGGACCAGATCATCCGCGCCCCGCACCACGGCGTCCACGTCGTGGAGGGCGGCCCCGGCACCGGCAAGACCGTCGTGGCGCTGCACCGGGCCGCGTATCTGCTCTACGCGCACCGGGAGTCGCTGGCCCGCCGCGCGGTGCTGATCGTCGGGCCCAACCCGGCGTTCCTCGGTTACATCGGCGAGGTGCTGCCGTCGCTCGGCGAGACCGGTGTGCTCCTGGCCACGCTCGGCGAGCTCTTCCCCGGGGTGACGGCCACCGGCACCGACACCCCCGAGGCGGCCGAGGTCAAGGGCCGCGCGGAGATGGCGGATGCGCTGGCCCGCTACGTACGGGACCGGCAGACGCTGCCCGACCCCGCGATCGTCATCGAGCACGACGACGGCGATCTGGTGCTGGACAAGGACATCGCGTCCGAGGCGGGCCACAAGGCCCGGGAGACCGGGCTGCCGCACAACCTCGCCCGTCCGCACTTCGCCTTCCGCGTCATCGACTCCCTCACCGACCAGCTCGTGGACCGGATCGGCGCGGACCCCCTCGGCGGGCCCAACCTCCTCGGCGCGGACGACGTCGCCCAGCTCGGCAAGGCGATCGCGGTCAACCCCGAGGTGCACGCGGCCATCGCGGAGCTGTGGCCGGTGCTCACCCCGCAGCGGCTCGTGGCCGACTTCCTCGGCGACCCCGTCCACCTCTCCGACGCCGACGCCGCCGCGATCCGCCGCACCGACGGCGAATGGACCCCCGCCGACGTGCCGTTGCTGGACGAGGCGGCCGAACTCCTCGGCCATGACGACGCGGCGGCCCGCGCCGCCGCGGAGGCCGAGCGCCAGGAGCGCATCGAGTACGCCCAGGGCGTCCTCGACCTCTCCTACGGCTCCCGCACCCTGGAGTTCGAGGACCGCGAGGACGAGGAGTCGGAGGTGCTGGCCGCCCACGACCTCATCGACGCCGAACGGCTGGCCGACCGCGCCGAGGAGCGCGACCACCGCAGCGCCGCCGAACGCGCCGCCGCCGACCGCACCTGGGCCTTCGGCCACATCATCGTGGACGAGGCCCAGGAGCTGTCCGCGATGGCGTGGCGGCTGCTGATGCGGCGCAGCCCGACCCGTTCGATGACGCTGGTCGGCGACCCCGCGCAGACCGCGGAGCCGGGTGGCTGCGGCTCCTGGTCCTCGATCCTGGAGCCGTACGTCGGCGACCGCTGGGAGCACAGCCGGCTCGGTGTCAACTACCGCACCCCGACCGAGATCATGGACGTCGCGGCGCGGGTGGCCCGTACCGTCGACCCCGCCTTCCAGCCGCCCCGCTCGGTCCGCGCCACCGGGGTGCGGCCCTGGGCGGAGCACACCGGCGATCTGCCCGGCGCGGTGGCCGCGGCCGTGGCGCGGGAGACCGGAGCCGAGGGCCGGCTCGCGGTGATCGCCCCCAAGGACCGCCATGACGTGCTGTCAGCCGCCCTTCCGCAGGCGTCCACCGGCCGGTCCCCGGACCTGACCAGCGCGGTGGTGCTGCTCGACCCCCGGCAGGCCAAGGGTCTTGAGTTCGACACCGTGATCGTGGCCGAGCCCGCGGAGTTCGGCACCAGCGACCTCTATGTGGCGCTCACCCGGGCCACCCAGCGGCTGGGCGTGGTGCACACCGGGCCGCTTCCGGAGGGCCTGCGCGACCTGGTCGGCGTGCCGGATCCGGCCGGTCTGCTCGACGCGGCCGGTCGGGAGGCGGCCGACGGCTCCGAGGGGTGAAGCCCACCGGCGAGACCGCCCCACGGCCGGCCCACACCCCCATGGCAACCCCGCCGAGCAGACGCTGCGCCGCCGGTGGCGGGGGATACCCGGGGGCGCGGGCCGGCCGCCGTGGGTCACGAGGAGCAGTTCTCGCCGGATCCGCTGGAACTCACCCGCAGCGCTCCGCCGGAGGTGTTGGCGCTGTCGGCGAGGCAGTAGCCGGACACGTTCTGGACGATGACGTCCGCCGGGCTGTCGCTGCCGCGCTGTGCGGTGAAGTGGTCGAAGCGCAGCGCGCTCCCGGAGTTGGCGATGACCGCCGGACGTCCGTCGTTCTTGGCGAACCGCACCGAGCTGTCCTTGAAGGTGATGTGATCCGCGTTGTGCAGATACCAGCCGAAGGCGGGGCGGGTGCCGATGCTCTTCGGGTTGTAGTCGTCGGAGTCGTTGCTGGGAACACCGGTGGACATGGTGGCGTTGCCGCCGGGCACGGTGAGATTGACGTTGTCGAAGGTCACACCGCTGATGTGGTTGCCACCGGACTCACCCCACAGCGTCGGGCTGAAGGAGGGGGTGTTCCCGGTCCCGGTGATGTTGTCGTAGGTGATGTCGCTGATGTGGCCGACTCCCGGATTTCCCCCACACCGTTTTCTCGTCCCGATCTTCTGCATGATGGGGGAGTGCACATTGGTCATGGTGATGTCGCGATAGTGCACATCGGAGATGTTGGCGCCGTCCATCGAGACCATGCCGAGCCCGGACTTGTCCGCACCGTTGATGGTGATGCCCTGGAAGTCGTAGTCCGAGAAGTCACCACAGGTCTCGGAGCCGAACATCAGGGCGTTGCAGCACTTCGCGGAGAGCCGTGAATCGGTCACCTTCACATGGCCGTTGGACAGCTTGGCACCCAGGGCGTAGTCGCTCTTGAAGACGAGCGCGTCGTCGTTGGCGGCGATGTCGGCATGGGTGATGGTCACATTGGTGGTGCTGATGATGTTCCAGCCGTCGCGGTCGCTCGCCGTGTCGATGGTGAGATGGTCCGAGGTCACGTTCTTGCAGCCGTTGATGAGGGCCGCGAAGTGGCCACCGCGCCGCAAGGTGATCCCGTCGAGGGTCAGCCCGTCGCAGCGGGTCAGCGAAATGATCTTGTCCGCCTCGCCGGAGTCGGGGTTGCCGGTGATGAGGTTGCCCGCGCCGTCGATGGTGCCCGAACCGGTGAACCCGATGTTGGTGAGCTTGTCGCCGTAGAACATCGCGTTGTGGAAGTGACTGTGGCCGTAGTCCTGGTAGTCGTCGTTCGGATTGGACTCGGGCTTGTCATAGGTGTCCGCGCTCGACCCGAGGATCGTGGCCCCGGAGTCCAGCTGGAGCGTCACCTCGCTCTTGAGGTGGACGGTGTTCTTGGACTTGTACTGTCCGGACGGGAAGCGGACGATTCCGCCCCCGGCGCCGTTGGCCGCCGTGATGGCCTTCTCGATGGCGGCCGAGTCATTGGACGAACCGTCGGCCTTCGCGCCGTAGTCCATCACGCTGAACACGGGTGCCGCGGTGGTGGCCGTCTCCGGTGTGGGGGCGGCGGCCGCCTGGGGCACCTGGGATAACCCGAAGACGGCGGCGAGGGCGAGCGCCGCGCCTGCGGCGAGTCTCTTCATCTCTCGTTCTCCTTCTCCTGCGGAGCCATGGAGATCCGACGTGTTGGAAGGTCTGGACCTGCTTGAGCTGGGAGGATCCCTCTGGCGGGGCGGTATTGGTCTGCGCCGAGCCAGAAAGGTAGGATCTCTCTCCTGCTGTGGAAGGTAACAGGCAGATCCGAGCTGTCAATGGCCTCAGCCGCCACGACCGCCTCCCCGGCCGTCGATCGCCTACGATCCCGCCGTGGCCACCTTCCGCATCGAGCGGCGCTCCCCGCTGCCCGTCGACGAGACCTGGCGACGGCTCACCGACTGGCCGCGCCACGGCGCCCATGTGCCGCTGAGCGGCGTCACCGTCCGCCCGGCGGGGCCGACCCGGGTGGGCACCGTGGTCGTGGTGCGCACGGGCGTCGGCCGCGCCGGATTCGACGACCCCATGGAGGTCGTGCGCTGGGACCCGCCCACCGGCGACGCTCCCGGCGGCTGCAGGCTCGAGAAGCGCGGCTCGGTGGTCCTCGGATGGGCCGAGATCGAGGTGCGCCCCCGGGACGGCGGATCCGAGGTGGTATGGCGCGAGGAGGTGCGACTCCGGGGACTGCCCCGCCTGTTCGACCCGCCCACGGTCTGGTCCGGCCGCCTGTTCTTCGGCCGAGTGGTCGACGCGTTGCTCAGGGGGTGACGGCCACCTCGGGTTCGCCGGTGGCCCCGCTCCCGCGCCGATCATCCGGGCTCATCGCTGGGTAGGGATAGGCCGGGCCCGGCCGCGGGCCCGCTCCGGGTACGGCACACCGCGCACCACCCCGGCATCACCGCACGGCACCGCACCGCCCCCGAAGGCCACCGAACGCCACGGAGGAGATGTCCCATGCGCAGTCGCTTCAGAACCCTGGCACCCGTCACGGTGTTGTTCACCCTCCTCGCCCTGCTGCTGCCCACCGGCGCGGTCGCCACCGCGGCCGCCACCACCCCCGGGCCGCTGCCGGTCGTCACCCCGCGCCCGCAGGAGATGTCCCGCGTCGGAGCGGACATCCAGGTCCCCTCCCGCGTCCGCCTCGTCATATCGGACGGTGTGGACCGTCCCACCCGCGATCTCGTCACCTCCGTGCTGCGCCGCGCGGGGGCCGCGCGGATCCAGGACGGCCCCGGGCCGAAGCTGACCGTGACCGTCGGCCGGATCGCCGATCCACGGGTCGCGCGGGCGCTTCGGGCCGCCGGGGGCCGGGTGCCCGCCCAACTGCCCGCCGAGGGCTACGCGCTCGCCGCCGGACGCGCCTCGGTGGCGCTCGCGGGCGCCGACTCGGACGGGACGTACTACGCGGCGCAGACGCTGCGTCAGCTCGTGTCCGGCCACCGCACGATCGCGTCCGTCTCGGTCACCGACCATCCGCTGATGCCGCTGCGCGGGGTGATCGAGGGCTTCTACGGAAGCCCCTGGACCCACGCCGAGCGCATGGACCAACTGGCGTTCTACGGGGACGTCAAGATGAACACCTACATCTACGCGCCGAAGGACGACCCGTACCACCGCGAGAAGTGGCGCGAGCCGTATCCGGCCGCCAAACTCGCCGAACTCGGCCGGCTCGTCCGGCAGGCCGCCGACCACCATGTGCGGTTCACCTTCGCCGTCTCCCCGGGCAACTCCATCTGCTACAGCGACCCCGCCGACCTCGCCGCGCTGGAGGCCAAGCTGGACGCGGTCCACGGCCTCGGGGTGCGCAGCTTCTCCATGCCGCTGGACGACATCAGCTACACCCGCTGGAACTGCGAATCCGACCGCGCCGTTTACGGAAACCCCTCGTCGGAGGCCGCCGCCAAGGCCCAGTCCGACCTGCTCAACACGGTGCAGAAGACCTTCCTGGACGAGCGGGCGGACACCAATCCGCTCCAGATGGTGCCGACCGAGTACGGGGACGTCACCGACACCCCGTACAAGCGTGTCCTGCGCGAGCGGCTGGACTCGCGGGTCGAGGTGATGTGGACCGGAACCGATGTGGTGCCGCCGCGGATCACCGTGGCCGACGCGGAGCGGGCCGCCACCGTGTGGGGGCGCAAGGTCTTCGTCTGGGACAACTACCCGGTCAACGACTACGGCCAGGCCGAGGGCCGGCTGCTGCTCGCTCCTTACGACGCCCGTGAGTCCGGGCTGCACCGGCAGCTCTCCGGTCTGGTCCTCAATCCGATGAACCAGGCCGCCGCCAGCAAGGTCGCCCTCTTCGGCGGCGCGGACTTCGCCTGGAACGACACCGGCTACGACGCCACCCGCACCTGGGAGGCCGCCGCCCGCTACCTCGCCGGGGACGGCCCCGGCGCGCACCCGGGCCGTACGGACGGGACCGTTCGCTCACTGCTCGCCTTCTTCGACACCCAGCACCTCGCGCCCACCTTCGGCGCCGAACCCTGGCAACCGCAGGCCCCCGAACTCGCCGCCCGGCTCGACCGGTTCCACACCGCCTGGGAGGCGGGGCACGAGCGCGCGGCCCTGCGGGAACTGCGCCCGTACGCCCGGCTGCTCGCCGCGGCGCCCGAGCGGATCAGAGCCGGTGTCGCGGACCCGGGATTCGTGGCGGACTGCGCGCCCTGGCTGGACGCGCTGTCGCTGTGGGGGCGCGCCTTCGAGCGCACCCTGGACGCACTGGGCGCCCGTCTCGACGGCCATGACGCCCAGGCGGCACAGTGGTTCGCCGAGGCGGCGGCCGACGCGCGGCGGGCCGGGGAGATCCGCACCATCCCGGGCGAGACCCGCCCCGAGGGTCCGGTGCGCATCGCCGATGGGGTGCTCGACACCTTCCTCACCGAGGCGGCCGGAGGCGCCTGAGCCGTCGAAGCGCTTGAATTCGCCACCCTTGGAGGTGGTGACGCTCGGATGGTTCTGCACTACGCTCCGTAGCATGGGGGTGCCGGGGGAAGGTACGGAGCGAGGGACCGCGGTGGTGATCGGCGGAGGTCTCGCCGGGCTGCTGGCCGCATGGGCGCTGCGGGGATATGCCGAGCGCATTGTCATGGTCGAGCGTGACCGCTATCCCGAGGGGCCCGCGTTCCGCTCGGGCGTTCCGCAGGCGCGGCACGCACATCTGCTGCTGGAGGCCGGGCATCGGGCGCTGGATGAACTGATGCCCGGCGCACGCGAGGAGTTGCTGGCCGCCGGCGCGGTGCGGGTGCCGATGTCGGGCGTGCGCTGGCTCAGCGCGGCCGGGTGGCTCGCGGAGTACGAGAGCGAGGTCGCGTTCCTCTCCTGCACCAGACCGCTGCTCGACCACGCGGTGCTGCGCCGGGTGCGCGCCGAGCCCTCGGTGCGCTGGCTGGAGAACACCGACGTCGTCGGAGTCCTCGGCACCCCGGGCGAGCTGACGGGCGTCCAGGTCCGGGCGCGGGGTGACGCCCGCGCCCGGGTGCGCGAGCTGCGCGCGGAGATGGTGGTCGACGCCTCCGGGCGCACCTCCTCGGTCCCCGCCTGGCTGGCCCGGCTGGGCTGTCCGCCCACCCCCGAGGAGCGGGTCGACGCGGGGGTGTCGTACGTCAGCCGGATGTACCACCGCCCCGCCGGGGCGGATCCGGGCTTCGACGCGCTCTATCTGCAGACCAAGGCCCCCGGCGCGCCCAGGCTCGGCGTGGTGCTGCCCGTGGAGGACGGCCGGTGGATCGCCAGCGTCGGCAGTATGCGGGGAGCGCAGGCCGAGCCGGGCGCGGCCGGTTTCGACCGGCAGTTGCGTCTGCTGCGCGACCCGAGCCTGCGCGAGCTGCTGGCCGGGGCCGAGCCCGCCGGTGCGGTCCGCGGCTTCTGGCCCGGCCCCGGTCTGCGGCGGCACTACGAGCGCCGGGCGCCGCGCGGGCTGGTCGTCATCGGTGACGCCGTATGCACCTTCAACCCGGTCTACGGCCAGGGCATCACCGTGTCCGCGCTCGGCGCCCGCGCCCTGCGGGCCGCGGCCGAGCGCCACGGCGGCATCGGCCACCGTACGGCGCACACCGCCCGTAAGGGCATCGCGGCCGCCGCGGACACCGCGTGGATGCTGTCCTCCAGTGAGGACGTGCGCTTCCCCACCACCACGGGCGGTCCCACCGGAGTGGGGGTGCGGGCCCAGCACCGCTATCTGGACCGGGTCATCCGGCGTGCCACCGTCGACCCGGGGGTCTGCAAGGCCCTGCACGAGGTGATGTCGATGGTCGCGGCGCCCACCGCGCTGCTGCGCCCCGCCGTCCTCGGGGCCGTGCTGCGCGGGGGAGGGAGGGGCTGACCCGCATCCCCCTAGTGATCGTCGCGGATCACGGACGGTGCCGGTCGGCCGCCCTAGCATCGGCAGCATCCGGGTGTTGTGAGACCACCCGCACCCATGCCCCGACGACATGTCAATGGACCAGACGGCCCTATCAGGAGCACAGCGTTGCGAGCGACTTTTGCGGATTTCACCATCGATCCGCCTCGATTCGGCAATGGCACGGCCCGGTACATCCGGTGCCATCCCGACCGGGACCGGCTCGCGATCGGCGCGGGCGGACGTGTCGAGCTCGACTTCGCGCTGGACGGCGGCGAACTGCCGGAGCAGCTCACGTTGACCCTGATCGCGCGGGTCTCACCGCTGGGGGAGTCCCTGGGATGGGCGCCCATCGACATCACCGTCAACGGGCATGCGGTGATCTCGCGGTTCACCGTGCCCGGTGGTGCCCGCCGCCGGGAGGTGGCCTTCGCGGTTCCCGGTGAGGCGCTGGTGGCGGGCGTGAACACGCTGTGCGTCCAGGGGCGCGCCGAGGCGCGCGGGCTGCTCTGGCTGTACCGGATCGCCGTCGAGCCGTCCCGCATCTGCGCCCGGATGCACCTCATGGCGGAGGAGCGGCCCGCCGAGGCGGCGGTGTGCGCCTACCGCACCGAGTGGCGCGCCCCGGGCTCCGCCGAATGGCGGCCCGCCCCACGGCTGCTGGTCCATCTCGACCGGGGCGAGGGCTCGCTGCCGGTCCGGCTCGCCTGGCGCGGGCAGGACGGCGCGGAGGCGTCGATCGGCTTCCCGCCGGCGATGACGGAGTTCTACGGGCACCGCAGGGCGGCCGACGGCACGCTCACCGAGTACCGGGGGGTGCTGGAGGGCCGCTCACCGCTGCGGGACAGCGCGCTGGAGGAGGTGATGCACCGCTTCCACACGGTGGAGGGCTGTGGCGCCGGGGGTCCGGGCGCCCGTCAGGAGCTGCGCCTGCTGATCGAGGACGGGGGGTCGCCCGTCGAGCGGGTGATCTGGGGCGATCCGTCGGGGCACTCGGGCACGGTGTCGCTGCTCGCCGCCGAACCCGGTCCGGAGGCCGAGGTGACCGACCTGGTCACCAAGGTCCGGGCGCACGGCGAGTTCGCCGAGGTGGGCGAGGTCGCGGAGAATCTGCTGCACGACTCATGGCACAAGTGGCTGGGCCATGGCGACCGCGCCTGGCTGGAGTTCACCCTGCGGCGGCCGGTGGCGGTCGGCCACTACGTCCTGACCTCGGCCAACGACGTCCCGGGCCGCGACCCGAAGGACTGGACCCTCAAGGGCTCGAACGACGGGGAGCACTGGGTGGACCTGGACTCCCGCGTCGAGGAGGGCTTCGCGCACCGCCATCAGCCCCGGGGATTCACCTTCGCCGCCACCACGGCCTACCGCCACTACCGCCTGGAGATCACCCGGAACGCGGGGGAGGACCAGATCCAGCTCTCCCAGGTCCGCCTCTTCACCTCCGCCCCCCAGCCGAAGGGCTTCATCGGCCACTACCAGCGGGCGGGCGAGGCGCCCACCCGGTACCGGGGCACAGCGGTGTCGGCCACCCCGGACCGGGAGTCCATGACGGCGCCGCCGCGCACCGTCGAGCAGTGGCGGTCCTATCTGGCCGATTACAGCGCGACCATCCTGCGGGTGGCCGACGAGGAGGAGCTGAGCCAGGTCGACGACGGGCAGCGGGCGGCCGGGTGGCTGGGGTTCGAGGGCGCGGACGAGGAGAGCGTCCTCGCCCTGGAGGAGCGGCTCGGCACCCGGCTCCCGCCGAGCTACCGCACCTTCCTGGGCGCCTCCGACGGCTGGCTGAACATCAGCCCGTTCATGTGGCGGATGCGCCCGGCCAAGACCGTCGGCTGGCTGCGCGAGGCCGACCCCGAGACCTGGAGCGTCATCCGGGGCGGCGACGGCGAGGACTGGGACGACACCGCGTTCATGGACCGGGCGCTGCTGGTCTCCGAGGAGGGCGACGCCCAGCACTGGCTGCTGGACCCCGCCGATGTGTCCGAGGACGGGGAGTGGGCCGCGTACATCTGGGCGAGCTGGTACCCGGCCCTGGGGGACCGGCACGCCTCGTTCGCCGAGTTGGTCGCCGAGGAGCGCAAGGGCTTCGAGGACCAGGTGGCCCATGAGGTGCGCATGGGGCGTCCCGAGACCGCCGAGGATCTGGTGGCCGAGGGCAGGGCGCAGGCCCTGCGGGGCGAGGTGCGCAAGGCGATGGCCACCTTCGAGCAGGCCGCGGTCAAGGGCTCGGGCGCCGGTGCGTATCTGGGCATCATCCTGGGGGCGTTCCTCGACATCAGCGCAGCCCACCACTGGATACGCACCGGCATCCTCGGGGACCCGCGGGTTCTCGAGGCGATCGGCATGGAGCAGTTACGCGCCGAGGCCGCCCCGCTCTATCTGCGCTGCGCGGCCGAGGAGTGGACCGGCGCCCCCGGTGGCTATCTCTCGGCCCTCGGCGACATCCTGCCGCGGCTCCCGGCCGGCGTGGACGGTGTCGTGGGCGTGGGCGGTGTGGCCGCGAGCGGCGCCGCCGCCGAGGGCGCCGACACCGCCGCCTGGATGGCCAGGGCCGCCGCCTTCGCCCCGCCCGCCCTGCCCGAGTCCCGCACCTTCCAGCAGGCTCTGGACCTGGCCAGGGCGCTGGCCGACCGTGGCGCCACCGATCAGTCCTGGGCCGTGATCGAGGCCGCCCTGCCGCACTGGCACAGCGACTCCCCGCACCGCATCGCCCCGGTCGTCCTGCTCACCGATCCGGCCTTCCGCGAGGTGGTCACCCCGGCCCGGGCCCGGCGCGTGGTCACCACGCCCCGCGGGGAGTTCCGCGAGTAGCGCCCGGCCTCCAACGCCACGGCCCGCTCCGACATGGCGTTCTACCGCCTGCCGTCCGCCGCCGGAAGGCCGTCCAGGAGGGTGCCGAGCGCGGCCGTGACCAGCGCGCACACCTCGTCCGGGTCCGCGTCCGCCAGCGGCTCCTTGCCCACCAGCACCCGCATCATCCCTATGCCGAGCAGCCAGGACAGCGCCAGATCCGCCCGCAGCTCGTGGTTGTCGGCGCTGGACAGGGAGGCCAGCACCCGCGCGTAGTCGTCGCTGATGGCGCGCACCGCCGTACCGATCTCGTCGCCGCTGTCCACCGAGCGCAGCAGCGTGGCCAGCGCGCGGCTGCCCGGTTCCCTGCCGCCGTGGCCCAGCAGCCCGCGCAGGGCGGCCTCCAGCAGCTCATCGGGTGGGGTGGTGCGCAGCTGCTCCTCCCCGTTGTGCGAAATCACCTCGCCGAACAGCGCTCCCTTCGAGCCGAAATAGCGGAACAGCAGCGCCTGGTTGACCCCCGCGCGATCGGCGATGTCCCGGACCGTCGCCCGTTCATAGCCCCGCTCCGCGAACAGCGCCGCCGCGGCCTCCAGCAGCCGCCGACGTGTGTTCCGCGCGTCCCGGCGCTGCCCCTCGGACACGGTCGTCCCCATCACGACACCCCTCTCGTCTGCCTCCGGCGATTACCCTCCGGCCCGTCGGATCAACGGCGCAAAGGGGCCGTTGACCGTACCAGCAGCCGCCTCCTACGTTTGTAAGCACGTGCTTACGCAAGGGAGGTCACGGTGACCACAGCGGAGACGACACCCATCGCCTATCCCTTCAACTCCGCCGAGGGGCTCGCGCTCAGCGAGGCGTACGACCAGGCCAGGAACCACACCGGATTACTCCGGGTGCGCATGCCCTACGGCGAGCCCGCCTGGCTGGCCACGCGGTACGCCGACGCCCGGCTGGTGCTCGGGGACCGGCGCTTCAGCCGGGCCGCGGCGCTCCACCACGACGAGCCACGGCAGTCCGAGGGCCGGCGCGACAGCGGCATCCTGACCATGGACCCGCCCGACCACACCCGGCTGCGCACCCTCGTCGCCAAGGCGTTCACCGTCCACCAGGTGGAGAAACTCCGCCCGTGGGTCCGGCAGTTGACCCATGGCCTGCTCGACCAGCTCGAGGCCGCCGGGCCACCCGTCGATCTCGTCGACCGCTACGCCCTGCCCATTCCGGTCGGGGTCATCTGCACCATGCTCGGCGTCCCGGAGGAGGACCGGCCCAAGTTCCGCGCCTGGAGCGACGCCGCGCTGTCCACCAGCTCCCTGAGCGCGGAGGAGTTCAGCCGCAACACCGATGAGCTGCGCGCCTATATGGCCGGGCTGATCGAGGACCATCGCATCAGCCCGCGGGACGACATCATGACCTCGCTGATCGAGGCGAGGGACGCGGGCGACCGGCTGTCCGAGCTCGAGCTCGTCGATCTGTGCGTGGGCATCCTGGTGGCCGGGCACGAGACCACGGCCACCCAGATCCCCAATTTCGTGCTGACGCTGCTGGACCACCCGGACGAACTGCGCCGGCTGCGCGAGGAGCCCGCTCTCCTCCACGGCGCCGTCGAGGAGCTGTTGCGCTTCGTCCCGCTGGGCATGGCGGCCTCCATGCCCCGTTACGCCACCGAGGACGTCGAGGTGGGCGGCACCCTGGTGCGCGCCGGGGAGCCCGTGCTCGTCGCCGTCGGCTCGGCCAACCGCGACGCGCTGCGCTTCGACGAGCCCGGCACCCTGAACGTCGCCCGCCCCGCCACCCAGCACCTGGGCTTCGGCCACGGTGTGCACCACTGCCTGGGCGCGCCCCTGGCCCGGCTGGAGCTCCAGGAGGCGCTCGGCGCGCTGATCGCCCGCTTCCCGACCCTGCGGCTGGCCGGGGATGTGGAGTGGAAGGGCCGGATGCTGGTCCGCGGGCCCCGCGTCATGCCCATCGGGTGGTGAGCCGGATGACCTGGAAGGCGGAGGTCGACGGCGGCCGGTGCATGGCGTCCGGCATGTGCGCCGGTATCGCCCCCGACCTGTTCGCCCTGGACGAGGAGCACGCCCGGCCGCGACGCGAGGAGGTCCCGGAGGAGGAGCGGGTGCTGGACGCGGCGGACTCCTGTCCCGCGCTGGCGATCACCATCCGCGACGGCACCACGACCGTCGGACCGCGTCCCTGAACCCTGTCCGGGAGACCCCGCGTCAGGACTTCCGCGCGACGCCCGCCCAGAAGGAGACCTCTTCGTCGGTCACATCGCCGGTCTCCACATGGGAGTCCCTTTCGGCCAGGTCGGTGCGCCAGCGGTGCGGCACCTCCAGACCCGGTTCGACCAGCTCCAGACCGGTGAAGAAGCGCTCCACCTCGTCCCTGCTGCGGATCTGCCCCTGGATGCCGCCGCTGTGGTAGACCTGCACGGTCTTCTGGGTGGCCTCGGGGTCGAAGTCCGGGGTGATGTGGCTCAGCACCAGGAACGAGCCGGGGGCGAGCGCGTCGACCAGCCGCTGGACGAGGTCGTACGGGCCCCACTCGTCGGGCACGAAATGCAGGAGCGAGACCAGGCTCAGCGCGACCGGCTGGGAGAGGTCCAGCACCTCGGTGAGGTCGGGCGAGGCGAGGATGGCCTCGGGCTCGGTGACGTCCCCGTGCACATAGGCGGTGCGGCCCTCGGGGCGGCTCTTGAGCAGGGCCTGGGCGTGGGCGAGGACGATGGGGTCGTTGTCCACGTAGACGACCCGGGCCTCCGGGGCGATCCCCTGGGCGACCTCGTGCAGATTCGGCCGGGTGGGAATGCCGGTGCCGATGTCGAGGAACTGGCGGATGCCCCGCTCGGCGGCGAGGAACCGGATCGCGCGGTGCATCCAGGCCCGGTTGGTCCGGGCGGCGATCATGACACCTGGCCACAGGGTGAGCACCTTGGCCGCGGCCTCACGGTCGGCGACGTAGTTGTCCTTGCCGCCCAGGAAGTAGTCGTACATCCGGGCGCTGTGCGGTCGTCCCTGGTTGAGGGGGGTGTTGGGGGGCTCCGGCCCGCTTCCGGTCTGGGATGCTACCCCTTGCGCGGTCACGTGGTGTTCTCCTCCGTATCCGGGCGTGATCCCTCACGCCGCGGCCGACTGTCCAAAGGATGGTAACCGCGTGATCGTACGGGGAAGTTGAGGGGCCCGGTGCGGCCGGCGCCGGCACGCGCCGGCCGCGCCGTGTTACGAGGCCCGGGTCAGGAGGCCGCGTTGTCCATGCGTTCGCGCAGGCTGCGCGGCCGCATGTCGGTCCACACCTCGTCGACGTACGCGGAGCACTCGTCCTTGGTGCCCTCCTTGCCGACGGCGTGCCAGCCCTCGGGCACCTCGAGGTTGGCGGGCCACAGCGAGTACTGGTCCTCGTCGTTGCGCAGCACCTGGTAGCGGGCGTTGTCGTCCATGGTCGGTCTCTCCTGTCGATGATCGGTCAGGTCGGTCAGGTCGGTCAGGTCGGTCGGATCGGTTGGATCGGTCAGGCCGGGAAAATGGTCGGTGAAGTGGCGGATGGCGGTCAGTCGGCCGGCCGCCCGGCCTCATGGCGGCGGGACAGCGTGCGCAGGGTCGGGCTGACGGTGGCCAGGACGGCCGCGACGGCCATCCCCGCCGAGCAGAGCAGGATCGCCCGGTCGCCCGGCAGGGCCTGGGCGAGCGATCCGCCCAGCGCGGGGCCCGCCGCGCCCGCGGCACCGCAGGCCAGGACGAGTGTGCTGGTGAGCCTGCCGCGCAGCTCGTCCGGGGTGCGCAGCAGTTGGTCGGTCATGATCGCGGTGTTCGCCGTCGGCGGGAACAGCGCGATCAGGGCGAACAGCACCCCGATGAGATAGCCGCTGTCCATCAGCACGGTGACCGGGGCGAGCACGGCCAGCGCCCAGAACGCCGCGATGATCCCGCCGTACGCCCCCAGCCGGCGGTGCAGTACGGGCGCCAGCAGCGCGCCCGCCACCCCGCCCACCCCGAGCATGGCCGCCATCACGCCGACCTCCCCGGAGGGCACCCCCCGGGACTCGGCGAGCACGATGACGACGAGGTAGAAGGCGCTGAAGAACAGGTTGAGCACCACCGCGCACACCACCGTGACCCGGATCCGGCGCTCCCGCCACACCCACCGCAGCCCGGCCAGCGCCTCCCGGCCCAGCGGGCCCGCCCCGACCGCGGACCGCTCCCGCCGGGGCAGCCGGACGAAGAACAGCGCGACGAAGGAGAGCGTGTGCGTCACGGCGTCCACCAGGAAGGGCACGAACCGCCCCACGGCGAACAGGAACCCGCCGGTCGCGGTGCCCGCCAGCTGCCCCATCGAGGCCCGTGCCGTGTTCATCGCCACCGCCGTGGGCAGATGCTCCTCCGCCACCAGACCGGGCAACGACGCGCTCTCCGCCGGTTCGAAGAGGGCCGCGCTCGCCCCGAACACCGCCGCCACGACGACCATGTGCCAGACGGTGACCGCGCCCGCCCACACGGCGGCCACCAGGCTGATGGCCGAGACCGCCTGGGCCGCCTCACAGCCCAGCATGATGGCCTTGCGGTCGTAGCGGTCCACCAGGACACCCGCCGGGAGCCCGGCCACCATCTGCGCGGCGGCGATGGTGCCCATGACCAGACCGGAGGCGGCGCCCGAACCGGTGAGCGCGAGGACCAGCAGCGGAAACGCGATCAGCGCCGTGTGGAAGCCGAACTCCGAGAGCGCCTGACCGCCCCACAGCAGCCGGTAGTCCCGGTTGCGCGACAGCGGAACCGGCGGGGACACCGGCGGGGCCGCGGTCATACGGCGCCCCGGCAGTCCCCGGCGATCCGGCGCAGTGCCTCCGCGAAGTCCCCGGCCACCGCCTCCACGGTCCGCCTCTCGTGCACATCGGGGCGGTAGCGCCAGGTGAAGCCGAGCCGGCCGTCCTGCACCGCGCCCACCACCTCCAGCAGATGGGAGCCGCCCTCGCGTGGATCGTGGTCCTGGCCGAACGAGCCGTGCTCGGCGTGGACCAGACCGCCCTGGGACTCGGCCGACCGGGCGTCCCACTGGCCGAGGTAGTTGAACACGATCTGCGGCCCGGTGCCGTGCCGGGACAGCCGCTCGCGCGGCTCGGGCGGGCCGAAGGCGCGCAGCGCCCCGAAGCCGAAGCCGTTGCCGGGGACGGTCCGCAGCCGCCGCCGCACCGACTTCACCAGCCCTCGCCAGTCGGCGGGTCCGCCCTCGGGGATGTCCGGCAGCTCGAAGGAGACCGGATACATGGTGGTGAACCAGCCCACCGTACGGGAGAGATCGACACCGTCCAGGATGTCCTCGCGCCCATGGCCCTCCAGCTCCACCGACACCCGCTCCTGGCCCGTCCAGCGGGACAGCGCCAGCGCGAGCGCGGCGAGCAGCACATCGTTGATCCGGGTGCGGTAGGCGGTGGGCGCCGAGCGCAGCAGCGCCTCGGTGTCCCGCTCGTCGAGCTCGACCGGCACCGTACCGATCTCGGGCCCAGGCGCGGCCACTTGATGGTCGACCGGCAGCGGCCGGGCGTCGAGGGCCTCGCACCAGTGGTCGGCCTCGTGGTCCAGGCCGCCCCCGGCCACATGCTCCGCGAGCCGCCGCGCCCAGTCGCGGAAGGCGGTGGTCTTGGTGCCGAGGTCCACCGGTTCGCCCCGTACGCCCTGCTGATAGGCGATGTCCAGGTCGTCCAGCAGGATCCGCCAGGACACCCCGTCGATGACCAGATGGTGCGCGGTCAGGAAGAGGAACGGCCGCCTGGCCTCGCCGAAGCGGAACAGCGCGGCTCGCAGCAGCGGCCCCCGGCCCAGGTCGAAGCCCGCGTGGAGGGCGTCGGCCGCCTGCTCCATGGCCGCGTCCGCCTCCCGGGCCGGCAGCCCGGACAGGTCGTGGCGGTCCAGGACGGCGCCGTCGCCGTCCGGTTCCGGGACGTGGCCGTGCCACTCGCCGCCCTCCTCGGTGAACCGGGTGCGCAGCGCGTCATGGTGGGCCAGGAGCGCGGCCAGCGCCCCCTCCAGCGCCTTCTCGTCCGGCTCCTGGTGCAGCTCCAGCAGTGTGGACTGGTTGAAGTGGCGCGGGTTCACGGTGTGGGTGGCGAAGAACCAGCGCTGGATCGGGGTGAGCGGAAGCGACCCGGTCACCGGCTCCGCGCGGCCCTCGTCCCGCTCGGCCGTGGTCACGGTGGCGAGCGCCGCCACCGTCTGATGGGTGAACAGGTCCTTGGTGGTCATCCGCAGCCCGGCCTGCCGGGCGCGGGAGACCACCTGGATGCTGAGGATGGAGTCCCCGCCGAGTTCGAAGAAGTTGTCCTCCACGCCCACCCCCTCCAGGCCGAGCACATCGGCCCAGATGTCCGCGATCCGGTGCTCCATCGGGGTGCGCGGGGCGACATGTCCCGCGCCGGAGGTGACGGGCACCGGGTCCGGATCGGGCAGTGCCCCGCGGTCCACCTTGCCGTTGGCCGTGAGCGGAAGGGCGTCCAGGGTGGCGAACGCCGACGGCACCATATGGGACGGCAGGGTCCGCCCCAGGACGTCGCGCAGCGAGGCGGCGGTCGGCGAGGTGCCCGGCGCCGGGACCACATAGCCCACCAGGCGCTTCCCGCCGGAGGGCTGCTCCGGTGTCGGGGCGGTCTCCCGTACGGCGACCACCGCTTCCCGCACCTCCGGGCTGCGCCGCAGCGCGCTCTCCACCTCGCCCAGTTCGATCCGGAAGCCCCGCACCTTGACCTGGTCGTCGGCCCGGCCCAGGAACACGAGTTCACCGTCGCCGGTCCACCGCACCACATCGCCGGTGCGGTACATCCGGCCGCCCGCCGGGCCGAACGGATCGGCCACGAACCGCGCGGCGGTCAGCCCCGGACGGCCCAGATAGCCGCGCGCCAGGCTCGTGCCCGCCACATACAGCTCCCCGGCCACACCCACCGGCACCGGGCGCAGCGCCTCGTCCAGTACGTAGACCCGGGTGTTCGGGATCGGCCGGCCGATCGGCGGCACCCCCGACCCGGCGGTCAGCGGTCCGGACCAGGTGCTCACCACCGTGGCCTCGGTCGGGCCGTAGGAGTTGACCATCCGCCGCCCAGGTGCCCAGCGGTCCACCAGCTCGGCGGAGCAGGCGTCGGCGCCGACGATGAGGGTTCGCAGATCCGGCAGCGCGGTCCGCCGATCCGTCTCCTCCACGGTGGCCAGCGCGGCCGGGGGGATCAGCGCATGGGTGATCCGCTGCCCGCCGAGCACCTCGGCCAGCCGCTCGCCCAGCAGCGGGCCCTCGTCGCCGATCACCAGCGTCGCGCCACGGGGCAGCGAGACACACAGCTCCAGGACGGAGGCGTCGAAGCTGGGGGAGGAGAACTGCAGCACCCGGTCCCCGGCCCGTACGTCGTAGTGCGCGGCCGCGGCGGCCGAGAAACCGGCCAGCCCGGCATGGGTGACCACGACCGCTTTGGGCACACCGGTGGAGCCGGAGGTGTAGATGACATACGCCGGATGGTCCGGCGTCAGACCACGGAGTGGCGGCGGCCCGGCGGGGCCCTCCTCGGCCCACACCGAGGCCGCGTCGCCGAGCACCACCGAGGGCGCGGCGTCCCGCAGCATGAACGCCACCCGCTCCTTCGGATAGCCGGGGTCGACCGGCAGGAACGCGCCGCCCGCCTTCGCCACGGCCAGCTGCGCCACCAGCATCTCCACCGAACGCGGCAGCACCAGCGCCACCAGCCGCTCCGGCCCCACGCCCCGGCCGATCAGCCGGTGCGCCAGCCGGTTCGCGGCCGTGTCCAGCTCGGCGAAGGTGAGATCGCCCTTCCCGTACCGCACGGCCGTGGCATCCGGCGAGACGGCCACCTGCCGCTCGAACAGCTCGCGCAGCGTGGCCCGGTCCGCCTCCAGCCGGGTGTCGTTCCACTCGACCAGGGTGCGCCGCAGCTCGGCCGGGGTGGCCAGCGGCAGCGCGCCCACCGGCCGCTCGGGATCCTCCGCGATCCCGGCGAGCAGCGCCCGCAGGGCCGTGCCCATCCGCTCCACGGTCGAGGCGTCGAACAGATCGGTGCTGTAGCCGATCAGCCCGCGCAGCACACCTCCCTCGGCCTCGGCGAACTCGAAGGTGAGGTCGAAGGCGGCGGTCCGGCTGTCGAGCTCCACGTCCGCCAGCTCCAGACCGGGCAGCTCAAGCGCCTGCCCCGGGGCGTTCTGCAACACCACCATCGCCTGGAACAGCGGTGTCCGGCTGGTGTCCCGCACCGGCCGCACCTCGTCCACCACCCGCTCGAACGGCACCGCCTGATGGGCGAAGGCGTCCAGCACGGTGCCGCGCACCTCGGCCAGGAAGTCGCCGAAGCGGGCGTGCGGATCGACCGTGGAGCGCAGCACCAGGGTGTTGACGAAGAAGCCGATCAGCCGCTCCACCTCGGGGCGCTCCCGACCCGAGGTGACGGTGCCCACCGCGATGTCCCGTCCGCCGGACAGCCGGGCCAGCAGGATCTGGGCCGCCGCCACCAGCGTCATGAACAGGGTGGTGCCCCGCGCCTGCCCGAACTCCTTGAGGCGTGCGCTCACCCCGGCGGGCACCGTGAACTCCACGGTGTCGCCGTTCTTCGTCCGCACCGCGGGGCGGGGCCGGTCGGTGGGCACCTCCAGCGGCGGCACCCCGGTCAACTGCCGTGTCCAGTAGGCCAGTTCCTCATCCGCCCGGGGAGCCGTGAGTTCGGTCCGCTGCCAGGCTGCGAAGTCCGCGTAACTCACCGGGAGCGGGGGCAGCGCCACGGGCTCGCCGCTCAGCGCCGCCCGGTACAGCTCCCGCAGATCGCCGGTGAGCACACCGGTGGACCAGCCGTCCGTGATGATGTGATGCAGCGTCAGGCTCAGCATGTGCTCCTGGGCGCCGAGCCGGATCAGCCCGGTCCGCAGCAGCGGGCCGCGCCGCAGATCGAACGGGCGCGCCCGTTCGTACGCCAGCAGCTCCCGCAGCTCCGCCTCCCGCTCGGCGGCGGGGAGATGGGACAGGTCGTACGGGTCGAGCCGGATCTCCCGGGGGGCGTGCACGATCTGCACCCCACGGCCGTCCACCGCGTCGAAGGTGGTCCGCAGCGACTCGTGCCGGGCCACCAGCGCGGTCAGCGCCGCACTGAGCGCGGCCACATCGAGGGCTCCCCGCATCCGCAGCGCCAGCGGGGTGATGTACTCGGCGCTGTCGGGGGCGAAGGAGTCCAGGAACCACAGCCGCTGCTGCGGATACGACAGCGGCAGCTCGCCGTCCCGGGCCACCGGTGTGATCGGCGCGGGCCGGTCCGCGCCGCGGCCGTCCGCGCCACCGAGCGCCGCGGCCAGGGCGGCGACGGTCGGATGGGTGAACACCAGACGGGGCGACGGCTCCACCCCGAGCACCTCCCGCAGCCGTGAGGTGAGCCGGATGGAGAGGATCGAGTCGCCACCCAGCTCGAAGAAGTTGTCCCCGGCGCCGACGCGTTCCACCTCCAGCACCTCGGCCCAGACCGCCGCCACGGCCCGTTCGGCCCCCTCGCGCGGCGCCCGGTAGGGCGTCCGGCGGGTGTCCGGGGCGGGGGCGGGCAGCGCCGCGCGGTCCAGCTTCCCGGTGGGGCCGAGCGGCAGCGCCTCCAGCGGGACGACGGCGGACGGCACCATGTAGTCCGGCAGGCGCTCGGCCGCGTACGCCCGCAGCCGGTCACCCTCCACCGGAGCGTCGCCGGCGGCCACCACATAGGCCACCAGCCGCTTGCCGCCGGGGCCGTCCGCGCGGGCCACCACCGCGACATCCGCCACCTCGGGATGCCCGGCCAGCACCCCCTCCACCTCGCCCGGCTCGATCCGGAAACCACGCACCTTGACCTGGTCATCGGCGCGGCCGAGGAACTCCACCGTGCCGTCCGGCCGCCGTCGCGCCAGATCGCCGGTGCGGTACATCCGCTCCCCGGCGGGCCCGTGAGGATCGGGGAGGAACGCCGCGGCGGTCGGTCCTGGGCGGCCGAGGTAGCCACGGGCCACCCCCTCACCGGCGACGAAGAGCTCGCCGACCACACCCGGCGGCACGATCCGCATCCTGGAGTCCAGGACGTGGACCCGCATGTTGTCCAGCGGCCGGCCGATCGGCACCACCTCGGGCACCTCGTCGGCGCGGGACATCGGGAAGTACGTGGCGAAGGTCGTGGTCTCGGTCGGCCCGTAGCCGTCCACCACGGTCAGCCCCGGGCAGCGCTCCAGCACCCGGCGCACCGAGGCCGCGGGCACCACATCGCCGCCGGTCCACACCTCGCGCAACCCCGTGAAGCAGTCCGGCGCGTCCCTGGCCAGCAGCCGGAACAGCCCGGCGGTCAGCCAGAGCCCCGTCACCCCCTGCCCGGCCACCAGACGGCGCACCGCGGCGGCGTCCAGCTCGCCCGATGTCACCACCACCCGGCCACCGTTCAGCAGCGGCACCCACATCTCGTAGGTGGCGGCGTCGAACGCGACCGGCGAATGCAGCGGCACCCGAGCGTGCCCGCCACCGGCGAAGGCACGGTCGAGGGCGAGCGCCGCCACATCGCGATGGCGCACCCCCACGGCCTTCGGCACACCGGTCGACCCGGAGGTGAACATCACATACGCCAGCTGGTCCCGGTGCACCGGCACCGCGGGCGCCACCGGCTCGCCCTCCCGGGCGGCGGCCACCTCCTCCGGCGTCAGCACGACCGCCGCGCCCGCCTGGTCCAGTAGCGTCCGCCGCCGGTCGCGCGGGGCGCGGGCGTCCACCGGTACGTACACCCCACCGGCCCTGACCACCGCGAGCTGGGCCACGACCAGTTCCACCGACCGGTCCATGAGCAGCGCCACCCGGTCCTCGGGACGCACCCCGGACCGCAGCAGATGACCGGCCAGCCGGCCCGCCCACTCGTCGAGTCGGGCATAGCTGAGCGAGGTGGCGCCGTCGGCGACGGCGACGGCGTCCGGGGTGTGGCGGACCCGCTCGGCGAACAGCTCGGCCAGCGAGCCCTCCGGCAGCGGCCGGGCGGTGGCGTTCCACTCGCCGGCCGCCCGCAGCCGCTCCGCCTCCGTCAGCAGCGGCAGCTCGTCCAGCGACCGCCCGGCGCCGTCCGCGATCCCGGTCAGCAGCGTCTCCAGCTGGGCCGCCGCCCGCTCGACCGTGGCCGCGTCGAACAGCGCCGGATCGTAGGCGAGGTCGAAGCCCAGCCGGTCGCCGAGATAGGCGCGCAGACACAGCGGGAAACTGGTGGAGTCCTCGGCCCGCACCTCCCGAACCCGGATCCCGGCCCCGGCCGCCGACGCCTCGTCGAAGGGGTAGTTCTCGAACACCACCATGCTGTCGAAGAGCGCCTCACCGGCCGGGATCGCGCTGAGCGCCTGGATCCTGGGGAGGGCGACGAAGTCGAAGCGGCGGGACTCGCTCTGCTGCTCCTGGAGTTCCCGCAGCCACGCCACGACCTCACGGCCGCCCTCGGCCACGGCCCGGGTGGGGACCGTGTTGATGAACATGCCGACCATCGTCTCCACGCCCGGCAGCCCCTCCGGACGGCCCGAGACGGTGGTGCCGAACACGACGTCGCGCACACCGCCGTACCGTGAGAGCAGCAGCGCCCACGCGCCCTGCACCACCGTGTTGACCGTCAGCCCGCCACCGCGCGCGGTCTCCCGCAGCCGGGCGGACACCTCCTCGGTCAGCTCCAGCCGGGTCAGCGCGGTCGAGGTGGTGCGATGCGCCTCCCGGGGCGGCCGGTCGTACGGCAGCGGCGTGCGGGTGCCGAACCCGGCCAGCACCTCGCGCCAGTGGCGCTCCGCGCGCTCCTGGTCCTGCTCACCCAGCCAGCCCAGGAAGTCCCGGAAGGCCCGGCGCGCGGGCGGCCGGGGCGAACGCCCGGCCACGAGTGCCGCGTAGGTCCCGCACACCTCGGCGAAGACCTGGCCGGTGCTCCAGCCGTCGAGCATCAGATGGTGCGAGGTCCACACCAGCATGACCTCGTCGTCGGGCAGCCCGGCCACCGCGATCCGGCTCAGCGGGGCCGAGGTGAGTTCCATCCCGGCGGCGCGGTCCTCGGCCAGCAGCCGCCGCAGCGCCTCCTCCCGCGCGGACGGCGTCAACTCCCGCCAGTCCAGCCGGACGGTGGGCAGCTCGGCCCGGCGGTGGACGACCTGGACCGGTTCGGCCAGCCCCTCCCAGCGTACGGAGGTGCGTAAGCCCGGCGTACGGTCCACCACCCGCCGCCAGGCGGCCGCGAACGCGTCCGGGTCGGCGATCCCGCCGATCCGGATGGCGATCTGGTCGAAGTAGGCGCCACCGGTGTCCACCAGACCGTGGAAGAGCATGCCCGCCTGGAGCGGGGTCAGCGGATACACGTCCTCCACCGCGCCGCCGTCACCGGCGATCAGATCCACCTGGCGCTGGTCGAGCCGGGCGAGCGGGAAGTCGGACGGGGTGCGCCCGCCCGCGCCGGGCTCCGCGCAGTGCGCGACGATCTCCTTCAGCGCGGCCAGGCAGTCGTCAGCGACCCGGCGCACGGTCGCCTCGTCGTACATCCGGGCCGGATAGCTCCAGCCCAGCTCCAGCCGGCCGTCCTGGACCGCCCCGGTGACCTCCAGCAGACACGGGCGGGTCTCCCCGGGCGCGGCGTCCTGGCCGGTCACCGGGAGGGCGGCGCGGTACAGGCCCGGGGCGCTCTCGTCGGCCGCGGCCACGTCCCACTGGCCGTGGTAGTTGAAGACGATCTGCGGCGACGGACCGTCGCGCAGCTCCGCGGCCGGGGAGCCCTCGGGGGCCGGCTGGCGCAGCGCTCCGTGGCCGAGCCCGTGGTGCGGAACGGCCCGCAGCTGCTCCTTGACGGACCGGAGGGTCTCGCGCCACCCCGCCCCGGCGTCGACGGCCAGCGCGAGCGGGTACTCGGCGGTGAACCAGCCGACCGTACGGGAGAGGTCCAGGTCCTCGAAGAGATCCTCGCGACCGTGTCCCTCCACGCCGATCAGCACGGTGTCCCCGCCGGTCCAGCGCGCCAGGCTGCGGCCGAGCGCGGCGAGCAGTACGTCGTTGATCCGCGTCCGGTAGACGCCGGGGACCTGGCGCAGCAGCGCCTCGGTCTCGGCCCGGCCGAGGACCGTGGTCACCGTGGCCGCCGTCTCATGGGTGTTGGGACCCTCGCGGTCGACGGGGAGCGCGGCGGGCGCGGAGCGCGCCACGCCCGTCCAGTACGCCAGGTCGCCGTCGAGCCCGCCGGAGCGCACATGGTCCGCCAGCCGGGCGGCCCACCGGGTGAAGGCGCTGCTCGGCGGGGGCAGGGCGGGCGCGCCACCGGCGGCGGCGCCCCGGTACGCGGTTTCCAGATCTCCGAGCAGCACCCGCCAGGAGACGCCGTCCACCACCAGATGGTGGGCGGTGAGCAGCAACTCGGGCGCCTGCCCGGGGCCGAAGGTGAACAGCAGCGCCCGCAGCACGGCCCCCTCGGCGATGTCCAGCCCCGTCTGGGCCGCGACCGTGGCCTCCCGTACGGCTTCGGCGCGCCCCGCGTCGTCCAGTCCGGACAGATCGTGCCGCTCCAGAACGCCACCGGGGGCGGTGGGCAGAACCTCCTGCCGCCACTGCCCGTCGACGACCAGGAAGCGGGTGCGCAGCGCGGCGTGGTGCGCCACCAGGGCGTCCACCGCCTGCCGCAGGGCGCCCTCGTCGAGGTCGCCGGTGAGCTCCAGCCGGTGGCTCATGGTGAAGTGGTGCCGGTCCCCGGGCCGCCGCCCGTCCAGGTACCAGTGCTGGATGGGCGTCAGCGGCGCCGGTCCGGCCACCGCCCCGGCCGTCTCGGCGGGCGGCTGCCGCCGGGCCGTCTCGACGCTCAGCGCGAGCTCCGCGACGGTCTGGTGGCGGAAGACGTCCTTGGAGGTGAGCGTCAGCCCGGCCTGGCGGGCGCGGGAGACGATCTGGATGCTCAGGATCGAATCGCCGCCCAGGGCGAAGAAGTTGTCCTCCACCCCCACCGCGGGGACGCCCAGCACCTCGGCCCACACGCCCGCCAGCACCGTCTCGGCGGGGGTCCGGGGCGCCACGTACGGCGAGCCCTGCTCCGGGCGGTCCGGGGGAGCGGGCAGCGCACGCCGGTCCACCTTGCCGCTGTCGGTGCGGGGCATCCGGTCCAGCGTCACGAAGGCGGCCGGGACCATGTAGTCGGGCAGGGTGCGCTTGAGCAGGGCGCGCAGCTCCACCGGGTCGGGAGCGTGGGTCGGGACGCCGGAGCAGGTCACCAGATAGGCCACCAGCCGCCGGTGGCCGGTGTCCTCGCGGGCCACCACCACCGCCTCCTGCACCGCCGGATGGCCCAGCAGCGCGGCCTCGATCTCGCCGGGCTCGATGCGGAACCCGCGGATCTTGAGCTGTTCGTCCGCGCGGCCCAGGAACTCCAGCGTCCCGTCCGCCGTCCAGCGCGCCCGGTCGCCGGTGCGGTACATCCGGCTGCCGGGAGGGCCGTACGGATCGGCGACGAAGTGCGCCGAGGTGAGCCCGGGGCGGCGCAGATAGCCGCGGGCGACCTGCGCCCCGGCCAGATGGAGTTCACCGGGGACACCGGGCGGCACCGGCCGCAGCGCGCCGTCCAGGACGTACGCCCGCAGATTGCGGCCGGGCCGTCCGATGAGCGGACGGTCACCGAGACCGGCCAGCTCGCCGTAGACCGCGTCCACGGCGCATTCGGTGGGCCCGTAGAAGTTGTACGCCGCCACGCCCGGCACCGCGCGCAACTCCCGCCACAGCGCCGCCCCGAGGGCCTCGCCGCCCACCATGACGATCCGGGGACGGTGGCGGTCCCCGGTGAACAGCCCGGCCGCCATCAGCTCATGCAGGTACGACGGGGTGACGTCCAGGAAGTCCAGGCCACGGTCCTCGACCAGCGCCACGAGGGCGGCCGGGTCGAGCCGTATCGCGTCGTCCACCAGATGCACCTCCTGGCCCGAGGCCAGGAACACCGCGCCCTCCCAGGAGGTGTCGAAGGAGAACGCGGCGGTCAGCGCCGAGCGCAGCGGACGGCCCGCCTCGGCCTGGTGTGGGGCGATGAGCCCGGCCCGGTGGTCGAGGCAGAGGTTGACCAGCTGGCGGTGTTCGACGGCGACCCCCTTGGGGCGGCCGGTGGACCCCGAGGTGTAGGTGATGTACGCGGTGTGCTCGGGCAGCAGCGGGGACAGCCGGTCCGCGTCGGTGGGATCGGTGTCCGGCAGCCCGTCGAGGGGCGCGTCGCGCAGGGTTTCGGGGGTGAGGACGACCTCGGGCGCCGCGTCGTCCAGCAGGAACCGCGCGCGTTCGGCGGGCAGTCCGGGGTCCACGTACAGCTGCGTACCGCCCGCCTTGAGGACCGCGAGCAGGGCCACCATCAGATCGGCGGTGCGCGGAAGCCGGACCGCGACCACCTTCTCCGGGCCCACGCCGAGGGCGATCAGATGGTGGGCCAGCCGGTTGGCGGCCGCGTTCAGCCCCGCGAAGTCGTAGGAGGCGTCGGAGGCCACCAGCGCGGTGGCTCCCGGGGCGCGGGCGGCCCGCTCCTCGAAGAGCCCGGGGAAGGTGGTGTCCGGCACGGCGAGCGCGGTGCCGTTCCACTCCTCCAGCACCGTCCGCCGCTCCCCGGCGGTCAGCAGCGGCAGTTCGCCCACCCGCCGCCCGGTGTCCTCGGCCACCGCTCGCAGCAGCAGCCGGAGCTGACGGACCATCCGCTCCACGGTGGCCGCGTCGAACAGATCGGTGTTGTACTCCACGAAGCCGGTCAGGCCGCCGGGGCCCGTCACGAAGTCGAAGCCCAGGTCGAAACCGGCGGTCCGGCCCGGGACCCGTACGGCCTCCACGGTGAGACCGGGCAGGTCGGGCACCTCGGCGCCCAGGTTGTGCAGCGCCACCATGACCTGGAAGAGCGGGGTGCGGCTGGTGTCCCGCTCCGGCTGGAGCGCGTCCACGATCCGCTCGAACGGCACGTCCTGGTGGGCGAAGGCGTCCAGCACGGTGCCCCGCACCCGGGTGAGCAGCTCCTCGAACGGCTCGTCGGCGGCCACCCGGGTGCGCAGCACCAGCGTGTTCACGAACATCCCGACCAGATGCTCCAGTTCGGCCCGCTCCCGCCCCGAGGTCACGGTGCCCACCGCGATGTCCTCCTGCCCCGACCAGCGGGCCAGCAGCACCTGGCAGGTGGCGAGGAGCGTCATGAAGAGGGTGCCGTCGCGGCGCCGCCCGGCCGCGCGCAGCCGCTCCACCAGCGCGGCGGGCAGGGTGAACTCCAGCAGCGCCCCGCATCTGGTCTGCACGGCCGGCCGCGGACGGTCGGTCGGCAGCTCCAGCGGCGCCAGATCCGCCAGCCGCTCCCGCCAGTACTCGAGCTGCGGCTCCATCCGTGCCGCGCCGCCGAGCGGATCACGCTGCCACGCCGCGTAGTCGGCGTACCCCAGCGGCAGCGGGGCGAGCGCGGGCCGCCGCGCCATGACCGCCGCGCCGTACAGCTCGCTGAGGTCGGCGCTGATGACGGCCGTGGACCAGCCGTCCGTGACGATGTGGTGCATCGTCAGGGTGAGCACGTGCTCCTCGTCGTCCAGCCGGATCAGGGACGCCCGCAGCAGCGGCCCGGTGCGCAGGTCGAAGGGGGTGGCGCCGTCCCGCTCCAGCAGCCGCTCCAGCTCCCGCTCGCGCTCGGCGGCGGGGTGGTCCGTCAGGTCGTGCACCGGCAGTGCCACCGGATACGGGGCGTGCACCCGCTGCACCCCGCGGCCGTCCACCTCGGCGAAGGTGGTGCGCAGCGGCTCGTGCCGGGCCACCAGGGCGTCCAGTGCGGTGCGCAGCGCGGCGGTGTCCAGGCGGCCGCGCAGCCGCAGCGCGAACGGCGTCACATACTCCGTGCCGCCGCCGTCGAAGGAGTCCAGGAACCACAGGCGCGCCTGCGCGAAGGACAACGGCAGCTCACCGTCCCGTGGCACGGCCGGGATGGCGTCCGCCGCCCCGCCGTCATCCGGCGTTCCGTCCGTCTCCGGCGCGCTCAGCGCGGCGGCGAGCTCGGCCACGGTGGTGTGGGTGAACAGCGCGCGGGGGGTGACCTCGGCGCCGAAGGCCGCCCGCAGCCGGGAGGCCACCCGGATGGCCAGGATCGAATCGCCGCCCAGGGCGAAGAAGTCGTCCGTCGCCCCGGCCTCCTCGACCGGGAGCACCTCGGCCCACACCCGCGCCACCGTGCGTTCGGCCTCGGTGCGCGGGGCGATCCGCTCGGCGCTCGCCGCGAAGCCGTCGAGGCCGGGCGCCGGCAGCGCACGCCGGTCCAGCTTGCCGTTGGCGGTCAGCGGCAGCGCGGCCAGCGCCACGAACGCCGCCGGGATCATCTGCGCGGGCAGCGACCGCTGGAGGAACTCCCGCAACTCACCGGCCTGTGGTGGCGCGGCCGAACCGGCGGCCACCACATGGGCCACCAGCCGCCGCACCCCGGGCTGGTCCTCCCGCACGGTCACCACCGCGTCGCCGACCCCCGGATGGGCGGCCAGCGCGGCCTCGATCTCCCCGGGCTCGATCCGGAAGCCACGGATCTTCACCTGGTCGTCGGCGCGGCCCAGATACTCCAGCTCGCCGTCCGCGCTCCAGCGGGCCAGGTCGCCGGTGCGGTACATCCGGCTCCCGGCGGGTCCGTACGGATCGGCCACGAAGCGGGACGCGGTCAGGCCCGGACGGCGCAGATAGCCCCGGGCGAGCCCGGCCCCCGCCACATACAGTTCGCCGACCGCCCCCGGTGGCACCGGCTGCAGCGCCTCGTCCAGCACATGGACCCGCAGATCGGGGATGCCGGTGCCGATGGCGCTCGCCGCGACGGACGTGGCGGCGCGGTCCAGCGGGGCGTAGGTGACATGCACGGTGGTCTCGGTGATCCCGTACATGTTGACCAGCACCGGCGAGGTGTCCGGATGCCGGGCGTACCAGCCCGCCAGCCGCCGCGCGTCGAGCGCCTCACCGCCGAACACCACCCGGCGCAGGGCCAGTTGGGCACCCGGACGCTCCTCGTCGGCGCGCATCAGCCCCTGGAAGGCGGACGGCGTCTGGCTGAGCACCGTCACCCCCTCGTCCGCCAGCAGCCGCAGGAAGTCCTCGGGTGAGCGGGAGACGGCGTACGGGACGACCACGAGCCGGCCGCCGTGCAGCAGCGGCCCCCAGATCTCCCAGACGGAGAAGTCGAAGGCGTAGCTGTGGAACAGCGTCCACACATCGCTCGTGTCGTACGCGAACCACTCCCGGGTCCGGGAGAACAGCCGGACCACATTGGAGTGCGGGATCACCACGCCCTTGGGCAGGCCCGTGGACCCGGAGGTGTAGATGGCGTAGGCGGGGCTCTCCGGCAGTGGCCCGGAACCGGCCGGGAGAGTGGCGGGGCGGCGCTCCAGATCGGCGAGCAGGGCGGGGTCGTCCAGGCACAGCCGGGTCACGCGGGGGTCCGCGCCGTCGTCCCCACCCAGCCGTGCCGCGAAGGCCGCGGTGGTCAGCAGGGTCACCGGTTCGGCGTCGGCGAGCATCCGCGCGATCCGGCCGGACGGCTGGTCCGGGTCGAGGGGCAGATAGGCCGCCCCCGTCTTCAGCACCGCCACGATCGCCACGATCATCTCCGGCGAACGGGGCAGCGCCAGCGCCACATACCGCTCCCGCCCGGCGCCCTCGGCGATCAGCCGATGCGCCAACCGGCCCGCCCGCGCGTCGAGTTCGGCGTACGAGAGCGACACTCCGGCGCAGGAGACGGCGATGGCCCCGGGGGCGCGGGCGGCCTGCTCCTCGAACAGCTCCACCAGCGTCCGCTCCGGCGCCTCACCGGCCGCGTCGCCGCCGCCCCAGTCCACCAGGATCCGCCGTCGCTCCTCGGCGGTGGTCCACGGCAGCGCCCGCAGCGGACGGTCGGGGTCGGCCGCGATCGCGGTGAGCAGCCGGCACAGCCGGTCGGCCAGCGCGGCAGCGGTCCGGGCGTCGAACAGCCCCGGGTCATAGCCGAGGTCGAAGCCCAGCCGGTCGGAGAGATGGGCCCGCAGACTCAGGCCGAAGTTGGTGGCGTCGATCGAGCGGACCTCGACGATCCGCAGACCCGCCTCGCGCGCCGAGGAGTCGTCAAAGGGGTAGTTCTCGAAGGCCACCATCGAATCGAAGAGCGGAGTCCCGGCCGGGATCTCGCTCCAGCCCGCCACCTGTGCCAGCGAGACGGATTCGTGACGCCGGGACGCGGACTGCGCCATCTGAAGGTCCCGCAGCCAGTCCCCGGTGTTGCGGGCGGTGTCCACCCGCACCCGGGTCGGCAGGGTGTTGATGAACATCCCCACCATCGACTCGACCCCGGCGAGCTCCGCCGGGCGGCCCGAGACGGTGGTGCCGAAGACCACGTCCTCCTCACCGCCGTACCGGGACAGCAGCAGCGCCCAGGCGCCCTGCACGATCGTGTTGACGGTCAGGCCGCCGCTCCGGGCCGTACGGCGCAGCTCCTCCGACACCTCGGGGGTGAGCGACACCGCCACGGTCGCCGAGGACCGGGCCCGGTGGGACTCCATGGCCTCGCGGTCGGCGGGCAGCGGGGTCGGGGCGGTGAAACCGGCGAGCACATCCCGCCAGTGGCGCTCGGCCTCCTGTCCGTCCCGCCCGTCCAGCCACTGCAGGTAGTCGCGGAACGGGCGGCGGGCGGGGAGCGCCGGAGCACGTCCCTGAGCGGCCGCGGTGTACCGCTCGCACACCTCGGTGAACACCTGCGCCAGGCTCCAGCCGTCCAGGACCAGATGGTGCGAGGTCCACATCAGCGCCACCCGGGCGTCGGTCAGCCGGGCGACGGCCAGCCGCATCAGCGGCGGCGCGGCCAGATCGATGCCCCGGGCCAGATCCTCGGCCCGGAACCGCTCCAGCTCGGCCTCGCGCCGCTCCTCCGGCAGCCCGCGCCAGTCCAGCAGGGTCACGGGCACCCCGGCCCGGTGGCGCACGATCTGCAGCGGCCGCTCGACGCCCTCCCAGACGACGCCGGTACGGAGCACCGGTGTCCGGTCCACCGTCTCCTGCCAGGCGCGGGCGAACGCCTCCGGGTCGCCCACCCCGTCCAGGATCAGCGTGGCCTGGTCGAGGTAGACGTCCTCCTCGCCGCCGACCAGCCGGTGGAAGAGCATGCCCTCCTGAAGCGGGGTCAGCGGATAGACGTCCTCGATCTGGCGTCCGTCGCCCACCAGCCGGTCGACGGCGGCCTGGTCCAGCCGGGCCAGCGGGAAGTCGGAGGGGGTCCGGCCGCCCGCGTCCGGTCCGTCGCAGTGCGCCACGATCTCCCGCAGCGCCGTGAGCATCCCGTCCGCCAGCCCCCGCACCGTGGCCACGTCGTGGACCCGGTCGGAGTACAGCCAGGTCAGCTCCAGCTCACCGTCCGACACCACGGCGGACACATCGAGCGGATACACCGACGGCTCGTCGGCGGCCAGATCCCGCCCCAGGCTCTCCCCGGTGAGCGTGAACGCGCCGCCGTCCCCGCCCGAGTCCCACTGGCCGTGGTAGTTGAAGCAGATGCCCGGCAGCGGCGCGCCGGCGAGCGCCCGCGCGGGGGAGTCCGGGGCGCTGAGATACGCCAGCGCCTCATGGCTCAGCCCCCGGTGCGGCACCGCGCGGAGCTGCTCCTTCACCGACTTCAGCACCGCGCCCCAGCCGTCCCCGGGCAGCGTCAGCGCCACCGGGTACTGGGTGGTGAACCAGCCCACGGTCCGGGACAGGTCGACGGCCGCGTCCAGCTCCTCCCGGCCGTGGCCCTCCATGGCCACCAGCACCCGGTCCTCGCCCGTCCACCCGGCGAGCACCCGCCCCAGGGCGGCGAGGAGCACATCGTTGATCTGCGTGCGGTACGCCCCGGGCACCCGGCGCAGCAGCCCGTCGGTGACCTCGCGGTCGAGCGTCACGCGCACGGTGCGGGTGGACCCGGCGGTGGCCGTGCCGGGACGGTCCACCGGAAGGTCCGTACCGCCCGCCCGCAGTACCCCCTCCCAGTACGGCAGATCGCCGTCCAGCTCGCCCCGCCGCACCCGCTCGCCGAGCCGATGGGCCCAGGTGGTGAAGGAGGTGGAGGCGGGCTCCGGACGCACCGGCTCCCCGGCGGCGGCCTGCCGGTAGGCGCTCTCCAGATCGCCCAGCAGAACGCGCCACGAGACGCTGTCCACGGCCAGGTGGTGCACGGTGAGGAACAGCCGCGGCCGGGCCCCCGCCCCGCGCCGCAGCAGGGCGCCCCGCAGCAACGCCCCGGTGGCCAGGTCGAGTTCGGCACGGGCGGCCTCCGCGGCCGCCTCTGCCGCCGCCGTCCCCTCCGCGCCGCCCAGCCCGGACAGATCGTGGCGGCGCAGCACCGGACCGCCCGGCGCGCCGTCCGCGAGCTGCCGCCACCCGCCGTCCTCGCCCTGGACGAACCGGGTGCGCAGGGCCGGGTGGTGCGCGACCACCGCGTCCAGCGCGGCCTCCAGCGCGCCCTCGTCCAGCTCGTGCGGGAGATCGAGGACCATCGACATGGTGAAGTGGCGCAGCGGGCCGTGGGTGGCGAAGAACCAGTGCTGGATCGGTGTGAGCGGCGCCGGACCCGCCACCTCGGCCGGCTCGTACGCGGCGGCTTCGGGCGCGTCGCGCGGCGCCACGGCCGCGGCCAGCTCGGCGATGGTCTGGTGCAGGAAGACATCCCGCGAGGTGAGCGCGAATCCGGCCTGGCGGGCGCGGGAGACGATCTGGATGCTGAGGATCGAATCGCCGCCCAGCTCGAAGAAGTTGTCGTTCACCCCCACGGTCCGGGCGCCCAGCGCCTCGGCCCAGATCCGCGCCAGCTCCCGCTCCGCCTCGGTACGCGGCGCGGTGGTGTCCCGCTCCGGCCGGTCCGCGTCGAGCCGCGGCGCGGGCAGCGCCCGGCGGTCCAGCTTGCCGCTGGTGTTGAGCGGCATGGCGTCGAGGGCGACGAAGGCACCGGGGACCATATGGCCGGGCAGGGTCCGCCCGAGGGCCGCGCGCAACTCACCGGAGGCGGGCGGCTCACCGCCGGGCGCGGGCACGTAGTAGGCGGCCAGCCGGACGTGGCCGCGGTCGTCGGTCACCGCGACGACGGCCGCCTCGGCGACGGCCGGCAGATCCAGCAACGCCGCCTCGATCTCGCCCGGTTCGATCCGGTGGCCCCGGATCTTCACCTGGTCGTCGGCCCGGCCGAGGTAGTCCAGCTCCCCGTCCGCGGTCCAGCGGGCCAGGTCGCCGGTGCGGTACATCCGGCTCCCGGCGGGCCCGTACGGATCGGCCACGAAGCGGGCCGCGGTCAGCCCCGGACGGCCCCGGTAACCCCGGGCCACCTGCTCACCCGCCAGATACAGCTCACCCGCCACCCCCACCGGCACCGGCTGGAGCCGGGAGTCGAGCACATGGGCGCGCAGATTGCCCAGCGGGCGGCCCACCACCGGGCGCCCCGCGCCGCCGATCCGGGCGGCGAGCGCGTCGACGGTGCACTCGGTCGGACCGTAGAAGTTGTACGCCGTCGTCCCCGGCGTGTCCGCCAGCCGCCGCCACAGCGACGAGCCGATGGCCTCGCCGCCCAGCATCAGCACCCGCGGCCGGTGCCGGGGGTGGTCCAGCAGCCCGGCCGGGAGGAGCTGCCGCAGATACGAGGGGGTGAGGTCGAGGAAGTCGATACGGTGCTCGGCGACGCGTGCCACGAGCGCGGCCGGGTCGAGCCGGGTGGCCTCGTCGATGAGATGCAGCTCATGGCCGTCGGCCAGCAGCAGCAACCCCTCCAGCGAGGTGTCGAAGGAGAACGACGCGGTCAGCGCCGCGCGCAGCGGTCCGCCGCCCGCCTCGGCCACGAAGCCCTCGCGGTGGCCGACCAGCAGATTGACCATCGACCGGTGCTCCACGGCCACCCCCTTCGGGCGGCCGGTGGAGCCCGAGGTGTACAGGACGTAGGCGGCGCCGTCGGGGCGCAGCGCGGCGGTACGGTCCGCGTCCGTGGGATTCGCCACCGGCAGCGTGGCCGGGACGGCGCGCAGGGCGGCCTCGTCGAGCACCAGCGCGGGCTCGGCGTCGGCGAGGAGGAACGCGAGGCGCTCGGCGGGGAGTTCGGGATCGAGCGGCAGATAGACCCCGCCCGCCTTGAGCACACCCAGGATCGCCACGATCATGTCGGAGGTCCGGGGCAGCCGCACCCCGACCACGCGCTCCGGGCCCACGCCCCGGGCGATCAGATGATGCGCCAGCCGGTTGGCGGCCGCGTTCAGCTCCGCGAAGCCGTAGCTGGCATCGGAGGCCACCAGCGCCGTGGCTTCCGGGGTACGGGCCGCCGCCGCCTCGAACACCGCCGGGAACGTGGCCGGTTCGACCGCGAGCACGGGGCCGTGCCCGGCGGCCGACATCCGCCGCCGCTCCCCGTCCGTGAGCAGGGGCAGCTCGCGCACCGGCCGGTCCGGTTCGGCGGCCACCCCGTCGAGCAGCACCAGCAGATGTCCCGCCATCCGCTCGGCGGTCGCCTGGTCGAACAGCTCGGTGCTGTACTCCAGCAGCCCCCGCAGCTCCTCCCCGTCCTCGACGAACTCGACGCTGAGGTCGAAGGTGGCCGACCGGCGCGGCACGGCCACGCCCGTCGCGGCCAGGCCGGACAGCCGGGGCGCGCCCCTCGGCGCGCTGTGCAGCAGCACCATCGCGTCGAACAGCGGATTGCGGCCCGCCTCCCGGCGCGCCCCCACGGCCTCCACCAGCCGCTGGTACGGCGCCTCGTCATGGGCGAAGGCGTCCAGCACCGTGGCCCCGGCGTCGGCCAGCAGCTCGCGGTAGGAACGGGCCGTGTCCACCGCGGAGCGCAGCACCACCGTGTTGACGAAGAAGCCGACGGCGCGCTCGAGTTCGGTGCGGCCACGGCCGGAGGTGACGGTGCCGATGGCGATGTCGTCCTGCCCCGACCAGCGGGCGAACAGCCCCTGGCAGGCGGCGACCAGCGCCGTGAACAGCGTGGTCCGCTCGTGCGCCGCGAGCGCCCGCAGCCGGTCCGCGGTGGCGCGGCCCACGGTGAACTCGTGGATCGCCCCCGCCGAGGTGGGCGCCGCGGGCCGGGGCCGGTCGGTGGGCAGCTCCAGCGGGACGACCCCGTCCAGCCGCCCCTTCCAGTAGTCGAGCTGACGGTCCAGGGCGGCCCCCGAGAGCCGCTCCCGCTGCCACACGGCGAAGTCCGGGTACTGCACCGGCACCGGGGGCAGCGGGTCCGCGCCGGGCCCGGCGTCGTACAGCGCGCACAGCTCGTCCTGCAGCACCCCCATCGACCAGCCGTCGGTGACGATGTGATGGGCCGTGAGCAGCAGTACGTGCGCGTCCTCGGCCAGGCGGATCAGCAGCGCCCGCAGCGCCGGACCGGTCCGCAGCTCGAACGGCCGGGCGTACTCGGCCAGCAGCAGCCGGTCCAGCGCCTCGGCGTCCCCGTCCGCGCCGGTGAGGTCGGCCACCGGCAGCGGGACGTGCGCCGCCGGGCGCACCACCTGGGCGGGCCGTCCGTCGAGGTCGTCGAACGTGGTCCGCAGCGCCTCATGGCGCTCCACCAGGGCGTCCAGCGCCCGGGAGAGCGCCGCCACGTCCAGGGCGCCGGTCAGCCGCAGCGCCAGCGCGCTGTTGTACCCCGCCTCCTCCGGCTGGAGGGTGTGCAGGAACCACAGCCGCTCCTGGGCGAAGGACAGCGGCAGCGGCCGCGCGCGGTCCGCACGGGGGATGGCGTCGGCGCGCCCGGCCTTGCCCGCGAGGCGGCGGCGCAGCGCCTCCCGCAACTCCTCGGGCAGGGCGGATGCGCGATCCTTCCTCGAAGACGTCATGTCGTCCTTCCTCACCGGTCGTCGTGGTCGCTGCCGCCGGAGGCGGCGTCTTCGAGTTCGCGCAGGATGTGCTCCTCGACCAGGTCGGCGAGGGCGGAGACGGTGCGCGCGGTCAGAATGTCCCGCGGGGTCAGCTCGACGGCGAACGCCTCCTTGGCGCGGGAGGCGATCAGCAGACTGCGGACCGAGTCACCGCCCAGGGCGAAGAACTCGTCCTCCGCGCCGACCGGCGACACCTCCAGCACCTCCGACCAGATCTCCGCGATGACCTCCTCGGTGGGGGTGCGCGGGGCGATATGGCCGGCCGGCGTGGCGGTGGTGGTGGCGGGGCCGGGCGCGGGCAGCGCCGCGCGGTCGGTCTTGCCGTTCTCGGTGAGCGGCAGCCGGTCCAGCACGGCGAACGCCGACGGGACCATCGGGCCCGGAAGCGTCCGGCCCAGATGGGTGCGCAGCTCGGTGTCGGCCGGGGCACCGGCCCCGGGCGCGAGCACCAGATGGGCCACCAGCCGGCGCGCCCCGGGCTCGTCCTCCCGCACCGTCACCACGGCCTCCGCGACGGCGGGGTGGCCGCACAGCGCGGTCTCCACCTCACCGGCCTCGATGCGATGACCGTGCAGCTTGAGCTGGTGGTCGCCGCGCCCCAGATGGTGCAGGCGGCCGTCCGCGTCGTAGCGGGCGAGGTCACCGGTGCGGTACATCCGGGAGCCGGGCGGCCCGAACGGGTCGGCGACGAAGCGGGCGGCGGTCAGCCCGGCGCGGCCCAGATAGCCGCGGGCGAGCGACGGACCGCTGACCCACAGCTCACCGGCCACCCCCACCGGCACCGGACGCAGCCGCGCGTCGAGCAGACGCACTCGGGTGTTGGGGATGGGCCGCCCGATCGGCGGCGGGGCGCCGTCCGGGTCGAGCGGCTCGGACCAGGTGGCCACCACGGTGGTCTCGGTCGGCCCGTACGCGTTGATCATGCGGTGGTACGGCGCCCAGCGGGCGGCCAGGTCCGCTCCGCAGGCGTCCCCTCCCACGATCAGCGTGCGCAGATCGGGCAGCTCCCGCTCGGTGCCGGGAGGCAGCGTCGCGAGGGCGGCGGGCGGGATGAGGGTGTGGGTGATCCGCTGCCGCCGCAGTACGTCCGCGAGATGGCCGCCCAGCAGCGGGCCGGGCTCGGGCACCACCAGCGTGGCCCCGGACGGCAGCGCCATGCACAGCTCCAGCACGGAGGCGTCGAAACCGGGCGAGGAGAACCGCAGCACCCGGTCGCCGGGCCGCACCTGGAAGTGCTCGGCCTCGGCGGCGGCGAACCCGGCGATCCCGCGGTGGGTGACCACCACGCCCTTGGGGGTCCCGGTGGACCCGGAGGTGTAGATGACATATGCGGGGTCGTCCGGGTGCACGGCGGTGAGCCGGTCCCCGTCCGCCGGGCGGTGTGCCGGGCCGTCCGGCGCCTCGACCTCGGCGGCCCGCTCGATCACCAGATGCGGGGCGGAGTCCTTGAGCATCAGCTCGACGCGCTCGGCCGGGTAGTCGGGGTCGATGGGCAGATAGGCGCCCCCGGCCTTGGTCACCGCGAGCCGGGCCACGACGGACTCCACCGAGCGGGGCAGCACCAGCGCCACGATCCGGCCGGGGCCCACGCCCTGCCCGATGAGGCGGTGGGCGAGGCGGTTGGCCCAGCCGTCCAGCTCCGCGTAGGTCAGCCGGAGGCCGGGGGAGTCCACCGCGGTCGCGTCGGGTTGCCGGTCCGCCGCCGCCTCGACGAGCTCGGCCCAGGTCGCCCGGGGCACCTGCCGGGCGGTGTCGTTCCAGTCCACCAGGAGGCGGTGGCGCTCGGCGGCCGGGAGGATGTCGATCCGGTCCAGCGGCAGCTCGTCGGGGGCCGCGGCCAGCGCGCCGAGGAGGTGGGTGAGCCGGTCGGCCAGCGCCCCGGCGGTGGACTCCTCGAAGAGCCGCGGGTCGTAGCCGAGTTCCACGGACAGTTCGGAGCCGGGCGAGACCACCACGGTCAGCGCGTAGTTGGTGGACTCCAGGGCGTTCAGATCGCGCACCCGCAGCCCGTGCTCGGCCGCGGCGGAGCTGTTGATGGGGTAGTTCTCGAACACCACCAGGCTCTCGAAGAGGTCCACCCCGGCGGGCAGTTCGCTCCAGCCCCGCAGCTGGGCCAGCGGCACATGGCCGAAGCCCCGCGCGTCCGCCTGCTCGGCCTGGAGCCCGCGCAGCCAGGCGGCGGTACCGGCGGTGCCCTCCACCGCGCACCGCACCGGGAGGGTGTTGATGAAGATGCCGGTGATGTCGTCCGCGCCGGGCAGCTCCGCCGGCCGCCCGGAGACCGTCGTCCCGAAGCAGACGTCCGACTCGCCGCTCAAGCGAGATACGAGCAAGGCCCAAGCGCCCTGCACGATCGTATTCAGCGTGAGCCGATGCCGCCGCGCGAACTCCTGGAGGGCGGCGGTGTCCCGCTCACCCAGTCGGTGCGACAGCCAGCGCGAGGACCGGGTGGCGATCTCCGGCGTCGGCCTGCGGTCATAGGGGAGGGGAGTGGGAGAGGTGAATCCTGCCAGAGCTTGCCGCCAGTGCGCCTCGGCACGCGTGCGGTCCTGTCGGGCGAGCCACGCCACATAGTCGGCGAACGGCCTGCGGGCCGGCAGCCTCGGCCGCTCACCGGCGGCCAGGGCGGCATGGGCGGCGAAGACATCGCCGAGCACCTGGAAGACGCTCCAGCCGTCCAGCAGCACATGGTGGAAGGTCCACAGCACCCGCACCTCACCGGGGGAGAGCCGGGCCAGGGTGACGCGGAGCAGCGGGGCCGCGGTGAGATCGATCCCGCGGGCGCGGTCCCGGTCCAGCAGCCGCTCCAGCTCGGCCGTGCGCTCGTCCTCCGTGAGGCCGCTCCAGTCGAGCTCCTCGACCGGTACGGCCGCCGTGCGGCGCACGATCATCAGCGGTTCGGGCACATCGTGCATCACCACCGCGCCGCGCAGCACCGGGGTGCGGTCCACGACATGCTGCCAGGCGGCGGCCAGCACTCCGGAGTCGCCGACCCCGTCCAGGACGAAGGTCGCCTGCTCCACATAGAGCCCCTGGTCCCGCTGGGCCAGGGCGTGGAAGACCAGCCCGGACTGGGTCGGGGTCAGCGGATGGATGTCGGCCACGTCCCGGCCGTCGCCCGCCAGCCGGTCGACGGTCTCCTGGTCAAGACCGGCCAGTGGGAAGTCCGACGGCGTCCGCCCGCCCGCGTCGGGGCGGGTGCACAGCCGGACGATCGCCCGCAGCTCCTCCGCCATCTCCTCGGCGAGCCGGCGCACCGTGGCGCGTTGGTGCAGCGACCGGGAGTAGGACCAGTTCAGCTCGAGCCGACGGTCCGCCACCCGGCCGATCACATCGAGCAGATGCGGCCGGGCCGCCTCCGGGCTCATATCGCCCTCCAGCCCACCGGCCAGGGCGTGCAGCAGACCACCCGCCGGGGGCTCCCAGTCCTGCTGGCCCAGGTAGTTGAAGCTGATCTTCGGGGCGGCGGGGAGGCCGGAGGCGGCCGTGCCGGGCAGATGGCGCAGCGCGCCGTAGCCGAGGCCGTTCCCGGGGACCGCCCGCAGCCGCTCCTTGACGGCCTTCAGCGTCCGCTCCAGCCCCCAGTCGGCGGGGGCCTCCAGCGCGACGGGGAACATGCTGGTGAACCAGCCGACCGTACGGGACAGGTCGACCCCGTCGAAGATCTCCTCCCGGCCGTGCCCCTCCAGGGCCACCGCCACCGTGTCCCGGCCGGTCCAGCGGGCCAGCACCCGTCCCAGGGCGCACAGCAGCACATCGTTGACCCGGGTCCGGTACGCCCCCGGCACCTCCTGCAGCAGCAGCCGGGTCTCCTCGGCGCCGAGCCGGACGGTCACCTCCTCCTCCGAGGCGGCGGTGTTGGGGCCCTCGCCGTCCGTGGGGAGGTCGCTGCCGCCGTGGGAGGCAGCCCAGTGGCCGCGCTCGGCGTCGAAGCCCCCGGCGGCGGTGTGCTCGGTCAGCCGCAGCGCCCAGGTGCGGAACGACGTGGTCTTGGGGCCCGGCTCCGGCGTCCGGCCCGCGACGATCTGTCGGTAGGCGGTGTCCAGGTCCTCCAGCACGATCCGCCAGGAGACGGCGTCCACCACCAGGTGGTGGGCCGTCAGCAGCAGTACGGGACGTTCCGTGTCGCCGCGCGTGAACAGCACCGCGCGCAGCAGCGGTCCCCGGGCCAGGTCGAATCCGGCCCGGATCCGCCCCGCCGCCTGCCGCATCACCGCGTCCCGCCGCTCCGGCGCCACGGTGGACAGGTCGTGGACGTCCCAAGCCGGCTCCGCGTCCGGCGGGGCGTTGTGCTGGCGTACGGTACCGCCCTCGGTCCGCTCGAAGCGCAGCCGCAGGGCGTCATGGTGGGTCAGCACCGTGGCCAGGGCGGTGCGCAGCGCGCTCTCGTCCACCGGCGCGGTCAGCTCGGCAGCGACCGACTGGGTGAAGTGCCCGGCCGTGGCGCCGAGTTCGTCGAAGAGCCAGTGCTGGATGGGGGTCAGCGGCACCTCGCCGACCACCGGACCCCGCTCGGCCTCGGCCACCGTGGCCGGGGCCTCGAGCGCGGCCGCCGCCAGGTCCGCCACGGTCTGGTGGACGAAGAGATGGCGCGGGGTCAGCTCGATACCGGCCCGCCGGGCGGCGGAGACGATCTGGATGCTGAGGATGGAATCGCCGCCGAGGGCGAAGTAGTTGTCCTCCACGCCGATCCGCTCCACGCCGAGCACCTCCGCCCAGATGGCGGCGAGGGCCTTCTCGGTCTCCGTGCGCGGCTCCACATGGCCGGTGGCGCGGGCCGCCCAGACGGGCGCGGGCAGCGCACGCCGGTCCAGCTTGCCGCTGGACCCCAGCGGCAGCCGGTCCAGGACGACCACGGCCGAGGGGACCATATGGTCCGGCAGGCTCGTGGCGAGGAAGGCGCGGACCGCGGCGGTGTCCACCGGCGGGGAGCCCGGGACCCGCACCACATATCCGGCCAGCCGCTTGTGACCGCCGGTGTCCACGACCGCCGCGGCCGCCTCGGCGACACCGGGATGGCGCGCCAGCGCCGCCTCGACCTCGCCCAGTTCGATGCGGAAACCGCGCACCTTGACCTGGTCGTCGGTTCGGCCGAGGTACTCCAGCTGTCCCCGCTCGTCCCAGCGGACCAGGTCGCCGGTGCGGTACATCCGGCCGCCCGCGGGCCCGAACGGATCGGCCATGAACCGCTGCGCGGTCAGCCCCGGCCGGCCGAAGTACCCCCGGGCGAGGCCAGGACCCGCCAGATACAGCTCTCCCGGCACCCCGACCGGCACCGGCCGCATCCGCGCGTCCAGTGCGTAGGCCCGGGTGGCGGCCACCGGGGCGCCGATGGGCGGGGTGCGGTCCGGATCGGCGGGGTCGCAGGTCCAGGCGGTGGCGTAGACGGTGGCCTCGGTGGGCCCGTAGACGTTGGCCACCCGGCAGCCGGGGATGGCGGCCCGGACCTCCTTCACGGTGCGGGCGGCGAGCCCCTCGCCCGCCAGCACCACGGTGCCCGCGGTCACCGCGACCGACCCCTTGCCGAGCACCTGCCCGAGCGCCGACGGCACGGCGCTGATCAGGCTCGCGGTCCAGACCCCCGTCCGCTCGGCCAGGGTGAGCAGATCGCGGACGATCTCGATGGCGCCACCGGCCAGCAGCGGGCAGAGGATCTCGAAGACCGACACATCGAAGTTGAGGGAGGTCGAGGCCACCACATGGGAGAGCCCCTGGGCGCCGAACTCCTCCCGCGCCCACGCGGCCAGCGCCGCCACGCTCTCATGGGTGACCACGACGCCCTTGGGCGTACCGGTCGACCCCGAGGTGTGGATGGCGTACGCCGGATGGCCGGGGAGCAGCGGGCCGCGCCGCTCGGCGTCGCCGATGTCCCGCGCGGGCAGTTGAGCCAAGCGCCCCCGGAACTCCGCGTCCTCCAGCAGGATCCGGCCGCCACCGGTTCCGGCGGGGATCCGGTCCGCCACCTCCCCCGTGGTCACCACCGTGTCCGGGGCGATGTCGCCGAGCATGAAGGCGATCCGCTCCGCCGGATACGCCGGGTCGACCGGGAGATAGGCCGCCCCGCTCTTGAGCACCGCCAGCACCGCCACCACCAGCTCCGGTGTGCGCGGCAGCGCCAGGGCCACGAAGCCCTCCGGTCCGGCGCCCGCGGCGATCAGCAGCCGGGCCAGCCGGTTGGCGCGCCCGTTCAGCTCCCGGTAGGTCAGCGGCCCGCCGTCGCCCAGCACCGCCACCGCGTCCGGCGTACGGGCCGCCCGCGCCTCGAAGAGCGCGGGCAGCACCGCGTCCGGCGCGGCGGCGACCGGGCCGCTGAAGCGGTCGAGGATACCGCGCGTCTCGGCCGCGCCGACCAGCGGCAGTTCATCCAGCCGCCGCTCCGGATCGGCCGCCATCTCCACCAGGAGATTCCGCAGACAGCCGCCCAGCCGCTCGATCGTCGGGGCGTCGAACGCGTCGGGGTCGTAGTCCAGGCAGATCGACAGCCGCTCCTCGGGCGCCACCACCACGCTGAGCGCGTAGTTGGTCGGCTCCACATCCCGCTCCTGCCGGATGCCCAGGCCGTGGGCCGCGATGGCCTCGCTGTCGAACGGGTAGTTCTCGAAGACCACGATCGAGTCGAAGAGGCTCACCCCGCCGGGCACCTCGCTCCAGCTCCCCAGTTGCGCCAGGGACACGAACTCGAAGAGCCGGGACTCCGACTGCGCCGACTGCAGCTCCCGCAGCCAGTCCAGCAGCCGGCTCTCCCCGGCCACCCGGACCCGGGTGGGGATGGTGTTGATGAACACCCCGACCATCGACTCGACGCCCGGCAGCGCGGCCGGCCGCCCCGAGACGGTGGTGCCGAAGCACAGGTCGTCGGACCCGCTGTACCGGGACAGCAGCAGCGCCCAGGCGCCCTGCACCACCGTGTTCATGGTCAGCCCGCCCTGCTGCGCGGTCGTACGGAGCCGGGCGGACTCCGCGGCGCCCAGCGTGACCCGGTGCGAGCCCGAGGATGCGCTGCGGTGCGCCTCCGGCGCGGGCCGGTCCCGCGGCAGTTCGGTGGGCGAGGTGAACCCCGCCAGTGCCGTACGCCAGTACCGCTCGGCCTCCGCCGTGTCCTGTTCGCCGAGCCAGCCCAGATACTCGCGGAACGGCCGGCGGGCGGGTACCACGGGCGCCCGTTCCGTCGTCAGCGCCGCGTACCGCTCGCAGACCTCGTCGAAGACCTGTGCCGCGCTCCAGCCGTCGAGCAGCACATGGTGGAAGGTCCAGACGATCCGGACCTCGTCGGCGGACAGCCGGATCAGCGCCAGCCGCATCAGCGGCGCCGTGGCCAGGTCGATCCCCTCGGCCCGGTCCTCGGCGAGCATCCGGAGCAGCTCGGCCTCGCGCCACTCCTCGGGCCGCCGGGTCCAGTCGTGGTGGACGATCCGCAGCGCCGCCCGGTGCGTCACGACCTGGAGCGGCTCCGGGGTGTCCGCCCACACCAGATGGGTGCGCAGGATCGGATTGGCGTCCACCGTCCGCCGCCACGCGGTGGCCAGCGCCCGCGGGTCGTCCGCCCCGGTCAGCGTCAGCTGGACCTGGTTGACATACGCGTCCGACGCCGGATCCATCAGCCCGTGGAACAGCATCCCGGCCTGGGTCGGAGTCAGCGGATAGATGTCCTCCACCGCCCGGCCGTCGGCCGCGATCCGGTCCACCGCGGCCTGGTCGAGCCGGGCCAGCGGGAAGTCCGACGGGGTACGGCCGCCCGCCGCGGGGTCGGCGCAGTGGCCGATGATCTCCTCCAGCGCGCGGAGCATCCCCCGCGCCAGCCCGGCCACCGTCTCCTCGGTGTGGGTGCCAGAGCCGTAGTACCAGGTGATCTCCAGGCACCGGCGCTCCACCCGGCCCACGACGTCCAGCAGATGTGCCCGGACCGTGTCGGGCGCGGCGTCACCGCCAAGACCGTCCCGTACGGTGCGGACGAGACCGGTGTCGTCATCCGCCGCCGACCAGTCGAACTGCCCGAGGTAGTTGAAGCTGATGCCGGGCTCGGCGGCGCCCCGGAGCCCGGATCCGGGGGAGAGGTGGCGCAGCGCGCCGTAGCCGATGCCCCGTGCGGGCACCGCCCGCAGCTGCTCCTTGACGGACTTGAGCGTCTCGCCCCAGCCGCCGCCCGGGACCTCCAGGGCGACCGGATAGAGGCTGGTGAACCAGCCGACGGTGCGGGACAGGTCCACCCCGTCCAGCAGATGCTCCTCCCGGCCGTGGCCCTCCAGGTCCACGGCGATCCGGCGGTGCCCGGTCCAGTCGCCGAGCACCCGGCCCAGCGCCGCGAGCAGCACGTCGTCCACGCGGGTGCGGTAGACCTCGGGGACCTGCCGCAGCAGCGCCTCGGTGCGCTCCCGGTCAAGACGGACGGTGACCGACGCCATGGAGGCCACCGTGTCGTCCCCCTCGCCGTCCACGGGCAGCCCCGCGGCGCACTCCGCGGTCACCGCCCGCCAGTGGGGGAGTTCGGCGTCGAAACCACCGGCGGCGGTGTGCTCGGTCAGCTTTCGGGACCAGTCCCGTACGGAGGTGGTGCGCGGGCCGAGGTCGGCCCGCCCGCCCGCGAGCAGTTGCTGGTAAGCGGTGTTCAGATCCTCCAGCAGCACCCGCCAGGAGACGCCGTCCACCACCAGGTGGTGGACGGTGAGGAAGAGCGTCGGCCGCTGTCCGTCACCGCGGTGGAACAGCCGTGCGGCCAGCAGCGGACCCCGCGCCAGGTCGAATCCGGCCTGTGCCTCCGCCATCGCCGCGTGCTCGGCGGCCCGGCACAGGTCCGCGTCCAGCCCCGACAGATCGTGCTCCCGCAGGGGTGCCGGGGCCGTCAGGTCCGGCTGCGGGCAGTACTGCCGCGGGCTTCCGTCGGCGCCGGGCTCGAACCGCATGCGCAGCGCGTCATGGTGGAGCAGCAGCGCGTCGAGCGCGGCGCGCAGCGCGCGGAGGTCAGGTTCGCGCTGGAGTTCCACGACCACGGACTGGTTGAAGTGGCCGGGCCGGCCGGTCCGCAGCCCAAAGAACCAGTGCTGGATCGGGGTGAGCGGCACCTCGCCGGTCACCGGCCCGGTGTCGGCGGCCGGCGTGGCGGTGGGCGTGGTGACGGCGGCGAGCGCGGCGATGGTCGGGTGCCGGAAGAGCTCGCGGGGGGTGAAGGCCAGCCCCGCCTGCCGGGCGCGGGAGGCCACCTGGATGCTGAGGATCGAATCCCCGCCCAGATGGAAGAAGTTGTCCTCGGCGCCGATCCGCTCCCGGCCCAGCAGGGTGCCCCAGATCTCCGCGAGGGCCCGCTCGGTGTCGGTGCGGGGCGCCACGTACCCGGCGGTCCCGGCCGCCGCCGGGTCGGGCGCGGGCAGCCGGTGGCGGTCCACCTTGCCGTTGCGGGTGAGCGGCAGCGCGTCGAGGGCGACGAACGCCGAGGGCACCATGTAGTCGGGCAGCAGGCCGCCCAGGAAGGACCGCAGCTCCCCGGCGTCCGGCACCTCGGCCCCGGCCACCGGTACCGCATAGCCGGTCAGCAGCGTGCGGTCGCCCACCCGGGCGAGCACGACGACCGCCTCCGCCACGGCCTCGTGGCGGGTCAGCGCGGCCTCGATCTCGCCCGGCTCGATGCGGAAGCCCCGCACCTTCAGCTGGTCGTCGGCGCGGCCCACGAAGCGCAGTTCACCGTCGTCGGTCCAGGCCACGATGTCCCCGGTGCGGTACATCCGGGAGCCGGACGGCCCGAACGGATCGGCGAGGTACCGCTCGGCGGTGGCGCCGGGGCGGCCGTGGTAGCCGCGCGCCACCCCGGCGCCCGCGATGTACAACTCGCCGGGAACGCCGGGTGGTTGCGGCTGGAGGGCGCCGTCGAGGACGTACGTCCGGGTGTTGTCCAGCGGCCGTCCGATGGGCAGCGAACGCGGCAGCTCCTCCCCGGCGCGGAAGGGGCGCCGGGTGGCGAAGGTCGTGGTCTCGGTGGGCCCGTAGCCGTCCATCACCGTCAGCTCCGGGCAGGCCGCGAGCACCCGGCGCACCGCGCCCGGGGGCACCGCCTCACCGCCGGTCCACACCTCCCGGGCGCCGCGCAGACACTCCGGCGACTCCTGCGCCAGCAGCCGGAACAGCCCGGCGGTCAGCCACAGGCAGCTCACCCCGTACTCGGCGATCGCCCGGCGCACGGTATCCGCGTCCACGTCCCCGGCGGGCGCCAGCACGGCCCGGCCACCGCGCAGCAGCGGCACCCACAGCTCGTACGTCGAGGCGTCGAACGCCTGGGGCGAGTGCACCAGCACCCGGTCGTGGTCCGCGAAGGCGCGGTCCGCGACGAGGGCGGTCACATCGCGGTGGCGCACCGCGACGCCCTTGGGCCGCCCGGTGGAGCCCGAAGTGAACATCAGATACAGGGCGTTGTCGGGCGAGAGCGCCATATTCGGGGGCTGTGAGGGGCTGTCACCGTCACCGTCGCCGGACCCGGACCCGGACCCGGACCCGGACCCGGACTCGGGCTCCACGAGCAGGGTCCGCGCGCCGTCCGCGATGTCCGCCGCCGTGCGCTCCCAGGCGTGGTCGGTGAGCAGCACCTCCGCACCCGCCTCCGCCAGCACGCTCCGCAGCCGGTCCGCGGGGGCGCGGGTGTCCAGCGGTACGTACACCCCGCCCGCCTTGACGACCGCGAGCAGCGCCACCACCAGCTCCACCGACCGGTCCATCAGCACGGCCACCGGGCGCTCCGGGCCGACGCCGTGTCCGATGAGCCGGTGGGCCAGCCGGTTGGCGCGGGTGTCCAGCTCCCGGTAGCTCACCGGGCCCGCCTCGCCGTCCAGGGCCGTCGCGTCCGGCGCACACCGCACCCGTTCGGTGAACAGCCCGGCCACCGTGGACCCGGGCAGCGGGACCGCGGTGTCGTTCCACTCCCGGAGCACCTGGTGGCGCCGGGCGGCGGTGAGCATCGGAAGGTGCGCGGGCGCCCGGTCCGGGGTGTCGGCCATGGCCGTCAGCAGCACCGTCAGATACTCCGCCATCCGCCGGGCGGTGGCCGCGTCGAACAGCGCCGGGTCGTAGCCGAGCCGCAGCGCCAGCTCCTCGCCGGGGTAGACCACCAGGGACAGCGGGTAGTTGGTGGTCTCGACGCCGGTCAGCTCGCGCAGGGCGAGACCGTGCGCGGCGGCGAGGTCCCCGCCGATCGGATAGTTCTCGAAGACCACGATGGAGTCGAAGAGGTTCACCCGCTCGGGCAGACCGGTCCAGGACCGCAGCCGGGTGAGCGGTACGAAGTCGAACCGCCGGTCCTCGGTCTGCCCGGACTGCACCGCGCTCAGCCAGGACAGCAGGGTGGACCCGGCCGGCACCGTGAGGCGGGTCGGCACGGTGGTGATGAACAGCCCGTTCATCGTCTCCACGCCCGGCAGCTCCGGCGGCCGTCCGGACACCGTGGTCCCGAAGACCACGTCCTCGCGGCCGGACTGGCGGGCCAGCAGCAGCGCCCAGGCGCCCTGCACCACGGTGTTCAGGGTGAGCCCCTCGTCCCGGGCCAGGGCCTGGAGCCGCTGGGTGGTGGCGGCGGGCAGGGTCACCCGGAGGTCCTCGGTGGACTCGGCGTGATGGGTCTCGGTGGGCTCCCGGTCGTACGGCAGCGGGGTGGGCTCGGTGAGATCGCCGAGCCGGGCCCGCCAGTGCTCCTCGGCCAGGGCCCCGTCGCGCTCCCGCAGCCAGGCCACGTAGTCGCCGAACGGGCGGCGGCCGGGCAGCCCGGCGGCCATGGCCGCGCCGGACGCCCCGGCACGTGCCCGTGCGTGGCAGTGGAAGACGTCGGAGAGCACCTGGAACAGGCTCCAGCCGTCCAGGATCAGATGGTGGAACGTCCACACCACCTGGACCTCGGTCTCCGACAGCCGGGCCAGCGCCAGCCGCGTCAGCGGGGCGGCGGCCAGGTCAAGACCGCGCTCCCGGTCCTCGGCGAGGAACCTCCGCAGCTCCTCCCGGCGCTCGTCAGGCCCGGAAAGATGACGCCAGTCCAGCAGGGCCACCGGGATCCGGACCCCGCGCCGCACCACCTGGACCGGCTCGGGAACGTCCTCCCACACCGCGCGGGCGCGCAGCACCTGGGTACGGTCGGCGACCTGCTGCCAGGCCGCGGCCAGCGCCGCCGGCTCCGGAACCCCGTCGAGGACGAAGGTGAGCTGCTGGAAGTAGGCCCGCCGGTCGCCCTGTGCCAGCGCGTGGAACAGCATGCCCGCCTGGGTGGGGGTGAGCGGGTAGATGTCCTCCACCGTGCCGCCGTTCCCCGCCAGCCGGTCCACGGCGGCCTGGTCGAGGGCGGCGAGCGGGAAGTCGGACGGGGTGCGGCCGCCCGCGCCGGGCGCGCTGCCGTGCCGGGCGATCTCGCACAGCGCCGCGCGGAACTCCCCGGCGAGCCGGGCGACCGTCTCCTCCCGGTGCAGCCGCGCGGAGTAGAACCACGTGAACTCCAGGTCGTCCCCCTCGACCCGGCCCACCACCTCCAGCGGATGCGGGCGCGGCGAGCCGGGGTCGGCGTCCAGCGCCAGCTCCCCGTGCAGACCGCGGAAGAGCCCGTCGCCGCCCGGCGCCTCGAACCGGCCGAGGTAGTTGAAGCTGATCCCGGCCGTGGGGCCGTCCGGAAGGCCCTCGCCACCGAGCAGATCGCGCCGCACCCCGTAGCCCAGACCACGCCGCGGTACGGCCCTCATCTGCTCCTTGACGGACTTGAGGACCTCGCCCCAGCCGGTGTCCGGAAGGTCCAGCGCCACCGGGAAGCGGGTGGTGAACCAGCCGACCGTACGGGACAGATCCAGGTCCGCGAAGAGCTCCTCACGGCCGTGGCCCTCCACGTCCACCGGCACCCGGGCGCGCCCGGTCCAGCGGCCCAGCACCCGGGCCAGCGCGCTCAGCAGCACATCGTTGACCTGGGTGCGGTAGACCTCGGGCAGCGTCTGGAGCAGTGCGGTGGTCTCCTCCGGGCCGAGCCGGACGGTGACCGACCGGGCCGAGGCGTAGGTGTTCACCCCGGCCGCCCCGGCGCCCCCGGCCGCCCCGGCCGCCCCGTCCGGCCCGTTCAGGTCCGTCGGCAGCGAGGGGTCGCAGGCCCCGGCCAGCCCGGTCCAGTACGCCTCCTCGTCGGCGAACCCGCCCTCCCCGGCATGGGCGTTGAGCCGCAGCGCCCACCGGCGCAGCGGCGAGGACTTCGCGGGAAGTCCGGCCCCCTCGTCCCGGGCCGCCCGCCGGTAGGCGCTGTCGAGGTCCTCCAGGATGACCCGCCAGGACACCCCGTCCACCACCGCGTGGTGGATGGTGAGATGGAGGACCGGGCGGGGCCCGGCGTCCCGGTCGAGCACCGCCCGCATCAGCGGCCCCTCGGCCAGGTCGAAGCGGCCCAGGTGCTCGGCGCCGGTGGCCTGGAGCGGTACCCGGACGGCCGCCGGGTCCTCGATCCGCTGGTACCAGCCGCCGTCCCGCCGCTCGAAGCGGGAGCGCAGGGCGTCATGGTGGTCCACCAGCGCGTCCAGGGCGTGCCGCAGCGCGTCCTCGTCCACGTCCTCGGGCAGCACCAGGGAGATGGTCTGGTTGAAGTGGCCGGCCCGCTCGGGGTCGGTGGTGAACAGCCAGTGCTGAATGGGGGTCAGCGGCAGCTCGCCGGTGGCCGTCTCGTCCCCGCCGGGGCCGGTGGGCTCGGCCGGGGCCGTGGCGGTGTCCAGGTGCAGCGCCAGCGCGGCGATCGTCTGATGGCGGTAGACATCGCGCGAGGTGATGGCGAGCCCGGCCTGCCGTGCCTGGGAGACCAGCTGGATGCTGAGGATCGAATCGCCGCCGAGGGAGAAGAAGTTGTCCTCTATCCCCACGCGCTCCACCCGCAGGATCCGGGCCCAGACCGTCGCCAGGGCCCGCTCGGTGGCGGTCCGCGGCGCCACATAGCCCGGTGCCGCGGCCTCGGCCCAGTCCGGCTCGGGGAGCCGGCCGCGGTCCAGCTTGCCGTTGGGGTTGAGGGGCATCCGCTCCAGGACGACGACCGAGGCGGGCACCATGTAGTCGGGCAGCGAGCGCCGCAGGAACCGTCGCAGCCCCGCCGGGTCGGGCTCGGCGCCCGCCGCGGCCACCACATAGGCGATCAGCCGCTGGTGGCCGTCCGTCTCCCGGGCGACGGCCGCCGCCTCGGCGATGTCGGGGTGGCGCAGCAGCGCCGTCTCCACCTCGCCCAGCTCGATGCGGAAGCCGCGGATCTTCACCTGGTCATCGGCTCTGCCGACGTACTCCAGCTGGCCCTCGGAGTTCCAGCGGACCAGGTCACCGGTGCGGTACATCCGGCTGCCTGATGGCCCGAAGGGGTCCGCGAGAAAGCGGTGGGCGGTCAGTCCGGGCCGCCGCAGATAGCCCCGGGCCAGGCCCTGCCCGCCCAGATACAGTTCACCGGTCACCCCGGGCGGCACCAGCCGCAGCGTCGGGTCCAGCACGTAGGCGCGGGTGGTCGCGACCGGGCGGCCGATCGGCGGGGCCTGCGGCGGCGCCTGGCCGTCGCAGAACCAGCCGGTGGCGTACACCGTGGCCTCGGTCGGCCCGTACAGATTGGCGATCCGGCAGGACGGCATGGCCTCCCGGATGTCCCGTACGGTCTGGGCGGGCAGCGCCTCGCCCGCCAGTACGACGGTGCGGGCCCAGTCCGCCGGGCGGTCCTCGCCCAGCAGCCGGGAGAACACCGAGGGCACCCCGCTGAGCAGCCCCGTCGCCCGCGGCCGCCCGTCGGGATCGGTGAGGGCGAGCAGGTCACGCACCACCTCGACGCTGCCACCGGCCAGCAGCGGGCAGAGGATCTCGAAGACCGACACATCGAAGTTGAGCGAGGTCGAGGCGACCACGTCGGTCAGCCGCTCCCGTCCCAGCTCCGCCCCGGCCCAGGCCGCGAGCCCCGCCACACCGCGGTGGGTGACCACCACGCCCTTGGGCCGGCCGGTGGACCCGGAGGTGTAGATGACATAGGCGGGATGGGCCGGGACCAGCGGGTGGAGCCGCTCGGCGTCGGTGATGTCGCCGTCCGCGATCCCGTCCAGCCGGGCGCGTACCCCCGGGTCGTCCAGCAGCAGCGGTGCGGCGTCCGCGGGCAGGCAGCCGGCCGCCCCGGTGGTGGTGAGAACGGTCGACGGCGCGGCGTCCGCCAGCATGAACGCGATGCGCTCGGCGGGGTATTCGGGGTCCACCGGCAGATATCCGGCGCCCGCCTTGAGCACCGCCAGCAGGACGACGACGAGCTCGGCCGAGCGGGGCAGGGCGAGGGCCACCAGCCGCTCGGGACCGGCACCCCGGTCGATGAGCAGCCGCGCCAGCCGGTTGGCGCGCCGGTTCACCTCGTCGTAGGAGAGGCTGGTGTCCCCGCAGGTCACGGCGGTGGCGGTGGGCCGCAGCGCCACCTGGGCGGCGAAGAGATCGGGCAGGGTGGCCTCGACCGCGGGCCGCTCCGGCCCGTTCCAGGCGTCGAGCATCGCATGCCACTCGGCGTCGGCCAGCATCCGCAGCTCGATCAGGGTGGCGCCGGGGTCGGCCACCATGGCGGTCAGCAGCCGGTGCAGATGCCCGGCCATCCGCTCGATCGTGGCGGCGTCGAACAGATCGGAGTTGAACTCGACGGTCAGGCCCAGCGAGCCGTCGTCGCGGGGCAGGAACTCCAGCACCAGATCGAACCGCGCGGCCGGGCGCGGCAGGGGGTGCTCGGTGATCCGCACACCCCCCGCCTCCCGGCCGGGCACCATGGTGCTCTGCTGGACGACCAGCGCCTGCACCAGCGGGTTGCGGCTGGGGTCGCGGCGCGGCGCCAGCTCCTCGACGACCCGCTCGAACGGCAGCCGGTCATGGCTGAAGGCGTCCAGCACCGTCTCGCGCATCGCGTCCAGGAACCGCTCGACCGTGCTGTCCCCGTCCACATCGGCCCGCAGCACCAGGGTGTTGACGAAGAATCCGGCGACCGACTCCAGCTCCTTGCGGTGGCGCCCGGCGGTCACGGTGCCGAAGGCGATGTCACGCTGGCCCGAGTAGCGGGAGAACAGCACCGCGACGGCGGCCGCGAGCAGGGTGAACTGCGTGGTGTCCCGCTCCCTGCCGAGCCGGGCCAGCCCCGCCACCAAATCGGCGGGCAGCTCACGCCGGTGCACCGCGCCCGCCGTGGTGCGCACCGGCGGGCGCGGGCGGTCGGTGGGCAGCTCCAGCGTCTGCATCCCGGCCAGCCGGCACCGCCAGTACTCCAGATCGGCGTCCGCACCGGCGGTGGCGGGACGGGTCCGCTCCCACAGCGCGAAGTCCGGGTACTGGAGGGCGGGTTGGGGGAGCGCGGCCTCGGTGCCGGACACCTCGGCGGCGTAGAGCGCGGCCAGCTCGCGCACCAGCAGCCCGACCGACCAGCCGTCGGTGACGATGTGGTGCTGCGCCAGCAGCAGGATGTGCTCCTCGTCGGCGAGCCGGATCAGCAGCGCCCTGGTCAGCGGGGACTGTCTCAGGTCGTAGGGGCGGCTCAGCTCGGCGGTCAGCGCGGCGTCGAGCTCCTCGGCGCGCCGCCGCGCCGGATGCCCGCCGAGGTCGAGCCGCTCGAGTGGCAGGGCCCCGTGCGCGGCCACCTGCTGCACCCCGTGCCCGTCCACGGTGGCGAAGCTGGTGCGCAGGGCGTCATGGCGGGCGGCGAGCCGGTCCAGCGCCCGGCCCAGCGCGGCCGCGTCCAGCGGGCCGTCGAGCCGCAGCCCGGCCCCGGTGTTGTACTCGGTTCCGCCGGAGGTCAGATCGTCCAGGAACCACAGCCGCCGCTGGGCGGAGGACAGCGGCAGCGGACGGTCGCGCGGCGCGGGCGGGATCGGCGCCTCGGGCGTGTCGGCCGCCGCGGCGGGCAGCCTACCTGCCAGCCGCGCCACGGTCCTGGCGTCGAGCAGGTCGCGCAGCGAGAGCTCCGCGCCCAGCTCGGCCCGGATCCGGGTCAGCAGCCGCACCCCGAGGATGGAGTCGCCGCCCAGGCCCAGGAAGTCGTCCTCCACGCCCACGGTGTCCACCGGCAGCACCTCGGACCAGATGCGGGCCAGGGCCTCCTCGGCGGGAGTCCGCGGGGGGACGTGGCGCGAGTCGCCGTCCGGCGCGGAGCGCGGGGCGGGCAGCGCCTGCCGGTCGATCTTGCGGTGCGGGGTGAGGGGGAACGCGTCCAGTACGACGTAGGCGGACGGCACCATATGCGCGGGCAGCACCCGGGCCACCGCGGCGCGCACCTCGGCGGCCTTCGGCGGGGTCCCGCCGCTCGGCGGCACCACATAGCCGACCAGCCGCTTCTGACCGGGCTCGTCCTCCCGCACGGTGACCACGGCGGACCCCACCCGGGGGTGGCGGGCCAACGCGGCCTCCACCTCGCCCAGTTCGATGCGGAAGCCGCGGATCTTGACCTGGTGGTCGGCCCGGCCGAGGAATTCCAGTTCGCCGTCGGCGTTCCAGCGGACCAGGTCGCCGGTGCGGTACATCCGCGAGCCGGGCGGGCCGAACGGGCAGGCGGTGAACCGCTCCGCGGTCAGCCCCGGCCGGTCGAGATAGCCGCGGGCCAGGCCCGCGCCGCTGACGCACAGCTCTCCCGTGACCCCGACCGGCACCTGCCGCGCCGCCTCGTCCAGCACGAACACCCGGGTGTTGGGCAGCGGACGGCCGATCGGCGGGGCCCCCGTCCCCGCCGCCAGGGCGTCCGTCCAACTGGCCACGACGGTGGCCTCCGTCGGGCCGTAGGAGTTGACCATCCGCCGCCCGGGCGCCCACAGGTCCACCAGATCGGCGGGGCACGCCTCCGCGCCCACGATCAGCGTGCGGAAGCCGGGCAGCCCGTCGTGGAGTTCCTCCGGGGGCACGGTGGCGAGCGCCGCCGGAGGGATCAGCGCATGGGTCACCCGCCGCTCCCGCAGGACCGACGCCAGCTCGGCGCCCAGCAGCGGCCCCTCCGGGGGCACCACCAGCGCCGCCCCGGCCAGCAGGGAGGAGCACAGCTCCAGGACGGAGGCGTCGAAGCTGGGCGAGGAGAACTGCAGCACCCGGTCGCCGGGCCGGACCCGGTAGTGGGCCGCCGTCGCGGCCGAGAAGTTGCCCAGACCGGCGTGCGGCACCAGCACGCCCTTGGGTACCCCCGTGGAGCCGGAGGTGTAGATGACATACGCGGGATGCTCGGGGCACAGCGGGCTGAGCAGCTCCCCTCGGCCGGGCGCGTGGTCCGGGCCCGCCCCGGCCCCCAGCTCCCGGATCCGCGCCGGGTCGTCCAGCACGGCCACCGGCCGGGCGTCGGCCAGCATCATGGCCCGGCGCTCCTCGGGGTGCGCGGGGTCGATCGGGAGGTACGCGCCACCCGCCTTCGCCACCGCCAGCTCGGCCACTACCAGTTCCGCCGAGCGGGGCAGCACCAGCGCCACCACCCGCTCCGGTCCCACACCCTGCCCGATGAGATGGTGGGCCAGCCGGTTCGCCCAGCGCTCGACCTCCCCGAAGGACCACTCGCGCCCGTCCGCCACCAGGGCCGGCGCCTTGGGAGTGCGCTCCGCCCAGACGGCGAAGAGCTCGCCGAGCGGCGCCCGGGAGACGGCGCGGTCCGTGGCGTTCCACGCCTCCGGAGGGAGATCCGGGACGGGTTGGGGTGCGGACACCGATGAGTTCTCGTAGTGGTCCGTCATGGTGGGTTGTGGCCCTTCAGAGCGGTTGAACGGGCGGATATGGGGGGCGGCTCGGGCCGGCCGGCACCGAGCCGGTGCGCCCGCGCCCGGCCGGGGAGCTGTGGGGAGAACGGCCGGGTGCGGGGCGGTGGGGACCTCAGACCAGGGCGCTCTTACGGGCCATCCGGCCCGAGAGCTGGATCCGGTCCACGGCGCCGGTCCGCGGATCGCGGACGAAGCGTCCGCCGGGGAGCCGGCGTCCGGAGGAGGGGTCCACCAGATCGCAGGTGAGGTCCTCGTGGCAGACCAGCGGCGCGGGGAGGTCGCCGTCCACGGACAGGGCGAGGCCGCCACCGTCGCTGATGGTCACCTGGTACTCGATGTCGCCGTTGAGATAGAGCCCGGTGCACTGCGAGGTCGCGGCCATGGGGGTGGCCAGGCGCCGTGGGGCGGGTGTCGGGGGCACCCGGACGCCGGTGATCTCGCCCAGGACGTCGAGGAGTTCGTGCCACAGCTCGGTGCCGGTGCCCGCGTTGGCGGTGAAGCCGACCACCGCCCCGGTGGCGGGATCGGCCCGCAGGAAGCAGGAGGTGCCCTGGGCGTTGCCGTCGTGCCCGAACCACAGGGTGTCGCCGTGCCGGAAGAGCGCCCAGCCCAGGCCCCAGCCGTCGGCCAGCACACCGGGGTCGGCGCCGGGCACCGGGCGGCGCATCTCCTCCGCGAGCTCGCGGGGCAGCGATCCCGCGGTGCCGTCGCCGAGATGGGCCCGGCCCAGCGCCACCAGATCGAGGGCACTGGCGCTCAGAGCGCCGGCCGCGGCCTCGGCGGGGGCGAGGTTCTGCCGCACCGGCCGTGTTCTGCCCGTGGCCTTGTTGGCCGAGTGGCCGCGCGCCGTGGGCCGGTGCGGGGCGCCGGCCGTGCCGACGAAGGACGGCACGGTGCCCAGCGGATCGAGCAGAACGGACCGCACGGCCTCCTGCCAGCTCATCCCGGTGACCGTCTCGATCAGCCGGCCCGCGGCCACATAGCCCGCGTTGGAGTAGGAGAAGTCCGTCCCCGGGGGCATCACCAGGGTGCGGTCGGTGCAGTGGTCCAGCAGATAGCGCGCCGCGGTCAGCGAGGCCACCTGGTCGGAGTCGGGCCCGGACGGAAGGCCCGCGGTGTGGCTGAGCACCTGGCGCACCGTGCACGGCGGACCGGCCCGCCGCAGCTCCGGCACATGGTCGCCGAGCCGGTCGTCCAGCTCCACATCGCCGTCCGCCACCAGGAGCATCACCACGGTCGCGGTGTACGCCTTGGTGATGGAGCCGATGGGCACGGCCGCGTCGGCGGTGCACGGCTCGCCGGTGTCCGCGTCCAGGACTCCGGTCTCCACGGCGACGGTCGTTCCGCCGCTGTGCAGGGCGAGTTGGGCGCCGGGCACCTGATGGGCGCGGGCCAGGGCGGTCAGCCGGTCCTCGAGGACGCGGCGTATCTTCGACCGCTCCTCGCCGGACGGGGCCGGGGTCGTACGTAACACGGTGCACTCCTTGCCGGGGGACGGGACGGGCGACGGGGGCCTGGTCATGGCAACTGGCTCCAGGCCGTGACGTCCCGGGGCACGATCCTGAAGCCCTGCCAGTGGGTGGGCATGGGGTCCTGGTCCTCGTCCCTGGGCACATGGTGGAAGTCGACGCTGACCCAGGCCACCGGGTCGGTCAGCTTCTCCTCGCCGGTGTACTTGTCGACCGAGGTCGCGCAGTCCGGGGCGGTGTTGCCGTAGGCCAGCCGCTCGCACTCCCGGTACTGCGTGAAGTACATGTCGTGGTGGGTGAACTCCTCGGTCTCGTGCGGCCCCCGGTACTGATCGCTCTGGTGGTTGTCGATCTCCCAGGACTTGGCGTGGCCGTCGGCGTTCTCGGCGGCGCGGTTCACCACCCGCCAGAAGCGGGTGGGCGCGAGGTCGGCCGCGGTCTCACGGGAGAACACCGTGCGCTTGGTGGTGCGCTTGGCCGTACCGCTGCCCAGGTAGTCGTACTGCTCCACGGTGTTCTTCGACTGTCCGTCGACGTCGAAGTCCAGCCGCCAGAAGATGTTGTGCGAGTGGTTCTCGCTGAACCGGGTGGAGCCCACGCCGGTCGGCCAGCCGCTGCTGGCGTCGGAGAACTGGAACGGCGAGAGGCTTCCGGTGGCGCCCGACCGGGGGGTGATGGAGCCGTCGTCCGAGAAGCGCCACTCGGTGATGTAGTCGTACCAGCCGATCTCGGAGACCGAGAAGACGACCAGGTCGGTGCCGTGCAGCACGCCCTTCTCCACGGCGCTCTTGTAGGCGAACGGGCGGGGCTGCTCCTCGACGCAGAGCACCGGGGTGTCACGGAAGTCGCGCAGCCGCCCGTTGGGGCAGTCCTTGGCGCTGAGGGGGGTGAGCGTGCCCTGCTCCAGATCGCCGAAGCCGATCGACGAGACATCGTAGAAGCGCGGCTGGCCGCTGTCGTAGGGCACATGCACCTCGGCCAGCGAGGCGCTCTTGAGGACCCGGGTGGGGGTGGAGCGGTTCGGGGTGTAGGTCACATCGCTCAGCACCGCACCGGTGTTGCGGTCGATGTCCCAGCACATCTGCCACCGGGCACCGTTCTTGAGGGTCTTGTCGATGCGATCCGCGGCGGGGCAGGACGGGGTCGCCGCGGCCCTCGCGGGCGCGGCGGAGGCCGGGCCCGGCACCCACAGGGCCAGCAATCCCACCACGGCGATCAGCACCCGGGCACGCCGAAACACCCGGGCCCGAAACACTTGGGCACGTCGAAACACCCGGGCACGCCGAAACAGACTGGACACGGACAAGGCTCCCCTCACAGGCCGATGACGGCGGCGCGCCTGGCCGACAGATCGATGACGATCCGGCTGGTGTCGATCCACTTGCCACCCGGAATGCGCACGAACAGCTGCACACACCGGTGCTCACCGCACCGGGACACCTTCCGGGCGCCGTCCACCCCCGCGGCCCGGGAGCCGAGGAACGACATGCTCTGGAGGCGCAGTTGGGCGGGCGAGGTCAGCCGCTTCCCGGTCTGCGAGGCGTAGGACTCGCGCATCCCCGGGCCGAGCCGGCGGTCGGCGAGGATGACCTTCACCGCCTCGCGGGCCTCGGCCAGGGTGGGAGGCGGCTGGACACCGTGCTGACGGGTGGAGTCGAGGACCTTCTGGGAGCGCAGGTCGACCAGCCGGGTGATGAGGGTGTCCGAGGCGTAGTCGTAGAGCTGGACCTCGGCCCGGCCGTCGGTGGCGGAGGACGCCGACTTGGCCCGGGGCGGACGGCGGGTGTCCAGCGGCTCGGCGCCGGGGCCGCCCGCGGCGTTCCGCTCGCCGTCGCTCTTCTTCGTGGCTTTCTGACGGTCCTTCGCGGTCCCGGGCCGGGTGGCGGCGTCGACGGCGATACGGGACGCCTCGCGCGATTCCCCGGATGTCAGCCGGCCGGAGTGTGAGGCGACGGCGGCCGCGGGCTCGGAGGCATCGGACGCGGGCGAGCCGGCCGTCCGTAAGGCGGCGATCCCGCCGCCCACCAGCACCGCCGTCAGACCCAGCGCCGCGGATAAGCGCCATCTCCGGTGACGGCGCCCCCTGGTATCGGCCGCACCCTTGTCCGTCCCGTTGTCTGTCATCACCCAGCCGTTTCCGTTGTCGGTGAAGTGAGCCCGGTGGGGCTCGCGGTGACAGCACTTGGCCGGATACCGGATTGTCGCTGGTGCGTTCCCCGTTGTGCAGACGGGATTCAAGCCGCTGACAACGGCTCGCGCGGACTCCCCCCGGACTCTTCGCTGTCCACTGTTAGCTCACGCTTTCACCACTCCGGGCGGCATAACAGTCGCATTTGTCATCAAGCGGTTGTGAGAAACGCATGTCCCCATGGGCGGCCGAGCGGCCGCAAAGCGATGACGGGGAAGGCTCGTGAGGAGGCTCTCTGCCATCATGCTCACATGAGCCATTCGATCACCATTCGATGTGACATCTGTGGCGCCACCCATTCCTCCTCAGCGGCCGACAGCGTCGGCGCGCTTCGCGAAGTCATCGTCCAAATGAGCTGGTCGAGGGCGCGATGGGATGGCCGGGTGATCGATATGTGCGGTGGGTGCGGCGCCCGGGAAATCGCGCCGAGCGCGCCCGGACGACGCTGCGGTTCCTGCGAGGGAGGCGAACTCTTCGATGCCCTCGGACACGACAGAATCGGACATCGTTTGGCCAATGCATTACTCAGAGCTGGTATCGATAATCTCGAACTGCTTTCCGGTTTCTCCGCGCGTCAGCTTCGTGATCTGGACGGTATCGGTGCCGTGAGCGCACGTCACGCACTCAATCGTCTGCACTCCGCGCCGAACGAAAGGCGATCGTGAACGAATATTCCCCTGGAACATCCGCACGGCCCGCTCTGTACGGCAGTCGGCGGCACCGCGTGCTGTGGGTGGTGGGCGTGGTGTTTTCGGCCGGGCTGCTGGCGCCGCTGTTATTCCTCGGCGCCGCCCGAAAGGGGATCGTGCCGCGTACCGTACCCGCCGGTTACGCGGTGGCCATCTATCCGATCGCGCTCGGACGGCAGTGGCTGCCGGACCCGGGGGGCTGGATCTCATGGACGCTCGCGGCCGTGGTGCTCACCGCGGCCGTCCATGCCGCGCTCCTGGGCACCGGCCGCGCACCAGCCGGTTGAGGGCGCGGAGTTCAGCTCTGTGCGGTGGGCCGGACCACGATCTCGCCGACGTCGACACCGGCCGGCTGCTCGATGGCGAACGCGATGGCGCGGGCTATGGCGTCCGGGGAGATCGCGATCTTGTCCATGCGGGCCTGGATCCCGCTCCTCGCGTCCGAGTCGGTGATGGAATCCGCGAGCCCCGTCCGGATGAACCCCGGTGAGACAGTGGTCACCCGCAGCGTCTCACCGGCCTCCTGGCGCAGCCCTTCGGAGATGGCGCGCACGGCGTTCTTGGTGCCGGCGTAGACCGCCATCGTCGGGACGATGGTCAGCCCGGCGGTGGAGAGGGTGTGCACGAAATGCCCGGAGCCCTGCTCCCGGAAGACGGGCAGGGCCTCCGCGATGCCGTACAGCACCCCCTTGACGTTGACGTCGACCATCGCCTCCCAGTCCTCGACGCGCAGATCGTCGAGGGCGGAGATCGGGCTGATACCGGCGTTGCTGACCAGGACGTCCAGCCTTCCGTACCGTTCGCGTGCCGTCGTGACCAGACGGGACAGATCCGCGCGCCGCTTCACATCCGTGACGACGGCGACGGCCTCGCCGCCCGCCCCGGCGATCCGTGCCGCCAGTGCCTCGATGCGGTCCGACCGCCGCGCCGCGAGGACGACCCTGGCGCCGCGCTCGGCGAGCAGCAGCGCGGTCGCCTCGCCGATGCCGCTGCTCGCGCCCGTGATGGCGACGACCTTGCCTTCGATACCCGATGTCATGGGGGTTCCTTCCGGAGAGAACTGCGCGAGGGCAGGGAAAAGGAGCGGGCGGCGATGGCCTACAGTGAGAAGTGGAGGCGCCGCCACTTCACCCCACATTAAGTGGGTGCTCCTCCACTTAGCAACCGGGGAAGGAACCGGGGAATGAGGAGAGTCGCCGATGGCCAGGGATCCAGGGCGCCCGCTGCGGGCCGACGCACAGCGCAACCGGGAGAAGATCCTCTCCGCCGCGGTCCGGGTGTTCGCCGAGGATGGGCTGGACGCCCACCTCGAGCGCGTCGCCAAGGAGGCGGGCGTGGGCACCGGCACCCTCTACCGGAACTTCCCGACCCGCGAGCTGCTGATCGAGGCCGCCTACCGCAATGAGCTGGCCCGGCTCTGCGCCGCCGCCCCCGAACTGCTGGCGACCCTGCCCCCGCGCGAGGCCCTGCGGACGTGGCTGGCCCGCTTCATGGACTACGCCAACGCCAAACTGGGCATGGCGGACGCGCTGCGGGGCGTGGTCGCGTCGGGAGTCAATCCGTACGCCCAGAGCCACGAGATGATCCAGGACGCGCTTTCGCGGCTGATGGACGCCGCCGTCACGGCCGGTGTGATCCGGTCGGACATCGGCGCCACCGACATGTTCGCCGCTCTCACCGGCATCGCCCTCGTCTCGGGGAAGCCCGAACAGCGGGAGCAGGCCGACCGGCTCCTCGACCTCACCCTGGACGGGCTCAGCGCCGGAAGTCGTCAGTAGAGATTTCCGTTTTCCCGGGTGTTGGCCGAACGGTCAAAGCCATGGGCGGGTCTTTGGCCGATGCGTGCACCTCCCCGCCCGCTCCCTTCCGCATCATCAGGGGCCGTACAGCGCGGCGGAGCGGACAAGGGAGGCAATGTGAACGGTGTGCGAACACCATCGCACGGCCGGCGGGCCCCGGAGCGGGCCACCGGCCCGGTCGGCAGGCTGACCCGTCGCCGGGAAGTGGCGGAGCTGGTCGCCGAGGCCGGTGGCGGTCCGCTCCGCCGCACCCTGGGCCTGACCCAGCTCACCCTGCTCAGCGTCGGCGCCACGCTCGGCACCGGGATCTTCGTGGTGCTCGGCGAGGCGGTGCCCCAGGCGGGCCCGGCCGTGGTGCTCTCCTTCGTCCTCGCCGGGGTCACCGCGCTGTTCTCCGCCCTGTCCTACGCCGAGCTCGCGGGCATGATCCCGGGCGCCGGGTCCTCGTACAGCTACGCCTACGCCACCCTGGGCGAGTTGGTGGCCTGGGTGTGCGGCTGGTGTCTGATCCTCGAGTACGGCGTCTCCGTGGCCGCGGTCGCGGTCGGCTGGGGGCAGTACGTCAATGAACTGCTCCAGCTGACCGTCGGCCGGACCCTGCCCGACGCGCTCGCCGCCCCGCCCGGCGACGGCGGGGTACTGAACGTCCCCGCCGCCGCCATCGTCGTCCTCGCCATGGTGGTGCTGTTGCGCGGCGCCCGGGAGAGCGCCGTGGTCAACACCGTGATGGTGGCGGTGAAGCTGGCCGCGCTCGTCATCTTCTGCGCGGTGGCCTTCACCGCCTTCCACGCCGGGAACTTCCGGCCGCTCTTCCCTCTCGGCACGGCCGGGATGACCGCGGGCGCCTCCTCGCTCTTCTTCTCCTACATCGGCTTCGACGCCGCCTCCACGGCGGGGGAGGAGGCCAAGAACCCACAGCGCGATCTGCCGCGCGCCATCGTCCTCTCGCTCGGGCTGGTCACCGCCCTGTACTGCGCGGTGGCGCTGGCGGCGGTCGGCGCGATGCCCTGGCGGCGGTTCGAGGGCACCGAGGCCACGCTCAGCCAGGTCCTCGTCCACTCCGTCGGCGGCGGCGAGCTGTGGCCGATCCTGCTGTCCATCGGCGCGGTCGTCGCCACCACCAGCGTGGTCCTCACCGTGCAGTACGGGCAGATCCGCATCCTGTTCTCGATGTCCCGCGACGGGCTCGTCCCCGGCCTCTTCTCCAGGGTCCACCGGCGCACCGGGGTGCCGCGCGCGGGTACCGTCGTCGTCTCCGCCTTCGTCGCCCTCCTCGCCGCGCTCATCCCGCTCGGCGACCTCGCCGACGCCACCAGCATCGGCACCCTCTTCGCCTTCGCCCTGGTCAACCTGGCCGTGCTGATCCTGCGACGGCGCAAGCCGGACGCGCCACGCGGCTTCCGGGTGCCGCTCGCGCCCGTGACACCCCTGCTGGGAGTGGCCTGCTGCGGGTATGTGATGTCCGGGCTCGGGGCCGGCACCTGGATCGCCTTCGGCGCCTGGATGGCGGTCGGACTCGCGATCTACGGGCTCTACGGCATCCGGCACTCCACCCTCAACCGCCCCGCCCCCGAACCGGAGACCACCCCATGACCCCGCTCGACCCCACCGCCGATGTGCTGGCGCTCACCCGCGCCCTGGTCGACATCCCCTCGGAAAGCGGCCATGAGGCCCCGCTCGCCGACGCCGTGGAGAGCGCGCTGCGTGCCCTGCCGTGGCTGACCGTCGAGCGGATCGGCCACTCCGTCGTGGCCCGCACCCGCTCGGGCCGCGACCGGAGGGTGGTCATCGCCGGGCACCTGGACACCGTCCCGGCCGCGGACAACCTCCCGTCCCGGCTGGACGGCGGACTGCTGTACGGCCTCGGGGCCTGCGATATGAAGGGCGGAGTCGCGGTCGCCCTCCGGCTCGCGGCGGCACTCCCCGCGCCCGCGCACGACATCACCTACGTGTTCTACGAATGCGAGGAAGTGGCCGCCGACCGCAACGGCCTGGCCAGGATCGCCACGGAACGCCCCGAGCTGCTCGAGGCCGATCTGGCGATCCTCATGGAGCCCTCCGACGCCGGTGTGGAGGCGGGCTGCCAGGGCGTGCTGATGGCGGACATCGCCGTACGCGGCGAGCGGGCGCACACCGCCCGCGCCTGGAAGGGCGTCAACGCCGCCCACCGCGCCGCCGCCGTGCTGCGGCGCCTGGACGACCACACCGCCGGGCGGATCACCATCGACGGGCTGGAGTACCGGGAGGGGCTGAGCGCCGTGGCCGTGCGCGCGGGCGTGGCCGGGAACGTGGTGCCCGATCTGTGCGTGATCACGGTCAACCTGCGGTTCGCGCCCAGCCGTTCGCCGGAGGAGGCCGAGGCGTACGTGCGCGACCTCTTCCCCGAGTACGAGGTCGAGATCACCGAGAACATCCCGGGCGCCCTCCCCGGCCTGGACCAGGAGGCGGCCGCCTCGCTCGTGACGTACCTCGGCGTGGCGCCCCGCCCCAAACTCGGCTGGACCGATGTCGCCCGCTTCGCCGCGCTCGGCACACCGGCGCTCAACTACGGCCCCGGCGACCCGTCCCTGGCCCACACCGCGGGTGAGTACGTGCCGGTGGGGCAGCTGCGGGAGTGCGAGGCGCGGCTCATGGGGTGGCTCGGCTGACCCGTCCCCGTGTGCCGGCGGTCCGTCATGCGCCGGTGCCCCGCAGCCCGGCGAGGGTGCGCAGCTGGAGCCAGAGCACCAGCCGCTCATCCGGGTCGTCCAGGTCGATGCCCAGCTGCGTTCGCGCCTGCCGCAGCCGGTAGCGGCAGGTGTTGGGGTGGACCGCAAGCAGCCGCGCCGCCCGCGCCATATCGCATCCGGCGTCCAGCCAGCACACCAGCGTCCGGGCGTAGTCCGTGCCGTGCCCGGCGTCGTACGCCACGATGCCCCGCCATGCCCCGGCCGCCAACTCCCGCCGTTCGCCCAGGAGTTCGCCGAGCCGGAGCAGTACGGCGCGGGCCCGGACCTCCTCCAGGGCGGCCACCGTCTCTCCCGGGCCCAGCACCCGCAGCACCAGATCGGCGTCCTCCCGCGAGCCGCGGACCTCCGCCACCTCCGGCACCACATCGCCGAGACCGGCCCGCACCGGCACCCTCAGCGCCTGCCCGGCGCGGCGCACGATGTCCTCGGCCAGCCGCCGCTGCCGCTCCCCGGCCCGCCCGTCGGCCACCGGCAGCAGCGCGTACACCACCCCTTCGACCAGCACACAGGCATGCCGTCCGTAGCGCGCCTCGCACTGCAGCCGTACGAGGTCCAGCAGCCGCAGCGCGGCCTGCTCCCCGTCCGGCGCGGCCGCCGCGCCCTCCAGCGCGAAGGCGGCCACCCGCACCGGTGTGCCGGGGGCGAGCCCCAGGCGCTCGGCGGTGGCGGCGGGCTCGGCGGTGCCGTCGAGGAGACGGCGCAGCAGATCGCCGGTCAGATGGCGGGACAGCTCCTGTGCCGCCCGCGCCCGCAGCAGGAGCAGGGCGGCCGTGGAGGCGCCCTGGGCCAGCGCCTCCTCGGCGTCCGGTGCGAGGGTCCCGTCGTCGACGACCCACAGCGAGCCGAGGGTCTCACCGCCCGCCCGTACGGCGATGGCGAGCCGCGGCAGTTCCCCGGCGCTGAGGGCGGGCAGGCGCACCGGGCCCGGGGAGGCGAACAGCACCCGGTACTGCTCGGTGTTCTCCGGGCTGCCGGGCACCTGACGGCCCAGGATGCCCTGGCGCCGGGGCTCGTCCACGGGCTGGCCGGGGATGGTGGAGTGGGCGAGGATGCGCTGGCGTGGATCCTCGATCACGGTGGCGCCGCCCACGGCCGTGGCCACGGCGCCCGCGAGCGAGAACAGATCGCCGAGCGCGGCGCCGCCCGCGGGGGCGGGCCGGGCCCCGACCGCCCCGGCCAGCAGCAGATGGACATGGTGCCAGGCGGCGTCCTCGTCCACGGTGAGCAGGGCCAGCCCCCGGTCCCGCGCCCGGGCGACGGCGTCCGCGAGAACCTGCCCGGACGCGGGAACCTGCCCGTGCCCGGATGAGGGGCCCTGCCCGTGCCCGGACGAGGGGCCCTGCCCGTCCGCGGGCCTGTGCCCGGACGAGGGGCCCTGCCGGTGCCCGTCCGCGGGCCCCTGCCCGGATGGGGGCCCGCCCTCGCCACGTACGACGAGACCCGCCATCCGCGCGGCCGCCGCCTCGTCCACCAGCGCCCCGGCCGCGTCCGCCCGCACCCCGACCGCCAGCAGCAGGGCGCCGGGCGCCCGGTCCGGGAACGGGGCGTGGGCGTCGTACAGCAGCACCTCGGTGACGGGTGCGGTCAGCCCGGACGGGGCGGTGAGCAGCCGCAGCGCGGGCTCGCCCAGGGTGTCCAGAAGCTCCCCGAGGGTGCGGGTGTCCATGGGCGGTACCGGGCCTTCCAGGGGGCTGACATGCGGGGCGATTGGCTGATCGCAACAGGACCCTAGGCCGCGCTTGTGCGTCTGGACAAGCCGGACGCGGGCACGCCCCGGGAGACTCGGGCCCATGACATCAGTGACGATGGACGCCGAGGCGCTGGCCACCGCCACCGCCCGCGCCGCCGGGGTCGCCGTCCGCACCGTCCACGACGTGGCCGGTGTCCAGGCGGTGGCCGACTTCTTCGCCGAGGTGTGGCGGCTGCCGCGCAGCAACCCGCCCTATCCGGCCGAGGTGCTGCACAGCGTCGTCCACGCGGGCGGCGCGGTGCACGCCGCGTACACCACCGGGCACGACGGGTCCGGCGGCGAGCGGCTGTCCGGCGCCGCGGTCGCGGTCTTCGGCCCCCCGGCCGACCGGGAGGCGTACTCGCTCGTGGCCGCCGCCACCGCCTCCGACCGGGGCGTCGGCCACGCCGTCAAACAGGCCCAGCGCGGCTGGGCGCTGGAGCGCGGGGCCGACACCATGCGCTGGACCTTCGACCCGCTGGTCGCCCGTAACGCCCGCTTCAACCTGGTCAAACTGGGCGCCGTCGGCGCCGAGTACCTGGTCGACCTCTACGGCCCCATGAACGACGGGGTGAACGACGGTGACGAGAGCGACCGGCTCACCGCCCGCTGGGACCTCCGCACCCGACCCGCACCCGCAACCGCCCCCGCCGACGACACCGATGGCCGGGCAGCCGCCCCGGTCGTCCGCCACGCCCCCGACGGCGGCCCGCTCGCCGCCCGCCACGGGGACCGGCTGTGGTGCAGGGTGCCCGGGGACATCGTCGCGCTGCGCGCCGCCGACCCGGCCCTGGCGCTGCGCTGGCGGCACGCCGTGCGCGAGGTGTTCACCGAGGCGTACGCCGAGGGCTTCCGGGCCACCGCGATGTCCCGCGACGGCTGGTACCGCCTCATCCGGAACCCCACCCCGACCACCCCCGGAGAGGACCCGCGGCCATGAGGCTCGAACGCGCCGAACTGCTCCATGTCGCCCTTCCGCTGATCACCCCCTTCCGTACCTCCTTCGGGACGATGACCAGCAAGGACACCTTTCTGCTGCATATCGTCACGGACCGGGCCGAGGGCTGGTCGGAGTTCGCCGCCGACCCGGAGCCGCTGTACTGCGCGGAGTTCGTCGCCGGTGCCGAGATCGTGATCCGCGACTTCCTGCTGCCCCGGGTGGCCGCCCTCCCCATGCCCACGACCGCGGCCCTGGCCCCCGCCATGGCCGCCGTCAAGGGCCATGAGCTGGCCAAGGCGGCGCTGGAGACCGCGCTGCTCGACGCCGAACTCCGCGCCCACGGCATGCCGCTCGCCACCTTCCTCGGCTCGGTCCACGAGCGGGTGCCCGCCGGAGTGTCCGTGGGCATCAAGGACTCCCTCCCCGAGCTGATCGACGACGTCGAGCGGTATCTCGCGGAGGGCTATGTGCGCATCAAGCTGAAGATCGAGCCGGGCTGGGACGTGGCGCCGGTGCGCGCCGTACGCGAACGGTTCGGCGAGGCGCTGCCGCTGCAGGTCGACGCCAACACCGCGTACACCCTCGCCGACGCGGAACACCTCGGGAAGCTCGACGAGTTCGGGCTGCTGCTCATCGAGGAGCCGCTGGAGGAGAACAACCTCCACGCCCACGCCCGGCTCCAGCGGCGGCTGACCACCCCGGTCTGTCTGGACGAGTCCATCCACAACGCGCGCGACGCCGCGTCCGCGATCGCGATGGACGCCTGCCGGGTCATCAACATCAAACCGGCCCGGGTCGGCGGCTATCCGGAGGCCCGCCGCATCCACGACCTCGCCGCCGCCCACGGCGTCCCGGTGTGGTGTGGGGGCATGCTGGAGACCGGTATCGGCCGCGCCCCCAACCTGGCCCTCGCCGCCCTGCCCGGCTGCACCCTGCCCGGTGACACCTCGGCCTCCGGCCGATACTTCGCCGAGGACATCACCGAGCCGTTCGTCCTCCAGGACGGCCACCTCCCGGTGCCCACCGCGCCCGGCATCGGCATCGACCCGCTCCCGGACGCCCTCGCCCGCTTCACCACGGCACGGCGGGAGCTGTACCGGCGCTGATCCGCGCCCGCCACCGGCCGGTCAGGCCCGTCCCGTCAGCACGACCGTGCAGCCGCGCAGCTCATAGCTGTCGATCCCGTCCTTGAAGCCGACCCCGGGCGGGGCGGCCATATGGATGCCGGGCAGGGCGAACAGCCGGCTGAGGAAGACATCGGTCTCCAGGAGTGCGATGGTGGCCCCGGGGCATTTGTGCGCGCCGTCCCCGAACGACAGCCCCGGCGCCCCCGCGCCCGTGGCCATCGGGCGGCCAGGACACAGCCGCTCCGGCCGTTCGCCCACCGTACGGGCGTCGAGATTGGCGCGGTGCAGCAGGATGTCGACCAACTCCCCGGCCGGGACCGTCACTTCGGCGCCCGGGTCCCGGCCGTCGCCGGGCAGCCGGAGCGGAGCGGTGGTACGGCGGCGGAGCCGGCCGATGACCGGTTCGAGCCGGAGGATCTCCTGGAGGATCGCGATCCGGCCGGGCTCGTCGGCGGCCCGGTAGCGCGTCAGCAGGGTGGCGTCGCCGAACAGATGCCACGCGGCCACATTGACGAACTCCCGGGTGGTGACCATGCCCGCGGCGGCGAAGGTGAGGCATTCGCCCAGGATCTCGCCGGACGAACACCCCTCGTCCAGCAGATGGGAGATCAGGTCGTCGCGCCGCCGTCGCCGCCGGGCCCGTACGGCCGGGCGGACATCGCCCCAGTAGACCCGCAGCCAGTTGGAGTTCTGCCGCACCAGCCAGCGGATTCCGTGGAGGCTGGTGAGCCCGGGGGTGCCGAACTTCTCGGGGAAGAAGCGCTCCAGCCGCGCCCGGATCCCGGGCCGGCTCTCCGTCAGGCCGATCACGGCACTGGCCACCTCGATGGCCAGCTGGAAACTCAGGCAGGCGAGGTGGCCCCGGCCGGTCTCCCGGACCGTGTCGAGCTGTGCCTCCGCCGCCTCGACCATGACCTCGCGGTAGTGCTCGTCGACCCGGCGCGGGGTGAAGAACCGGGCGGTCTGCCGCCGGTCCTCGCGGTGTTCGGGGCCGTCCCGGTAGAGCACCGGGCGCCGGAACCGGGACGGCAGCTTCTCCACCGTCTCGATGCCGAGCCCGGCCTGCACGGTGGCCGTGGCGCGCAGTACGGCGCGGGCCTCCTCGTAGCCGGACACCTGCCAGATCCCGTCGGGCCCCCGCCGCACCGGGCAGCCTCCACCGTCCGGCCCCCGGCCGACCCTGCGCTCCCCGTAGTGATCCATGGGCGGCACCCCCCGTCCCAGACTAGGAGTAGCGCGGCCACCTTACGAGGCCCTGACCGTGCTTTCCCCGGTCTACGCTCGCATTCATGGACAGCGAGAACCCTCTGGGGCGCTTTCTGCGCGCCCGCCGTGAACGGGTACGGCCCGAGGACGTGGACATCCCGTCCGCCGACCGGCGCCGGGTGGCGGGGCTGCGCCGGGAGGAAGTGGCGCTGCTGGCCGGGGTCAGCAGCGACTACTACGTACGGCTGGAGCAGGGCCGGGAGCGGCATCCCTCGGCGCAGGTGGTCGAGGCGCTGGCCCGGGCGCTGGTGCTGGAGGAGGACGCGGTCGCCCATCTGCACCGGCTGGCCCGTCCGGCCCCCCGTCGGCGCCGCCCGGCCGCGCGGCGGGAGCGGGTGAGCCCGACCCTGCTGCGGATGATGGAGGGCTGGTCGCGGACCCCGGCCGTGGTCCTGGACCGCTGTCTGACCGTACTGGCCCACAACACCCTGGGCGGGGCCCTGTTCGACGGGCACACCCACAGCCGGGATCTGATGCGGCTGGTCTTCCTCGACCCGGACGCGCGGGAGTTCTACCCCGACTGGGAGCGGGTCGCGGTCAACACCGTCGCCGGGCTCCGCGCGGCGGCCGGAATCGACGCGGAGGACCCCGAACTGATCGCCGTCGTCGGTGAGTTGTCGCTCAAGAGCGAAACCTTCCGGCGGCTGTGGGCCCGCCATGACATCCGCCAGAAGACCCATGAGACCAAGCGCTTCCGGCACCGCCTGGTCGGTGAGCTGACACTGGAGTACGAGGCGCTGACCGTGAACAGCGCCCCGGGTCAGCAGCTCATCGTCTACCAGGCCGAGCCGGGCAGCCCGTCCGAGCAGGCGCTGGCCCTGCTGGGCAGCCTCACCGCCGACGTGGTGGAGGCGCCCCACGACCCCATGAGCAGCACGACGAAGGACGCTTCCGCATGACCGTCAATGACTCAGGGCCACCTTCGACACCTGGCGCGAGGTGACTCTGGGGGCCGACTACCCCGTGGCCACGTCCTAGGGTGTCCGGCGGTACGCGTACGCCTGCGGTGGCCTGTTCCCCTCCCGCCCCTTCCCACAACTGGGGCTGCGCCCCAGACCCCGGATCGGGGCTCAGCCCCAGGTCCCGTATGGGGGCTCCGCCCCTTCCCGCGGCATCGGTATGCGGCTCCGCCGCCCGCCCCTTAACTCCGGGGTCCAGGGCGGAGCCCTGGTATCGGGAAGGGGCGGGGAGCGGAACAGCCCGCGCTCCTTAGCCCCACCGGGCCCTCAGCGCCTCCGCGCCCGGCGGCCCCACCGGCGCAGCAGCCCCCGCCGGGCCCGGGGAGCCCGCGGGCCGGAGGACCGGCGGCCCTCCGCCAGGGTGTGGCTCGGCGTCCACTGGCCGTCGGGGGAGAGGATCGGCGCCTTGCGCTCCGCCTGCGCCACGATCTCGTGGTGGGAGTCGTACGCGGTCACCCGGAACGCCTCGTCGTGGGAGGCCAGGGCCGCCCGCAGGGCCGCGCCGGTGGCACCACGGCGCCGGCCGCGGGACGCCACCCAGCCGAGGAAGCCCATGAGCGCGGCGAGCACACCGGCCACGATCAGATACGGCAGTAAATCACCCATGGTCCGAGGCTACGGGGGGCCGTACGTCGTCGAGGAGGCCCAGTTCCAGACGGCTCAGCCGCACGGGGTCGGCGATCACCTCGTACGCGGCGATCCTCCCGTCCTGGACGGTGACGGTCAGGGCGAGGAGCAGCCGGCCGCGCGGGGCCACGACTACCCCTACGGACCCGTTCACCAGCGCGGGCTCCGCGAACCGCGCCCTCGGCGCGAACCCGGCGGTCTCCTCCGCCACCGCCCGCGCGCCGCGGGCCACCGTGGGCACCCCCTCGGGCAGGGCGGCGCGGTCGGCGCGCCGGACGACATCCGGGTCCAGCACCGCGAGCAGCGCCGCCATGTCGCCGCCGCGGGCGGCGGCGAGGAAGGCGTCCACGGTGCGCCGCTGCCGGTCCAGTTCGGCGCGGGGCACCGCCGCGCTGCCCCGCACCTTCTGGCGGGCGCGGCTGGCCAGCTTCTTCGCGGCGACCGGTGAGCGCTCCACGATGGGCGCGATCCGGTCGAACGGCACCGCGAACACATCGTGCAGCACAAAGGCGATCCGCTCGGCCGGGCCCAGCGTGTCCAGCACCACGAGCAGCGCCCGGCCGACCGAGTCGGCCAGCACCGCCTCGTCCTCCGGACCGCCGCCGTCCCCGGTCTCCCGGGCCAACTCGGGCAGCTCCTGGCCGACCGGCTCCTCCCGGCGCGCGGTGCGGGAGCGCAGCATGTCCAGACAGATCCGGGAGAGGACCGTCCGCAGCCAGCCGGTCAGGTTCCCGACCGCCTCGGCGTCCGCGCGGCTGAGCCGCAGCCATGTCTCCTGCACGGCGTCGTCCGCCTCGCTGAGCGAGCCGAGCATCCGGTAGGCGACCGCCCGCAACTGGCCGCGCTGGGTCTCGAAGCGCTCCGCCAGCCCGTCCTGCGGGTGCCGACGCCGTCCGTTCCCCGGTTTCCGCCCGTCCATCGGTCACCTTTCCTCGCCGCGCTCCGTCACTTCCTCAGACGTAACCACGACGTATCCCACGCGTCAGAGGTGACGAGGAGAGACACCATGACCACCACCTGTTCGACCGTTCTGGACCAGCCGCTGCTGCGCCCCGTGGAGCTGGGGGACCTCCAGTTGCCCAACCGGGTGGTGATGGCCCCCATGACCCGGGCCCGGGCCTCGGGCGAGGGGCTGGTCCCGAACGCCATGCACACGGACTACTACGGCCGGCGGGCCGGGGCCGGGCTGATCATCACCGAGGGGACCTGGGTGAGCGAGCGGGCCATCGGTTTCCCGAACGTCCCCGGTGTCTACAGCGAGGCGCAGATCGGCGGGTGGCGGCGGGTCACCGACGTCGTCCACGCCCTCGGCGGCCGGATCGTGCTGCAGCTGTGGCACACCGGTGCCGTCTCGCACCCCGACCACCTCGGGGGCGCCCTTCCGGCCGGCCCGTCGGCGGTCGACCCCCGGGAGCGGACCTTCACCCCCGGCGGGCCCAGGGCCACGGTCACCCCGCGGGAGATGACGATCACCGATATCCGGGACACGGTGGCGGAGTACCGCGCGGCCGCGGTGAACGCCCGCCGCGCCGGCTTCGACGGAGTCGAGATCCACGCGCTGGGCCCGTTCCTGATCCCGCAGTTCCTCAATCCACGGCTGAACCTCCGCCACGACGCCTACGGCGGCGCCCCGGCCGGACGGCGGCGCCTGCTGATGGAGATCGTCGACGCGGCCGCCGCGGCCTGGGACGGCCGCCGGGTGGGCGTGCGCCTGTCGCCGTACTGGACCGCCGAGCGGTTCACCGCCGATGAGCGGACGCTCGCCGACTACGACGCGCTCGTGGCCGAGCTGGGCGAGTGCCCCCTGGCCTATCTGCATCTGCGGGGACCGGCCCCCGCCGCGCCGGGCGCCGCCCCGGACCACGCCGCCTTCGCCCGCTACCGCCGGCTCTTCGACGGCCCACTGATCGCCAACCACGGCTTCGGCCGGGAGACCGGCAACGCGGTGATCGAGGCCGGGCTCGCGGACGCCGTCTCCTACGCCACCCACTACGTGGCCAACCCCGACCTCGTGGCCCGGTTCGCCCTGGACCGCGAGCTGGCGGCGGGCGACCCGGGCACGTACTACACCGGCGGGGCGGACGGCTATGTCGACTATCCGGCGAGCCGCTGGGGCGACGGCGTCAGGCGTTGAGGGCACCCGCGCCGAGCAGCCCGAGCAGCGCCGCGCCGATCACGATCCGGTAGATCACGAAGGCGTTGAACGAATGCTTGGCGACGAACTTCAGCAGCCAGGCGATCGAGGCGTAGGCCACGGCGAAGGACACCACCGTGCCCACCGCGAGCGGCATCGTGCCCACGCCACCGCCCATGGCGTCCTTGAGCTCATAGAGCCCCGCGCCGGTCAGCGACGGAATGCCCAGGAAGAACGAGAGCCGGGTGGCGGCCACCCGGTCCAGGTCGAGGATGAGGCCGGTGGACATGGTGGCGCCGGAGCGGGAGAAGCCGGGGAAGAGCAGCGCGAGGATCTGCGAGGAGCCGACCAGCATCGCGTCCTTGACGCTGGTGTCGTCCTCCCCGCGCTTGTGCCGGCCCATCCGGTCGGCCAGCCACATCAGCCCGCTGCCCACGATCAGCGAGGCGGCCACCACCCACAGGGAGGCGAGCGGGCCCTCGATCAGCGGCTTGGCCGCCAGGCCCACGATCACGATGGGGATCGTGGCGTAGATGACCCACCAGGCGAACTTGTAGTCGTGGTGGTACCGCTCCTCGCGGTTGACCAGCCCCCGCGCCCACGCGGTGGCGAACCGGCGGATGTCGCTGAAGAAGTACAGCAGGACGGCGGCGATGGCGCCGACCTGGATCACCGCGGTGAAGGCCACGACGGACTTGTCGTCCACCGGGATGTCCATCAGCCCCTCAGTGATCTTGAGGTGGCCGGTGGACGAGACGGGGAGGAATTCCGTGACCCCCTCCACGACGCCGAGTACGACGGCCTGTCCGATGTTGATCGCGCTCACGTGGTCCGTCCCGCCGGTGTCTTCCCGTGATGAGTTGTCTACAGGACGGTAGACGATGAGCCGGGACGGTGGCCAATCAGCGAACGGCCCGCCGCGATCAGGCGTCGCCGCGGCCCGTGCCCGTATGGAGAGGGAGCACGGGCCGCCGCGGGAGGGTCAGGCGGCCGGACCGGAGCCGCTGAGCAGGCTCCGTACGCCGGTGGCCGAGAGGGTGACGGCCTCCGGGGCGCCCGCGTCGATGGTCAGCGAGAGCTCTTCGGAGGGCCATCCCTGGGCCAGCGCGCCCAGCGGCACCAGGTGGTACCGCTCGATCTGGGGCAGGGCCTGGTGCATCCGGGCCGGAGTGGTGAAGACCGGTACCAGCTGCGCGCCGTCCTCCTGCTGGAACACGGGCAGGGTCACGGCCTGCGGGTCCGTCTCCTCTCCGGTCTCGGCGGAGGGGAGGAGGACCTCACTGTTGGCAAGGGTGTTCAGCGCCGACTCGTCCGCCCGGTCGGCCGCCAGCTCGCCGAGGGCCTGCTGGGTGGCGGAGACGTTTTCATCGGAAGGGCTGGTCATGATTCCGTCCATGGATCGGGATTTGGGTCTTCATGGGTTTCTGGGTCCCAGAGCGGCTCGAGTGAACAGCCGCGGCTGGCTCGAATACCCCGCCTCACGGAACTCACACGTCCCGTTCCGCCTCGATTCCTCCGCAGGCCGGAGAGGAGTCGGAGAGGAACCGGGGAGGAACCGGGGAGGAATATGCCCCGGGCTACGACCTGGCCCAGCCCAGCGACCTCTCGACCGCCCGCCGCCAGCTCTCGTACTCCGCCTCCCGCCGCGCGGGGTCCATCGTGGGCATCCACTGGGCCGCGCGGTGCCAGTTGCGGCGCAGCCCCTCCAGATCCGGCCAGTAGCCGGCGGCGAGCCCCGCGGCGTAGGCGGCGCCGAGGGAGACGGTCTCGGAGACCATGGGCCGCACCACGGGCATGTCCAGGACATCGGCCAGGAACTGCATCAGCAGATTGTTCGAGGTCATCCCGCCGTCCACCTTCAGCCGGCGCAGCGGCCGAGGCGAGTCGGCGTTCATCGCGTCGACCACTTCCCGGGTCTGCCACCCGGTGGCCTCCAGGACGGCACGGGCCAGATGCCCCTTGGTGATGTACGAGGTGAGCCCGACGATCACCCCGCGCGCGTCGCTGCGCCAGTGCGGGGCGAACAGCCCGGAGAAGGCGGGGACGATGTAGCAGCCGCCGTTGTCCTCGACGCCGCGGGCGAGGGTCTCGATCTCCGGGGCGCTGTGGATCAGCCCCAGGCGGTCGCGGAACCACTGCACCAGTGAGCCGGTGACGGCGATCGGGCCCTCCAGGGCGTAGACCGTCGGCTCGGCGCCGATCTTGTAGCCCACCGTGGTCAGCAGCCCGTGCCGGGACCGTACGAGCTCGGTGCCGGTGTTGACCAGGAGGAAGCTGCCGGTGCCATAGGTGCACTTCGCCTCGCCGGGGGCGAAGCACGTCTGCCCGAACAGCGCCGCCTGCTGATCGCCGAGGGCCGCGCAGATCGGGACGTCCGGCAGCAGCGCGTCGGCCATGCCGTAGCACTCGGCGGAGGAGCGGATCTCCGGCAGCATCGCCCGGGGCACATCGAAATAGGCGAGCAGTTCATCGTCCCAGGCCAGGCTGCGGATGTTCATCAGCATGGTGCGGCTGGCGTTGGTGGCGTCGGTCAGATGCAGTCCGCCGTCGGGCCCTCCGGTGAGATTCCAGATCAGCCAGCTCTCCATCGTGCCGAACAGCACCTCGCCGCGCTCCGCGCGCTCGCGCAAGCCGTCGACATGGTCGAACAGCCAGCGCAGCCGGGGCGCGGAGAAGTAGGTCGTGGGCGACAGCCCGCAGCGTTCCAGGAAGAAGTCGTCACCGGTGGTCCGCCGCAGCTCCTCGACGTAGCCGCTGGTACGGGTGTCCTGCCAGGTGATGGCGTGGCCCACGGGGACGCCGGTGCGGCGGTCCCAGACCACCGTGGTCTCGCGCTGATTGGCGATGCCGATCGCCGCGATCTGCTCGGGCCGGATCCCCGCGCCCTCCAGGGCCCGGGGGACGACGACACGGCGCAGATGGGACCAGATCTCGGTGGGGTCGTGCTCGGCCCAGCCGGGCCTGGCGAAGTACTGCTCATGTTCTCGCTGGCCGACCGAGACCAGCCGTCCCTGGTGGTCGAAGAGGATGCACCGGGTGGACATGGTGCCCTGGTCGATGGACATCACATAGCGTTCAACCATGGCCTGGCCTGCCTTCGGGCGGGTTGGAGCAGGGCGTGGGGCTTCACCATCGGGCCGCGCCGAGATCGCGGGAGATCGCGCGGGCGGCATCACGCGTCAGCCCGACGAGTGAGCCATGCGGCCGTCCCTTGCTGTCGCAGAGGCGGTCCATGGCGCCGGAGATACCGACGGCGCCCACCACCAGCCCGCCCTGTCCGCGGATCGGCGCTGCGATGTCCGCCTCGCCCATCATCATCTCCTGTGCCGCGAACGCCCACCCGGTGTCGCGGATCTCGGCCAGCGCCCGGCTCAGCCGCTGAGGGGAGTCGAGCGTATGCCGGGTGTAGCTCTCCAGTTCGGTTTCCATGAGCGGCTCCGGGGGAGTCGCCCCGTACGCCAGCAGGATCTTGCCCAGCCCGCTGGCGTGCAGGGGCAGCAGCGAGCCCACGTCCAGGGTCTGGAAGGTGTCATCGGGCCGGAAGACGTGGTGGACGATGAGGACCTTGCCCTCCAGGGGCACTCCGAGGCGGACCGCCTCACCGCTGCGCGCGGCCAGGGCGTCGGTCCAGTTGATGGAGCGGGACCGCAGCTCGTTGATGTCGAGATAGCTGGTCCCCAGGTGCAGCAGCGCCGCGCCGAGCTGGTACTTCCCCGTCGACTTGTCCTGTTCGACGAAGTCGACGCTCTGCAGGGTGCGCAGAATGCCGTGCGCGGTGCCTTTCGCGAGGCCGAGCGAGGCCGCCACCTCGCCCAGGCTGAGCCGACCGGACCCCTGGGCGAGCAGCCGCAGGATCGCCGCCGCCCGCTCGATGGACTGCACCGGGCCGGCCATGTCGCGATCGTAGCTCTTCGGCCAGTGGCACAGCCTGTCGGCGAGGACGCCAAACGTTCGGCAATGCCGACCCGGATTCGTTGACCCCGGCGCCTGGTGCCCATAGCGTCCGTATCGGGACAAGAAGACCAGTATGCCGAAAGGGGACCCGAAGGGTGCCCGGCAGAGAGACGCAACCCGGCTTGGAGAGGAGGAGACGTGGCGGAGCAACTGAGCCTGCCGACGTCCGGTATCACCGGGTCCGGTGTCACCGGGCACGGTGTGACCGGGCAGGCGGCGGGGACCGTCGATCTCACCAGCGTCCGTCTCATCGGCTCCCAGGCGCCGGACCCGGACTCCCTGATGGCGTCGGGAGCCGCCCACGACGATATCCCGGACCGGCCGCCGACGGCGATGTGCGATGAGTCCCAGGACCGGCCCTCGGCGAACGCGGCCGACGGCCATGTCCTGCCCGTCCCGCACATTTGCGAGGCCGTCGCCACCGTACGGCGGTGGGCGCACGCACTGCTGTCCGAATGGGAGCTGTCGGCCGACCGGCTCGACGAGGCGCTCATGGTGATCTCGGAGCTGGTCACCAACGCGATCCTGCACGCCCTGCCTCCGGCCGTGCTGCGGCTGAGCTGGACCGAGTGCGAGGGCCGCGCCGCCCTGCGCATCGAGGTCACCGACGGCGGCCCGATCCCCGCCGATCAGCGGACGGACGAGGACATCGAGCCCGATGAGCACGGCCGTGGGCTCGGCATCGTCACCGCGCTGTCCGCGAGCCACGGCAGCCAGACCTGCCATGAGGGCATCACCTGGTGGGCTAACCTGCCGGCCGCCTAACCGACGGCCCGGTCCCAGGTGACCGGGAGCCGGTGGACTCCGTAGATCAGCATGTCGTGGCGCAGCGGCACCTCGTCGGGCGGCACCGCCAGACGGAGCGTGGGGAAGCGCCGCAGCAGGGCGGGATAGCCCGTCCGCATCTCCATCCGCGCCAGATGCTGGCCCAGGCACTGGTGAACGCCGTGGCCGAAGGCGACCTGATCGCCCGGGGCGCGGGTGATGTCCAGAGTGTCCGGCGCGGCGAACCGCGCGGCGTCCCGGTTGGCCGACGCCAGCGCCCCGACGACCGTCTCCCCGGCCCGTACCCGCGCCCCCGCGATCTCGAGGTCCTCCCGCGCGACCCGGACGATCCCGAACTGGACGATGGTCAGATACCGCAGCAGCTCCTCGACCGCGTGGTCGATCACCTCGGGCCGCTCGCGCACCCCGCGCGACTGCTCGGGGTGGCGCAGCAGCGCGTAGGTGCCCAGGGCCAGCATGTTCGCCGTCGTCTCATGGCCCGCGACGAGCAGCAGCAGCCCCACACCGGTCAGCTCCTCGTCGGTCAGCCCGGCCGCCGTGGCGCTGCCGGGGCCGCCGGGCGTGCCGTGATCGCCGTTGACGAGACGCGAGAGCAGCGCCTCGTCCGGCCGCCGCCGCTTGGTGCCGATCAGCCCCCGCATGTACTCCCACAGCGCGTCCCGGGCGGCGTAGACCTCCTCCTCGCGCTGACCGAGCCGGAGCAGCACGGTGGCCCATCGCTGGAAGTCGGCGCGGTCCTCGTACGGCACCCCCAGCAGCTCGCAGATCACCAGCGACGGAATCGGCTGGGCGAACGACGTCACCAGGTCGGCCGGGGGACCGGCGCGCTCCATCGCGGCCAGGTGGTCCTCGACGATCTCCTCGATCCGCGGCCGCAGCCCCCGCAGCCCCCGGGCGGTGAACCACTTGCTCAGCAGCCGTCGGTAGCGGGTGTGCTCGGGCGGGTCCATGCCGATGAACGAGCCCAGCATGCGGCGGTCGTCCGGGCGGACCGGGAACGCGTGCACCGGCGAGGAGGTGCGGCGCCGGTCCGAGCTGAAGCGGTCGTCCGCCAGCAGCCGCGTCACGTCCTCGTGGCGGGTGAGCAGCCAGCCCACCTTGCCGTCAGGGAAGGCCAGCCGACTGGCCCCGCCCTCCTCCCGCAGCTCCTCATAGGCGCCGGGCGGGTCGAAGGGGCAGTCGCGATGTCTGGGCAGCGGCGCCGGGGCCGACGCGCGTGATGTGACGGACACGGAATCGTTCCCTTCGAAGGCGAACCGAGTCCTCCCTTTCGAGCGTAGCTCCGCACGGTGGGCCGGGCGACGCGAGCCTTACGGCAACGGGCCCTCACCGGTGGCGGTTTCCCGGGCCGGTGCGGCACCGTGGCGCCGGGCGCGAGGAGACGCCGGGAGGTCCCGGGAGCGCCGGATGGGGGAGAAGAGCAGGATCAGCCCGGCGAGCGGAATGCCCGCCGTGGTGATCCACATGGCGGCGCGCAGGCCCAGCGCGGTGCCGAGCGCACCGCCTAGCAGGGCTCCGAGGGGCAGCGTTCCGTAGCTGATGAACGCCGATGTCGCGGTGAGCCGGCCCAGGAGCTCCGGCGGGCAGTAGCGCTGCTGGAAGCTCGCCTTGATCACATTGCCGGCCACCACACCGGCGGTGACGCAGACACCGCCCGCCACGAACAGCACCATCCCGGGTCCCTCGGTGGTCATCGGCATGAGCAGGGCGCCGACGGCCAGTCCCACTTCGAACACGAGGGTCGCCCGTGCGTCGCCGACCCGGGCGGCGACGCGGCGGGCGCAGAACGCCCCGGCGACGCCCCCGAGGCTGACGGCCGCCACGAGGCCACCGACCAGCCCCGGTGACAGACCGACGGTCCGGACCAGGAAGACCACCGAGATCGACTGGTATCCCATCAGCGCCAGATTGGACGCGGCCGCGAAGAGCGTCAGCGTGCGCAGCCACCGGTCGCCGGCGATCAGCCGCAGCCCCTCGGCCACCTCGCGGGCCAGCGCCCGGGGCGGGCGCTCGGCCCGGGGGACGCGCGGTTCGCGGAAGCGGATGCCGGTCAGACAGAGAAGGGAGACCAGAAAGGTCGCGGCGTTGACGAACATCCCGTTCGCCGCGCCCGCCAGCTGTGCGATCAGACCGGCGGAGCCCTGTCCGGCGATCTGCGCGGCGGACGCGCTGCCGTGCAGTTTGGCGTTGCCCTCCGGCTGGTCGGCGGGGTCCAGGAGACCGGCGAGATAGGCGCTGTAGGCGGTCTGGAAGAACACCGCCGCCGTACCCGTCAGCAGGGCGACGGCCAGCAGCAGCTCGACGCTCAGCAGCCCGGACCGGGCGGCCACCGGGACGGACGCGAACAGCACCAGCGAGGCCGCGGCGGCGGCCAGCATCACCGGCCTCCGGGGCAGCCGGTCCACCCACGCCCCCACCGGGAGGCCGATGAGCAGCCAAGGGGCCCAAGCGGTGGCGGCCAGCAGACCGACCTCGAAGGTGTCCGCGTGCAGGGTGGAGACGGCGATCAGCGGCATCGCCACACCGGTGACGGCCGAACCGTACTTCCCGGCGGTCTCACCGCACCACAGCAGCCGGAAGTCGCGGTGGCGCCGCAGCAGACCACCGGAGGTTCTGGGAGTCACGCCGGTCGGGCTCCTCGGTCGGGGAGAAGGGCGGCCGCGTGACGGAGCAGCGCCTGCAAGGCCGGGTTGTCGTTGTTCTTCCGCCACACGAGGTTCAGTTCTACCGGCTCCGGAGAGGTCAGCTCCACCGATTTGAAGACGATGTTCGGGTAGCGCGGCCGGGCGGCGGTCTCCGGGACCAGGGCCACTCCCCAGCCGCCGTTCACCAGCGCCAGGATGGTGTGGACCTGGCTCAGGTACTGGGAGAAGACCGGAGTGGCGTGTGCGGCGCGGAAGATGCTGATGAGCAGCTCGTTGAAGTAGCGCGCCTCGATGGGCGAGTACATCAGCAGTTGCTGCCCGTCGAAGTCGGCCACCCGCAGCGGCCGTTCACCCGCCGCGAGGGGATGCCCGGTCGGCAGGGCGGCCAGCAGCCGCTCCCGGGCCGCGGGCCGGGAGCGCAGATCGGGGCCGGTGACCGAGGGCCGCACCAGACCCAGGTCCAGGCTCTGCTCGGTGACGGCCTCCAGCTGATCACGGGTGACCATCTCGCGCAGGGTGATCTCCGCGCCCGGCATGGCCGCACGGGCGATCTCCAGCAGTGTGCCGAGCACGGAGTGGGCGCTGGCCGCCGTGAAACCGATGGCGATGCTCCCCGCCTCGCCCGTGGCCACCTGCTGGGCGGCGAGCACGGCGTGCTCGGACTGGCGCAGGATGCGGCGGGCCTCGGTGAGAAAGGCGCGCCCCGCGGGGGTGAGCCGCACCGAGCGGTTGGTGCGCTCCAGCAACTGGACCCGCAACTCGGTCTCCAGCAGCTGGATCTGGCGGCTCAGCGGCGGCTGGGTCATCTTCAGCCGCTCGGCGGCCCGGGTGAAATGCAGCTCCTCGGCAACTGTCACAAAGCTGGTGAGTTGCATGAGCGTGAACAACGATGCTCTCCCGGTATCAACGCATGCCAATTTTAAGTTAGACGTAGATCGTCTGGCGACCTTAGCTTGCAGAGGAGCTCGTCGGCCGCCCGGGGGCGGCTTCGACGACATCCACTCGCCCCGCAAGCGGGCCCCACACACAGGGACAACACGTGGTGACCACATCGCATACGGCAACGCACGCCGCGCAGCAGTCAGGTGAGGCGACCCTCGACCGGGTCTCCTGGATCCGAGTGTCCTCGGTCGTCCTTCCCCTGGCCACTCCCATCAGCGACGCCAAGGTGCTCACCGGGCGCCAGAAGCCGATGACGGAAGTGGCCTTCCTCTTCGTCGAACTCGCCACCGAGGAGGGGCACGAGGGCATCGGCTTCAGCTACTCCAAGCGCGCCGGAGGGCCCGGCCAGTTCGCCCACGCCCAGGAGATCGCGCCCACCCTCCTCGGCGAGGACCCCAGCGACATCGCCAAGATCTGGACCAAACTGGTGTGGGCCGGTGCCTCCGTGGGCCGCAGCGGGCTGGCCACCCAGACGATCGCGGCCTTCGACATCGCCCTGTGGGACCTCAAGGCCAAGCGGGCCGGGCTGCCGCTGGCCAAGCTGCTGGGCGCACACCGCGACACCGTCCGCTGCTACAACACCTCCGGTGGCTTTCTGCACACGCCGACCGAGCAACTGCTGGAGAACGCGACGGCCTCCCTGGCCAGCGGGATCGGCGGTATCAAGATCAAGGTGGGCCAGCCGGACGGCAAGGAGGACCTGCGCCGGCTGACCGCCGTACGGGAGCACCTGGGCGATGACGTACCGCTCATGGTGGACGCCAATCAGCAGTGGGACCGGCCCACCGCACAGCGCATGGGCCGCGCCTTCGAGGAGTTCGGCCTGGTCTGGATCGAGGAGCCGCTGGACGCCTATGACGCGGCCGGTCACGCGGCCCTCGCCGCCTCGCTGGACACCTCCGTGGCCACCGGCGAGATGCTGGCCAGCGTGGCCGAGCACTGGGAGCTGATACGCCACAACGCGGCGGACATCATTCAGCCCGACGCACCGCGCATCGGTGGCATCACCCAGTTCCTCAAGCTGGCGACCCTCGCCGAGCAGCACCAGTTGCAGCTCGCCCCGCACTTCGCGATGGAGATCCACCTCCATCTGGCGGCCGCCTATCCGCAGGAGCCGTGGGTGGAGCACTTCGACTGGCTGGAGCCGCTGTTCAACGAGCGGCTGGAGATCCGCGACGGCCGGATGCGGGTGTCCGCACGGCCCGGTCTCGGCATCACCCTCAGCGAGCAGGCCCGCGCCTGGACGGGCGCCGAGGCGGAGTTCGGCGCCCGATAGGCCCGTTTCGCACCCACCCGGTCATGGATCCCTGGCCGTACCCATTGACCGGTGGTGTTCACCCCTCTAGCCTCCATCTGCATATATAGACGGAGTGCATGTACGTGGACTCCTTGGCCCGTCTGGCAGCCGTTCGAGTCTCCGGCTCAACCGGCCGCAGTTCAAAGGGGAACTGAAGACATGCCTCTAGTCGTCGTCGGAATCAGCGTGGCCATCCTGCTGTTCCTCATGACCAAGCTGAAGCTCAACGGCTTCATCGCCCTGCTCCTCGTGGCCGTCGGCGTCGCGCTGGTGCGGGGGGTCGAGATGGAGAAGATCCCCGATGTCCTCGGAGAGGGCGTCGGGGGTCAGATCGGCGACACCATGCTCGTCGTCGGTCTGGGCGCCATGGTCGGCCGGGTCATGGGCGACTGCGGCGCGGCCCAGCGCATAGCCAACACCCTCATCGACACCTTCGGACTGCGCTGGGTCCAGGTGGCGATGGTGGTCACCGCCATGCTCATCGGCGTGACCATGTTCTACGAGGTGGCCTTCGTCATCATCGTGCCGGTGGCGTTCACCATCGTCCGGGTCACCCGCAAGAACCTGCTGTGGGTCGGGCTTCCGATGTCCATCGCCCTGTCCACCATGCACAGCTTCCTGCCGCCCCACCCCGGCCCCACCGCGGTCGCCTCGACCTTCCACGCCTCCGTCGGTCTGACCCTCTTCTACGGGCTCTTCATCGCCGTCCCGGCCGGTGCGCTGATCGCCCTGGTGTGGCCGCGCCTTCCGTTCGTCCGCCGGATGGACCCCCAGATCCCCAAGGGCCTGGTCAGCGAGCGCACCTTCACCGAGGAGGAGATGCCGGGCCTCGGCTGGTCGCTTTCGGTGGCCCTGGTCCCGGTGGTGCTGATCGCGGGCGCCGCGGTGACCGACATGGCCGTCTCCGGCGACAGCCCGGCCCTGCACTTCATCACCTTCATCGGATCGGCGCCGATCGCCCTGCTGCTGACCCTGCTGCTTGCGGTGTGGGCGTTCGGTCCCCGGATCGGCCGGAGCCTGTCCGAGGTCAGCGCCTCCTGCAACTCCGCCGCCCAGGCGATGGCGATGATCCTGCTGGTCATCGGGGCCGGTGGCGCGTTCAAGCAGGTCCTGGTGGAGGGCGGGATATCCGACTACATCAAGGACCTCACCGACGGCTGGTCCATCTCGCCGATCATCCTCGCCTGGCTCATCGCCGTCGTCCTGCGGGTGGCGCTCGGATCCGCCACGGTCGCCGTGGTCACCGCCGCCGGTGTGGTGCAGCCGCTCCTGGACAACAGCGGAGTCCACCCCGAGCTGATGGTCCTCGCCGTCTCCTGCGGATCGATCGCCTTCAGCCATGTGAACGACCCCGGCTTCTGGATGTTCAAGGAGTACTTCAACCTCTCCGTCATCGACGCCATCAAGGCGCGCACCACCTACACCACCGTGCTCGCGGTCCTCGGCCTCGGCGGCGTGCTGGCCGTCGAAGCCGCCCTCGAGGCACTCAATGTCTGACAATCGAGGTCCGACACCCAAGACCCGACACCCAAGGCCCGACCGCCCCGACTCAAGGACGCCACGATGAGCCAGCCGACCGTCACCTCGTTCTCCGTCTATCCGGTCGCCGGACGGGACAGCATGGAGCTGAACCTCTCCGGCGCCCACGGCCCCTACTTCACCCGCAACGTGGTGGTCCTCGAGGACTCCGAGGGCCGTACCGGACTGGGCGAGGTGCCCGGCGGCGCGAAGATCACCCAGACGCTGCGCGACGCCGAATCCCTCGTCGTCGGGGCGCGGGTGGGCGACTACAAGCGGGTGCTGCGCGAGATCGGGCAGCGGTTCGGCGACCGCGACGCCGGGGGCCGGGGCACCCAGACCTTCGATCTGCGCACCACCGTGCACGCCGTCACCGCCGTCGAGTCGGCCCTGCTGGACCTGCTGGGGCAGCATCTGGAGGTGCCCGTCGCGGCGCTCCTGGGCGACGGGCAGCAGCGCGACTCGGTACGGGTCCTGGGCTATCTGTTCTACGTCGGCGACCCCGACCGGACCGACCTGGAGTACGTCCGGGAACCCGACGCCGACGCCGAGTGGTACCGCATCCGCCACGAGCAGGCGCTGACCCCCGAGGCGATCGTCCGCCAGGCCGAGGCCACCTACGACCTCTACGGCTTTGCGGACTTCAAGCTCAAGGGCGGGGTCCTGGAGGGAAACGAGGAGGTCAAGGCGGTACGGGCGCTCAAGGAGCGGTTCCCGGAGGCCCGTATCACCCTCGACCCGAACGGCGCCTGGCCGCTGCGCGAGGCGATCGAGCTGTGCCGGCCGCTGCTCGGCACCCTCGCCTACGCCGAGGACCCGTGCGGCGCCGAGGACGGCTACTCCGGACGGGAGATCCTGGCCGAGTTCCGGCGCGCCACCGGACTGCCCACGGCCACCAACATGATCGCCACGGACTGGCGGCAGATGACCCACGCGCTGGCGCTGCAGTCCGTCTCCATCCCGCTGGCCGACCCCCACTTCTGGACCATGCAGGGGTCGGTACGGGTGGCCCAGCTCTGCCATGAGATGGGCCTGACCTGGGGCTGCCACTCCAACAACCACTTCGACATCTCCCTGGCGATGGTGGCCCACTGCGGAGCCGCCGCCCCGGGCGCGTACAACGCCCTGGACACCCACTGGATCTGGCAGGAGGGGCTGGAGCGGCTCACCGTCGAGCCGCCGCGGATCGCGGGCGGTGAGATCGCCATCCCGGACGCCCCCGGGCTGGGCATCCGGCTCGACCGCGACCGGCTCCTCGCCGCCCACGCCCTCTACCAGGAGAAGGCGCTGGGGGCGCGGGACGACGCGGTCGGCATGCGCTATCTCATTCCGGGCTGGACCTTCGACAACAAGCGACCCTGCCTGGTGCGTTAGGGGGCCGGCGTCCGGTGGGCCGGACCGACCCACCGGATTCGCCTCGGGCCGGACCGGGGCCGTACGACTCAGACCTCCAGGTCGGTCTCGATCTTGCGCAACTGGTGGCGTGCCATCGCCAGATTGGCCCGGTTCTTGTCCAGCGCCAGATAGAGGAAGAGGCCCTGGCTGTCCCGGCCCCTCAGCAGCCGGATCAGGTGGTACTGGTTGCCGAGGGTGATGAGGATGTCCTCGATGTTGTCCTGCAGACCGAGCTGCTCCATGGTCCGCACCTTGGCGCGCACCACATCGGTGTTGCCCGCCGCGGCCACCGTCAGGTCGAGCTCCTTGCCTCCGCCCACGGTGCCGAGGGCCATCCCGCTGGAGTAGTCGACCAGCGCGGCGCCGAGGGAGCCCTCTATGGACGTCATCGCCTCTTTGAGCGCGGTCTGGGTGTTCGCCATGATCGTGGCTGTTCCTTTCGATGTCAGTGATGTCCGGTCGGTTCTCGGCGCGCGGGGTGCGCGCCGGGCGGGGGAGGTCATGGGGTCAGGGCTGCTCGGCCCTGCTGAGGGCGACGCCCACCAGATCGGCGAGCCGGGCGCCCGAGCGCCGGGCCTCCATATGGAGGCGGCCGACGTTGGTGCGGTCACCGGCCAGCACGGTCAGCACCGCCGTGGAGCCCGCGGCGTAGGTGGCCACATAGCCGTTCGCGCCGCGCACCAGCAGCTCCCGGAAGTCGCCCCGCCCGGTGGCACCCGCCAGCGACTGCGCCACTCCGAGGGCCGCGGCGGTCAGCGCCGCCACGCCCTCGGGCTCGACGGCGGCCGTGTCATGCGCCAGCACCACACCGTCGCTGGTGGCGGCGAGGGCGCCGGTCACATGCGTCACCCGGGCCCGCAGCCGGCGCAACTCCTCCAGCACTTCCGGCTCGGCGGTCAGCAGCCACTTCCGTTCCGTGCGCTGCCGCAGGGTGAGCCTCATGACGCCGCGCACGGGGCGGGCGGGTCGGTCGGGGGAATCACAGGGTTGCCTCCAAGGCATCGCGGAGCCGACGCAGCAGGTCGATATCGGGATCGGTGAAGACGACCGCGCCGGGACCGCGGTCCGGGCCGGGCGGCGCGGAAGCGGCGGTCCGGGCGGGCGAGCCGGGGCGCCCCGGATGTTCCGGACGCGTGGAGCGTGGGGTGGCGACATGGCCCGCCGCCGCCAGCCGCCGTATGTCGATCAGCGTGTGGAAGGCGGGCCGGCCCAGCTCACGCGCGATACGGGCGGGGGTGCGGACCCCGTCGGCCAGCGCCAGCACCGCGCGCTGACGGGGGGTGACGGCCGGGGCGCGGCCGTCGGGGCGGCGCAGCACCACCGGCTCCGTGTCCACCTGCGGATACGGCCACAGGGCGGCCAGCAGTTTGCCGCGGCGCCGGGTCTCGCGCTCGACGGCCACCGCGCCCACCGGGCGCACCGGCCCCAGCCAGTGGGCCGCGCCCCGCTGGAAGCCGCGAGGCCCGCTGCCGTGCCCCAGTGCGAAGTACGCCGCGTCGAACAGCGCGCCCAGATGGCAGATCTCCAGCTCCGCGTCCGACAGCCGGCCGCTGTCGACGAGGAACCGCCCGACCCCACCGGCCCGGCCCGTCCGGCCCACCGCCTCCCGCCAGCTGTCGGCGGTCAGCCGCCCACCGGTGGTGAGCAGCACCTCGATCCCGGGGGACACCGGGCTCTCGGCGTGCACCACCTGGCCGTCCCGGAGGTAGACGGTGCCCGCGTCGCACAGCAGGGCCCCGCTGGCCCGCTCGTCGGCGAGCCCGGTGAGGCTGGGGGCCTGTCCGGCTCGGGCCCCGCTCCGGTGCGGCAGGCTCATATCAGCGCCAGCCGCCCGCACATGTCGCGCAGCCGGATCCGGGCGAGCGCCAGATTGCCCTCCCGGCGGTCGAGCCAGAGGTAGAAGAAGACGCCGCTGTCGAAGGCCGTGTCGACGAAGCGCAGCAGGTGGTAGCAGGTGCGGGTGGTGACGATGACGTCCTCGACGGCGGGCTCCCCGTCCCCCTCGTCGGCGTCGGCGCCGCTCCTGTCGCTTCCGGGGCCCAGCGCGGCGAACGCCCGCTGCTCGGCGGCCATCCGGGCCAGCTCCGCCGTCTCCGCCGCGGTGGCCTCGGGGTCCTCGTCGCGCACCTCGCCGACCATGCCGAGCGCGAGTCCGCTGGTCCACTCGATCACGGCGGCTCCGCGCGCCCCGTTCACGGTCATGGCTTCCAGTAGGCACTCGTCGATTCCGGGCATGCGGCCTCCCCTCCCTGCGTCACCCATGGCGGGCGCCCACCGGTGGCGCTTCGCCAGTGACGGTGAGGTTACGCAGGGTTCAGCTCTTGGGGGTTAAATCCAGTAATGCTCGGAAATGGCGGGCGACGCGTAGTAGGGTCCGCCGCCTCATGGGCCCCGTAGGTCCCGGCGGCCCCGTCGGAGGCGGCGCCGGGCCCGGTCATCGGCCCTCTGGACGATTCCTAGCGGGTGCGGGGCCCGCTGGGCCACAGGCGGGCTGGCGCATATTCCACCGTCCTATTGCAGGCGTGGTGGATGGGTCAGTAGACGGGCGTGCGATGGTCGAGTACGCATACGCGTGGAGCCGGGGCGCGGCGCGGTGCCCGCCGGGGGTGGTCATGAGGCTCTCCCGGAGCCGTTTCGCACCCCCGCGGCGCACAGAGTGGCGTGATTTGACGGTACCGATGTGGCGGAAACCGCCCGCGTTTCACCCGGCTTGTCTGCGCTCTCCTGACGGTGTGTTACTGGGCGGCGGGGGAAGAGGTGGCGCCCGGAGTGGTCGGGGAGCCCGAGGCGCCCGGCGCGTCGTCGACCGGGGCGGGCGGGGACGCCGTGGGCGGTTCGCCCTTGCCCTCGAGCGAGGCCGGCTTCTTCAGGACGACCATGGGCTCACCGGGCTTGGGCATCACCGGCTTGGTGAAGTTCGGGCCCTGGGTCGGGGTCGAGGTGATCTGGGCGGGTAGCCGCTCGTAGTCGACCATCCCGGTGTTCTCCATCTGGGTGATGTGGTCCAGCACCGTGTTGTTGGCCTGGGTGGCGAGCTGGCGCACCAGGGTGTTCTTGCTGGTCGCCCGGATCTTGGCGATGGAGCTGAAGATCTGGCCGTGGGTGATGCGCAGGATCTGGGCCATCTGGCCGTCGAAGTTCTTGCCCGTGGCGGCCGTCAGCGTGTCCAGGAACCCCTGCTGCTGCGGCGTGGGCTTGTTGGGCAGGGTGATGCCGAGTTTGGGGGCGATGTCCCGTGAGGCCTGGTCCAGTTGCGCATGCCCCACGATCAGATGCTCACCGGCCGTCTTCACCGCCGCCGTGGTGCCCTTCTTGAGGGCCAGCTCACCGACGGGGTACTCCCACAGCCCGGCGAGCCGGACCTTGACCACGAAGTCCCGGTCGGCGCCGGTGAGCGGTCCGTACTGGGTCGAGCTCGTCTTCGCCAGGTTCGTCTGGTTCTTCTGCTGCACACCCGTCAGGACGGGCGACATGATCACGCCGAGGGTGACCACCACGGAACCTATGAGGAGGGAGGTACCTGTCACGAAGTACCGGGATCGCATAGAGCCTCCTGGCGGGGACGCCGGTCGTTGTGCGGAGCAGTGTCCGCCCGTGCTTGCACCGGCGAATACGGATCACGAAGGCCCTCTGCTCAATGGCCTGGCGGCTGTTTATATATCTTTGGACCGTTACTTACCGCCGCATATGGCCTATCTCACAGCCGCCTCCCGAGCGCTCCCGGGTGAGGACGTCCACCAGCCGCTGGAGGGCCGGATTGGGGCTGTCGGGGCTCCAGCAGGCGTGGAGGGTGACGGAGTGGGCGTCGGCCGGGGCCAGTTCGCGGTAGCGGACGCCGTGGACGCCCATGGTCATGATCGAACACGGGATCAGGGCGCAGCCCAGGCCCGCGCGGACCAGGGCGAGCATGGTGGGGACCTGAGAGGTCAACTGGCTGACGGCGTAGCGGTCCACGCCGATCATCGCGGCGCAGATGTCGTGCAGATAGCGGGAGCCATCGGGGCTGTAGCCGATGTAGTCGTCGGCCACGTCGGCCACGTCGGCCACGTCGGTCAGGGCGACGGGGGTGTCGACGTCCGCATCCGCCAGCGGATGGCCGGAGGGCACCGCGAGGACGAGGTCCTCGGAGTGGACCGGGAGCGAGGCGTACCCCTCGGGGATGGGCGGCCGCACCGGACCCAGGTCGACGCGCAGCTCCGAGAGGGCGGCGAACTGATCGGGGCTGACCAGTTCGGTCAACTCCACGGTGACATCGGGGAGGTGCCGCTTCACCAGGTCCAGCACATCGGCCAGGATGGCGTACGCGCCGATCGCGGTGAAGGCCAGCCGGAGAGTGCCGGTGCCGCCCTCGGCGGCGCGGCGGGTGGCGGTCGGCGCGGCGTCCAGCAGCGCCAGCACCCGGTGGCAGTGGTCGAGGAAGACCCGGCCCGCCGCGGTGATCCGGGCGCCTCGTCCGGTGCGCTCGAACAGGACGACGTCCAGGGCGCGTTCCAGCGCCTGGATCTGACGGGCCAGCGGGGGCTGGGTCATGTTGAGGCGGGCGGCGGCGCGGCCGATGTGCTGCTCCTCCGCCCTTCGTCAGTGTGCCGCTGACACTGCTGGTCAGCCTGGGCCTGGCGCTGCTGCTCAACCAGGGGCTGCGGCGCATGGCGGTGTTCCGGTCGCTGCTCCTGCTGCCCTACGCGACGATCACCGTGGCGGTGGCCTTCGTCTAGGTCTGGCTCTACATCCCGCACGACGGGCTGATCAACGTGGTGCTCGGCGCCTTCGGGATCGACGGCCCGGCCTGGCTGATCTCGGACGACTGGGCCATGCCGGCCCTGATCCTGATGAGCGTCTGGAAGAGCTTCGGCTTCGGCGTGGTGTTCTTCCTCGCCGGGCTGCAGGCCATTCCACAGCAGCTCTACGAGGCGGCCAGGGTGGACGGTGCCTCGCCCTGGCGCACCTTCCGCTCGGTGACGCTGCCCCTGCTGACGCCCTCGGTGTTCTTCACCGTGGTCACCTCGATCATCGACTCCTTCCAGGTCTTCGACCAGGCGCTGGTGATGACGGACGGCGGGCCGGGATCCAGCACCACCACGCTTGTGATGTACATCTACCGGACCGGATTCCAGAACTACGAGCAGGGCTACGCGGCCGCGCAATCGATGGTGCTGTTCGCCTTCATCGTCGTCATCACCGCGGCGCAGTTCCTGGTCCAGCGGAGGCTGGTGCACTATGACCTCTGACGTGCCCGCGCTCGCGGCCCTCCGCCGCTCGCCCGTGGCGGCCCGGCGGCTGCTGGTGTTCACCTGTTTCCTGGTCACCGCGGTCACCCTCACCCCCATCGTGACGATGGTCCTGGTGGCCTTCCAGTCCGACACCGAGTCGATGGCGGCACGGCCGTCGTTCTGGCCCGGCAGCCGGCATCCGGAGAACATCGGCCGCGCCTTCGACCTCGTCCCCCTGGGCCGCTATCTGCTGAACACCGTCTTCTTCGCCGGGGGTACGGCGCTGCTGGAGACGGTCACCGCGGCGCTGGCCGCGTACGCCTTCGCCCGGCTGCGCTTCCGGGGCCGGAGCCGCTGTTCGGCGTCTATCTGACCACCTTGATGATTCCGACGCAGGTCACGCTGATCCCGCAGTTCATCCTGGTGGCGAAGTTGCACGGGGTGGACACCTGGCTCGGGGTGTTCCTGCCGCACGCCTTCACCGCGCTCGGGGTGTTCCTGCTCCGCCAGTTCTTCCTGGGCGTGCCCCGCGACTACGAGGAGGCCGCCCGGCTCGACGGGGCGAACCGCTGGCAGACGTTCATCCGGGTGATCGTCCCGCTCGCCGTCCCGGCCATCGCCACCCTGGCGGTGTTCAAGTTCATCAGCCAGTGGAACAACCTGCTCTGGCCGCTGGTGATATCCAACAGCGACTCCACCAGGACCGCGGCCGTCGGCCTCCAGGTGCCCGGCGACACTCTGGGCCGGCTGGTGTCCGGCCTGGGCTTCACCGGTGCCGAGGCCCCGGTCCGGGACACCGCGTACGTCACCCCGGCCGAGGCCGGACGGCTGCTGCCGGAGTTCACCGCGCGACTGCGGGCCGAGGGCGTCGAGGTGATCAGCGTCGCGAGCGATCTCCGCGAACCCGTCTTCGCGGCCTGCCGGGAGGCGGGCGTGCCGATGATCCGGGTCATGGCCGAGCTGGGCCCCGACGGCTATGCCGCCTCCGTGCGGCGGGTACGGCACCGGCTGGAGGACGCGGCGCCGCTCGCCGGGGAATATGGCGTCCAGGTCGGGGTGCAGCCGCACCACGGGCGCTATGTGTCCTCCGCGCTGGGAGTGATGGACCTCCTCGACGGTCTGCCGGTCCAGCACTTCCGCGTCGTCTGGGACGCCGCCCATGACGCGCCGGCGGGCGACGATCCGCGGATCACCCTGCCGCTGGTCGCCGAGCGGCTCGGCATCGTCAACCTCAAGAAACGCCATCCATGTGCGTACCGAACCGGCCGGTGCGGCCGTCGGCGGGCACTGGAAACCCTGGTTCGTGCCCGGGTCCGAGTGGCTGGCCGACTGGTCGGCGGCGCTCGGCCAACTGACCGAGCTCGGCTTCACGGGCCCGGTGTGTCCGTCCGGGCAGTACTCCGGCCCCGGGGTCCCGGTCGAGAAGCGCCTGGTGGCGGATCTGGCGGCGGCACGCGACGCGGCGGGCGCGGTGTGACGGGGCGTCCTCCGTCCCGCTGTGCGACCGGGCGTCGTCTGCCCCGGGAGGAGCGGCGGAACGTATCCCGGGGGGAGCGGGAGAACCCCGCGCCCCCGCTCCCCCCCGGCTCCTCCTCCCAGAGGCTCCTACGGCGGACCGCCCGGCTCCGGGCCCCGGTAACCGGCCCGGGACGAGGCGTCGATGCCCACCTCGTAGCGGATACCGGGGTGGAGGGTGTTGCCGTCGACCCGGGCGCCGGTCGAGTGGAGGGCGAGGCCGATGGCGTGGTGGGTGGGGGTGGCGAACTCATTGCCGGTGATGGTGGCGTTCCGTACGTCCTCGAACATCAGGGCCTGGGAGGCGCGCAGCGTCTCGCAGTGGTTGCCCCGGATGGTGAAGTCGCCGGTGATGCCGTGGCCGTCGCCCTCGCCGTCGTCGGGGCCCTCGGCCATCAGGCACATGTTGTCGATGTCCTCGCAGCGGTTGTGCTCGATGCGGACCCGGTGGCTGGGCGGGGTGTCGCTGGCGAAGGTCTGCATGCAGTCGGCGTGCCGGCCATGGCTGTTGTCGGTGTCGCGGACGGTGTTGTGCGCGATGGTCAGATCGTCGCCGAAGAACCGGATGCCGTCACCGTCCCCGCCCCTCGGGCCGATCACGGTGTTGTTCCGCAGGGTGACGCGGTGGCCGGTCAGCTCGATCCCGGGCGCCTCCGGCCGGACGGACCGGAACCCGTCCACGATCACGTCGTCGGCCTCGATGGTGATGCCGTCCACGGCGTCCCCGCCCCCGGCGTAGACGATCGGGCGCTCCCGGCTCCCGCCCTTGGTGATGACCAGCCGCCGCCGGGACAGATCGCCGTCGAAGCAGACGGTGTCCCCCGGCTTCGCCCGGCGCGCCGCCTCCCGCGGGGTGGCGATGTGCAGGGTGCAGCGCTCGGTCCCCGTCCCGGTCGTGAGCGACGCCGTCGGCGCGGCGGCGCCCCGCCCCTGGGGCCACGACGGACGCGCCAGGGCGGCCAGGAGCGCGAGGACCGAGACGGCGAGAAAGCCGAGGACGAGTCTCCAGGTGATCCGCATGGCGGGAACCGTAGAGCGGGGCCCCGGGGACCGGTCCCGCCGTCAGCCGTCCGTCTCCGGCGTCCGGTTCACTCCAGCGTCACCGTATGCCTCTAGGGCCTGTCTGGGGTTGTGATCTGGATCAGGGAGCGGGGCGTGGTGCGTGCGATCGCAAGGCGCCGGAAGGCCCTCGTAGCGGAGCTACTAGGGCGTTTCGGCAACGCCGCGAGCGTACGTGCCACGCCCCGCGAGCCCAGATCACAACCCCAGACAGGCCCTAGGTTCACCCCGACACATGGAAGGGCGTGATCCCCGATGGAGACGCACAGAACGCGGCGAAAGAGACTCGGACACCGATCGGCGCTGGCCGGCGGGGGAGTGGCGGTGGCGGTCGGCGCGCTGCTCGCCCCGCTCGTCGAGGCCCCCGCGGCGAGCGCGGCACCACGGGCCGACGAGGTACGTCACCCCGTCGACCACGTGGACCCGTTGATCGGTTCCGCGGGTGGTGGCAACACCTATCCGGGCGCCAATCTGCCGTTCGGCATGATCGCCTGGTCCCCGACCAGCACCACCGGCGACCAGACCAACACCGCGGCGGCGAATGGCTACGCGTACGACACCACCCGGGTCCGGGGCTTCAGCCTCACCCATGTCAACGGCGCGGGCTGCCACCCCGGAGCCGCGGGCGATGTGCCGATCATGCCGTTCGTGGGCGAGGTCGACAGCTCTCCCACAGCCGACACCAAGGACCAGAAGTACGCCGCCACCTTCTCGCACGAGAAGGAGAAGGCCGAGCCCGGCCACTACCGGGTGGGGCTCGACTCGGGCGCGTCCGCCGATCTCGCGGTGAGCGAGCGAGCCGGTGTCGCCGACTTCTCCTTCCCCCGGGACGCCCCGGCCCGGCTGCTGTTCCGCACCTCCAACTCGCTCAACGGCAGCGAGAACGCGCACATCGAGATCGACCGCGAGCGGCACAAGGTCACCGGCTGGGTGCTCACCGGCGCGTTCTGCGGACGGCGCGCCAACGGCGGGGAGAACAACCGCAAGACCTACTACCGCCTCCACTTCAGCGCCTCGTTCGACCGCGCCTTCTCCACCGTGGGCACCTGGGAGAACGACCGGCTCTCACCCGGCGCCACCACCGCCGACGGCGGCGAGGGCTATCTCACCGGCGCCGACCGGGCCGGGCGCGGCTCCGGCGGATACGTGGGCTTCGACACCGCGCGTGACAACGATGTCCGGATGCGGCTCGGCATCTCGTACGTCTCCCTCGCGGGCGCCGAGTCCAACCTCCGCGCCGAAATAGCGCCCCGGGCGAGCGTCGCCGACGTGGCCGCCGCCGGACGGGCCGCCTGGGACCGCCGGCTGCGCGCCATCCGGATCAGCGGCGGCAGCGAGCCGCGCCGCACCGCGTTCTACACCGCCCTCTACCACTCGCTCCAGCAGCCCAACCTGATCAGCGACACCGACGGCCGCTACCCGGGCATGGACGGCACACCGCACCGCGTCGAGCGCGGGCAGACCGCGCAGTACAGCAACTTCTCCGGCTGGGACCAGTACCGCGCCCAGGTGCAGCTGCTCGCCCTGCTCCAGCCCGAGGTCGCCGGGGACTTCGCCCAGTCGCTGCTCAACTTCGCCCGGCAGAACGGCGGGGTGTGGGACCGCTGGGTGCACATCAGCGGCGCCACCCATGTGATGACCGGCGACCCCTCCGCCGCCACACTCGCCACCTTCTACGCCATGGGGGTGCGGAACTTCGACGCCAAGGGCGCCTTCGACTCCCTCTACCGCCAGGCCACCGTCCCGCACCCCGACGGGCTCTCCGACAAGGGCTGCCCGGGGCAGTGCGAGGGCCAGCGCCCCGGCCTCGCCCAGTACCTGGAGTCCCGGTACGCCGCACAGGACGCCTGCCACTGCTGGGGCGGCGCCGCGGAGACCCTGGAGGACTCCGTCGCCGATGACGCGCTCGCCCGCTGGGCCCGGCTGCTCGGCCGCACCAAGGAGGCCGACGAGCTCGGCACGCGCGGCGGCTACTGGCGCAATGTGTTCAACCCCCAGGCCACCGGCGCGGCGGGGTACATCCAGGCCAGGAACCGCGACGGCTCCTGGGTGACCCCCTTCGACCCGGCGTCCGACCGGGGCTTCGCCCAGGGCAGCGCGGCCACGTACACCTGGATGGTGCCGCAGGACGTCCAGGGGCTCGCCGAGGCCATGGGCGGCCGGGACAAGGCGGCGGCCCGGCTGGACGGCTTCTTCCACAAGCCCGACGGCTCCTGGTCGGTCCGCGGCGGCGATCCGCTCCGCTACGACCCCACCAACGAACCGGGCATCCACGCCCCCTGGCTCTACAACGCGCTGGGGCAGCCCTGGAAGACCCAGGAGACGGTGCGCCAGATCGTCACCACCGTGTACGGCACCGGGCCGAAGGGGCTGCCCGGCAACGACGACCTGGGCACGATGTCCGCGTGGTACGTGTTCGCGGCGCTCGGCCTCTATCCGCAGGCCCCGGGGCGCGCCGAGGCACTGCTCACCGGTCCGCTCTTCCCCCGCGCGGCGATCGCCCCGGCGGGGCAGCGGCGCGCCCTGACCATCGACGCCCCGGACGCGTCCGACACCCGCCCCTATGTGCGGGCGGTGCGGGTGAACGGCCGGCCGCACGACACGTCATGGCTCGACGGCTCCGTCGTGCGCCAGGGCGGCTCGCTCTCCTTCGACCTGGCCGACCGGCCCGACACCGGCTGGGCCACCGACCCGGGGCGGCTGCCCCGCTGACGCGCTAGGCCGTCGCGTCGGCGAACGTGTCCGCGCGGATATGGGTCATGGGCCGGCCCACCACCCGGTACCTGCCGTTGGGCACCCGGTCGGACCGGGACACGTGCACGGTGAGCGGGCCGGCCCACTCATAGCCCTTGTCCTCCGCGTGGCGCATGAGCTGGTCCGTCAGCTCCTGCCCCACATGACAGCCACGCCGGGTGAGCTCCTCGTGCACCGCGTCGGCGAGCTCGACGTCATAGACGTTGGGCACGACCACCCGGGTCGGTCCGCACACCACGGTGTGGCTGTCGCATTCACGTTTCAGCGCGCCGAGGAGTTCGACGGGCTCGCTGCGGACCACCTTGGCGAGCAGCGATGCCTCCCAGCGCTCTATCGCCCGTTCCCATCGGTTCAGCGTCTGCATGCCCTCCCGCGTTCCCGAAATGGATCACCCCATGCCCGTATCGGGGCGGCTCGCCGTCAGCGGCGTCGCTCACCGTCGCTACGGGTCCGCCGGAGCGTGAAGGTGTCCACGGGCTCGATACGGCCGTAGAGCCCGGTGACCGCGTAGTAGGTCACCGACATGGTGGTGGGGCCGCCCGGCTCGGTGCCGGGGTCGACGGTGAACGCGGCGAAGCCGTACGGGTTCACCCGGTCGCGCACGGCAGACCACGGGGCCGCCTCCGTCACATAGACCGGGGTCTTGTGGCCGTTCGCACCGGTGTCGCCGACACCGGTGATGACATTGCACCGCGGGGTGTCGAACAGGACGTCCATCGACGGGACCGAGGTGCCACCGCCACCGATGACCATGTGCACCGTCCCCTTGCCGGTGTCCACCAGATCGGTACGGGTGGCGGCGGGGGTCGGCGTCATCGTGTCGTTGGGCTCCCGGCCGCGGATCGGGTGGGAGCGCTCGTAGTGGTGTTCATGGCCGCAGACGACCAGGTCGACGCCGTACTTGTCGAAGAGCGGCAGCCACTCCTGACGGATGCCGAGGTCGGCGCCGTTGCCCGGGTGGTCCGCCGTGGAGACGACCACCTGGTGCATGACGACCACGATCCAGTCGATGTCCCGGTCGGTCCGGGCCCGGGTGAGCTCGGCCTCCAGCCAGCGCCGCTGGGCACCGCCGGAGTAGCCCCGCACATAGGTGTTCCCGGCGTCCTGAAGGGCCACGTCGTCGTTGGCCAGGCTCACGACGCGCACCGAACCGACGGTGAAGGCGTACCACAGCCCCTGGGTCTCGTCGTCGCCGCCGTTGCCGGGCAGGGCGAAGTACGACTGGTAGGCGGCGAATCCGATCGGCCCGTTGCCCAGCTCGTTCTCGTGGTTGCCGGCCGCGGGCATCCACGGCCGGAACCGTGCGGAACGGCTGGTCATGTCGAACCAGTCCGCCCAGGTGCGCAGCCGGTCCTCGGACAGGTTGGCGTAGCACAGATCGCCGTTGATGAGGTGGAACAGGGGCGCGACCCGCTCGACGGCGGTGGTCACGTCGTTGGCGTACGGCGAGCCGAGGTTGTCGTTGAGATAGATGAGCTTCTCGGTGATCTTCGGCGGCTTGGGCCCGTTCAGCTTGCCCACCGTGGGCGTGCCCTGGTCGCCGAAGCTGGTGAAGGTGAACGGCGCCCGGCCGCCCGGCCCGGTGCGGAACGACCCGGCCTCCGGTGTCGCCCCGTCGTGGACGGCGGCGTAGACGTAGTCCGTGCCGGGGCGCAGCCGGCTCAGCCGGGCGTGGTGGACATATATGCTCTGCCCGGACTTGGCGTCCCGGTAGAAGGTGGTCCGCGCGGAGACCTCGGTGCCCATGCCATGGGCCGGGGTGCCGAGCATGACACGCGGCCGTTTCACCGGGACCGGTGTCTGCCAGGAGGCCACGACCTCCCGGGCGGCGTCGGCCCCGAACTGCAGATGCAGCCCGCTCACCGGTGGCATCCCGGACCCCTCCGGCCGGGTCCACAGCACCGGCGAGGCCGCCACCGCCTCCTGCTGGGACAGATACGTGCCCGCACCGGCCGCCGCGGCGCCCGCCACGCCCAGCAGCCCCCGGCGGCTCACCCGGGACGTGGTGGACATGGTGGCCGCCGTCGCCGGTCTGGTGGCCGACGCTGCCGATGTGGTGGCCGTGTTCTTCGGTGTCGTCGTCATGGGGCGAAGCTCCCACGCACCCGCCGTCGCCTGACACCGCGGCGCCGTGAACAGCGCGACACGGCGGGCTACCGGCGGACGACCGGACGGCGAACCCCGACAACCATCTCGGTGGACGGTGGCGGATGTGCGTTGCCAGCGGCGGTGGCGGCGCCGCAGGCTGGTGTCCGTGAACGATCGGGATGAGGAACTGCGCGGGCTGGACGCGGTGCTGCAGGAACTGCGCCACGCCCGCCACGGGCTGTACGGACCGCTGGTGCGGGAGCGCTTCCTGGGCGGGCTGCCCGCCGGTGTCACCCCGACCGGCTACCGGGTGCTGCGCTTCGTCGAGGCCAGCTCCCCACCCCCGCCCACCGTGTCCGACATCGCCGCCCTGCTGCTGTCCGACCGGGCCCGCGCCGTGCGCGTCGTGGACCGGCTGGTGGCGGCGGGCCTGGTGACCCGGGTGCGGGACACCGTGGACCGGCGGATACGGAGGGTGGCGCTGACCGACACCGGGCGCCGCCATGTCGGCCTGGCGGCCGCCCGGCGGACCCGGCTGCTGGGCGAGGCCATCGCGGACTGGCCGGACGAGGACCTCGCCCGGCTGACGGACTACCTGGAGCGGCTCAACGCCTCCGTGGCCCGCCATCTGCCGACGTCCGGCGATCGGTGACGCGGGGCCGGGGCGCCACCGGGCCCACGCCACCGCCGCGGGCGTGCCGCGCCGCGAGAGGGACCGTCGGCTATGACTTGGACGCCCGGAAGTTCCGGAACAGCAGATAGGTGTCGAGGATGTCCGACGAGGCGCTTTCGACCGAGCGGTAGATGCCCCACTTGGGCCGCTGGTAGTCGTCCTGGTCGGGCATCTTCACATTGGACATGCTGCCCTGGACCGCCACCGGGGCGCCGGACCCGGTGCCGTTGCGGGCCACGAAGGCCGCCTTGCCGTTCGAGCCGATGGTGAACGTCCACTCGATGGTGATCCACTTGTTGCGCAGCGGCGCGAGGTCCGTCGAGGCGATGTCCGGTGAGCCGGAGTTGGCGTACGCACGGGCCCGCAGCGTCTCCGTGCTGCCGCTGCGGCCGAGGTCCAGGGTGATGTACGGACCGCCGTTGTCCACCGGGGTCTTGGTCTGGAAGATGTGGGTGAACTTGCTGGTGCCGTGCAGCGAGGTGGGCATGAACATCTCGTAGCTGAGGCTCCATGTCTCACCGTCGCGCATCTTCACGGTGGAGCCGCCCTGCACCATGCCCTTGGACTCGGTGCGCTGGCGGTCGCCGCCACCGGTGGTGTCCCGGTCGTCCTTCCAGATGTTGAAGCGGTAGTGGTCACCGCCCTCGACGAGCACGTACTTCCGGTCCGGGTGGGCGCCGCCGCGGTCGGCCTCGATGCCCTCGAACGCCTTGAGCCCGTCGCCGGACGGGTCAGGATGCCAGAGCAACTGCGCGGCCGCGGCGCGGGAGGCGGCGGAGGCCGGGGTGGCGCCCGAGGTCAGCTGCCCGAGGGCGATCGGCGTTCCGACGGCTGCCGCGGCCATCGAACCGAGGACCCGGCGGCGGCTCAACGGGTGGGGAGCGGGGTTTTCTGCCATGGTCGTTGACTTCCTTCCTGATCCGGTAAAGGAGTGGCGTGCTCATGGCGCACCACGCAGATTGGACCGGACCAAATGGACCGTCAAGGCTCACGGGCAGTTCTTTACCCGAGAATAGGTTCAGGTAGCTGAACAAATCTGCCTCCTTCTGGTGCATATGGCGGCATCTATGTCCCCCATCTTGAGCGTTTGTTCGTTCTTATGAACCCGTAGACAGTGTCTACGGCCCTTTCGCCGCGGGAGATCGCCCGTCGGGCCGGGGTGTCCCACGGCGCGCCGCGGCGGTACTTCCCGACGCATCTGTCCCTGCTGTCCGCCATCGCGCGCCGTGGCTTCGAGAGCCTGGCCGCGCAGGCCGGTGCGGCGATCGCCGCCCATGAGGGCGATCCCCGTGAGCAGTTGACGGCGCTGGCGCGGAGCTGGCTCGACTTCGCGCTGACCAACCGCGGCATGTTCGAGCTGATGTTCCGTCACGACTGCCCGCGCGGACGGCGCCTCACCCTCGTCGCGAGCGTCACCGGAGCCGTGATCGTCGCCCTGGACGGCACCGTGCTGACGGTCGCCCAGCCCCGGCTGCAACGGGACCTGAACGCCACATTCGCCCAGGTGCAGTGGACCAGCACCGGATATCTGATCGCCGTGGCGAGTCTGCTGGTCTTCGCGGGCCGCCTCGGCGACCGCTACGGCCATCGGCGCGTCTTCGCCATCGGGATGCTGGGCTTCGGTGCCGCCTCGGCGGGCATCGGGCTCGCGGGTGGCATCGGCTGGGTGATCGGACTGCGGGTCGCCCAGGGGTTTTCGGGGCGCTGCTGCAACCCGCCACCCTCGGGATGCTGCGGGCCGCGTATCCGCCCGACCGGATCGGCGGGCCGGTCGCCGTGCGGACCGGCGCCATCGGGCTGGCGGCCGTGGCCGGTCCGCTGGTTGGCGGGGCGCTGACCACCCATCTGGGGTGGCGGGCGGTGTTCTTCGTCAATGTCGCGCCCGCCCTCGCCATGGGTCTGGCGGCGCTCGCCGTCCAGGCCCCTTCGGCACCCGCCGTCCGCGCCCCGGCGACGCCCCGTGAGTCCGCCCGGCCGCGGCTCGATCTGCCGGGTGCGGGCCTGCTCGCGGTGGCGCTGGCCGGGCTGGTGCACACGCTCGTCGGCGTCCCCGAGACCGGCTGGACGGTGGCGACCGCGCTCGGGCTCGGATGCGCCGTGGCGGCCGGAGGCGCCTTCGTACGGCATGAGCGCCGGACGGGGGATCCGCTGGTGCCGCCGGGTGTGCTGCGGTCGGATACCGCGGGCCCGGCGCTCGGTGTGCTGGTGGCCGCGTCGGCCGCACTGTTCGGGGCGCTGTTCCTCGGCACGTACTACTTGCAGGACGTGCTCGCGCTGGATCCGCTCGACAGCGGGCTGCGGGCGCTGCCGCTCGCGGTGATGATGGTGCTGGGCGCGCCGGTGGCGGCGATGCTGACCCGCCGTCAGGGGCCCCGCCGGACGGCGGTGGCGGGGATGGTTCTGGTGGTGGCCGGTGTGCTGCTGATGTCCCGTCTGGGCCGGGGCTCGGGCGCCGAGGCGATCGGTGGCTGCTTTCTCCTGCTGGGCGCGGGTTTCGCCACCGTGATGGTCACCGCGACCACCGTCGTCGTGCGGGACGCGTCCGTGGACACCGCCGGGGTGGCGGGCGGACTCCAGCAGACCGCCATGAACATCGGGCCCGCGCTGGGGGTCGCGGCCGCGACCACGCTGATGAGCATGGCCGGGCGGGACGGCACGGGCGGACGGCCGCCCGGCGACGGGCCGCGCTGGGCGGCCGATGTCTTCCTCTCGGCGATGGGACCCGCGCTGACGGTCCTCGCGGCCGTGGCCGCGGCCGGTGCGCTGCTGGCCACCAGGCTGCCCGGTCGATCCGCCCCGCGGCGGCCCGAGGATCAGCCGGTGGAAGAGCTTCCGGACGGACCCCCGAGGTCCGAGATCGCGTCGAGCGCCTGACCCCACCGCGGGTACGTCGCCACCTTCTTCAGATGCATGCCCATGACCCGTTCGCCGAGGGTGGGGTCCATGTCGTCCGACAGCTGGAACGCCGAGAGCTTCGCGATATGGGGAAGGATCTCGTCGTCGCCCGCGATGTGCACCGGGTCGTGCAGATACCGGTCCAGTGCCTCCAGATCGGTCACCGCCGCGCAGTAGGCGTGGGTGAAGCCCTCGGCGGAGTCGCCGAGGAACTGGCCGGCGGCGGAGAACGAGACCGCCTCCACCGCGCCCGTGCGGCGCATCAACGCCAGCACCTCGGCCTTCTCCTGCTCCGTCGTGCCGTCCTTGAAGCTGAACCGCAACACATTGACCAGCATGGGTGGTTCCCTCCGTTGGTGAACTCGTGAGTTCAAATTAATGGCCGGACCAGTCAATGAACAAGGGGGTTGGGATTCTTGAACCGAGGAGTTCAATTCGGAGCGTCGTGGGATACGATGCGCGGATGACGGCAGTGACAGCCCCGTCCGGGCGGAAGGTTCCGCGAGGGCGTATCGACAAGCGGCAGGCGATCCTTGACGCCGCGTTCACCGTCTTCGCGCGCCGGGGGTACGGACAGTCGTGTGTCCAGGAGATCGCGAATGAGGCGGGGGTCGCCAAGCCCACGGTCTACAACCACCTCACCGACAAGGAGACCCTGTTCCGCCATGCCATCGAGGCCGCTGCAGACGCCGTGATGGCCGAGAACCTCGCCGTCGTCGAGCGGCTGCGCGAGCCCGGCGACGATCTGCGCGCCGCCCTGGAGGACATGGCGTACCGGATGCTCCAGGTGTGCTGCGGTGAGCGTTCCCGCGCCCTGCGGCGGCTCACCTACGCCCAGGCGGCCGACTTCCCCGATCTGATCGAGACCGTCCAGGGGCGTACGGCCATCCGGCTCGGTGAGGCGCTGGCGGACCGGCTGGCCAGGCTGTCGCTGTCCGGACGGCTGCGGCCAGGTGATCCGGCGCAGGCCGCGGAGCAGTTGCTCGCACTGCTCACCGGCCCCATGGAGATGCGGTCCCGGCTGGGCACCCGCAAGGTCTCCACGGCCGAGACCCGCACGGTCGCCCGAGCCGCGGTGGACACCTTTCTGCGGGCATACGAAGCCGCCGCCCCCGGCCGCCCCTGACCCGAGGGCCGGGGGGCCGGTGACGGCGGCTCGTGGCAGGAGGTGTTCCCGGCTCAGTTCAGGGCGACCAGCAGATCGCCGCCCTCCACCTGCTGAATCGTGTTGATGGCGATGCGCGACACGGTCCCGCTCTTCGGGGCCGCGATGGTGGCCTCCATCTTCATCGCCTCGATCGTGCCGATGGTGGCACCGGCCTCCACCTGGTCGCCCTCGGCCACCGCCAGCGTCACCACACCCGCGAAGGGCGCCGCCACATGGCCGGGGTTGCTCCGGTCGGCCTTCTCGGTGGCCGGCACATCGGAGGCCGCCGAGGTGTCCCGCACCTGGACCGGGCGCAACTGGCCGTTCAGCGAGGCCATCACCGTGCGCATACCGCGCTCGTCGGCGTCGCCGATGGCCTCCAGTTCGATCAGCAGCCGGACACCCGGCTCGAGGTCCACCGTGTACTCCTGCCGCGGGCGCAGCCCGTAGAAGAAGTCCTTGCTGTCCAGCACGCTGGTGTCACCATGGGCCTGCCGCTGCGCCTCGAACTCCTTGGTCGGGCCGGGGAACAGCAGCCGGTTCAGCGTGGCCCGCGGATCCTTCTCCAACTGCTCCCGGTCCTCCGCGGACAGCTCCGCGGCCACCGGCTTGGCGGCGGCGCGGCCCTCCAGCGCCTTGCCGCGGAACGGCTCGGGCCAGCCGCCCGGCGGATTGCCCAGCTCGCCGCGGAGGAAGCCGATGACCGAGTCCGGGATGTCGTACCGGCCCGGCCGCGCCTCGAAGTCCTCCGGCGACACCCCCGCCCCCACCAGGTGCAGCGCGAGATCGCCGACCACCTTCGACGACGGGGTGACCTTCACCAGATGACCCAGGATCCGGTCCGCGGCGGTGTACATCGCCTCGATGTCCTCGAAGCGGTCGCCGAGGCCGAGCGCGATGGCCTGGGTGCGCAGATTGGACAGCTGACCACCGGGGATCTCATGGTGGTACACCCGCCCGGTCGGCGCGGCGAGGCCCGCCTCGAACGGTGCGTAGATCTTGCGTACGGCCTCCCAGTACGGCTCCAGGCCGCCGATCGCCTCGAGGTCGAGACCGGTCGGCCGGTCGGAGTGGTCGGTGGCGGCCACGATCGCCGACAGCGACGGCTGGGAGGTGGTGCCCGCCATGGAGGCCACCGCGCCGTCCACCGCGTCCGCACCGGCCTGGACCGCCGCGAGATAGGTGGCGAGCTGACCGCCCGCGGTGTCATGGGTGTGGATGTGCACCGGCAGGTCGAACTCCCGGCGCAGCGCGGAGACCAGCTTCGCCGCGGCCGGTGCGCGCAGCAGCCCCGCCATGTCCTTGATGGCCAGCACATGCGCGCCCGCGTCCACGATCTGCTCGGCGAGCCGCAGATAGTAGTCGAGGGTGTAGAGCCGCTCCGAGGGATCGGACAGGTCGGAGGTGTAGCAGAGCGCCACCTCGGCGACGGCCGAGCCGGTCTCCCGCACCGCGTCGATCGCGGGCCGCATCTGCCCGATGTCGTTCAGCGCGTCGAAGATCCGGAAGATGTCGATCCCGGTGGCCGTGGCCTCCCGTACGAAGGAGGTGGTCACCTCGGTCGGGTACGGCGTGTAGCCCACGGTGTTGCGGCCGCGCAGCAGCATCTGCAGACAGATGTTGGGCACCGCCTCGCGCAGCTTGGCCAGCCGCTCCCAGGGGTCCTCGGCGAGGAAGCGCAGCGCCACGTCGTAGGTGGCCCCGCCCCAGCACTCCAGCGACAGCAGTTCCGGCACGGTCCGCGCCACCACCGGGGCCACGGCCAGCAGGTCCTTGCTGCGGACCCGGGTGGCCAGCAGCGACTGGTGCGCGTCCCGGAAGGTGGTGTCGGTGACACCGATGGTGGGCGACTCGCGCAGCCGGCGCGCGAACCCCTCCGGGCCCAGCTCGGTGAGGAGCTGCTTGGAGCCGGCGGGCGGCTCGGTGTCCGGCACCGGGGGAAGCTTGGTGGTCGCGTCGATCAGATGGGGCCGCTCGCCATGGGGCTTGTTCACCGTGATGTCGGCGAGATAGGTGAGCAACTTGGTTCCGCGGTCGGCGGAGTGACGCGCCGTCAGCAGATGCGGCCGCTGCTCGATGAACGACGTGGTGACCTGCCCGGCCCGGAAGTCCGGATCGTCCAGCACCGCCTGGAGGAAGGGGATGTTGGTGGACACCCCGCGGATGCGGAACTCGGCCACCGCGCGCCGGGCGCGGCCGACCGCGGTGGCGAAGTCCCGCCCCCGGCAGGTCAGCTTGACCAGCATCGAGTCGAAGTGGGCGCTGATCTCCGCACCGGAGTGGGTGGTGCCACCGTCAAGCCGGATGCCCGATCCGCCCGGGGAGCGGTACGCGCTGATCATCCCGGTGTCCGGGCGGAAGCCGTTGGCCGGGTCCTCGGTGGTGATCCGGCACTGCAGCGCCGCACCCCGCAGATACATGGTGTCCTGGGAGAGCCCGAGGTCGGACAGTGTCTGACCGGCGGCGATCCGCAGTTGCGACTGGACGAGGTCCACATCGGTGATCTCCTCGGTCACCGTGTGCTCGACCTGGATCCGCGGATTCATCTCGATGAACACATGGCGGCCGTCGCGGTCGAGGAGGAACTCCACCGTACCGGCGTTGCGATAGCCGATCTCCCGGGCGAACTTCACCGCGTCCTCGCAGATCCGGGCCCTTAGCTCCGGATCGAGGTTGGGCGCGGGAGCCAGCTCGATCACCTTCTGGTGGCGCCGCTGCACCGAACAGTCGCGCTCGAACAGATGGATGACATCGCCCTCGCCGTCGGCGAGGATCTGCACCTCGATATGGCGGGGCTCCACCACCGCCTTCTCCAGGAAGACCGTGGCATCGCCGAAGGCGGACTCGGCCTCCCGCGCCGCCGCCTCGATGGACTCGCGCAGCGTCTCCCGGCTCTCGACCCTGCGCATCCCGCGCCCGCCACCACCGGCGACGGCCTTGACGAACACCGGGAATCCGAGCTCGTCCGCGGCCCGGACCAGCTCGTCCACATCGGTCGACGGCTCGGAGGAGCCCAGCACCGGCACCCCGGCCGCACGGGCCGCGGCCACCGCGCGTGCCTTGTTCCCGGTGAGCTCCAGGATCTGCGCGCTGGGCCCCACGAACGTGATCCCCGCCTCCTCGCACGCGCGTGCGAGATCGGGGTTCTCGGACAGGAAGCCGTATCCGGGGTACACCGCGTCCGCGCCCGCCTTGCGCGCCGCGCGGATGATCTCCTCGACGGAGAGATAGGCCCGCACCGGATGGCCCGGCTCACCGATCTCGTACGCCTCGTCGGCCTTCAGCCGGTGCAGTGAGTTGCGGTCCTCGTGCGGGAAAACGGCGACGGTTCTCGCGCCCAGCTCATAGCCGGCGCGGAAGGCGCGAATGGCGATCTCACCACGATTGGCGACCAGCACCTTGCGGAACATGCCCGATCCCTTCTACCTGCCCGTTACCAACACACGCTTGTCGGCGAACCCTACTGCCGCCCACCACGTGGGACGCCCGGGGTGTGATCGAGTTCTCGTGGATGGCGCGCGGCACGGCAACCGGTCCTCTCGTCCATGGTCGCCGGGGATACGCAGAGTGGCCCCGCGACCGCGCCGGGTGGCGCTGTACATGGACCCGAACCGCCGCTTAGACGCTGGGATCGGTGGGGGTGGAGCCGGGAGCCAGCGGCGACGGCTCAGCCACCACCCCGCGCGGGACCGGGCTCACCACTCGGCGAGCGAGCCGTCCGCATGGCGCCACACCGGATTCCGCCACGCGTGGCCGCGGCGGTCGGCGGTGCGCACCGCGGCCTCGTCCACCTCGATCCCGAGCCCCGGGCGGTCGGTGCGCGACAGCTGCCCGGCGGTGAACCGGAAGGGCTCCGGATCGGCCACGTAGTCCAGGAGTTCGGCGCCCTGGTTGTAGTGGATGCCGATGCTCTGCTCCTGGATGAGGAAGTTCGGGGTGGTGAAGGCCAGCTGCAGACTGGCGGCGAGCGCCACCGGCCCGAGCGGGCAGTGCGGGGCGAGCTGGGCGCCGTGGGGCTCGGCGAGGGCGGCGATGCGCCGCAGCTCGGAGATGCCGCCCGCATGCGAGATATCGGGCTGCAGGATGGCCACCCCGGCTCGCAGCGGGGCGATGAACTCGCGCCGCGAGTACAGGCGCTCACCGAGCGCGATGGGGATGGGGGAGGCGTTCACCAGGTCCGGGACGATGTCCATGTGCTCGGAGAGCACCGGCTCCTCGACGAACAGCGGCGCCGCCTCGGCGAGCAGCGGCAGCAGCCGCCGGGCGTTGGCGGGGGAGACCCGGCCGTGGAAGTCGAGGCCGAAGTCGCGGTCGTCGCCGAGGACCTCACGGGCGGTCTCGGCGCGGCGCACCGCCGCGCGTATCTCCGCCCGGGTGGCGACCGGGGTCATCCGGCCGCAGCCGTTCATCTTGACGGCGGTGAACCCCGCCTCGATCTGCGCGGTGAGCGCGTCGCGGATCTCCTCGGGCTCATCGCCGCCGATCCAGGCGTACGCGCGGATCCGCTCCCGCACCGGACCGCCGAGCAGCTGGTACACCGGTACGCCGTAGTGCTTGCCCTTGATGTCCCACAGCGCCTGGTCGAGCCCGGAGACGGCGCTGGAGAGGACCGGTCCGCCACGGTAGAAGCCACCCTTGGTCATCACCTGCCAGTGGTCCTCGATCCGCATGGGGTCCTGGCCGATCAGATACTCGGTGAGCACCTCGACCGCGGCGCGGACCGGCTCGGCCCGCCCCTCGACCACCGGCTCGCCCCAGCCGACCACCCCCTCGTCGGTCTCCACCCGGACGAACATCCAGCGCGGCGGGGCCAGGAATGTCTCGATACGAGCGATCTTCACGGGCGGTGTCCTTCCCTGGGAGGGGCGCGGCTGCGAGATCAAACGATAAATAACGAGAACTTCGCCTGCCCTCGGGGTCGAAAAAGACCTTGTGTCTCGCCATGGCGAGTTCCGGCGATTCCGCCCATCATGCCGCCATGACAGCAAATCTGACGCGCCGTCACATTCTTGGTCTTGCCGCCCTGCAGAGCGCGGCGGCCCTCGGCCTCACCCGTATCGGCCTCACCCCGGCGGCGGCCGCCGGGAGCGCCGACCACTTCCCCGCCGTCGTCATCGGCTCCGGCTACGGCGGCGCCGTGGCCGCGCTCCGGCTCGGCGAGGCGGGGATAAGAACGCTCGTCCTGGAGATGGGGCGGTTATGGGACGCCCCGGGCCCCGACGGCCGGGTCCACTGTTCGATGACCGCCCCCGACCAGCGCTCCATGTGGTTCAAGTCGAGAACCGAGGCACCCCTGTCCACCTTCCTGTGGCTGGACGTCATCAACAAGGACATCACCCCCTATCCCGGCGTCCTGGACCGCGTCCGCTACCCCGGCATGTCCGTCTACGTGGGCCGCGGGGTCGGCGGCGGCTCGCTGGTCAACGGCGGTATCGCGGTCACCCCGCCGCGCTCGTACTTCGAGCAGATGCTGCCGCAGGTGGCCGCGGACCCGATGTACGACACGTACTTCCCGCTGGCCAACCGCATGCTCGGCGCCACCACCGTGCCCTCCGCGTGGTTCGAGGCCACGGAGTGGTACACCTACGCCCGGGTCGCCCGCGCCCAGGCCGCCAGGGCGGGGCTGAAGACCGTCTTCGTGCCCAACGTCTACGACTTCGACTACATGCGGCGCGAGGCCGACGGAACGGCGACCAAGTCCGCGCTCGCCCAAGAGGTCATCTACGGCAACAACTTCGGCAAGCGCAGCCTCGACAAGACCTATCTCGCCGCCGCGCTCGGCACCGGCCAGGTCACCCTGCAGACGCTGAGCCGCGCCCGAGCCCTGCGGCGGGCCCCGGACGGCACCTATGTCCTCACCGTGGACCGCGTCGACACCACCGGCGCCGTCGTCGCCACCGACGAGATCACCTGCGGTTCGCTCTTCCTCGGCGCGGGCAGCCTCGGCACCACCGAACTCCTGCTGCGCGCCCGCGAGACCGGCGCCCTCCCCGAGCTGAGCGCCGAGGTCGGCCGGGGCTGGGGCGGCAACGGAAATGTCATGCTCGGCCGCGCCAATCACGTGTGGAACCCGACCGGTGCCCATCAGTCCACCATCCCGGTGATGGCGATCGACGACTGGTCCAACCCCACCAATCCGGTCTTCGCCGAGATCGCCCCGCTGCCGGCCGGCCTCGAGACCTGGGCCAGCCTCTACCTGGCCATCACCCGGAACCCCGAGCGTGGCACCTTCACCTACGACGCGGCGAAGGACACCACCGTACTCAACTGGACCCGCGCCCAGAGCGCGCCCTCCGTGGCCGCGGCCAAGGCGCTCTTCGACCGCGTCAACTCCGCCAATGTCACGATCTACCGCTATGACCTCTTCGGCGACACCCGGGCCTTCGCCGACGACTTCTGCTACCACCCGCTGGGCGGCTGCGTCCTGGGCCGGGCCACCGACGCATACGGCCGGGTGACCGGCTACGACGGGCTCTACGTGACCGACGGCTCCCTCATCCCGGGCTCCATCGGCGTCAATCCGTTCGTCACCATCACCGCCCTGGCCGAGCGCACCATGGCCCGGGTCCTGGCCGAGGACCCCGTCGGTCGCCGGTGACCCCGCCGGGGGGCGTGACCCCGCCGGGACGCGTGCCCGCGCCGTCAGCCCAGGGCCCGGTCGAGGTTGAACGCGGCGCTGATGAGCGCGAGATGGGTGAACGCCTGCGGGAAGTTGCCGATCTGCTCACCGGTGCGGCCGATCTCCTCGGCGTACAGCCCGACATGGTTGGCGTAGGTGAGCATCTTCTCGAAGGCCAGCCGCGCCTCGTCCACCCGGCCGGCCCGGGACAGCGCCTCGACGTACCAGAAGGAGCAGATCGAGAAGGTGCCCTCCGCACCGCGCAGCCCGTCCGGACTCACCGTGGGGTCGTAGCGGTACACCAGCGAATCGGCCACCAGTTCCTCGCCCAGCGCGTCCAGGGTGGACAGCCACTTGGGGTCGGTGGGGGAGATGAACTTCGACAGCGGCATCATCAGCAGCGAGGCGTCGAGCACCTCCTCGCCCTCGCGCTGCACAAAGGCGCGCCGCCGCGGCGACCAGCCGCGGCGCATGATCCGGCGGTAGATGTCATCGCGCGCCGCCGACCAGCGGGACATGTCCGCGGGCAGCCCGCGGTGGCGGGCGATGCGCATCGACCGCTCGATCGCGACCCAGCACATCAGCTGCGAGTACAGGAAGTGCTGTGGACCGGCGCGGGTCTCCCAGACGCTCATATCGGGCCGGTCCCAGTTGTCGCACACCCAGCCGACCAGCTTGCACACGGCGTCCCAGTGGTCGCTGGACAGCGGCTGCCCCCACTTGTCGTAGAGGTAGAGGGAGTCCACCAGCGCCCCGTAGATGTCCAGCTGGAGCTGGTGGACCGCCGCGTTGCCGATCCGGACCGGGGACGAGCCCAGATGCCCCTCCAGATGGGGGAGCATCTGCTCGGGGATCTCGCTGCGGCCGTCGATGCCGTACATGATCTGCAGCGGGCCGCCGGGGCCGTCCCCCAGGGTGATGCCCTCGGACAGGAAGCGCACGAACGCCTCGGCCTCCTGGGTGAAGCCCAGTCTCAGCAGCGCGTAGATGCAGAACGCGGCATCGCGGACCCAGAGGTATCGATAGTCCCAGTTGCGCTCGCCGCCGATCTGCTCGGGCAGGCTGGTCGTCGGGGCCGCCACGATGGCGCCGGTCGGCGCGTAGGTGAGCAGCTTGAGGGTGAGCGCCGAGCGGTGCACCATCTCCCGCCACCGCCCGCGGTAGCGGGACTGCGCGAGCCAGCGGCGCCAGTAGCGCACGGTGGCGTCGAACAGCTCCTCCGCCTCCGCCCGCGGGCAGTGCCGCGGCTGCACCGCATCGCCGATCCGGTCCAGCGCGAACACCGCGGCCTCGCCCTCGACCAGCTTGAACGTGGACACCGCATCGGGTCCGTCGATCTCCACGGTGACGCCGGAGGTCAGCGCGAGCGACAGCTCAGGGGACTCGAAGATCGTGAGCCCCTTGTCGGTGTGCACCGTGTGCGACTGCCGGCCGTAGTCGAACCGGGGCGCCACCCGGGCGGTGAAGGGCAGCGATCCGCGGACGCACAGCACCCGGCGGATCAGCCGGTGCCGGTCCGCCTCGCGCGAGTCGTCCACGATCGGCATGAAGTCCTGGACCTCGGCGACCCCGTCGTCCGCGAAGAAGCGGGTGATGAGGATGTTGGTGTCCGGGAAGTAGAACTGCTTCGTCCGGGCGGGCACCTCGGGTGTGAGCCGGAAGGAACCGCCGCGGTCGGCGTCGAGGATCGACGCGAACACACTGGGGGCGTCGAACCGGACCGGGCAGTACCAGTCGATGGTGCCGCGCGTGTCCACGAGCGCGGCGGTGCGCAGGTCGCCGAGCAGACCGTGCTCGGCGATCGGCACATAGCGGGACGCGTCCGTCGGGTGGCGAATGCTCTCGGCGACGGTCATCGGAACCTCCCGCGCGGACTGGAACCCATGGGTGGCGCGGACTCTCACTTCACCATACGACCGGCGGACCGGTCCGGCGCAGTACCCGGCCCGCCAGGGCGCCCTCCGGCCCGCGCCGCCCGGCCACGGCCGGGGGCGCCCTCCTCCGTGTCACCGGCCGTGACCGTGTGTGGCCGAGGGGGCGGATACGCGGCGGGGCCCGCCCTCAGCGCGGCGCGGCGTCCGGGGCCGCCAGCCAGGACGCGACCGCCGCCGCGATGGGCTGACCGGTCTCGAGCTCGACGAAGCCGAATTGACCCCCCTGGTTGCACTCCAGGAACCACCACCCGCCCTCGGCGTCCTCGGCGAAGTCGAAGGCCCCGTAGGCGAGACCGGTGAGCGTCATGTACTCATGCACCGAGCGCGCGATTCTGGCGGGCACATCCACGGGTTCCCAGCGGTGTCCATGACAGCCATAGCGCCCATCCACCTGGCCGGAGGCGGCGGTCTTGCGAGCGGCGAATAACTGGCTGCCGACGCAGATCAGCCGGATGTCCGCCGCTTTGGGAATGTAGCGCTGAAGAAGGGTCGCCGCGGCCGCGACATCGGAGAAATCCGTGTCCGGTCCGATACGGGTGGTAGGCAGCGCGACCGGCGGATCGACGGACGGCGGACCGGAGGCGGATTTCACCACGATGTCCGAGTACCGGACGGCGAAATCACGCGCAGCGCGCGGATAGGTGGTGACGAGAGTCGAGGGCACGGCGAAACCGCTGTGCTGGGCGACCCGCAACTGGAAGGGTTTGTGCCGGGCCGGTTCGGCGGCCGCGGGATGGTTCATCCAGCGTGCCGTTGTCGCGTAGAGCATCCCGTACAGGGCCTGTCCGCACTCGGCCGTCAGCCACTCCGACGGATTCGGCGCGTGGGCCGCCGGCCGCCCCGGCCGGCGCACCCAGATGGACCGCACACCGTGGATGCTGACGAGGCGTCCCTCGGTCGACAGAAATCCCGTGAAGTCGCCACGGTCGAATTCGACCGACAGGGCGGCCCGATCCGGAAGGTCGGCCGGATCGAAACGCACCAGAGGGACGCCTTGTTCGCGCAGCTCCGCCACCACCAAGTCGGCAGTGACATCCTGGCGACAGGTCAGGATGAGTACCGTCATCGATATGTGTGCAGGTCAGTCGTCGAAGTGCGTCTTGGAGCCGGCTGTGGACGTGGTCGTGCCGGTCGCCAGCAGCACCGCCCGGTCGGCGATGGCCGGACGGCCGTCGGAGAGGACATTCAACTGCAGGGCCGCGCTATAGGCGTAGGGAACACTGGCCGACGACCGCTCGGCGGGGATTGCGTGCTTCAGTACGAAGGGCTGCATGAGTGACCTCTTGGTGCTCCATGTATTCGTCTATCCACCACGCAACAGTACGTACTAAAAGTCTACGGCACTCTCTAGCAACGATTTTGTCCCGTGTAGGGCGATATGAAGTGTGTCACAGGCCCTCAAGGCAACATATGCCGCAGGAAATGCGTCTTCGAATAGTCGGCCTGTCCCGGGGAAGCACCGGATCCGCCTCGGTGTTCCGAGGCGGATCATCCGGTTTGACCGCCCGTCGGGTCAGGACGCCCGTCCGCCCTCGCGGTGGGTGACGCGGATCTTCGACTGGCCGTGCGGCAGCTCCTCCCAGTCCGCCATGAAGCGCGCGGCCAGACCGTGTTTCTCCGCCAGGGCGATGAGCGTCTCGGTGCGGTAGTAGAAGTCCTCCCGCAACACCTGGTGTTCCACGCCCTCCGTGCGGTCGAAGGTGAAGTCGAACCAGCCGCCGGGCGCCATGACGCGTCCGACGTGCGCCAGGCACTCCTCGATGACCGGCAGCGGCGAGTGCGAGAACACGCTGTGCGCGTGCACCACGTCGAAGTGGGCGTCGGGCAGGAAGCGCAGCGTCAGATCGCGGACCGGCGTGAGGGTGGGCAGGCGGCCCTGCAACTCCTGGCGCACCACAGTGTCCTGCGCGGCCGCCAGGATGTCGGGCGAGATGTCGATGCCGTAGTAGTGGCCCGGCTCCAGATGGCTGATGAACCGCCAGCCCGCCCGCAGATTGCCACAGCCGATCTCCAGCATCCGGTGCTCCGGGCGCAGCCCGTGGCCGAGGAGATAGTCGAACTGCATCGCGCCCAGCGCCAGCCACCGCTCATGGCTGCGGCTGCCGACCGCCACCTCCGGGCTGGTGCGGGTGTCCGACCGCATCACCGCGCGGTAGTACGCGACGTGGTCCGGGTAGCGGTAGCGCAGCCAGGCGTCCCGGGTGGCGCGGACCATATGGCGCGGTACGCGCTGCGGATGGCGCAGCGCGTAGGAGACCCGGTGGCCGAGGGCGGAGCGGTTGACACTGAGGTTCTTCGTGGGCATGGGGACTCTCTCGTGCTGGTGTGGGGACACGGTGGTCTGGCGGCCCATGTGTTCCCGCGTCGTCGTGGTCGGTACCAGCCTGGGCGCGGTGGCGGCGGCGGGGATCGGCGGAGCGGCCCCGGTCAGGAGGCGGTCCGGGTGATCGCCGTATCAACCGATCGGATGATGCGGCCTCCGGTCCGGCGCGTTAGGACTGGCTGAGGGAGCGAACCGAAGCGAACCCAAGAGGAAATCGCAGAAGAACCGGGTGGACCGGAGAGCAGGGGAGGGGCCGGGGTGCGGTCGGCGGTCAGGGCGGGCGGGCGATCCGGGTGGACCCGGCGGCCGGGGGCGTGGTCGGCACCGTGGTCGGCGTGGTCCGGGCGGTCCGGGTCCGACGGGCCGGACGACCCGGACGAGCGGTGGCTGACGGCGGTCCTGCACATCGCGTTCTTCCTGCTGCTGGGGTCCTCGCTGATCCGTTATCTGATCCGCGACACCGGCAGCGCGCCCAACGGCTGGGTCATCGCCCTCTTCGTGACCTTCGGCGCGCTCTATCTGCCCGGCCGGTGGCCGGCGCCCGCGCCGAGCCCCGGCGGCCGGCCCTCCGGCCGCTATCTGGTCTGGCTGACCGCGGTACTGGCCGCATGGGTCGCGCTGCTGCTCCTCGCGCCGAGCGCCGCCTGGTGTGCCATGCCGCTGTTCTTCACCGGTCTGCACACCCTGCCCACCCGGTTCGCGGTGCCCCTGGCCGCCGTGCTCACCGCGCTGGTCGTCGCGTCCAAACTGCGGTTCATGCACGACGGCTTCGACCCCAACGCGCTGATCGCGCCGCCCGCCATCGCCGCCGTGGCCGCCGCCGTCCTCATCCATCTGCGGCGTCAGTCGGCCCGGCAGCGGGTGCTGATCGACGACCTGGTCCGTACCCGCCGCGACCTGGCCGCGACCGAGCGGCGGGCGGGGATCCTGGCCGAACGCCAGCGGCTGTCCTCGGAGATCCACGACACCCTCGCCCAGGGCCTGTCCAGCCAGCGGATGCTGCTGCAGGCCGCCGACCGCACCTGGGAGACGGACCCGGAGGCGGCCCGGGGACATATGCGGAACGCCGCGGGGATCGCGTCCCGCAGCCTCGCCGAGGCCCGCCGGTTCGTCCAGGACCTGGCCCCGGCCGACCTCGCCGAGCACTCCCTGGCCCAGGCGCTCGGCGCGCTCGCCGAACGGGAGAGCGGCGCCGGACCGGCGGTGGACTTCCGGCTCGACGGACCGCTCGGCCCGCTGCCCGAGCGGGTGGCGGCGGCGCTGCTGCGCATCGCCCAGGGCGCGCTGGCCAATGTGCGGGAGCACGCCGGGGCGAGCCGGGCCGCGCTCACCCTGACCTGCCTGGGTGACCAGATCTGTCTGGACATCGCCGATGACGGCCGCGGCTTCGACTCCGACGCCGTCCCGGCCCCCGGCGCGGACCGTTCGCGCGGCCATGGGCTCCCGGCCATGCGGGCCCGGATACGGCAGCTGGGCGGCACGCTCACCGTCGAGTCCGCACCGGGCGAGGGGACCGTCGTCTCGGCCGCGATCCCCGTCGAACCCCTTCCCGCCCTCGTCCCCGACCGTCCCGTGGAGACCACGCCATGAGCCAGACCCTGCCCTCGTCCCCCTCGTCCCCCTCGTCCCCCTCGTCCCCCTCGTCCCCGTCGTCCGCGGCCGCCATCCGGCTGCTGCTCTGCGACGACCACGCCGTGGTGCGGGCCGGACTGCGGGCGCTGCTGGCCAGCACCGACGGCATCGAGGTGGTCGGCGAGGCGGGCGGTGGCGAGGAGGCCCTCGCCATGGCCACCCGGCTCCGGCCCGATGTGGTGCTGATGGACCTGCAGCTCGGAGAGGGGATGGACGGGGTGACCGCCACCCGGCGACTGGTCTCCGGGGATCCGCCCGCGCCCCGCGTGCTGGTGCTCACCATGTTCGACACCGACGCCGACATCACCCGCGCCATCGAGGCCGGGGCCACCGGTTATCTGCTCAAGGCCGAGCGGCCGGAGGAGCTGTTCACGGCGATCCGGAACGCCGCCTCCGGCCGTACCGCGCTGTCGGCCCCGGTCGCCGACCGGGTGCTGGCCCGGATGCGCAGCCCGCGCCCCGGGCTGTCCGAACGGGAACGCGACATCCTCCGGCAGCTGGCCCGCGGTCTGGGCAACCGGGAGATCGCCCGGGAGCTGTTCATCAGCGAGGCCACGGTCAAGACCCATCTGGGACGGATCTACGGGAAATTGGGGGTCGAGACCCGGGCCGGGGCGGTGGCGGTGGCCACCGAGCGGCGGTTGCTGCCTTGACGGCTGACGGCTGACGGCTGACGGCTGACGGCTGACCGCTGACCGCTGACCGCTGGGAGCGTCAGATCGCCGGTCGGCCCGGCAGCGGGGCCCGGTCCTGATCGGGCAGCACGAGCGTCCGCGTGGGCAGCGGGATCTCGATGCCCTCGGCGCGGAACCGGCGGTGCAGCTCCTTCATGAACTCATGCTTGATGAGGTACTGGTCGCTGAACTCCAGGGCCCGCAGAAACACCGAGAAGTCGATGCCGGACTCTCCGAAGGTGTGGAAGCGCACACTCGTCTCGTGGTCGACGACGCCGCCCTCGACCCCGGACATCACCTTCCCGGCGACCTCGATGGTCACCCGCTCGACATGGTCCAGATCGCTTCCGTAGCCGACCCTCGCCTGGACCATGACCGACATCTGCTGCTCGGGCTGGTGAAAGTTGGTCATGATGGTGTTGCCCAGCTTGGCGTTCGGGATGATGACGAGGTTGTCCGACAGCTGCCGCACCGCCGTGTTGCGCCAGTTGATGTCGACCACATACCCCTCCTCCCCGCTGCTGAGCCGGATGTAGTGGCCGGGCTGCACCGTCTTGGAGGCCAGGATGTGCACCCCCGCGAAGAGATTGGCCAAGGTGTCCTGCAGTGCCAGGGCGACCGCCAGACCACCCACGCCCAGTGCGGTGAGCAGCGGAGCGATCGAGACGCCCAGCGTCTCCAGCAGGATCAGCACACCCATCGCCAGCACGGCGATCCGTGTGATGTTGACGAAGATGCTGGCCGTCCCCGCCACCCCGGAGCGGGACAGCGCCAGCGAGCGCACCAGGTCGGCCACCACCCGCGCCGCCGTGACCGTGGTGACCAGGATCAGCACCGCCACCAGCGCCTGATTGACGTCATGGCGGACCGTGCGGGTCAGCGGCAGCGCGGCGGCCGCGGCGGCGACACCGGCGGCCATCGACGCCCACGGGGCCAGGGTGCGCAGCGTGTCGACGATGATGTCGTCACCGCTCCACCGGGTGGAGCGGGCCCGCTCACCCAGCCAGCGCAGCGCCACGCGCAACAGCACACCACCGGCCGCGCCGCAGACCAGCGCCGCTCCGACAACGATGACATCGTGCAAGGTGAGAGCCCGGTTCATCGGCCACCGCCCGCTATACCGGAGAGCGCGTCAGGAGCGGCCGTGCGGCATGCCGTCGTCGGGGCGGCCTCCGGTCTGGAGTTCTGTGGAATCACCTTGTCACCTGTTCGTGCCTGGGTTCTACGGGGGGTGCCGGGCGCACATGTGTACGGCTCCGGCGTGAGGTGCCATCCTGCCGCATGCGATGACGGCCGAATAACGATCTGCGCCGCTACCGCACGTAACCCGCCAGGCGGGGGGCGGCGCGCCAGCGCATGTGACGGACAGGTGTTTTGTGGTGGAATCGGGTCGTATGGATAGCCGCCGTGATGATGCGGACGACGGAGAGAGGGGATGGCCGTACCTCGCGGCCGCCTACGCCTTCGTGGTCACGATGTGCGGTACGACGCTGCCCACTCCGCTCTACTCGCTCTACCAGCGGGAGTTCGGCTTCTCCTCGTTCATGGTCACGGTGATCTTCGCCGTGTACGCGGCTGGGGTCATCGTCGCGCTGCTGCTGCTCGGAAGTGTGTCCGACTTCATCGGGCGACGGCCCGTCATGCTGGCCGCGCTGGTGCTGTCGGGCCTGAGCGCGGTGTGCTTCCTCCTCGCCCAGGGACTGCCGGAGCTGTTCGCGGGCCGCACCTTGTCGGGGCTGTCCGCCGGTCTGGCCACCGGCACCGCCACCGTGACGGTGATCGAGCTGGCACCCGAGCGCCGGCGCCGTGGCGCCACCCTCCTCGCGACCGCGGCCAATCTGGGCGGGCTGGGCCTCGGCCCGCTGCTGGCGGGCGTGCTGGCGGAGTACGCCCCGGCCCCGCTGAAGCTGGTGTTCGTGGTGGACCTGGTGCTGGTGGCGGTGGGCGCCGCCGTGGTGCTCGCCCTCCCCGAGACCGTACGGAGGCGGAGCCGTCCGCCGCTGAGGCCGCAGCGGCTGCGGGTGCCCAAGGAGATGCGCTCGACGTTCACGGCCGCGGCCATGGCGGGGTTCGCGGGCTTCGCCACGCTGGGCCTGTTCACCTCGGTGTCGCCCACGTTCCTGAGCGAGGTGGAGGGGGAGCACAATCTGGCGGTCGCCGGTGCCGTGGCCTTCTCGGTGTTCGCCGCCTCGATCGCCGGGCAGGCGCTGGGCGGGCGGCTGGGCCCCGGACGTTCGCTGCCCGGCGGATGCGCGGTGCTGGTGGCCGGTATGGCGGCCATCGCCGTCTCGCTGGCGATCGCGTCACTGGAACTGCTGGTGCTGGGCGCCGTCATCGCCGGGACGGGACAGGGGCTGTCGTTCCACGCGGCCGTACGGGTGGTGACGGAGCGCAGCCCGGCCGACCACCGCGCCGAGGTCACCTCCGCCCTGTTCGTGCTGATGTATCTGGCGATCTCGATTCCGGTGATCGGCGTGGGCGCGCTCACGGTCGCGGTCGGGCTGCGGTCCGCCGGGCTGATCTTCACTGGCTGTGTGGCCCTGCTGGCCGTGGCCACTCTGGTGCGGCTGCGGGCGCTCTCCGCGGAGGCGCCCGGACGCTGAGGGGCATCAGCTGCCGGGATCCGGGCGCTGCGGGAGCCCCGCGTTACAGCTCCAGGACCGTCCGCACCGGCAGATGGTCGCTGGGGAACTGGCCGTCCCGCGAGTAGGTGTCGATGACGGCGTGGCGGGTGCGCACCCCGGGTGAGGTCAGGATCCAGTCGATCCGGTCGCCGTCCGGGACCAGCGGGCCGAAGCCGTGGAACGTCCCGTACAGCGGGCCGCGCCGCTCGGCGGCGTCCCAGGTGTCCACCAGCGTGCCGCCGTCCAGCATGGCGTCGTAGACCGGGTTGCCGTGGGCCGCCACATTGAAGTCGGCGGTCACGATGCGGGGGAGCGCGGGGTCGAGACCGCCGAGCCGCTCGGTGATCAGCGCGGCGGAGTGCGCACGGGCGTTCTGGCTGCGGTGATCCAGATGGGTGTTGAGGGCGTAGAACTCCTTGCCGGTGTGGTGGTCGTGGAAGCGCACCCAGGTGACCATCCGGACCACGGCGCCGCCCCAGGTGTTGGAGCCGATGACATTCGGGGTGTCGGACAGCCAGAAGTGGTCGTACTCCAGGGGTTCGAGCCGCCCGGTGTCGTAGAAGACGGCCATGAACTCGTCCCGGCTGCCCCCCATCCGTCCGGTGCCGATCCAGGAGTAGCGCTGCCCGAGGTCGTGGGCGATGTCGCGCAGCTGGCCGTACAGCCCCTCCTGAGTACCCAGCAGATGGGGCCGGGCCCGGCGCAGCAGCTCCCGCATGACGGGGCGGCGCTGCCCCCAGGAGTTGGGCTCGGCGTCACTGGCGTAGCGCAGATTGAACGTCATGACGGCCAGTCGGGAGCCGTCGGCGGAGGCGATCGGGGTGACGGGGGCGGCCGCGGCCGCGTTCTGCGGCTGGGAGGCGAGCGGAAGCGCGACGGCCGCCGCGGCCGCGGCGCGCATACCGTGACGGCGGCTGAACACAGGTGCGGGCATGGCTCCTCCAAGGTCTTGAAGGTGCGGTGACGGCCTCAAGTGTCGGACCCGGCGGTGTGGGGGGTGTGTCCTGTGGTGGCCGTCCGGTGGAACGTACGGTCACGCGGAGCCGACCTCAAGAGCGCCTGGGGAGACAACTGGTGACGAGGGGACCCCACGAGTGACGGGAGTGGCCGGGGGTGCGCGGGGGCGGCGATGGGTAGGGAGGCCGGTAGTCGTCGGAGACGGAAGGGGCACCTGGGGTGACCGTACGGCCGCTGACCTTCGTCGTGGGGACCGGACGATGCGGTTCGACCGCGCTGTCGCGCATCCTGCGGCTGCACCCGGATCTGCTGAGCGTGAGCGAGCTGATCGCCTCCCTGGAGCCGGACGCGCTGCCCGAGGCACCGCTGACCGGGGCGGAGTTCTGGCGGATCCTCGCCACTCCGCGGTCGTTCGCCAACCGGGTCATTCGCGACGGCATCCCGCTGCCCGAGTACCGGTATCCGCATGTCAAGGGCCGGTTCTCGGTGGCGGGTGGGGGCATTCCGGCGGTGAGCATGATGACGCTGCCTCATCTCACCGACGACCCCGACGCGCTGTTCGACGCGCTGGAGCCGGGGCTGTCCCGGCGGCCCGCGGCGCCGGTGGCCGATCACTACCAGGCGCTGTTCGACCTGCTGGGGGAGCGGTTCGGCCGACGGGCCGTCGTGGAGCGGTCCGGCTATTCGCTGCGGTCGGTGCCCCGGCTGAGGGAGGTCTTCCCCGAAGCCCGGTTCGTCCACCTCCACCGGGACGGCGCCGACTGCGCGCTCTCCATGAGCCGCCACCCCGGATTCCGGCTGATCCAGCTGATGACGGAGCGCGCCACGGGTACCGAGGACCTTCCGGCCGGTCTCGCGGCGCTGCTCAGCGACGACGAGGCCGATCTGCGGCCGCTGTACGAACGGGCCGTGCCCGTGGCCGAGTTCGGCGAGCTGTGGTCGAGCACGATCGTCGAGGGACTGGGACATCTGTCGCGGCTCCCCGCCGCGATCCGGATGTCCCTGTCGTACGAGGGCCTGCTCGACGCGCCCGAGCGCGAGCTCACCCGGCTGGCCCACCACCTCGGGGTGGAACCCCTCCCGGAGTGGCTGGCGGCCGGACGCGCCCTGCTCGACGGCGACCGCCGGGGCACGGCCGCCGCCACCCTGCCGCCCGCCGAACTGGCCGCCCTCCACGAGAGCTGCGCCCCCGGCGCCCGGGCCCTGAGCCTGGCCCAGAGTGGATGAACCGGCCCTGAGCCTGAACCACGTCGGGTGAGGTGGGCTCACGGCCTGGTGGGCGGCGAACGAGAGAGCCCCGGCGGCGCATGAGAGCCCCGGCGTCGGACGTGATGGACCCGGCGCCGGACGTGATGGACCTGACGCCGGACGCGATGGGGCCCGGTGCCGGATGCGCTGGACCCGGCGTCAAGCCGTCGCCGCTTCCACCGCACCCCCCGACTGCTCGACCGCCACCGCCCGCAACGCCTCCAGCAGGGCGGATACCGCGGGCACCCTGGCCGCCTCCGGCCGCAGCAGCGCGCAGACATGGCGCCGGGGCCAGTCGTCCAGCGGGCGCGGCTCGACCCGCGGATCGGGCCGGGGGAGCAGCCCGAGACCGTCCATCAGGGCGATCCCCACCCCGTCGCCCACCAGGCCCAGCGTCGTCGCCTGGTCATCGGTCGTGGTTACCACCCGGGGCTCGAACCCCGCCTCCGCGCAGCGCCGCAGCAGCCGCTCGCGGTCCCGCTCCAGGATCCACCGCTCCCGCGCCAGATCGGCGAGGCGGACACTGCGCCGCCCGGCGAGCGCATGGCCGCGCGGCAGCAGCACATGGCGGCGGTCGACCAGCAGCGGGACCCGCCGCAGCGGGGTTCCCGCGGGCTCCTGCGCCGCTCCCGGCTCGTCGTCGGCGACGATCGCCAGATCCGTCTCGCCCGCGTCCAGCAGCCGGTACGCGTCATGGGAGGCGGTCTGGCCCAGCTCGACCTCCACCTCGATACGGGAGGCGCCCAGCCGGGCCAGCGCCGCGGGCAGCACGGCGACACAGACGCTCTGCACCGAGGACATCCGCACCCGGCCACGGGTGCGCGCGGCGAGCGCCTCGAACTCGTTCTCCACCTCCCGCAGCCCGGCCAGCACTCCCCGGGCCCGCTCGGCGAGTCTGTGGCCCGCGGGCGTGAGCCGCACCCCCCGTCCCGCCTTGACCGTCAGCGGCACGCCCACGGCACGTTCCAGCGCACGCATGTGATAGCTGATGGCCGGTTGGGTGTAACCGAGGTGGTCCGCCGCGGCGCTGTACGAGCCGGAGCGACAGACCTCTGCGAGCACGGTGAGCTGGCGAAGTTCGATCACCACAGGAAGATAGAAATCGTTTATCAATTCCCGAAAGACTTTAATTGGACGCGTGATCGATAGGCCGTCAAAATCATGGTGACGGATTTCGCCCGTACTAGCCCATTGAACTGACCGATCGGACACGGCCCCACCCGCACTGGCCGACCGTTCGGTCATAGCCCGCCCACGACGGTTTCCTTCCCATCGGCCCGGCCGGACCGGCATGGGGAACCGGGCGCGGTGACATTCCTCCCTCCGCCCGAATCCCCGCTGGAATGGATGGATGGTGCCCGATGCATGATGGCTGGAATCGCATGACTCCGGTGGTCGCGGAGAACAATCCGTTCCATCAGATGTCGCTCAACGAAACCGTTCACCCGCCGCTTCCCGAAGTGGTGGACGCCGTCCTGCGCACCGCGCGGACCGCCCACCGTACCCTGGACGCCCTCGGCGGCGGGCTCTGTCAGGCCCTCGCCGCACATCTGGGAGTGGAGCCGGAGCACGTGCTCGCCGGACCGGGCTCCGGCGCGCTGCTGCAGCAGCTCTTCTCCACCCGCACCGGACCCGACACCGACACGGTGCACGCCTGGCCCTCCTGGGAGGCGTACCCGATGATGGCGGCCAACGCCGGGTCCACCACCGTCCGGGTGCCGCTCACCGGATACGACCACGATCTGAAGGCGATGGCCGACGCCGTCACCGACCGCACCCGCATGGTCCTGCTGTGCACCCCCAACAACCCCACCGGCACCGCGTTGGAGCATGACCGGATCCTTCGCTTCCTGGACCGGCTCCCCGCCCACGTCACCGTCGTCATCGACGAGGCGTACCGGGACTTCGCCGACCCGGGCGCCATCGCCGACGGCATCGCCCTGCACCGCGCCGATGAACGGGTCTGTGTGGTACGGACGTTCTCCAAGTCGTACGGGCTGCTCAGCCTGCGGGTCGGCTATCTCGTGGCGCATGAGCCGGTGCTCGCCCCGCTCCGCACGATCCTGCCCTTCTACCGGGTGAGCGCCGTGGCGCAGGAGGCCGCCCTGGCCGCGCTCGGCGCCCATGAGCGGGTGCTCCGGCAGTGCGCCGAGACCGCCCAGGAGCGCGACCGGCTCCACCGGATCCTGCTCGGCCAGGGCTGGGAGGCGCCCGCGAGCCAGGGCAATTTCCTGTGGCTGCCCATGACGTCCGGTGTGGAGCGCTTCACCCAGTTCTGCGCGGACCACGGCGTGGTGGTGTGCGGCAAACCGGGTGAGGGGATACGGGTGACCGTCGCCGAGCCCGACGCCAACCAGGCGTTCGCGGAGCTCGCCGGGAAGTACCGGGAGGCGTCCGTATGACCCTGCCCGACGTCGCGGCCACCGAGCTGGCCGACCCGCTGGCCGAGGCCGCCCCGACCATGGAGCTCCTGCTGCGCGAGCTCGACCGGCGCTGGCCGCGGGAAGCCGAACGCCTCCACCGGATATCCCGGTACGCCCTGCTCCCGGCCGGGAAGCTGCTGCGCCCGCTGCTGCTCATGGAGTCGGCCGAGGCGGTGGGCGGCGGCGGACCCGCCGTCGTCCCGGCCGCGCTGAGCGTGGAGTACCTCCATGTGGGGTCCCTCGTCCACGACGATGTCATCGACGGGGACACCATGCGGCGGGGCCGGCCGTCCGTCGTGGCGCGCTACGGCACCACCGACGCCATCGTCACCGGGGACGCCCTGATGCTGGGCATGTTCGGCGTGCTCACCGACGGCGCCGAGGACACCGGACCGCTCACCGAGGACGCGGGCGGGCCGCTCACGGACGACGCGGGCGGGCTGCTCACCGACGACGCCGGCGGGCTGCCGCCGGGCCGGGTCCTCGGCGCGGTTCGGGTCTTCGCTCGGGCGGGTGTCGACCTGTGCCGCGGCCAGGCGATGGAGGGCGAGCTCAGGGGCGACCTCGGCTGTGGACTCGACCGCTACCTCACCATGAGCGCGCTGAAGACCGGGGCGCTGTTCCGGGCCGCCTGCCGGGGCGGGGCGATCCTGGGCGGCGGATCCCCCGCCCAGCAGCACGCGCTCACCTCCTACGCCGAGCACCTGGGGCTGGCCTTCCAGATGCACGACGACCTGCTGCCGTACACCAGCGACAGCCGCACCACCGGCAAGTCCGCGCTCAGCGACATCGCGGCCGCCCGGCCCACCTTCCCCCTTCTGCTCTGCCACGCCATGGCCGGTGCCCCGGCCCGCGCCCGGCTGGAGGCGGCGCTCGGCGGCGCCCTGCCCGCCGCCGACGCGCTGCGGACGGTGCGCGAGCTGCTGGAGACGACCGGCGCGCTCACCGCCGCCCGGGACCGGGCCACGGCCCAGGCCGACCGCGCCAAGTCCTGTCTGGAGCCGCTGCCCCGCTCCCGGGCCACCGCCGTACTCGCGGCGGTGGCCGATCTGTCGGTCAGCCGGGACCGGTGACGCCGTGGCGGCCCCGCGCACCGCACTCCTGGCCCATCTGCAGACCTGGCGCCCGTACACCCTCTGGTATCCCGGGCTGGTCGGACTCGCCGGAGCCACGCTCGCCGGAGCGCACCCCACCACGGGCCAGCTCATGGTGGCCTGGGCCGCGCCGACCCTCGGCTGGGTCGCCGGCCACTACCTCGGCGACTACTACGACCGTGACCTCGACGCGCTCAGCAAGCCCCAACGGCCCATACCCTCGGGACGGTTGAGCCCGCGCACGGCCGTGGCAGCGGGCGTCGGCTGCATCGTGGCCGTCGCCGCGCTGGCCCTGTGGGCGAACTGGCGCGCCGTGGCCGTGGCCGCCGCCGCGATGGCGGGCATCGTGGCCTACAGCCGGGTCCTCAAGGGGCGCGGCCTGCCGGGCAATCTCATCCGCGGCGTGCTGACCGCGCTCACCGTGCTCTTCGGCGCGATGGCCGTCCAGCCGTGGCCACCATGGCGGGCGCTGCCGTTCGCCCTGGTGTTCCTGGCCCATGACACCGCGTCCAACCTCGTCGGCACCCTCCGCGACGTCGACGGCGACCGCCGGGGCGGCTACGCCACCGTGCCGGTGCGCCGGGGCCTCCGGCGCGCCACCCACACCGCGGCCGCGCTGTATCTGGCCGCCGTGGCCGTGGCCTGCGCCGCCACCGGGCTGGTGCCCGGGGACACGGCCGGGTATCTCGTACTGCTGTCGGCGGCGGCGCTGTGCGGCGCGGGCGCCTTCGGGCTGCTGCTGCGGTCACCGGGGCACCTCGCCCCCGCGCTGGCGCTGCGCGCCCACGCCGTCCTCGTCGCCGAACGCCTGGTGCTGGCCGCGGCGGTGGTGGCCGCGGGCGCCGGCGCGGCACCCGCCCTGGCGCTGCTGACGCCACTGCTCGCGGTCAGCGTCATCACCCAGAGCCGGATGCGGTCCCGCCACGAGTTCCCCGCGCCGCCCCTGGCCGACGGCGGGCCCACCCTCCCCGATCCCCGCCCCTGAGCCGCCGCGCCACCACCAGAAGGGTCCGATCGCATGCCCGCTTCCGCCTTGACCGAGAGCGTCGGCGCGGCCGTCACCACCGGTGCCGAGGCGCTCCTCGCCCACCGGCGCGACGACGGCGCCTTCGTCTTCGGCGCGCACCACGCCTCCCCGCTGAACACCGCCGGAGCCCTCACCGCACTGCACTTCGCCGACCCCGAGGGCTCGGCGGAGACCATCGAACGCGGTGTCACCTGGCTGTGCGAGACTCAGCGGGACGACGGCGGCTGGGCCATGCGCTCGGTGCCCACCGAACCGCTCACCACCGCGCTCGCCGCCGCGGCGCTCCACCTGCTCGCCCCTCGCCGGGCGGCGTCGGCCGTACGCGCGGCACAGGCCCGGTTCGCTGAGCTCGGCGGCTCCGCGGCCGTCCCGGAACCCGCGATGACCGCCCTCATCCGCCAGTTCCACACCTTCGCCGGACTGCCCCACGAGGGCGCCCAGCGCCGACTCCCCCTGGAACTGCTGCTCTTCCCCGGCCTCAGCCGCCGCCTGCTGAGCCTGCGGTTGCCGATCTACGCGAGCCAGGCGCTCGCCCAGTCCGCCCACCGCCGCCGCGGCCCGGCCGGTCGCGCCCTGGACCGGCTGGCCCGGCCGCGGGCCCTGGCCATCGTCCGTGAAGCGTACGAACGCGAGGGCGCCACCGGCGGGTTCAGCACCGACCCCTGGCTCACCGGACTCATCTGCCTGGGCCTCGCCCGCTCCGGCCAGGCACCCGACCTGGTGAGCGCCGCCGCCCGCTGGCTCCGCTCGGCGGCCAACCCCGACGGCTCCTGGGATCTGATGCCCCTCGACGTGACCTGGACGAACTTCGCCACCGCCGCGCTGATCGAGGCCGGTCACGCGGACGACCCCCAGCTGATCGGCACCCGCGAGACGCTCCACCGCCACCAGCAGCCAGAGCCGTTCGGCGCGCTCGGCTGCCCGGCCGGCTACTGGGGGTTCTCCAGCCCGCGCAGCTGGCCGATGGCCCTGGAGACGGCCGAGTCCAGCGCCATCCTGTTGCGGCTGCCCGGCGGCGCGGACGACCGCCATGTGCGCGCCGGGCTGGCGTGGCTGACCGCCACCCAGGACGCGGCCGGGTCCTGGAGCCTCGCCGTGCGGAACAGCAAACCCGGTGGCTTCGGACCCTGCCCCCAGATGACCGCCAAGGCCGTGGGCGCCCTGCTCGACTCCGGGGCCGGGGCCACCGACCCGCGCGTGGTCAGGGCGGTGCGCTGGCTGGTCGGCCGGCAGCGACCCGACGGCTCGTACGAGGCCATGTGGTACCGCGGTGGCACGCCCGGGACGGCCGCGGCGCTGGAGGCCCTCAGCCGGGCGGGCCGCACCGAGGAACACCACCGGGCGGCGGCCCGGGCCAGGGACTGGCTGCTGCGCACCCGGCACCCCGACGGCTCGTGGGGCACGGGCGAGCGCTCCGGGCCCGGCACCACCCGGCGGGGCACCGTCGAGGAGACCGCCTGGGCGCTGCGCGGGCTGCTCGCCGCCGGGCTGAGCCCCACCGACCCGGCCCTCGCGGCGGCGGCCCGCCGGCTCGTCGACGCCCAGCGGGCGGACGGCGGCTGGACCCCGGCCCCGGTCAACGAGTACATCCGCGGCTGTGCGCGCTACGCCGACGACGGCATCGCGGCCGGACTGGCGGTGCGGGCCCTCGCCCACTACCGCTCGGCGGAGGCCGCGGAGACCGTGGAAGCCCCCCGCGGAACGGGCACCCGGGACGCGGGGGGCACTCGCGGACCCGGCACTCGCGACGCGGGCGCTCGTGAATCCGGCACCCGCGAATCCGGCACTCGCGGCACCGCTCGCGAATCCGGCCCTGGCGAAGGAGGCGGGCGATGAGCCCCGATGTGCTGGTGTGCGGGGCGGGCGTCGGCGGCCTCGCGGCGGCCCGTGCGCTCGGCGGCCTCGGACTGGACGTCCTGGTGGTCGACAAGCAGCCGAGGATCCGCCCGATCGCCAAGGGCGAGGTGCTCCAGCCGGGCGCGCTGCGCCTGCTGCGCTCCTGGGGTGTGGAGAAGCGGCTCGACGCCCGGGGCGCGGTCCGGCTCGGACGGCTGGTCGTCCGCGATCCGCGCGGCACCGCGCTGATGTCCCTCGACTACGGCCAACTGCCCGCTCCCGACCAGTGGTTGCTGGCCCATGACCACACGGCCATCCTCGCCGCCCTGGCCGAGAGCCTCGGGCCGGGTGTGGAACTGCGCCGGGGTGTGCGCGCGGAGGCGCCGCTGCGCGACGACTCCGGACGGATCACCGGACTGCGGCTGGCGGAGGGCGGCAGGGTGCACGAGGAGCGGGCCCCGCTCGTGGTCGCCGCCGACGGCATCTCCTCACGGCTGCGGTCCTGGGCGGGCATCGAGGCCCGGCGGGTCGACTACCCGCACCGGTTGGTCTCGTTCGACATCGGCGACGCCGACGCGGCGACGCGGGCCGATGACTTCTCCGCGTATGTCACCGACCGGGGGCTGCGGCTGCTCTATCCGCTGCCCGGCGGCCGGCTGCGGCTCTACCTCCAGGCCGGGCCCGATGAGCTGCGCGGCGTCACGGCACGCCGGGGACTGGCCGGCTGGGCGGCCAGGGCGCTGTCCCAGGTGCCCGCCCTGGAACCGCTGACCGCGCCCCTGCTCGCCCATCTCGACAGCCGCCAGACGCTGCCCGTCGGACGGCTGCTGTCGCCCCGGCTGGCCGACCGCGGCCTCGCGCTGGTCGGCGAGGCCGCGTACGCCGTACACCCGATGGCCGCGCAGGGCATGAACACCGCCATCACCAGCGCCGGTGCCCTCGCCGAGCGGCTGGCGGGCCATCTGGAGCGCATCGGCGAGATGTCGGCCGTGGCCGTGGACGGCGCACTGCGCGACTACCACGACCGGCAGTTGCCGCTGCTCGCCCAGGCGGCCACGACCAGCGGCAACGCGGCGCGGATGGTCACCGATCTGTCGTGGCGCGGCCGGGTCCTGGGCCGCCGGGCCGTGCGTCACACCGGCGCCAACCCCAGGCTGCTGCACACCGTCACCCACAACATGTCGGGCCTCGGCCCACGCCCGCTGACCCTGCTGGACCGGCTGCAGCAGCTCGGTCTCCTCCCCGATCCGCGCGCCCACCGAGTGCCGGCCGCACCGGCCGGCCGACCGCAACCCATGTGAGGACGGATTCCCATGCCCACTCCCGAACTGGTCGTGACCCCCGTCTCCGGAGCGCTCGGCGCGGAGATCCGCGGTGTCGATCTGACCGAGCTCACCGACGAACTCTTCGAGCGCGTCCATGACTTGCTGCTCAAGCACCTCGTGGTCTTCTTCCCGGACCAGGAACACCTCACCCCGGAGGCGCATATCGCCCTGGGGCGGAGGCTGGGGGAGCTGGAGGTCCATCCGTTCCTGCCGAAGGTGGACGGCCATCCCGAGATCGTCGTGCTGGACGCGGACCAGGGTGCCAAGGCCGACGAGTGGCACATCGACGTGACCTTCCAGCCCAATCCGCCGGTCGCCTCGATCCTCCATCTCCAGGTGTGCCCCGCCTCCGGTGGCGACACCATGTGGAGCAACCAGTACCTGGTCTACGAGACGCTCTCCGAGCCGATGCGCGAACTCCTCGACGGGCTCACCGCAGTCCACGTCCTCAACACCCCGCAGACCGGCGAACACTCCGCCGAACACCCGGTGGTGCGGATCCACCCCGAGACCGGCAGGCGCTCGCTGTACGTCACGCGCATGTGGACCTCGCACATCCCGCAGCTCAGCCGCCCGGAGAGCGACGCCCTGCTGCAGTACCTCTTCGAGCACTCCGAGTCGCCCCGGTTCAACTGCCGCTACCGCTGGCAGCCCGGCGCCGTCGCGATGTGGGACAACCGCGCCACCCAGCACCTGGCCGTCAACGACTACACCGGGCCCCGCAGGGGGCAGCGGGTGACCGTACTCGGCGACCAGCCCACCGGCGACACCCCGCGCTGGAAGGAGTACCGGCCCGCGCCCGACGAGCGCTACTACCCGCGCCATGTCACGGCCCGGCACGGCTACCGGTGACGAACTGCCAGTACGGAAGGGCCGGTCAGCGGCTTGGGCGTCGCCGTCGTACGGTGGCGGCGACACCCGCGCCGAGCACCAGCACGGACGCGCCACCGGCGAGCAGCACCGGAGTGCTGCTCCCGTCGTCTTCGTCGGCGGCGGAGGTGGCGCGGGAGGCATCGGAGGCGGCCCGGGAGGGCGCCGCGGCCGCCCGGGACGGCGGGACGGCGACCTCGGACGACGGCGGGGACGCGTCGTCCGAGGAGCCCTTCGCCGGGGCTCCCAACACCACGTCGGAGCAGGAGTAGTAGGTGTCCGGGGTACTGGTGTTCCGCCAGATGGTGTAGATCAGCTGACGGCCGGTCCGGTCGGCGGGCAGCGTGGCCTTGATGTGGTACGCGTCGTCCACCAGCGCCGGGTCCTCGGCCGTGGCGAACGGCTTCGCCTCCAGATCGGACCACTTCAGCGGCCGCGTCGGGTCGTAGCCCTCCTTGGTGAGATACAGCTCGAAGGTCCCCGTGTGCGGGATGGTCGACCGGTAGGTGAGGGTGAGGTCCGCCCCGGCCGACAGCCGCGTCGAAGGCCAGTCGGCGCGCGGCAGGTCCAGACCCCGGTACGCCTCCAGGCCCCCGCCGCACAGCTTTCCGTCCGGGATCCGCTCCCGGTCCTTGCCCGCCACCCCCGCGATCCGCAGGTTGTCCCAGTCCGCCGCCTCCGGGCCGTTGGCGGCTCGGGCCGCCCAGCACGCCGCCGACCGCGCCGCGCCCCCGCCCTCGGGTGAGCAGGCGAACGTCCGGCTCACCGGGTCCGTCGGCGCCCCGTGCGCCTGGGCGGGCTGAGCGGCCAGCGCGGTGAACAGACAGGGAAGGGCCCCGAGAAGGGCGCCCACGGCGGCGGTGCGGTACGAGATCATCCGGTGCGGCCCTCCGGGGTCGGTGCGGCGACGGGCGGCTCGCCCGTCCCGAGGAGTACGGGAGGCCCGGTCCGTGCGTTCAACGGGCCGCCGTAAGCCGGGTCATGACGGCGTACAACCATCCGCCATCTCCGCATGTCTCCCTAGGCAGACGCAAACAGCGCCTACGCCCATGAAGAATCATTAAGGGGGACAAATGAATCTTTCTCGCCGTATGGCCGCCACCGCGGTCCTCGCCACCGCCATCGCGGGCACCGTGGCTATGACGCCGCAGGCGTCCGCCACCGCCACGGCCTCGTACAACGGGGTGTGCGGCAGCGGGTACAAGGTGGTGAACACGGCGCCCATCGGCTCCAAGGGCACCGTCTTCCTCACCTACAACTCCGCCAAGGGCAAGAACTGCGTGGTCACCGTCCGGAACGCCACGGGCAAGCCGGTTCCCATGTTCGCCTACCTGTACGTTCAGGGCGCCGACGAGTCGGCCGAGGACAGCGGCGCGTACACCTCGTACGCGGGCCCGGTGTACGGCGACGGGCGCGGCAAGTGCGTGGACTGGGCCGGAGGCATCGACAACCAGTCGACCTGGACCTACGGATCGAACTGCGGATCCCTGAAGGCCTACCGCGTGACCAAGGGCTGGTAAGCCCGGAGCCACACGGTCGGCAGAGCCGACAAGGGATCACACGGGGGAGCGGCGGTCACCTCTTCGAGGTGACCGCCGCCATCGCTACGCCTGGCGCTCGGTGAAGGCCACCGCATGGGTGTCCAGCACGGTGTGGAGCTCCGCGAGGCGGTAGGCGGCGCCGTCGGAACGGACCACGCAGCGGACCACGCCGCCGGCGATCGGGGTGATCTGACCGTCGGTGATGTTGGTGGCGTACATGTACGACACCACCGAGATGTCATCGCCGTCGACCCGCTCGATATGGATGTTCGAGGCGTTGTGGCGCAGCGGATAGCCGGCCGCCTCGCGGTGCTGCCGCTGCCAGGCGATGACCTGCTCGCGGCCCCGGTTGTCGGAGGCGATGTACTCCTCGTACGGGGACTTGCCGGTGTCCGAGCGGGAGGTGATGTGGATGTCCTCGGTCAGCAGCTCGGGCCAGACGTCGAACTGCCCCTCGTCGAAGGCGAACCACCAGCGGTGGATCAGCTCATGGACCGCCAGACGATCGAGCATGCGGAACTCTCCCCCCGAAGATTCAAGTGATCGACAGCATATCCCGCGGCTCGCCTCGCCACCCGGTGGGCGCCGGGAGAATTCGCGGAAGACACCGACCCGCCGGTATGCCGATGGTGCAATAGCCATGCAGGCTCTGGTAACAAACCTGGCCGTGGCCTCACGCTGCCGCGTTGAGCTGCGCATTGCCCGTCACAGGTGGAGGAACGTCCATGCACCCAGTCACCGGCTCCCGCGCTTCCGTCCCCGCCATGGGCCGCGCCCCCCGCCTGTCCGCCGACCGGGTCCGGACGACGCCCCGGATGCCCGCCGCCCGCCCGCCGATCCGGTCCCGGGCCGACGGCGAGACCGTGGCGCTGCTGCACCGCACCGCCCGGGTGCTCATCGAGGAGGTGCCACGGCTGACGGACCGTATCGTCGCGCTGATGAAGGAGCGGGAGCCCGCCTACCGTTCCGCCGCCGTGGACCCGCACGAGGTGTGGCGGGAGGTCCATGACTCGCTCAGCCACAATGTGCGCTCGCTGGTGCACCCGAAGGAGACGCGTGAATCCGCCAGGTCCTGTGCGTGGCGGATCGGCACCGACCGCGCCGCCCAGGGCTTTCCGCTGGACGCCCTGCTGCACGCGTACCGCATCGGCTGCACCGTGGTCTGGGAGCAACTCCTGGAGACCGCGTCCAAGGAGGACCCGCTCGGCGCCCAGTCGCTGGTCCATGTCGCCGCCGATGTGTGGAACTTCGTCGACGAGCACTGCACCCTCGTCGCCACGGCCTACCAGGAGGTCGAGCGGCAGCTCTCCTGGCACCGCGAGAACCGCTACCGGATCATCGTCGCGGCCCTGCTCGACGGCACCGCCCGGGTGAGCGACTTCCCCGAGGCGGAGCAGGTCCTCGGCCTGCCCGAACAGGGGCGTTACGCGGTCGTGGCGCTGGAGGACGCCGACGCACCGTGCCGGACGCCGCACTCCGTCAAGGTGGGCGACGGACTCCGTACGGTCTGGCACACGGCGGAGGGCACCGCCCACGCCATCGTGCTGCTCGGCGACGGCGACGGCGACGGCGAACGCGACGGCGACGGCAATGGCGGCGACGGCGGCACCGGCGTGGAGCGGCTGGTGCGCGGGCTGGAACTGCCGCCCGGCGCACGGGCCGGGGTCAGCCCCGCCGTGACCGGCCTCGCCGCGATCAACACGGCCCGCAGACTCGCCGATACGGCGCTGCGCACCCGCCCGGCCGCCGGGTCGGCGGCGCTGCTGGAGGAGCGCTATCCGGAGGCGCTGGTGGTGTGCTCCCCGGACCTCGGCACCGCACTCGCCGAGCGGATGCTCGGACCGGTCCTGGCGCTGGAGTCCACCGACCGGGAGACGCTGCTGACGACGCTGGCCGCCTGGCTGGAGGCCGGGGGATCGGCGCGCCGCGCGGGCGGGCTGCTGTTCTGCCACCGCAACACGGTGCTCAACCGGCTGCGCCGCTACGAGCAGTTGACCGGCCGTTCGCTGGACCACCCGCGCGAGGTCGTGGAGTTGTCGCTCGCGCTGTCCGCGCACCGGCTGCTGACGTCCTGAGACCCACCCGTCCGCCTGAGCCGATGTGGGCGTGCACAACGGCCCCGCGCCGATCATGTGCGCCCGTCACACGGTCCGCCGGTTGGGCTGTACGCGACCCTTCTGACCTGCTGTCGTGGCGATTCCGTCCCGGCGACCCGGGACGGAGCCCGCACAAGGAGCCGCGACATGTCCGACCACGACCGCCCCTGGGGTCCGTTTCCTTCCACCCCGTCCCGCACCGCCACGTTCCCGCCCCGCCCCGCGCCACCGCCTCCGCCGACACGGCGCTCACCGTGGCAGCGGCCGTGGCCCTGGCCGGCGCGGGCGGCCTGCACCGCGCTCACCTGTCATATGGCCGCCGTGGTGGTCAACTGCGCCGCCGAAGGCGTCGTCAACCTCGGCGCGGGCGGCGGGTTCACCGTGGGCGCCATGCTGATCGGCCTGGACACGGCGGTGCTGCTCACCGTCCTGGCCCGGTCCCACCGCCGGGCCGGCGTCACGGGGGAGGGGGAGCGGTGAGCTTCCTCGACCCCAGAACGCTCGCGTTCGTGCTCTTCGCGGGCTTCATGGCGGTCTCGTTCCTGCTGTGCATCCTCGCGGCCACCGGCAACGACGACCCCACCGAGTTCTACCTGGGCACCGGCGCGCTCAGCCCGATGCAGAACGGCCTGGCCATCGCGGGCGACTACATCTCCGCCGCCACCGTGCTCAGCACCACCGGCACCATCGCCCTGGCCGGATTCGACGGCGTGCTCATCGCCACCTCCACCGTGCTCTCCATCCTGATGTTCATGCTGGTCCTCTCCGGACCGCTGTGCGGGCGGGGGCGGTTCACCCTCGGCGACGTCCTCTCCGAGCGGCTGAGCGAGCGCCCCGCCCGCACCGGCACCGCCGTCGTGGTGCTGGTGGTCGTCATGCCGCTGCTGCTGGTCCAGCTCAACGGCGCGGGCGCCATGCTGGCGCTGCTGCTCGGCATCCCCGGAGGCGGCGCGGTCACCGGCTGCACCGTCTTCATCGGCTCGCTCATGGTCTGCTACGCCGCCCTCGGCGGGATGAAGGGCACCGGGTTCGTCCAGATCCTCAAGACGGTGCTGCTGCTCGCCGCGTTCGTCCTGCTCGCCTGTCTGGTGCTGAAGCGCTTCTCCTGGAACCCGGCCACCCTCTTCGACGCCGCTGCCGACGCCAGTGGCTACGGCGACGGCTTCTGGCAGTCCGGCCGCCAGTACGGGGACTCCCTCAGCGGCCGTCTTGACGTCATCAGCGTCCAGCTCACCCTCGCCCTCGGCGCGGCCTGCATGCCCCACCTCACCATGCGGCTCCACCCGATCCGCGGCATGCGGGCCGCCCGCGCCGCCACCACCTGGGCGGTGGGCGCGGTCACCACCATCCTCGGGCTGATCGTGATCGTGGGCGCCGGAGCCACCGCCGTCGTCGGCGCCCGCGCACTGCGCGCCGCCGACCCCACGGGCAGCGACTCGCTGCTGCTGCTCACCCTCGCCCTGGACCCGGCGGCGCAGGAGGCCGACCAGAGTCTGCTCTTCTCCGTGGTGGCCTGCGCGGTCGTCGCCACCACCCTCGCGGCGGTCGCCGGACTCACCCTGGCCGCCGCGGCCTCCCTCGCCCATGACGTCCTGGCCAAGGTCGTCTTCAAGGGCGGGCTCTCGGCGAACCGGGAGCTGGCCGCCGCCCGTACGGCCATCGTGGTCGTCGGCGTCGCGGCCGTCGTCCTCGCCATCGCCACCCAGCACTGGAACCGGCAGGTCCTGATCTCCTTCACCTTCGCGGCCGCCGCCTCGGCCCTGCTGCCCGTCGTGCTCTACGGCACCCTGTGGCGCGGCTTCACGGTGAACGGACTGCGCTGGGCGCTGTACGGGGGGCTGCTGCTCACCGGCGTGGCCATGGCCTTCTCCCCGGCGATCTCCGGCAACCCGCTCGCGGTCTTCCCCGAGCGCGACTTCCACTGGTTCCCGCTCCGCAATCCGGGCCTGATCACCATTCCGGCGGGGTTTCTGCTCGGCTGGCTCGGCTCCCGGTTCGGCGGCCGCGGACGGCGGGCCCGGCATGTCCAGGACCCGGCGTGCGGGGACACGTCCTACGCGGTGCACACCGGCTGACGCGTGGAACCCTGTGGAACCCTTACGGAGTCCGGGCTCCGGCCTTCGCCTTGGCGCGCCGGTGGGCGGCCACCCGTTCACGGGTCGCGCACCGGCGTGAGCAGTAGCGGCGCTCCGGTCCGCTGCCCACGGTGAGGAAGACATCGCCACAGCCGGGGGAGGAGCACAGACCGCCGGGCGGACGCTGCCCCTCCCAGAGCAGCACGGTCAGCGCCATGCACGACGAGGCGAGGAACCACTCGCCCCAGGGCGCCTCGTCATCGCTGTCCAGATGCGGATGCCAGGGCGAGCGGCCGTCGTGCGAGCTGAGCCGGAGCGGGCCCGTGCCCTCCCGCAGCAGCCGGTTCAGCACCCCGGCGGCCTCGTCGACATGGCCCGCGGCGAACACCTCGCGCAGCCGCAGCGCGGCGGCGCGCATCCCCGAGACATCGTCGGCGGTGAGCTCGAGCGGGCCGGACTCACCGTGGTCGAGCAGGAGCCCGGCGATCGCACCGGGGTCCGGACTCGGCTCCGCGGTCAGGGCGTTGACGAGAGCGGCGGTGCGCCGGGCGGTGGCCCGCACCGAATGCCGGGTGGACCAGTCGTCGTTGGAAGGTGATGACACCGCGTCAATGTAACGCACCTGGCGAGGTTTTGCGTTAGCCCCGTAACGTGCTCCGCATGCCGGGGCGTTACGCGATGGGGTGCTATCTGGGTGGGGCGGCCGCCGCCCGCGCGGGGGACGAGATGTCCGGTCCCGCGCTGCTGCTGGCCGGGCCGGTGCTTACCGGTTCGCCCTCCTCGGGCTCGGCGCTGCTGGCGGGCGTCATGGCCGCGGCCGCGGTCGGCGGCCCCCTCTTCGGGGTGCTGCTCGACCGCTCCGCCCGGCCTGGCCGCCTGCTGGCCGCGGCGCTCGCCCTCTACGCCGCGGGGCTGGGCGCGATCCTGCTGGGCCTGGGGCGGGCGCCGTTCGCCCTCACGGTTCTCCTCGCGGTGGGCGCGGGGCTGCTGGGACCGGCCCTGTCCGGCGGATGGACCTCCCAACTGCCCCGGGTGGCACCGCCACCGGACCTCCCTCGCGCCACCGCGCTCGACGCGATGACGTTCAGCCTCGCCGCGCTGGTGGGACCCGCACTCGCCGGGGCCGTCGCGGGGTCGGCCGGGGCACCGGCCGCGGTGGTGGTGTCCATCGCGCTGATCGGCCTCGCGCTGCCCGCCGCCTGGGCGCTCCCCATGCCCGCGCGATTCACCCCGGTCCCCCCGTCGGCCACGTCGGTCGCCACCGATCTCACCGCCGGGCTGCGGGCCATCGTCCGCAACCGGCCCCTGGCCCGTGCCACCGCCACCTCCGTCGTCTCCTGTGTCGGCCAGGGCGCGCTGCTCACCTGCTGGCCGCCGCTCGGCGCGGCCGTGCTCGGCGGTGCCGACCGTGGCGCGCTGCTGCTGTCCGGCACCGCCGCGTCGGCCCTCGTGGCCAACGCGGTCCTCTCCCGCCGCCCCCGCCCGCCGCGCCCGGACGCCGTGCTCCTCGGCGGAGCCCTGCTGCTCGTCCTCGCGCCCCTGCTCGCGGCCACCGGTCACCCGGCCGCGCTGATCGCCGCCGTGCTGCTCACCGGCGCCGCCGAAGGCCCCCAGCTCACGGCCCTGTTCGCGATCCGTCACCGGGAGGCGCCCGAGCGGCTGCGCGGCCAGGTCTTCACCACCGGCGCCAGCCTGAAGATCACCGGCTTCGCCCTGGGCGCGGCCCTCGCCGGTCCGCTCGCCACTTGGTCGCTGCCCGGCGCCCTGGTGGTCGCCGGGGGGTGCGAGGCGCTCGCGGTCCTGGTCTTCGTATGCTTGCCGGGCGCTACGGAGGATGTCGCTCCGATTCTGCCCCCCGGGGCTGTGTGACAGAGCCGATGTCATCCATGATGACCTGCATGGAAGACCTGAAAGACCTGCTCCCTGTCGAGGCCGTCCGGCTCGACGTACGGGCGGCCGACTGGCGTGCGGCGATAGGTGCCGCCGGCCGTCTGATGGTGGAAACGGGAGCCACCACCGACGAGTACACCCGCGAGATGGTCGCCAACGTCGAGGAGAACGGGCCGTACATCGTCATCGCGCCGGGCGTGGCTTTCGCCCACTCCCGGCCGTCCCCGGCGGTGCTGTCCACCGGGATGTCCTGGGTCCGGCTCACCGAGCCCGTGGAATTCGGGCATGAGTCCAACGACCCCGTCACCCTCGTCGTCGCCCTGGCCGCCCAGGACTCCGCGGCGCACACGTCCGCGATGGCGAGCCTGGCGCGGCTGCTGGGCGACCCCGACACGGCGGCCGCCCTCGCGGCCGCGCCCACCCCGGAGACGCTGCACGCCGTACTGGCCGGGGAGCGGCCGGCGGACGGCCCCGGGCCGGAGCCGTCCGAGCCGTCCGCGTCCGAACCCCGCGCGGGTTCGCTGCACAAGATCCTCACCGTCTGCGGCAACGGCGTGGGCACCAGCCTGTTCCTCAAGAACACCCTGGAGCAGGTGCTGGACCGCTGGGGCTGGTCGAGGTTCGTCACCGTGGAGGCCACCGACACCATCTCCGCGAAGGGCAAGGCATCCGAGGCCGTGGCCCTGCTCACCTCCCGTGAGATCGCCAGGATCCTGGGCGATGTGGGACGGCCGGTCAAGGTCGTCCAGGACTTCACCAGCACCGCAGAGGTGGACGCGGTGCTCCGGGACACGTACGACGTCTGAACGACGGGGACAGAGGAAGCACCATGGGCTGGTTTGTCACCCTCGCCACGTTTCTCGTCAATGAGATTCTGAGCGAGCCCGCGTATCTGATCGGCATCATCACCGCCGTCGGACTCATCGCGATGAAGAAGAGCACCGGGCAGATCATCGGCGGCGCCATCAAGGCGACCCTCGGCTTTCTGCTGATCGGTGCGGGAGCGGGGCTGGTCACCGACTCCCTCGCCCCGCTGGGCACCATGATCCAGGGCGTCACCGGCGCCCACGGCGTCATCCCCACCAACGAGGCCATCGTGGGCATCGCCCAGGACCAGTTCGGCTCACGGGTCGCCTGGCTGATGATCCTGGGCTTCGTGGTCAGCCTGCTGCTGGCCCGGTTCACCCCGCTCCGCTATGTCTTCCTGACCGGGCACCACATGCTCTTCATGGCCACGCTGCTGACCGTGGTCCTGGCCAACGGCGGCCGCTCGACCATCGCCGTGGTGGCCGTCGGCGGGGTGCTGCTGGGCATCATGCTGGTCGCGATGCCCGCGTTCGCGCACCCCTGGACCAAGCGCGTCACCGGCAGCGACACCGTCGCCATCGGCCACTTCGGCACGGCCGGATACATCGTGGCGGGCGCGGCCGGAAAGGTGGTCGGCAAGCGCAGCCGCTCCACCGAGGAGATGAAGCTCCCCGAGGGGCTGCGCTTCCTGCGCGACTCGATGGTGGCCACCGCCCTGTCGATGCTGCTCATCTACCTGGTCATGGCGGTCCTCCTGCTCGTCAAGGAGGGGCAGAAGGCCGCCTTCAAGGCGTTCGCCACGGGCACCGGCGGCGCCGTGGCCACCGGCACCGGCAACTATCTGATGCAGTCCGTGATGCAGGGGCTCCAGTTCGGCATCGCCGTCGCGGTGATCCTCTTCGGCGTCCGTACGATCCTCGGTGAGCTGGTCCCCGCCTTCCAGGGGATCGCGCGGAAGGTCGTCCCCGGCGCCCTGCCCGCGCTCGACGCGCCCATCGTCTTCCCGTACGCGCAGAACGCGGTGCTGATCGGCTTCATCTCCAGCTTCACCGGCGGGCTGATCGGCCTGGCCCTGCTCACCTGGATCTTCAATCCGGCCTTCGGCCTCGCCCTGGTGCTGCCCGGTCTGGTGCCGCACTTCTTCACCGGTGGCGCGGCCGGGGTCTACGGCAACGCGACCGGCGGCCGGCGCGGCGCGGTGGTGGGGGCCTTCCTCAACGGGCTGCTCATCACCTTCCTCCCGGCCCTGCTGCTCAAGGTGCTCGGCGCGTTCGGCGACCAGAACACCACCTTCGGCGACGCCGACTTCGGCTGGTTCGGCGCGCTCATCGGCAACGCGGGCAAGGCCGGTGGCGCCGCCGGGCTCGTGGTCATCGTGCTGCTCGGCCTCGCGGTCCTCGGGGCCGCGATCCTGGTGCAGAAGCGGGTGGTCGACACCGGCTGGGACCCGGGCGCGGCGCGCGACGCCCTGATGCCGCGCGAAAGCGTCGTGGCGCCGGCCGAGGCGGGCGCCACCACGGCCGTCTACGCCAAGATCCCGCCGCCCGCGGGCGCCCCCGCACCCCCGCCCGCGCCCTGACGCGCCCGCCACTCCGTGCCGCCCCGGTGGTCCCGCCGACGGGACCACCGGGGCGGCGGCTCACGTCCGTTTGACGTAGTCGCGCAGGTGGACGGCGGTGAGCGAGCCACCGTTGTCCACGAGGTCGGCGGGGGTCCCGGTGAACACCACCTGGCCGCCGTCGTGGCCCGCTCCCGGACCCATGTCGACGATCCAGTCCGCATGGGCCATCACGGCCTGGTGGTGCTCGATGACGACGACCGTGTTGCCCGTGTCGACGAGCCGGTCGAGCAGGGCGAGCAGCTGGTCCACATCGGCCAGGTGCAGTCCGGTGGTCGGCTCGTCCAGGACGTATGTCGTGCCGCTCCGCGCCATGTGGATGGCCAGCTTCAGCCGCTGGCGCTCACCCCCGGAGAGCGTGGTGAGCGGTTGGCCCAGCGCCAGATAGCCAAGCCCCACCGCGGCCAGCCGGTCCAGGATCACCCGGGCCTGACCGGTGGTGAAGAACTCCAGCGCCTCGGCCACCGACATGCCCAGGACATCGCCGATGTTCCGCCCGCGCAGCCGGTACGTCAGCACCTCGGGCCGGAACCGCTTCCCCTCGCAGTCCTCGCACACCGAGGCCACCTCGGCCATCATGGCGAGATCGGTGTAGATCAGCCCGATGCCCTTGCACCGCGGGCAGGCGCCCTCCGAATTGGCGCTGAACAGCCCCGGTTTGACGCGGTTGGCCTTGGCGAACGCCGTCCGGATCGGATCGAGGAGCCCCGTATAGGTGGCCGGGTTGCTGCGGCGGGAGCCACGGATCGCCGACTGGTCCGCGACGATCACCTCCTCCCGCCCGGACAGCGACCCATGGATCAGGGAGCTCTTGCCCGATCCGGCGACACCGGTGACGACGGTGAGCACACCGATCGGGATGTCCACGCTCACATCCCGCAGATTGTGCAGCCGGGCGCCCCGGACCGGCAGTTGCCCGGTGGGCTGCCGCACCTTCTCCCGCAGCCGCACCCGGTGGTCCAGATAGCGCCCGGTCAGGGTGCCGGAGGCGCGCAGGCCCGCCAGGTCGCCCTGGTAGCAGATCCGCCCGCCCGCCACTCCGGCGCCGGGCCCCAGGTCCACCACATGGTCGGCGATCCGGATGGTCTCCGGTTTGTGCTCCACGACCAGCACCGTGTTGCCCTTGTCCCGCAGCTGGAGCAGCAGCCGGTTCATCCGCTCGATGTCATGCGGATGCAGACCCACCGTGGGCTCGTCGAAGACATAGGTGACATCGGTCAGGCTGGAGCCCAGGTGCCGGACCATCCGCACCCGCTGGGCCTCGCCGCCGGACAGGGTGCCGGACTCCCGGTCCAGGCTCAGATACCCCAGGCCGATCTCGACCAGTGAGTCGAGGAGGGCGCGCAGGCTCTCCAGCACCGGCCCGACGGAGTCGTCCCGGATCCCGCGTACGAACTCCGCCAGATCGCTGATCTGCAGGGCCGAGCAGTCCGCGATGGAGCGGCCGTCGATCCGGCAGGACCGGACGGCCTCGCACAGCCGGGCGCCCTCACACTCCGGGCACTCGGTCAGGGTCATGGCCCGGTCGGCGAACGCGCGCATGCGCGGCTGCATCGTCTCCCGGTCCTTCGCCAGGTACTGCCGGCGGACCTTGGTCACCAGCCCCTCGTAGGTGAGGTTGTTCTTCCCCGCCTTGATCTTGGTGGCCGGTTTGTGGAGGAAGTCCTCCCACTGGTCCGGGGTGAAGTCCCGGAGCCTGGTATCGGGGTCGAAAAGGCCGGAGGCCGCCATAACCTGCCAGTGCCAGCTGTCCACCTCGAATCCGGGGACGGTGATCGCCCCCTCCTTCAACGACTTCTCCCGGTCCACGAGTTGGCCGACGTCGATGTCGGTGACCCGGCCGAGCCCCTCGCACCGCGGACACATGCCCTCGGCGGTGTTGAAGCTGAAGGCGAGGGGAGGGCCGACGTACGGGCCGCCGATCCGGCTGAACAGGATCCGCAGCAGGGTGTGGGCATCGGTGGCGGTGCCCACGGTGGAACGGGAGTTGGCGCCCATCGGCTCCTGGTCCACGATGATCGCCGCGCTCAGGTTCCGCAGCGAGTCGACGTCCGGACGGCCGAGCGTCGGCATGAAGTTCTGGACGAACGCCGTATAGGTCTCATTGATCAGCCGCCTCGACTCCGCGGCGATGGTGTCGAAGACGAGCGAGGACTTACCGGATCCGGAGACACCGGTGAAGACCGTGAGCCGCTGCTTGGGAATGTTCACACTCACGCCCTGGAGGTTGTTTTCCCTGGCGCCACGGACCTTGATTTCGCTGACATCCATGCCTTCAAGTGTTTCATTGAAGTGCACGTTGAGACTTTTCCCGGCCTTCCGCCCAACCCCTGCCGGTGACACCGGATGGGGTCGACGCTAACCTTCAACTCGCCCGTGAACCCGCGACTCGAAGGTGACGAACCGTGAGCCGTACGGACGCCGCGCCGCGCCCCGTCGATCTGGCCCGTATGGCGGGTGTCTCCACCCAGCAGATCCGCAACTACGTCGACGCGGGCATCCTGCCCCCGGCCACCCGCACCCCCGCCGGATACCGCAGACTCGACGACCGCCACCGCAGAGCCCTGGTGACCTACCGGGCCCTGATGCCGGGGTACGGCGCGGAGACCGCCCGCGCGGTCATGCGGGCCGTCCACGACGAGGACGTCCCCCTGGCGCTCACCCTGGTCAACGCCGGTCATGCCGCCCTCCACGACCAGCGGCTCTCCCTTGAGGCGGCGAGCAAGGCGCTCGAAGCGGTCGCCGAGCAGACTCCGGACGCGTCGGCGCCGTCACGCTCCGGACCGCTGCGCATCGGCGAGGTGGCCGCCCGACTGGGGTTGCGCACCTCGGCCCTGCGGGTGTGGGAGTCCGCCGGGCTGCTGCGCCCTCGGCGCGACCGGAGCACCGGCTACCGCGTCTACGGGCCGGCCGACGTCCGGGACGCCCGGATGGTCGACCTGCTGCGGCAGGTCCGCTATCCGCTGCCCCAGATCCGGCCCGTCCTCGACGGTCTGCGCCGCACGGGCGGCAGCGAGGCCCTGCGTACGGTCATCACCCGACGTCAGAAGGAACTCGCCCAGCGTGCCACGGCGATGCTCGAGGGCTCCTGCCGACTGCACCACTACCTCACGGAAAATGGGTCGGCCGAGGACCGATGAGTTCTCGGCGGGGGAGCGGTCTGTAGGGGTAAACGCTCCCCAGCGCAGGAGGTACCGATGGCCAGCGACGGATTCACCACGTGCCTGTGGTTCGACGGCCAAGCCGAAGCGGCGGCGCAGCACTACGTCTCGATCTTCAAGAACTCCAGGCTCGGACGGATCACCCACTACACCGGGGTCGAGCCCGGCGGCCCGGCGGGGACCGTGCTGACCGTCGAGTTCGAGGCCAACGGGCAGAAGTTCGTGGGGCTCAACGGCGGGCCGGAGTTCACCTTCAACGAGGCCATCTCCTTCCAGGTCCACTGCGCGGACCAGGACGAGGTGGACCACTACTGGAGCAAGCTCTCCGAGGGCGGCGAGGAGGGCCCCTGCGGCTGGGTGAAGGACAAGTTCGGGGTGTCCTGGCAGATCGTCCCCACCGTCCTGATCGACATGATCGCCGACGCGGACCCGCGGAAGGCCAAGCGGGCCACCGAGGCGATGATGAAGATGGGCAAGCTCGACATCGCCGCACTTCAGGCGGCGTACGACGGCGCGTAGCCGATCGCGGCGGGCGGCCGGGCGGCGCCCCGAAGGGGCGCGGGGCTGTGTCGATGTGCGGCTCCGCCGCGTGGGCGCGACCAGCCACGACGGCGCCGCAGTCGGCCGACGACGCACCGCGCCGTTTCCCGCGGAGCGCTTAGAGCCTGTGTCATATCCCCGGCCGGGCGTGCGGCGTCTGGCACGCGCCCCCAGCTACCGCTGGGAGGTGCCCCCTGACGCCGCACGCTGATCCGACCGGGGATATGACACAGGCTCTTACTAGTGGGTGAGGTCCGCGGGGTCGGTGTTGGCGCCGCAGAGGAGCACGGCGACCTTCTCCCCGGGCTCCGGCCGGTACGCGCCGGAGGCCAGGGCCGACAGCGCCGTGGCCGCCGCGTGCTCGACCGCGATCCTGCGGTCCTCCCACAGCGCCCGGCGCGCGGAGACGATCGCCTCGTCGGAGACCAGGACGGACCGCACCCCGTCCTTACGGGCCCACTCCAGCGCGGCCGAGGACACATGGCGCGCCCCGAGCGAGTCCGCCGCCACCGAGTCCACCGGGACGTCGACCACCGCCCCGGCCTCCAGCGCGGCGTTCAGGGCCCGGCAGCCGTACGGCTCCACCGCGACCACCCCCACCCCGCGCTCCAGGGCGGACACCGCGACCCCGGTGAAGAGCCCGCCGCCACCGACCGCCACCACCACGGTGTCCAGGTCGGGCCGGGCCTGGAGGATCTCCTCCATCACGGTGCCCGCCCCGGCGGCGATCAGCGGGTGGTCGTACGCGTGCGACAGCAGGGCACCGGTCTCGGCGGCGTGCTTCTGGGCGGCATCCCGCGCGTCGGCGTACTCGGTGCCGGTCTGATGGACCTCGGCGCCGAGCCGGCGCAGCCGGTCCACCTTCACCGCGGGCGCGGTCTCGGGCACGAACACGGTGGCGGGCACGGAATGCTGGGCGGCCGCCCAGGCGCATGCGAGCCCGGCGTTTCCGCCCGAGGCGATGACGGCACCCGAGTCCGGCAGGGTGCCCGCCTCCCGGTGGGCCCTGAAGAAGTTGAACGCGCCCCGCGCCTTGAAGGTGCCCGTGTACTGCAGGAACTCCAGGGCCAGCCACCCCTCGGCCGCACCCCACGCCCCCCGCTCCACCGGCGCGAGCGCCACGGGCCGGATATGTCCCGCGACCCGCTGGGTCGCGGCAGTTACGTCCTCCATGGAAACAGTCACTGAAACACTGTAACAACCACTGGTACGCTCGGAGCGTGCGAAACAACCGGGACCGAGCCGACCAGCCCACCCTGGAGGCCATCGCCGAGGCCGCCCTGACCGTCGTCGACGACGAGGGGCCCGAGGCGCTGAGCTTCCGCAGGGTGGCGCAGCTGCTGGGGGTCTCCCATGCCACGGTCTTCCGCCGCTGCGGCGACTTCGACGGCCTGGTGAACGCGTGCGCGGACCGGCTGGCCGCGCGGATGCCGCTGGTGGGACAGGACCAGGACTGGGCCACCGCCACCGAGGCCCGCTTCGCCGCGTTCTACGAGGTGCTGATCGAGCACCCCGGTCTGGTGGCGCTGCGGTCGGGCCGCGCCTGGTGGGGCCCGCATCTGCTGAGCCGCCTCGTGGAGCCGCAGCTGGCGCACAGCATCGCCGCCGGAATGACGCCCGAGGTGGCGATCCGCGTCTACCGGCGGCTGTATCTGCTCACCCTCGGCGCCGTGGCCTTCGTCGACCACCGCAATGTGAAGCAGGTGCGCACCGCCGCGCGCACCGCGCTCGCCGCGCTGGACCCCGAGGACTTCCCGGCGCTCACCGGAAACCTGGGCGTCGTCGTGCCCGCGCTGACCGACCACGAGGTCTACCACGGCGCGCTGCGGCAGCTGATCGACGCCTCCGCGGTGGCCTGTCCCGGACGGTGACCGACGCGAAGCGGGGCGGGCCCCGAGTGGGCCCGCCCCGCCTCACACCACCGCGCGGCTACAGCGTCTGCTGCACCCGCTCCGCCACCAGCTTGATGAAGCGCGACGGATCGCTCAGCTCACCGCCCTCGGCGAGCAGCGCCATGCTGTAGAGCAGCTCGGCCGTCTCCCCGAGACCGCTGTCGTCCTTGCGCTCGGCGTGGGCCTTGCGCAACCCGCTGACCAGCGGATGGGTGGGGTTCAGCTCCAGGATGCGCTTGATCTGGGGCAGGTTCTGGCCCATCGAGCGGTAGATGTTCTCCAGGGCCGGGGTGACATCGAAGGTGTCCCCGACGATGCAGGCCGGGGAGGTGGTCAGCCGCGAGGACAGCCGCACCTCCTTGACCTGCTCGCTCAGCGTCGACGTCATCCAGGAGAGCAACTCGGCGAAGTCCTTCTGCCGCTGCTCCCGCTCGGCCTCCGCCTCCTCGTCCTTCTCGTCCTGGGAGTCGAGGTCGACCTGTCCCTTGGCGATGGAACGGAGCTGCTTGCCGTCGAACTCCGGCACGGCGTCGACCCACAGCTCGTCGATGGGGTCGGTGAGGAGGAGCACCTCGAAGCCCTTGTCCCGGAACGCCTCCATATGGGGGGAGCTCTCCATGATCGACCGGGACTCGCCGGTCATGTAGTAGATGTGCTCCTGCCCGTCCTTCATGCGCTCGGCATAGCCGCGCAGCGTGGTGGGCTGCTCGGCGTCCTGGGTCGAGGCGAACGAACACACCTCGAGAATCGCCTCGCGGTTCTCCAGATCGCCGAGGAGACCTTCCTTGAGAACGCGGCCGAATTCCTTCCAGAAGGTCGCGTAGCGCTCCGCGTCGGAGGACATGATGTCCTTCACCGTGGAGAGCACCTTCTTCACCAGACGGCGCCGCATCAGCTGAATCTGGCGGTCCTGCTGAAGGGTTTCCCGCGAGACGTTCAGCGAGAGGTCGGCGGCGTCCACCACGCCCTTGACGAAGCGGAGGTATTCCGGCATCAGCGCTTCGCAGTCATCCATGATGAAGACGCGCTTCACATAGAGCTGCACACCCCGCTTGCGGTCCTGCATATACAGGTCCTGCGGTGCTCGGGCCGGAATGAACAGCAGCGACTGGTATTCGAAGGTGCCCTCCGCCTGCATGCGGATGGTCTCGAGCGGATCGGCCCAGTCATGGCTGATGTGCTTGTAGAACTCGTGGTATTCCTCGTCGGTGACCTCGTCCTTGGGACGGGCCCACAGCGCCTTCATCGAGTTGACGGTCTCGAGCTCGGGCGCCTTCTCGGCGCCCTCCTCCGCCTGCTCCGCCTCGTCCGTGGTGGCCGGGGCCTGGGCGGGGGCCATCCTGATCGGCCAGGTGATGAAGTCCGAGTGCTGCTTGACGATTTCCCGGATCTTCCAGGGCGAGGCGTAGTCGTAGAGGTGGTCCTCGGCGTCCTCCGCCTTGAGCTTCAGCGTCACGGAGGTGCCCTGGGGGGCGTCGGTGACCGGCTCGATCGTGTAGGTGCCCTCGCCGCTGGAGACCCAGCGGGTGCCCTCGCTCTCCCCGGCGTGCCGGGTCTCCATGGTCACCTCGTCGGCCACCATGAAGCTGGAGTAGAAGCCCACTCCGAACTGCCCGATGAGGTCCGCGGAGGCGGCCGCGTCCTTCGACTCCCGCAGCTCCTTGAGGAATTTCGCGGTGCCGGAGTTCGCGATCGTGCCGATGAGCTCCACGACCCCCTCATGCGACATGCCGATACCATTGTCGCGGACGGTCAGCGTGCGCGACTCCTGGTCGATCTCGATGGCGATATGGAGATCGGAGGTGTCCGCCTGAAGGCTTTCGTCGCGGAGCGATTCGAGGCGCAGTCTGTCCAGCGCGTCGGACGCGTTGGAGATGAGCTCGCGCAGAAAGACGTCCTTGTTCGAGTAGATCGAATGGATCATCAACTGCAGAAGCTGTCGTGCCTCGACCTGAAACTCGAAAGTCTCGACCCCGGTAGTCAACTGTTTCCCCTCGTGAGATAAGTGTCGACGCCATCAAGCACAGTGCGTCATCGGCAGCTTATCGAAGGTGGGGGGTGTCGAGCGGCCTTCCGGGCAGATGACGGACGGCCGCTCACCGAGCCGGATACGGTGGCCCCGGGCGACGGGGCCGGAGTGCGTCAGCCGCCGCCGCGCACCTTGCTCCAGTCCAGGGCCTCGGCGGCCTCGCGCTGGATTTCCTCGGCCGCCTCCCGGGCCGCCGCGGGGACGTCGCCGTGCTCGGCCACGAGGCTGTCGTAGATCGGCACGAAGTCTGACTTGTCTGTCGTGGTCATGTGGCGCACTTCCTCGGGTACGGATTCCGGGTCGGCTCCCGGCTACCCGATCTATCAAACAGCCATGCTTTGACGTCGATCACACGGGGGGCTCCCGGCGATCCACAGGGGCCCGGCGCGCCGGAACGCGCCGGGACCCGCGGGTCAGTGTGCGCCGGCCGCCGCCTCCAGCACGAAGACCGGGATCTGGCGGTCGGTCTTCGTCTGGTAGTCGGCGTAGTCCGGGTACGCCTCGACCGCGCGCTCCCACCACCGGGCCTTCTCCTCGCCGGTGACCTCGCGCGCGGTCATGTCCTGCCGCAGCGGGCCGTCCTGCAGCTCGACCCGCGGGTCGGCCACGACGTTGTAGTACCAGACCGGATGTTTGGGGGAGCCGCCCAGCGAGGCGACGACGGCATAGGCGCCGTCGTGCTCCACCCGCATCAGGGGGGTCTTGCGGATCTTTCCGCTCTTCGCGCCCAGTGTCGTCAGGACGACCACGGGCATGCCCCGCATGGTCGTTCCCTCGGTGCCACCGGAGCTCTCGATCAGCTCGACCTGATCGCGTACGAACTTCTCCGGGCTCGGCTCGTACTCACCCTGCAACGGCATGATGTCCGTCCCCTCGTCTCGTGTGCGAAGACTCACCTTGCGTCTCCCCGCGTCGATGGTCAACACAGGGAGTGCGCGAGATCATCCCGGCGGCTCCGGCCGTCGGGGCGGCGACGCGAGGGGATCGGCCGCGGGCTGGGGGTTCGTCCGTCACGCCGCCAAGCGGCGCCGGTCGGGGGAGGGAGAGGACGAAGGGGCGGGGGTGGAGGTGGGGGATTCCTTGTCACCGTTCCGCTCCGCCGCGCGCTTCGACTCATCGGAGTGACGTCCCTGAGAGGGAGGGAAGGTCAGGTCCGGAACGTCGACGACCGGCGGCAGATCGGGAGTGAGCATTGGCTGCTCATTTCTGTCCATGGCGAGCGGGTACCCGCGTGCGGCGGACTCACCCTGCGATACCGGTCACAGTCGGACATGGCGGTCAGATCGACGGTTCGCGCCCGTGGATCGACGGTTCGCGCCCGTGCGGGGTGGACCGCCGGACGGCCGGTGTGCACCCCCGCGGCACACCGGCCGCCGCACGGCGGCCGATGCGCCGCGGCCGGTGTGGCCGGTTCAGCCCACGCGTTCGATGCGCGCGTTGCGGATCAGGAATTTGCCCGGCTCACGGACCTGCTCGAAGGCGGCGTTGTTCAGCAGCGCGCAACTGCCCGAGGTCGAGGCGACGGAGACCGTTGTCGACTTGTCGTTGTCGAGATTGGTCACCTTGAGCTTGGTGCCGACCGGGAACTCATTGCTGGAGGCGGCCGGGGCCCCGCCCTCGCCGGACAGGGTGACGGTCGACCCCGCGCAGACGACCTCGCCCGAGGCGCCGGCATCACCGGCGCCGGAGTCCGAGGCCCCCGCCGAGGCGGAGGCCGACGCGGAGGCGCCGCCCTCGGCCGGAGCCGCCGCCTCGTCCTGGCCCGCGGCCCCCTCCGCCTGGCCCGCGGCCTCATCGGCGGCGCAGCCCGAAGCCTGCTGCTTCCGCTTGATCTCCTCGATGACGGCCTGCCGGTTGGCTATCCGCGCCTGTGACTGCGCATCCGGATTGGCCCGCTGATCGGCGATGAACTTCTCATTGTTGGCCAGCGCCTGCTCCAGCCCGGCGCAGGCCGTGGAGGACTGCGCCGTGCCCTCGGTGCTGGCGTTGCTGGTGGCGGCCAGCACCCCGGCGCCGGTGCCCGCCAGTGCCAGCGAACCGATCAGCAGGCCGAGCTTCTTCTTGCCGCTGAGTGTCCTTTTGCGTGTCATGTCGACTCCTTTTCGAGCTGTCCGCCATGCCATACGGGCGGCTGCCGGAGTCGTCTCAGGGTCGGACGGAAATTTTTCGGGGAAATGTGGTTGAGAATTGAACGGTGGCGGGTTCTCCGGGCCCGACCTTAAAAGGGCCTTAAGGCTTCATGAAGCCTTAAGGCCTTTTCCGGGGCAGTCCGATTTCGTCAGTCCAGCCGCTGGTGCAGGAAGCCCAGCGTGCTCTGCCAGGCCGATGCCGCGGATTCCGCGTGATAGGACGGGCGCTCGTCATTGAAGAAGGCGTGACCCGCCGGGTGGAGCCGGAAATCCGGCTCCACACCGGACTCCTCCCGGATGACCCGGCGCAGCCGCTCCAGACCGTCCAGCGGAATGGTGTTGTCGTTCTCCCCGAAATGGCCCAGGATGTCGGCCCGCAGTCCCGAGAAGTCCGGCAGCTCGCCCTGGATGACGCCGTAGAAGGGCACCGCCGCGCTGACCCGGGAATCGGCGGCGGCCAGATACAGCACGAAGCCGCCGCCCATGCAGAAGCCGACCGCTCCCACGGTGTCGGAGGTGACCTCGGGCCGCCCGAGGAGATGGTCCACCGCCCCGGAGAGCAACTCGACCCCGCGCCCCACCGGCAGTTCCTGCATCATCCGGTACGCCTCGTCGGCGTTGTGGGCGACGCTGCCCCCGTACAGATCGGGCGCCAGCGCGACGAAGCCCTCGCGGGCCAGCCGGTCGGTGACATCGGCGATGTGGTGGTCCAGGCCCCACCACTCCTGAATGACGATCAACCCGGGGCCCTGCCCGGACGGCGGGAGCGCGAGATAGCCGTGCGCGGGGGTTCCGGCGCTGGGGAAGGTGACGTTCTGGCGGGCGGGGGAGCCGGTCGGCTTCGGGGCCTCGGGCATGGCGGATCGCTCCTGTCGTACCGGTCGTCGCAGGCCCCACCCATCGTAGGGACGGCCCGTGCCACCAGGGCGCGGCGCGCTGCCACGCCGCGGGCGCGCCTACAGGATTCCGCTCGTGCTGCGGCGATGGGTGGAGCGGCGGTCGTCGATCTCGGCCCAGCGGTCGCCGTAGATGTTCTCGGTGACGGCCGGGTCCCGTACGAAGTCATGCGGGAAGCCCAGCGGCACCGCGCTGACCTCGTCCAGCCGTGCCACCGCGGCAGCGTCGAGCCGGACGTCGACGGATCCGAGGGCGTCGGTGAGCTGGGCCTCCCGGGTGACGCCGACGATCGGGATCACGGTGCCGGGGCGGCCGCGCAGCCAGGCCAGCGCCACCTGGGCCGGGGTCCAGCCGCCCTGTTCGGCGATCTCCAGCACCGCGGTGATGGTGGCCTCCTCGTTGTGTTCCGTCCGGTCGTCCCAGGTGGCATGGGTGGCCAGCCGTCCCGACTCGCCGCGGCGGTACTTGCCGGTGAGCTTGCCGCCCGCGAGCGGGCCCCATGCCAGCACGGCCAGGTCGAAGGCGCGGGCCTGGGGGAGGAGTTCGCGCTCGGGGGTGCGCTCCAGCAGGTTGTAGCGCAGCTGCGAGCCCGCGAAGCAGGTCCAGCCGCGCAGCTCGGCCAGCGTGCAGGCCTGGGCGATCTCCCAGGCGGGCCAGTCGGACACCCCGATGTACAGCACCTTTCCGGCCCGCACCAGATCGTCGAGCGCCCGCATCACCTCCTCGACGGGGGTGAAGTTGTCCCGGGCGTGCACCCACAGGACATCGAGGCGGTCGGTGCGCAGCCGCTCCAGGCTGTCCTCCACCGAACGCACCAGGTTCTTGCGGTGGTTGCCCGCGGCGTTCACATCGCCCTTGCGGGTCGCGCAGGTGTACTTCCCGGCCAGGACGAAGCTCTCCCGGCGGCCTTCGAGCAACTCGCCGAGGATGGTTTCCGAACTGCCGCCGGTGTAGTTGTTGGCGGTGTCGATGAAGTTGCCGCCCGCCTCCGCGTAGCGGTTCAGCAGCCGCCGGCTGGTCTCCTTGGCGGCCCCCCAGCCCCAGTCCTCGCCGAAGGTCATGGTGCCCAGGCTCAGCTCGCTCACCCGGAGCCCGGTCCTGCCGAACAGTGTGCAGCGCACGGTGGTCCCCTTGCGTCGGTCATGTGATGGCGTGCGCCGACGCTAGGAGTTGAAGAGCGCTCCAGGGCAACTCGCCGGGCCGTGGCGGCGACCGCCGCCACGGCCCGGCCGGGCGGGTCAGGACACGGCCGAGGCGCGGATGTCGTGTCCGTCCGCGGTCAGACAGCGGCCCGTGGTCAGGTCGTAGCGCCAGCCGTGCAGGGTGCAGGTGAGCACCTCGCCCTCGATCTGCCCGAACCGGCCGAGGTCGGCGCGCAGATGGGGACAGCGCCGCTGCACCTGCCAGCCGTCCAGCACGATGTCCTGGCCGTCGTCCTGGCAGGAGTCGTAGTAGTTCTCCACGTACTCGATGCGCTCCATCGACAGGCATTTGAAGAACACATAGAGGAACTCGTTGTACGGACCGACCCGGCTGGCGGTGAACCGCATCGACAGCAGCAGGCTGTTGGACCAGTCCACCTCGCGCCGCTCGATGTTGGTGGCCACCAGATCGGCCGAGGTGGACAGCGTGTAGCGGCAGCGCTCACCGTCCCAGAGACGGACCTCCCGCGCCGGGAAGTCGATCACGATCGGCACCTCGCCCACATCCAGCCGCGCCGGGCCGCCGACGCCCGCGCAGATCCGGTCGGCCCTGGTCAGCAGCGGTTCCCACCACTGCTTCAGCTCGGCCAGCAGTCGCTCGCGCGGCAGTGCGGGGGACCGTGAGGCACGCTCGGCGGCCAGCGCCGGCTGCTGGCGCCGGGCGAACTCCCGCAAGTACGCGGGCTTCTCGCCGAAGATGTGCTCGATCTCCGTCTCGGTGTAGCGGTGGGTGAGCTTGCACGCGGTGTCCTCCGGCTCCGCCACCGTTCCCGGCAGCAGCAGATGCGCCGCCACCTCCGGGCGCGCCCGGCCCAGCTGGCGCAGGAACTCCAGTTGGTCCACGAAGATGCTCTCCCCGTCCTGGCCGGTGCCGTTGTGCTCGAAGAGCTCGTCGTCGAGGAAGCACGGCGGACCCGCGTTGGGGAACACATGCTTGGCCTCCACCGCGTCGATGTAGCGCAGCGCCCGGTCGAACTGGCCCTGCCGCTTGCGCGCGGCGAACTCCTTCTTGGCGGAGAGCGGCAACTGGTAGACCATCGGGTACCAGATCGCCCCGGAGAACTGGACGAAGTACGCGTCCACCTCGCCGAAATCCCGGATCGCCGCGATGTCCAGCGGATGGGCGTCGTTCTGGTTGAGCAGCACGGTCCGGCCGTCGTCCAGTGAGAGCGCGGAGTCGCCGATGGGGCCGTCCCCGGGGCCGGTCAGCGCGGTGATCATGATGCGCAGACCGTCGCGCTCGACCGGTGTACCGGAGGGGGCGCGCAGGAAGTTGGTGAAACCGAGCGCGCTCAGCTCGCGTTCCAGCTCATCGGTGGCGAAGGCCGGAAGCAGCACGGTGGTGTCCTTGCGCACGTGCCGGCGCAGATTCTCCGCGTCGAAGTGGTCGCGGTGCAGATGGGAGACGTACAGATAGTCCGCCCCGCGCCCGTAGTGCGCCCAGTCCAGCTCGGTGTTGTCCGGGAACGGAAACCAGGAGCCGAAGAAGGCGGGGTTGACCCATGGATCGCAGAGCACCGACCCCGCCGCGGTCTCGATGAACAACCCAGCATGCCCAAGTCCGGTCACGCGCATACCACAGCACCTCAACCCGGTCGGTGATGTCCGATATCTCCACCGTGTGCGGGTTCCTGGCCGTGTGCATCCGCGGCTGCGCTTGCCGGGTGGCGCGATCCGCCACCCGGGTCATGCCGGTGTCTCCGTCAGGAGGCATGAGACGGTAGGCGCCACGGTCGTCCGCCGCTCCGGCGCGGATCCCGGAAGGCGCCCTCCACGTGGGCGGAGGGTGCGGATGAGGAGGGGCTGGGTGGTGCGGATCACGTTGATCGCGCCCGCCGTGAACGCGGCGCTGCGGCAGGTGCGGTTCGACGACGCCCCGCCGGACGCGGCCGGGTTGCGCCGGGCCGCGGCGGCGGCCACGTCGCTGCCCCACCACGACATGGCGTTCACCGCGCCCTCCGAGCGCTGCCGGGGCACCGCCGAGGCCCTGGGGCTCGGCGCCGCCGTGACGCCGGAGCTGCGCGATCTCGATGTGGGCCGCTGGCGGGGCCGTTCGCTGGACGAGGTGGGGCAGGAGGCGCCGGAGGAGGTGGCCGGGTGGCTGTCCGATCCGGCCGCGGCGCCGCACGGCGGCGAAACGCTGCTGGAACTGGTGGAGCGGATCGGGGCGTGGCTGGAGGCGCGACGGGAGGATCCGGCACCGCCCGTCCCCGCCCCTGAGAGTCCGCCCCCGGCCGCACCGCCCGCCCCCGCCCGTGCGGCGCGGCTGCTCGCCGTCGTGGAACCGGCCGTGGTCCGGGCCGCGCTCGTCCACGCCCTCGGCCTGCCCGCGCCCGCCTTCTGGCGGCTGGACGTCGCCCCGCTGACCGCGACGGAGCTCAGCGGCCGCGCGGGCCGGTGGAATCTGCGCTGCGGATACCCGCTGGTGGGGAGCGCGCCGTGACGAGGGGAGCGCGCGGTAACGGGAGGTGCGCGCCGTGACGAGGGGAGCGAGGCGTAACGAGGTCAGCGTGCCGTAGCGAGGGTGCGCGCGGTAACGGGGGAGCGCCGTGCCGGGGGAGCGCCGTAACGAAATGATCTCTCCGATGGCGTGCCCTCACCGAATGCGCTGTCGTGTCCTGATGGCATCCCCCACCACCAGGCTCCACCCCGCCACCGCCACCCTCTGCGCCGCCGCGCTGGCACTGCTCACCGCGTGCGGCGGTGGCGGTGGCGGTGGCGGTGGCGACGATGAGACCGACGGTGGCGACGGGGCCGGGAAGAGCACGGCCGCACCCGTCGTCACGCCCACCGCGACCGCTCCCGTCCCCCGGGGCGAGGGCAGCGCGCTCGCGGACGACCTCAACGGCGACGGCCGCCCCGAGCTCGGCATCCCGCTCGCCTCCGACGACGAGGGACTCGGCGGCCTGCGCCATATCGTCTATGTGTACGGCTCGGCGAAGGGCCCCGACCCCGCCGTCCGCACCGTACTCGGCCGAGAGGACCTCGGCCTTCCCGCCGCCGCCGGATGGCAGGGCACCGCGGGTGAGATGGACTCCGCGACCACCGCCGACCTCGACGGCGACGGCTACGCCGATGTGATCGCCACCGCCACCGAGGAGCGCGCCCCGGCCAGTGGCGAGCGCGTGCACATCACCACCCAGACGCTGCCCTACATCGCCTGGGGCGGCCCCGACGGGCCACGCCGGGGAACCCCCGCCACCCCCGTGCGACTGGCCGACGCCGACGACGGCCTCGAGAGCTCGCGGCCCCTGGCGACGGGCGACTTCAACGGGGACGGACACCACGACCTGGCCGCCGTGCGCCAGAGCGGCAAGGACTTCCATGTGCTGTACGGCCCGTTCGGCCGTGACGGCAGAGCCGCCCGTACCGAGACGTACGCCAACCCCCTCGGCTCCAGCGGCCAGATCGCGGAGCTGTACGCCGACGCCATCGACAGCGACCGGCCCACCGATCTGGTGGTGCATGAGCAGGGCGACGACGACCAGACGCGGTCCGCGCTGCTCACGGCGGGCCCGGACGGCCTCGCCACCACCGGCCGCACCCTCCGCAAGGGCAACGCGATCGCCTTCGGCGACTTCGACGGCGACGGGAAGCGGGATGTGGCGGTCGCCGACACCGGCAGCCGCAATGACGAGCCCGGCTATGAGACCGAACCCGCGGACGTCAGCCAGTCGGTGAGCGTGTACACCAAGCGCACGGCCGGATCGACCCCCGAGCCGATCAGGATCCCCGCCCTGGGCGGCGATGTGCTCGCCGCCGCCGACACCGATGGAGACGGCACCGACGAACTGGCCGTATCGCTGCGCACCGGCGGCACCGAACTGCTGACGATCCGCCCCGACGCCCCCGGAGAGATCGCCCACCGCCGCACCCTCGACCGCACCGTCCCGGCCCGGGTGGACGGCCGCGAGGTGCCGAAGAAGCGGCGCGCCGTCAGGCTCTACGGCACCGGGGACTTCGACCACGACGGCAAGGACGAGGTCGTGCCGGCCTGGGGACCGGATCCGCTCTTCGCGCTCTACGGGGAGAGGCCGCAGCGGTTCTGGGTGACCGACGGCACCGATGACACGGTGGTGTTCACCAGCGCGCCCTACGGCAAGGGCGGTTCGTAGGGCGCGGTGCGCCACCGCACGCGTGTCCGCGCGTACGACCTCTTCGCCAGGCCCGGCCGACGCCCTACTGTGGGCGTCAGTCGGCTGGTGAGGGGGAGGCGGATGACGACCGGGGGAACCTCCGGTGAGGATGGGCGGGGGAGCGGTCCGGAATCGCCCCGCGGGACCGTGCTCGGCGGCCGGTACGAGCTGCGCGGGCGCATGGGCAGCGGCGGCATGAGCGTGGTCTGGGACGCCTACGACATGTCGCTCGGCCGCCCCGTCGTCGTCAAGGAGCTGTGGCGGGGCGTCGATCCGGATCCGGAGGCGTACCGGCGGTGGCTCGAACGGCTGCGCCGTGAGGTCCGCGTCCTCGCCGCGACCGCGCATCAGCACCTGGCCGCCCTCTACGACCTGGGCGAGAGCGACGGCCGCCTCTGGATCGTCATGGAGCGCCTCGACCGGCGTTCGCTTGCGGACCGGCTCAGGGACCGGGGCGGGCGGCTTCCCGTGGCCGAGGCGGCCCGGATCGGCCTGGAGGTGCTGCGCGGGTTACGCGCGCTGTACGCGATGGGCCTGGCCCACGGGGACGTCACACCGCGGAATGTCCTTTTCCGCCCGGACGGCCCCGCGGTGCTGGTGGACCATCTCGGCCTGACCTTCGCGGACGAGGGCGACATGGTCGGGACACCCCGCTACCTGGCACCGGAACGCTTCACGTCCCCGTTCTCCCCGGCGGTCGGAGAAGCGATGCTCAAGGCCGACCTGTGGTCCCTGGGCGTGACCCTGTACCAGGCGGTCGAGGGCCGCGCGCCGTTCGAGGGGACGACGGTGTTCGAGGCGATGAGCGCGGTGCTCAACACCCCGCCGCCGCCCATGACATACGCGGGTCCGCTGCGGCCGGTGATCGAGGGTCTGCTGGTCAAGGACCCCGAAGGACGGCTGACGGCCGAGCAGGCCGAAGCGCTGCTGGGCAGCGTGGCCCGGCGGGAGGCCATGTCCGCCCCCGGGGCCGGGGCAGCGACCCTTCCCGTCCCCGCGGGGGCCGTCGAAGCCATGCGGTCGGCCCCCCGGGCGAGCGGCGCGGGCACCGGGATCCTCGCGCCGATCGCCGTTGTGCTGGGGGTCCTCCTCGCCGTGTCCGGGGCGGTGGCCCTGCCCTCACTGAGCCCGGGTTCCTGGGACGACGTTCCGGGATGGGTGGGGCCCGGGTGTCTCGGTGCGCTGTGGCTGGTGCTCGCGGCGCGCGGCTTCGCGTCGGCCAGACAGCGGGACCGGCGGGCGCGCTGGCTCGACGCCCTGCGCCCGGACGCCGGGGAGGGACCCGCCCGCCCCGCAGCGCCCTGGCAGGCGCTGCGCGAGGGATACCTGGCGTCCCTGGCGATCCCTCAGCCCCCCGCCCGGCGGGCGCGACGTCCGGTGGAGCGAGAGATGGAGCGGGACATGGCCGACCTCCTCACCGCGCTCGGCCCGCCTCCGCCACGGGCGGCGGGCTCGGACCCCGCACCCCGTCCGGACCGTCCGGGGGAGGCTCCGTGAGCGAGAACACGAGTGAGAACCCCGTGTCGGGCAGCCCGCCGGAGTCGGCGGTGCCCTGGGGCGACCGGCTGCCGGTGGAGCAGGCCAAGGAGTGGGAGGCGGTCAGGCCGGGCACGGTGGAGTGGATGCTCACCGAGCTCCAGCGGGAGCGTGCGCACCGCCGCCGCATGGACTGGGTCCACACGGGGCTGCAGGCGTTCGGCTCGCTGCTGGGCGCGGGCACGGTCGTGGCGTACATCTGGGTGGCCACGTACTTCCTCGCCCACGACGCCGCCACCCAGGGCGCGGCCATCCTCGGCGGCGGCACGGCCGCCCTGGTCGGGGGGTTCCTCGGCAAGCGCTACGGCGACCGGCGCTGATCCCGGGAGCCGCGGGCCGCCCCACCGGGTTCCGCGGCCCCGCCCGGCGAGTGAGAGCCTGTGTCATATCCCCGGCCGGGCGTGCGGCGTCTGGCACGCACCCCCAGCTACCGCTGGGAGGTGCCCCCTGACGCCGCACGCTGATCCGACCGGGGATATGACACAGGCTCTGAGCAGGATGTCGCTTCCTTACGTATGAGGGGGTGGGCCTTCGCCGTCCGAGGCCCCCGGCTGGATCGACGTAAGGAGACAGGGTGGTGAAGCACATGCGGCGCGGCGTGCGCCGGGTCGTGCGGTTCGCGGCCGTCGGGGCACTGGTCTGTGGCGGGGTGATGGTCTCGCAGGCCGGGCCGGGCGGATCGGCCCACGGGACGACCGGAGGCGACGGTAAGAGAACCCTGAGCGCGGACCGGACGGACGACGTGGGCGGACGGCTGGTGTCCGCGCTCGGCGCCTCCCGTACCGCGGGCAACTGGATCGGGGACGACGGCCGCCCGGTGGTCGCGGTGACGGACGACACGGCGGCGGACGAGGTCAGCCGGGCCGGGGCCACCGCCAAACGGGTGCGCTACAGCATGGCGGACCTGGACTCCGCGACCGAGAAGCTGCGCTCGACGCCCAAGGTGGCGGGCACCGCCTGGATGGTGGACCCCAAGTCCAACCAGGTGGTGCTGGTCGGCGACAGCACCGTCTCCACCGCCCGCTGGTCGAAGATGAAGGACCTCGCCGCGGAGGTGGGCGGCGAGGTGCGCGCACAGCGGACGCAGGGCTCCTTCACCACCAGAACCGCCGGTGCCTCGCCGATGTTCACCAACGGCAGCCGCTGCTCGGCCGGTTTCAACGTCACCAACGGCCAGACCGGCTTCATCCTGACGGCGGGACACTGCGGTCCCAACGGCACGCCCTGGTTCACCGACGGCACCGGCTCCACCCGCATCGGCACCACGGTCCAGAGCAGCTTCCCCGGCAATGACTTCTCGCTGATCCGCTACGACAACGCCTCGCTCGACCAGAGCAGTGTGGTCAACGTGGGCGGCGGCCAGACGGTGCGGGTCACCGGTGTGGCCGATCCGGTCGTGGGCCAGGAGGTGTTCCGCAGCGGCAGCACCACCGGGCTGCGCTCGGGCAAGGTGACCGGGCTCAACGCGACGGTCAACTACCCCGAGGGCACGGTCACCGGGCTCGTCCAGACCACCGTGTGCGCCGAGCCCGGCGACAGCGGGGGGCCGCTCTTCGCCCAGGGCGTGGCGCTCGGCGTCACCTCCGGCGGCAGCGGTGACTGCGAACGGGGCGGGGTGACCTTCTTCCAGCCCGTGACCAAGGCGCTGACCGCGCTCGGGGTGTCCATCCCGGGCGCCAAGGCCCAGCGCCCCAACCCGTCCATAGCCTCCGGCGCCGCCGGGAGTTCAGGGGTCGACGACGGCGTCTCGACACTCGACGACGTCGTGGCGTACGCCCAGAACTTCGGGCCCGGTCTGGTGGTCATCGTGGTGGGGTTCGTGGGGCTGCTGTCCACGCTGACCATCCGGCCCAAGCGGCGCCGCTACCGCGGCTACTCCACCGGCTGGGGATGAGCCGCCGAGGTGGCCTCCCGGGGCGGTGGCAGCGGGCAGACCGCGATGCCCCGCTCGAGCAGGCTGCCCATGACGAGGAGGCCGCCGAGCGCGCATACGCTCGTGGCCATCCGGTACGGGGTCCGGCGCCGCACCAGATGGCGGATCACCCGGCCGTCGGGGCCGATCGCCAGGGCGCGCACCGTGCGCCGCGGGCCGGGGTGGAGCCGGGTGGCGAGGGGCACCGCCGCCCTCCTGAACGGGGCGGGCGCGCGGTGCAGCAGATCGAGGGCGGGCTCCCGCGGCGCGGCTATGGCCACCCAGATGACACCGTCGGGGCCGCGGGTGAGATTGTCCGGGAAGCCCGGCAGATCGCGGACGAGAAGGTCCCGCGTCCCCGCCCGGCGGCCGGTCAGCCACAGCCGGCTGATCCGGTAGGCGCCGCTCTCGGCCACGGCCACATACGACTCGTCGGCGGCGAGGGCGACCCCGTTGGCGAACCGCAGCCCGTCCAGCACCACCTCCGGCCGGCCGCCCGGCCGCAGCCGGAGCAACTGCCCGGTGGCGGTGTTCTCCAGGATGTCCCCGAGCCAGTCCTCCAGGCCGTGGCGGCGACTGGACACGGTGAAGTACACCGTGCCGTCCTCCGCCGTGGCGACGTTGCTGCAGAACCGCAGCGGCCGGCCGGCCACCTCGTCCGCCACCACCCGTACGGACCCGTCGTCCGGCCCGACCCGCAGCAGCCCGCGCCGCGCGTCGCACACCAGCAGCCCGCCGTCGGGGCAGGGGACGAGCCCCAGCGGCCGGCCACCGGTGTGCGCGAGCACCTCGGAGCGGACGAGTTCACGGTCCGGGGACAGTGTCAGCCGCCGGACGGCCCCGTCCGCCGTCCCGGTGAGGATCCGGCCCTCCGCGTCGACGGCGACATGCTCCGGCCCGTGCGCCTCCGGGGCCAGGACCCGTGGCAGCGGCAGCGGTTCGGCCGCCACGCGGGACCGTGTCCGCGTACCGGCTCGCGTGCGCGGCATGGGCTCACACCGCCTTACGGGCCTTCGCGGCCCTGAGACACCGCCGCATCTCCTCGGCGTAGGGCAGCACCACACAGGCGCCGATGCCGAGCCCGAGGGCCGCCAGATAGCGCACGGGCAGCGGGTTGTCCTTGGGCAGCAGCTTCCAGTCCTCGGGCCGGTCCCCGCCGCGCAGCGCCGCGCGGACCTGGTCCCAGTGCAGACAGCAGGTGAACGCCATCGCCGACAGCGGCAGCACCTCCAGGAAGCTGTGGATGTGCTGCTCCACCGGGCGCACCTCGCGCTCCCCGGTGGCCAGGCTCACATCCCACAGCGCGGTGGCGCCATGGGCGACGGCCGCTCCGCCCATCACCGACAGCACCAGCGGATTGACCCGGGCCAGCAGCCCCATCGCCACGGGGACACCGGCCTCCGTCATCATCAGGGCGTGGATCGCCGACTCCTTGGTGCCCGACGTCTCCTCGATCCTGGTCCGGCGATGCATGAGCCAGTCCGCCACCGCCGGGACGAACCACAGCGGCATCACCCCGTACATCAGGAACCGCCGGTTGGCGTCCTCGACGTCCACGGCGTCGCGCGGCACCTCCAGATCGCGTGGCCGCCGCCACCGCCGCCACGCGCGGGTCACCGGGCTACGGGAAAGAGTCATCTCGCCTCCAGCACGACGTCGGAGAAGTCGGGTGCCCTCTTCGTAGCGCGGACAAACGGCCGCGGGAGGCTTCCACCCGTCCGGCGGGGCGCCGCTCGGCGTGTGACTCGGCGGCTCACTCACCCGGCCTCTCAGCCGTCACCGGCCTCGAGGGCGACGATGCGCTGGGCGCCGTCCGCCGCGCCCGGATGACGGCTGGTGAGATCCAGCCGCAGCCGCGCGGTGCGCACCGGGTCGAAGGTGATGACGGTCGGGGTGTCGGAGGCGGTGGCCCAGGCGATGGACGCCCCGCGCACCGGGACGTACGCGTGACCGTTCCACGCGGACACCTCGATCGAGGCGGGCAGGGTGTGCCCGGCGTCCACGGTGAAGGACACCTCGACACGCCGCAGCCGCCGCCTCCCGCTCCACGTCACCGAGACCCAGTCGGCCTTCCGGGCGCCGTCGAAGGCGGGGAGCAGCGCCGTGGCGGGCTTGCGGAAGGCGTTGGACCAGCCGGTGGCCGGATCGCCGTCCAGCATCGCCGAGGGCGGGCTCGTCGGCGCGCCCGAATAGCTCGCGTCGGCCAGTGGATGGTGAGGGGCACCGGGACCGGGGTCGGGCGCGAACGGCGTGGGGCGGGTGACCGGCTCCGAGGTCCCGCCGGTGGCGCGGACGGTGGCGGTGGCGGTGCGCAGCCCCGCCGAGCGGGCGGTGATGGTCAGCGGCCCGGCCTCGGTGCCGGCGCGGACGATGGCCAGGGCCTTGCCGTGGAAGGCGGTGCGGGTGCTCGCCTGGTAGCGCTCGGCGCTCTCCTGGCGGCCGTTGTCGACCCCGGCCAGGGAGCCTCCGGTGACCTTGAAGGCGATCAGATGGTCGGCGTCCGGCACCACCACACCGTGGGCGTCGACGATTTCGGCGGTCACGAAGCACAGCGAGCGGCCGTCGGCGTCGAGGGTCTCGCGGTCGGGGGTGAGCCGTACGGCGTGCGGGCCTCCCGCCGTGCGCAGCACATCGGTGGCCACCACCCGGCCGCCACGCCGGGCCACGGCCTTCAACTCGCCGGGCGCGAACGGCACCTTCCAGGTGAGGTGGAGCTTTCCGGCGCTGCCGCCCGGGCTGGTGTAGCTGCCGGGGTAGGGGCCGGAGGTGACCGTCTTGTCGTCGCCGGTCGGCTCGGTGGTCTCCAGGTAGGTGCGGCCATCCGTGGTCTTCTTGGTGTCGAACTCGCGGATCCCCAGCGAGCGGCCGTTGAGGAACAGCTCCACCGCGGCGACGTTGGAGTAGGCCCACACCTCCACGGTCTCGCCCGGCCGGTGAACGGTCCAGTCCATGGGGACCAGATGGACCATCGGTTCGCTCGTCCACTGGCTCCTGAAGAGGTGGTACATGTCCTTGGGGAAGCCCGCGGTGTCCACGGCGCCGAAGAACGACGCCTTCACCGGGAACACGTCGTACGGCGTGGGCTCGCCGATGTAGTCGATGCCCGACCACAGGAACTGCCCGGCGAAGAACCTCCGGTCCCGGTCCTTCTTCAGCCCGTACTCGCCGCTCATCGTCCAGGAGGCGAGGTTGTTGTCGTAGCTGGAGGTCTCGCGCCTGCCGGGGGTGTGGTTCTCGCCCGTGTTGAGGTGCTCGGGCTCCTGATAGGCGCCGCGGGTGGAGGTTTCCGAGGACGACTCGGACTCGAAGAGGAACAGATGCGGATAGCGGGCGTGCAGCGCGTCCACCGAGGCGGCGGTGTTGTAGTTGAGGCCGAGTCCGTCCAGCTTGGCCAGCATCAGATCGGCGGGGGAGCCCTCGGCGGGCAGCGCGCGGTACTTGTCCGAGCCGATCACCACGGGCCTGGTGTCATCGGCCGCGCGCACGGCCTCGATGAGCCGCTGGGCCATCCCCAGCCCCGGGGCGCTGGTGGAGTCGGGGATCTCATTGCCGATGGACCACATGACGACGGCGGTGGAGTTGCGGGCGGCGCGCACCATCTCGGTGATGTCCGCGTCGCAGTGCTCGTCGAAGAAGCGCCCGTAGTCATAGGTGTTCTTGCCGGTGTGCCAGCAGTCGAACGCCTCCACCAGCATCACGATGCCGAGCCGTTCGCAGATCTCGATCAGCTCCGGCGCGGGCGGATTGTGCGAGGTGCGCAGGGCGTTGACGCCCATGCTCTTCATGATGGTGAGCTGGCGCAGCACGGCGTCGGCGTTGACGGCGGCGCCGAGCGCGCCCAGGTCGTGGTGGAGATCGACGCCCTGGAGCTTGGCGTACCGGCCGTTCAGCGAGAATCCGTGGTCGGGGTCGAAGGTGGCGTGGCGGAGCCCGAAGGGGGTGCGGTACCGGTCGGTGGTGTCCTGGCCGACCCGCAGTTCGGTCTCCAGGACATAGCGCCGCGGCGTGTCGAACGACCACAGCAGCGGCCGGTCGACCCTGAGCTCCTGGGTTGCGGTACGGGTGTCACCCGCCCCGACGGTGAGGGTGGAGTGCGCCTGGACCACCATGTGCCCATCGGGGTCCTTGACGGTGGAGACCACGGTCACCGGCTTCCGGCCGTCGGAGTCGTTGACCACGAGGGTCCGCGCCCGCACGGTGGCATGGCCGGCCCGCAGGGTGGTGGCCAGGCCGGGGGTGGTGACGTACGTACCCCACCGGGCCACATGGACCGGGTCGGTGACCACGAGCCGGGCGTGGCGGTAGATGCCGCTGCCCGAGTACCAGCGGCTGCTGGGGAGCCGGTTGCGCACCTTGACGGCGAGGACGTTGGGGGTGGCGCCGTCGGTGTGGGCCACCTCGGTGAGGTCGAGGGCGAAGCCGGTGTATCCATAGGGGTGTTCGCCGATGAGCCGTCCGTTGCAGTACACGGACGAGTCCATGTACACGCCGTCGAATTCGACGGAGATCCGCTTGCCCGCGAGGGCGCGGGGCAGGGTGAACGTGGTGCGGTACCAGCCGAGGCCGCCGGGCAGGAAGCCGGTGCCACCGCTGGTGCCGTGGTCGGTGGTGGGGGTGAGCTCGATGCTCCAGTCGTGCGGAACCGCGACCTCACGCCAGGCCGAGTCGTCGTACGCCGGGTCATGGGCGTGTCCGTACGCGCCGGTCGGGTCGGTGATGCCGCCGGGGTTGACGAGGGCGAAGCGCCAGCCGTCCGTGAGCGGGACGGTCCGGCCTCCCATGGCGCGGGACGCGGCGGCGGCCTGGGCGGGAGCGGCCGTGACGAGTGCCCCGGCCATCGGGGCGGCGGTGCCTGCGATCAGTAACGATCTGCGAGTGACCGCCATCGCGATCCCCTTCTCTTCGATTGTGTGGTGTGCAAGAGCTTGCATGGCACTAGGGCCGTTGACCGACCACAACAGCCCTTTGCGCAACAGATTCTGACAGTTTCAAACAGGGAACTGTCAAGGGTCCCGCAGGGGCCGGGAGTTCGGCGTCCTGGCGCGCAGAGTGGCCCCCACCCGTGGTGGGGGCCACCTCGCCGGAAAGGGGACTGGCCGGCGCTCAGTAGTCGTAGTGGTGGTGGTGCCGGTGATGGTCGGGTTCCTCGACCACCGGGGGTGCCACGGCGCCCGGCTCGACGACGCGCCGGCGCTTGTAGACGCTCACATACGCGCATGTGCCGATGATGCCGACTGCCATCAGAATCAGGCCGACCAAGTGGACGTTGAAGCCGTTGGCGTTCCAGTCGGTGGCGAAGGTGAGAATCCCTCCCACCGCGATCATCAAAATGCAACCGCCGAGGCCCATCAGTTCTGCCTCCGTACATGAGTTCGCTGTTGTGGGCTGGTTTTCACCGAGTACCCAAGCCCGCCGGGGCCAATCTCACGCCCCGTCGTCCTCACGCCCCGTCGTCCTCGCGCTCCACGGCCGCCACCGTCTCCTCCAGCGCCTGGCGGTCCGCACGCGCTTTCGCCCGGTCCTTGGCCGAGGCGTCGGTGACATCGAGGAAGATCTGGTCGGCGTGCGGCCAGAGCTCCGCCATCGCCGTCTTGACGCGTACCAGGACCTCCTCGACCTCCTCGCTGTCGAGTCCGGGGACGAGGTCGACCCGGGCCGCCACCAGCGTCGAGTCATTGCCCAGACGCATCGTCAGCAGCGTGGTCACGGTGTCGATATGCGGCCGCGCCTCGAGGAACCGGCGGAGCTCCCGGCGCTGGACCGGGTCGATCGCCTCACCGATGAGCCGCCCGCGCGACTCCCTGGCCAGCCGGTAGGCCACATAGACCAGCAGCGCCCCGATCAGGAAGGAGGCCGTGGCCTCGTAGACCACCTGGCCGGTGACCATGTGCAGCCACATGCCGAGCAGCGCGAACACCACACCGAGACAGGCGGTGGAGTCCTCGGCCAGAACGGTGCGCAGTGTGGGGTCGTCCCCCCTGCGCAACTCGGCCATCATGCCGCGGCGCGCCTCCCGGGCGTGCCCGCGCACCTGGACCAGCGCCCGGACCAGCGAGGAGCCCTCGGCGATGAGCGCCACGCCCAGGACCGCGAGGCCCACCAGATAGCCGCTGTGGTCCTCGGAGCTGCCCGCGCTCAGCGCCTCGGCGCCCTGGAAGAAGGAGAAGCAGCCGCCCATGACGAAGATGCCGACGGCGGCCAGCAGCGCCCAGAAGTAGCGCTCCTTGCCGTAGCCGAACGGGTGCCGGTCGTCGGGGGCCCGCCTGCTGCGTTTGAGGGAGGCGAGCAGGAACACCTCGTTGAGGCTGTCCGCGACGGAGTGAGCGGCCTCCGAGAGCAGCGCGGGGGAGCCGGCGAAGATCCCGCCGACGGCCTTGGCCAGCGCGATCACCAGATTGGCGCCGAGGGCGACGAAGACGGTGACGGCGGTCCGGGAGTCCTGGCCCTGGCCCTGCCGGGCGCCGGATCCGTCCGGCTCGTGGTCGCTGCCCGGGGTGTCCGGCGCGTCCGGGGTGTCCGGCGCGTGCGGGGTGTCCTGCGCGTCCTGCGCGTCTGGTGTTTCCTGCGCGTCCGGCGCACGCGAGGTCTCCGGCGGGTCCGGCGGGTCCGGCGTATGCGGCGTACGCGGTGTTCCGTGCCGGTCGGAGGAGTGCGTGGTGGAACGGCTCATCGGCGGGAAACTCCCTAGGGGAAGTCCGTGCCGTCCTGATGGCCCTCTGCGCCGGGGCGGCCGGACGGCCTGTCCCCTTCGCGGGTGTCCCGATGTCGGGACCTCAATCGTGACACGCCCGCCGAGGGAGCGCGCCCCGCCCGATCCATCCGGGTCCCGGGGCGCGCTCGGATGGGGTCAGCCGGCGGGGGCGTTCGGGGATGCGGGCACCTTCGGCAGGTCGCTGAAGATGTCGAGCCCCATGGCGGCGGCGATCAGCAGACCGATCACGCCCAGCGCCACCGCTCCCCAGGCCACCGCGGTCACCCAGGGTGCCCCGGTCGCGACGGGCCGCCGCTGCCGCAGCAGCACCACGGCGGCGATCACCACGGCGGCCAGCGCGAACAGCCCGTTGACGAGGGCCGTGGTGTGCCACGGAGTGCCGTACACCGCGGAGATCTGATCGGCGGCCGCCCCGGACTGGGCCTTGATCTGGCCGGTCAGCTGCTTGCGCTCCTGGAGCATGGTGCCCAGCCAGGTGCCGGAGAGCGAGGCGAGCCCGAGGCCCGCGGCGACGACCGAGGCGGCGCCGGGGAGGACGCCCGGTGTGGTGGCCGGGGGAGGGGCCGCGATGTCGTCGGTGGGGTCGTGTGCTTCCAGCGAGTCCGGGGCTTCCTTCGGGTCCGGGGTTTCCTGCTGGTCCGAAACAGCGTTCGGGACACCCTCCGCCGTGGCTTCCTCGGCTTCTGCGGGCTGCGCTGCGGTGTCGGTCGGTTGGTCGGTCTTGGTGGTGTCCATGTGCCGCAACCGTACGGACCGAAGATGAAAACCCACTGAGAAAGCGATGTCCTTCGGCCGGCGGCTCCGGCCGGGTGGTGGCCGGCCGCGCCGCATACGCTGACCGAAGGGTCTCACCGATGGCCGGGGACCCCTCTCGCCGTACGACGGGAGTACCCCGTGGTCTCCTCCACCTCTGGCGGTGCCGCCTCCGACGGCGGGGCACGGCACCGGCTGCGCGCATGGCTGCTGGAGGGCCTGACCGACATCGCCAAGCGGCAGCCCGGCCCGCACGCCGAACCGGAGGGCGCGCACCTGGGCCGGCCGTGGTGGCGGGTGATGTGTCTGACCGGTCTGGACTACTTCTCCACCCTCGGCTACCAGCCCGGAATCGCCGCCCTGGCGGCCGGGCTGCTCTCCCCCGTGGCCACCGTGGTGCTGGTGGTGGTGACCCTGGTGGGCGCGCTGCCGGTGTACCGCAGGGTGGCCGAGGAGAGCCCGCACGGCCAGGGCTCGATCGCGATGCTGGAGCGGCTGCTGACCTTCTGGAAGGGCAAGCTGTTCGTCCTCACCCTGCTGGGCTTCGCGGCCACCGACTTCCTCATCACCATCACCCTCTCCGCCGCCGACGCCACCGCCCATCTGGTGGAGAACCCGCATTTCACCGCGGCCCTGCGCGGCCATGAGGTGGCCATCACCCTGATCCTGGTGGGAATGCTCGGGGCGGTGTTCCTCAAGGGGTTCACCGAGGCCATCGGGATCGCGGTGGCGCTGGTCGCCGTCTATCTGCTGCTCAACGCCGTCGTGGTGGTGGTCGGGCTGTGGCATGTGTGCACCGCGCCCCATGTGATCCCCGACTGGACCCGGGCGCTGGTGGCCGAGCGCGGCAGTCCGCTGGTGATGGTCGGCGTGGCGCTGGTGATCTTTCCGAAGCTGGCCCTCGGGCTGTCCGGGTTCGAGACGGGCGTGGCCGTCATGCCGCATATCGAGGGCAGACCGGGCGACACCGAGGAGCGCCCCGCCGGACGTATCAAGGGCGCCCGGAAGCTGCTGACCACCGCCGCGGTGATCATGAGCGTCTTCCTCATCACCTCCAGCTTCATCACGACCCTGCTGATCCCGCAGCGGGCGTTCGAACCGGGCGGCGAGGCCAATGGGCGCGCCCTCGCCTATCTCGCCCATGAGTATCTGGGCTCGGCGTTCGGCAGCGTCTATGACGCCTCCACCATCGCCATCCTCTGGTTCGCCGGGGCCTCGGCCATGGCCGGACTGCTCAATCTGATGCCGCGCTATCTGCCGCGCTACGGCATGGCACCCCACTGGGCCCGCGCGGTCCGCCCCATGGTGCTGGTGTTCATCGTCATCGCGTTCCTGGTGACCTGGATCTTCAAGGCGGACGTGGACGCCCAGGGCGGCGCCTACGCCACCGGGGTGCTCGTGCTCATCACCTCGGCCGCCATCGCCGTCACCATCGCCGCCCGGCGGGCCCGGCAGCGCGGCTGGACCCTCGGCTTCGGTGTCATCTCGCTGATCTTCCTGTACACCACCGCGGTCAACGTCATCGAGCGGCCCGACGGCGTCAAGATCGGCGCCTGCTTCATCGCGGGCATCATGGCCGTATCGCTGCTGTCCCGGGCGGCCAGGGCGTTCGAGCTGCGGGTCACCAGCGTGACCTTCGACGCGCTGGCCGAGCGGTTCGTCCGCGACACCGCCCACCGCAGGATCCGCCTCATCGCCAACAAACCGGAACGCCGCGACCTGGCCGAATACCGCGAGAAGCAGCAGCAGATCAGGGCGGACAACGACATCCCGCCCGAGGACGACATCATCTTCGTCGAGGTCACGGTGGCCGATCCGTCCGAGTTCGAGAGCGACCTGCGGGTGTGCGGCGAGGTGGTGCACGGCCGCTACCGGGTGCTGACCCTGCAGAGCGCCACCATCCCGAACGCGCTGGCGGCGCTGCTGCTGCGGGTGCGGGACATGACCGGGCAGCGTCCGCACATCTACTTCGAGTGGACGGAGGGCCATCCGCTGGCCCACTTCCTGCGCTTCTTCCTCTTCGGCCAGGGAGAGGTCGCCCCCGTCACCCGCGAGGTGCTCCGCGAGGCGGAACCCGACCGCGGCCACCGCCCCCACGTCCACGTCGGCTGAACGGGTCCCGCCGAGCCGGGGCGGCCGCCGCGTCAGGGGGCCGTCAGGGCGCCGTCGGTGTCAGCGCGCCGTCGATGACGGTCAGGGCGCCACCGGCGCCGGGTCCGGATCGGTGGCGGGCAGGCTGTCCATGAACGAGCTCACCGAGAACACCGCCCGCCCCGGCCCCGGTGGGCCGTAGCCGGGCGGCGAGGACAGCCCGAAGTCCTCGAGCGTCGCCCGGTAGGTCTCCAGCAGCCGGATGTGGTACTCCAGCGGGGCGCCCTGCGGGTTCTCCTTGCCCAGCGGTGTCGTCGGCTCGGGGCACCAGGTGGTGAACCGGGGCACGACCCCGTGCGACATGAAGAACCGCAGCCCCTCGGCGGTCGAGTCGATCGCCTCGGCCACGGTCGCGAAGCCGAGCGGCTGGGCCATCTCCACGCCCGCCACGAAGTTGGGGATCACATTCCGGGCGCCGAACACCTCGGCCGAGTCCAGGATCCGGCGGTGCCACTCGTCCCGGCCGATGTAGCGCTCCTTGCCCGGGCAGTACAGCTCGAACAGCCGCCGGTCCCACACCTCGAAGTTGGGGTGGTAGATCCGCACCCCGTAGTCGTGGAACCGCTGTACATCGGCCTTGGGCAGCGCCTGCGCCACCACCTTGCCGATCCACCGGCCCGGGAAGCGCTCCTCGATGGCCTTCGCGTACTGGCCGTAGAAGTCGGCCTCGTCACGGCCGCCCACATGCGAGGTGATCGCGCCACCGGTCAGGGTGTACGCCTGGGAGGTGCGGGCGGTGTCATGGCGGTCGATGATCTCCAGCGCCTCCAGCACCTCCTCGACCGGCTTCACCCCGGTGTACGGGCGGCCCGCCGCCTTGTGCTGACGCCAGTTGTGATTGATGTCGCAGTACTGGCACTCCTCCTTGGCGCCGAAGTACTGGCACACCCGGAAGACCGTCAGATAGACCAGATAGCCCCACTGGATGGTCGGCGCGACCTCCATCACCGACTTGCCGTTCGACAGCGTGTGGCGGTAGTAGTCCGGCATCGGCGGCAGCCCCACGTCGGCGATGCGCGCACCGTCCAGAAACAGCCCCAGCGCACCGTCCTCCCCGGCCCGGACCACATACGGCGAGGCGGGGTTGACGCGGACGGACACCACGGTGCGGCGCAGGTCGTACGGCCCGCCGGTGAGCACGATCTCCTCGGGCGGCCGGTTGAGGGCCGCGGCGCCCAGCTCCGGCAGGGTGCGGTGGTCGAACGAGAAGATGAAGTACGACTTCGGCTTGACGTCGCCGTCCTCGTTGCCGCTGAGCGCGGACTCGTCGAAGGCCATGCCGCCGCGCAGCAGGTCCTCCTTGAGCACGGCCTCCCGGGGCACCTGGGGGAAACGCCCCATCAGCCCCTCGACCAGCGCGGTTCGTCTCTCGCTCGTCATCTGCTGCACCATCCCCCTGGCTCCATACGGACGTGGTGTGGTTCCCACGTGGGTCTCTGTGCCGCCGAACACCATAGATCAGGACGGATATTCGACTCCAGGGCACCCGGCCCGTGTCCGCCCGCGCCCGGCCCGCGCCCGGCCCGTGTCCGCCCGTGTCCGCCCCGCGCCCGCCCCGCGCCGGCTTCGCGCCCGCCCCGATGTGGCGCCTCCCGTCCGCCCGATGGGCGCTTCGGGGCCGGCCGATCTACGGTGGAATGGCCATGGCTGTCAACCGGCTCGGCATGGTCGTCCACCAGGCCCGCCCCACCGCCGTCGCGGCGGCGCGCACCGCCCGCGCATGGGCCGCTGCCCATGGCATCTCCTGCTTCGAGCTGGACGTCTGGCGCGGCGATCAGCCCCGGCGCAGCGCCCAGGAGGAGTCCGCGGCCGCCGGCCACCCCGATCTGATCGTCACCTTCGGCGGCGACGGCACCTTTCTGCGCGGCGCCCGGCTCGCCGCCAGGAACGGGGCCGCGGCGCTGGGAGTGAACGTGGGGCGGGTCGGCTTCCTCACCGAGATCAGCGTCGACCAGGTGGAGGACGCGCTGAACGCCGTCCACGAGGGCCGTGCCACGATCGAGGAGCGCATGCTGCTCACCCTGCGGGCGTCCCGGCCGCTGGAGATGCCCGAGGGCATGGAGGCGCTGCTGCGCTACGGGCGGGGCCCGGTACCGCCCCCGCCCAAGGTCCGCCCCGGCCGCGGCGCCGAGGAGGTCGGCTGGGGCATTCCGCTGGATGTCAACGCCGTCAACGACGTGGTCTTCGAAAAGCTCGCCCGCGACCGCCAGGCCGGTCTCGGCGTGTATGTGTCCGCTCAGCTGCTCGCCTCGTACTCGGCGGACGCGGTCGTCGTGGCCACTCCGACCGGCTCCACCGCCTACAGCTTCGCCGCCGGCGGGCCGGTGGTCTCCCCGTACCTGGACGCGGTGGTCTTCACCCCGGTCGCCCCGCACATCGCCTTCGACCGCACCGTGGTGGCCGCGGTGGACGAACCCGTCGCCGTACGGGTGCTGCCGACCTCGGGGCAGGTGGCGGTCAGCCTCGACGGGCAGCTGCGCGGGGTGCTTAATCCGGGCGACTGGGTGGCGGCCTACCGGGCACCGGCCCGGCTGCGGCTGGTACGGCTCGCGCCGACGCAGTTCTACCACCGGCTGCGGGAGCGCTTCCGGCTGGCCGACTCGCCCGCCGCCGACCCGGCCCCGCCGTTCTACCGCCCCAGCGCCCCGATCCCGCCGGACCTGGCGCATCTGCGGTTCCCCCCGGCGCCCGACGACCCGCCGGGGCCGGACTCCGACGACCCGCCGGGGCCGGACTCGGACCGGGGGTCGGACGACCGGCGCTGAAGATGCGGGGCGCCCGCCCCGATGCCAGGCTGACGGGTGTGACAGCTCACGCGTTTCACAGCGACTTCGCGCTGCGTGTCAACGGTGCCGACCGCCCCCTCACCCTCGACCACCGGGTGACCCTGCTGGACGCCCTCCGCGAACACCTGGCGCTGACCGGGGTCAAGAAGGGGTGCGACCACGGGCAGTGCGGGGCCTGCACCGTCCTGATCGACGGGGAGCGCGTCAACAGCTGCCTGGTGTTCGCCGTGGCCGCCCAGGGGCGGGACATCACCACCATCGAGGGCGTGGCCGGGCTCGCCGCCCCGGAGGAACTCCACCCGCTGCAGCGGGCGTTCCTGGAGCACGACGGCTTCCAGTGCGGCTACTGCACACCGGGCCAGATCTGCTCCGCCCTCGGCGTGCTCGCCGAGGCCGCGCGCGGCTGGCCCAGCCATGTCACGGAGGACCTGGCGGCCGGGGTCGGCGCGCCGGGTGAGCTGGACGCCGACGAGATCCGGGAGCGGATGAGCGGCAACCTGTGCCGCTGCGGGGCGTACCCCGGCATCGTGGCCGCCATCCGCGAGGTCGCCGGGGCCGACGGGGGCGGGGCGCCCGCCACCACCGGCGTGGCGGGAGGGACGCGATGAAGCCCTTCGGCTACGAGCGCGCCACCGACCCCCAGGCCGCCGCCACGCTCGTGGCCGACTCCACCGGGGCGGTGTACCTGGCCGGGGGCACCAACCTGGTGGACCTGATGAAGCTCGGGGTGACCGAGCCCGCCCTGCTCGTCGACATCACCGGGCTCCCGTACGACTCCGTGGAGCACCGCCCGGACGGCGGGGTGCTCATCGGCGCGCTGGTCCCGGGCAGCCGCCTCGCCGGGGACCCCGGCATCCGCGAACGGTTCCCGGCGCTTGCCGAGGCGCTGCTGTCGGGGGCCTCCGGACAGCTGAGGACCGTGGCCACCACCGGTGGCAATCTGCTGCAGCGCACCCGGTGTGTGTACTTCCAGGACGTGACCAAGCCCTGCAACAAGCGGCGGCCGGAGACCGGCTGTTCGGCCGTCCAGGGCCTCCACCGCGACCTGGCCGTGCTCGGCACCTCCGACTTCTGCGTGGCCGGCCACCCCTCGGACATGGCGGTGGCGTTGGCCGCGCTCGACGCGGTCGTCCATCTGCGGCGGGTGAAGGGCAGCGCCCGTACGGTGCCGCTGAACGGCTTCTATCTGCTGCCCGGCGACACCCCGCACCGCGAGACGGTGCTGCAGCCCGGCGATCTGATCACCGGTGTCGAGCTGCCACCGCCGCCCGAGGGCGCCGCCATGTCCTACCGCAAGGTCCGCGACCGCTGGTCCTACGCGTTCGCCCTGGTGTCGGTGGCCGCCGTCGTGGCCACCGAGGCCGACGGCACGCTGCGGGAGATCCGGCTGGGGCTCGGCGGAGTGGGCGCCCGCCCCTGGCGGGCCCGCGAGGCCGAGCGGCTGCTGACCGGCCGGCAGCCGACCGAGGAGCGCCTGCGGGAGGCGGCACGGGCCGAGTTCGCCTCGGCGCGCCCGCTCCCGCAGAACGCGTTCAAGATCGATCTCGCCGTGGATGTCATCACCGCGGCCGTGCGCGACCTCGTGGGAGGGCAGCGGCGATGACCACGCTCCAGCGGACCGTGGGCGCGGAGGTGACCCGCGTCGAAGGGCGCGAGAAGGTCACCGGCGCGGCGCTCTACGCGTACGAGTACCCGGTGCCCGACGCCCTGTACGCGTGGGCGGTGCAGTCCACCGTTCCGCGCGGCACGGTGCGCGCCGTCGACACCGTCGCGGCGCTGTCCCTGCCGGGCGTGGTGGCCGTGCTCGACAGCCGTAATGTGACCCGGCTGCGCCCGACCGACACCCCCGAACTCGCCGTTCTGCAGTCCCCCGAGGTCGCCTACCGGGGGCAGATCGTCGCGGCCGTGGTGGCCGACACCTTCGAGACGGCCCGTCAGGCGGCGGCCGCCGTGCGGGTCGAGTACGACGTGGACGACCACGACGCCGAGCTGATGGACGGCGATCCGCGCATCTTCGTCCCCGAGACGGTCAACGGCGGCTACCCGGGGCATGCGGAGACCGGCGACGTGGAGGCCGCCCTCGCCGCGGCGCCGGTCGTCCTCGACGCCACGTACACCACGCCCCCCGAGCACACGGCCACGATGGAACCGCATGCCACCATCGCCGTCTGGGACGGGGACACGCTGACTCTCTACAACGGCGACCAGGCCCCCTGGATGACGGCCGCCAGGGTGGCGGAGCTGTTCGGCCTGCCCGAGGGCGCCGTCCGCATCGTGGCCGACCACACCGGCGGCGGGTTCGGCTCCAAGGCGATTCCCCGCCCGCCCACGGTGCTCGCCGCGCTGGCCGCCCGCGCCGTGGGCCGCCCGGTCAAGGTGGCGGCCACCCGGCAGCAGATGTTCACCATGGTCTCGTACCGCACGCCCACCCTGCAGCGCATCCGGCTCGGCGCCGAACGGGACGGCAGGCTCACCGCCATCTGGCACGACGCGCTGCAGCAGAGCTCCACGCTCACCCCGTACTGCGAGCAGACGGTCACCTGCACCCGCGTCATGTACGCGGCCCGCCACCGCCGGACCACCCACCGGCTGGCGCAGCTGGATGTGCCGACGCCCTCGTGGATGCGCGCCCCCGGCGAGGCGCCCGGGATGTTCGCGCTGGAGAGCGCGATGGACGAGCTCGCCGTGGCGCTTGGCATGGACCCCATCGATCTGCGGGTGGCCAACGAACCGTCCGTGGACCCCGGGACCGGCCATCCCTTCAGCAGCCGCAATCTGGTGGCCTGTCTGCGGGAGGGCGCGGCGCGCTTCGGCTGGGCGGGCCGCGACCCCGCGCCGGGCCGCCGCCGGGAGGGGGAGTGGCTGCTCGGCACCGGAGTGGCGGCGTGCAACTACCCCGCCCTCACCTGGCCCTCCACCGCGAACGCCCGCGTCGAGCCCGGCGGAGGCTTCACCGTACGGATCGCCGCGGCCGACATGGGCACCGGCGCCCGCACCGCGCTGACCCAGGTGGCGGCGGACGAACTCGGTGTGGAGATCGACCGGGTCACCCTCGACATCGGCCGCAGCGCCTACGGCCAGGCACCGTGGGCGGGCGGCTCGATGGGCCTCAGCTCGTGGGGCTGGGCGGTGTCCAAGGCATGCCGGGCGCTGACCAAACGGCTGGACGAGGTCTCCGGCGCGATCCCGCCCGGTGGACTGGAGGAGCGGGCGGACACCGCCGAGGACGTCGAGGCGCGCCGGGCGTTCTCGCGCCACGCCTACGGCGCCCAGTTCGCGGAGGTGCGGGTGGACGCCGTCACCGGCCAGGTGCGGGTCGACCGGCTGCTGGGAATGTTCGCCGCCGGACGCGTCATCAACCCCCGGACCGCGGGCTCGCAGCTGCGCGGCGGTATGTGCATGGGGCTGTCGATGGCGCTGCACGAAAACCTGGAGCCGGACCCGCGGTTCGGCGACTTCGCCAACCACGACCTCGCCACGTATCACATCGCGGCCAGCGCGGATGTGCGCGATGTCCAGGCGCACTGGCTCGAGGAGACCGACGACGAGCTCAACCCGATGGGCAGCAAGGGCATCGGGGAGCTGGGCATCGTCGGCACGGCGGCGGCGATCGCCAACGCGGTGTACCACGCCACGGGGGTGCGGGTCCGCGATCTGCCGATCACGGTGGAGCGGGTGCGCGCGGGGCCCCCCGCGGGGCCGTCCGCCGGGCTCTCCGCGGGGCCGTCCGCCCGCTGAGCGTCCGCCCGGCCGTCGCGGCTCCAGGCTCCGGCGCGGCTCCCGGCTCCGGCACGGCTCCCGGCCCGTCGCGGCTCCCGGGGTGTCCCGCGGTGACGGCGCGGGACACCCGGTCGCGTGGGATCAGCCCTTGTCGGCCGCCCCACCGGCGCCGTCCGCGCCCGCGCCGTCACCGGCGGCCCCGGAGCCGTCAGCGGCGCCGCCGTCCGCCGCGCCACCATCGTCCGCCGCGCCGCCGCCTCCGGCCGCGCCGCCGTCCCCGATCTTCGCGCCGACCGCCTCCAGCGCGGTCGTCACCGGCTGGAAGAAGGTCTCACCGCCGGAGGTGCAGTCACCGCTGCCGCCGGAGGTCAGGCCGATGGCCTGGCCGTCCGCGCTGAACAGCGGGCCGCCGCTGTCGCCGGGCTCCGCGCAGACATCGGTCTGGATGAGCCCGCTGACCGTGCCCTCGGGGTAGTTGACCGTCGCGTCGAGACCGGTGACCGAGCCGTCGTTCAGCCCGGTGGTGCTGCCCATGCGCTGCACCTGCTGGCCCACCGTGGCCTCGCCCGCCCCGACAATGTCCACGGTCTGGTCGCCGGTGTTCACCGTGCTGGGGGCCTCGGTGTTGGCGTCGTCGTAGGTGACCAGCGCGAAGTCCCCGTCACCGGGGAAGGTGGCGTCCTGCACGGTGCCGATCGCCGCGCCGTTCTGCGCGTCCGACCACTGCTCGGCGGCCACGCCGCAGTGACCGGCGGTGAGGAACGCCGGGGCGCCGCTGTCCGTGGTGACGTTGAAGCCGAGCGAGCAGCGTGCGCCGCCGCCGAAGATGGCGTCGCCGCCCGCGACGAAGGGCTTGAACTCGCCCGTGGACTTCTTCAGGGTGGCCATGCCCTCGCCCAGCGACTTCACGGTGGACTCGAGAGTGTCCCACTTCGCCCCGGTGACCGTGGAGTCCGCGGTGACCCGCAGTTCATTGGTCTTGGGGTCCACCGACCAGGAGGTGCCCGGGATGGTCGCCTCGGTCTTGAGGGTCTTGGCGGCGGTCTGCAGCGCCTTGGTGCTGTTGTCGACCTTTCTGGCCACCGCCCCGGCGCTCTTGACCTGGACGTTCACATTGTTGTTGTCGCCCACGACATTGACGATGACCTGCTGCTTGTCCTTGTCGTAGTAGGCCCCGCCGAACGCCTCGCCCAGCCGTGAGGCGAGCTCCGCGGCGATGTCCGCCGCCGACGCGGCGTCCACCTTCTTGGGCTGGGCCGCCTCGGCCTTGTCGTCCTGTGAGGCGTTGGCGTTGGGCAGGATGATCGCGGCTGCCGCCACGGCGGCGGCCCCGGCCCCCGCGAACACGATCTTTCGCTTGGGTACCCGTTTATGGCTCAACTCATGACCTCCTGTTGGGGGGTTACGGGATCCGCTCATCCATGACGAGCACGACCCGGCAGTGGATACGGGCGGGGCATGAGTTGCGTTCAGCGCGATTTAGGAGATCTTTACGGGGCCGCCTTCAGCAGCCCGGTCTCCGGCGCCCCCTGTGCGATGACCGGGTCGGCGATCAGCTCACGCCACTCGGGCGCCCGGTGGCAGGCGGCCGTGCGCCCCCGGCCCACCGGGGCGGGTGCGGGCGCGGTGCGGCAGGCGTCGGTGACGAACGGGCAGCGGTGGGCGAAGACACAGCCCTCCCGTGCCGTCCAGCCGGGCGGTTCGGCCGACGGGCGCAGCGCCGCCGCGCCCGGCCCGCCCTCGGCCCGTACGCTCGGCGCGGAGGCGATGAGCAGCGCGGTGTACGGATGCAGGGGCCGGCCGAACACCTCCCGTACGGGCCCCTGTTCCACCACCCGGCCGCGGTAGAGCACCGCCACCCGGTCGGCGATGCCCGCCAGCGAGCTGAGGTCGTGCGAGATGACCACGACGGCCATCCCGCGCTCGGCGCGCAGCCGGTCCAGCAGCCGCAGCACCCGATTGCGGTTGGAGGCGTCCAGAGCGCTCACCGGTTCATCGGCGATCAGCACCCGGGGCCGGGTGACGATCGCCCGCGCGAGCAGCACCCGCTGGCGCTGACCGCCCGAGATGGCGCCCGGCAGCCGGTCGCCGAGGCGCGCCGCGTCCAGGCCCACCGTCTCCAGCGCCTCGTCCACGCGGGCGGCGATCTCCGTGTCGCCGATGTCCCCGGCCACGGTCAGCGGCTCGGCCACGGCCCGCCGCACCGTCAGCTCCGGGTCCAGCGCCCGCAGCGGATCCTGGAACGCGTAACTCAGCTGCCCCGAACGGCGGAACGCGCGCAGCGCCCGCCCCCGCAGCCCGGAGATCTCGCGCCCGTCGAAGACCACCCGGCCCGAGCGCGGAGGGACGAGGCCCACGGCCGTACGGGCCAGGGTGGTCTTGCCGGAGCCGGTCTCCCCGATGACCCCGACGATCTCCCCCTCGCCCACGGACAGCTCCACGCCATCGAGCACCGGCCGCGCGCCCCGCCGGCCGAAGGCCACGGTCAGCCCCGAGAGCTCCAGCAGCCCGCTCATACCGCCACCTCCCGGGTGCCGTGCGCACCGGCCCGCGACAGATCGAGCTCCTCGCCGCGGACACATCGCACCCGCCGCCCGTCGGCGGTCTGCCGCAGTGGCACCGGACCGCTGAGGCACTCGGGCGCGGCGAACGCGCAGCGGTCGGCGAACCGGCAGCCCGGCAGCCGCGCGCCCACCTCGGGCGGCGCGCCGGGAATCACCTCCAGCTCGCGCCGCTCCCAGTCGCCGACCGTGGCCACGCGCAACAGCGCCTCGGTGTACGGATGCAGGGGGTCGTTCAGCACCCGATCGGCCGGGCCGTCCTCGACCAGCTCCCCGGCGTAGGCCACCAGAACGCGGTCGCACACCTCGGCGATCACCGCCAGGTCATGGCTGACCAGCAGCAGCGCCAGATCCTGCTCGGCGCGCATCCGGGCCAGCAGCTCCAGGACCTCGGCCTGGACCACCACATCCAGCGCGGTGGTCGCCTCGTCGGCCACCAGCAGATCCGGTGCGCAGGCCACCGCCACGGCGATCAGCACCCGCTGCAGCATTCCGCCGGACAGCTCGTGCGGATGGCGCCGGGCCACCTCGGCGGGGTCGTGCAGCCCGACGGCGGCGAACAGCTCGACGGCCCGCGCGTCGGCCCGCGCCCGGTCAAGACCCAGCTTCACCCGCAGCACCTCGGTCAGCTGACGGCCCACGGTCAGCGAGGGGTTGAGATACGAGGCGGGGTCCTGGAAGACGGCGCCCACCCGGGTGCCCCGTACGCGGTCCCACTCCCGGCGGGACAGCCCGGTCAGCGCCTCACCGGCCAGTGTGATCTCGCCCTCGGACACCGCGCAGCCCGGCGGCAGCAGCCCGAGCACCGACCGGCAGATGAGGGTCTTGCCGCTGCCGGACTCGCCGACCAGGCCGACGGCCTCACCGCGGCCCACGGTGAACGACACATCGCGTACGGCCGTCAGCCGCCCGGACGAGACGGTGACGCCGAGCCCCTCGACCGACAGCGCGGCCGACGGATCAGTGGGCGCGCCGGGCGCGGCGGGGTCAGACGACGGGGAGTGCGGCATCGGCCCGCTCCTTGGTGGTGTCGGGGGAGTCCGAGATGGCGCCGGGGGAGCCTGTGGCCGGGTCCGGAGCGCCACCGGGCAGCAACTCCTCCGCCCCGGCGTCCCGTACGGCGTCGGCCAGCAGATTGAGCGCCCCGGCGGTGATGACGATCAGCGCGGCCGGGAACACCGGCGCCCAGATCTGCTGGGTGAGGAAGCCCAGATCGGTGGCGAGCATGCCGCCCCAGGTGGCGGCGGGCGGCTGCACACCGACCCCGAGGAAGGTCAGCGAGGAGACCACCAGCAGACAGGTGGCCAGCGCGTGGGCGGCCGTGACGATGACCGTCGGCAGGACCTTGCTCCAGATGTGGGTGCGCAGCACCCGCCCCACCGAGGCGCCGAACAGCTCGGCCGACTCCACGTACTGGGCGTGCCGCAGGCTCAAGGCGGCGGCGCGGGTCATCCGGAAGAACAGCGGGGCGTAGAGCACCCCGAGCGCCAGCATGGCCTGGTGCATCCCGTTGCCCAGCGCCCCCACCACCGCGATGGCGAACACGGTGAACGGGAGCGTCATCAGCGCGTCGACGGCGCGCTGCGCGAGCCACTCGCCCACCCGCCCCATCCACAGCGAGGCCAGCCCGGTCGGCACCCCGACCACCATCGCGGCGGCCACCGCCTCCACGGCGCCCGCCACCGAGCGGCCACTGCCCTCCAGCAGCCGGCTGAGCACATCACGGCCCAGATAGTCGGTGCCCAGCAGGTGGCCTGGGCCGGGGCCGCGCAGCATGTTCCGGGGGTTCTGGGCCAGCGGGTCATGGGGGGCGAGCCAGCCGCCGAACACCGCCAGCAGCGCGATGGCCAGCAGCACCAGCAGCGCCACCTTGGCGGAGGCCGGCCGCCACGCCCGTCGCAGGGTCCTCATCCGCGCGTCACCTCCCGGCGCCGGGCGGCCGGATTCAGCGCGAGCAGCGCCGCGTTGACGGCCACATTGACCACCAGCACCACCGCGATGGTCACCAGCAGCGTCCCCTGGATCACCGGGATGTCGTGCTGCTCCGCCGACTGCAGGGTGAGCTGGGCGAGTCCGGGCAGCGCGAAGATCTGCTGGGTGACCACCGCACCGCCGAGCAGCATCGGCACGCTCATCCCGAGCGCCGTCAGCGCGGGTCCGGCGGCGTTGCGCAGAGCGTGGCCGAACACCACCCGCCGGGCGGGCAGTCCGCGCATCACCGCGCCCGTCACATAGTTCTCCCGCAACGTCCCCACCAGCGAGGTGCGCAGCTGACGGGCGATGGCGGCGGCGGCCTCCAGGCTCAGCGCGAACGCGGGCATCACGGTGTACCGCAGCCACTGCGCGGGGTCCATGTCCAGCGGCACATAGCCACCGGACGGCAGCCACCCCAGCTTCAGCGAGAACACCGTGACCAGCGCGATGGCCACGACGAAACCGGGCAGGGTGCCGAGCAGCGCGCACAGCGCGGTGACCGCGCGGTCCAGCCGTCCGCCCGCCCTGAGCGCGGCGGCGACACCGGCGGCCCCGCCCAGCACCACGGCCATCAGCAGCGCGAGCCCGGCGATGGACAGATCCACCGGAATGGCCTGCCGGATGCTCGTGGTCACCGGGACCGTGGTGAACCACGAGCGGCCCAGGTCCCCGGTGAAGGCATGCGCGAGCCAGGACACGTACTGCTCCCACAGCGGCCGGTCGAGGCCGAACTCGTGGTTCATCCGGGCGATGTCGGCGGGCGTCGCCGTCTCGCCGAGCACGGCCGCCGCCGGATTGGCCCCGGAGAGCGCGCCGAGACCGAAGGTCAGCGCGGAGGACAGCAGGAACACCGTGCCCGCCGTGGCCAGGACCCGGCCGAGCGAGCGCGGCAGCCGGGCCGGGCGTACCGCCTTTCGGCGCGTGCGCGCGAGGTGCGTGGCCAGCGTGGTCATCCGGCCGTCACCCCCTCGAACCGCTGCACCACCGGGAGCGAGGGGATGGCGGAGACGGACGACGTACGGGCGAGGGCGCGCGGCACCGTATAGAGGAACACATTCGGCATCGTGCGCACCGCCATCGCGGTGGCCGCCCGCAGCACCTCCGGATAGCGCGGTGACTCCAGCGGGGTGCGGCGCACCGCGGCCACGGCCGCGTCCAGTTCGGGCGTGGTACGGCGGGAGGGGTTCATCAGACCCTCCGCGCCGAAGAGCACCTGCATCGCCTGTACCGGTGACTCCCGCCCGGCGAACTGGTCGATGTACAGGGCGCGGGAGTGCTGGACGTACACCACCTGCGACGTCCGCCCCTCGGGGATGACCTCGATCCGGGCCCGGAACCCGACGCGGTTCAGCTGAGCCTGCAACTGCTCGGGCGCGCCCTGCGGCTGGGCGGTGGTGATGGTCACCTGGACGCCGTCGTGGTATCCGGCCTCGCGGAGCAGCGCGCGTGCCCGCTCCGGATCGTGCCGGTACACCGCGCCGAGCGACGGGTCGAAGCCCGTGTAGCCCGGCGGGAAGGGCTGATGGTCCACCTCGCCATGGCCGAACTGCTCACTGTCCAGCAGGGCTTGGCGGTCCACCGCGTACTTCAGGGCCTTGAGGACGGCGGGGTCGTCGAAGGGCTTCATGGCGGTGTTCACATCCAGGACGCGCACCACCATCGACGGGATGAGCTGCACCGTGAAACCGGCCTCCCGCGCCGCCTCGACCTGGCTGAACGGGATCTGGGCCACATTGAGCCGCCCGGACTGGAGCGCGGCGAGCGCCGTGGTCTCATCGGGCTTGGGAAACGCCTCGAACCGCTCGACGGCGATGTGCCCGGCGTTCCAGTAGCCGGGGTCGCGGCGCAGGCTCGCCATGGAGTTCTGGGTGTACGACACCAGCCGGAACGGACCGTGGCCGACCGGCCTGGTGGCCAGCCGCGCCTCGTCCTTCCCGAACGCGGTGGGGCTCACCACCATGCCGGTCTTCCCGGCCAGCAGCGCGGGCAACTGGTAGTCGGCCTCGGTGAGTTCGAGGACCACGGTGTGCGGGTCGGTGGCCCGTACCGTGTCGATGGTGGTCAGCTGGGAGGCGATCAGGGACTTGGGGTGGTTCTTGCCGCGTTCGAGGCTCTTCTTGACGGCTTCGGCGTTCACCGGTGTGCCGTCGGAGAACCGCAGGCCCCGGCGGAGGGCGAAGGTGAGCCGCCGGCCGTCGTGGGAGTAGCGCCAGGAGGAGGCGAGCGCGGGCTTGGCGCCGCCCTCGGCGTCGAGTTGGGTCAGCCCGGAGTAGACGAGCGAGAGCAGATGGACATCCCAGCCCTTGGAGGAGAACACCGGGTCCCAGGTGGAGGGCAGGTCCCAGCCCCAGCGCAGGGTCTCGCCCCCGCCGCCCGCGCCGGTGGTCGCCACCCCGCCGCAGGCGGCCAGCAGCAGGGAGCCACCCGCCCCCAGGGCCAGCCCGAGCACGGAGCGCCGGTCCGGTGCGGGGACCGGTGCGGGGCCCGGTGGCGGATCGGGCGGACGGCGGACGGGAGGTGGCGGGGCGGCGGGAGTCATGGCTGGACGTCGCCTTTCGTGGTGTCAACTGCCCCCGGACGGCCAGGATTTACGGCCCAGCACGGCAGCGAGGGCGCGCGGACGGGCAGCGGTCCTGAAGGCCGGAAGCGATGAGGTCCGGGGAGGAAACGAGGAAAACCAGGGGATACGAGCGGCATGGGGCGCTCGGGACGCGGCGGATCGTGGCGGAACGCGGCGATCGCGGAACGGGAAAGAGGCGATCAGCGACAGATGGCGCTGGCGGTGCGCCGGAAGTCCACGTATCGGCACACCACACCGGGGTGCGTCGTCAGCATGTGTCCATGGTGAGGGGCGAGGACCGGCGAAGTCAATGGACACCTTTTTGTGTCTCATTCGCCAAGACGGCTACGACCTGGGACTTTTCGGCTCCGCGGCGGCGATGAGCGCCGGATGGCCGGCGGCCTCGTCCGGGTGCAGCCACAGCGGCCCGCCCGCCGTGTCGACCCGTACGGCCGTGCGCGGGGGAGTGGACCCGCCCGTCAGCAGCGACAGATCGGGCCCGGTCAGGCTGCGGTACGCGACCAGGGCCGCCTCGGGGCCGATCGGTGCCGCCTCCCAGAGCTGACGGGGAGCCACCGTGCGCAGCGCCGTCAGATACTCGGTCATGCTCCGCCACCCCGGCGCGGCCACGCGCCCGCCGGGGCCGGAGAACACCAGCGTGGGCAGCGCGTAGCGCACCCCGTCGTCGGTTTCCTTCACCCCCGTGCCATGCGGCCCCGGGGCGTGGAAGGCGCACGCCTCCGGGATGGGGTCGCGGGCCTCGGCGTGGTCCCGCCGGACCGCCGCCACCACCTCCGGGTCGCCCATCTCCGCGCCCAGCCGCCCCACATCGACACCGTCGAGTCCGGCCAGGGCGCCGAGCGCCCGCTCCGCCGTATCGGCCGGAGTGCCCAGCACGAAGGTGGTCTCGCGCAGCCGCCGCAGCACCCGCTCCGCGGCCGTCGCGCCCTGCCGCTCGGCCGCCTTCGCGGCGAGCGAGGCCGGCCGGCTGGTGGCCGCCACCCAGTGCAGCCGGTGGGCGCAGGGCGCCCGGGTATGGCGGGCGATATCGGCGACATAGCGGCCGTACCAGGCGGTCTCCGCGGCCGGATCCGGTGCCGGATCGTCGTCCTCGTCGAAGAGGATGCCGAACACCCGGCGCCAGCGGGCCCGCCCCGCGGTGAGCGCCCGCAGCAGGCGGAACGCGGGCTCGGAACCCCATGCCCACGGGCAGGCCGGATCGGTGTACTCCACGATCTCGACGACCCCGTCGCCGTCCGCCTCGGGGCTCCGGGGCGGGTCGGGGCGTACGGACGTCATGCGGCCAGCCGTTCGCGGACCAGATCGCTCAGGGCGGTGGAGGTCAGCACCTGGCGCACATGGTCCTCCATCCCGCGCCACACCCCGGGCAGCCCGGCCGCCGGGCCGCGGTAGCCGAGGTCGTCCAGCCGCTCGCCGCGCAGCGTCAGGAACGCCCCGTCCACCGCGAGCACGATGTCCGCGAGCGTGGTCTCGGCGGGGTCGCGGGCGAGCCAGTAGCCACCCTCGCAGCCACGCTGGCTGCGCACCAGACCGGCCTGGCGCAGATCGCGGAAGACGGCCTTGAGGAACCGGAAGGGGATGTCCTGGGAGGTCGCTATCGCCTCGCAGGTGAGCGGCCTGCCGGTGTCCGCGGCCAGCTCCGCCAGCGCCCGGACCGCGTAGTCCGCCTTCGCCGAGATCTGCATACGGCCATTATGCAGGGTGGATTTCGCGGTGTTGTGCCTGGTGAGCGAAAGGACACCTGTTGACATCCATTGCCGGTGCTTTCTACGGTCGATGGCATGACGACGCCCGGCGGCGAACCCGCTCAGCAGCACGACGCGTTCCATCCGCATCTGAACGCCACCGCCCCCGACGGCCCGTTGCGGTCGCGTCTGCACCACATCCGCACCGAGGACGTCGACCCCGGCACCGCCCAGACCGAGGGCATGCGGCGGTTCGCCGCGATCAGCGGCCAGTCGGTGGGGTCCGAGCGGCTCTGGATGGGCCAGACCCATGTGGCGCCGGACACCGCCTCCGCCAACCACCACCACGGCGAGTCCGAGACGGCCATCTTCGTGGTGCGGGGCCACCCCGAGTTCGTCTTCGCCGAGGAGCGGGACGGACACGTCGAGGAGGTCCGGCTGCGCACCCGGCCGGGCGACTACATCTTCGTACCGCCCTATGTGCCGCACCGGGAGGAGAACCCGGACCCCGACGACGAGGCGGTGGTGGTCATCGCCCGCAGCACCCAGGAGGCCATCGTGGTCAACCTGCCGGAGCTGTATGTGCTGGAGGGCGGGGAGTAACCGGCCGCCCGCGCGGATGACCGATCGGACCGGCCGACCATGCATCCACCCGGCGCTCGTGGGTAATCGCCTCTGCTGTGCCCCCTCCATCGACGAAAGGAGCGGCATCGTGAGCGACGACCGGCGACCGGAGGAACGCGAGGAGCGGGGCGGGATCCCCAGGGACCTCCCCGACCAGCAGGCGCAGGAGGGGCCCGACCACCTGGACGTGGCGGGCGCCGGGCACGAACCGGACGATGTGGACGACATCCCCGAGACGGACGAGTCCGGCACCGGACGGCGGGGCAGGCCGCAGACCGGGAGCGTGCACCCCGAGCAGCCCGTCCCGGACGAGCCCTCGGGGTGAGCGCCCCGGGCGCGACGGGGGCGGGTCAGGTACCGGCGGGGCGGGCGCGGACATGGATGCGCTCGCCCTGCGCCCCGAACAGGGAGAGGAACTCCACCGGCTGGTCCCCGGCGTTGGCGAAGCCATGGGGGGTGCGGGTGTCGAATTCGGCGGCCTCACCGGCCGCGAGCACCAGATCGTGCTCGCCCAGCGCCAGCCGTAGCCGCCCGGAGAGCACATAGAGCCACTCATAGCCCTCGTGCACCCGCTGCTCCAGCGGTTCATCGCTCCTGCCTTGCGGCCGGGGCGGCATGATCTGCTTGTACGCGTGCAGCCCGCCCAGATAGCGGGTCAGCGGAATGAATGTCTGGCCGTGCCGGGTGAACGGCCGCGGATGGACCCGGGGGTCCCCGGTGGCCGGCGCCCCCACCAGCTCGTCCAGCTGCACTCCGTACGCCTTGGCCAGCGGCAGCAGCAGCTCCAGGGTCGGCTTGCGCTGCCCCGACTCCAGCCGGGACAGGGTGCTCAGCGAGATGCCCGTCGTCTCGCTGAGCTGGGCGAGGGTGGTGCCGCGGGTGCGCCGCAGCGCCCGCAGCCGGGGACCTACGGCGGTCAGCACCTCGGTGAGGTCTTCGTCAGCCATGCCTTCATTTGCCACCCCGGCAAAGAAGTTTGTCAAGTGGCCACGGCCGGACGCACTCTCTTGACCCAACGAAGGGAGCACATCCGACATGGCCACCAAGCCGCACGACATCTCGCCCGACACCACGCCCGGGGAGTTCTGGGACAACTTCTACGGCGCCGAGGACCGCGTCTGGAGCGGCCGGCCCAACGCCGCCCTGGTGCGCGAGGCCGCCGGGCTGACCCCCGGCCACGCACTGGACCTGGGCTGCGGCGAGGGCGCCGACGCCATCTGGCTCGCCCGGCAGGGCTGGCGGGTCACCGCCGTCGACGTCTCCCAGGTGGCCCTGGACCGCGGCGCCGGACACGCGGCGTCGGAAGGCGTCGGCGACCGCGTCGAATGGCAGCCGCACGACCTGTCCGTATCCTTCCCGGCCGGCACCTTCGACCTGGTCTCCACCCACTTCCTGCACTCCTGGCTCGAGCTGCCCCGGGAGCGGATCCTGCGCAGCGCCGCGGCCGCCGTCGCACCGGGCGGAGTGCTGCTGATCACCGGACACGCCGGATTCCCGTCCTGGGTGACGGACCCCGATCCGGACGTCCACTTCCCCACCCCCGAGGAGGTGCTCACCGGGCTGGACCTCGCGGACGGGGAGTGGGACGTCCTCGTCAGCGGGGTGCACGAGGAGAAGGTGACCGACCCCGAAGGAAATCCGGCCACCCGCACCGACAACACCGTGGAGGTCCGCCGCCGCTGACGGCGATGCCCGTTCGCCGACGAGGAAGCGCCTCGCCGCCCCTCTCAGGAAGTGGCTGACGAACCGGTGCGCCGGAACGCCCAGTCCATGCGTGGCTCCACCAGAGGGCGCAGGACCCGTCGCACCGGTTCCGTGCACAGTGCGGTGATCATGAGCACCGCGGCCGCCGTGACGGTGAGCTCCCCGAGCGGGGTGTGCAGCCACGGATGGTCGTACCAGTCCCAGAAGCGGGACGACTTGATGATGAAGCCGTGCAGCAGATAGCCGTACAGCGTCCCGGAGCCGAGCGTGGTGAACCAGGTCCTGCGCCCCGGCACCCAGGCCAGGAAGCAGGCCGTCAGCACCAGCGCCAGACCGAAGAGGGCGGGCGTGGTGAGCAGACCGGCCCAGGACGGTACGCCGTCCAGCTTGGCGACGCTCTTGCGGTGGTAGAACCACTCCGCGTCCATCCAGGGCGCCACCGCGTACGCCGTGCACAGGGCGAAGGCCGCCACCGGCAGGGCGACCAGCCGGGCCCGCCGGGTCCGCAGCCGGGTGAAGTGGTCGGGGCGCAGGGTGAGCCCGGCCACGAAGAAGGGGAGGAACGCCAGCACCCGCTGGAGGCCGAGATCCCCGCCGGCCTCCGGCGAGATCGAGGCCAGCGCCGCCACCGCGAGCGCGACCGGCACCGGATGGCGCAGCGCGAGCCACAGCGGGGTGGTGATCCGCCAGATGAACAGCGCGGCCAGGAACCACATCACATACCAGGGGTCGAGCAGGCTGATCGGATAGCCCGGATCGTCCTGCGCCCAGCGGTAGAAGAGCGTGTACGCCACCTCGAACACCACGTACGGCACCACGACGCCCGTGAGCAGCCGCTTCACCCGCCCCGGCGCCATGTCGAAACTCCGCGAGAAGTAGCCCGATATGAGGGCGAACGCGGGCATGTGGAACGCGTACACCGTCAGATAGATCGCGGTGGCCGCCCGGCTGCCGTAGGTGAGTGGCTCCCACGCGTGGCCACATGCCACCAGCACGATGGTGAGGTACTTCGCGTTGTCGAAGTACGGGTCGCGCGTCCGGCCTCCGGACGCGCCGCCATCGCGCGGCCGTGGCATGGCCGGTGGCGTGGTCACACGGGCGGCGGTCTCCTGCTGCACAGATTCTCCCGGACACCTTCGATCGAGCCGACAGTCGAATCCTGGTCGTCTGCCCCGCTCTGCTCCTCTCATGCGACCAGGATCCGGATCCCAGTACGTGCGGACCGGCCGCGGCGTTCACCGGCGGGCGGCACCTCCCGGGGATCCCCGGCCGGCCTCGGCCTTCCTGCCTTCAGGACACGGGGAGCCGGCTGAGCGAGGTGAGCTCGGCGTGTGCGGAGGCGAACAGCAGGGCCACGGCCAGGGCGCCCGGGTCGGGGACGCCGCGCGAGTGGTCGCCGGTGTAACTGGCCCGCCCGCGGCGGGCGCGCAGATCGGTCGTGGAACGGGCACCCCGGTGGGCCGCCACCGCGGCCACATGGAGCGCGTGCGCGGGGTCGGCGGTGGGTTCGCAGGAGGCGAGGGCCCGCGCGGCGGGGACGAGGGCGTCCACCATCGTCTTGTCGCCCACCTCGGCCTCGCCGACCCGCTGGATCGCGGCCGCGCCCGCGGCGGTGCCGAGGGCCAGCGCCGAGGTCCCCGGCGGGTCCGCGGCCATCCCCAGCGCGTCCGCGAGCTCCTGGAAGAGCAGCCCGAACAGGGGGCCGCTGGTGCCGCCCACGTCGTCGAGGAAGACCCGCGCGGCAGCGTCCAGCGGTGCGTCCGGGCCCCGCCGGTCCCGCTCGCCGTTCCCCGCGCCCGCCGCCAGGGCGTCCAGCGCGCGGCGGACACCGTCCATCCCGGTGACGAGATTGGCGCCGAAGTCCCCGTCGCCCGCCTTCTGGTCGAGCGCGGTGAGCTCGGGCTCCACGGAACGTACGGTGGCGGCGAACCGCGTCATCCAGTCCATGACGGCGGTGTGGGTGAGGCCCTTGGGGCCGGGCTGGTCGGGCATGGGCGGGGCAACTCCTCGGGGCGGTGGCGGGGTCACAGGGGCCGGCGGGGGAGAGGGGCCGGACGGATCACAGGGGCCAGGCGGGGGTGCGGGCGGGGGCGTCCCACAGCCGCAGCGCCTCCGCGTCGGTGGCGAACAGGGTCAGCGAGAAGCCCCGCATGTCCAGGGCGCTCACGAAGGTGCCGGTCAGGGAGCGGTCGAGGCCGACACCGCGGTCGTCCAGGGCCTTGGCGACCGCGTGGCGGATGCCGTACAGCTCCAGCGAGGTGATCGAGCCCAGCCCGTTGACCAGGGCGAGCACCCGTGTCCCGGTGCTGTCCGGCAGCGCGGCCAGCAACTGGTCGGTCATGGTCTCGATCAGCTTGCCGAGCGGTGCGTGCGGGGTGGTCCCCTCGGCCCGCTCGCCGTGGATGCCGACCCCGAACTCCAGGACGTTGTCGGGCAGGGTGAAGGCCGGTGTCCCGGACTGGGGCGTGGTGTGGGCGGCCGCGGCGACGGCGAGACTGCGGGCCCGCCGGGTCACATCGGTACCGAGCGCGACCAGGTCCTCCAGGCCCCGCCCCTCGTCGGCCGCGGCGCCGAGGATCTTCTCGACGATCAGGGTGGCGCCGGTGCCGCGGCGGCCGACCGCGATGTCGTCGGAGTCGGTGGCGAGGTCGTCGTCGATGAGGACCCGGGCGCAGCGGATGCCCTCGTGGGCGAGGCGCTCGGCGGCGATGCCGAAGTTGATGCGGTCGCCGGTGTAGTTCTTGACGATGTGCAGCACCCCGTCGGCCCGGGCGACCGCCCGGCTGGCCTCGAAGATCTGCCGGTTGTGGGGCGAGGCGAAGATCCGGCCGGGGCAGGCGGCGTCCAGCATCCCCGTACCGAGGAAACCGGAGTGCAGCGGTTCATGGCCGGAGCCGCCGCCCGAGACCAGCCCGACGCGGCGGGCGGGCGCGATGTGGCGGGTGTGGAAGTACCCGTGGTCGGGGTTGTAGGCGACGAGATCGGCATGGGCGGCGGCGAAGCCCGCGAGCGCGTCGGGAACGAGAGACTCGGGCGAGTCGCGGAAGTACTGGGGCATGGTCTCGGCTCCCTGGGCGAGTGGGGCGGACGGGTGGGCTCGGCGGTCGAGCGCCGTCTCGGCGGTACGAGGGCTCAGGCACAGATAGTCGCCGCGTCCCGGCGGCAGGGTGCTCAGGCTGGACAGCAGCGGGACTCCAACGGCCTACTGGCATACGCCGGTCGGGTACTGACGGGGGCGGCCGGGGAGGGTTCGGCGCGTGTCCCGACGGGACGCGCGTGTCCCGACGGGACGGTGGAGCGGAATCGTGTGCCGAGGGGGAGGGGCGGGGTAGGGATCGGCGGACATCCGGCACCACCCACAAGGAGTCACCCATGTCCCTCGATGACTTCGAGCGCCACCCCCTGCTGTTCGGCCCCAGCCCGATCCACCCCCTGGACCGGCTGAGCGAGCGTCTCGGCGGGGCGCGCGTCTGGGCCAAGCGCGAGGACTGCAACAGCGGACTGGCCTTCGGCGGCAACAAGACCCGCAAGCTGGAGTACCTCGTGCCCGACGCGCTCCGGAAGGGCGCGGACACCCTGGTGAGCATCGGGGGTGTGCAGTCCAACCACACCCGCCAGGTCGCCGCGGTGGCGGCGAAGCTGGGGCTGAAGGCCGTCCTGGTGCAGGAGAGCTGGGTGGACTGGCCCGACTCCGTCAATGACAAGGTGGGCAACATCCTGCTCTCCCGGCTCATGGGCGCGCGGGTGAAGCTGGTCGACGCCGGATTCGGCATCGGCTTCAAGGACAGCTGGAGCCAGGCCCTGGAGGACGTCCGGGCCGCGGGCGGCACGCCGTATCCGATCCCCGCCGGGGCCTCGGACCATCCGCTGGGCGGTCTGGGCTTCGCCAACTGGGCGCGGGAGGTCCAGGAGCAGGAGCGGGAGCTGGGGGTCTTCTTCGACACCATCGTGGTGTGCAGCGTCACCGGCTCCACCCAGGCGGGCATGATCGCGGGCTTCGCGGGCCAGGACCGCCCCCGCCGGATCCTGGGCATCGACGCCTCCGCGAAACTGGCCGAGACCCGTGCCCAGGTGGAGAAGATCGCACGCGAGACCGCCGGTCTGATCGGCCTCGGCCGGGAGCTGCGCGATGCGGAGATCACCGTGCTGGAGGGCTGGGCCGGGGACCTCTACGGCATCCCGGTCGATTCCACCATCGAGGCGATCCGGCTCACCGGAAGCCTGGAAGGGGTGATCCTCGACCCGGTCTACGAGGGCAAGTCCATGGCCGGGCTCATCGACCTCGTCCGCGACGGCGACATACCCAAGGACTCCAACGTGCTCTACGCCCACCTCGGCGGCCAGCCCGCGCTCAACGCCTACAGCGGCGCCTTCCACTGAGAAGTCCGCCGAGAGGTCCAGTGAGAAGCCCACTGAGAAGTCCGCCGAGAAACCCACTGAGCACTGAGAAGTCCGCCGAGAAGTCCGCCGAGAAGGAAGGACGGGGGCGATAGGCGGCCTCCGCCGGGGTACCCGATCCACACCCCGGGCCACGCGACCCCGTGGCCTCCCCACCCCACGTAAGACCAGGGAGCCTGGGTGACGGATATGAACACCGGGAACGACCGGCACACCGGAGACACCGCGCCCTCCTACGGCCCGCTGTCGGGCTGCGTGGCGCTGGTGACCGGCGCGTCCAGCGGTATCGGAGCGGCCACCGCCGTGGCGCTGGCCCGGCAGGGAGCCGATCTCGCACTGGTGGCCCGCCGTACCGAACGGCTGGAGGACCTGGCCGCCACCGTCCGGAAGGAGGGCCGCTCCTGCGCCGTCCTCACCGCCGATCTGCGGGACACGGCGCGGGCCCGCCAGTGTGTCGAGGACGCCGTCGAGCAGTGCGGACGGCTCGACGTGCTGGTGAACAACGCCGGCTTCGCGGTGCCCGGCAAGGTCGAGGAGAGCGACCCCGAGGGCTGGGAGCGGATGCTCGACCTCAACGTCAGGGCCGTGCTGCACATCTCCCAGCAGGCGCTGCCGCATCTGCTGCGGACGGCGTCCGACGGCCCGCGCGGGGTGGCGGACCTGGTGAACGTCAGCTCGGTGGCCGGCCGGCTGGTACGGCCCGGCAACGGCGTCTACTCGGCATCCAAACACGCGGTGGGCGCCTTGAGCGAGGCGATGCGCCATGAGGTGACCGCCCGCGGTGTCCGGGTGGGGCTGGTCGAGCCGGGCGTGGTCGCCACGGAGCTGACGGCCGACAGCGCGGTCGCCACCGCCGCGCGCGGCATGCCGCGCGAGTCCTGGCTGCACCCCGAGGACATCGCCCGCGCGATCGCCTTCATGGTGACCCAGCCCTCGCACGCCGCCGTCAACGAGATCATGGTGCGCCCCACCGCCCAGGAGCACTGACCACCCCGCCCCGACCGCCCCGTTACACCACGGCGTAACGGAGCGCAGGCGTGCGCCGCCCTCGGCCCGGTGCCCCGGCCGAGGGCGGTACCGGTCCTGGGCACTTCGTGGAAGCGCGGGCCCCGTCCCGTCCCCGCCCCGGCCCGCGCGGAAGCCTGCGCGAGGGATTTACAACGTTGGAAATTCTCTCTAGCGTTGCGCCACGCAGGGCCCGGGGCGCCACGCAGGGCCCGGGGCGCCACGCAGGGCCCGGGCCCCTCTCCCCCTTCACCACTCCTCCCGAGGGAGCGTGCATGACCACGCCGTACCGAAGACACCTCCTGCCCACCCTGCTGACCCTCCTGGCCGTCCTGGGCGCGCTCCTGGCCGTGCAGGCGCCCCCGGCCGCGGCCGCCTCCGGGACCCTGCTGCGCGACGGCACCGGCCTCTACCCCCGCGCCCTGCGCCTCCAGCACAACGGCGCCGCCAACGGCCGCGTCCTCGCCTCGGTGGTCACCTTCCGTGGCTCGGACGGGCTCGGTGCCATCTACGAGAGCACCGACGACGGCGCCACCTTCCGGCAGGTGGGCGAGGTGGCCGACCCCGAGGCGTCCGGTGGACAGGGCGAATGCTGCGCCACCCTGTACGAACTGCCGCGGGCCGTCGGATCCATGCCCGCCGGGACCCTGCTGTGGGCGGCCTCCATCGGTCAGGACGAGCCGGACCGCCGGATGGCCATCCGGGTCTTCCGCAGCAACAACCAGGGCCGCACCTGGTCCTATCTGTCCACCGTGGCCACCGCCCCCAACACCAGGGGGCTGTGGGAGCCCGAGTTCTCCATCGACTCCAGCGGACGGTTGGTGGCCCACTACTCGGACGAGACCGACCCCGCGCACAGCCAGAAGCTGGTCGCCGCCCGCAGCGCGGACGGGATCACCTGGACGGGCCACCACGCCACCGTCGCCAGCAACCTCGCCTCCGACCGGCCCGGTATGCCCATCGTGCGCAAACTGCCCGACGGCCAGTACTTCATGGCATACGAGATCTGCGCCGCCCAGGGGCAGTACTCATGCGTGGTCCACTACCGGACCTCGTGGGACGGCTGGAACTGGGGCGACCCCGCGCACCTCGGCTACCGTCCCGAGACCGCCGACGGGAAGTACTTCACCCATACGCCGAACCTCGCCTGGGCCCCTGAACCCGGAAACCCCCGGGGCAAGCTGTTCCTCGTCGGCCAGGTCCTGAACAACGCCGACGGCACCACCGCCGCCGGCAGCGGTGCCACCGTCTGGACCAACAGCAACGGCGGCACCGGAGCCTGGCGTTCGATCTCCGCGCCGGTGCGGGTGGATTCCAAGGTGGTCGACTGGTGCCCCAACTACAGCTCGGCGCTGCTGCCCTCGGCGGACGGCAGCCGGGTGCTGGAGATCGCCACGGACTACGTGGGCACCGTGTGCAAGCCGTTCTACGCCACCGGGAGGAGCTGACCCGGTGAACGCCCGCTGAGCGGCGCGGCGTTCACCCGGCCGGGGATCCCCCGTCCGGCCGTTCGGGGCCGGCGCCCAGCATGGTGCGTACGACTGTCTCCACCAGGGCGTCGGCCTCGGCGCGCGTCGGTGTGCCGAGCTGTTCGTCGAGCAGCAGTGTGCTCAGCCCGTGGACGAGGGCCCAGAGCCCGACCCGCAGTGGCTTGCGCCGCTCCGGTTCCGCGACGACCGCGATGCGCTCCGCCACGATGGCGATCGCGGCGTCGGAGGCGGCGATGGTGTCGGGGTGGCTGCTGCACGCCTGCCCGAACATCAGGCGGTACACCCCGGGGTGGTCCAGCGCGTAGTCCACCGCCGCGCACGCCATGGCGATGACCTCGGCGTCGGGGTGCTCCCCGGGGGCGACCCCGGCGAGGCGTTCGCCCAGTTCCGTGAAGCCCCGGGTGGCGAGGGCGGCGAGCAGCGCCTCCTTGTCGCGGTAGTGGCGGTAGGGGGCGTTCGGGGAGACCCCGGCGTGCCGGGCGACCGCGCGCAGCGACAGCTCACCCGGGCCCTCGGTGTCGAGGAGCGCCAGAGCGGAGTCGAGCAGGGCCGCCCGCAGATCCCCGTGGTGGTATCCCGAACCAGTGGATGTTGACAGTGTCCACACCTCCATCCTTCAATGTGGGCATCGTACACATCGATGCGGGCCGGTCCATGGGGACGCGGCCCGCGCACAGGAGTGCCCGATGACCGAACGACTCGCCCCGCCCGCTCAACGCCCCTGGCTGTGCCTGTGGGCCGGCGCCGCGGCGTCCCTGCTGTCGGTCGGCGGCCGGTTCGACGTGCCCCTGGCCGCATGGGTGGCGCCGCTGCTCCTCCTCCGCTTCCTGCGCCACACCCGCCCGCTCGTGGCCCTGCCCGCGGTGTTCGCCGTGACGGTGGCCTCGGCCGCGGTGTGGATGGCCGAACTCGCCGTGCCCATCACCTGGCTCACCTTCCTGGGCGACGTGGCCTTCGGAGTGGCCTACGGGCTGCCGTATGTGGTCGACCGGCTGCTCGGCCCGCGCGCCGGCACCCTCGGCCGGGTGCTGCTGTTCCCGGCCGCGGCCATGTCCGTGGAATTCCTCCTCGGCACCTACGGCCCGTTCGGCACCGCGTACGGCATGCGGGCCGCGTCCCAGCACACGAGTACCGCACTGCTGCAGATCACCGCGCTGACCGGGCCGTATGTCATCGCCTTCGTCATCGGGGCGGGAGCGACGGTCGGCAATCTGGTCTGGGAGCGGGGGCCGCACCGGTCCGCGCCGCGCTGGGCCGCCGCCTACGCCACGGCCGTCGCGCTGATCGTCGTCGGCGGTCAGCTCCGCACGATGTCCACGGACGCGGGCGGCGCCACCGTCAAAGTGGCCGGCGTCAATCCGAGCCACGCGGCCATCGACGCCGAGACGGCGGTGCACGGCGCCTCCCGGCTCGCCGTCACCGACCCGCGCCGCGTCGACCGGGCCGATGTGCGCCGGGCCATGCGGCCGCTCCTCGACGACCTCTTCCGCCAGACCGCGCGGGCGGCCGCGGCCGGTGCGCGGATCGTCGTCTGGTCGGAGAACGCCGCGCGGGTGGCCGACGAGGACCACCGCGCGTTCCTGCGGCAGGCATCGGCGACCGCGGACGCGCACGACGTCTATCTCCTGGTGGCCGACCTGACCTATCTGCCGGACGCGCCCCACGGCAGGGACGAGACCCATCTCTTCGGCCCCGACGGCAGGAAGCTGTGGGACTACGAGAAGGCCCGGCCCATCCCCGGGCTCGAGATCTACACCCCCGGCGACGGCCATGTGCCCGTCGTCGACACCCCGTACGGCCGGCTGGCGAACGTCATCTGCTACGACGCCGACTTCCCGGCGGGCAACCACATCGACGCCGACATCGTCTTGGTCCCCGGCGGCGACTGGCCCGAGATGGGGCGCACCCACACCGCCATGGCCGGACTGCGCGCGATCGAGAACGGCTACGCGCTGGTCCGGCAGGACTTCAACGGTCAGTCCAGCGCCTACGACGCCACCGGACGGCTGCTGTCCACGCAGGACACCACCACCGACGCGGGCGTCTGGTACGCCGACGTTCCCGTCCACGGCTCGCGCACTTTGTACTCCCGCACCGGCGACATCGTCTCCTGGAGCGTGCTCGCCGGCACCGTGGCCGCGGCGGTGGTTCTCGCCAGGCGCACCCGGCGCCACCCCGCTCCGCCATCCGGGTCCGCCTCCGCCGCGCGGGCGTCCGCCGTTGGCCCGAGCAGGTGACGGACACCGGCCGGGCCATGACTCGAACGCCGTACGGCGGTGGCCGGGGGAGCGGACCCCGGACACCTGGCACGGTGTGACCACCCCACCCCGTACGGCCGTCGCACCGCACCCCGAGCCACGCCGCTGACCTGCACCGACGGCCGCGGCGGTGGTGCGGTGGCGGGGCATCGCGCGGCCGGAAGACGAGCGGCCGGGGCCACTTTCCGATGCGCCGGACGCCCGCCATCCGGCCGACGGCACGGGCCGTGCGGGTGCTCGACCTGCCCCGTCCCGGATGACAGCGTGGCCGTCATGGAGCACAGCCCAGGACCGCAAAACGTGCGCGCGAGGCTGCTGCTGGCCAGCGCCACCATGCTCTTCGTCGAGCTGGCGCTGATCCGGTGGACCGGCGCCAATATCGTCCATCTGAGCTATTTCTCGAACTTCATCCTCTTGGGCTCGTTCCTCGGGATCGGCCTGGGATTCCTGCTGCCCGCCGACCGTGGGCAGTGGCTGACCCGCTGGACGCCCGTCCCGCTCGCCGTTCTCGTCGTGCTGGTGCGCGAGTTCCCCGTGCAGGTGCGGCAGACCAGCGGCGAGGTCATCTACTTCACCGCCGTGAAGACCACCGGTCTGCCCCAGTGGGTGACCCTGCCGGTGCTCTTCGGGCTGACCGCGCTGATCATGATGGCCATCGGCAAGATGACGGCCGATCAGTTCCGTCGGCTGCCCTCGCTGGAGGCGTACCGCTTCGACCTGCTGGGCTCGCTCACCGGCTCGGTGTCCTTCGCGCTGCTGTCCTGGCTGCGCGCACCGTCGGTGGTGTGGGGGGTGATCGCCGCGGTGGCGCTGCTGACCCTCGGCGGCCGCCGCAACACCATCAGGTACTCGGTGCCGCTCGCGCTGATGGTGGCCATCCTCGCGCTGGAGACGGCGGCCAGCGGCATCTCCTGGTCCCCGTACTACAAGATCGAGGTCACCAGGCCGACCTCCGGCAGCCGCGACTACAAGATCTCCGCCAATGGCGTACCGCACCAGTCCATCGCCCCGCTGAAGGTGCTCAGACGCCCCGACTCCCCGTACGAGCAGCCCTACCGCGAGACCCCGCGCAACTCCCACCGCCGGGTGCTGGTCATCGGGGCGGGCAACGGCAACGACGTGGCGATGGCGCTCGCCCACGGTGCCCAGTCGGTGGACGCCGTGGAGATCGACCCCCGGCTCCAGGAGATCGGCGCGTCCCTGCACCCGGCCCGGCCCTACGCCAACCCCCGGGTACACGTGCACATCAACGACGGCCGGGCCTTCCTCGAGCGCACCAAGACCCGCTACGACCTGGTCGTCCTCGCCCTGCCGGACTCCCTGACCCTGGTGTCGGGCGCGAGCAACCTGCGCCTGGAGAGCTATCTGTTCACCCGGCAGGCGTTCGAGGCGGCACACCGCCACCTCGCCCCCGGCGGCGCGTTCGCCATGTACAACTACTACCGGCAGAACTGGCTGATCGACCGGTTCGGCTCCACGCTCACCTCCGTCTTCGGCCACGCCCCCTGCATCACCCACTACGGAGGCAAGAAGGCGGCCATCCTGGTGGCCGGTGTCACCTCCGGCGACCAGTCCTGCACCGCCTCCGTGTGGCGCCCCTCCGGCCCGGTGCCCGCGGCCGCCAGCGACGACCATCCCTTCCCGTATCTGCTGCACCGCACCATCCCCACCCTCTACATCGGGGTGCTCGGCGCGATCCTGCTGGTGACGCTGGTGTCGGTTCGGCTGACCGGGGTCCGGCTGAGGCGCACCGCCCGATACGTGGACATGTTCCTGCTCGGCGCGGCGTTCATGCTGCTGGAGACCAAGAACGTGATCGGGTTCGCCCTCTACTTCGGCACCACCTGGCTGGTCAACGCGATGGTTTTCGCGGGGGTGCTGCTCGCCGTGCTGTGCGCGGTGGAGGTCCGCCGCAGGCTGCGCCGGGTCAATCAGCTGGTGCTGCAACTGATGCTCTTCTCCAGCCTCGCCATCGCCTGGCTGGTCCCGTCCCATGTGGTGCTGGGGCTGCCCTTCGCCCCCCGGCTGGCCGCCGCGATCGCGCTGGCCTTCGCCCCCATCTTCTGCGCCAACCTCATCTTCTCCGACCGGCTGGCGGCGGCCGCCGACCCCACGTCGGCGTTCGGCGCCAACCTGCTGGGCTCCCTGTTCGGCGGCACCCTGGAGTATCTGGCCCTGCTCACGGGCTATCAGGCGCTGCTGCTGGTGGTGGCGGTGCTGTACGCGGGTGCCTGTGTGGCCATGCGCTTCACCCGCCGCGGTCCCGGCGACGTCGCCACCCAGGAACCCCTCAGCGTGCAGACGGCACCACGCCCCTGAGCGTTCCCTCCCCAGCCGCCCCCGGCCGCCCTCCGGCCGGGGGCGGCCGCGCGCGTGGCGCGAGCCGCCGGATGCGTGGCGCGGGCCGCCGCGGTCACTCGAACATGACGTAGTCCGGGCGCGGCCGCAGGGCCAGCACCTCCTCCGGCGTCATCAGCCGGCTCCCCTCGGTGTCCTCCTCGTAGAAGAGCTTGAAGCCGGTGCGCACCCCCTCGGGCTGGTTCCTGACCAGCTGCCGCCAGGTGTCCCGCTTCATCCCCGGCGAACCTATGCCGTCCGCGCTCTTGATGAGCACCACACCGGGCTGCGGGCGCAGCGCGGACTGGTCGCGGACGACGGAGACGGCCACCTGGTGGAAGACGAGCGGCTTCTGCGGCAGGTCGTGTTCGTCGACGATCCCGGAGAGATAGCGGGCCACGTCGGTGAGCTCCTGGCCGCTGGTGTGGCCGTAGGTGTTGCCCGGCACCTCGCCCGGACCCATCTCCCACTCCGGGTCCAGGGCTATGCCGACATCGGGGTGGACCAGCCATTCGCGCAGTGCCTTGACCTCGCCCAGGACCGGGGCCCGGCCCGGCTGGATGTTCAGCAGCAGCAGGGCACGGTGGCGCTTGGCCGCGTCGTGGAAGCGGCGGATCGTGTCGGGGGAGGTGCGTGAGCGGTAGGTGCCGTCGGGGCCCGCGCTGCTGTTGGCGACGGTCGCGAGGAGTTCGAGCACCGGCTGCGGTTCACGGTCCGAGGCGTAGGCGCGGGCGGTCTTCTCGATCTGCCGCACCTGGTCGTCGAGGTCCCCGATGCCGAGCCGGCCGAGCGCGGCGGCGCCGGGCAGCCCGCAGTAGCCCACCAGCCGGTAGCGGGACAGCTCCCGGCCGCCCCGCGGCAACTCGGGCCGCGGTTTGGGGGTGGGGGAGGGCTTGGACGGGGTGGCGGACGGTGAGCGCTCCGCCTTCGCGGACCCCTGCGGGTCAGCTCCGGAGGTGGAGCCGGCCGACTCCTCGCCGCAGCCGGCGAGCAGGCCGAGCCCGGCCGCCGCGGCCACCGAGAGCATGCCGCGCCGGGTCGGTGGCGGGGTTCCCGAACCTCCGCCGCCGTCGCCGTGCCGCAGGGCGTCCCGCCCGGCCGATGCCCCGTCGGTCGTCGGCTTTCCGGATGTGCTGTGAGCCACGTTCCCTCCGTCCGCGGTGCCGGGTCGGTGGACCGGGCACCGGTCTGTTGTGCGGGCCGATGGGTTGTCCGTGCCAGGCAGCCTGTCCGGTATGACGAAGGCGAAACGGAATAGTGTCCACCGGGCGGAGGGCATGCGTCGCTTTCAGTCCGGGCAGACGAAACAGTGGTGGGTACGGGACGTTCGAACGAGGTCGGCGAGGTCGCCGACCGGCTTCAACGCGTCCCCGAAAAGGCCCCGTTGGCGCTTCTCGGGGTCGAGTCAGCCGGCCGGAGCGGGCGGGCTCAGCCGGCGGATCGGCGCGCCCTGAAGATAGGCGCTGATGTCCTCCACCACTTCCCGGTAGAACCGCTCGTAGTTGGCCCGGGTGACATAGCCGAGATGCGGAGTGGCCAGCAGATTCGGCAGCGTACGGAACGGATCGCCCGGCGGCAGCGGCTCCCGCTCGAACACATCGACCCCCGCGCCCGCGATCCAGCCGTCCCGCAGCGCCCGCGCGAGCGCGGCCTGGTCCACGATGGCGGCGCGGGAGGTGTTCACCAGGAGCGCCGTGGGACGCATCCGCCGCAGCTCCGGCGCGCCCAGCAGCCCCCGGGTGCGGTCGCTGAGCACCAGATGCACCGAGACGATGTCACTGGTCTCCAGCAGTTCCTCCTTGGAGTCCGCCGCCCGGACCCCCTCCGCCTCCGCGCGCCCGGCCGTCAGGTTCTCGCTCCAGGCGGCCACCTCCATGCCGAAGGCCCGGCCGACCCGTGCCACCTGGGTGCCGATCTTGCCGAGACCCAGCAACCCCAGACGGCGGCCGTGCAGATCGGTGCCGACGGTGCTCTGCCACGGTCCGCCGTCCCGCAGCGCCGTGCTCTCCGGCACCAGATGGCGGGCGAGCCCCAGGATCAGCGCCCAGGTGAGCTCGGCGGGTGATTGCGAGCCGCTGCCCGTGCCGCACACGGTGACGCCGTGGCGGGCGGCGGCCTCCAGGTCCACCGACGCATTGCGCATCCCCGTGGTGACCAGCAGCTTCAGCCGTGGCAGCCGGGCGAACAGCGACGCGGGGAAGGGGGTGCGCTCCCGCATGATGACCACGATCTCGCAGTCCCCGACCGCCTCGGCCACCGCGTCCTCACCGGCGATGTACTCATGGACCGGCACCACGTCCACCGCGTCGAGCACCCCCGACCAGTCGGCCGCCGACAGCGCCACGTCCTGATAGTCGTCGAGCACGGCGCAGCGCAATTTCATGGGGCTACCTCGACTACCTCGGTTTCCTCGGACAGGTACGGTGTTTCTACCACCCGTGTGAAGCCACCGCGGAAACGGGGGCCTGACACGTCGTCACCGCGTTTGCGGCGCCACCCTTCCGGATGACATCCGCCGCGCGGGCGTGGTGGCGCAGACGTGTTTTTTCACCGAAAGTTGGCCTCTCATGGGGTGCTGAGACATGTGTGGTTGTTTTGCGTAGTGGCACACAGGGCACCGCACACCACTGACAGCAGGCATAATCGCTGCTGCGATGGGCGCAGACGCCCAGAAAGGGGACGAAGTGAAGTGAACGCGTTGAGCGCGGACAGCAGTGTCGGTTCGACCATCGAGGTACTCGAGGCCGAACTCCCTCAGCTGCAGAAGCAACAGGAGGCACTCAAGGGTGATTTGGAGGCCGTCACCAAGCGGCTGGAGGCGGTCAGCACCGCCCTGAGCAGCCTTCAGACGCTCTCCACCTCGGCGGTGCCCGAGCAGGGCGGCAACGGCGCCCCGGTGGCGGTGGCGCAGTCCGTGGCCCCGGCCACCGACGCCAAGCCGGCCGCGGAGCCGGCCGCCGAGGCCACGACCGAGGCCGCCGAGCCGGAGTCCGCCGAGGACACGGCCACCACCGGCCGTACCTCCGCCGCCACCCGCAAGGCCGCCATCGGCCGTCAGCGCAGTGGTGGCAAGGCGGGCAAGGCACCGGCCACCGGACGGGCCACCAAGGCCGCGGCCAAGAAGACCGCCGCCAAGAAGACCGCCACCAAGGCCGTGGCGAAGGCTCCCAAGTCCGCCAAGGCCACGGTGAAGGCCACCAAGGCCACGGCCAAGACCGCCAAGAGCACCAAGGCCGCGGAGAAGCCGGCGGAGAAGGCCACCAAGGAGACGGCCACCGCCTCCGAGCGCTCCACCGGGCTCGCCGACAGCGTGCTGACCGCGCTGCGGAAGGCCGGCCGCCCCATGCGGGCCTCCGAGGTCAACGAGGCCCTGGGCCGCGAGGAGTCCCGCACCAATGTGAACTCGGTGCGCAACACTCTCGAGCGGCTGCGCTCCTCGGACCGGGCCCAGCGCTCCGGCCGTGGCCTGTACGAGGCCACGGCCACCAGCTGAGGGTGCCGTCAGTTCACCGCCACCCATGTGTAGCGGTGTTCGGGGCGGCCGGTGTCGCCGTACTTGAGCGTGAGGCTGATACGGCCCGCATGCTCGAGGTACTTCAGATAGCGCTGGGCCGTGGAGCGGCTGATGCCGGTGCGCTCCGCCACTTCGTGGGCGGAGAGCGGGTGGTCGGCCTGGTCCAGGACCCGGCGTATGAGGTCGACGGTGGGCGCGGAGTGGCCCTTGGGGAGGGTGGGACCGGAGGTGTCGGCGGCCGCGAAGGCGCCGAAGATCCGGTCCACCCTCTCCTGGCCGGTCTCGCCGCGCCCGCCGACGCCCTCGAGGGTGCGGCGCAGTCCCGCGTAGCCGTCCAGCTTGGCCCGCAGCCCGGCGAAGCTGAACGGTTTGACCAGGTACTGCAGTGCGCCATGGCGCATGGCGGCCTGCACGGTGGCCACATCACACGCCGCCGTCACCATGATGACGTCGGCGTGGTGGCCGAGCTGGCGCATCCGGCGCACCAGTGTCAGCCCGGTCTCGTCCGGCAGGTAGTGGTCGAGCAGGACCAGGTCGACCGGGGTGCGTTCGAGGGTCGCGAGGGCCTGGGCGGCGGTATGGGCGCGGGCGGTGACCCGGTAGCCGGGCACCTGGGCCACATACGCAGCGTTGATCTCGGCGACGTGGAAGTCGTCGTCCACGACAAGAACGTCGATCATCGTGACTCTCCTGCTGCGATGAACTCATGAGTGGGTGTGTCGTCCTCGGTGAGGGCCTCGGGCAGGACGACGGTGAACACCGCCCCGCCACCCGCCCGGGCGGTGACCCGGGCCATGCCTCCGTATCGCTCGGCCAGCCGCCGTACCAGGGCCAGTCCGATGCCCCGGCCGCGCGGCGACACCGCGGCGGACCCCTCGTGGGCGTCGGGGCCGTCCGGGGAGCCGGGAGGGGCGGGCCGTTTGGTGGACCAGCCCTCGGTGAAGATCTGTTCGCGCATCCCCGGTGGCACCCCCGGACCGGTGTCGCTCACCCGCAGCACGGCGGTGGTGCCCTCGGCCCTCAGCTCGACCTCGATGAACGGGGTGGGCGGGCGGTGTGCGGCCACCGCGTCCAGCGCGTTGTCGATGAGGTTGCCGAGCACGGTCACCAGATCGCGCGGATCGACCACCCGCCCCGGCAGCAGCGTGGCGGGGGAGATCCGCAGGGCGACCCCGCGCTCGGCCACGATGGCCGACTTGCCGACCAGCAGCGCCGACAGCATCGGATCGTGCACCCGTTCGGAGATCTGCTCGGCCGAGGCGCGCCGGGCGTTGGTCAGCTCGCCCACGAACTGCGCCGCCCGTTCGTGCAGTCCGAGTTCCAGCAGCCCCAGCAGGGTGTGCAACCGGTTGGCGTGTTCGTGGTCCTGGGCGCGCAGCGCGTCCAGCAGGCCGCGGGTGCTGTCCAGCTCGCGGCCCAGCAACTCCAGCTCGGTGCGGTCCCGCAGCGTCGCCACCGCCCCGCCGTCCTTGGTCGGCATGCGGTTGGCCACCAGCACCCGGCCGCCGCTGACGGTCAGCAGATCCGCCCCGTCCACCCGCCCGGCCAGCACATCGGTGGTACGGCCCGGGGGCAGCGACTCCTCCAGGGTACGGCCGGTGGCGTCCGGCTGGATCCCGAGCAGCCGTCCGGCCTCGTCGTTGACCAGGCGGATCCGGCCCCGCCGGTCGAAGGCCACCACCCCTTCGCGGATGCCGTGCAGCATCGCCTCCCGCTCGTCGAGCAGCGCCGAGATGTCCGCGAACGCCACACCGTGGGTGCGGCGGCGCAGGCGGCGCGAGACGGCGATCGCCGCGAGGACACCCACCGCGAGTGCCGCCCCCGCGTACAGCAGCAACCGGGGCACCGCCGCCAGCAACTGGTCGCGCACGCTGCCGTAGCCGATGCCCACCGACACCGCCCCGATGATCCGGCCGTCCCTGGTCCGCAGCGGCACCTTGGCGCGGGCCGAGCGGCCGAGCGTCCCCACGTCGATCTGCAGCACCTCCCGGCCGGAGAGCGCCTCGCGCGGATCGGTGGAGACGTGTTCGCCGATCCGCGCGGTGGTGGTGTGCGACCAGCGCACCCCCCGGGAGTCCATCACCACGATGTACAGCGCCCCGGTGGACCGGCGGATCCGCTCCGCCGCCCGCTGCACCGGACCCGACGGGGTGGGCTTCGTGGCGGCGAGGTCCCGGGCGATGTCCGGATCCGCCGCGGTGGTCTGGGCGATGGCGAGCGCCTGGTGCATCGCCTGGTTGTCGATCTCGGAGCTGAGCGGGGCCAGGAACAGCGCGGTCGCCAGCACCATCACCCCGGCGGTGATGGACAACTGCGCGGCGAGTACCTGACCGGAGACACGCCGGGGCCCTCGGATACGCATGATGGGCCCCCTGTCTCCCGTCTCGAGGTCCCGTGTGGTCCCGTACGCGAGCGGTAGTACTTCATCCGTTTACGGTGCTGTGAAGGCACCGTAAATGCGCCCGGGGCGTATGCCCAGTCTCCGTAGCGTTTTCGTTGTGCGGGCGCGAGCAAAACGAGCAGAACGCGGTTTGTGAGCGCAAGGGCGCGTTGTGCTCACAAGGCTGCCGCTGTGGTGCGGGTCACTCCTAGCCTCCCGGCCATGAGCAGCCACACCAGCCCCGCCATCGAGCTGCGGGGAACGAGCAAGGCGTTCCGGACACCGTCCGGGGCCCTCCATACCGCGGTCAGGGATCTGGACCTGACCGTCGGACACGGTGAGTTCGTCGCCGTCGTCGGGCCCACCGGCTGCGGCAAGTCCACGACACTGACGCTGGTCAGCGGGTTGGAGGAGCCCACCGAGGGCGATGTGCTGGTGGCCGGTGAGCCGGTGCGCGGCATCGCCTCCAACGTCGGCTTCGTCTTCCAGCAGGACGCGGTGTTCCCCTGGCGCAGCGTGCTGTCGAACGTGATGGCCGGCCCGCGCTTCCGCGGTGTGCCCAAGGCGGAGGCGAAGGAGCGGGCCCGTGAGTGGCTGGCCCGGGTCGGCCTCACCTCCTTCGAGGACCGCTATCCGCACCAGCTCTCGGGCGGCCAGCGCAAGCGCGTGGCGCTCGCCTCCACCTTCGTCAACGACCCCGAGATCCTGCTCATGGACGAGCCGTTCTCGGCGCTCGACGTCCAGACCCGCGCGCTGATGTCGGACGAACTCCTGGAGCTGTGGGCGGGGACCGGCGCATGCGTCGTCTTCGTCACCCACGACCTCGAGGAATCCATCGCCCTGGCCGACAAGGTCGTGGTGATGACGGCCGGACCGGCCACCGTCAAGGAGGTCTTCGAGATCGATCTGCCCCGGCCCCGCAAGGTGGAGTCGGTACGGCTGGAACCGCGGTTCGTGGAGATCTACCGGGAGATCTGGTCCTCGCTCGGCGAAGAGGTCCGCATCACCCGTGAGAGGGGTGCCGTCGATGCCTGAGACCATCTCCGCCACGGCCGCCCCTGCCGTCGGCAAGACACCCGGTACGGAGCGCTCCAAGGCCCGGGCACGCGCCGCGCGCAACCGCGCCATCCTCGTCCAGAGCACCCGCGCCCTGGTGCTCCTCGGAGTCATCGGGCTGTGGGAATGGCTGGCCCGCACCTCCGTCATCGACCCGTTCAACTTCTCGATGCCCTCGAAGATCTGGGAGCAGCTCAAGCAGTGGGCGCTGCACGGCACCGCGCAGGGCTCGCTGTGGGAGCAGATCTGGTACACGCTCTACGAGGCGCTCCTGGGCTGGGGCATCGGCGTCGTGGCCGGTGTGGTCCTGGGGATCGCGTTCGGCCGGATCGCCTTCCTCGCCGATGTGCTCGGCCCGTACATCAAGGTGCTCAACGCGCTGCCGCGGATCGTGCTCGCGCCCATCTTCCTCATCTGGTTCGGCCTCGGACCGGCCTCGAAGGTGGCCTCGGCCGTCGTCCTGGTCTTCTTCCCCGTCTTCTTCAACGCCTTCCAGGGCGCCCGGGAGGTCGACCGCAACCTGGTGGCCAACTCCCGGATCCTCGGCGCCAGCAACCGCCAGGTCACCCTCCAGGTGGTGATTCCCTCCGCCACCTCATGGATCTTCACCAGCCTCCATGTCAGCTTCGGCTTCGCCCTCATCGGCGCCATCGTCGGCGAGTACATCGGCGCCACCAAGGGGCTCGGGCTGCTGGTGTCCTCCTCGCAGGGCACCTTCAACGCCGCCGGTGTGTACGCCGCCATGGTGATCCTCGCCGTGGTGGCCCTGCTCGCCGAGGGGCTGCTGACCTTCCTGGAGAAGCGGCTCTTCCGCTGGAAGCCCGCCCAGCCCGGCGAGGACCGCTGAGCCCCGGCTCCTGCCTCCCGGCTCCTGCCTCCCGCCGGCGCCGGCCGAGCCCTCGCCCTCTGCTTCCCCGGCTCCCGCTGAGCCCCGCCCCCTTCTCCCAGCTCATCACCGCTCACAAGGACGTGACCTCATGCGCAGCAGTGCCAAGTTCTCCGCGGCCGCGGTCGCCGCGGCGCTCGCTCTGACCACCCTCACCGCCTGCGGCGGCGACTCCAGCGCCTCCGGGGACGGCAAGGTCAAGATCATGGTGGGTGGCCTGGACAAGGTCATCTACATGCCCGCGATGCTCACCCAGCGGCTCGGCTACTTCAAAACGGAGGGCCTGAAGGTCCAGCTGCTCACCGAGCCCGCCGGGGTGCAGGCCACCACCTCGCTGGTCGCGGGCGACGTCCAGGGTGTCGTCGGCTTCTACGACCACACCCTCGATCTGCAGGTCAAGGGCAAGCAGGTGGAGTCCGTCGTCCAGCTCGCCCAGGCCCCCGGTGAGGTGGAGGTGGTCTCCAACAAGGCGGCCGGCGAGCTGAAGTCGCCCAAGGACTTCAAGGGCAAGAAGCTCGGTGTCACCGGTCTGGGCTCCTCCACGGACTTCCTGACCAAGTACCTCGCGGTCGACAGCGGCGTGCAGACCAGCGAGTTCACCCCGGTGGCGGTCGGCGCCGGCCAGACCTTCATCTCGGCCCTCAAGCAGGGCTCCATCCAGGGCGGTATGACCACCGATCCGACGGTCGCCCAGATCGTGGAGCAGAAGATCGGCAAGGTCCTGATCGACATGCGCACACCGGAGGGCTCCAAGCAGGCGCTCGGCGGTCTGTACCCCTCCTCCTCGCTCTACATGAACACCGACTGGGTGAACGGCCACAAGGACACGGTGCAGAAGCTGGCCAACGCCTTCGTGAAGACCCTCAAGTGGATGTCCACCCACTCGGCCGAGGACATCGCCGCCAAGATGCCGAGCGACTACGCGCAGGGCGGCGCCAAGCTCTACGCGGAGGCCATCAAGAGCACCCTGCCGATGTTCACCAAGGACGGGGTGATGCCGGCGGACGGCCCGGCGACCGTCGAGCGCGTCCTCAAGGCGTTCAATCCCAATCTGAAGAACGCCACGGTGGATCTGAAGAAGACCTACACCACCGAGTTCGTCAAGAAGGCGGGCTAGGTCCCGGGGCCGGTCGCGCGGATCGACAGTCCCGCGCCCGTGGCGGGCGGGTGTTTTCTCCCTGGTCACGAAGATGTGCCGGGTGGCCGGACGGAAGGCCGGTGCGGCGCCACTCCGCATCCCTTCCGGGGAGGAACACCGCATGGCCCGACGCGGAAGCAGACGCGTCACCGCGCCGCCGGCCTGTACCGCGGCCTCACCGGTGCCGACCTCAGCACCGGTGAGGCCGCGCAGGCGACGGCACCGACGGCCACCACCTGCACCGACCCCGAGACCGGCGTCCCGTTCACCGCCACCATCGCGGGGGACAAGAACGCCAACGCCATCTGGGGTAATCATCGCGTGCGCGGAAATTCACCCCGCGGCCGTCCGGGCGACTGACCTCGCCGCCGTTCGGGAGCTCACGTCGCCGCCGTTCGGGCGGCCGCGTCGGTCAGCCGGACGGCGGCGTCGTCGGCGAACAGCCGGCGGCCCGCCGCGATACGGCGCTCCCGCCACGCGGAGGGCTCGGTGAGCGCGTCGAGCAGCCGCAGCAGCTCCCACGAGTCCCGCGCGTGGTCCGAGAGCCCCAGCGCGGCCATCCGCCGGACGCCCTCGCGGCCATGGCCCGGGATGGGGCGGTAGCCGATCACGGGCACCCCGGTGGCCAGCGCCTCCAGCGCGGTCTGCCCGGCCGCGTTGTCCACCACGGCCCGTACGGCGCCCAGCAGACCCGGCATGTCCGGCTCCCAGCCGAGGGCCGCCACCTCCGGGCGGCGCGACAGCTCGGCGCGCAGCCGTTCGTCCCGGCCGCACAGCACCACCGGCAGATACCCCGCCCCGGACACCAGCCGCGCGGTGTCCGCCACCCGTGTGCCCGCGCCCCACGCCCCCACGGACAGCAGTACCGGCGGCCTCCCGGGCGCGAGCGCGCCCAGGCGCCGCCGCCACCGCGCCGCCCCCCGCGCCGGGCCGAAGAAGCGCGCCGCCACCACCGGTCCGGTGGCCACCGACGGGCGGCCCAGCGCCCGGCGCACCGTGTCCGCGGCATCCGGGGTGACACACAGATGCAGATCGTTGCCCGGGTGCAGCCACTGGCGGTGCACCGCGAAATCGGTCACCACCACAGCGCTGGGCACCCGCAGGGCCCCGCGCGCCCGCAGCCTGCCGGTCAGCTGCGCGGCCAGATGGAACACCGGGACGACGACATCCGGCCGCTCCCGTTCCACCAGGGCCAGCAGCCGGTCCTCGGCGAGCGCGGCCAGCGGGGCGCTGCCCGGCCGGGGACCCCTGCCGGGGCGGAAGAACGCCCGGTAGATGCCCTCGTACAGCACCGGGGCGCGGCGGATGGTCGTCCGATAGAACGAACGCAGCCCCGCCCCGATCCGGTGCGGCAACAACTCCAGCACATCCACCCGGCCGGCCCCCTGCCCACGGTCCTCCAGCCTGCGGACCAGCTCGGCGGCGACCGCGTCATGCCCGGCTCCCATCCCGGCGCTGACAACGAGAAAGTGTGCCGACAGCGGGTGCATGACCACCTCCGATGGTGCGAGGCGCGGCTCCTCATGGCTCACTGGAGGTATCCGCTCCGCATGCCGTCAAACCGCGCGCTCGACGGCCGGTGACCCAGGACCAGCGGCCGGTCGGCGGCGAGACAGGGAGATGCCATGATCCGCCCCCTCCCGGACACCCCCCTGGACCGCGGCCGGATGCGGGACACCGGGCATCCGGCAGCCACCGGGACGCGGGTCGCGCTGGTGACCGGCGCCTCCTCGGGCATCGGGGCCGCCATCGCCGACCGGATCGCGGCCGAGGGCGGATGGCGGCTGCTGGTCAGCGGCCGCCACCGGGAACGGCTCGACCACGTGGCCGCCCGGACGTCGGCCCTCGCCCTCCCCGTCGACCTGGCCGCGCCGGAGGGCCCGGAGGCGCTCGTCCAAGACGCCCTCCGTGCCGCCGGACGGGTGGATCTGCTGGTCGCGGGGGCGGGCGTGGGCTGGGCGGGTCCCTTCGCCACCATGCCGCCCGCCGCCATCGACCAGGTGGTCCGCGTCGATCTGCTCGCCGCGATGCGCCTGGTCCGCATGGTCGTTCCCCGGATGGAGGCCGAGCGGCGCGGACACATCGTGCTGATCGGCTCGGTGGCCGGGACCGTCGGGGTGCGCGGCGAGGCGGTGTACTCCGCGGCCAAGGCCGCGCTCGGCGTCTTCGCCGACGCCCTGCGCCACGAGCTGAGCCGGGCCGGGGTACGTGTCACCCATGTGGTCCCCGGTGTGGTGGACACTCCGTTCTTCGCCCGGCGCGGTGCCCCGTACACCCGTCGGCTGCCCCGCCCGCTGCCGCCCGAGCGGATCGCCGACGCGGTCTGGGACGCGGTCGAGCGCGGGCGGGACGAGGTGTACGTACCGGCCTGGATGCGGCTGCCCGCGGTGGTCCGGGCCCTGACCCCCCGGCTGTACCACCGGTTGGCCACACGCTTCGGGTGACCCCCGGTGAGCGCCCTGACCGTCGTGCTGGCCCTGCTGTCCGCCCTGGGCAACGGCGCGGCCTCGGTACTGCAGCGGCGGGCCGCGATGGACCAGGTCCGGGAGGAGCGGGGCGACGGCGGGCCGATGCGGAGCCTGCTGCGGCTGGCGCGGCTGCTGCGCCGGCCGTTCTGGCTGGCCGGGTTTGCCGCGATGGTGGTGTCGGCGGTGGCGCAGGTGGGCGCGCTGGCGGTCGGGCGGCTCTCGGTGGTCCAGCCGCTGCTGGTCAGCGAGCTGCTGTTCACCCTGGTGGTCGGCAGTCTGGTGTTCCGCCACCGCCCGGACGGCCGGACCTGGCTGTCGTTCGTGATGCTGGCCGCCGGGCTCGCGCTCTTCCTGGTGGCGGCGGACCCCTCCAGCGGCTCGCCCACGTCGCGCAACGGCCGCTGGCTGCCCGTGGGCGTGGTGGTGGCCATCGCCGTGGGCTCCCTGATCGCGGTGGGCCGGGTGCTGCGCGGGGCCACGCGCGCCGTCGCCCTGGGCAGCGCCACCGCCGTCTGCTTCGCCTGTACGGCGGCGCTGATCAAGGAGTTGACCGGCCGGTTCGTCGGTGGAGTGGTGGCGGTGCTCACCGACTGGCCGCTGTACGCGGTGTGCGCCGTGGGGTTGTTGAGCTTCCTGCTGCTGCAGGGCACCCTGCGCGCGGGCACCCTGGCCGCCTCGCAGCCCGCGCTCACCCTCGGCGACGCCCTGGTCAGCATCGCGCTGGGCTGGGTGCTGTTCGGGGAGCGCATCGACCTGGGGCTGCGCATCGTGCCCGAGGTGGCCGGAATCCTGCTGATGGCGGCCGGCATCGTGGGCCTGACCCGCTCGCCCGCCATGTGCGGCGGCTGGGACCAGGCCGTCCCCCAACCGTCGCGTAACACCGGGACACCGCTTCCCGGTGGCGAGGGAGCACCATGAGCGTCCGCCACCGCTCCGGTGTCCTGGTGCGCAACGCCGCGCTGCTCGCGGCGGCCGCCCACATCGCACCCGCCGGTACCTGGCTGTCCGGGCCCCGGCGCGCCCTGTTCCCCGCCCTGGCGGGCCGTGGGCGGCGCGACCACGTGGCCCTCACCTTCGACGACGGACCCGATCCACGCACCACCCCGCGCTTCCTCCAGGTGCTCGACGAGCTCGGTGTCCGCGCCACCTTCTTCGTCCTCGGGGACGGCGTGACGCGCTTCCCGCACACCACCCTGGAGATCGTCCGCCGGGGCCATGAGCTCGCCGTCCACGGCTGGACCCACAGCCGTCCCTGGCTGCCCACGGTGTCCCGGGACGCCCATGAGGTGGCCCGGACCGCCCGCGCGATCCGGCTGGCCACCGGCGCGGTGCCGCGGTGGTACCGGCCGCCGTACGGCATCCTCACCGGCGGCCGCTGGCTGGCGGCGGCCCGTGCCGGGCTCACCCCCGTCCTCTGGTCGGCCTGGGGGCGCGACTGGACCGAGGGCGCCACACCGGGTTCGGTGGCCGCCGCCGTACGGCGCGATCTGCGCGGCGGGGCCACCGTTCTGCTGCACGACACCGACCGCGCCGCGGCCACGGGCTGCTGGCGCGCCACGCTGGCCGCGCTGCCCGTGGTGGTGGCGGAGTGCCGGACCGCGGGTCTGGAGGTGGGACCGCTGGCCGAGCACGGGGTACGGCGCCGATGAGTTCAGCCGTCGCGCAGGCGGGCCATCTTCCGGGGGTCCACGATCCGGTCGAAGTCCTCGGCACCGATGTGGCCGCTGGCGATGGCCGCCTCGCGCAGGGTCGTTCCCTCGGCGGCGGCCTTACGGGCGATCTCGGCGGCCTTGTCGTGGCCGATCCGCGGGGACAGCGCGGTGACCAGCATCAGCGAACGGGCCAGATGCTCGTCGATCCGCTCGCGGTTCAGCTCGATGCCCTCCACGCAGTACGCGCGCAGCTTCTCGCAGGCGTCGGCGAGGATGCCCGCGGAGTGCAGGAAGCCGCTGATGACCAGCGGCCGTGCCGCGTTGAGCTGGAAGTTTCCCCGGGTGCCCGCGTGTGCCACGGTGGCGTCGTCGGAGAGCACCTGGGTGCACACCATCATCATGGCCTCGCACTGGGTCGGGTTGACCTTGCCGGGCATGCTGGAGCTGCCGGGCTCGTTCGCGGGCAGCTCCAGCTCCCCGATCCCGCCGTGCGGGCCGGAGGCGAGCCAGCGGATATCGTCGGCGATCTTCATCAGGGGGACGGCGAGGCCCCGCAGCCCGGCGGAGGCGGCCACCATGGTGTCCACACCGCTCTGCGCCGCGAAGGAGTTGGACGCCACCTTGAACGGATGGCCGGTGGCCACGGCGATCTCCCGCGCCACCGCGGGTCCGAAGCCCTCCGGGGCGCCCAGACCGGTGCCGACCGCGGTGCCGCCGATGGCGAGCTGGTACAGATCCGGCAGGGTGGCCCGCAGCCGCTCCAGCGCATCGGAGAGCTGGGCGGCGTAGCCGGACCACTCCTGCCCCACCGAGAGGGGGACCGCGTCCCGCAGATGGGTCCGGCCGGTCTTGACGATGTCGTACCAGGCCCGGGACTTGGCGGCGATGGCCTCCTGGAGCAGGCTGACCTGCGGCAGCAGTGGGTCGTGCAGGAAGCGCACCGCGGCGATGTGCATGGCGGTGGGGAAGGTGTCGTTGGAGGACTGGCCCAGATTGACGTGGTCGTTGGGGTGCACCGGCTCCTTGCTGCCCACGACACCGCCGACCAGCTGGATCGCGCGATTGCTGATGACCTCGTTGACGTTCATGTTCGTCTGGGTGCCGGAACCCGCCTGCCACACATACAGCGGGAAGTGGTCGTCCAGGGCGCCCGAGACCACCTCGTCGGCCACATGCGCGATCAGATCCGCCTGCCACCCGGCCAGCCGCCCCTCCCGGCCGTTGACCAGCGCGGCGGCCTTCTTCACATAGCCGTACGCGTGGTAGACCGCCGTGGGCATACGGTCGTCACCGATCGCGAAGTGGACCAGGGCCCGCTGGGTCTGGGCGCCCCAGTACCGGTCGGCCGGGACCTCGACGGTCCCCAGCGCGTCCGTCTCCCGTCGGGTGCCGGTGGCGTCGATGCGGGTGGGCAGGTCCCGCCGCACCCTCGGGGTGCCCTGGGCGCCCCGGCGCCGGTGGGGCGTGTTCATCGCGTGCTCTCCCAGACGGATGGCAGCCCATCCATACGCACACTCCGCATCACGGCTGTTGCCCTCCCCAGCCAGTGTCGCCCCGCACCGCCCCGGCCGCATCCGGCGGATGCGACCGTCAGGCGGACATCAGCTCCGGCCCGCGTCGCCGTGGCGTGCGCCGAGCCACTCGAAGAGCATCGCCCCGGAGAGGATCATGGCGACCGGGTTGGCGAGGTTCCGCCCGGCGATATCGGGGGCGGAGCCGTGCGACGCCTGGGCCATGGCGGTGGTGGCGGAGGCGTTGATGGAGGGGGCGGTGCCCAGCGAGCCGGACAGCTCACCGGCGAGGTCGGAGAGGATGTCGCCGAACATGTTCTCGGTGACGATGACGTCGAAGTCCTGGGCGCGGCGCACCAGATGGACGGTCATGGCGTCGATGTGGAAGTCGTCCACCGCCACGTCCGGGTACTCCTGGGCGACCTCCTGGCACACCGTGCGGAACAGCCCGGTGGTGAGCTTGAGGACATTGGCCTTGTGGACGATGGTGAGCTGCGCTGGGGCGTGCCCGTCCCCTCGGCTACATCGCCTTCGCCGTCCTCACCGGGGCCATCACCGTCATCTGACCCCGGCCATCGGCCCAGCCCTCCGGGAGGTCAGATCCGGGTGCGCAGCCGGATGAGGGTGCCGTCCGCGTCGGCCTGCATCTGCACCACGTCGCACAGCATGCGCACGCCCCACAGCCCGAACCCGGGCTCGCTGTCGGCGGGCGGGGTGAAGCCCCACAGCGCGTCCGGGTACCAGTGGCCGGGCCCGGAGATCTCGCAGACCAGATCGCCGTCGTGGACCCAGGTGCCCAGCCGCGCCGGGGCCCCGCCGTGCCGGATCGCGGTGGTGGACACCTCGCTCACGGCCGCGACCATGTTGCGCAGCGCGTCATGGGCCATGCCGTGCCGGCTCCCCCGCTCGGCGACGAAGGTGCGCACGGCGTCCAGATCGGTCGAGACGATCGACACGGACTCGGCCGTGCGCGGGGCGGACGGCAGGGGGCGCCGGTCGCAGGTGGCGCTGAACGGGCCGGGGTCGGTGTAGGCGTCGCTCTTCTCCGGCCCGTGGCCGTCGATGATCTCGGGGTGGGTCTGGCGCGCGTAGGCGAGGATCTCGGGGTGCAGCAGGCGGCGGTCGTAGCAGCAGATGGCGCGGGCGCCGGAGTGGGCGAAGGCCGCGTTGACGATCGACTCGTAGCGCGCCCACTCCACCACCTCGAGCGGGGTGCGGCCCTGCCACACCGGTTCGGCGATCACCCGGACCCGGCGCGGCTTCTCGGCCTTCACGAAGGAGTCGTAGGCGGCGATGGTCTTGACCGGGTGCTGGTACCAGCTGAGCGCCTCCTCGAACTGCACCGCCTTGGCGTCCTGCCCGAGCGCGTCCCGCAGCGCGTCGATGTTGGAGGTGGCCGCGACGACGGCCACGGCGTCGTCCGCCGCCAGGCCCTCGCGGAGGAACGGGACGCAGATATCGACCACTTCCTCCTCGTCGCGGTAGAGGAATCCGCGGTGCATCATCGCATCGCGGTGGTCCGCGACGGGGCTGCTCGGGCTGGTCATCGGGCCTCCCTGGGGCTCGGCCGGCGAAAACACGCGGTGCGTCATCGAATTTCCGGACGGTATAGCGCAGTCTGCCACTTCTCCGGCCCGGCGCGCAGCCCGTTCCGGCCATACATGGACGCCATCCTGACGGTGCATTAGCATCCTCGGGCGTGACAGAGCTGAAGAACATCAACGCAAATGGACTTGATTTCGGGTATTTCGAAGCGGGCCCGGCGGACGCCCCATTGGCGCTCTGCTTGCACGGCTTCCCGGACTCCGCACACTCCTGGCGTCATCTGCTGCCCGCGCTCGCGGACGCGGGCTACCACGCCGTGGCGCCCTTCATGAGGGGCTACGCGCCCAGCGGCATACCCGCCGACGGCGCGTACCAGGCCGGTGCGATCGCCGCCGACGCCAACGCGCTCCACGAGGCGTTCGGCGGCGACGGCGACGCCGTGCTCATCGGCCACGACTGGGGCGCCATCGCCGCGTATGGCGCCACCGGCAGCGCCCCCGAGCGCTGGCGGCGCGCGGTCACGATGTCGGTGCCCCCGCTGGGCGGGGTGCTGGCCGACTTCTTCAACTATGACTACGGCCAGTTCAAGCGCTCCTTCTACATCTTCCTGTTCCAGACGCCGCTGGCCGAGGCCGGGGCGGCGGCGCACGACATGGCCCTGATCGACGGCCTGTGGCGCGACTGGTCGCCCGGGTACAAGGACGCCGCCGAGGACATCGCGCACGTCAAGGAGAGCCTGCGGGACCCGGCCCACCTCGCTGCCGCGATCGGCTACTACCGGGCGCTGTTCGACCCGTCGCGCCATGTGGCGGCGTACGCGGCCGAGCAGGAGGCCATTACCGCGACCGGGGAGGTCCCCATCCTCTACCTCCACGGCGGCGACGACGGCTGCATCGGCGCCGATGTCGTCCAGGGGGCCGAGGACCACCTCCCCGCGGGCTCGCGCATGGAACTGATCGACGGCACCGGGCACTTCCTCCACCTGGAGCAGCCCGAGCGGATCAACCGGGAGGTCCTGGCCTGGCTCGCCGGGTGACCGGGCGGCCCTGGACCGGCGCCATGCCGTCATATGGTGCGTGACCAGGGCCCTTTCCAGCGCGGAACGCGATGCGGCCGCGGCGGTGCCCCGACCGGGGCGGACCCGGTCGAGCCGCCGCGGCCGTCGCTTTACCGCCGGTATACCGCCGCTGATCCGCCCTCTTCCATGCTGGACGCATCGCTACAGCCGCCCGGTAGGGACGCGTCTGGAGAGGGCCTGTGAACGTCGACCAGCAGCATCAGCCTCAAGTCGAGGACGAACCCCTCTACGCCTGGAGCACCTTTCAGCTCTGCGGCGGGGTGGAGGGGTCCGGCCCGAGCGGCACCTGCCGGGCCGAACGTACCGCCCGTGCCTGTCTCGAGGCGGCGCTCCAGGCCACCGCGGCCCACTCCGGGGCGTACTCCTGGGGCCAGCTCAGCCGGGTCTCCGCGGATGTCGAGCTGCCCTTCCACCTATGGGCGCGGGATCCGGTGGCCTGGGCGGAACCGGGGCCGAGGAAGACGGTCACGTGGCGTCCGGGCGCGGCTCCGCACCCGCAGTGATCCGGAACCGTCGGGGGTGAGGCGAGGCAGTGCTAGTGGTAAGGGAATCACCATGAAGAGCAGCGGACCCGGCATCGGGCTCAGGACGAGGGAGTGGCGGCCGGCCGACCACGGACGTCTTGCGGTCAGCGAGGCGAACCCGGCCAGGGTCTACAACTATCTCGTCGGCGGCAAGGACAATTACCTCGCCGATTACGAGCAGGCCCAGCGATTTCTCGGTGTCGCCCCGGAAGTCCGCGACACCGCGCTCTCCAATCGGAGATTTCTGCACCGGGCCGTCCGCCATCTCGCCGCCAATGGCATCAGCCAATTCCTGGATATCGGCGCTGGATTGCCGGCGACCCCGAATGTGCATGAAATCGCCCAGGCCGTGAATCCCCGGGCCCGGGTGGTCTACGCCGACAACGACCCCATCGTGGCGAGCCACGGCCAGGCCCGGCTCTCCGTCTCCGGCACCACGATGATCAAGACTGACATCCGCTCGCCCGAGGACCTCCTGGGCCATGAGGAGCTGCGGCGGCTGCTCGACCCCGCACAGCCGGTCGCCATCCTGCTGACGCTCGTCCTCGACTACATCGAGGACCTGGCGAACCCCGTCGGCATCGTCCGCCGGCTCATGGACTGGGCCGCGCCGGGCAGCTGTCTGGTCCTCTCCCACGCCACCGGCGACTTCACCCTGGACACCGACCGGGACTGGGAGGTCATCAGCTTCGAGGGCCCGGTGTCCCTGGTCGCCCGCGACCATGCCGGGATCATGGAGTTCTTCACCGGGCTCGACCTGCTCGCCCCGGGCCTGGTGCAACTGCCCTCCTGGCGTCCCGGCATCGGCGCCGAGTCCGACCCGAGCCGGGTGTGGGCCTACGGCGGGGTGGCCCGCAAGCCGTAGCCCCGACCGCGCCCTCGCCCGGCGTCCACATGCGCCCCGGATCCCGCCTCAGCGCGGGCCGGGGCCGATCTGCAGGGTCATACAGGCGGGGAAGAGCCCGCTCCAGGTGTGCCCGCGCCAGCTCTCGTACGTACCGGGGCGCTTCCACACCGGCAGGGCCTGGTCCATATGGGCCCGGCCCTCGGGGAACCTGCCCTGCTCCATATAGGTGATGCCGATCTCGTAGAGGGCGAAGCCCTCATGGTGGATGTTGCCCGTCCGGCGGGCCTGCTCCAGGCTCTCCTTGAAACAGGTCAGGGCGTCCTCGGGACGGCTCAGGCCCCGGTGGGCCCGGCCGAGGTTGCCCAGGCCGATCACCTCGGCCGGCAGATCCCCGGCCTCCCGGGCGAGGGCGAGCTGCCGCTCCTGCACCGTGATGGCCTCCTCGTACAGGCCCAGTTCGCACAGCGCGTCCGCGAGATTGCACGCGGTGCGCAACTCGCCCTCCCGGTGGTCCAGTTCGCGCCAGATCTCCAGCGCCGACTCCAGGGTGGTGCGTACCTCGTCGTAGCTGTGCTGCAGCCAGTACGCGGCGGAGAGGCCGTCCAGCGCCCATGCCTCGCTCACCGGGTCGCCCAGGTGGCGGGCGGTCTCGAGGGCCAGCTCGTTGACCGTCTGGAGATCCTGGGCGTGGGCCCGGGGGAAGAGGAACCACTGGAGCGCCCGCGCCAGCCGCAACCCCAGGCGCGCTATCGCCTCGGGCTGGGTGGGCTCGGCCGCCTGGGCGACGGCGGCCAGCAGATTGGGCAACTCGTCCTTCAGCCAGCTCTCCGCCTCGTCCTGGCCGCTCAGCGGCACCGTCGGGCCCTCGACCGGGTGCCGGGGCCAGGGGCGGAGCGGGCCGAGCAGGGTGACCGCCCGCTGGGCGGTGGCCGCGTAGCAGGTCAGCGCCCGCTCCAGCGCCGCCGCGCGCTCCGCCTCGGGCTCCTCCTGCTGCGCCTGCTCCGACGCGAACAGCCGCAGCAGATCGTGCATGTGGTAGCGGACGGAGTCCCGGCTCTCCAGGAGCTGGGCGTCGACCAGCCGCTCCAGCGCGTTCTCGGTGCGGTCGGCGGGCAGGTCCAGCAGCGCGGCGGCCACCGGCAGGCTCACATCGTGTCCGTGCACCACGCTGAGCAGCCGGAAGGCGCGGACCGCGTCCAGGTCGTCGGAGCGCCGGCCGAGCCGGAAACCCTCGTAGCTCACCTGGAAGCTGACGCGGACGGCCAGATCGCCGAAGCGCAGCTCGTCCAGCCGGCCCCGGGCGTCGGTCAGCTTGGTCACCAGGGTGCGCAGCGGCCACGCGGGGCGGGCGGCCAGCCGGGCACCGGCGATCCGCAGCGCCAGCGGCAGCCAGCCGCACAGCCGGGTGATCTCCTCCGCCTCGGCGGGCTCCGCCCGCACCCGCTCCGCGCCCACGACCCGTTCCAGCAGCGCCACCGCCTGGTCCTGCGGGAGCACATCCAGATGCAGATGGGTGGCGCCCTCCAGAGTGGTCAGCATCTCGCGGCTGGTGATCAGCGCGGCGCAGCCCGGCCCGGCGGGGATCAGCGGCCGCACCTGGTCCACACTGGCGGCGTTGTCGAGGATCACCAGCAGTCTCCGGCCCGCCGCCAGCGAACGGAACTGCGCGGACGCCTCGTCGGTGTCGCTCGGCACGTTGGAGCCGTCCACGCCGAGGGCGCGCAGAAACCGGCCGAGCACCTCGCCGGGGTCCAGGGCCGACTGCCCGGCGGTCGCCCCGTACAGATCCACATAGAGCTGACCGTCGGGGAAGCGGTCGGCGAGCTGGTGGGCGGTGTGGATGGCCAGGGTCGACTTGCCGACCCCGCCGGTGCCGTCGATGGCGGCGAGCACCACCGACCGCCCGCCCTCGCCCGCCTCCGGGTCCCCGGCCGTGTCCATCAGCGCCCGGATCACCGCGACCTCGCCGTGGCGGCCGGTGAACGCGGGGCTGGCGGGCGGCAGTTGGCGGGGCCCCCGGTGGGCCTTGCGGGCAGCGGCGGCGGGGTCGGGCCGGTCCGCCTCCAGGGCGGGCGCGGCCATCAGGGAGGCGTCGGCGTTCAGGATCCGCTCGTGGAGGTCGCGCAGCGGCGGGGTCGGCTCGACCCCCAGCTCCTCGCTCAGCAGCCGGCGCAGCTCGCGGTAGGCGGCCAGGGCGTCGGCCTGCCGCCCGGACCGGTACAGCGCCAGCATCAATCGGCCGCGCAACTCCTCGCGGAACGGATGCTCGGCGGTCAGTGCCTCCAGCTCGCGCAGTACGGCCGTATGGCGCCCGCACCGCAGGTCCGCGTCGATCCGGGCGTCCACGGCCTGCAGCCGGCACTCCTCGAGCCGGGTGGCCTCCGCCGTCACCGCCGGGGTCGGGGGCACATCGGCGAACGGGGTGCCGCGCCACATCGCCAGCGCCTCGCGCAGCCGCTCAGCCGCGGCCTCGGGCGCCTCCCGGTCGAGCGCCCGCCGCCCCTCCTCGACCAGCTGCTCGAAGCGGTGGGCGTCGAACTCGGCGGCCTCCACCGCCAGTCGGTAGCCCTGCGCCTTGTAGCCCTGCTTCTCGGTGATCAGGGTCTGCCCGGCCTCGTCGCCCATGGTCTGGCGGAGCCGGGAGACATAGGTCTGCAGCAGCTTGGTGGCGCTCTGGGGCGCCCGGTCCTCGCCCCAGAGCTCGTCCAGGAGCCGTTCGGTGGAGACGGTCTGGTTGGCGTGGCACAGCAGCACCGCGAGCAGCGTCCGCCACTTCGCCGGCCCCAGGGAGGCCCACCCCTCGCCGGTGCGCAGCTCAAGCGCCCCCAGGACCCGGTATCGCACCCGTCCCCTTCCATCGGCTCGTCAACTGACCACTCCGCAATGGTTATACCTCCGATGTGGCCGCTGCCGCGCATCGTTTCATCCGCCGGGAACAAGCCCGCGCCGGGTACGGGCCCCGCCCGGATGGCCGAAAATCGTCATATCGGAGGTCGTGGCGGAGCGGCCGGGGTCAGAACGGCCGGTCGCCCTCGATGGCGACGCGCTCGGCGACCCTGCGGTGCGGGGCGTAGTCGTTGACCGCGTAGTGCTGTGTGGCGCGGTTGTCCCAGAACGCGATGTCGCCCGGCTGCCAGTGGAACCGCACCTGGTACTCCGGGACGTGCGCCTGACGGCACAGGAAGCTCAGCAGCCGGTCGCTCTCCTCCCGCTCCAGCCCGGTGATCCGGGTGGTGAAGGAGGTGTTGACGAACAGCATCCGCCGGCCGGTCTCCGGATGGCTGCGCACCACCGGATGCTCCACCGGCGGGAACATCTCCTGGAACGGGGCCAGCCGCTCCGGTCCGTAGAAGCGGACGAAGCCGGGGATGACGTCGTGGACGGCGGTGGCGCCGTCGATGCGCTCCTTCACCTCCGCCGGGAGGTTGTCGTACGCCGCCGCCATGTCGGCCCACATGGTGTCCCCGCCCACCGGCGGCACCTCGCGCAGCTGGAGTACGGCGCCGAGCGCGGGCCGGGCGCGGAAGGTGACGTCGGTGTGCCAGATGTTCTCGAAGGTCGGGGTGGCGCCGGACGCCTTGTCGAAGCGGACCACATCCTCGCTGGACCCGGCGGCGAGCAGTGGATTGGTCTCCAACTCGCCCCAGTTCCGGGCGAATCCGCGCTGCTGCTCCGAAGTGAGGTGCTGACCGCGGAAGAAGATCACCTTCCACTCCAGCAGGGCACGGTTCAGCTCCTCGCGCAGCGCGGGCTCCAGTGGCCGGGAGAGGTCCAGGCCGCGGATCTCGGCGCCGATGACACGTCCGAGTGGCACGATCTCGAACCGCTCGTACGGACGCTCCTCCCATCCCTCGGGCAGCCGCCGCAGAACGCGCTCGCCCTCGTACATGCCGTCCGGCGGGATGGCGGCTTCGCGCAGAGTCGTGGGTGGGGTGTCGACGACGGTCATGGCATCTCCTCGTGCGTGACGGCGGACAGGGGGGCAGGCGGGGGGTGGGGAGGTGCCCTCGTGCCGCGGGGGAGACCACGGAAGTGTTGTCCGGAGCGTCGCGATGTGCGGGTCGTCAGGGGCTGACCGGCGATCGCGGGAGGAATGACCGGCGTGGCTTCGGGGCGCGGGGGCGGTGGCCGCGGGACGCGGAGAATCCCGGTTAGAGGCCCGAGCGCTCACACCCGGTCCGGTCCGGGGCGCGTAGGAGTCCCGTCGCGTCGAACCGGTGCCTGATCATGAGCGCAATTGTGGGATCCGCCCTGGTGAGCTGTCAACGGGGGGTGCGGTGTGGGTACGGAGGACCAGCGCTCACCCGGTGGCGCGCTCGGGGGCCGAGGCGGCCGCCAGGGCGGTGCGGGCGCGCTCGACCAGGGCCCGGCCGGCCGGGCCGCTCGGGCCGTCCGCCCGCCAGGCGAAGGCCAGCCGCCCCCGCAGGGCCGGCCGGTCGATGCGGACCGACCGCAGCCGGTCCGACCGCGCCTCGGCGAACGCCCCGGGCAGGATCGCCGCGCCCAGCCCCCGCTCGGCGAGCTGCGCCAGCACCTCCGGATCGCTGGCCTCGAAGGCGATGTGCGGGGTGAAACCGGCGGCCGCGCACGCCTCGTCGATCCGGGTGCGCAGCCCCGTGCCGCGCGGCAGGCTGATCAGCGCGCGGCCCCGCAGGGTGTCCAGCGAGATGGCCGAGTGCACGGCGAGCTCATGGTCGGGGCTGACCGCGGCCACGATCGGCTGATCCGTGATCACCTCCAACTCGACCCCGGCCGGGGTCGTGGCGCCCACGCTGACGATCGCCGCGTCGAGCCGTCCCGTGCGCAGACCCTCCAGCAGTTCGTCCGACGTGGCCTCGATGAGGGTGATCTCCACCGCCGGATGGGCGTCGTGGAACTCCGCCAGCAGCCCCGGCAGATCCACGCTGTGCGAGGTGACCGTCCCGACCGCCACATGCCCGCGCAGCAGTCCGGTCAGCTCGTCCACCGCGAGCCGGGCGCCCGCCACCGCCGCGAGCGCGGCCCGCGCGTAGGGCAGCACGGCCGCCCCCGCCTCGGTCAGCCGCACCGAGCGGCCCGAGCGGTCCAGCAGCTGCTCGCCCAGCTCGCGCTCCAGCCGGCGGATCTGAGCGCTGACCCCCGGCTGGGCCACCCGCACCTTCTCCGCGGCCCGGGTGAAGTTCCGCTCCTCGGCCACCGCCACGAAGTACTCAAGCTGCCGCAGTTCCATAAGCGATGATTCTAGCAACCAGACCAACCATCTCTTGGACTTCTGATCGCGCCCGCTGGAGGGTGGAGGCGGACGAAAGGAGTCGACCATGACCGAGACCCGTGCCCGCGCCACCACCCCCGAGGATCTGGCCCGGCTGTTCGTGGAGCGTGCCAACGCCGGGGACGCCGAGGGGCTGGCCGAGCTCTACGAGCCCGACGCGGTGCTCGCCTACCCGCCGGGTGCCACGACCGTCGGCCGCGAGGCGATCCGCGCCGTCTGCGAGCGGATGCTGGCGCACGCCCCGCGCCCGTTCCGGGTGGAGGAGGCGCTGCCGACCGTCCGCTACGGCGAGCTGGCCCTCACCTCGACCCGCCCCGCCGACAACACCGGCGGCCGGGTGCAGGTGGCCCGCCGCCAGCCGGACGGCACCTGGCTGCGCATCATCGACCGCCCCGAGATCCGTCCCGGGGTTCCCTCCGGGGACCACCCCGAGGTCCGTTCCGAGGCCCCCTCCGAGATCCGTCCCGGGGCCGGAGCCGAGTGATGCGTGTGCTCATCGCCGGGGGCGGGATCGGCGGGCCGGCCACCGCCCTGAGCCTCCACGCGGCCGGGGTCGAGGCGGCGGTCGTCGAGAGCGCCCGCGAGATCCGGCCGCTCGGCGTCGGGATCAATCTGCTGCCACACGCCGTGCGCGAGCTCGTCGAACTCGGCCTCGGCGACGAGCTCGCCGCCATCGGCGTGGCCACCGCCGAGAACGTGTACTGCGACCGGTTCGGCACGCGGATCTTCACCGAGCCGCGTGGCCTGGCCCAGGGCTACCGCTGGCCGCAGTACTCGGTGCACCGCGGGGAGCTCCAGCGACTGCTCCTCGCGGCGGTCCGCGAGCGCCTGGGCGCGGACGCGGTCCGCACCGGGGCGCGGGTGGTGGGATTCGACGACTCGGGGCAGCGCGAGAGCGTACGCGTCCGCATCCTCGACCGGGCGACGGGGACGGTCGAGGAGACGGCCGCGCGGGCGCTCATCGGCGCCGACGGGCTGCACTCCGCGGTCCGCGCCGCGCTGCATCCGCAGGACGGCCCGCCGCTCTGGTCGGGGATCCGGATGTGGCGCGGCACGACACCGGCCGAGCCGTTTCTGACCGGGCGCTCGATGGTGATCGTGCGCGACGGGGACGCCGAGCTGGTCGCGTATCCGATCGGCGGCGGCCGGGTCAATTGGGTCTGCCAGGTGCGGATGTCCGAACCCGGGCCGCTCACCGGGGACGCGGCCTGGAACCGGCCGGGGCGGCTCGCCGATGTGCTGCCGTACTTCGAGGACTGGCGGCTCGGCTGGCTCGATGTGCCCGGTCTGCTGACCGGCTGCGCGGAGATCCTCGAATACCCGATGGCCGACCGGGAGCCGCTGCCGTGGTGGGGGAGCGGCCGGGTGACCCTGCTCGGCGACGCCGCGCATCCGATGTATCCGGTGGGGGCCAACGGCGCGTCCCAGGCGGTCGTGGACGCCCGCGTCCTCGCCCGCGAACTCGCGCGGGCGGACGATGTGCCCACCGCGCTGGCCCGTTACGAGACCGAGCGCCGCGAGGCGACGGCGGCCGTCGTACGGGCGAACCGGGCCATGAACCGGGACGGTGCGCGGACCCCCGAGGAGCTCGCCCGCGTCACCGACACCTACCGGGACACCACGGGGGGCGATGTGCGCACGCTCAACGCCCGCGCCTCCCTCAGCGCCGGTGAGCCGTCCGACAGCCGCCGGTGAGCCGTCCGGCCGGCGGGAGCGGTACGGCGCCCGAACCGGGCCGGGCCGTGTGCCACGGCGCCGAACCGGCCCGGCCGTTGGGCCGGGCGCCAGCGTTGGCGCCCGCCTGACACCGCGCTTAGCGTGGACATCAGACAGCGGTCTTCACGAGACGGTCCGACGCGAACGATGTGCCGGACCACTCCTGGTGCGGGAGGTCGGGAATGGACTCCGTCTCCTTCCTTCTGGTGGCCGTCATCCTCACGGCACTGGCCTTCGACTTCACCAACGGCTTCCACGACACCGCCAATTCGATGGCCACGTCCATCGCCACGGGGGCGCTGTCGCCCCGGCTCGCCGTCCTCGTCGCCGCGGTGCTCAATCTGGCCGGGGCCTTCCTCTCCACGGAAGTGGCCAAGACGATCTCCAACGGCATCGTCGACGACGCCAAGGTCTCCCCGGTCATGATTTTCGCGGGGCTGATCGGGGCGATCCTTTGGAATATGATCACCTGGCTCGCCGGGCTGCCGTCGAGTTCCTCGCACGCCCTGTTCGGCGGGCTGATCGGCGCGGTGTGGGTGGGCGCCGGGGAATCCGCGGTGCGCTTCACCGCGATCGTCGAGAAGATCGTGATCCCGGCGGTCGCCTCACCGGTGGTGGCCTGTGTGGTGGCCATGCTGGCCACCTATCTCGCGTATGTGATCACCCACCGCGCGGCCGCCCGCGTGGCGCGGAAGGGCTTCCGCGCGGGCCAGGTGGGATCCGCGTCCCTGGTGGCCCTCGCCCACGGCACCAACGACGCGCAGAAGACGATGGGGGTCATCACCCTCACCCTCATCGCCGGTGGCGTGCTCGGCCACGGCTCAGGGCCCCCGTGGTGGGTGGTGCTCAGCGCCGGTCTGTCGATCTCGCTGGGCACCTATGTCGGCGGGTGGCGGATCATCCGGACCATGGGCAAGGGGCTGACCGACATCCAGCCCCCCCAGGGCTTCGCCGCCGAGACCAGCGCCACCGCGGTGATCCTGGCCTCCTCACACCTGGGCTTCCCGCTGTCCACCACCCAGGTGTGCACGGGCAGCATCCTGGGCGCCGGGCTCGGCCGCAGGCTGGCCCATGTGCGGTGGGGGATCGCCGGACGGATCGCGGTGTCCTGGCTGCTGACCCTGCCCGCGGCGGCGGCCGTGGGAGGGGTGGCGGCCTGGGTGGCGGGCCAGGGCAACGCGGGGGTGGCCCTGGTGGCGTGCGTCGCCGTCGCGGCGGCGGCGGGCTTCTACGTGCTCTCCCGCCGGCGCCCGGTGAACCCGGACAACGTCAACGAGCCGCGCGTCCCCGAGCCCGCCGAGCGCACCCTGGACACGACCGCCTGACCCGGCCACGACCCCGTCGAGGAGCTGATCCGTATGGGCACCACCTGGGGCACGATCGGCGGGGTCTTCGGGGTCAGCCTCGGGGTCACCGTCCTGGTGGTCGTCATGTTCTCGCTCGGCGTCGCCGCCTGGCCTCGCGCCGGCGGCGGCACATCGCGCCACGGGGCGCGCCGCGGCCGTCTCGACACGGTGGCGGCGGCCGCGGCGGTGGTGTGTTTCGCCGCGTGCCTGGCGATCGCCGCCTATGGAATCGAGCTGATCATTCCCGGTTGAGCCCGCTTGCGACAATGGAACGCCACCGAGCACCGCCCCGCACCGCGGTGCTCCTGTCCACGCGGGAGACCACGCACGGTGTCAGATACGACCGAAACCCCCTCCGCCGGCCCGGCCGCCGCGGACCGCCCCGCCCTGCGGGCCGACTGCGGCAACTGCTTCGGGCTGTGCTGTGTCGCCCTGCCCTTCACGGCCTCCACGGACTTCGCGCTCAGCAAGGCCGCGGGGGAGCCCTGCCGCAACCTCCGGGCCGACTTCCGCTGCGGTATCCACTCCCGGCTGCGCGAGGAGGGCTTCCCGGGCTGCACGGTCTACGACTGCTTCGGCGCCGGTCAGAAGGTCTCCCAGCTCACCTTCGAGGGCCGGGACTGGCGGCGGCACCCCGGGACGGCCTCCGAGATGTTCGCCGTCTTCCCCGTCATGCGCCATCTGCACGAACTGCTCTGGTACCTCACCGAGGCGCTGGCCCGGCCCGCCGCCCGGCCCGTCCACGGTGCCCTGCGCGAGGCGCTGCGGGAGACCGAGCGGCTCACCCTCGGGAGCGCGGCCGAGCTGAGGGAGCTCGATGTGGCGGCCCACCGGGATCGGGTCAACCAGCTGCTGCTGCGGACGAGCGAGCTGGTACGGGCCCGGATCCCGGGCAGGAAGAAGAACCGCAGGGGAGCCGATCTCATCGGCGCCGACCTGGGGGGAGCCGATCTGCGGGGCGCCAACCTCCGCGGTGCCCGTCTCATCGCGGCGAACCTCACCCGGGCCGATCTGACGGCGGCCGATCTGATCGGCGCCGACTTCCGGGATGCCGACCTGAGCGCGGCCGACCTGCGGGAAGCCGTCTTCCTCACCCAGGCCCAGCTGAACGCGGCCAAGGGCGACGCCGCCACCCGGCTGCCGCCGTCCCTCACCCGCCCCGCCCACTGGTGATCCCCGCCGCGCCACCGCGCGGTGTGCGACCCTGGCTGCCATGTCCGACACCGCCGACGCGCCCGTGATCCGCAGCGATGAGCCCGGATCGTTCGCCCGGAGTGTGCTGGCCGAGCGCCATCCCGCACTGATCGAGAAGGTGCGCGCCGCCTTCCCGTACGGCCCCGGGCAGCACCGCGCCCTCGACGCGCTGCGCGACAACGCCGCCGAGGGCACCATCGCCCCGCTCCCGCCCACCGCGTACGACCACGACCGGTGGGCGGTGTGGGGCCGGGAGCACTTCGGCCGGTCCTGGTTCGACGTGCCGTTCCTGTGGGCGGAGAGCTACTTCTACCGGCGGCTCCTGGAGGCCGTGGGCTACTTCGCGGACGGCCCCTGGCGGGGTGTCGACCCGTTCCGCCCCTTCAAACAGGCCGAGCTGGACACCCCCGATACCGAGGCCGAACTGGCCACGCTCGACGACATCCTGCGCGGGCCCGCCGGGGAGCAGGCGGACGCGCTGGTGCACGGCTCACTCTGGGGCAACCGCGCGGACCTGGGCTTCCGCATCTCCTCATCGGCCGCGGACGCGCCGGGCGCCGACACTCCGCCGCTGGTCGCGGACGACTCGGGGGCGCTGTGGTCGCTGCTGCCCGCCGGCTCCCCGGGCACGCTGTGCGTGGTGGCGGACAACGCCGGGCGGGAACTGCTCCCCGACCTCGTCCTCATCGACCATGTGCTTCACCACGGGCGCGCCGAGCGGGTGGTGCTCCAGGTGAAGCCGTATCCGTACTACGTCTCCGACGCCACCACCGAGGATGTCGTGGACTGTCTGCGCCGTCTGGCGCGGGCGGAGGGCGCGGCGGCCGGGACCGGCGGACGGCTGTGGGCCGCCATGGGCGACGGCCGGCTCACGGTGCGGGCGCACGACTTCTTCCGCGCCCCGCTGCCGTACGAGGAGATGCCGGGCGATCTGCGGAGCGAGTTCGCCGGGGCCACGCTCACCGTCATGAAGGGCGATCTGAACTACCGCCGCCTCGTCGGCGACCGGCTGTGGACCCCGACCACCTCCTTCGCCGACCGCACCGGGTACTTCCCCGGCCCGGTGGCCGCGCTGCGCACCCTGAAGTCGGATGTCGTCGTCGGGCTCGACGAGCGGACCGTGGCCGCGCTGGACGCGAACGAGGACCACTGGCGCACCAGCGGTGCCCATGCGCTGATCCAGGTACGGCGGTGAGACACGCGCTCCCCCCGACCCGGTGGGCCGGGGGGAGCGCGGTGGGCCGGTGACCGTGGTCGTCGGCCCCTGCCCCTGCGTCAGCCGCCGATGAAGTTGACGCAGTTGCTGCCGATGGTCATGTCACCGCTCGGGCCGACGCCGCCGATGGAGCTGGTGGTGCCAGTGGAGGTGTTGCAGTGGTTGTCCTGGAAGATGACGCTGGACAGCTTGAAGCTGGTGGGAACGTCGGAGCCGTAGCCGTCGGCGGCCGCGGTGCCGGTGCCGAGGAGCGCAAAGGCGCCGGCGGTCGCGGCCAGCAGGGCGGCCTTCTTCGCGATCTGCATGGATTCCTCCGTGTCGGGTCGCAGAACGAATAATCTGACGGTCCGATTTAACGGAGGAATACCGGGAGAAGTCGGGTAAGCGCACCGGAGAGTGGCCCGTTCGGCGTACCAAGCCGTCGAGCCGGAACGGGCGCGCTCCCCCCGCCCGGTAGGAGCGGGAGGAGCGCGGTGGGCCGGTGACGGTGGTCGCCGGCCGCTGTCCCTGCGTCAGCCGCCGATGATGTTGGCGCAGGTGCTGCCGATCTTCATCTCGCCCGTCGGACCGGCGGTGGCGGTGGAGAGGGTGGTGCCGGTGCTGGTGTTGCAGTGGTTGCTCTGGAAGATGAAGCTGCTGATGTCGAAGCTGGTGGGGGTGGAGGTGTTTCTTTCGGAGCCGCCGCCGTAGCCGTTGGCGGCCGCGGTGCCGGTGCCGAGGAGCGCAAGGGCGCCCGCGGTCGCGGCTACCAGGGCGGCCTTCTTCGCGATCTGCATGGATTCCTCCGTGTCGGGTCGCAGAACGAATAAAACTGACGGTCCGATTTAACGGAGAGAGTTCCGGGGAAATGCGCTCAGCACACCGGAGAGTGGGCCATCCGGCGTACGTAATCGCCCTCTGGTGAGCGTACGGCGGTCCGGGGGGCGTCCCTCCGGCGCTCCCGGCGGGGCTGTCGGTGGCGGATGGCAGTATCGGCCCCGTACGCGGTCCGTCCCCAGGAAAGTGAGCCTCGCATGGTGCCGTCCCCCCGTGAACTCGCCGATCTGCCCTTCGCGGACCATCTGCGGCCGTTCGACGGGGAGCTGACGGAGGAAGGCGACTACGACACCGTTCATCTGGACGGGGACTCCTTCGACGGGGTCGTGTGCGACCACGCCCGGTTCCTCGAGTCCGCGTTCTCCTCGGTGACCTTCACCGGGGGCCGTGGCCGTGGGGCCCGGTTCAACGAGGTGTGGCTGGACGGGGTGCGATGGGTGGGCACCGACCTGGCGGACACCGACTGGCTCGACGGTGAGCTGGGTGGCTGTGTGCTGGCCGGTCTGGAGATGTTCTCCGCGCGGCTGCGCCGGGTGACCTTCCACCGGTGCAAGCTGGAATCGGTGAACCTCCGCACCGCCACGCTGCGGAACGTCACCTTCGTGGACTGTCTGCTGCGCGATGTGGACCTCGGTGGCGCGGGGCTGACGGAGGTGGCGTTTCCGGGGTCGGCGCTGGAGGGCGTGCGATTCGGCAACGCGCGGCTGGCGAAGGTCGATCTGCGCGGGGCCACCCGGCTGGAGATCACCGACGGTTATGACGCGCTGGGCGGCGCCACCATCGGCAGCGGTCAGTTGATGGAGCTCGCGCCGATGCTCGCCGACGCCTTGGGGATCGCGGTACGGGACGATGGGGCCGCGCGGTGAGCCACGGTGAGCCCCCACGTCGCACGGTGGCCGAGGATCACTGAGGGATCGACCAGGGCTGCTGCGGCAGCGGGCTCCCCGTCTCGATCAGCGACTTCAGATTGGACAGCACCGCGGCCCAGCCACCGGCCGCCGCGGTCCGCTCGGCCTCGTCGGCCAGGTTCTCATGGGTCACGGTCAGCCGGACGATGTCGCCGTGCGGCTGGATGTCGAAGGTGACCCGGGAGGGCTCGGCGGTGGCGTCGGCGTCGGGCGCGGCCCAGGTGGTCACCAGCCGGGTGGGCGGTGAGCTCTCCACGACCGTGCCGACGACATCGGCGGTGCCGGAGCCGTCCGTCCGCCGATGCTCCCACGGGGAGCCGACCCGCCAGTCCGACACATTGCGGTGGCCCCAGTACTCGGCCGTGACGTCGGCGTCGGTCAGCGCGTGCCAGACCTTCTCCGGGGTGGACTCGATGTAGATGACGTACACGAACGCCGGCTTGTCGGCCATCGCTTCCTCCGCTTGTCGCTTCACCAGGCTCAGCGCACGCAGCCGCGGGCGCTCGAACTTGTCGATCCAGCGCTCCTGGATCTCGTTGAGGGGGACGGGGTTGAGGTAGTGGAGTTTCTCGCGGCCCCGCCGCACCGTGCTGACCAGATTGGCCGCCTCGAGAACGGCCAGATGCTGGGTCGCCGACTGGCGGGTCATCTCCAGCCGTCGGCACAACTCGCCCAGTGTCTGGCCGTTGTGCTCATGCAGCCGGTCCAGCAGATACCGCCGGGTCTGGTCGGCCAGCGCCTTGAAGACCTTGTCCATCTCTGAGCTCACACCGAACGTTATGCAGGCAATTGCCTGCATGTCAATGCGCGCGATGCGAAGGCCTCCGTTCCCGGTGATGTCGCGCTATCGCCTGCGGACCGCGCCGCGGATGAACGCCGCCTGCCCGGTGTGCTGCAGATCGTCCGCGACCACACTGACCAGCCGGACACCGAGGGTCACCGCCGGGGTCCACCGCTCGTCCACGATCCGGTCGAGATCGGAGTCGCGCAGGCCGCGCACGAACGCCAGGGTGTTCTCATGGACGGCGTCGTAGTACCCGGTGAGCAGCTCGGCGTCCGCCCGCACCGCCGCCACGTCCTTGCTCCGGTGGCCGTAGCCGGTGGCCTCGGGCGGGAACGGCAGGCCGAACCGCTCGGCCCAGCCCTCGGACGTCCACAGCTGCTCGGTGCCCGCGGCGTCGGCGATGTGGTCGTCCTGGACCCGGGTCAGATGCCACACCAGCCAGGCGATCGAGTTGGCCCCGCTGTCGAGCCGTACGGCCAACTCGTCCTCCGAGAGCCCGTCCACGGCCGACCGCACCTCCTCGCGCACCCGCTCGAAGGCGTCGGCCAGCAGATCGGCGCTGTTCATTCGCGGCTCCCTCGCTCGTGGTCAGCTCCCGGCCAATGGTCGCACCCCGCGGCCCCGGCCGCGGGGCGCCGACTCGCCGGACGCGGTTCACACGGGCGGGACGAGGGTGAAGTAGCGGTCGAGCACCGCCTGGTCGCCGGTCACCTTGTCGAGCCGGTCCGCGGGGAGCCGCTGCCACAGGAACAGCATCAGGTCCGACGCGGTCCCGGCCAGCTCGACATCGCGGGACGCCTCGTCGGCGTCCTCGTCCGCGGCGCCGGTGGTGAGCCGTACGTCGCCGCCGTCGAAGCGGACCGTCCACAGGTCCGGACCGTCGGTCCGGCGGAACCGGAACGACTCGCCCGCCCCGGGCGGGGCCTCCCGCCACGCCCGCCGGGCCGGGGCCATCACCTCGAAGGTCTGGGCCACGGCGTCCACCGCGAGGTCGGGCTCCACCGGCCGGGCCGGTCCGCCGAGCGCCCGCTCGGCGTCCCAGCGGTGCAGGGCCGCCTCGATGGTCTGCATCCGCAGCCAGAAGCCAGCGGTCCGCTCCGCCGACCACGTCCACACCGCCAGCCCCGGACCCTCGCTCCGGAACAGCGCCTCCAGCCGCGCGGCCCCCTCGGCGAACCAGTCGACGAGACTCACCGGCACCGGCCCGTGATGCGGCCCGCCCGTGGGCGCGGGCCAGCCCGCGCGGTCCTCGGGAAGTTCGAAGAGGGCGGGGTCCGTGATGTCCGGCTGCCGGTCGAGCCGCTCCCGGACGACACGGGCGACCAGGCGATGCACCCCGCCCAGGTGCAGCACCAGATCCGACATCGTCCACTCGGGGCAGGAGGGGATCAGCGGCGCGTCCGCCCCGTCGGCGGCGCGGCGGGCCGCCTGCTCGAACGCCACGATCTCACGGTGGAAATGGGCTGAATAGTCCATGGACCGCACTCTGCCAGGCGCCGACCGCCGCTGTCAGCTTCCCCCATCCCCCCCGGTCGAGCGGCGTCTGCCACCACCGGCCCTCCGCCGAACGGGCCTGGTGGGCCATGCTCGACCTGTTCGACGAGGCGTTCCCGGCCATGGTGTGAACCGCGCACGGCCCCTATCGTGAAATGCCATGAGAGACCAACTGCGCTTCCCCCCGGCAAAGTTGGCCGCGGCCGCCACGGTCACCGCCGTGCTTCTCGCCGGATGCGGCGGCTCGGACGAGGGCTCCGGCGGCGGGCGCGGGCCGGAGAAGAAGACGATCACGGTGGCCGGACTGCCGCTCGCCGATGTGGCCGCCCTGCACATCGCCATGGACCGCAAGCTCTTCGCGAAGGAAGGGCTGAACGTCCGCGTGCAGCCGGTCCAGCAGAGTGTCCAGGCGCTGCCCGCGCTCGCCCACGGCCAGGTGGACGTCATCGGCGGCGCCAACTTCGTGACGTTCCTCCAGGCCCATGAGAAGGGCACCCTGGCCACCCGGGTGCTGGCCGAGGGCGCACGCAACGCCCCGCACATGATGGATGTGCTGGTGCCCGCCGACTCCAAGATCAAGACGCCGCGGGACCTCGAGGGCAAGAAGGTCGCGGTCAACATCCTCAACAACATCCAGTCACTCACCCTCAACGCCACCCTCGGCAAGGCCGGGGCCGGTCGGCCCGAGTACCGGCAGGTGCCGTTCCCGCAGATGGGCTCGGTGCTGGAGCGGGGCCAGGTGGACGCCGTGCATGCCGCCGAGCCGTTCGTCACCGCGCTCAAGCGCGAGCTGAAGGCCCGTACGGTGGTCGACGGCAACGCGGCGCCCGTCGCCGGACTGCCGCTCAGCGGCTATGTCACCACCGACACCTTCATCGACAAGTACCCCAAGACCGCCGCCGCCTTCCAGCGAGCCATCTCCGCCGCCCAGGCCGTGGCAGCCAGGGACCGCGGCGCCGTGGAGAAGGCGCTGCCCGGCTATACCAAGATCAAGCCGGAGGAGGCCGCCGCCATCGGCCTGCCCGAGTATCCGGCCACCTCCAGCGCCGCCCAGCTGAAGCGGCTCATCTCGCTGATGCGGGCGCAGAAGCTGCTCACCAAGGACCTCGACTCCGCCGCCGTCCTCTACCAGCCCGCCGAGTGAGCCCCGCGACGGCCGGGCGGAAGCGCACCGGGCGGGCCAGGAGCGCGCTGCTCGGCGCCGTCGGCGTGCTCCTGGCCTTCGCCGCCTGCGAGGCCCTGGGCCGCTCCGGGCTGGTGCGGAGCGCCTTCCTGCCGCCCGCCTCCGAGGTGCTGGTACGTGCCGTCGAACTCGGCGGCGACACCGCCTTCCTGAACGGCGTCGGCGCCACCCTCGAGGCATGGGCCACCGGGCTCGCCCTCGCCTGCGCCCTCGCGATCCCGCTCGGGCTGCTGCTGGGCAGTGTGCCGACGGCCGCGCAGGCCGCGCGGGTGCTGATCGAATTCCTGCGCCCGATGCCGTCGGTGGCGCTCATCCCCCTGGTGTCGCTGCTGCTCGGCGCCGGCAGCGAGACCACGGTCGCCCTCGTCACCTACGCGTGTGTCTGGCCCGTGCTGTTCAACACCGTCTACGGGCTCGGCGAGACCGATCCGCTGGCCAAGGACACGCTGCGCGCGTTCGGCTTCGGTCGGCTCGCCGTCCTGCTGAGGGCCGGTCTGCCGTCGGCCGCCCCGTTCATCGCCGCCGGGGTGCGCATCGCGGCGGCCACCGCCCTGATCCTCGCCGTGGCCAGCGAGATCCTCGCCGGATTCGGCGAGGGGCTCGGCACCTTCATCGCCCAGGCGGGCATGGCCACCGACGGCACCCGCGACGTGCTGGCCGGAGTGGTGTGGGCGGGAGCGCTCGGCCTCGTCATCAACCTGGCGCTCACCGCGGTCGAACGGCGGCTGTTCCCCTGGGCGCCCGAGCACCGCGGGAGCCGCGCATGACCGCGCAAGCCACCCCGCTCGGGGCCGCACGGCGGCTGCCCCGGACCCTCGCGCTGCGGCTCGGCGTCCCGGTGGTGGCGGTGGCGCTGTGGCAGCTCGCCGCCCGGGCCCACGGCAGCGTCTTCTTCCCGCCCCCCGCCCGGATCGTGGAGCACGGCTACCACCTGTGGTTCTCCGGCCCCGCCGAACGGGCGTTCCTCACCGACGCGGCGGTCCGCGATCTGCTGCCCAGCCTCGGCCGGGTGCTCGCCGGATTCGCCCTCGCCGCGGCCGGTGGCATCGTGCTGGGGCTCGTCCTGGGCCGCTCGCGCACCGTGTACGCGCTGTGCGATCCGGTGCTGCAGTTCGCCCGCGCCGTGCCCCCGCCCGCGCTGGTGCCCGTCTTCGTCGTGGTCTTCGACCTCGGCACGCCGATGCAGCTCGCCTCCATCGTCTTCGGCGCCATCTGGCCCGTACTGATCAACACGGCCGAGGGGGTCCGCGGCATCGACCCGCTGCGGCTGGACGTCGCCGCCACCGTACGGATGCGGCCGGCCGAGCGGATCGTGCTGCTGTATCTGCCCGCCGCGCTGCCGCGCATCTTCGCCGGACTGCGGCTGAGCCTGTCGCTCTCGCTCATCCTGATGGTCTTCTCCGAGCTGCTGCCCGGTACCGCCGACGGCATAGGCTTCTCGCTCACCGACGCGCAGACCCGCTCCGATCTGCTCACGGTGTGGGCGGTGATGGTGCTGCTCGGCGCGCTCGGGCAGCTGCTCAACAGCGCGCTGCTCGCCGTCGAGCGCCTGGCCCTCGGCAGACACCGTGCGGCCCACCGCACCTGACCACCCGTACGCGGGACACGCCCCATCCGGCAGAAGCAGGACCCGCCCCCACACCAGCAGAGGAGGTGGCCCCATGGCCGAGCCCACCGCCCACCCCCCGACCACCACGGTCCGCGAGGCGGTGCTGGCACTGTGCCGCGCCACCGGGATGACGACCGTCTTCGGCAACCCCGGCTCCACCGAACTGCGGATGTTCCGCGACTGGCCCGAGGACTTCCGCTATGTGCTCGGCCTTCAGGAGTCCACCGCCGTCGCGATGGCCGCGGGCCACGCCCTGGGCACCGGGCGGGCGGCGCTGGTCAGCCTGCACTCCGCCGGGGGATTGGGCCACTCCCTGGGAGCGGTGTTCAACGCCTACCGGGACCGGGTGCCGGTGGTGATCATCGCGGGGCAGCAGTCCCGTGCGCTGCTGCCGCTGCGGCCCTTCCTCGGCGCCGACGAACCGGCCCGCTTCCCGCGCCCGTACGTGAAGTTCAGCAGGCAGCCGGAGCGGGCCGCCGATGTGCCCGCCGCGCTCGCCGAGGCCCACCGCGTCGCCATGAGCCACCCCCGGGGCCCGGTCTTCCTCTCCGTACCGGAGGACGACTGGGACCGCCCCGCCGGGCCGGTCGCCCCGCGCACCGTCCACGGCGGCTACACCGCCGACCCCGCCGCGCTCACCGGCCTCGCGCGGGCACTCGACGCCTCGGCGCGCCCCGCGCTGGTCGTCGGGCCGGGCGTGGACGACGAGCGCGCCGTACGGGACGTGGCCGAACTGGCCGAACGGCTGCGGGCCGCGGTGTGGATCAGCCCCCTCTCCGGACGCTCCGGCTTCGACGAACGCCACCCGCTCTTCCAGGGCTTTCTGCCGCCCGTCGCCGACCAGCTGGCGGAGCGGCTGGCCGGCCACGATGTGGTGGTCGCGCTCGGCGCCCCGCTGTTCACCTACCACGTGCACACCGAGGCCCCGCCGCTCGCCGACGGCACCGAGCTGTACCACCTCGACTGCGACCCCGCGCAGGCCGCGTGGCTTCCGGTGGGCACCAGCATCGTCACCACCCTCCGCCCGGCCCTGCGCACCCTCACCGATCTCGTCCGGCCCGCCGACCGGCCCGCGCCACCGCCGCGGCCCGCCCCCGAGCCGCTGCCGGCCACTTCGGCGGAGGAGATCTCCCCCGAGCTGGTGATGGACCTGCTGCGCGAGCGGCTGCCCCGGGACACCGTGCTGGTCGAGGAGACCCCCAGCCACCGCGACGCCCTCCACGCCCGCCTCCCCATCAGCGGCGAGGGCCGCTTCCTCACCACCGGCAGCGGCGCGCTGGGCTGGGGGCTGCCGCTCGCGGTCGGACGCGCTCTCGCGGACGGCGAACGCGTGGTGTGCGTCGTCGGCGACGGCTCGGCGCTCTACTCGGTGCAGGCCCTGTGGACCGCGGCCCGGCACCGCGCCCCGGTGAGCTACGTCCTGCTCGACAACGGCGGCTACAGCGCGGTCAAGGCGCTGGGCCACCGCATCGGCATCGCCCCCGTGCCGGGCACCGACATCGGCGGCATCGACTTCGCCGCGCTCGCCGGGTCCTTCGGCTGCCCGGCCGAACGGGTCGAGCACCCCGACCGCCTCCCCAAGGCGCTCGACCGGGCCCTCGCCCTCGGCCGTGACGACGGCCCGCTGCTGCTCCAGGTCCGGGTCCCCGCCGACGACTCCCCGGCGTACGAGCCCTGGGCCCGGTGAGGCGGACATGCTGCGGATCAACCGGCTCAGCCATCGCTACGGCGACGGCCCCGAGGTGCTCCTGGACATCGAACTCACCGTCCCCGACGGGCAGTTGCTCACCCTGGTCGGCCCCTCCGGCTGTGGCAAGTCCACCCTGCTGCGCTGTGTCGCGGGCCTCCTCCGCCCCTCCGCCGGGCGGATCACCCTGGACGGGGAGGTGGTGGACGGCGTCCCGGACCGGCTCGGAGTGGTCTTCCAGGACTACAGCCGCTCGCTCTTCCCCTGGCTCTCGGTGCGGGAGAACGTCGCCCTTCCGCTGCGGCGGCGCGGACTGCCCCGCGCGGAACGCCATGCGGCGGCGGTGGCCATGCTGGAGCAGGTGGGCCTGGCCGACGCCGCTCGCCGCCATCCCTGGCAGCTGTCCGGCGGCATGCAGCAGCGTGTCGCGCTCGCCCGCGCCCTGGCCGCCCGGCCCGCGCTGCTGCTGATGGACGAGCCGTTCGGTGCCCTGGACGCCCAGACCCGGGAGGACCTGGAGGATCTGCTGCTGCGGCTGCACCGGGCCGAGGGGATGACGATTCTGCTGGTCACCCATGACATCGACGAGAGCGTCTATGTGGCGGACCGGGTGGTGGTGCTGGCTCCGGAGCCGGGCCGGGTGCGGGCGGATCTGCCGGTGGCGCTGCCCGCCGAACGCGACCAGATCGCCACCCGGGCACTGCCGGAGTTCATCGCGCTGCGGACGGAGGTGGGGCGCGCGGTACGCCAGGGCGCGGCCGCGCACCCACCTCCTGGTGCCTAACGCAACGTCAGCCAGTCCACGGCGGCCACCCGGTGGCCGCCCGTGGCGACGAGATGGACATCGTGGAAGCCGGTCACCGTACGGGGGAGGCGCACCGAACGCACCCGCCACCGGTCGGTGCCACCGGTCCCGCGCACCGGAAGCGTGGCCACCACCGGTCCCTCGGGTGAGTCCAGGCGCAGTCGCAGGGCGCAGTCCCCGCAGCCGCCGGACGCCAGCCGTACCGTCAGTGTGTCCGCGCCCGCGCCGAACCGCACGCCCCGGAAGCCGATCGCGTCCCCCATACCGAGGACCGAGGTGGCCGCCTCGCCGCGCTCGACGCCCCGGACCACCTCGGCGCGCTCCGCCTGCAGGGTGGCGGCCGCGTCGGGGCCGTCGGCGTAGAGCCGGATCTCGTTCACCGCCCAGGGGTTCTCGCCCGGCCGGGTCAGCTCGATCCGCAGATAGCGGGCGGTGCGCTGCCCGAAGACCGCGTCCTGGGTGAAGGAGCGGCCGCTGACCCGGGCCACCGGCGTCCCCCAGTGCTCACCGTCGCGGCTGACCGAGACGGTGAAGCCATAGGGGTGTCCGGTGGCGTCAAGACCCGCGTCGATCGCCAGCCGCCCGAAGGTCTTCGCGGTGCCGAGATCGACGGTGAGCGACTGACCGGCGGCCTGGGGAGCGTCGCCCTTCCACTGGGTGGTCTGCACCCCGTCCACGGCCGCCGAGGCATCGGCGCCACCGGAGGCGGTCGCCTTCCAGCCGTCGTTGCGGACCCGGGTCTCACAGCCCGCCAGCCGGCAGCCGGACGACCAGATGGGCTCGCCGTACTCGTACGCGCCCTGGTCCGGCCCGTCGCCCCGGACCTCGCCGGTCACCCCGTCGACCCTCTCGCCCGCGTCGATGGCGGGGGAGTCCGGGCGCGGCCACAGCTCGCCGTTGCGCGCGTCGGTGTAGCGCGGATCGGTGGGCGGCAGCAGGTTGTCCCGTACCACGGGGGCGGGGTCGCCGGGGCCGGAGATCTCCATCGGGGTGAGCGCCACGTCGTTGCTCACATACGTCCCCGTGGCGTCGGTGGCGCCGCTCAGCCGGACGGCGGCGGTGGAAATCCCCGTGCCGTACGAGGAGTTGTGGTCGCGGTTGCCGAGGCTGACACCGCTGTGGCCGTTGAAGAAGGTGCCGCGGGTACCGGTGTTGTACGCCACGTTGTGGTGCAGCAGGAAGTTGCTGGAGGAGTTGTCGATGTAGTAGCCCACCTGGCCGTCCGCGTCGTGCACGGTGTTGTGGTCCACGCTGGTGCCCGTGGCGTCCAGGTTGCAGCACACATAGAACGGGCTGCCGTCACGTGAGGTGCGCATCGCCTCGGAGAGGTCGTTGTAGGCGATCCGGTTGTCGTGGAACGGCACACCGTTCAGCTGCCAGGCGGTGTCGATGCTCGCCCGGCCGGTGCGCCGGATGGTGTTGTGGGTGACGGTCTGGCCGCTGCCGTTGACCTCGATACCGGGGGTGTAGCTGCCCATCCAGCCCACGTCGTGGATGTAGTTGCCGGTGACGGTGTTGCCACTGCCGCGCAGCAGCACACCCGTGCCCGCGGAGTAGCCGATGTCGCTGTCGCGCAGGGTGTTGCCGTGGCCGAGGATCTGGACACCGGAGTTCAGCACCCGCGAGGCGACGATGTGGCCCTCGCCGGGCGGGATGGCCAGTTCGTCGTCGCGTGGCATGGGGAGCGTGGAGAACTCCGAGATGTAGCGTGCCCGGACCCGCTCGACCAGCACGCCGGTGCTGTCGGCGCCGGTGCGCAGCGAGGTGCCCCACAGATCGAGACCGCGCACGGTGACATGGGAGCTGTGCGAGAGGTCCACGCCCCAGCTCTCGTACTTCGCGGTCACGGTGTGGCCCGTGACACCGCCCTTGGGCGGGACCAGATAGAGGCGGCGCGCGTCCTTGTCGTAGTACCACTCACCGGGCTGGTCCAGCGTGGCCTTGGCGCCGACCAGGTAGTAGTTGCGGTAGTTCTGGTCGCCCATGCACAGCGGGGTGCAGCGGTAGTTGCCACCCTTGAAGTCCAGGGCGCCGTCCGACGTGGCGGTCACGGTGCCGGTCTGCTGGCTCCACGGATTGGAACCCGCCCACAGATGGACGGTGGCGCCGGTGAAGTCGCCGTCCGGCAGATCCGGGTCGTCGATGTGCTGATCGGTCGAGGAGCGCTCGGCCACCGCCCAGGACGGATTGAGCGGATCGGAGCCGGAGTTGGGCCAGCGGCCCTCCATGGCGCGCTCGCCGTCCAGGAACAGCGCGTTCTCGCCGCGGTCGAGCGGAAGGTCCACATCGGCGGCCACCAGACCGCCGCCCGCGTCCTTCCACCCGGTCACCGCCCGCGTCCCGTCGACGGTGACCGGCCCGTCCCCGTACGCCGCCAGGGTGATCGGGGCGTCGGCGCGGCCCGAGGGCGGGGCGACCCGCTCGGGGTAGTTCCCACGGTGGATCAGACAGGTGTCCCCGGGCCCGACCCGCTCGGTGCAGCGGCCGATGGTGCGGAACGGATGGCGCGAGTCGCCGCTGTCGCGGTCGGTGCCCCAGGTGGCGACGTGATACGTACGCCCCTGGGGCCCCTGGGCCGTCGCGGTGCCCGGTAATGCCGCGGTGAGGACGGCCATCGCCGCGACGGCGGCCAGGGATATGCGCCTGAGCGTGGATCTCATCTACCGCCTCCAGTGTTCAGGGTCGACCGAAACCTAGGAGAGACATCGGATGTTGTCAACGGAAGGGGGTAAACCACAGCTCTGAGTGCGAAAGTTCCGCAAGATAGATCCGATGTATCTTCCGTCAGTCGCCCATTGAACTCTTCAAACAGTTGCTTTATTTAATTCACGCGTTTTAGAGTGGCGGCGACAGCTCACAGGAGCCACGGAGACAGGAACCACGGAGACTGGAGGCCACGGTGACCGACGCACGCACCGTCCGCTCCGCCGGGACCCGCGAGGCCATCATGGCCGCCGCGGAGCGGCTCTACGCCGAGCACGGCCTGGTCGCGGTGTCGAACCGGCAGATCAGCGAGGCGGCCGGGCAGGGCAATGTCGCGGCGGTCGGCTATCACTTCGGCACCAGGGCCGATCTGGTGCGCGCCATCATGCGCAAGCACTCCGCGGCGATCGAGGAGATCCGGCTGCGGATGGTGGAGGAGACCCATGGCAGCGAGGAGGTCCGGGACTGGGTCGGCTGCCTGGTGCGGCCCGCCACCGAGCACCTGGCCACGCTGGGCGTCCCCTCCTGGTACGCCCGGTTCGCCGTCCAGGTGATGACCGATCCCGTGCTGCGGGCGATCGTCACCGACGAGGCCCTCACCCGGGAACCGCTGCGGGAGACCCTCTACGGCCTGGGCGGCTGCCTGGACGCCCTGCCCGCCGAGGTACGGGCCGAACGCGGCGACATGGCCCGCCAGTTGATCACCCACACCTGTGCCGAACGGGAGCGCGCCCTCGCCGCGGGGACCAGTACCCGCCAGCCGTCCTGGGACGACACGGGAGGCGCGCTCACCGACGCCATCACCGGTCTGCTCCTCGCCCCCGTCACCCGCCGTTCCCCAGCCAAGGAGGCCCGGACATGAAGATCACCGTCGACGAGGAGAAGTGCTGCGGCGCGGGCCAGTGCGTGCTCATCGCGCCCGAGGTGTTCGACCAGCGCGAGGAGGACGGCATCGTCGTGCTGCTCGACGCCGAGCCCGCCGACGGGCACCACACGGCCGTCCGGGAGGCCGCGAGCGTCTGCCCGGCCGCCGCGATCCGGCTGAGCGAGTCCACGTGACCACGCCCTCGAGCGTGGTGGTGGCCGGTGCCTCCGCCGCCGGGCTCGGCACCGCCGAGGCGCTGCGGCGCAAGGGCTATCGGGGGCGGCTCACCGTGCTGGGCGCCGAACCGCATCCGCCCTACGACCGGCCGCCGCTGTCCAAGCAGGTGCTCGCCGGTACCTGGACGCCCGAGCGGGCCCGGCTGCGGACCCGGGAAGCCCTGGACGCGCTGGACGCCGAGTTCCTGCTCGGCGATCCGGCCGTCGCCCTGGACGTGGCGGCACGCACCGTCCGCACCGCGTCCGGGCGCACGGTCCACGGGGGTGCCGTGGTCATCGCCACCGGGCTGCGTCCCCGCACGCTGCCCGGACCGGACGGCCTGGCCGGGGTGCATGTGCTGCGCTCACTGGACGACGCCCGCGCGCTGCGGGCGGAACTGCGGTCCGCGGAACGGGCCGTGGTCGTCGGCGACGGTGTGCTCGGCGCCGAGATCGCCGCCACCGCGCACACCATGGGCGTGGCCGTCACCCTGGTCGGCCCCCAACCCGCGCCCATGGCACGCCAGTTGGGGCCCACGGTCGCCGAGCTGCTCGCCGCGCTCCACCGCGAGCACGGTGTACGCCTGCGGCTCGGCGCGGCGGTCGACGCGCTGACGGGCCACGGGGGCCGGGTCGACGGTGTGCGCCTGGGCGATGGTGAGGTGCTGCCCGCCGAGGTGGTCGTGGTCGCGGTCGGCGCCGTACCGGACACCGCATGGCTCACCGGCAGCGGTCTGACGCTGGACGACGGTGTGGTGTGCGACGCGTACTGCCGGGCGGCGGACGGGATCTACGCCGCGGGCGATGTGGCGCGCTGGCACCATCCGGGCCTCGGCGAACCGCTGCGGCTGGAGAACCGGACCAACGCCGTGGAGCAGTCGGCCGCCGTCGCCGGGAACATCCTCGGCGAGGCGAGGCCGTACGCCCCGATCCCGTACTTCTGGACCGACCAGTTCGACGCCAGGATCCATGTGCACGGCAGACCGCTGCCCGGCGCCGAGATGACCGTCGTGGACGGGGCCGTGGCGGACCGCCGCTTCGTGGCCCAGTACCGCCATCGGGGCCGGGTCGTCGCCGTCCTCGGCTGGAACATGCCCAAACAGGCCCGCGCGCACCGCCAGGCCCTGCTCGCCGAGCCCATGGACGCATTCGCCGTCCCCTCGTGACGGACCGCTCCGGACCGGTCGAAGGCTCACGCCCGACCGATCAACGGGGACCCACTCCCGACCGACCCTCGGAGGAAGACCATGACCACCTCGCCCGTGGCCGACGACGCGTCGGCCGAGATCCCCGCCTTCCCGCAGCCGCGCGCCGCGGTCTGCCCCTTCGACCCGTCCCCGGAACTGCGCGGGCTGGCGAGCCGGGGCCCGCTGACCCGGGTCCGGTCCTGGAACGACAGCACCCCCTGGGTGGTGACCGGCCACGCCGAGCAGAAGACCCTGCTCTCCGACCCCCGGCTGAGCGCCGACTTCTCCCATCCCGGCTTCCCGAGCCCCGTTCCCCACACCGGCGGCGAACGGCAGTCCACCGACCTGAGCTTCGTCGGCATGGACGATCCGGAGCACGCCCGGCTGCGCCGCATGGTCAGCGGCGCCTTCACCATCAAGCGGGTCGAGGCGATGCGCCCGGTCGTGCGGGAGATGGTGGACGACTTCATCCCCCGCATGCTGGCCGGGCCCAAACCGGCCGACCTGGTGCAGGCACTCGCGCTGCCGCTTCCGTCGCTGGTGATCGCCGAGCTGCTGGGCGTCCCGTACGAGGACCATGAGTTCTTCCAGACCAACAGCAAGGTCCTCGTGTCCGCCGTGGCCACGCCCGAGGAGCGGGCCGCCGCGCACACCAACCTGTACGGATATCTGGACCAGTTGGTGGGGGAGAAGCTCGCCCGGCCCGGTGAGGATCTGCTCTCCGGGCTCGCCCGGCAGATCACGGCCGGCGAGCTGACCCGCCGGGAGGCCGCGGCGATGGGGGTGTTGCTGCTGCTCGGCGGCCATGAGACCACGGCCAACATGATCACCATGGGGACGCTGCTGCTGCTCCAGCACCCCGAACAGCTCGCCCGCGTCCGCGAGGCCGACGACCCCAAGGTGATCGTCTCCGCGGTGGAGGAACTCCTGCGTTACCTCAGCGTCGTCCACCTCGGACGCCGCCGGACGGCCCTGGAGGACATCGAGATCGAGGGCCGGACCATCCGGGCCGGTGAGGGGGTGATCCTCCTCGGCGAACTGGCCAACCGGGACCCGGCCGTCTTCCCGGACCCGGACCGGCTGGACATCGGCCGGGACGCCCGCCACCACCAGGCGTTCGGCGCGGGCACCCACCACTGCCTCGGCCAGCCGCTGGCCCGGATGGAGCTCCAGGTGGTCTACCCCGCCCTGTTCCGCCGCGTCCCCACCCTGCGGATGGCGGCGGACCTGGCGGACATCCCCTTCAAGTACGACGCGGTGATCTACGGGGTGTACGAACTCCCCGTCACCTGGTAGCCGTTCCGGCCTCGGGCCTTGAGCAGCGGCGGAACGGCCGGGACCTCCGGCGCGGTGCCGATGTCCTCGGGCGTCAGCATGAACTCCTCGGGGTAGGCGTCGCGCCGGGTGCGCCGTGCGGGCTCGCTGGTGCGCCACATGTACAGGCACCGCGCGCACTGGAGCACCTCCCAGACGCCGGGGACGGGGGAGCCGGTGATGTGCTCGATCGTCTCGTGGGCACAGCGCGGGCACAGGGCGGCCGGGCACGGGGGAGTGGTGTCGGACATTCGAAGTCCTTCCGTGAGGTGAGGTGGGATAGGGCGGCGGGGTGGGGTGGGGTGGTCAGCCCGCGGCGGCGAGCTGCCGCAGCCGGGCCAGCCACCCGGCCGTCTCGGGCAGATCGCGCACCTGGGTGCCGTAGGTGCCGCGGTTGTCGGGGGCGACGGGGGTGGTGGCGTCGATGATGAGCTTGTCGGTGATACCGGGCGTGATCGCCTGCGGGGCCAGCTCCAGCACCGACAGATTGGGGATCCGCACCAGATCGCCCGCCGGGTTCATCTTCGTGGACAGCGCCCACATCACCTGGGGGAGGTCGAACGGGTCGACGTCCTCGTCCACCACGATCACGGTGGCGGCGTAACCGAGGCCGTGCGGCGTGGTCAGCACCCGCATGCCGACGGCCTTGGCGAAGCCGCCGTAGCGCTTCTTGGTGGAGACGATGACCACCAGCCCGTGGGTGTACATCGCGTTGACCGCCTGGACCTCGGGGAAGTCGCGGCGCAGTTGCTTGTACAGCGGCACACAGGTGTTGGCGGCGATCAGATAGTCCACCTCGGTCCACGGCATGCCGAGGTAGAGGTGCTCGAAGATCGGGGCCGAGCGGTGGGAAATCCGGTCGATGCGGATGACCGGCATGTTCCGGCCGCCGGAGTAGTGGCCGGTGAACTCGCCGAACGGCCCCTCGATCTCCCGCTTGCGGCCCTCGATGACACCCTCGACGACCACCTCGCTGCCCCACGGCACGGGCAGTCCGGTGAGCGGGGCCCGGGAGATCGGGGCGGGGGCGCCGCGCAACGCGCCGGCCAGCTCGTACTCGTTCTGCTCGTACTCCATGGGGGTGGAGGCCACGATGGAGATCACCGGCTCGTTGCCGAGCGCGATGGCCACGGGCAGGTCCTCGCCCCGCTCCTCGGCGGTGTGCAGATGCTGGGCGATGTCATGCATCGGCACCGGCTGGATGGCGAGTGTGCGCCTGCCCTTGACCTCGATGCGGTAGATGCCGACGTTCTGCTTGCCGCTGTGCTCGGGGTCGGCCGGGTCCTTGGAGATCACGGCCGCCTTGTCGATGTAGAAGCCGCCGTCGCCGTCGTTGAGCCGGATCAGCGGGAGCACCCGGAAGATGTCGGCGTCCTCGCCCTCCAGGGTGTTCTCCGCCCAGACCGGGTTCTCGCGCCATTCGGGGGCCACCGGGAAGGCGTCCCAGCGGCGGATGAACTCCTCCACCTGTTCCTTGGTGCCGGTCTCCTTGGGCAGGCCGAGCGCGAGCGCGTGATTGGCCCATGAGCCGTGCACATTGAGCGCGATCCGCGCGTCGGTGAAGCCCTTGACGCGGTCGAAGTACAGGGCGGGGGCGTGGCCCCCCAGGCGCGGGGCGGCGTTCGCGGCGGCGGCGATGTCCGGCTCCGGCATCACCTCGTCCTCGATGTGCAGCAGTTGCCCCTCCTTCCGGAGGGCGTCGAGGAAACCGCGGAAGTCGTCGTAGACCATGGAAACTCCAAGTGGGGGAGGGGTGGGGGAATCAGGCGGCGGTCGGCTTCGGGCCGCGGGCGGCGCGCATGCCCTCCCACCGCCTGGCGGCGGGCGCGGGCAGGTCGAACTGGTCGAGGAGGCGGGCCGTGAGGTGGTCGACGATGTCGTCCACCGACTGGGGGTGGTTGTAGAAGGCGGGCATGGGCGGGACCATCCGCACGCCCATCCGGGAGAGCGCCAGCATGTTCTCGAGGTGGATCTCGCTGAGCGGGGTCTCCCTCGGTACGAGGACGAGCCGGCGCCGCTCCTTGAGGACGACGTCCGCGGCGCGGCCCACCAGTCCGTCGGCGTATCCGGCGCGGATCCCGGCGAGGGTCTTCATCGAGCACGGCGCGATGATCATGCCGTCGGTGCGGAAGGAGCCGGAGGAGATGGTGGCGCCCTGGTCCTCGGGGGAGTGGGTCACATCGGCGAGTCCGGCCACCTCACGGGCGGACCGGCCGGTCTCCAGCTCGATCGTGGTGCGCGCCCAGCGGCTGAGCACCAGATGGGTCTCCACCTCCGGCAGCTCGGCCAGCGTCTCCAGCAGCCGGACGCCGAACACGGCACCCGTTGCTCCTGTCATGCCCACGATCAATCGCACGTCGGCGCGCTCCCTCGGCTGCTTCGGATGGAATGTTCTCGGTGGAAGGGGAAGCGGTGATCATGGGGACTCTTTCGGTCACCCGTTCACCACAACGCACTCCACGCTAGATGCGGACCAGCACACACCAGCCGTACACTGAAGACGCGCTATGGACAGAAACGGACACCGTGATGTCACCGAGGTTCCGTTCCGGCCCTCCGTGGGAGCCCCGCCGGGAGCGGCCGTCCTGGACTTCCCCGGACTCGCCGCCCGCGCCCGGAGCCATGGCCTCGATGTCCACGCCCCGATGCGGCTCGCCTTCCACCAGCTGATCACCGTGCGCTCCGGGACGCTGCGCTGCTCGGTGGACTTCACCGAGCACGAGCTGACCGAGGGCGGCTGGATGTGGGTGCGCCCCGGGCAGATCCACCAGTTCCGGTCCGCCCTCGGCGCGGCGGACGGCGCCGCCGTGCTCTTCCCGCCCGGCTATCTCGGCGCCGCCACGGCGGCGGTCGCCCGGCTGGACCGGCCCGCGTCGCGGTCCCCGCTGGTGGTGCCCGAGGGCGCCGACGCCGAGGCCGTGCGTGGCGTCCTGGACCTGCTGGAGAGCGAGTACCGGACGGTGGCCGGGCCGCTGGAGGCGCATGTCGAGGTGGTGCGCCACCTCGTCGCCGTCCTCGTGCTGCGGCTGGCCCATCTGCCCGGCGCCCGGAGCGGGGACACGGCGGGCAGCGAGGCGTTCCGCCGCTTCCAGCAGGCCGTGGAGCGCGACTACACCCGCACCCACCGGGTCGAGGACTACGCGGACCGGCTGGGCTACAGCGTCCGCACGCTGACCCGGGCCACCCGCGCCGCCGTCGGATGCGGCGCCAAGCGGTTCATCGACGACCGGGTGCTGCTCGAGGCCAAGCGGCTGCTGGTGCACACCGATCTGTCCGCCACGGCCATCGGCGAGCGGCTCGGCTTCCCGGACGCCACCGTCTTCACCAAGTTCTTCCGGCGGCGCTCGGGCGAGACCCCGGCCGGGTTCCGCGTCCGCGCCTCGGGCGCCCGGCGCTGACGGCCCGAGCGCCACATGTGAGGCGGGGGAACGCGCCGCGCGCCCGCCCGGCGGGGAGCCGGACGGGCGCGCGACGAGAGGCGGTGGCGGAGGCTCAGTCCGCCGAGAGCGCGGGGTCGCTCATCCCCGCCCGGCCGGTCTCCACATGCCCGGTCAGCCGGCGCAGATAGCCGCTGTCGTGGTCGGAGGCCACCGACAGGTCGTACCACTGGTGGCTGCGCCCGGTCCGCGCGGTGTGCACCACCCGCGCGCCCGGCCGGAGCCGGTAGTTCGCCGGCTTCTCCTTGTGGTAGCCGTCCGTGACGGTGAGCCGCACCGTCGCGTCGCCCCGGTTGACGAGGGTCAGCTTGACCTCCCCGGTGGCCCGGTCGTGACGGGCGGTCACCTCGGGGCCCTCACTCGCGGCGTGGCCGGTGAAGTGGCGCAGGAAACCGGCCGGACCGTGCACCTGGAGGTCATAGGCGCCGTTGTCCGCCGAGGAGCGCTGCCAGCTGCCGGACAGCCGCTTGCCCGCCTCGACGGTGTAGCCCCACGGCCCGCCCTGATGGCTCGCGGAGGTCACGTGGAAGTGCGCGGCGGTGCCCTTGCCGTGGTGGACGAAGTCGACCCGCAGAGCGCCGTCGGCGCCGGTCGTGGCGTCGGCCGACAGGTCGTACGGCAGCGGCCTGGCCGGGCGCAGCCCGGACTCCTGCCGGGGCAGCGAGGGGTTCGCCGGGAGCGCCGGCACGTAGTCCGGGTGCCGGTCGTTGTCCTTGGGCCGGTAGCCGCTGGTGTCCGGCAGGGCGGGGACCTTCACATCGGTCCGGGAGAAGTCGAAGGCCTCGGTCAGGTCGCCGCACACCGCCCGCCGCCACGGCGAGATGTTCGGCTCCTCGACCCCGAAGCGCCGCTCCATGAGCCGGATGACCGAGGTGTGGTCCAGCGTCTGCGAGCACACCCAGCCGCCCTTGCTCCACGGCGACACCACCAGCATCGGCACCCGCTGCCCCAGCCCGTACGGGCCCGCGGGCTGCGAGGATGAACCGGCGTACAGCTCCCCGGTGGTGTCCACGGTCGAGGCGCCCCGCTTGGCGGCGGGCGCGTACGGCGGCACCACGTGGTCGAAGAAGCCGTCGTTCTCGTCGTAGGTGATGAGCAGCGCGGTCTTGCTCCACACCTCGGGGTTGGAGGTGAGCGCGTCCAGCACCTGGGCGATGTACCAGGCGCCGTAGTTGGCCGGCCAGTTGGGGTGCTCGGTGAAGGCTTCGGGCGCCGCGATCCAGGAGATCTGCGGCAGCTTCCCGGCCTTCACATCGGCCCGCAGCACGTCGAAGAAGCCGTCGCCGTGCTTGGCGTCGGTACCGGTGCGGGCCTTGTCGTACAGCGGGTCGCCGGGCTTGGCATCGCGGTACTGGTTGAAGTACAGCAGCGAGTTGTCGCCGTAGTTGCCGCGGTAGGCGTCGTCGATCCAGCCCCAGCCGCCCTTGGCGTCGAGCCCGTCGCCGATGTCCTGGTAGATCTTCCAGGAGATCCCGGCCTTCTCCAGGCGCTCGGGGTACGTGGTCCAGCCGTAGCCGGCCTCCGCGTTGTCCAGCACCGGGCCGCCGCCCTTGCCGTCGTTCCCGGTGTAACCGGACCACAGGTAGTAGCGGTTGGGGTCCGTGGAGCCGATGAACGAGCAGTGGTAGGCGTCGCAGATGGTGAAGGCGTCGGCCAGCGCGTAGTGGAACGGAATGTCCTCGCGGGTCAGATACGCCATGGTGGTGGCCGACTTCGAGGGCACCCACTTGTCGTACGCGCCGTCGTTGAACGCCACATGGCCGTCACCCCAGCCGTGCGGCAGGTCCTGGAGGAACTGCAGCCCGAGGTCGTTCACCTCGGGGCGGAACGGCAGGACCTCCTTGGAGCCGTCGGACTGGTGCCACACCGGCTTGCCGTTGGGCAGCCGCACCGGCCGCGGATCGCCGAATCCCCGTACCCCGCGCAGGGAGCCGAAGTAGTGGTCGAAGGAGCGGTTCTCCTGCATCAGCACGACGATGTGCTCGATGTCGCGCAGGCTTCCGGTCCGGCGGTTCGCCGGGATCTCCGCGGCGCGGGCGATGCTGGCGGAGAGGAGGGACATGGCCGTGCCGGTGCCGGCAAGTTGCATGAATCTTCGACGGTCTATGGAGGTCATGGCGCTCCGGTCTCCTGTGGCGTTCGAAGGGAAGCGGGGGAACCGGTGCAGTCTCGTCCGCCAAGGCGGTACGGACAACGGCACATAGGCGAAACGGCGGGAAAGCCTCCGTAAATCTTGATCGTGGGCCGAATCCTTGTCGCTCCCCTCCCACATGCCCATACGGGTCACGCAGCGGGCCGATGTGACGCACGACGCACCGGACGGACCGCCATCCGTGGAGATGAACTCCGTTTCGCCACGCCGAGGACGGGCACGCGGACAGTGTGCTTCGGACCGGAGGCACGCCAGGGGAGCAGCCCGGCTGCGGAAGGCGTGTTCACGGTCGCCCGAGTTGTCCGGATTGCCAGAACCTGTGGTGACACTGATGACAGCACAAGGGAGACCGGCCCATGACGTCCGCACGAGCACACCCCCGAACACACCCCAAGCACGCACACGACGACGCCCCCGACACCTCCGCCGACTTCCGCCGGATCGCCGATCTGCCGGACGGTCAGGAGAAGGAGATCCTGCGGCAGGATGTCGTCCGGGCCTGGATGCCGATGGCCGAGCGCATCGCCTCGCAGTTCCGCAACCGCGGTGAAAGCTCCGAGGATCTGCGGCAGGTGGCCATGGTCGGCCTGGTCAAGGCGGTCAAGCGCTATGAGCCGGACCGGGGTTCGGCCTTCGAGAGCTACGCCGTCCCGACCGTGGTCGGGGAGGTCAAGCGGCACTTCCGCGACCATATGTGGGGCCTGCACGTCCCGCGCCGGGTCCAGGAGCTGCGCAACCGGGTCCGCACCGCCATCCAGGAGCTGACCCGTTCACCGGACGACCGTTCGCCCAGCGTCAAGGACATCGCCCGGCACACCGGAATGACCGAGGAGGACGTCCTCGTCGGCATGGAGGCGCTGGACAGCTTCCGCACGCTGTCGCTGGACGCCGCGCTGCGTGGTGCGGACGACGGCTACGCGCTGGTGGACACCCTCGGCTCGACCGAGTCCTCCTACGAGCGGGTGGTCCAGCGCGAATCCCTCAAGCCGTGCCTGCGCAGGCTTCCCGCGCGCGAGCGGGAGATCCTCTACCTGCGGTTCTTCTGCGACGAGACCCAGAGCCGGATCGCCGATCGGCTCGGCATCTCCCAGATGCATGTCTCCCGGCTCATCAACCGCACCTGCGCCCGCCTGGGGCAGGAGGTCGGCGCCCGTGCCGCGTGACGCCCACGCCCCCGGCGGCCGCCCCCGCGGGTCCCGGCCCGGCCACGGCCGCTCATGGCGACGCACGCCTATCGTTGAGGTATGCACGACACGGCGGTGACGCTGTTCCTCTGCGGCGATGTGATGCTCGCCCGCGGGGTCGACCAGATCCTGCCGCATCCGGGCGATCCGGAGCTCCACGAGCCCTACATCCGCGACTCCCGGGCCTATGTCGAGCTGGCGGAGCAGGCGAACGGCCCGATCCCGCGCCCGGTGGACTTCTCCTGGCCCTGGGGCGACGCCCTGGCGGTGCTGGACGAGGAGGCGCCCGAGGTGCGGGTGCTCAACCTGGAGACGAGCGTCACCCGCAGTGATGAGTTCGCCCCGGGGAAGGACGTCCACTACCGGATGAGCCCGGACAACCTCCCCTGTCTGACCGCGGTCCGGCCGGATGTCTGCGTGCTGGCCAACAACCATGTGCTCGACGGCGGCCGGCGCGGGCTCGACGAGACGCTCGACTCCCTGGCCGCCGCCGGGCTCCGGGTGGCCGGAGCGGGCCATGACGCGGCCGCCGCGCGGCGCCCCGCCGCCGTCCCGGCCGGGGACCGGCGCCGGGTGCTGGTCTTCTCGTTCGGCGCGGCCTCCAGCGGCATCCCGGGCCGGTGGGCCGCGGCCGAGAACCGGTCCGGGGTCGACTTCCTGCCCGAGCTGTCGGACGCCCGCGCGTACGCGATCACCGTCCGCGTACGGCAGCTCAAGCGCCCCGGCGACCTCGCCGTCGCCTCGGTCCACTGGGGCGGCAACTGGGGGTACGGCGTCTCCCCGGACCAGATCCACTTCGCCCACGCCCTGATCGACGGCGGTGTGGACCTCGTCCACGGCCACTCCTCCCACCACCCCCGCCCCCTCGAGGTGTACCGCGGCAAGCTGGTCATCTACGGCTGCGGCGACATGGTCGACGACTACGAGGGCATCGGCGGCTACGAGCGGTACCGCGACGATCTGCGGCTGCTCTACTTCCCCGAGCTGGACCCGGACACCGGTCGCCTGATGAGCCTGCGCATGGTGCCCCTGCGGTCACGGCGGATGCGGCTGGAGCGCACCGGCCACGAGGACGCCGCCTGGCTGGGCGGAACCCTCGACCGGGTCGGGGCCTTCCTCGGCTCGCACATCGACGTCCGGCCCGACGACGTCCTCACCCTGCGCGGGCCCTGACCCGGCCGGGTGCCCCGATCCGCCGGGTACCGATCCGCCGGGTACTCCGATCCGCCAGGTCAGACGATCTTCCAGCGCACCAGCCCGCCCAGCACCAGCGCTCCGGGGATCAGCGGCAGCCACACCGTGATGAAGCGGTACGCCAGCACCGTGGACGTGGCCGACTCGACCGGCGCCCCCGCCGCCACCAGCGCGATGACCAGCGCCGCGTCGACCGAGCCGATACCACCGGGGGCGGGGACGACGGCGGCCACCGCCGTGGCGGCCAGATACGCGAGCATCACATGCGCCGGCCGCACCTCGAGCTCAAGCGCCAGCGCGACCGCCACCAGCCCCGCCGCCTGCAGCAGCGGAAACGCCAGCGAACCACCCCACAGCGCCAGCGCCCTGGACGGCCGCATATGCAGCGAACGGGCGTCGGCCAGCGCGGTGCGCAGGAACGTCACCACGAGCCGGCGCACCGGACGGATCAGCGCCACCCCGGCCACCAGCACCCCGGCCGCCGCCACCACCCCGGTCACCACCATCCCGCTCACCGAGTCCGGGAGCAGCGGGCCCAGCCGCAGCGCCTCGGGGAACGCCATGAGCAGCACCAGCAGCAGCCCCACCCGGGCCGTGGCCTCGGCCAGGAAGTACAGGGCCAGCGCCGCCGAGGAGCGGGCGGGCGGCAGCCCGCAGCCCGTCATGAACCGGATGTTGACCGCGCCGGCACCGATCCCCGACGGCAGCAGATGATTGGCCGCCCCCGCGGCGAACTGGGTGGCGAACAGCCGTCTGGCCGGCAGCCGCTCCAGCACCGTGCCCTGCCGGGCGAACGACACCGCCACCCAGCCGAGGCCGGTCGTCGCCACCGCCGTCAGCAGCCAGTACGGATTGGCGGTGAACATCTGACGGGCACCGGAGCCGATCAGCGACCGGTGCTGGACCACCCAGACACCCACGACGAGCAGCGGCAGCAGACACAGGATCTGGCGCAGCGGCAGCCGCCGGTACAGGGGCCGGCGCTCCGCCCGCTCCGCGGGCCGGTCCAGGGGCTGCTCCGCGGGGCGCGGCATCGCTTCGGGCATCGGTCCGGACACTCCTGTCGGTCATGGGATACGTGCCGGATACGGCTCTTGGCTCAGCATCGTCGCGGAACGCGCACCGCGCAGCGGGAGCGCGATCAGCAGGCCGAGGCAGATCCACACGTAGGTGTTGCTGCCGAGGAAGCCGTCCACCCCGGTGGAGTCGAACCGCCACAGCCACACCACACTGCTGCACAGCAGCACGTACACCAGCGCTCCGACCTGGAGCAGCAGCCTGCGCCGGGCCGGTGGGGCGTCCGGCCGCAGCCCGCTGTCGACCAGCACCGCCAGCGCCGGAATCAGCCACACCAGATGGTGCACCCAGGTGATCGGGCTGATCAGACAGGCCGCCACCCCGGTCAGCGCGAACCCGGCCCGCTCGTCCCCCACGGCCACCGCGCAGCGCACCCGGTGCGCCCAGACGGCCAGCACGGCGAGCACCCCGAGCGCCCACACCATCCCGCTCGGCGGCACCGGATCGACCAGCCGGGCCAGCACCCCTTCCCACGACTGGTTGGAGACGTAGGAGAGCACCCCGATCCGGTCGGTGTCCCACAGCGCCTCGGTCCAGTAGACCCGCGAGGCTCCCGGGGCCACCGCCAGGGCCAGCAGGGTGGCGGCCGCGGCGGTGCCCGTGGCGGTCGCCGCGGCGCGCCACCGCCGGGTGATCAGCAGATAGCCGATGAAGATCGCCGGGGTGAGCTTGATGGCGGCGGCGAGCCCGATACCGCAGCCGGCGAACCGGCCGCGCCCCGTGGACAGCAGCCAGGCGTCGAAGAACACCAGCACCAGCAGCAGCAGATTGACCTGCCCGAAGCTGAAGGTGTCCCGCACCGGCTCCAGCAGGACGAACAGACAGGCCGCCACCACGAAGGCGAACCACTTGTTCCAGCCGTGCCGCTGGACGATCGGCCCGATCAGCCAGATGAGCAGGGTGGCCGAGGCGGCCACGTTGAGCACCATGCTGAGAGTGATCGCGGCCGGCCAGGTGAACAGGGCCATCGGCAGCATGCACAGCGCGGCGAAGGGCGGATAGGTGAAGCCGTAGTCCGCCCCGTCCGCGCCGGGGATGGTGAAGTCGTAGATGCGGCCGTCCCGCACCCAGTGGCCCACGGCGTCGTAGTAGACGTTGAGGTCGAACCAGTGCCGGTGCAGCGGGACGAAGGCCAGGAACAGCGCCACCGCCACGGTGAGGGTGAGCGCCAGCGCCAGCCGGCCGCGCGATGTGGTGGGCCCCGTCATGCCGAACGCTCCGATCGATGGCCGCCGGAAACGGCGGGCAGCGCGTTGCCGGTGGCGAACCCCGGCGCATGCCGTACGCACCACAGCGCGCAGACCGCCAGCGCGCCCCCGCACACGGCGTATGTCAGCTGCCGCGAATCCGGCGCGAACCCGTTGGGCAGCACGGCCAGCGCGAGCACCCCGCTCCCGGCCACCACCGCCTTGCGCACCGTTCCGCCCGGACCGGCCGCCGCGATCACGAACAGCCCCCACAGCACATACCAGGGCCGGATCGCCGGGCCGAGCACGGCCACCGCGATCAGGCTCAGCCCCAGCGCGTACACCGGCCGGGGGCGGGGCCGGCGCAGCCAGGCGACCCCGATGGCCACGGCGGTGGCCAGCAGCCCAAGACCGTGCCACGCGGGCGCGGCCAGCGGGGCCAGACCGCTGCCGACGGCCTCCAGCAGGGCGCCGGTGGCGCGGCCGAGGGTGCTGGTCAGCGCCCAGTTGTCCGGTGAGGCCGGGGTGGTGAGCGCGGAGATCCAGCCGTAGCCGGTGCCGGTCACGGCCGTCGCCACTCCGGTGGCGGCCAGGGACAGCGCGGCGGTGGCCGCCACGGCGCCGACGCGGCGCCTGCGGCCCTCCACCCGGCGCGCCCACAGTGTGGCGACCGCGAGCAGCCCCAGCGCCGCCGGGGCCTTGACCAGGGCGGCGAGCGTGACCAGCACCGCGCCACAGGCCGGCCAACGACCCGTCGCGGCCACCAGTCCGGCCCCGAGCAGCCCAAGCATCACGGCATCATTGTGCGCCCCACCCACCAGATGCAGCAGCAGGAGCGGGTTGAGGCCGCCCAGCCACAGGGCGGCGCTCGGGTCGGTGCCGCAGCGGCGGGCCAGAACGGGCAGCGCGAGCACCATCAGCGCCACCCCGAGCAGCGCGATCAGCCGCAGCCCGATCACCCCGAGCGACGGCTCGGCGCGCGAGGCGTGGGCGATGGCCGATTCGAAGGCCAGCGAGACCGGGCCGTACGGCGTCGGGGTGTGCTGCCACACCGGCGCCACTTCGTCGGCCAGCGGTCCGCCGAGGCGGACGGGGCCGTGGGTGTAGACGTCGATGCGGGCGTGCACCATCGCGCCCTGGGCGAGATAGCTGTACACATCCCGGCTGAACAGCGGCGGTCCGGGCAGCAGGGGAGCCGCCCAGGTGGCGAGCGTGATCAGCAGGGAGCGGGGGCCGGGCGGTTTCGGTCCGCGCACCTCGCGCCCCAGCAGCCACCACGCCGCGATCAGCAGCACCAGCCCGAAGTAGGTGCTGATCAGCCCGAGCGCCTCTCTCCCGGAGTCAGGGGTGAGGGCGTCCCCCACCGGTAGCGCTCCGGCCGTCGCCCCACCCGCTGCCAGGGCCACCGACCCGGCGAGCCCTAGGAGCCGACAGTGACCAGGAGCGACGGCGACACGTTGCGGGAGAAGACGTCGGACCAGCACCCGGCCAGCCTCGCGAGAGCGCATGGCCGGAAATTGACGTCGCGGTCACCGGAGACTGGCCGAGAGGTGTCGGCCGGGCCACACTGCCCGGGGAGCGGGCAGGATCGCTGCCCACGGTGCCCGGTCAACCACGAGTTGACGCAGTTTGCGCAGCTCGCACGGGCTGTTCCAGCCGAGCACCCCGACCACCCGGCCCCGGTGTCCGTAGGCGACGACGAAATGGCCGCCCTCGAGCTCGCCATGGAGCACGGCGAGCTCGGCGTCGGCGGGAAAGATGCCGTACGCCTGGATATGGGCGTCGTACTGATCGGTCCAGAAGTACGGCACGGGGGCGAACGGCTCGTTCTCGCCGAGCACATTGTGGGCGACGGCCCGCGCCTGTTCCGTGGCGTTCAGCCGGTGTTCCAGCCGCATCCGGCAGCCGAAGTGGTTGTTGTGCCACGACGCGACATCACCGGCCGCGTAGACGCCGGGCGCCGCTCGGCAGGTGGGATCGCATTCGACCCCGTTGCCCAGCTCGAGGCCGGACCCGGCCAGCCAGCCGACCGCCGGGGCGGCGCCGATGGCGACCACCACGACATCGGCGTCCAGCAGTGTGCCGTCCGTGAGTTCGAGCCCGGTCACCCGGCCGCGGGACTCGAAGAACCGCCGCACCCCGGTGCCACAGCGCATGGACACCCCGTTCTTCTTGTGCAACCGCCCGACCAGGCCGGCTATCCGATCGCCGAACTGCCGTCGCATCGGCACCGGCCGGGGGTCGATCATGGTGACGTCCAGCCGCATCCTGCGGGCCGCCGCCGCGGCCTCCGAGCCGAGGAAGCCCGCGCCGACCACCGCCACCTTCACACCGGGCTCGCGGCGCAGATCGGCGCGCAGGGCGAGGGCGTCGTCGAGGGTGCGCAGCAGATGCACCCCGGCCAGATGGTGGGCGCCGGGCAGGCTGTTGGGGGTGACACCGGTGGCGATGACCAGGGTGTCGTAGGAGACGCTGTCGCCGCCGTCCAGCACCACCCGGCGGGCGCCGGTGTCCAGACCGGTGGCGGATCTGCCGAACAGCAGCCGCGCGTCGAGGGCGGACAGCTCCTCGTTGGTGCGCAGCTTGATCCGGTCCGGCTCCCAGGTGCCCGCCAGGATCTGCTTGGACAACGGCGGCCGGTTGTAGGGGGTGTGGGGCTCGTCGCCGATGAGGGTGAGCCTTCCGTCGTACCCCTTGCCGCGCAGTGTGACGGCCGCGGTGAGCCCCGCGACCGAGGCACCCACGATCACGACGTTCCGCGGTGCGCTCACGAGTCGGCCAGTGCGATCGCCAGGGCGGGGCAGACGGCGGCCGCGTGACGGACGTCCTCGTGCAGCTCGGCCGGCGGGCGGTCGTCGAGGAGTACGGCGACGCCGTCCTCGTTCCGCTGGTCGAACACCTCCTGGGCGGCGAGGACACACTGCCCCGAGGCGACGCATTTGTCCTGATGCAAGGTCACCTGCATGGCGTTCTCCGGCACTGGGGATCAACGGAAGGCGGTTACCAGACGAATGTTCGGTAACGGGCGGAAGGGAGGCTAGTTCTCCCGCGTATCCAGCACAACACGCTCCGCACGAAGCTGGCCACGGAGCGAGACATATGAGCCTGGCATGTGCGCCCTGAACAGGCCGACCGGCCGGTCCGGGAAGACTGTACAAAACACCAGGTCACACCCGGGTCCGCGGACCGACGGCCGGTTGTGCGCGGGATGGGGCATCAGCGGCTCACATGGCGGAAATACGCAGGTTACGAAAGTTCCGCATTGCTCACGTACGGTTCGAAGAGGCCCACGATTTCCACCGCACGGAGGATCCTTGCGCGCGTTTCGCACACCGCCCGACTGGCTGACGCACCCCCTGCGCGGGGTGCGGGCGCTGCGGGGTCCAGTGCCGTGGGCGGCGATGGTCCGCGGAGCCCTCGGCGTGGGACCGGTGGTGGCCGTCGGCGTGGCGTCGGGACACACCCCGTTCGGGATGCTCACCGGGCTGGGCGCGATGTTCGCTCATATCAACGACCGCCCGGCCACCCGCGCCACCCGTGTCGTGCGCATCGGGCTGCCCGCCCTCGCCGGGGCCGTCGGGCTGCTGACCGGGGCCTGGCTGGGCACGCTCGGCCTCGGGACGTGGATCGCGCTCGCCCTCGCCGCCGTCGGCCTGGTCTCCGGCGCGATCAGCGCCATCGGCCCGGTCTGCTCCTCCGCCGGGGTGCAGCTCATGGTGCTCGCCGTGGTCGGCGCGGGCATGCCCCTCCCGGTGTCCCCGCCGGCTCGGGCGGGCCTGCTGCTCATCGGCGCCGCATGGGTGATCGCCATGGCCGCGCTGCTGCCACGCGTCATCCCCTCGCGCCAGGCCGCGCCCTCCGGTGAACGGGAGGCGGTGGCCGCCGTGTACGACGCCCTGGCCGATCTGATGACGGCGGTCGGCACCGACGGCGGCCAGGCCGCCCGGCGCAAGCTGTCCGCCGCCTACGACGCGGCGTACGAAGCCCTCTACGCCCATCGGCTCCCCCTGCACCGCGTCGACGAGGAGGAGCGGCGGTCGCGCGACCGGCTGGCGGTGGCCGGAGCGCTCAGCGAGGGCATCCTGACCCTCCTGTGGGAGGACGAACCCGTCCCCGAGCGCATCGCCCGCACCCCCGCCCAACTGGCCCGCTCGGTACGGACCGGACTGCCACCGGGCCGGCTGCCCGCCCCCGTACCCGACACCGCGGGCAATGTGGCCATGCACCGGGCGGTGCTGCTCGCCGCGCGGGTCTTCGACGGCGAACCGGCGCCGCCCGTCGGCGCGGTCGTCCCCGGCCACCGGCAGCGGCTGCGCCGCGCGCTCGGCCCGGCGGGCCGGGAGTACGCCGCCCGGGTGGCCCTGTGCGTGGGCGCCAGCACCGCCCTCGCCCAGCAACTCCCGGGCGACCACTGGTACTGGCTTCCCGCCACGGCCGCCTTCCTGGTCAAGCCCGACATGGGCCCGCTGGTCTCGCGGGCCCTCTCCCGCGCCCTCGGCACCGCCGTGGGAGTGGCCGTCTTCGGCGCCCTCGCCACGCTGCTCGCCCCCGGCGCGGGCGACCCCGGCACCTGGCCGGTGGCCGTCGCGGCGGTCTGCTCCGCGCTGATCCCCGTCTCGGTACGCCACTTCGCCCTGCAGACCGCCGTGCTCACCCCGCTGCTGCTCTCCCTGGTCTACCTCGGCGGCGACACCGACCCCGGGTTCACCCGGCTCACCGACACCCTCCTGGCCTGCGGTGTGGTGCTGGCCGCCGGGGCGCTGCCCGGGCTCGGCGGCCCGCGCGCCCAGGTGTCGGTGCGGCTGTCGCTCGCGGTCCGCGCCACCCGCGACCACCTCGACCGGGTGCTCACCGCCGAGGCGCCGTACGCCACCCGGCTGCGGCTGCGCCGCGAGGCCTACCGCGCGCTCGCCGACGCGCGCCGGGCGGTGGAGGTGGCCAGTGCCGAACACCCGCCGTTCGGCCGGGACCTGGCGGCCTGGGGGCCGGTGGTGCTGGCGCTGGAGAAGATCGTGGACGCGGTCACGGCCTGCGGTGTACGGCTCGACCAGGGCGCCCCACAGCCCGACCCGGCCCTCGCGGCCCGGCTGCGGGCCGCGCTGTCGGACCTGGCCGACGCCGTCGCCACCCGCCGGCCCCCGACGGACCTCGTCCTGCCCGCGAGGGCGGCGGTGGGCGACTGCGCGACCATCGCCGATGTCACCGCCGGGCTGCGCACGGTACGCGACCTGGCGGCCCGCTGACCCCGGTCACCTCCCCGGCGGCGGATTGCCCGGCGCGCAGAGCGGCACCCCGTCCTGCCACGCACCGCCCTTGAGATAGATGTTGCTGATCCATCCCTGGCGGTCGGACAGGTAGCTCCAGGCGTCATTGGTATAGCCCTCGGCCGTCACCCGCTCCGCGTGGACCTGGCAGTGGACCCGCACCTGGCCGGGACCCTGGAGCGTGGTCACCGCCGGTGAGCCCTGCGCGGGGTCCCGGTGGACGCGTACGTCATCGCCCCACGTGTCACGGAAGTCGACATTGTCGCCGTAGCCCCCGCCCTGGTTGGTGTCGCATTCGGGAACGCCCTCGAGCCAGGCGCCGCCCCGGACGTAGATGTTGGACACCCACGCGTTGCGGTCCGGCAGATGGGCCCACGCGTCGTTGGTGACGCCGTCCGCGGTGACCTCCTCGCCCCGCGCCTGGCAGTCGACGCGCACCGTCGTCGGCTTCGGCAGCACGTCCGTCGCCTGGGCCTTCGAGGACGGGCCGCCGCGCAGGGCGACATCGGTGCCCCAGGTCTCGCGCCGCGATCCGGCGCCGTCACCGGGCGGACCGCCCTGGCCCGGATCGCCGTCACACGCCGGGACACCCGGAATCCACTCCGGCCCCTTCACATAGATGTTGCTGACCCAACTGCCGCCGTCGTCCGGCAGATGCGACCACACATCGCTGGTGTAGCCCTCGGAGGTGACCCGCTCGGCACGCCGCTGGCAGTCGACCCGGATCCCCGTCGGCCCGGGGAAGGTGGAGTGCACCGCCGACCCGGCGGACGGCTCGGTGTGGGTGCGCACATTGGTGCCCCAGGTGGAATGGGGCGCGTCACCACCGCCGCCACCCCCCGCGCCACTGATCCGCACGGCACCGGTGTAGTCGTCGTGGCCGCGCAGCGGGGCCACCCGGATCTTCTCATCGGACTGCGGGGCCTCGGCGATCTGCCCGTTGCCCAGATAGATCGCGGTGTGGTGGATATTGCCCGAGGTGCCGAAGAACACCAGATCGCCGGGGCGCAGCGCGCCCTCGCCCTGCCCCGCCGTCATCCGCACCGGCCACGAGGCGTTGTACATCTGCTCCGCCGTGCGGTCGCCCAGCACGTCATAGCCGGTGGCCTTGTAGAACGCGTAGCGGACGAACCCCGAGCAGTCGAAGCCCTTGCGGTCGGGGTCGTTCCGGCTCCGCTCCGGGTCCGAGGAGTCCACATGGCCGAAGGTGGCCCCCGGCGGATTCACCCCGTGGCCGCCGCCCCAGGTGTACCAGGTGTCGGCCCCGACCACCGCGCACGCCTCCCTGATGGCCGCGGCGCCCGTCGCGTCGGTGTCGCCGTGCGGTGCGCAGGACTTGTCGTTCGGGTCGTTCGGCGGCGCCGGAGGGTCGTCCGGCCGCCCCTGCGGGGGCGGTGGAATGTCCGGCGGGTTGGAGTCACCGGTCCCGGGGGCCGGTGGCGGTCCCGGTGGCACGGTGTTCCGTTCCGCCTGGTGCGTCAGCGCGGATTCCACCGCCTGGGCGCCGGTGGAGTCGGCGCCGCGTGCGTAGTCGCCGTGCGGCCCCTGGCTGTCCGCGGCCCGTTTGGCGATGTCCACCCAGTCCCCGGGCAGGGTCTGACCGGGGCGGTTGCAGAACTGGTCGTCCGTGCGGCAGATGTCGTGGTAACGGCCGTCACCGAGGAAGCCCGAGAAGGTCTCCGGCACCGTGGCCCGCTGCAACAGTCCGCCGTCGGCCGCCTGGGCCTCCGCCGGGGCGAAGTCCGGCGTCACCGTCCGCGTCTGACCGCTCTGCGCCATCCCCGGCTGGCCGTTGCTCCGGCTGGGGTCGGCGACGTTCACCACGGCGGCCACGGCCTCCTGATTGGCCTGGAGCAGCGGATCCTGCATCGCCCGCTTCATCAGATGGGCACCCATGGAGTACCCGAGCAGAATGAGGTTGGTGCCCTTGCCGCAGGTGGTGTTGTACCAGCTCACCTCGCGGGCGAGCTGCTCCGTCCCCAGCTTCAGCGACTCGTTGTAGCCGGGCTCCCAGGGCCAGTACTGCAACGCGTTCGCGGGGTAGGAGAGGTTGCGGATGTCCACGGCGTCGTCCGCCCGCGGATTGCCGTCCGGATCACGAGCGGCGGTGCCGATGCCCTTCGCCTTCAGGGCGTTGGTGATCCCGCCGATGTACTGGCTGTTGACCGGGCTGCCCCAGGGGGCACCCGGCCCGACCGAGGCGTCCGCGCCATAGGCGGAGATGACCACCCACGGTTTGCAGACGGTCGGCTGAGGCGGCGCCGGATCGGCGTGGGCCTGCTGCGGGATCCCGAGCAGCGCGCCCAGCAGGGCCCCGGCACCGAGGATCCCTTGGACAACGCGCCCTCTTCTGTGTCCCATTGACGACCTCCCCCAGTTCGCGCTCGTCGCGAGTGCTCGCTGCGCACGCTCTCAGCGGCATAAAGGGGCCGTAAAGCGGCGGCGGACCGGGGTTTCAGAATGGGCCGTCGTTCTTCACGCCGGGGTCATCGATCTCACCGCGCCGTCATCGGGACGTTCCCGGTCATGCGGTCGCGGGCCGGGGTCGCGGGGCGTTCCAGAGGTGGTGCATGGCGTACGAGCGCCAGGGGCGCCAGCCCTCGGAGTCCTCCAGCTGCGCCCCGGCACCGCGGGCCCCGGCCCGTACGGCGACATCCGACTCCAGCAGCACATCGGGGTCGCTCAGCGCCCGCATCCGGATGTAACCGGACGTCCAGGGGCCGATGCCGCGCAGCCCCAGCAGCTCCTTCTCGGTCCGGTCGCGGTCGGCGCCCGCGTCCAGCCGCACGGTGCCGTCCGCGAGCGCCGCGGCGAGCGTGCGCAGCGTGGCGCGCCGGCTCTCGGGCATGCCGAGCTCGGCGAGTGGCGCCTCGGCCAGGTCCTCCGCGCCCGGGAAGAGATGGGTGAGCCCGCCGTCCGGCCGCTCCAGGGGCTTGCCGTACGCGGCGATCAGCCCATCGCCCAGCACCCGCCCGGCGGCCACCGAGACCTGCTGGCCGAGCACGGCGCGGAGGGCGAGCTCATGCGGGTCGGCGGTGCCCGGCGAACGCAGCCCCGGCCGCGCGGCCACCAGGGGCGCGAGCGCGGCATCGGTGCCGAGGCGCTCGGCGACCGCGTACGGATCGGCGTCCAGGTCGAACAGGCGCCGGATCCGCTGGATGGCGGTGGTCAGATCGCGCAGCTCGGTCAGGCGCAGCCGGCACTCCAGCCAGCCGTCACCGGGCCGTTCGTCGACCTCGACGATGGCGCAGGCGTGCGGCAGCCGCAGGGTGCGGCGGTAGGTGCGGGCGCCCGGCGCGCCCACCATCTCCTCCAGGCCGGTGAGGGCACGCCGGGCGAGAAAGTCGAAGACCCGCGCGGTGTCGTACGGGCCGCGGTAGGCGAGCCGCAGCGGCACCCCGGCCGTTGCGCCACGCGTCCCGCCGTTGGTCCCCAGCACCCCGCCGGGCGCCGCCGCGGACCCGGACAGGGCGGACTTCTCCGGCCGGGCGGCGCGCAGTTCGGTGGGGGTGGCGGCGTAGATCTCGCGCAGGGTGTCGTTGAACTGCCGGACGCTGGAGAACCCGGCCGCGAACGCGATCTCCGAGGCCCGCAGCGCGGTGGTCTGCAGCAGGATCCGCGCGGTGTGGGCGCGCTGGGCGCGGGCGAGCGCCACCGGCCCGGCGCCGAGCTCGGCGGTCAGCTGCCGCTGCACCTGCCGGGAGCTGTACCCGAGCCGTGCGGCGAGCCCGGCCACCCCCTCCCGGTCCACCACTCCGTCCCCGATCATCCGCATGGCACGGCCGACGGCGTCCGCCCGCGCGTTCCAGTCGGCGGAGCCGGGCACGGCGTCCGGCCGGCAGCGACGGCAGGCCCGGAACCCCGCGCCCTGCGCGGCGGCGGAGGTCGGGAAGAACCGGACGTTCTTGCGCCGGGGCGTGGTGGCGGGGCAGCTCGGCCGGCAGTAGATCCCGGTCGTGGCGACACCGAAGAAGAACTCGCCGTCGAACCGCGCGTCGCGGCTGCACACCGCCTCGTACCTGCTGTCGTCGCTCATCACACCTCCACTGTGCGCCCTGGGAGGGAAGGTGTGCTGGCGGAAATCGGACATGGCGCTCGCCAGGCGGACGCGCCCGGGTCGGCTCCATCCCATCTCGGTGTGGCGGGTGCCACGTGGACGGCGCGTACGCCGAGTCGGGGTGCATCCCCGGGATCCCAGGGCCGGATCCGCGGGCGCTGCTAGAGTCGGTGACGTGACTGCCGGGTCGGCCATGGGCCACGCACGAGTGAGGCGCCCGGCCTCGGCGTGAGCCCGAGGCGGGCCAGAGGCCCGCCATTTCCTCCGTGTCCTTCCTCCGGGCGCCCGTATGTGGCGCCTGTTCCAGCGGATTCCACGATGCGGAGACACCACCACAGATGCCACACCACGCCCGGCCCAAGCACGACTCCGAGCCCCCGGCCACCGCTGTCCAGCTGAATCACACGGCCGTCTACGCCCATGACCGGTACCTGTCCGCCGAGTTCATCGCCGCGATTCTGGGAGTGGAGGTCGGAGCCCCGTTCGGCCCGTTTCTGCCCGTCGATCTCGGCGGCGTGACGCTCGACTACTACGAGAAGCGCGACGAGCCCATACAGCCGCAGCACTACGCGTTCCTCGTGCCCGATGAGCAGTTCGACGCCATGATCGCCCGCCTGGTAGCGGTCGGCGTCACCTACTACGCCGACCCCCACCACACCGACCCCGGCCGGATCAACCGTCTCTTCGGCGGCCGTGGCGCGTACTTCGACGACCCCGGCGGACACAACATGGAGATCATCACCCGGCCCTACGCCCGCCCCTAGCCACCGGCCCGGTGAGCATCGTCCTGGCCGCCTGGCCAGGTTCGGCGCGTGGCTTTCCCACCGCCGTCCATCAGGCGTTTTCCCGCGTATGGGCGAACGCCACCCCTGGCCGGGCCATGATCCGATGCCCCCTAGACTGTCTCGCAATCCTCACGTTGATCGGAGCACGACATGCGTCGCCTTGCCCTCGCCCTCCTGGCATGTTCAGCCCTCACACTCGCCGGGTGCGCGCAGGACTTTGACCGGGGTCCTGATGGGACAGTCACCGACAAGGTCAAGGACGGGAAGAAGTTCTACCTGGTCGTTGATCCTGCCAAGGGCGGCGAGGAGAAGAAGTTCCGGGTCAGCAAGTACGACTACCACGACTGCAACCGTGGTTCGAAGTACCCCAAGTGCGTTGACGACTAAGGGTAGTTGAGCCTAAGCGCACTCATCGTCGGCCCCGACCGTCCGCGGTCGGGGCCGACGATGTTTCGATTCACACGTCGGCCGAGTCGGCCACGTCCGTGGCCACCTGCCGCAGGGCTTGGCGGCAGGCCGCGATCGCGGGGTGGCGGCTGCGGCCCCGGCGCACCGCGGTGAAGACACGGCGGGCGCGCCGGCCGCGGGGGAGTTGCCGCACCGCGACGGTCGGGGGCGCTCCGTTCCATACGAGGCTGGGGAGCAGGGCGGCGGCGTGGCCCTGCTCGGCGAGGCGGAGGTGGATCAGGAGGTCCGTGGTCTCGAACCGTACATCGGGCTCGAAACCGGCGTTCCGGCACAGGGTCATGGCCCAGTGGCGGGCGGCCGTGCCCTCGGGCTCCATGGCCCAGGGGTGGCCGGCGAGCGAGCGCAACGACGCCGTGGGGCCGCCCTTGGAGTCGGGCCCGGTGCCGTTCCGCTCACCGGCCGGTGCGGGCAGCCCCCGCTGACCGAACTCCCCCCAATCGCAGCCGAGTTGAGTGTAGGGCGGGTCTTCGTCAAGGACGAGTCATGGCGTCTGGGCCTGCCCGCCTTCAAGGCCCTGGGCGCGTCCTGGGCCGTGCACCGCGCCCTCGCCGCACGGGCCGTGCAGGGCGATGCCACCGCGCCCGTCACCCTGGTGAGCGCGACCGACGGCAACCATGGCCGCGCCGTGGCCCGGACGGCACGCCTGCTCGGCCACCGCGTCCGGATCTTCGTCCCGCGAGGTGTCCATCCGGCGGCCGTGGCGGCCATCGCCGCGGAGGAGGCGGAGGTCGCCCAGGTCACGGGCGCGTACGACGAGGCCGTGCGCCAGGCGGCCGAGGCGGCCGCCGCACCGGGCGCGCTCCTGGTCCAGGACACCGCCTGGCCCGGCTATGAACGGATACCGGGCTGGATCGTCGAGGGCTACTCCACGCTCTGCGCGGAAATCGACGAGCAACTCGCGGTCGCCGGAGCGGGGGCGCCCGACCTCATCGCCATCCCGGTGGGCGTGGGTTCGCTGGCCCACGCCGTCGTCACCCACTACCGCGGCCGCCCGGCCGGGCCGCCCACGGCGCTGCTTTCGGTGGAACCCACGGCCGCCCCGTGCGTCATCGAGAGCCTCATGCGTGGCGAGCCGGTCAGCGTCGCCACCGGCGAGACCATCATGGCCGGATTGAACTGCGGCACCCCCTCCAGCATCGCCTGGCCTCATCTGCGCGACGGGCTCGACGCGGCCATCGCCATCCCTGACGCCGCGAGCGCCCGCGCGGTCGGTGACCTCGCCCGGCTCGGCATCTCCAGCGGCCCCTGCGGCGCCGCCTCACTCGCCGGGCTGCGCGCCGCGCTCACCGGCGACGGCGCCGATGGCCGCCGCGCCGCACTGGGCCTCGGCCCCGCCTCGACCGTCGTGCTGCTGAGCACGGAGGGCAGCGCCGCCAACCCCGCCGCCACCACAGCGGACAGCTGAACCCATCCGCATCCGATCACCTTCGGGAGACGCGATATGACAGGCCCCACCCCCGACACGATCACCGTCGACGGCCACCGGCTGTGGCAGTCACTGATGGACCTCGCCGAGATCGGCGCGTACGACGACGAGCACACCGGTCTGCGCGGGGTGAACCGCCTGGCCCTCACCGACGCCGACGCCGCCGGGCGGCGTCAGGTCATCGCATGGATGGAGCGGGCCGGGCTGACGGTCCGGGTCGACCGGATGGGCAACATCTACGGCCGCCGCGAAGGCACCGACCCCACGGCGGCCCCCGTGCTGACCGGGTCGCATATCGACAGCGTGGCCACCGCCGGTGCCTTCGACAGCTGTCTCGGAGTCCTGGGCGGCATCGAAGTCGTACGGACCCTCGACGAGCGGGGCATCAGCACCCGCCGCCCCATCGAGATCGGTGTCTTCACGGAGGAAGAAGGTGTCCGCTTCGGCACCGACATGCTCGGCAGCGCGGTCGCCGCGGGGCGCCTCTCCCTGGAGTACGCCCACGCACTGACCGATCGCGACGGCCGTACCCTCGGCGGCGAACTGACCCGCACCGGCTTCCACGGCCCCGCCGATGTCCGTCTCGACCCGCCGTACGCCTACGTCGAGTGCCACATCGAACAGGGCCCCGTGCTCGCCGAGAACGATGTCCAGGTCGGCGTCGTCACCGGCGTTCAGGGCATCTCCTGGCAGGAGATCACCATCCACGGCCGCGCCGCGCACGCCGGTACCCCCCCGACCCATCTGCGCGCCGACGCCGGCCTCGCCGCCGCCCGGATCGGCGTCCAGCTGCGGACCATGGTCGACTCCGGCGCCTACGGCGAGCTGCGCGCCACCGTCGGCCACCTCGCCGTCCACCCGGACCTGACCAACATCGTCCCGGCCCGCGCCGAGCTCACCGTCGATCTGCGCAACCCGGACGACGCCCGGATGGCCCGCGCCGAGGAGGACCTCGCGGCCTTCCTGCGCACCCTGGAGGACGGCACGCCGGGGCTCACGTTCACCACCCGGCGTATGGCCAAGACCGCGTATGTCCCCTTCGACGAGCGCGTCCGGAAGGTCATCGCGCAGGCCGCCGACGACCACGGTCTGGCACACATCCCCCTGCTCTCCGGCGCCGGACACGACGCCCAGGAGATCGCCGCGCTCTGCCCCACGGCGATGGTCTTCGTGCGTGGTGAGTACCACGGCATCAGCCACAACCCCCGCGAGTACTCCACCCCCGAAGCGTGCACCCACGGTGTCGACGTCCTCGCGACCACTCTCCTCCGGCTGGCCACGCAAGGCCCGTCGTGATGGGCGTGCCGGTCAGGTGAGCATCGTGGCGAAGCGCCGTGCGAAGAGATAGGCGTCGCCGGGCCAGCGGGCGGAGAGGTAGTTGCCGTCCTGGACGACGAACGCGGGGGTGTCATCGGTGGCCGTGCCGCGGCGCCGCAGCTCGACGGGGCCGCGTTCGAACTGGGCGGGGTCGGCCAGGGCGGCGACGACCTCGTCCTGGACGTAGGCCGGGTAGGTGCGGTAGTAGCGGCCGCGGCGCCAGGCCGTGAGGTAGTACGCGGTCCGCTCCATATAGCCGGGCAGGCAGGTGGTGCGCCGGCCGGCGAGGAGGCTGCGGCCGGTGGCCGGGTCGCGGGTGCGGGCCAGGGCGAGGACGCCGTGGCATATGGCGCCCACCGGGCGGTCCAGCCGCCAGAACTCCGCGATCTTCTCGCGCAGCAGGCCGGAGCCGAGGTATTGGCGCATCCCGGGCGCGTGGCCGCCGGGCAGGATCAGCCCGTCGTACGCCTCGGGCCGGAGGTCCGCCCACGCGACGGGGTGGCGGAAGGCGGCCTCGCCGGTCAGTCGCTCGTAGAACTCCTTGGGCTCGGGCTCCGCGCCGAGCTGCCCGAAGAGCACTCCGGTGAGCAGTAGCGGATCGGCGGCGGGTGGACCGTCGCCGCCCTCGGTGGCGAACACCACCTCATGGCCGAGGCCGGTCAGCAGCTTCCAGGGCACGGCCACCTCGGTGACGTCGAAGTCCCGGTCGGGCAGGGGGAGGAGGATACGCACGAGGACTGCCTACCACAGGACCGGCGCCCCTGCCCCGGCGCGTCTTCGTGCCGGGGCCGGGGCCGGGGCAGGAGCAGGGTCGGGAGCTGGATTACTTCCAGATGGAGTCCACCCACTCCGGGTGGTCGATGAACGGGTTCCGGTTGTGCTGGAACTTGTCGTAGATGACCTCGTTACGGTTCTTCTCGAAGTCGTCGGGCGGGTCCTCGGCGCTCCACGTCTTCAGCACGGACAGCCGGCCGATGTTGGGCGCGGAGCCGTTGTCGACCTTGTCGTTGGGCTCGAGGTCGGCGAAGCCGTCGTCTCCGTCGTAGCGGACGGCCATGTAGAGGATCATCCGGGCGATATCGCCCTTGACCTGGTCGCGCGGTTCGAAGGAGTCGTCGTCGGTGCGGTTGCCCGGGGCGTCGGGCACCTCCTCGCCGCCGTTGTCGAAGTCCTTGTTGCCGCGGGTGCTGTTGACCTTCACATTGGCCGGGCGCAGGTGGTGCAGATCGGTGCCGGGCCCGGTGGCCGTGCCGAAGTCGCCGTGCGACTTCGCCCAGACGTGCTCGCGGTTCCAGTCGTCGGGGTCGCCGCCGTTGGCGTCCTTGGACTGGGAGCGGCCGGAGTAGAGGAGGATGACGTTCGACGGGTTGTCCGGGTCCTCGTCCGTGGACTTCAGCGCGTCCCACACCTCGTCGTAGGACAGCTTGGTCTGCTCGCTGATGATCGTGTGCAGCGCCGCCTTCAGCTCCGGGCCGCTCTTGCCCGCCGCGTCCTGGTAGTAGTCGTCGGGTGCCTGCACGGCCGTGGGCCGGGTGGTGTCCGCCGTGGCCGGTGTGTTGGCGGCGGCGACCGAAGGGGCGGCCACACCGGCCGCGGCAATGATGGCCAGCAGAGGAAGGCGCCGTGACCGGCGCACGCGATGAGTGGACATGATGTGGGGGGTGTCCTCTCCGAGACGAGTACCCGGACCGCCAACTGACGGCGTGGGTACGGACGTTCAAGGCACAAGCTCTCGGAGACTCGCATGTGTGACGCCCGAACGCGTGTACATGATGTGCCCGTTCCGCGTGAATCCGGTGAACGCCCCGGGGGCGGGGAGAGGGCCGACCGACGGGTCTGCCGTCGGGCCGGGTCGGCGGAGCTGGCAGTATCGGCGTATGGCTGAACAGATCATCGCCGCGTGTGACGGGGCATCGAAGGGAAACCCCGGGCCCGCGGCCTGGGCATGGGTCATCGCGGGCACCGACGGTGAGGTGGAGCGCTGGGAGGCCGGGCCGCTGGGCACCGCGACCAACAATGTCGCCGAGCTGACCGCGCTGCGAGAGCTGCTGGAGTCCACCGACGCGGGCGTGCCGCTGGAGGTGCGGATGGACTCCCAGTACGCGATGAAGGCGGTCACCACATGGCTGCCCGGGTGGCGGAGGAAGGGGTGGAAGACCGCCTCGGGGTCGCCGGTGGCCAACCGCGAGCTGGTGATGCGCATCGACGAGCTGCTGGACGGCCGTACGGTGGAGTTCGTCTACGTTCCGGCGCACCAGATCGACGGTGACCCGTTCAACGCGGCCGCCGACCAGGCGGCCAGCCACACGGCCCGTACCCAGCAGCCCGCGGGCACCTCGCTGGGCTCCGCCCTGCCACCGCCCGAGGACCGGACGGCGACCCGCTCGGCCGGTCGCGGTGGCGCGGCGCGCCCGCGTACGGCGGCGGCACAGGGGCGGGGCACCGGCTCGAAGCGGAGCACCGGTGCGAAGGGGTCCATCAAGGCGAAGTTCCCCGGCCGGTGCCGCTGCGGTACGCCCTATGCCAAGGGCGAGAGCATCAGCAAGAACTCCGACGGCTGGGGCCATCCGTCCTGTGCCACCTGAGCCACGGGGTGGGTCAGGGCGGGGAGAAGAGCGTGGGGAAGCGGGGCGCGAGCCAGGGCTTGCGGCCCCAGGTGAGGACGCGGCCCCTGGCGACGGCGCTCCACGGTCCGAGGCGGCCGAGCGCCATGAGGAGGAAGGCCACGGGCTCGGTGAGGATGGTGCAGTCCGGGCGGCTCGGCGGGCGCGGTGTGACGGTCACCGCGCCGTCGGTGAAGGTGGCGCCGAAGCAGGCGCCACCCCTCAGATGGATGGCGTAGCGGGCGGTGAGCCCGGCGGCGACCGTGGTGTCGAGCACCCGTGGCATGGCCGTGATCAGGAAGGGCAGGGTCAGCTCGACCCGGGCCCGGTTGAGCATATGCGGGCTGCCCAGCGCACGGGCGAGGTCATAGCCGTGGCCGAGCATATGGGTCAGCAGATACGACCCCAGTACCTCGAGGCTCATCGGGCCCATCGGCGTCTTGAGTTCGCCGTGTGACGCGGGGCGCGCGGGTGACGTGTGTGGCGCGGGTGGCGCGGGTGGCGCGGGTGGCGCGGATGATGCGGGTGGCGCGGGCCGGGCCGCCGACTGGAGGAAGGCTTCGGCCTGCTCCACGATCATGGCGGCCAGCGGCTCGGCCCGGCGCTCGGCGAACGCGGCGAGCGCGTGCTGGTTCGCCTCCGCCAGCCCCCGCGGTGTGCCGTCCCCGTAGCCGCGTTCCTTCCCGTCCGCGAGGTGTGCCATCAGCTCATTGGCCTGCGCCAGGTGTGCCGCCGCCTCCCCGACCGTCCACCGCGACCCGGGCACCGGAGCCCCGGTGTCGGACGCGCCGCGCAGCGTGGCGGCGATGTCGGCCGCGGTGGCGCGTATCGCCTCGGCCAGTCCCGTGGGCCACGTGCCGCCGTCGCCCTGCCCCTTCACCGATTCCACGCACGCTCCCTCCGCCTGGCCGGGAAGATCCCCCGGGGTACGTACGGTGCCACGTGTCCCACGGCCGCCGGTATCGCATCGCGGGTTACGGTGTCAGCACGATCCTGCCGAACACCTCGCCGCTGTCCATCTTGCGGTGCGCCAGTACGGCTTGCTCCAACGGCAGCAACTCGTGCACCACCGTCCGCAGTTCGCCTCGGCTCGCGGCCTCGAATTGCCCGGTCCGCACGGCGCGTCGATCGGGCTCGGCCACGGTGGCGGCGCTGAAGGCGGCGAACGACATCGACTTCTGGAACGCCGCCATAATCGCCATACCGAAGTCCGCCGGTGGCATGCCGCCGACCGCGCCGACGGCCACCATCCGACCGTTCGGGTTGAGCTTGGCGAAGAAGGCCGGCATGTCCGCACCGGCGATGATGTCGATGATGACGTCGTAGCCGGAGGGAGCGTCGTCGCCTCCCTCGCCCGAGCGGTCCAGCACATGGGTGGCGCCGAGCTTGCCCAGCCGATCGCCACGCTCGGCCGACGACGTCGTGACCGCCACCGCCCCGGCACCGCCACGCGCCGCGAGCTGGACCGTCATGATGCCGAGGCTGCCGGCCGCGCCCCGCACCAGCACCGACTCGCCGGGAGCGAAGTGGGCATGGGACAGGGCGAAGTGGGCCACGATGCCGGAGCTCCCCAGCGTCACCGCGTCGACGGCGGAGAGGCCCGCGGGGAGGGGGAGGATTTCCTCGACCGCGGCGATCGCCTCTTCGACGTAGCCGCCGTGCACACCGGTGAACGCCCACACGCGCTGACCGACCCATGATGTGTCGACGCCGTCGCCGACCGCGGTCACGGTGCCCGCCACCTCGCTGCCGGGGATATGGCCTTCCTTGAAGCCGTAGCCGGCGAGGGTCCCGCGGCGGATCACGGCGTCGGAGCCGCCGACGCCGATCGCCTCATTGGCGATCAGCACCTGTCCGGCGCCGGGAGTCGGGACGGGGATGTCGATCAGTGCCAGACCTTCGGGAGATCCGAACGCCTGGATGGCGACTGCCTTCAAGGTCGTCTCCTTGCTCTGGGTTCGATGAGGCCGGTGGGATCGATGGGTTCAACGAGGTCGGTGGAATCGACGGGATCGGTGAGATCGACGGGACCGACGGGATCGATCGGAGCCGGCCCGAAGGACGATAACGGACGCCCCCGTCCACTTTGGCTAAAGTGAGAGCGGTGACCGACCGTTTGCCTCACCCCCTGCGCTCCGACGCCTCGGACAACCGGGAGCGCATCCTCGACGCGGCCCGCGCGCTGTTCGCCACCGAAGGGCTGAAGGTGCCGATGCGGGAGATCGCCCGGCACGCCGGGGTCGGCCCCGCCACGCTGTACCGCCGTTTCCCGACCAAGCAGACGCTGGCCACCGAAGCCTTCACGGACGAGATGCGCGCATGCCGCGCCATCGTCGACGAGGGGCGTGCCGAGCCGGATCCGTGGCGCGGCTTCTGCCTCGTGATCGAGCGGACCTGTGAGCTGCACGCCCGCAGCCGGGGCTTCACCGAAGCCTTCATGTCGACCTTCCCCGATGCGATGGACTTCGTCGCCGAGCGCGAATACGCGCTGAGGTCGATCGCCGAACTGGCCCACCGCGCCAAGGACACCGGCCATCTGCGCCCCGACTTCGTCCTGGACGACCTGGTCATGATGCTGATGGCGAACAGGGGCATCCACACCGCGTCGAAGGCCGGCCGGGTGGCGGCATCCCGGCGCTTCGCCGCGCTCGTGATCCAGGCGTTCCAAGCCTCGCCGCAACACTCACCGCTGCCGCCGGTGGCACGCCTGGCGTCCGCGGCACCAGGCAAGATCACATGAAGACACCAGTCGGGGCCGACCGGCCCGCGTAGTGTTCTGGCGGTCGGCCGCCGGAGGACCGAGGAATCTGGAGGGTTGGGCGTGGGCCTGTGGGACAGGGCGCTGGATGCCGCGGGGGTCGGCGATCCCGGGCTGCGGGAGGACTATACGCGGCAGCGGAAAATCGTCGCGGGCTACCGGCGCAGCTCCTACCTCGCCGCGCGCCTGCTGCTGCCTCCGCCGTTGCTGCCACATCTGATCGCGGCGACCGCCTTCATGCACCGCACCGACACCCTCCTCGACAGCGGTCCCGTGGCGGAGCGCGCCGGGGCCTGCGCGGAGTGGGTGAAGGAGGTACGTGACGGCCTGGCCGGTGGCGAAAGCGACCACGCCGCCGTACGGCCGCTGCTGCACACCGTCTCCGCGCACCCCGGGATGCGCGGCCGGGTCGAGGACTTCCTCGACGCGGCCGCCATGGAGCTGGAGTTCACCGGCTTCGACACCGAAGCGGACTACCAACGCTACGTCGACGCGTATGCGCTCCCGGCGTTCATGCTGATCGCGGGCCTGGTGGCCGGGGAGGAGCCTGCGACGGACTACCGCGAGGCATGCCGTACGTACATCGACGGCAGCCAGCGCCTGGACTTCGTCAACGACCTGGCCGAAGACCTCGCCGACGGGCGCCTGAACGTGGTGCGGGAGACGCTCGACGCCCACGGTGTCACCCGCGCCGACCTGGAGAACGCCCGGGACACCCCCGCGATCCGGAGCCTGCTGGCGCATCTGCTCGGTGAGGCCCGCGAGTGCCTGGCCACCAGCCGAAGCCTGGTCGGCCTCGCACCGCCCGAGGGCCGCCCGCTCTTCCGCGCCATGATCGAGATCGAGCTCCTCACGACCACGGCAGCCGCCACCAAGGGCCCCGGCATCCTCCGCGCCCCCGCCCGTCCGCCCCTACCGGCCACCGCGCGGGTACTGCTCCGGGAGCGCCGCAGCGCCCGTCATCTGCGCTGAACACCGCACCTCGTCGGCCATGGCGGCTCAGGAAGCGCGGGCCTCGCCGGGCTCGCCGGCATCGGAGGACGCATCGGAGGCCACTTCGACGGCCGCTTCGGAGACCGCATCCGTGGTGGCAGCCGAATAGAAGACGGCCTTCTTCTGCTTGGTGCGGTGTGCTTGCCCCTTGGCCACAAGTGATTCGAGAGTGCTGCGCACGACCGTGGGCTTGATCTCGCGCTCCGGAAGAGCCTGGCTCAGTGCGGCGGTCACTTCGGCCGCCGAACGGGGCTCACCGTGCTGGGCGAGGTCATCACGTACCAACTCCCGAAGCGTGGGCACCCCCGCTTCCCGCACCCGCTGACGACGCGGACGGCTCCCACCCGCATCCGCCCCCTTCCGCTTGCCACCGGCCGCGTCGGCCTTCTTCCTCGCCTTGCGCGTGACGGACAGTGCCGCGACCTCTCGTCGCGCGGACGAACCGTCCCCCGGACCACTGACGCCACCGTTCTCCGTCGCGCCACCAGCGGCGTCGCCACCAAGCGTCTGCCGCATGCTGAGCAGAAGCGCCCGGTTGTCATCCAGCACGGCCAACTGCTCTCGCAGCGCCGCGATTTCGGCGCTGAGACGTTCACGTTCGGCGGAGTTGCGTTCCAGATCGGCCGCGACCTGAGCCGCGTACTGGGACTTCAGACTGGCGCTCTCGGCAGGAGTGTCCACTACGAGCTCCCTCATCTGGGCACGTTGCACGTTGGTGCTGGATGGTACATCCGTGTGAATGCCACGTGGGGTTGATCCCGCTGCTGAGCCGGGCCGGTCACTCGCCGGCCGGGCCCTGACAAGCTGTCAGCCGGACGCCGCGGCGTTGGCGTATTGGCGACACTCCCCAGTGAAGACGGTGGCCAACTCTGAGGTGATAACCGACGCCGAGAGCACAGCCGGGGACACCCCGTTCACGCCGGCGGGGTCGCGGAAAACCTGAAGCGCAAGCCCTTCGGTCACCGCGGCGAGCCGAACGGCCACGGGCCATGGATCCAGGTCCGCCGCGACCTCGCCGCACTCCTTGCCGTTGTGGACGGCCCGGGCGATGTCCTCGCGCAGTCGCCGACCCGTCGCGACGTCGACCTCGGCGAGGGCGGGGGCGTCCAGTGCGCGGCCGGCGAACGCCCTGGTGACCCTGAATTCGGTGCGGCGTGTCTCGTCCAGGGGGATGAACTCGGCCATGGCCTCGGCCAGTACGTGTGAAATGGGCCGCTGGTGCTCGACCCCGGCCCGGATCCGCTCGTCGGCCCGGCTCCGGATGGCGGCACTGACCTCCTGAAAGGCGTGCAGCAGCATCTCGTCCTTGCTGCGGAAGTAGTGCTGCACCAGCCCGACCGACATCCCGGCCGCGGTGGCGGTGCGGGCAATGGTGACGGCGTCGAGCCCTTGTTCCGAGATGAGCCCACAGACGCTACGGGCGATCTGGCGTCGGCGTTCGTCATGGTCGGCGGTCCTCGGCACTTGATAACCGTATCACCGTACGGTAATAACCGTATGGCCATACGGTTATTCGTCCCGCCTCTGGAGGAAACGGTGAGGAACCCCATGCGCCTCCGCTTACGGCGCGCAGCCGTGAGCGCCGTGGTCCTGGTACTCGGGCTGCTGCTGTCCATGCCCGCTGCCCCTGCCGCCGAGGCTTCCGGTCACCCGGCCTCGGGCCGGCCCGGCAGTTACGCCGCCATCGACCACTACATCCGTGACCGGATGAAGGCCACCCACGCGCCAGGGATCTCATACGCCGTGGTCGGCCCCGACGGGCCGGTCCATCGGCGATCCTGGGGAACCGACGGGCGCGGCCGGCGCGTCACGGCCGAAACGCCTTTCCTATGGGGCTCGGTCGCCAAGCCGATCGCCGCCACCAGTGTGATGGTCCTCGTGCAGAACGGGCGGCTCCGCCTTGACGACCGGGTCGTGGACCACCTCGCGGACTTCCGGTTCGGGGGCGCCGCGCACGCCTCCAGGGTCACGGTCCGCCACCTCCTCAACCAGACCTCCGGCATACCTGAGTCGGCCACCCTCGAAGTCACCGACTGCTTCGACGCCGACTGCCCCCGCCCGGCGGAGCGCATACGCGCCCTCAACGGCGTGCGGCCGATCGGCCCGCCCGGCGCCAAGTACGCCTACAGCAGCGCCAATTACCTCGTCCTGACCGCCGTGGTCGAGGCCGTGACCGGACGCTCCTTCGCCGACCACCTCAGACAGGCCGTGCTCGACCCGGCGGGCATGGACGATGCCATCGCCGACCAGGCATCGGCTCGCAACCAGAACCTGCCCCCGGGGCACCAGCTCCTGTGGGGTGTGCCGACCGCGATCGCGGACGGCGTGGACGACCACGGCGCGGGCTACGGCTACCTGGGTGGGGACCTGCACGACCTGGCCGCCTTCGCCGCGTTGCAGCTCCGCGGCGGGAGGGCCGCCGACGGTGACACCGTCCTCACTCCCGAATCCGTAAGGCTGATGCGTGAGGAAGGCAGGCCCCGGCCCACCGGCGCCGCGACGGGCTACGGTTTGGGCTGGCGGGTCGGCGGCCTGGACGCGCCACTCGAGGACGCCATCTGGCACACGGGCGCCACTCCCGGCTACTCGGCGATGCTCTTCCTCTTGCCGAAGCGCAACATCGCGCTCGTCCTTCAGCAGAACCTCTACGGGCTCCTCCATGACGAGGCGGTCATGCAGGTCGGCTTCGGTGCCGCACGGATCCTCGGGGGTGGCCGGGCGCCCACGAGCACCACATTCGCGTCCCCCTACTACTGGGCCGTTTTCGGCGCCACCGCGTGCGCCATGGCCCTGGTTCTGGCGACCGTCCGCTCGGCCCTGCTCCTCCGCCGTCCTGTCACGCCCGGTTCCGGGCCGCCCCGCACCCTCCTGACCGCCGTGTGGTGCGTGGTGGGCGGGCTGCCGTGCGCCGCCCTGGCCTGGGCCGTGGACCGGATGAGCCCGGGGCAGCTCATCAACTGGCTGCCCGACATCTTCATCTCCGTATGTGCCGCGGCGGCCGCCGGTGCCGCGACCCTCATCCTCCGTCTTGCCCTTGCGATCCGTGCCACCCGCTCGCAGCCCTCAACGCCCCCGCGAACACGATGAGTACAGCCTGTCGGGTCGCGTCGCACGGCCTCTTGTGGCGGAAAGGTGACGTTCGTAAGGTGACAGTTGTCAGGCTGGCAGGAGGCAGGGGCAGGCCCGGAGCGGGGGAGTGGCGGTGAGGTGCCGCCGGGGCCTCAACTCCGCAACCGAGGAAGGCGAGATGACGACCACCGCATCCGGGACCGCTATCACCGAGGAAGCACCGTTCTTCCCCGCTCCGCGCAGCTGTCCGTTCAGCGCGCCTCCGCAGCACACCGCGTTCCGGGAAGCGGGTGGGCTGCACAAGGTCACCATCTGGGACGGCTCGACGCATTGGCTGGCCACGCGGCACGCGGACATCCGGGCCGTTCTCTCCTCCCCGTCCTTCAGCGCCGACGTACGCAACCCGGACTTCCCGCTGGTCCACTCCAACCAGCCCGAACACGAGGGTGGTCTGTTTCTGCGGCTGGACGACCCCGAGCACGCCCGGCTCCGGCAGATGCTCACCAAGGAGTTCAGCGTCAGGCGCACTCAAGCGATGCGCGAGGAGCTGTCGCGGATCACGGATGAGCTGATCGACGCCATGCTCGCCAAGGGCGGTCCGGTCGACTTCGTCCAGGACTTCGCGCTGCCCCTGCCCTCCCGGGCCATCTGTCTCATCCTCGGTGTCCCTTATGAGGACCACGCCCTTTTCGAGCGGCACGCCAACGCCGGGACGGACCTGGATGTCAGCCATGAGGAGCGTGCCCGTACGCAGCGGGAGGCGTTCGCGTACTACGAGGCCCTCGTGGAGCGGAAGCGCCGTGAGCCCTCGGACGACATGATCAGTCGGTTGCTGACGCAGCACACCGGGCCGGACGGGTTCGCGCCCGAGATGTTGCCGGTCCTGGTGGGGATTCTGGTCGGGGCCGGGCATGAGACCACCGCCAACATGCTGGGCCTGGGCACGGTGGCGCTCCTGGTCAACCCCGATCAGCGGGACCGGCTGCGGGACCGCCCCGAGTTGGCGCCGAGCGTCGCGGAGGAGATGTTGCGCTACTGGAGCATCGTCTCCACCGATCCGCGGCGTGTGGCCCTCGAGGACGTCGAGGTGGGCGGGCAGCTTGTCCGCGAGGGGGAAGGAGTCATCGTCTCGCTGATCGCGGGGAACCGGGATCCGCGTGCCTTCGGCGCCAACGGGGGTGAGTGCCCCGCGGACACGCTCGACATCGGGCGCAACGCCCGCCGCCACGTGGCGTTCGGGTTCGGCTCCCACCAGTGCCTGGGGCAGAATCTGGCGCGGGTGGAGATGCAGGTCGCCTGGCCACGGCTCTTCGAACGCATCCCCGGGCTGCGGCTCGCCATCGCCGAGGACGAGCTGCCCTTCAAGAAGAACTCCATCGTCTACGGCCTCACATCCCTTCCGGTCACCTGGTGAGTGGCGTACGGAAGCGCGCTGGATCACCGGCCCTCCGGGGTCGGCCGGGCAACGCATCGGCGTACCGCAGAATGTGACGCATGAACGAGGACACCGCCACCGACACCACCCGTAGGCGCAATCCCCGTGGCCAGGGGGATCGGCTCCGTGCGGAGATTCTGGCCGCCGTGGCGCGGCTCCTCGACCAGAAGCTCACCGGAAACCCCCTGCCGGTGTCCCTCCGGGAGGTGGCACGCGAAGTCGGCATCGCCGCGCAGAGCATGTATCTGCACTTCGCCGACAAGGATCAGCTCGCCCGTGCCGTCGCCGAGGACGGCTACCAGCGTGTCGTCGCGGCCATGCGCGACGCCGACGCCCAGGCGGCCGCCCGGGGAGCCGACGCAGGCGAGCGCCTCCGCGCCCAGGCCAACGCCTTCTGCACCTTCGCCCGCACCGAGCGCGGCGTCATCCGCCTGATGTTCGGCCATAACTCGTCCAGCTTCGGCGCACCCGGCCAGACCACCCACCCGGCCCGTCTGCTGTGGCTGCAGTGGGTCGATGCCATCCGCACCTGCGAAGCGGAAGGGCTGCGCCGGCCGGACGGCACCGAACAGACCGCGATGCTCCTGTGGTCCGCCCTCTTCGGCCGTTTCGCCCTGTGGACCTCCAGCTTCGGACGGCAGGACGCGCAGGAGCTCGCCACCTTCGTCGACCGCGTCGTCGACACGCTGCTGCGCGACGCGCATCGCTGACCGGGTAGTGGCACGCGGCGTGTGCCGCATACGGCAGACTGCGTGCGGCATCATGATCACTCGCCGTTCCCGGACCGGCGGGGTGATCTGTGCGCCGCCAACCGGCCAAGGCCGCCAACCGGCCAAGGCCGCCAACCCGCCAAGGCCGCCGGCCCGGCCAAGCACGTGAGAGGAACCACGGATGACCTTGGACGCACGACCGATACGCACCGGCGCGGACTCAGCGGACTCAGCGGACTCGACGGACTCGGCGGCCTCAGCGGCAGGCGCGGTGGCGGACGGCCTCCCGGCCACGATGCGCGCGGCGCGGTTCGACACGGCGGCGGGCACGCTGAAGGTCGAGGATGTGCCGGTGCCCCGGCCCGGAGCGGGCGAGGTCGTGGTCAAGGTGGCCGCGTGTGGCATCTGCCAGTCGGACCTGAGCCAGCTCGACGGCCATATCCCGCCCAGGCTGCCGGTGGTCACCCCCGGACACGAGGCATCGGGCGTGGTGGCGGCGGTCGGCGACGGCGCCGGGCACTGGAAGGCGGGCGACCGGGTGGTCCTGGGCGCGGGGAAGGCGTGCGGTACGTGTCCCGCCTGCCGGTTCGGCGGTGGCACGAACACCTGTGAGGACCTCCAGGTGATGGCCTTCCACTACGACGGGGCCTGGGCCGAGTACGTGCTGACCGACGCCACCACGCTCATCGCCGTGCCCGACTCCGTACCCCTGGAACACGCCGCCGTGCTCGCGGACGCCGTCTCCACCCCGTACGGCGCCATCGACACCGCCCAGCTGCGGTCCGCCGAATCCGTGGGCGTCTGGGGGCTGGGCGGTCTGGGCACCCATCTCGTGCAGCTCACCCGCGTCTGCGGAGCCTCCCCGATCGTCGCCCTCGACCCCCTGCCCGCCGCCCGCGAGCGCGCCCTCGCCCTGGGTGCCGACTTCGCGCTCGACCCGACGGACGGTTACACGAAGGCCAGGCTGAAGGAGATCACGGGCGGCAAGGGCCTGGACGTCGCCTTCGACTGCGTCGGCCGTACGCCCTCCTTCACCCAGGCGGAGCGTGCCCTCGGCCACCGGGGCCGCCTGGTGCTCGTCGGCATCTCGCCCGACCCGCTGGCCGTGGGCCCGGAGCTCCACTTCGTGCGCAACCGCCATACGGTGATCGGACACACCGGCTACCGCATGGAGCATCTGGAGGACCTGGTCGAGCTCACCGCCCGGGGCCGTCTGGACATCTCCGGGTCGGTCAGCGCGATCCTGCCCCTGGAGGAAGTGAACGAGGGCATCCGCCGGTTGCGTGAACGGGAGGGCAACCCGATCCGCATCCTGCTGCGGCCCTGACCGCGAGGTTCGGGCCACCGGCCGGCCTCGGCCGTGGGCGAGGCCGGTCGTTGGCCTCAGCCGTGGCGAGGCCGCGGACCCCGCTCAGCTCCCGGCCGCGCGGGCGGTTTGCTCGACCCGTTCGCGTACCCAGGTCAGGAAGGCCCGCACCTCGGCGGTGGGCAGCGGGACCGCGGAGGATCGGGGGCGCTCGAAGCTGTGCACCGCGGCCTCGACGAGTGGCCGGAACTCCTCCTCGGCCAGGGCGACTTCACGAGCCGCCGAGCGCTTGGCCAGCCAGCGGCCCGTACGGCAGAACACCACCGAGCGGCAGCCGTTGAGTACCCGGTTGTCGGCGAGGTGGCCTTCGCCGTCGCTGTGCTCACGGACGGAGGCGCGGATCGCGGCGAGCAGATCCGGGCGGTCCGGTGCGGCGATCACCTCCCGGGCCGGGCGGCCGAACAGCGTCAGCCCGGCCTGATGGGCCACGGAGCGATCGATGACGTACCAGAACGCCGGGGACCGCGACGCGTCGGCGTCGGCCCGGTTGGGCAGCAACGGGCCGGTGTTGAGGTCCAGGAGGTACCCGGCGGCACCGGAGGGCCGGCCGGCGAAATCCGTTCCGTAGACCACCAGTTCCAGCCCCGCCGCCGGGCATCGCAGCCCAGGGTGGGCGAGGGCCCCGGCCAGGTCGTGCAGGGCCGAACCGGGCAGTGAGGGTTCCACGACGACCGTCACATCGACGTCGCTGCGCCCGTGCCGGTAGTCCCCGAGCGCGAGGGAACCGACGGCGAGGACGCTCACCAGACGGGCCGCGCACACCGTGCGGGTGCGCCGGACGAGTTCTTCCAGATAGGGCCGCAGTTCGGTGGGGAGGGACCGCGGATCCTCGCGCGTATGGGCCATGTGCCCAGTATCCCTTCCCGCCACCCGGGCCATTGATCCCCTATTGTTCCTTTTGTTGTAGATCCTCGTGAGCGGGACGGAGTCGGGACGTGGCCTTCGTGTCCGGCATGGGGTCCCTGGTACCGCTGCTGGCCGTATGCGCCGGGTACTTCATGGTCATTCTGGACGTGACGGTCATCAACGTGGCCGTGCCCGTGATCGGCCGGGAGCTGTCGGCCTCGCTCACCGGCATCCAGTGGATCACCGACGGGTACACCCTGGTCTTCGCCGGGTTCCTGCTGAGCGGTGGGGCGCTGGGGGACAGGCTGGGAAACCGCCGGATCTTCTGCACCGGCGTGGTGGTGTTCACCGTGTCCTCGGCCGCGTGCGCCTTCGCGCCGAGTGCCCCCTTCCTCGTCGCCGCCCGGGTGGTGGAGGGCCTCGGCGCGGCGCTGATCGTGCCCGGCTCACTGGCCCTTCTCCAGCAGGCGTATCCGGCTCCGGGCGCCCGCTCCCGGGCCTTCGGGGTATGGGGCTCCATCGCGGGGATCGCGGCCTCGGCGGGGCCGCTGCTGGGCGGGCTGCTGGTCTCCACGGTGGGCTGGCGGTGGGTGTTCCTCATCAATCTGCCCGTGGGCGTCGGCTGTCTGGTGCTGACGCTGCGTCGCGTGGCCCCCTCCGACCGGCTCACCACCCGGCCTCCGGACTGGCCGGCGCAGTGCGCGGTCGTGGCGGCAGTGGCCTTGCTGACCGCCGCGCTCAACGAGGCGGGCCGGCGCGGATGGTCCGATCCGGCCGTTCTCGCCGGGGTGTGCCTGTCCGTACTGGCCGGCACGGCGTTCGTGGTGCGCGAGCGACTGGCCCGCTTCCCCGCTCTGCCGACGGGACTGCTGCGCTCCCGTGCGCTGGGCGGCGGAGCCGTCATCGGCCTGCTGTTCAATTTCGGCTTCTACGGCATGGTGTTCACCGCCAGCCTGGACTTCCAGCACCAGCGCGGCTACAGCGCCCTCGTCACCGGTCTGGCGCTGTTCCCCGCGGTGGCGATGACCATGTTCGCGTCCATCCTGTCCGGGCGGCTGGCCCGCAGGACCGGCGATCGTCCGCTGGTGTGCACCGGCATGCTGCTGGCGGCCCTGGGGCTGGCGGGCTGGGTCGCGACGGGAGCCGAGCCCGCCTACCCGCTGCTGGTGGTCCCGATGATGGCGGCGGGATTCGGCACCTCCTTCGCGCTCACCGGCTCCGCCTCCACCGTCATGGGCGCCGCGCCCCCGGCGTACTCGGGGACCGCCTCCGCGCTGTTCAACACCACCCGTCAACTCGGCAGCGCCACCGGCGTGGCGCTCGGCGGCACCCTCCTCGCCACGGCCGCCGACTACGGTGAGGGGCTGCGCACCAGCATGGCCATCGGAGCCCTCGCCTATCTGACCGCCGCGGCCCTGGCATGGTTCTGCGTACCGCCCAAGCCCCGGAGCGAGGCGCCTGACACGGAGGCCCACGCGGGCTGAACGAGGCGTTCGCGGTGGGTCGTTACGGGACGTCGCCCGCGGCGTCGGGCTCCCACGCGTACACGGCGGTGACGGCCTCGACAAAGGCGCTGTGCCGCTCCTCGATCCTTTGCGCCATCCACGACTTGATCGGCTCACCGTCGTCGAGGACACGTTGCACGTTGATGAGGGTGACCGACAGCTCATGGGCCGCGTTTCGGACCGCCTCCGGGCCCACCACCTTGACCCGTAACTCGGCCGAGTGGAACCGCTGCTTCGCCGCCTCCGTGGCCGTCGCTTCCGCCGTGGGCAGGATCAGCGCACCCGCGTACGCCTGGATGGTACCCAAGATCTCCTGGTAGGCGTCGTGGCGGGCCTGCATGAGCCATCGCTCCGACTCCGCCCGCGCTTGGTCCCTCACCTGCTGGCGCGCCGCCTCCACGGTCTTCTCGCCGCCGATGCGCGCGGCCCGCGCCGAGAAGCCGCCACCGATGAGGGCGCCGGCAAGGGCCGCCGCACTGGCTAAGAACGCCGCGAGTCCTTGGTCCATAAAGTCTCCCCCGCCTCATCGACTTGCTACCCGATTCCCCCGGCAAAGCCATGATGAGGCCCCCGGCCCGGGACCGGCAGTCCCGTTTCCGGACACAGCGGGTCAGGCGGCCATGGCAGGCAATCCGGGCAACAGCTTCTCGATCGTGATGGGGAAGTCCCGCACGCGCACTCCCGTGGCGTTGAACACCGCGTTCGCCACCGCCGCACCGGATCCGCAGATGCCCACCTCGCCGATGCCCTTCGCGCCGAGGACGTTGGCCTTGTCGTCGTACCCCTCGAGAACGACGGCTTCGATATCGGGAGGGATGTCACCGTGGACCGGCACCAGATACCCCGCGAAGTCCCGGTTGACGAAGGCGCCGGACCGCGGGTCGACGACGGCCTCTTCCTCGAGGGCCGCGCCGACGCCCCAGATCATGCCGCCGATCAGCTGCGAACGGGCCGTCTTCGGGTTGAACACGCGGCCCACCGAGAACACGCTGAGCATCCGCCGCAGGCGGACCTCGGCGGTGTCCGCGTCGACGCCCACTTCGGCGAAATGGGCCCCGTAGGTGTTGATCGAGTAGTCCGAGTAGTTCGGATCGTCGCCCATGAAGCGGGTCTTGCCCTCCGCCTCCACACCGTCGGGGTGGTGGCGCGCGACGATCTCGCGCAGTGCCTCGGACGCGCCGCCGATGGCCACGTCGCCGTCGGAGAACACGGCCGCCGCCGGGTCCAGGCCGTGCAGCGGGGAGCGTGTGTCGCCGCAGGCCGCGTCCAGCAGCTTCGTGCGCAGGGCCGCGCACGCCCGGTGCGCCGCGGTGGACGAATTGGTGGCACCCCACGAGCCGCCGGACCCCCAGCTGGAGGGGTGATCGGAGCGCCCGAGGTCGATCCGCACCCGTTCCAGCGGGAGTCCGAGTCCCTCGGCCCCGACCTGGGTCAGGATGGTGTACGTGCCCGTGCCGATGTCGGTCATGTCGGTCTGGATGACGGCGGTGCCGTCCGGCTCCAACCGCACCCGCACGGTCGTCGGCCCCTGGAAGTGTCCCCGGATGGCGGCCGACATGCCGTAGCCGATCAGCCACCGTCCCTCGCGCACGCTCGCGGGCGGGGCCGGGCGGTTCTGCCAGCCGAACCGGCGCGCACCTTCGCGCAGGCACTCCACCAGGTGCCGGTCGCTGTACGGCACGTTCCGCTCGGGATCGACGGTGGGCTCGTTGCGGATCCGCAGTTCGACCGGGTCCATCCCGAGCGCGTCGGCCAGCTCGTCCATCGCCGACTCGACCGAGAGCATGCCCGGCGCCTCGCCCGGCGCGCGGACGTCCGTCCCGCGCGGCAGGTCGAGCGCCGTCAGCCGGTGGCTGGTCAGCCGGTGGGGCGCCGCGTACAGGCTGCGGACGGTGGCGGCGGTCTGCTCGGCGTACTCGACGTCGGGATTGGTGTGCATGGTGACGTCGTGGGCGATCGCGGCCAGCCGTCCATCGCGCCCCGCGCCCAGCCGGACCCGCTGGTTCGACGTGGGGCGCATGCCCACGAGCTGGAAGACCTGCTGCCGGGTCAGCGTGACCTTGACCGGCCGGCCCAGAGCGCGGGCGGCGAGCGCCGCCAGGATCGTCTCGGAATGGATGCCCAGCTTGGAGCCGAAGCCGCCGCCGACGAAGGGGGTGACGATGTGCACCCGCTCCGGGTCCATCATCAGCGTGCCGGCGACCGAGTCCCGCGCCGCGTCGGTGATCTGGCAGCTGGCGTAGACGACCAGGTCCTCGCCGCGCGGTGCCACCATGGACGCGTTCGGTTCGATCGGCAGCGAGAACTCGTACGGCGTCGTGTACTGCTGGTCGACCTTGACCTCCGCACCGGCGAACCCGGCGTCGAAGTCGCCGACCGCGGTGTCGGTGGGGAGACCGGCGTTGACCGTCTTCGGGATGTAGGTGTCGTCCTCGAACTCGCCGAAGTCGAAACGGCCCCGCCCGGCGCGGTATTCGACCTCGACCAGGTCGGCCGCGTCCCGGGCCTGCTCGAACGTCTCGGCGACGACCAGCGCCACCGGCTCGCCGTAGAAGTGGATGTCCGGGCCGGTCAACATCGGCTGGGCGCGCCAGTATTCGAAGGGAATGGACTCGTCGCGGGGGCCTTGCGCCGGGGCGTTGAGGTAGGTCATCACCAGCTGGACACCGGGCGCGCCTTCCGCGTCCCCGGTGTCGATCCGGGTGATGCGGCCCTTGCCGATCGTCGCGCCGACGATGAAGCCGTAGAGCGGCTGACCGGCCTCCCAGTGCTCGTAGGCGTAGGTGGCCCGGCCGGTGGCCTTCAGCGGGCCGTCGACACGGTTCACAGCTTGCCCGATCATCTCGCCTCCTCAGAGCCTGTGTCATATTCCCGGCCGGGCGTGCGGCGTCTGGCACGCGCCCCCAGCTACCGCTGGGAGGTGCCCCTGACGCCGCACGCTGATCCGACCGGGGATATGACACAGGCTCTCAGCTCGCCCCGGCCGCTTGCGCCAGCGTGCGGCACAGGGCGCGCTTGGCCAGCTCGATCTTGAAGTCGTTGTCCCCCCGCCCGACCGCGCCGCGCAGCGCCGCCTCTGCGGCGGCCCGATAGGTGTCCATCCTGGCCGGACGGTCGGTCAGCGCGTCCTCCGCCTCGACGGACCGCCACGGCTTGTGCGCCACACCGCCGAACGCCACCCGCGCCTCCCGGATCGTTCCCTGGACGACCGAGACGACGGCCGCCACCGAGACCAGCGCGAACTCGTACGACGCCCGGTCCCGCACCTTGCGGTAGATCTGCCGGCCCGGCAGGGGCGGGGGCAGGAGCACGCCCGTGATCATCTCGTCGCCACCCAGCACGTTCTCGATGTGCGGGGTGTCGCCCGGCAGCCGGTAGAAGTCCGTGATGGCGACGCGGCGCGCCGACCCATCGGCCCTCAGCAGCTCGACCTCCGCGTCGAGCGCGGTCATCGCGACGGCCATGTCCGAGGGGTGGGTGGCGATGCAGGACTCGCTCGCGCCGAGGATCGCGTGGATCCGGTTGAATCCGCCGATCGCCGCGCAACCCGATCCGGGGTCGCGCTTGTTGCAGTCCGCGGCCGTGTCGTAGAAGTACGGACAGCGCGTGCGCTGCACCAGATTTCCCCCGGTGGAGGCCTTGTTGCGCAGCTGGCCCGAGGCGCCCGACACCAGCGCCTCCGACAGCACCGGATAGCGGGTGCGCACGCGGCGGTCGGCCGCCACATCGGAGTTGCGCGCCTGGGCGCCGATGCGCAGTCCACCGTCCGGCAGCTCCTCGATGTCCCGCAGCGGAAGCCGGCTGATGTCCACCAGATGGCTGGGGTATTCGATGTCGAGCTTCATCAGGTCGAGCAGATTGGTGCCGCCGCTGATGAACTTCGCGCCCGGCCGGGTCACCGCGGCGACGGCGGCCCGGGTGTCCGTCGCCCGCTCATAGGTGAAGGACTTCATATGGCGCCTCCCTCCGCGCTGCCGCGGATGGCCGCGACGATGTTCGGATAGGCGGCGCACCGGCAGATGTTGCCGCTCATCCGCTCGCGGATCTCGTCATCGGTCAACGCGACCCGCGGCGAGGACACATCGGTGGTGACATGGCTGGGCCAGCCCGCCTTCACCTCGGCGAGCATGCCGACGGCCGAACAGATCTGGCCGGGGGTGCAGTAGCCACATTGGAAGCCGTCGCACTCGACGAAGGCCCGTTGCATGGGGTGCATATGGTCGGGATCGCCCAGGCCCTCGATCGTCATGATCTCGTCGTCCTCGTGCATCACGGCGAGGGTCAGGCAGGACAGGACGCGTCGGCCGTTGATCAGCACCGTACAGGCGCCGCACTGCCCGTGATCGCACCCCTTCTTGGTCCCGCTCAGGCGCAGATGTTCACGCAGCGCGTCGAGCAGCGAGGTCCGCGGATCCACCTCGAGCTGCCGCACCTGATCGTTGATGTTCAGCTTGATCGCCGAGGGCGGGGCCATCTCGCCCTGGCCCCGCCTCATGGCGTGGGTATCCGAAGCGCTCATCACGGCCCGCCTTCCTCGCTAGGTGCAGGTGTCACCCCGGATGTGCGGCGCGACTGCCGGGCACGCTCCCTGCCCCCAGGCTCTCGCAAGACGGCGGACGTCGCACCGCGAGCTGTTGGTGACGGTGTGTCGCCGAGTGGTGACTTCATGTGTCGTGGTCGTCCGCGCCCCGGCGACCGCAGGTGTAATACGGGCGCCTCTCGGGCACCCGCGCCCGGAAAGGATCAAGCCTGTCAACAGAGCGGGCCCGGTCCGGACACCTGGCCGGGACCGCGGAACGGAAGGCCATGAGCAGCGGTTTCATGGGTCCGGGGGACTTCGGTCCAGACCCGTTCGAGGAATTCATGGCGCGATTCCTCGGCGGCGGACCGCGCCCCGGCCTCCGCCATATCGACATCGGCCGCCTGATGAGCGACCCCGCCCGGCAACTCGTCGCCGACGCGGCCACCTACGCCGCCGAGCACGGCAGTGCCGATCTGGACACCAAGCATCTGCTGCGTGCGGCGCTGGCCACCGAGCCGACCCGGGGGCTGCTGGCGGGGGCGGGCGCCGACACCGACGCGCTGGCCGCGGAGATCGACCGGATGAGCGGCGCGGGGCCGCGGCGCACCCAGCTGTCCATCACCCCCGCGGTCAAGCGCGCCCTGCTGGACGCACACGAACTGGCCCGTGCGAGCGGCGCCTCCTACATCGGCCCCGAGCACATGCTCGGGGCGCTGGCCGCCAACCACGACTCCACGGCCGGGCGCATCCTCAACTCCCTGCCCTTCGACCCGGCCGCGGGCCAGGGCGGACCGCAGAGCGCACCGGGCCGCCCGCCGGTGAGCATGGCGACCGGGCAGCAGCCCGGCCGACGGCAGCAGAACACGCCCACCCTCGACAAGTTCAGCCGCGATCTGACCGACCTCGCCCACGCGGGGCGGATCGACCCGGTCATCGGCCGCGAGCAGGAGATCGAGCAGACCGTCGAGGTGCTGTCCCGCCGGGGCAAGAACAACCCCGTGCTGATCGGCGACGCCGGTGTCGGCAAGACCGCCATCGTGGAAGGGCTCGCCCAGCGCGTCGCCGAGGGAGACGTCCCCGACATCCTGCTGGGCCGCCGGGTGGTCGCCCTGGACATGTCCGCGGTCGTCGCCGGCACCCGCTACCGCGGTGACTTCGAGGAGCGGCTGAGCGGCATCATCGACGAGATCCGCACCCACTCCGAGGAGCTGATCGTCTTCATCGACGAGCTGCACACCGTGGTCGGCGCGGGCGCGACCGGCGCCGAGGGCGGTTCCATGGACGCGGGCAACATGCTCAAGCCCGCCCTGGCCCGGGGCGAACTCCATGTCATCGGCGCCACCACGCTGGAGGAGTACCGCCGCCACATCGAGAAGGACGCGGCGCTGGCCCGGCGCTTCCAGCCCGTCCTGGTCCCGGAGCCCTCCGCCGCCGACGCGGTGGAGATCCTGCGCGGTCTGCGCGACCGCTACGAGGCCCATCACCAGGTCCGCTTCACCGATGAGGCGCTGCTCGCCGCCGTGGAGCTGTCCGACCGCTATCTCACCGACCGGTTCCTGCCCGACAAGGCCATCGACCTGGTGGACCAGGCCGGTGCCCGGGTGCGGCTGCGCTCGCGTACCAAGGGCACCGACACCCGCACCCTGGAACGCGAGGTCGAGCGGCTGACCCGGGACAAGGACCAGGCGGTGGCGGCGGAGGAGTACGAGCGCGCCACCGAACTGCGCGACCACATCGGCGAGTTGAACCGCCGGATCGAGGCCGACGGCCCCACCGAGCCCGACGACGGGCAGAGCCTCGAGGTCACCGCCGAGAACATCGCCGAGGTGGTCTCCCGCCAGACCGGGATCCCGGTCAGCAGCCTCACCCAGGAGGAGAAGGCCCGCCTGCTCGGCCTGGAGGAACACCTGCGCGAGCGGGTCATCGGGCAGGACGAGGCCGTGGGCGCCGTCGCCGAGGCGGTGCTGCGCTCCCGGGCCGGTCTCGCCGACCCCGGCCGCCCCATCGGCAGCTTCCTCTTCCTCGGCCCGACCGGCGTCGGCAAGACCGAGCTGGCACGGGCGCTGGCCGAGGCGCTGTTCGGCAGCGAGGACCTGATGGTCCGCCTGGACATGAGCGAGTACCAGGAGCGGCACACCGTCAGCCGGCTGGTCGGCGCGCCACCCGGATACGTCGGCCACGAGGAGGCCGGACAGCTCACCGAGGCGGTGCGCCGCCGCCCCTACGCGCTGCTCCTGTTCGACGAGATCGAGAAGGCGCATCCGGACGTGTTCAACACACTGCTCCAGGTGCTCGACGACGGCCGGCTCACCGACGCCCACGGCCGTACGGTCGACTTCCGCAACACGGTCGTCGTGATGACCAGCAACCTCGGCTCCGAGGCCATCGGCGGCCGCGGTGCCCTCGGCTTCGGTACCGCGGACGCCGAGACCGACGAGCAGGCCAGGCGCGAGCGCGTCCTGCGACCGCTGCGCGAGCACTTCCGGCCCGAGTTCCTCAACCGCATCGACGAGATCGTGGTCTTCCGGCAGCTCACGGACGAGCATCTGCGCCAGATCACCGATCTGCTGCTGGAGGAGACCCGCCGTCGGCTGCACGCCCAGGGCGTCACCGTCGCATTCGCCCCGGAGGCCGTCGACTGGATCGCGCGGCGCGGCCATGAACCCGCGTACGGTGCCCGGCCGCTGCGCCGCACCATCCAGCGGGAGGTGGACAACCGGCTGTCGCGACTGCTGCTGGACGGCGAGATCGCGTCCGGCGACCGGGCCCGGGTGGAGGTCGCGGACGGACACCTGGTGTTCCACACCGACGCCGCCACGAACGCCGAGCGACTGTGACGCTCACGGTGTGCCGCGAACGCCGGGCCGTGCCCGGTCTCTCTTCCGCCGTATGGTGGGAAGAGTCCACCGGGGACGGCGCCTCGAACGGGGTGGCGGACCGGGGGAGCCGGCGCGCCGCAGGCGGAAAGGAGCGCATCGGACATGGACCAGAACCCGCATCCCGACCGCACTCCCGGGCCTGCCGGGCCTCCCGGGGCAACCGGAAGTCCCGGGCCTCCCGGAAGTCATGCAACCACCCCCGGACCGCCCGGACCGCCCGGACCGCCCGGACCGCCCGCACCGCCCGCACCTCCCGGACCTCCCGGACTTCGGCCGAGTGTGGGCGTGCCCCCGGGCGAGACCCCACCGGCCGAGGGCGGCCTCTCGGAGGCGGGACCCCGCGAGACGTACAACCCCACGAAGGGCTGGTCGAAGGGCCCCACGATCGTCATTTGGCTCTTTGTGGCGCTGTTCGTGACCTTCTGCATCGCGTTCGCGGTCGCCGTGCTGAGGTGATCCGAGGCGGGCCGGGGCGAAGGCGACCGGCGGCCTCCTTCGTGGCATGTGCCTTTCCCAGCGGCTGGGAACCCGGGGGTGGACGCTAAGGAGGTCACGTTGACGCACGACGACCACGAAGGGCCGGGGAACGGCGGCCGTGCGGCTCGGTCCGGCCGTGTGGAGACCCGCGAGGAGCGGGCCGACCGCAAGTGGACCGAGTTGCTGCAGGAGGTGAGGGTGACGCAGACGGGCGTGCAGATTCTGTTCGCGTTCCTGCTCACGGTCGCCTTCACCCCGCGCTTCCACGAGCTGGGCCAGGTGGACCGGGGCATCTACGTCGTGACCGTACTTCTGGGGGCGGCGGCCACCGGCGCGTTGATCGCACCGGTCTCCCTGCACCGGATCGTCACCGGACGCCGGGTGAAGCCGGAAACGGTGGACTGGGCCTCTCGCTTCACCGTGGCCGGGCTGGTGCTGTTGCTGTGCACGGTGGCGTCGGCGCTGCTGCTGATCCTGCGTGTCGTCGTGGCCGACACCACCGCGTTCTGGCTGGCGGCCGCGGCCCTGCTCTGGTTTGTGAGCTGCTGGTTCGTACCCGCGGCGTGGCTTTTCCACCGCTCGCGCAAGGAGCGCTGAGCAGCGGTTTCCTCCGCAGGCGGAGGGGCACTCGTCCGCCGACCCGGAGGTCGTCGAGGTCCTGGGGGACGAGGTGTTCCGCACCGACCTCCTCGCCTTCGGCGGGCCTCGACGACCGGCTGGGGTCGGGCCGTGTGCAATGCGGCTGACGCTCGGGTGCCGGCCGATGTACGGCACGGGTCAGCTCGAGGTGGGGGTGACCAGGACGTAGCCGGAGGGGAACCCGGTCCGCGAGGCCACGGCCCACCACGACAGCGGCGGACGGAGCGGAAGGAACGGTGAACGACACACGGCCCGCGACGACGACCCGGCCGGCGCCCTTGCCCGCGGCGCGGGGAGAGGTGTCCGGCGCGCTCGTCCGTGCCCTCGTACGCGAGCCCAACAGGCCGACGCTGCCCGGTGGCCGGTCGCTCCGGGAGGCCGATCCGTACGGCGACGATCTGCAGCTCGCGCTGTACATGTGCTACGAACTCCACTACCAGGGCTTCTCCGGTGTGGACGACGCATGGGAGTGGGATCCGGAGCTGCTCCGGATGCGGCAGGCGCTTGAGCGGCGCTTCCTGGACGCGCTGCGCTCGGATGCCACCACGCACGACGACCCGGCCGCCGCCGTGTCCGGGCTGCTGGTGGAGCCCGCCGAGGGGACGGGCGTATCGCACTTTCTCCGGGACCAGGGCGAGCTGTGGCAGATGCGTGAGTACATCGCGCATCGGTCGCTCTACCAGCTCAAGGAGGCCGACCCGCATGTGTGGGTCCTGCCACGGCTGCGGGGCCGGGCCAAGGCGGCGATGGCGGCCGTGGAGTACGACGAGTTCGGGGCCGGGCACGGGGACCGGGTGCATGCGGAGCTGTTCGCCGATCTCATGGCCGACCTGGATCTGGACCCCACGTACGACCACTATCTGGATGCCACGTCGGCGCGGATGCTGGCGGTGGTCAACATGATGTCGCTGCTGGGGCTGCACAGGGCGCTGCGCGGCGCCCTGGTGGGCCACTTCGCCACCGTCGAGATCACCTCCTCGCCCGCCTCCGACCGGCTGGCCCAGGCGCTGCGACGGCTGGGCGCGGGCGAGGCGGCGGTGTTCTTCTACACCGAGCACGTGGAGGCCGACGCCGTCCACGAGCAGGTCGTACGCCACGGGGTGATCGACGGCCTGCTGAAGCGCGAACCGGGGCTCGCCGCGGACGTGGCGTTCGGCGTCGATGCCACCGTGTTCCTGGAGGACCGCTTCGCCGACGAGGTCCTGGACAGCTGGCGGAAGGGCCGGTCCTCACTGCGTGTCCCGCTGTGATCCCGGCTGTGCCATCTCCTCGGATACGGGCTCGGGTGCCGCCCGGGTGGTGTGCCCCGGCAGGGCGAGCAGCGCCACCGCCGCGCCGATCAGGGCGGCCGCCACCCCGACGCTCATCGTGACGGACTGGGCGTCGGTGAAGGCCGAGCGGGCCGCCTCGGCCAGTGCCCCGCCGTCCCCGCCGTCCGCGCCGTCCGCGCGGTCCCGGGCGTACGACAGGGTGGCGCCGAGCGAGGACTTCGCGTCCTCGGGCAGACCGTCCGGCAACTTGCCCCGGTAGACGGTGGCGAGCAGGCTGCCCAGCCCGGCCACGCCCAGGGCGATGCCCAGTTGCTGGTGGGTGTCGTTGAGCGCGGAGCCCATACCGGCCCGCTCGGGCGGCACCGCGCCCAGGACCGTGCTGGTCGCCGAGGGCCCCGCGATACCGGATCCGAGGCCCGCCAGCCCCAGCCCGACGGACACCGCCGCGGAGCCGCCGCTCCCGGAGAGCGAGGCCAGCACCGCGAATCCGGCCGCGGTGACGGTGAATCCGGCGACGACGCAGGCCCGCGCCCCGAATCTGGCCGGGGCCCGGCCGCCCACGGCCGAGCCCGCGACGACCCCGGCCGCGAGTGGCACCGCGGCGAGCCCGGTCCCGAACGCGCTGTGGCCGAGCACCAGTTGCAGATACTGGCTCAGTACGAAGAGGGTGCTGCCCGTGGCGATCGTCATCACCGCCACCGCGAAACCGGCCCCGGAGAACCGCCGGTCGCGGTAGAGCCGCAGATCGACCATCGGCGTCGCGGAGCGGCTCTGCCGTACGCCGAAGCCGACCAGCGCCGGCACCGCCACCGCCGCCCCGGCCACCACCGCGGGCGCGGTGTATCCGTGCGCCGGGGCCTCGATCAGGGCCCACACCAGGCCGGTCACGCCCGCGGTGACCAGGACGGCGCCGTACGGATCCAGCCCCCGGCCGTCGGGCGCCCGGCTCTCGGGCACCAGCCGTACGACCCCGAACAGGGCCACCGCCACCACGGGTACGTTGATCAGGAAGACCCCCGCCCAGCTCCACGCGTCCACCAGGGCGCCCCCGAGCAGGGGTCCCGCCGCCATGCCGACGGAGGCGACCGCGCTCCACACCGCGAAGGCCCGCGGGCGCTCCCGGTCGGGGAAGACCACGACGAGCACCGCGAGCGTCGCGGGCATCACCAGCGCCGCACCCACCCCCATGAACGCCCGCGCCGCGATCAGCCACCACACCGACGGGGCCGCCGCGGCCAGCGCCGACGCCGCCCCGAAGACCAGCAGCCCCACGACGAGGGTGCGCCGCCTGCCGTAGCGGTCGGAGAGCACCCCGGCGGTGAGGAGGAGCCCGGCGAAGACCACGACATAGGCGTCGATCACCGCCTGGAGCTGGTCCGTCGAGGCATCGAAGGCTTCGCCGACGGCGGGCACCGCGACATGCAGGACGGTGTTGTCGATGACGATCACGAGCAGGGCGGCACACAGGGCCACCAGGATCGCCCACCGGCGCGGATGGCCTTCCTCGTCGCTCATGACTCTCCGTTCTCCTACACTGTTGGATTCTCCGAGTACTGTAGGAGCGATCGAGCGGTGACGGCAACGGGGTAGGCTGCGGACTCGTGAGCGCGAAGCCGGACGGGAACAAGGGAACGCACGCGGAGCAGGGGAAGAAGGTGCTGGACAACGCGCCGGGAGCGGTGTGGTTCCGGCCCGGGAAGACCCCCCGCCCACGGCCTCAGCTGTCACATGAGCGAATCACCGCCACCGCCGTCGAGCTGCTGGACCGCGACGGTGTGCAGAAACTGAGCATGCGCCGGCTGGCCGAGCGGCTCGGCGCCCACGCGACCAGCCTCTACTGGCATGTGGCCACCAAGGACGACGTCCTGGACCTGGCTCTCGACGCGGTCTTCGCCGAACTCGACCTCCCCGAGCGGCACAGCGCCTCATGGCAGGAGGACATCGAGGCGTTCATGACCGGCCTGCGCTCGGTCCTGCTGCGCCACCCATGGGCCGCGCCCCTGGCCAACTCCCGCCCCCTCATGGGGCCCAACGCGCTGCGCCGCTCGGAGTTCGCCTACACCGCGCTCACCACCGGCGGCTTCGAAGGGGTCCATCTGTCCTCCGCCGCGGCCACCATCACCCACTATGTGATCGGCTCCGCCTCCTCCGAAGCGGTGTGGCGGCAGCGCTCCGACGAGGCGGCGACCCGCTCGGCCGTGGACGCCCACATCCGCGCCCACATCGACGAATACCCCACCCTCGCCGGACACTTCCCGCTCCTGGAGGAGGACGACTGGGACTCCCACTTCCACCGCGGCATGCGCCTGCTGCTGGCCGGTCTGGCGTCCCCCGGCGCCCAGGAGCGGTCATGACCGCCCCGGCCCCCACACTGATCGAGGTGGCCCGGCGCCTCGCCCATGAGGTGCTGGCGCCCGGCGCCGAGGCCGCCGACCGCGAGGGCGTCTCCCCGGCCGCGATCGCCGAGGTCAAGAGGTCCGGAGTGCTCGGGGTGAGCGGGCCGGCGGCGTACGGCGGGGCGCAGGCACCGGACGCGGTGGCCCGCGAGATCGCCGAAATCCTCGCCGGGGCGTGCTGCTCCACCTACTTCGTCCAGACCCAGCACCACAGCCCGGTCAGGATGCTCGCCGCGTCCGGCTCCCCGGCGCGCGAGTGGCTGCTGCGCCCGCTGTGCGACGGCACGCTGCTGTCCGGTGTCGCCTTCTCCCATTTGCGGGCCTTCCCGCGCACACCGGTGCGGGTCACCCGGGTCCCGGGCGGCAGGCGCTTCGACGGCCGGGTGCCGTGGTACACCGGCTGGGGCCTGAACGAGGTGATGCTGCTCGCCGGGGTCACCGACGACGGCGAGGCGCTGTTCGCCTTCGCGGACGCCCGTGAGCAGCCCGGTCTGCGGCCCACACCGCGGCTCGAACTCGCCGCGCTGACCGGCACCCGCACGGTCGGCCTGGAGCTGGACGGCCTGGTGGTGCCCGAGGACGCGGTGGTCTGGCGCGGCCCCTACGAGGAGTGGGCGGTCGCGGACCGGCCGAAGAACACCAACCCCAACCCGGCCGTGTTCGGCGTGGCCGGCGCCGCCCTGGATCTGCTGGAGGCCGCCGGGGACGCGGAGGCGAAGGAGACGGCGCAGGTGCTGGGCGAACGGCTGCGCGCGGTGCGCCGGGAGGCGTACGCGCTGGTGGACGAGGTACCGCCGGGCGAGCGCCTGGCGGACCGGCTCGCGGTGAAGACCCGGGCCTATGACGTGCTGCGCGCCACCACCGCGGCGATCGTGGCGGGCGGCGGCCGGGCCTTCGGCCTCGGCAGCCCCGCCCAGCGGCTGGCCCGCGAGGGCCTGTTCCTGGTGGTGCAGGGCCAGACCGCCGACGTCCGCAGCGCCCATCTGCGGGCGCTGCGCGACTGACCCGCCCGCCTGCTCCAGACCGGTGGCGGCCGGGCCCGGGTGGCGGTCCACCCGGGCCCGGCCGCCGTGTCTCACGCGGCGAGCTCCTTGCGGATGCGGTTCAGCATGAAGGCGGAGGACTCCCGGGCCCGCTCCTCCCAGGCGAAGACGCAGGACGTGGCGACACCGTCGAAGTTCAGCTCGCGGAGGGTGCCGAAGAAGGTGTCCCAGTCGACCTCGCCCTGGCCGATGTCCAGGTGCTGATGGATGCGGGCGGGGGTGCCGGGCGGGTTGAGGATGTAGCGCAGCCCGGACGAACCCTTGTGGTTGAAGGAGTCCGCGATGTGCACATGCTGGAGCTTGTCGCCCGCGTAAGCCATCATCGCCGCGATGTCCGCCGCCGGCTCCGCACCCGAGAGGTGGAAGGTGTGCGGAGCGCAGTAGAGGTAGTTCACCCACGGCTTGTTGATGGCGCGGACCAGGTCGACCGCGGGGGTGTTCTCCTCGCAGAAGTCGTCCGGGTGGGCCTCGAGGTTGAGCGCGATGCCCTCGCGTTCGAAGACCGGCAGCAGCTCCTCGAGCGAGCGCCAGAAGGCGGCCTCGCTCTCGGCGGCGCGCTCGGGGCGGCCGTTGAACTCCGAGTTCATCAGCGGGCAGCCGAGGTCGGCGGTGATCTCGATCATCCGCTTCCAGTAGCGGACGGCGGTCTGCCGCTCGGTCTCGTCGGGCGAGGACCACTTGTACAGCGGCAGTACGGAGGAGAGCTGGACACCGTGTGCGCGCAGGGCCCGCTTCAGCTCCGCGACGCGCTCGTCGTCCGCCCGCGGGTGGCGGAAGAACGGCATGAAGTCGTCGCGCGGGGACAACTCGATGTATTCGTAGCCGAGTTCGGCGACCGTGCGCACCATCTCGTCGAGCGGCAGCGCGCGGAGCATATAGGGGTCGAGTGCGATCTTCACGAGGTGGCTCCGTAGAAGGCGGGTCGGGGCTTCATGTCGACGGTGATGATCTGGCCGCCCGACTCCAGGGACTGGACGGCGGCATCGGTGATGACGGTGGCGGCGTACGATGCGCAGACAGTCCTCGGCGGTGGTGGCGAGTGGCTTCTCGCAGAACACCGGCTTGCCCACCGCGATGGCGCCGAGAACGTGCTCCGCGTGGGTGGGGCCCCAGGAGGTGACGAGGACGGCGTCCACGTCGGGGAGCGGACCAGGTCGCTGCCGGTGGGCAGCGCGGCGGCACCGATACGGGAGGCCGCCTCGGCGGCGCGGGCCTGGTCGATATCGGTCACGGCGGTGACCGCGGCACCGGTGATGACCTCGGTGAGCCGCCGGATGTGGTCCTGGCCGATCATTCCGGCGCCGATCACACCTATATGTACGGTCATGGTGGATTCCTTGGAGAGCGGGGTCAGGAGTAGCGCGTCCGGAGTTCGGCTTCGAGCACTTCGAGCGTGCGGCCCTTGGTCTCGGGGACATGGAGCTTGACGAAGGTGAGCGAGAGCAGGCTCGCCACCACGAAGAGGAAGAAGGTGTTGGAGATCCCGATCCCGGAGACCAGGGACGGGAAGACCAGCCCGATCAGCAACAGGGCGGTGGTGGTGCCGAGTTGCCCGGTCATCAGCATCGGGCGGCGGTTGACGCGGCCCAGCAGCCAGATGCCCACGAAGGTGGCCAGCACCGAGATCACGCCGTTGGCGATGTTCGCCGTCAGCGCGCTGTCCGAGGCGAACCCGGCGTCGGTGAGGATCTGGGTGCCGTAGTACATGATCGTGTTGACGCCGGTGATCTGCTGCACGATCGCGATGCCGAAGCCGACGAACATCAGCTTGCGCACCCATGGGGTGGCCTTCATGTCCTGCCAGCCACCGAGCTTCTCCCGCTCCTCCCTGATGGCGAGCGCGGACACCTCGCTCAGCTCGGCCTCGGCCCGCTGCCGGGAGCGGACCTGCTCGAGCACATCGAGCGCGTCGGCGAACCGGCTCTGGGAGGCCAGCCAGCGCGGGCTCTCCGGCATCACCAGCATGCCGAACCACAGCACGACGGCCGGAAGCGTGGCCAGGACCAGCATCCAGCGCCAGATGCCGCCCGACTCGCCGCCCACCTGGGCGATGATCGCGTTGGAGGTGAAGGCCAGCAGCTGACCGCTCACGATCATCAGCTCATTGCGGGTGACCAGGGCACCACGCCGCTCGGCGGGTGAGATCTCCGCGAGGTAGACCGGCACGGTCACCGACGCCCCGCCGACCGCGAGACCGAGGACGAACCGCGCCACGATCATGACCGCGGTGGTCGGGGCCAGGGTGCAGCCGAGCGCGCCGATGAAGAACAGCACGGCCAGGGTGAGGACGGTGCGCCGCCGTCCGCGCGCGTCCGACAGCCGTCCGCCGGTGATCGCGCCGAGCGCGGCACCGAGGAGCAGCGAGCTGGTGACCATGCCCTCGGTGACCGCGGTGAGGCCCAGGTCGTCGGTCATGTACGGCAGCGCGCCGTTGATGACGCCGGTGTCGTAGCCGAAGAGCAGACCGCCGAAGGTGGCGACGACGGTGATGATGCGCAGCCGCCGGGAGACCCCCGGCGGGGCGGGGTCGGTGATGGCGGTGGCCGGGGCGGGGACCTGTGCCGCGTCGTTCCTGACGTCCATGGCCGCCTCCTACCGGTCGAGGGTCGGGCGTCGGGTTCCGGTGAGGCCGCAGCCGGCCAGGTGCTCACGGGTGCTGACGGCGATGGGCAACGGCACATCGGGCGCGCACGGATACAGATCCTGCTCGACGATGACGAACAACTCGGCGTCGAGAGCGGTGAGTTCGGCCACCACATCGGCCGGGTTCGGCACACCGGCGGGTGGGGAGACACATACGCCGCGCTTGACGGCCTCGCCGAAGGAGAGGTTCTCGGCGGCCACCTGGGCGAGCACGGTGGGATCCATCTGTTTGATGTGGACGTAGCCGACACGCTCGCCGAAGCGGCGGATCAGATCGAGGTTGTCACCGCCGCCGTACGCCACGTGTCCGGTGTCCAGACAGAGGTTGGTGTAACGGCTGTCGGACTCGTTGAGCAGTCGCTCGATCTCCGGCTGGGTCTGGATGTGGCTGTCGGCGTGCGGGTGGATGACCAGACGTATGCCGTACTCGTCCAGCAGGAGCTTGCCCAGCCGGTCGGCGGACCGGCCGAAGCCCGCCCACTGCTCGGCGGTCAGCTCGGGCGGCTCGGTGTAGTCGCCGGTCTTCTCGTCCCGGAACATGGGCGGGATCAGGACCAGGTGGTGAGCCCCCGCGGCGGCGGTCAGCTCGGCCACGTCACGCACATGGGCGAGCGTCTCGTCCCAGGCGCCGGGGCGGTGCAGCGCCCCGAACGCGGTGCCGCCGGAGACCCGCAGACCGCGCGCGTCGAGCTCGGCCTTCAGCCGCGGCGGGTCGGTGGGCAGATAGCCGTACGGACCGAGCTCCAGCCACTGGTAGCCGGCCGCTGCCAGCTCGTCGAGGAATCGGGTGTACGCCACCTGGTGCTCGTCCTCGGGGAACCAGACCCCCCAGGAGTCGGGGGCGGAACCCAGGCACAGGTTGCCCGCGGTGGTGCGGAGGGGGGATGGCGCCGTTGCCATGGCGTGTCCTTCGGTGGAGGGGGACGAGGACGGGGTCGCGGATCGAGGGGAACGGGGTCGACTAGCGCGCTCTAGTAGCGCGCTCCAGGCGAGTACGATGGCCGCTGTCCGAATGTCATGTCAATAGCTTGTTGCCGGAGGATTTCACGACTGCCCGTAAGGTTGGGCTGCGTCGGAGGGTGGTCACAGGTGGAAACATCGGGCAAGCAGCGGCCCACCATGGCGGACGTCGCCGAGCAGGCGGGCGTGTCCCGGGCACTGGTCTCGATCGTCTTCCGCGATCAGCCGGGGGCGAGCCCGCGGACCCGCGACCGGGTGCTGCGCGTCGCCGACGAGATCGGATACCGGCCCGACAGCGCGGCCCGGCTGCTGGCCCGCGGCCGCAGCCGCACCCTCGGCGTGATGTTCACCGTGCACCAGCCCTTCCAGGCCGACCTCGTCGAGGGCATCTACCCCGAGGCCGAGCGGCTCGGCTATGACGTCCTGCTCTCCGCGACCACTCGGGGGCGTGGCGAGGCCAGGGCCGTCGAGGCGCTCCTCGGCCACCGCTGCGAGGCGGTGATCCTGCTCGGCCCCGACGCACAGCCCGCCGACCTCGACGCCCTGGGACACCGCACGGTCGCCGTCTCCGTCGGCCGCCGAGTGCCCCACGCCCGCGTCGACAGCGTGCACACGGCCGAGGGCAAGGGCGTACGGCAGGCCATGGAGCACCTCGTCGAACTGGGCCACCGCGGGATCGTGCACATCGACGGCGGCCGCGGACCGGGCTCGGCCGAGCGCCGCCGCGCCTACCGGACCGCGATGCGCCGCCACGGCCTGGAGCGGGAGCTACGGGTGATCCCGGGCGAGCACACCGAGCAGTCGGGCATCGACGCGGGGCGGCTGCTGCTGGCCGAGCGCGACCACGGCCGGCCCCTGCCGACGGCGGTCCTCGCGGGCAACGACCGTTGTGCGATGGGGCTGTTGATGACCCTGGCGCGGGCGGGTGTCGAGGTTCCGCGCGATCTGTCGGTCGTGGGCTATGACGACAGCCACCTCTCCCATCTGATGCCGATCGGCCTGACCACCGTCCGCCAGGACGCGGTGCTCATGGCCGAGTACGCGGTGCGGTTCGCCGTGGAGCGGCTGGAGAACGCGGTGTCGGAGCCGAGGGAGGCGGTACTGGATCCCAAGCTGACGGTACGGGGCACCAGCGGACCGCCCCCGGGTGGGTGAACGCGCGACGGGCTGGCCGAAGTCGGTGATCAGCTCGTGGAACAGGTCGTGCACGGCATGGGCGGGCTCCGGCAGCGGCTGATGGCCGGAGGCGCAGAGGGAGAGCTTGACCTGGATGGCCGGCTCGACGATCCGCCGTACCTCCAGGAGCAACCCGACGGGCGCGGCCTGCACCGCCGGGGAGCTGGGTGCGCTCGCCGAGGTGCTGCTCGACCACCCCCACGTCCAGGTGCTCACCGACGAGATCTACGACGAGATCTGGTACGAGCCGGGCCGCGTCCCCAGCGTGGCGGGTGTCGAACCGCGCCTGACCGACCGGGTGTTCCTCACCAACGGCGTCTCCAAGACCTATGCGATGACCGGCTGGCGGATCGGATACGGCGCGGGCAACGCCGAACTCGTCGGCGCCATCAACACCCTGCAGTCCCAGATCTCCTCGTGCCCCTCGTCCATCGGCCAGGCCGCCGCCACCGCCGCGCTCACCGGCGACCAGAGCTTCGTCCGCGACTGCGTGTCCGTCTACCGCGGGCGCCGCGACGAGGCGGTCAAACGGATCAATGACACCCCCGGTCTCTCCTGCACCCCGCCCAGCGGTGGCTTCTACGCCTTCGTCAACTGCGCCGGGGTCATCGGCGGGCGCACCCCGTCCGGCGACGAGATCCGCCCCGACGAGGAGTTCGCCGCCCATCTGCTGGAGTCACGGCGGGTGGCGGTGATCCACGGTGCCGCGTACGGCGCACCGCGGTACTTCCGGATCGCCTTCGCCACCTCCCACGACATCCTCACCGCGGCCTGCGAGGGCATCGCCCGCGCCGGTGCGGACCTTTCCTGAACACCTGAAGGAGCCACATGCTGCGCGTCACCACCCGGTGCTCCAGGTGGCTATCGCCCACGCCCGCCCCGGCGATGTCATCGTGGTCTCCGCCGGCCAGTACGCGGAGGCGGGCTCCTTCGGCGATGTGCTGGCGACGCGGAAGACGCGTATATCGCCGCCTACCGGGCGGGGAAGAGCGTGATCGAGGTCAGCCGGCCGGCCGCGGTGCTCGAGGCCAAGGGGCTCGTCATCGACGAGTAGCGCCGGGCGGCGCGCGGCGGGTCTACAGCTTCTCGAACGGGTCGTGGTTCGCGAGCAGCTTCTCCACCCGCGCCTGATCGACCCGGCTGACGATCTGCCCGGCCTCCTGCCGGTCCCGGATCACCTTGGCCAGGGTGAAGGCCGAGGTCACCAGGTAGAGCACGGAGATGGCGAGGAAGCCGCGCACCCAGGCGTCGGCGCTCAGCCGGAAGATGCCGATGGCGGTGGCGGCCATGGCGACGGCGAAGGAGGCGATCGCCTGACCGTAGAACGCGGCCGTGCTCTGCTGCTTGACCGGTGTCTCACTCATGCGGACAAGGATGGGCGGATGCGGTCGGCTCCGTATCCGTCCGGATACTCAGGTACGTACTCAGAAATCGGTCGCGGTCACCGCGGTTGGCGCAGCCCCGCGATGAGGAGTGCGACCAGCCGGCGAGCGTCGTAACTCGGGTCGTGCTCGGCGCCGATGCAGAGGTTCCCGACGCCGCGCATGAGCTCGTACGCCTTCAGGTCGGGCCGGATCTCCCCGGCGTCGGCCGCCGCGTCGAGCAGTTGGGTGCACACGGGCAGGAGGCGGTCGATGAAGTACGAGTGCAGCGTGTCGAAGCTCGTGTTGTCGGACCGCAGCACGGCGGCGAGGCCGTGCTTGGTGACCAGGAAGTCGACAAAGAGATTGATCCACTGCCCCAGTGCGGCATGCGGTGTCGCGCTGCTCGCCAGCAGGGCCGGACCGGCCTCGGCGCAGGCCTCGACCTGGTGCCGGTAGACGGCGATGATCAGGTCCGCCCGGGTCGGGAAGTGGCGGTAGATCGTGCCCACGCCGACACCGGCCTCGGCCGCGATGTCGCGCACCGGCGCTTCCACGCCCGAGGTGACGAACACCGAGGCGGCCGCGTCGAGCAGGTTCTCCTGATTGCGCCGGGCGTCCGCCCGCTTGGACCGGGCCGAGGGCCCCGCGCCCTTGTTGCCGTCGCTCACCGCGCCGCTCCCTCCGCTGTCGCGCTTGCAAAGCGGAACGACGTTCCGTATCGTTACCGGAGCCAGGTTCCGTTTGCCCATGATGTCAGAGCGGGGGCCCGGCGACCAAACCACGCATCGCGCTCCGCGATGCCACCACGCTTTCCCGCAGTGGAGGAACACGCTCATGCAGTACCGCACCTTGGGCCGCACCGGTGTGCAGGTCAGCTCCCTCGCGCTCGGCGCGATGAACTTCGGCAGGATCGGGCGCACCACCCAGGACGAGGCCACCGCCCTCGTCGATGCCGCCCTCGAGGCCGGGATCAACCTCATCGACACCGCCGACATGTACAGCGCCGGTGAGTCGGAGGAGATGGTCGGCAAGGCCATCGCCGGCCGCCGCGACGACATCGTGCTGGCCACGAAGGCGGGGCTGCCCATGGGCGACGAGCCCAACCACCGGGGCAGCTCACGCCGCTGGCTGGTCACCGAGCTGGACAACAGCCTGCGCCGGCTCGGCGTCGACCACGTCGATCTCTACCAGATCCACCGATGGGACCCGGCCACCAGCGACGAGGAGACGCTGTCGGCGCTCACCGACCTGCGGCGCGCGGGGAAGATCCGCTACTTCGGCTCCTCGACGTTCCCGCCCACCGCGTCGTCCAGGCCCAGTGGGCCGCCCAGGAACACCGCCTGAGCCGCTATGTCACCGAACAGCCCAGCTACTCGATCCTGCAGCGCGGGATCGAGCGCGACGTACTGCCCGTCACCGAGGAGTACGGGCTCGGCGTGCTGGTGTGGAGCCCGCTGGCCTCGGGCTGGCTGTCGGGCGCCATCCGCGAGGGCCGGTCCATCAGCACCAGCCGCTCGGCGATGATGCCGGAGCGCTTCGATGTCACCACCCCCTCGAACCGGGCCCGGCTCGACGCCGTCGAGCGGCTGGCCAAGGTCGCCGACGAGGCCGGTCTGACCATGATCCAGCTCGCGCTCGGATTCGTCACCGCGCATCCCGCCGTGACCAGCGCCCTCGTCGGCCCGCGCACACTGGACCATCTGCACACGCAGCTCGCCGCCGCCGACACCGTGCTCTCCGCCGATGTGCTGGACGCGATCGACGCGATCGTGGCCCCCGGCACCGACCTCGCCGCGCACGAGAAGCACGACACTCCGCCCGCGCTGCTCGACCCGTCACTGCGGCGCCGCTGACGGATCCGGCGCCACCCCGGTCCGGGCCCGGGTGAGCGCGGCGACCGCCGCCCGCGGGTCGTCCGCGTGGAACCGGAGCGTACGGGCGACGCCCCGGCGCCCGAGGGGCCGTACGAACGGCACCGGCTCCGTCAGCTCCACCGTCACCGTGGTCTGGCTGCCCACCGCGAGGTCGAGCACCCCGTCCGGGCTCAGCCGCACCAGCCGTCCGTCCGGATAGCGCCGGTCGACCCGGGCGCCGGCGATGGTGGCGGCCGGGACCCGCAGGTCGAACAGTGCGCCGTAGCGGACCCGCAGCGAGCCGTCGGACCCCACGACATGCGGCCGGACCACACAGGACGCGTGCAGAGCGAGGATCAGCACCACCCCGTACAGATCGATGACGAGCAGGATCGCGTGCACCACCGGCCAGGGGATCACCAGGGCCAGCGCCACCGTCTCGATGACGGACACGAAGATCATCCCGTACATCATGGCCGTCTGGGGTCCGGTGTAGGCGACGGCCAGCGCCCCCTCGGGGACCTGGTGGCGGCGGCGCAGCACCCACAGCCCGAGGCTGTGCAGGGCCCGGACCTCGTGCCGCACGAGCCGGCGCGCGACCAGCGGGACCAGGGCCTCCGCCACGCCTTTCGCCCACACCGCCGCCCGTGCGGATGGCCGGTTCATGACGTGTTCCTGCTGAGCCGGGCGGTCAGCTGCCGCATCACCCGGCGCACCACCTCGGCCTGGGCGGGCGAGTAGTCGTCGAGCAGCGCCTGCTCGAAGCCGGTCGCCGTCGGGCCGCTGTCCGGGATGGCCGCCAGCACCTCGTCCGGTACGGCGGCGAACAACTCCTCGGCCAGCGGCGCGATCCGCGGATCGTCCGCCGCGGCCCCCTCCAGTTCGTCCAGCCGCTCGTACAGCGGGAGCACGGCGGGGTCCCCGGCCAGCGGCCGCAGCGCCGCGTACACCGCGTCCGCGCCGATCATCCCCTCCAGCAGCATCAGGTGCTCGCGGTCCTTGGCGGCGGACGGCGAGGAGGTGGCGGGCGCCGCCTTCAGGAGCTCGATGAGCGCGGGGGAGAGCGGCGCGTCCGGTGTGAGCGGGCCGTCCAGCAGCGTCGCCAGCACCTTGCGGCGCTGCTGGATCTCGTGTTCCTGACGGGCGAGATCGGCGTCCAGCTCGCCCAGCACCTCGGTCAGCTCACGCCCGGCGTCGTCCGCGAGGACGTCCCGCACCTCGTCCAGTGCGAGCCCGAGTTCGGTCAGCCGCCGGATCCGGGCCAGCAGGACGGCGTCCCGGAGGGTGTAGACCCGGTATCCGTTGGCGCGCCGCTGGGGCTCGGGCAGCAGACCGATGTGGTGGTAGTGCCGCACGGTCCGGGAGGTGACTCCGACGAGCGCGGCGATTTCTCCGATGCGCATGTGGCCAGTAGAAACCCTGCCGCTGCGACAAGGTCAAGCGCGGCCGGCCGGCGCCCCCTCGACGGCGCCGATATCGGGGCGGCCACGGTAGAGCGGGGCGCCACGGTAGTCGCGGCCGCCGTTGTCCGGGATGACGGTGCCGTTGCCGATCAGTGGTGAGCCCGTTGCAGCCGTGGCGCGTCCCGCCCTGGGAGATGAAGTCGTTCCGGATCGTGATGTCCGTGTGCGGGGCGAAGGCGGTGTCATCGGGTGAGGTCCGAGGGCCCCAGCCGGTCGGGACCGCGACGGGGGCGCCATCCGCGTCCTTCGCGTCGCCGGTGTACTGCTTGACGACGATGCCCGCGAACGAGGTGTCGCGCACCGTGGAGTTCCGCACCTGGAGGTCGTGGAGCACGGTCGCGGTGGACGGCGGTGCGGTGATGTCGGGGACGGTCGTGTCGAACACGATGCCCCCGGTGCGCTTCGACCGGTCCCATCCGGTCTTGAACCGCACCCCAGGGGCGTTGCCGGAGACATCGCCGCTGATCCAGTTGACCTCGCCGGTCACATCATGGACATCGACAGCTGCCGATGACGATCGGACGGTTCCTCGCACCCGAGCCCTTCGGCCACAGCCGGCCCTTCCAGGAGCCACCGGCCTTCAGCAGGATCCGGTCCCCGGCCCGGAAGGTGGTCCGGCCGACGCGGTCGAGGCTGCGCCAGGCCCTGGCGGCGCTGGTGCCCGGGGCCCCGTCGTCCCCGGACCGGGAGTCGACGTAGTAGGTGGTGCCCTTGGCCGCCGGGACGGTCCGCGTGGTCTGTGCGGTGTGTGCGGCGGCGGGGTGCGCGATCAGCGCGGTCGCGCCGAGGGCGGCGGCCGCGAGAAGGCCGCGTGGCCGTCGGCCGCGTCCGACGGATCGTCGTCCAGATGTCATTCGTCGAATAGAAAGCACTGTCACGCGGGGTGTCAACGGGCCGTCGCACCCGTCGCGGCCGTCCGGCGGCGACCCGTGTAAGGGGCAACGGGACGATAGCGTAAGGAGGTCCACATGCGGTCTGGTGCGGCGAGAGCGCACAACCGGGAACAGTGAGGGAGCCTTATGCGGCACGAGATCAGCCCGGAGTCCATACTCGAGGTCGGGCTCGGCTTCATGGCGTCGAAGGCGCTGCTCACCGCGGTGGAACTGGATCTCTTCTCCCGGCTCGCCGAAGGCCCCCGCACCGGCGGCGACCTGGCCGAGGCGCTCGGACTGCACCCGCGCGGCGCCGCCGACTTCCTCGACGCGCTGGTGGCCCTCGGATTCCTGGAGCGTTCCGGGGGCGTGTACCGCAACAGCCCGTCCGCCGACACCTTTCTCGACCGCGAGAAGGCCACCTATGCGGGCGGCATCCTGGAAATGGCCAACAGCCGGCTGTACCCCTTCTGGGGGTCGCTCACCGAGGCGCTGCACACCGGGAAACCGCAGAACGAGCACAAGCACGGCGGTGACGTGTTCGACGCCATCTACCACGACCAGGAGGGCCTCGAGCGATTCCTGCACGGAATGACCGGGCTCAGCATGGGCAAGGCGATGGTGATAGCCGAGCGGTTCCCCTGGGCCGACTACCGGACCGTGCTGGACGTCGGCGGCGCGGTGGGCTGCGTCCCGGTGGCGGTGGCCCAGCGCCACCCCCATATGAGCGGCGGCGTCTTCGAGTTGCCCCGGGTGCGGCCCGTCTTCGAGAAGTACGTGGCGTCGTTCGGCCTGGAGGACCGGCTCACCTTCCACGGCGGCGACTTCTTCACCGATGACCTGCCCGGCGCCGATGTGATCGTGCTGGGCCAGATCCTGCACGGCTGGGGCCTGGAGGAGAAGCGGCTGCTGCTGAAGAAGGCGTACGACGCGCTGCCCGACGGGGGAGCGGTCCTCGTCTACGACGCCATCATCGACGACGACCGCAAGGAGAACACCTTCGGTCTGCTGGCCAGCCTGAACATGCTCATCGAGACCCGGTCCGGCTTCGAGTACACGGCCGCCGACGGCCGCGCCTGGCTGGCGGAGACGGGGTTCAGCGGCAGCCGGATCGAACCGCTGACGGACGGCTACTCCATGCTGGTGGGGATCAAATAGCCGGCCGGCCGCGCGGCCCGGCGCCGGGACCACCCGGCGCCGGGCCGGAGCCGCTAGAAGCGGTAGCGCAGGATCCGGCCCACATCCCGGAAACCGGGCAGACGCGCCATCACCCGCATGCTCATCCGGCCGGAGGCCGGCATCTTCTCCACCCCCGGCATGTCCACGCTGCGCACCGCGTCGAGGCAGGTCAGTCCCGGGTGCCAGGTCTCGACCTCATGGGGGTCGTCCAGACCCCAGTGGAGCGTGGCGCCCGCGTTGCGCACCGCGGGGACCATCTTCTGGAGCCGGATGCCCAGCGGCCCGTAGACATCGAAGAGCAGCTGGCCGCTGGGGAACCGCTCGGTGATCCGCTGGATCAGCCGCTTGCCGTCCTCCTTGCGCAGATACATCGTCAGGCCCTCGGCGACGACCACCGTGGGCCGGTCATCGGGCACCTCGCGCAGCCAGGCCTCATCGGTCACCGAGGCGCCGACCATCTCGTAGTTCCCCGGCGGCTCGGGAAGCAGCCGCCGGCGCAGATCGATCACCTCGGGGTAGTCGACGTCGAGCCAGCGCACCGACGACGGCGGGTCGAGGCGCTGCACCCGGGTGTCGAGACCGCACGCGAGATGGAGCACGGTCGCCTTCTGATGCTCGGCCAGGAACTCCATGGCCCAGTCGTCGAGCTGTTTCGCCCGCAGGGCGATGCCGACCGCCGTCGTGTCCGTCATCCCCGTTTTGCCGAAGTCGTAGGCCACGCGCTCCACGGCCTCCCGGGCCGCGTGGTCGTGCAGGATGGAGTCCGGCGATCGGCTGTCCACCGCCCTGCCGTACAGCGTGGCGAGCAAGGTCTCCTGAGCGCCGCTGAGAGTGATCTTTTCGCGATCCATGGTTCCTCGTCGATGTGGGGGTACCGGACGGACCGTTCCGTACGGTTGTGCACGGAATGGGCAGAACCCGTGTCCGTACGGTCCCACGTTCTCCCCGGCAAAAGCGACCGGCCTCTGGGCCATTCGAGTTCATCCGGCCAACATCGGGTGGACGGGCGCCGGTGAGTGTCAGTGGCCCTCGCCGTCGTCCCGCGTCAGCCACAGATCGGGGCCGAAGACCTCGTAGTGGATCGCGGACGGGTGCACACCGCGCTCCAGCAGTTGGGTCCGCACCGACCGCATGAAGGGCATCGGCCCGCACAGATACGCCTGGACGCCGTCCGGGATCTCGATGCCGGACAGGTCGGCGTGGCCGGTGCGCTCGGCTGGCCAGTCGCCCTCGGGCCGCTCGTACCACGTGTGGGCGGTGCCCCGCGCCAACTTGGTGACCAGCCGTTCCTGGTCGGCGCGCAGGGCGTGGTCGGCGGGGGAGCGGTCGGCGTGGACGGCGATGACCGGGGCCTGGTGCCCGCCCGCCGTCAGTTCCTCCAGCATGGCCACCATCGGGGTGCAGCCGATTCCGGCGGAGGCGAGCAGCAGCGGTGTGTCCGTGGTGCCGAGCACGACGTCGCCGTAGGGCGCGGAGACGGCCAGCTCATCGCCCTCGTGGAGGCGGTCGTGGAGATGGCCGGAGACCTCACCGGCCGGGCCCTCGCCCGCGTCCTCGCGCTTGACGGAGAAGGAGCGCACGGTGGCACCGGGGGCGTTGGTCAGGCTGTACTGGCGGATCTGCCGTGCCCCGTCGGCCAGTTCCACCTGCACCGAGACATACTGGCCCGCCTTGAACGCCGGGGCGGGGCGGCCGTCCGCCGGCCGGATCCGGAAGGTGACCACATCCGCCGTCTCCCGGACCCGCTCGACCACCTCCCACTGCCGCCAGGTCCCGCCGGCCAGCACGCCCTGCTCCGCGTACAGCCGCCGCTCGATCTCGATCAGGGCGTTGGCCATCAGCCAGTAGACCTCGTCCCAGGCGGCGGTCACCTCCTCGGTGGCCGCGTCGCCGAGCACCTCCGCGATGGCGGCGGACAGCTGACGGTGCACCACCGGATACTGCGCGGCGCTCACCCCGAGCGAGGCGTGCTTATGGGCGATCCGGCTCAGCAGGGCGTCGGGGCGGGTGCCCGGCCGCTCCACCAGGGCGGTGGCGAACGCGGCGATGGCGCCCGCGAGGGCCTGCCGTTGGGTGCCCGCGGCCTGGTTGGCCCGGTTGAACATGTTCCTCAGCAGTTCGGGGTGGGCCGTGAAGAGCTTCCGGTAGAACAGCTCGGTGATGGTGCCGATGGCCTCGCCGACGGCGGGAAGCGTGGCGCGGACGGTCTCGGCGGACTTCTGGGAGAGCATGAGCGGGCCTAACTGGTATCTCAGATTCGTATTCAACGGCATGGCTGAACCGGGCATGGTGACCTCCGCGTCAGCATGGCTCGGCGGGGTGGGATCCGGACTCCGTGACCCGGACGGCGGCCTCATGGGGACAGTCCGGGCGCGCGTCCGACCAGCCCCAGCAGCACCGGACCGGTCGGGGACGCCACCAGATCGTCGACCGTGAGGGGATCGAGCGAGGCGAGGAACGCCTCCTGCGCCCGGCGCAGCGCCATCCGCAGCCGGCAGCCCTGCCGCAGTGGGCACGGCGCGTCCCCCTCGCAGTCGACGACATCGCCGACCCCCTCGAATTCCCGGACCAGCTGGCCGACCGAGGCGGTGCGCCCGGTCGCGGTGAGCGTCAGCCCGCCGCCGCGTCCGCGCCGTGTCTCGATCAGGCCCAGGTGCTGCAGCCGGGCCGCCACCTTGGCCAGATGGCTGTAGGGCACCTGCATCTCCCCGGCGACCTGCCGGGCGGTGCAGGGCTCGGCGCCGGTGACCGCCAGCCGCATGATCGTGCGGAGCGCCAGGTCCGTTGACTTCGTCAGCCGCATGGCGGCAGATTACGATAATACGAATCTGAGATGCAATTTATAGAGATGTGTTCCGGTCGCCGGCGTACGGGCGTTTCCGCCGCTGACGAGATGTCCCGGCGGCTTCCACCCGGGTGTTCCGGGTCGCCGGTCAGGCTTCGCCGGGCGGCCGCCCGCGCAGCGCCCGCGTCACCGACCACGCGACGGACACCATGGGCACGGCCACCACGGCCCCGACCACCCCCGCCACGATGGTCCCGGCGATGACCGAGATCGCCACCACCACCGGATGGAGCCGCACCGCCCAGCTCATCACCAGCGGATGCAGGACATGCCCCTCGAACTGGCCGACCGCCACGATCAGCAACAGCACGACGGCCGCGATGGCCGGACCCCGCCCGGCCAGGGCCACCACCGTCGCCACCGCCAGCGCGATCGGCGAACCGATCAGCGGGACGAACGTCGCGAAGAAGACCAGCAGCGTCAGCGGCAGGGCCAGCGGCACCCGCAGCAGGAACAGCGCGATGCCGACCAGGGCCGCGTTGGAGGCCGCCACGACGATGATGCCCCGGGTGTACCCGGCGAAGGTGGTCCACGCCGCCCGCGCGGCCCGGTCCCACGGGGACCGGGCGCGCTCGGGGAGCTGGCCCCGGAACCACTGCCACATCCGGTCGCCGGAATGGATGAAGAAGATCGAACAGAACAGGGCCAGGAACGCCGCCGTGCCCGCCTCCACGACCCGCCCCGCACTGCTGAGCGCCCTGCTGATCAGCGCCGCGCGATGCTGTGACACAAAGGCGGTGACCTTGTCGTGGGCCCCCGACAGCACACCGTGCCGCACATGGAACGGCGGCCCCTCCAGCCACCGCTCGATCCGGCCGATCCCGCCGCGCAACTCACCCAGCAGCCGGCCCGCCTCCGCGGCCGCCGCGCTCCCCACCAGCGCCAGCAGCCCCAACACCGCGAACAGCGTGCCGAACACCGCCAGCGCCACCGCCAGCGGCCTGGGGCACACCCGCGCCAGCAGATCGGCCAGCGGCCGCAGCAGGGCGGTGGCCACCAGCGCCAGGAACACCGCGATCGCGACCAGCTGGAACCGTCCCAGCACCGTGAAGGCCAGATAGACGGCCACTCCGATGACCGTCAGACGCCATGCGTACGCGGCGGCCAGCCGCAGCCCGGGATGGACCCATCCGTTCTCGTCCCCCGCCCGGCGCACCGCCGCCTCCAGGGCCGCGGAGCCGGAGCGGCGGGCCCGCGCCACCGCCCGCGAGGCCCGGCCCGCCCGTCCGCCGGCCGCGCCACGCCGAAGGCGTACGCCCCGCCCTCCCGGCCGCTCGGGCGGGGGAGGAGAGTCGCTGCTCACGTCGGCGCCACCGCCTTCTGCGTCCCGGTCCCGCGTGACGGAGGAAAATGGTGATTCATTCCGCTACGTACAGATTCAATCAGGGCGGCCGTCCGGGCGCCGGACACCTCTGCCCGGCGCGGCGGCCCGTCCTCTCCCCGGCGCGGCGGCCTTCCCCGCCCCCTGCCGTTGCGCACCCGTGGCTGCCTAAGATCGCCCTGGTCACCCGCTCGCCAAGGCACTCTGCAAGGAGCCGCTCGTGACATACGACATCACCGCCGTCCGCGCACAGTTCCCCGCGCTGAAGGCCGGGTCGGCCCACTTCGACGGCCCGGGAGGCACCCAGACCCCGCTCCCCGTCATCGAGGCCATCTCCGACGCGCTGGCCAACCCCCTGGCCAACCGCGGCCACCTCACCGCGGGGGAGCGCAACTCCGAGGCCCTCGTCCAGTCGGCCCGGCAGGCAATGGCCGATCTGCTCGGCGCCGACCCGGCCGGGATCGTCTTCGGGCGCAGCGCCACCGCCCTCATCTACGACTTCTCCCGCACTCTCGCCAAGACCTGGTCACCGGGGGACGAGGTGGTGGTGTCCCGGCTGGACCACGACTCCAACATCCGCCCCTGGGTCCAGGCCGCCGAAGCCGCCGGGGCCACCGTGCGCTGGGCCGACTTCGACCCCGCCACCGGCGAGCTGACCCCCGATGACATCAGCGCCCAGCTCGGCGACCGCACCCGGCTGGTGGCGGTCACCGCCGCCTCGAACCTGATCGGCACCCGCCCGGACATCCCGGAGATCTCCCGGCGGGCGCACGCGGCCGGTGCACTGGTCCACGTCGACGGCGTGCACTACGCCGCCCACGCCCACGTCGACATCCGGCGGCTCGGAGCGGACTTCTTCGTCTGCTCCCCCTACAAGTTCCTCGGTCCCCACCTCGGTGTGCTGGCGGGCAGCCCCGGGCTCCTGGAGACCCTGACCCCGGACAAGCTGCTCCCGTCGACCAACGCCGTTCCCGAGCGCTTCGAATTCGGCACCCTGCCCTATGAATTCCTCGCCGGCACCCGCGCCGCCGTCGACTTCCTCGCCACCCTGGATCCCGGCGCCGAAGGCAGCCGCAGGGAACGGCTGGCGTCGGCGTTCGCGGCCCTCGAAGAGCACGAGGCCACGCTGCGCGGACGCATCGACGAGGGGCTGGCCGCCCTGGACCCGATCACCATTCACTCCCGGGCCGTGGACCGCACCCCGACCGTGCTGCTGACCATTGACGGCCACGACACCACCGACGCCTACCGCTACCTCGCCGGCCGTGGCGTGGACGCCCCCTCCGGCTCGTTCTACGCGGTGGAGGCATCGCGCAGGCTGGGCCTGGGCGACACCGGAGGGCTGCGCATCGGCCTGGCCCCGTACACCAGCACCGAGGACGTGGACCGGCTGCTGGAGGCGCTCTCCGACTTCCTGCGCGCTCCGGCCCCGCGCGGCTGACACGCCATCCGGCGCTCAGCGGGCGGTCTCACTTCCCGGCGGCGTTCCCCTCGAGGAGCCCCGCCACGAGTTCGCGGGCATGCGCGGAGTCGAGCCCGGCCGGGCGGAAGAGGATGCGGTACATCAGAGGCGCCACGACATGGTCGACGACCGTCTCGACGCCGGGGGTGTCCTCCCCGCGCTCGGCCGCGCGGGTCAGGATGACATCGACCTGGTCGGCGGCGTAGGCCGAGCACTGGCCGGCATTGCTGCCGTCCGGGTCGCCGAGCAGGGCGTCGCGGATGTAGGCGCGCCCGGCCGGGGAGGCCATCTCGTCCAGGAACTGCTCGGCCCAGGCCGTCAGATCGGTCTCCAGACCACCGTGGTCCCGGGGTGTGGTGTCGGGCCGCAGACGCTCGACCGCCACGTCCGACAGCAGTTGGGCGAGGTCTCCCCAGCGGCGGTAGATGGTGGAGGGGGTGACGCCCGCGCGCTGGGCGATCAGCGGCACCGTCAGACCGTCGCGGCCCACCTCCGCCTCGAGTTCGCGCACGGCGGTGTGCACCGATGCCTGGACCCGGGCGCTGCGCCCCCCGGGGCGCACCATCTGCCTGCTCATTCATCCCACCTTAAAGCAAATCTGTTGCTTCTGGGGAAGGGGTGCACCCCGGGACCGCCGGGGGGACGCGTCAGGCCGCCGTCGCCGGCTCGCGGGCGGGCCGCGTCCGCTCGTAGGCGTGGCCGACCCGCAGGAGCACGCTCTCCCCGAGCGGCCGCCCGAGGAGCTGCATACCGATCGGCAGGCCCGCCGTGTCGTGGCCGACCGGGACGGACAGCGACGGCACCCCGGTGAGGTTGGCGGGGGCCGAGAGGCGCACATAGGCGTCGGAGACGGCTTCGACGGTGCCGTCCGGCCAGGTGATCGTCTCCTGGTCGGCCTTCACCGCGGTGGCCGGGACCGTGGGGGCGGCGATCACATCGACGTCCTCCAGCATGCGCGCCCACTCCCGCCGCATCAGGGTCCGGGAGCGCTGGGCGCGCAGATAGTCCCCGGCGGGCATCAGCTCGCCCGCCTCCAGCAGGGTGCGCACATCCGCCTGGTACAGCTCGGGTGCCGCGCGCAGGGTGCGCTCGTGGTAGGCGGTGGCCTCCGGCACCATCAGGCCCCACTGGGTGGCCTGGATGTAGCGGGTCATGGGGATCTCGACCTCGACGAGGCGGGCGCCGAGGGCCTCGAGCCCGTCGACGGCCCGCCGGACCGCGGCCTCCACCTCCGTGTCGACGCGCTCGAAGTAGTAGTTGCGCGGCACGCCGACGCGCAGCCCCGTCAGGTCCTCGGCCGCGCCCGGCCGGTGGTCCCGCGCGGGGACGGCGAGGGAGGCGGGGTCGCGGGGGTCGTGCCCGGCCAGGACCGCCAGGACCAGGGCCTGGTCCTCGACGGTGCGGGTGAGCGGGCCGACGTGGTCCAGCGACCACGACAGGGAGGTGACGCCGTGGCGGGGGACGAGGCCGTACGTCGGCTTGAGACCGACGACCCCGTTGAGCGCGGCGGGGACGCGGATGGATCCGCCGGTGTCGGTGCCCAGGGTGAAGACCGCGGTGCCCGCGGCGACGGCCACGGCGGATCCGCCGCTGGAGCCGCCCGCGACCCGGCCGGTGTCCCAGGCGTTGTGGGTCTGCGGGGTGGTCAGCCCGTAGGCGAACTCATGGGTGTGGGTCTTGCCGATCAGGACCGCGCCGGACGCGCTCAGGCGGGCGGCGACCGTGCTGTCCGCCTGGGCGCGGTGGTCGGCGCGGACCCGGGAACTCGCGGTGGTGGCCACGCCCGCGACGTCGATCAGGTCCTTGAGGCCCATCGGGATCCCGTGCAGCGGGCCGCGGAGACGGCCGGCCGCGACGTCGTCCGCGGCCTCGCGCGCCGCCCGGCGCGCCCGCTCGGCCGTCACCGTGGCGTAGGCGTTCAGCTGGGGCTCCAGCCGCTCGACGCGGTCCAGGACGGAGTCCACCAGCTCGACGGGGGAGAGCCGGCCGGTCCGGATCGCGTCGGCGGCCGCGGTGAGGGACAGCTCATACGGCCGCATCGTGCTGCTCCTCTCCCGCGCGGTAGGCGGGGGCGGGCGGGGTGTCGCCGAAGTCCAGCTCGCGCAGGACGGCGACGACGGAGTGGATGTGGTTGGCGGTGGCCGCCGCGGCGGCGTGGCGCTCGGCCGGCAGTGGGAGCCCGGCGCGTGCGGCCCAGCGGGCCGCCTCCGAAGGGGTGAGTTCAGCGGCGGACAAGGTGTCTCCCTCGGTGAGATCTCAACGAGATAAAAGCTAACTGTTTGCGTTAGTCGACTGTAGGGCCTACGGTGGCTTAAGGCAAACGGATTGCGTTTAGAGAGGGCGGGCCATGCACACACCCCAGGCCATCGACATCCCCTTCTGGACAGTGGGCGACATCGCCGTCCACCGCATCGACGAGGTGCTGCTGCCACCGCAGACCGGGCCGTGGCTGCTGCCCGACGCCACCGGGGACGTGGTCTCGCGGCAGGCCTGGCTGCGCCCCGACTTCGCGGACCAGGACGGCACCCTGCGCATCGCCAGCCACAGCTTCGCCTTCGAGGTGGGCGGGGCGCGGGTCCTGGTCGACACCGGCATCGGCAACGGCAAGACGCGGGCCAATCCGGCCTGGCACGATCTGCGGACCGACTACCTGGAGCGCCTGGCCGCCGCCGGGTTCCCCCGGGAATCCATCGACCTGGTGATCCTCACCCATCTGCACACCGACCATGTCGGCTGGAACACCCATGCGGTGGACGGCGCATGGGTGCCCACCTTTCCGCACGCGCGCTACCTCACCTCCCGCGCCGAGCGGGAGTTCTGGGCGGCCTACGACATGGACCAGCCGCGGGCCCAGATGTTCCTCGACTCCGTGATCCCGGTCGAGGACGCGGGACGGCTCGATCTGGCCGACGTCCCGGACGAGGGCGCCGAGGTCATCCCCGGACTGCGGCTGATCCCCACGCCCGGGCACACCCCCGGCCATATCGCCCTCCAGCTCGACAGCCGCGACGAGCGGGCGCTGATCACCGGTGACTGCGTCCACCACCCGGTCCAGCTCGCCCACCCCGCCATCGGGTCGTGCGTCGACATCGCCCCCGAGCAGTCCGAGGCCACCCGCCACAAGCTCTTCGGCGCCCTCGCCGACACGGACACCCTCCTGCTCGGCACCCACTTCCCGCCGCCCACCGCAGGACGCGTGATCAGCCACGGGAACGCCTACCGGCTCTCGCCCGTGCTCCCGGGCGCACGCTGACGCGCCCCTCCGGGGGTGGTGGTGTTCGCCTGGATGTTCCCGTAGGGGCGGTATTGGGACCGGGACGGTGCGACGGGCAGGCTCGTGGGTGCTGTGCCTGCTTCGTATGGAGAGGGGTCTCCTTTGGCCGGGGTGTTGCCGCGTGGCGATCGGCTGCCGTCGTTGACCGGGCTTCGCTTTCTGCTGGCCGGTGTGGTGTTGGCGGGCCATGTGCTGACGCTGGGCAGATTCTTCGAGGACCAGGGGGTCTATGAGGCCGCCGACGCCTCGTCCATGGCGAGCGCGGCGGCGGTCTCCTCGTTCTTCCTGCTCAGCGGTTTCGTACTGGCGTGGAACGCCTCTCCGGCCGACACCGCCGTCCGGTTCTGGCGCCGCCGGCTGGTGAAGATCTTCCCCAACCATGTGGTGACCTGGTCACTGATGCTGGGCCTGCTGATGGCGACGGGCACCGCCGCGCTGCTTCCGGTGCCGGACCCGCGGCCGGGGGAGGCGGTCCGGAATCTGCTGCTGGTGCACGCCTGGGTGCCGGACATGGCCGATTTCAGCAGCGTCAATCCGGTGACCTGGTCCATCTCCTGCGAGGCGTTCTTCTACCTCCTCTTCCCCCTGCTGATCCGGCCGGTGCGCGCACTCCCGGCACGGCTGCTCTGGCCGGTCATCGCCCTGGTGGCGGGGCTGGTGCTGACGATGCCGCTGGTGGCGACGGCCGTGACCGACGAGGCGGCGCCCGGGAGTTGGTCGCCGCTCTCGACGGAGCGCTGGTGGCTGATCTACTTCTTCCCGCCGGTGCGGCTGCTGGAGTTCGTCCTCGGACTGGTGCTCGCCCGGGTGGTCCAGCTCGACCGCTGGCCGACGCTGCGTCGGCGGTGGCCGCTGCTCGCCCTGGCGGGAGTCTTCGCGGCGCGGACGCAGCTGCCCGAGGAGTACCTGTGGGGAGCCGCGACCTGTCTGCCGATGGCCGCCCTCATCCCGGCCATCGCCGCCCGCGATATCGAGGGGCGGGAGAGCCGGCTGGGCCGTCGTGGCCTGGTGCTGCTGGGCGAGGCGTCGTTCGCGCTGTACATGGTCCACTTCCCGCTGCTGTACGAGATCCGGGTGCTGCTGGACCGGCGGACGTTCGACACGGTGACCGCCGCGCTGTTGTCCGTGGTGGTGTCGGCGTTCTGCGTGGCGGTGTCGCTGCTGCTGTGGCGCGGTGTCGAGGTGCCGATGATGCGCCACTTCGCCCGCCCCCGTGGGCGTTCCGCATCGGCCGCGAGCCCCGCAGCGCCGGGCGACCGGACCGCGTCTCTGCGCCAGGAGGACCCCGCCCCATGACGCGGGCGGCCCGTTCGCGTCGCTCAGTCCGGCGAGGTGGCGACGCGCACGCGGTGGCTCTCGCCGTCGGAGAGGAACGACGCCAGCTCCCGGCCCTCCTCTCCGACGGCCGTGCGGTCGGCTGAGGAGAGGCGGCCCAGCGGGCTGACGACCACGGTGGCGGCGTCCACCCTCCAGGTCGCGGCGACACGGCCGTCCACCAGCACCACGCGCTCCCCGGCGACCGACAGGCCGCGGTGGGCGTCGTCGATGATCCGGCCGCGGTCGTGGTAACCGAGGATCGCGTTGTCGAACGCGGGCAGGAACCGCACCGGCGCGGGGGTATCGGGGTCGGGACGTGGCGCGTCGGGGAGGTCGAACAGCTCCCGGCCGCGTTCATCGCGGAAGGTGACCAGCTCCTCCCGGATCGCGGCCACCGCGGCCGGCAGCCCGGCCAGACCGCACCAGGCGCGCAGATCGGCCGAGGCCGCGGGGCCGAAGGCGGCCAGATAGCGGCGTACCAGCGCCTGGCCGACCGGGTCGGCGCCGTCGGGGGCGGGCGGGTCCACCTCCCGCCCCAGCCAGGAGGAGAGCAGGACGTTACGCACCCCTCCCCTGGCGCGCCACAGCCCCCGGGGCGGGGCCTGCGCCACCGGGACGAGGGCGGCGATCAGCATCTCGCCCAGCGCCCGCGGCGCCGGGCCCGGCCAGCGCGCGGCGAGCGCCCCGACCAGCTCGGCCATCGAGCGCGGCTCGCCGTCAGCCATCACCGCCCGGCCCGCGGTGGCGAGTTCGTCCAGCTCCATCCCCGCCAGCTCGCGGCGGTAGGTCCCGAGCACCCGCTGGCGCAGCATGGCGTCGTGGCGGGCTCGCCAGGCCACGATGTCCTCGGCGGTGAGGAGATGGACGGTGCGGCGCATGAGGTGGGTCCGTACCACGCTTCGCTGCATCAGCAGGTCCGAGAGGGCCGCGGGGTCGAACGCGCGCAGCCGCGACCAGAGCCCGGTGAACGGCTCCTGCGGTTCCTGCGCCTGCATGCCGCACAGCTGCGCGACGGCGTCGTGGACCGGCAGGTCGGCCCGATCGAGCAGCAACTGCCGGGCGAGCGCCGCCCGGCCCAGCGCCCGGTTGCCGAGAACGGTCATCGTGCCACCGCGGCCCGTTCGTCGGCCGATCGCCGCCGGAGCGCCGGGAGCTGGACGGACGGCGGGGTGTAGGACACATCGAGCGGGCCGATGTCGGTCCCGGGGGCCACGATCCGGTCGATCCGGTCGAGGACCTCGTCGTCGAGGGCGACCGCGGCCCCGGCCAGGAGATCCTCCAGATGCTCCATGGTGCGTGGCCCGATGATGGCGGAGGTGACGCCGGGGTGGGTGATGGCGAAGGCCATCGCCAGGTGGGTCAGCGACAGTCCGGCCTCCTCGGCCAGCGGGATGAGCCGCTCCACGGCGTCGAGTTTGCGCTCGTCGGTCAGATGCCGGGGCACCCACTTCATCCGCGCGTTCCGCACCGTGGGCCCGCCCTTGCGGTAGCGGCCGGTGAGCAGGCCCATCGCCAGCGGACTCCACACCAGCACGCCCATGCCGTAGCGCCCGCAGACCGGCAGGATCTCCCGCTCGACGGCGCGGCTGAGGATGGAGTACGCGGGCTGCTCGGTGCGGAAGCGGTGCAGTCCGCGCCGGTCGGCGACCCACTGCGCCTCGACGATCTCCGAGGCCGGGAGGTTGGAGGAGCCGATGGCGCGCACCTTGCCGCTGCGCACCAGATCGGTCAGGGCGGAGAGCGTCTCCTCGATATCGGTGTGCGGGTCGGGATGGTGGACCTGATAGAGGTCGATGTGGTCGGTCCCCAGACGCCGCAGCGACTGCTCGACCTCGGTGATGATCCAGCGCCGGGAGCTGCCGCCACGGTTGGGGTCCGCCCCCATCGTGCCGTTGACCTTGGTGGCCAGCACGATGTCGGCACGCCGGCCCTTCAGCGCCTTGCCCACGATGTCCTCGGACTCCCCGTGGGGGCCGTACACATCGGCGGTGTCGATGAAGTTGATCCCCGAGTCCAGCGCCCGGTGGATGATCCGGACACAGTCGTCGTGATCGGGGTTGCCCGCCTGGCCGAACATCATCGTGCCCAGGCAGTAGGGGCTGACCCGGATACCGGTCCGCCCCAGCTCACGCGTCTTCACTGTCGCGCCGTTCCCTTCGGTTCCTTGGCTCTTGGGTTCCGGAGCCGTGCCGGTGACGGCCGTCACCGGCACGGCTCCGGGGAGATCGGGTCGGCGGTCAGCCGGCCTTCTGCCCGTCGAGCGACTCGCGGATGATGTCCGCGTGCCCGGCGTGCTGGGCGGTCTCGGCGATGACGTGCATCAGCACCCGGCGCACGCTGTGCGCCGCGCCCGGCTCGTTCCAGGGCGCCTCGGGCAGCGGGTGTGTCGCCGACAGGTCGGGGACGGCGGTGATGATCTCCTCGCTCCGGGCGGCGACCTCCGCGTAGCGCTGGAGGACCCCGGCCAGCGTCTCACCGGGCAGCATCTGGAAGTTGTTCTGGTTGTCGATCGCCCACTGCGGGATCTCCCGTGCGGTACCGGCCGCGAGGTCGGCCCAGGTGACACCGTCGGGCAGGTCGTAACGCATCGCCGACGGGCCTTCGAGGACGAAACGCAGCCAGCTCTCCTCGATGGCCGCGACGTGCTTGATCAGCCCGCCCAGGCACAGCGCGCTGGCCGTCGGACGCTGGTCGGCCTGCTCGTCGCCGAGCCCGCGCACCGTGGTGGTGAGGGCGGAGCGCGCGGCGGCGAGTTCGGCGAGCAGGTCGGCCCGCTCGCCGTCGAGGGTGGTGGCGGGAGTGGTGGTGGCGGTCACGGTGATGGGTCCTTCGGTCGTTCTCATCGTCTGACGAGGACAACCGTCGCAGGGGTAGCGGACAGGTTGTGGCCGCTTCTCCGGGCAGAATCGATGTCATGCCGAAGACCTCAGCGCGACTGCTGTCACTGCTCTCGCTGCTCCAGGCGCGCCGGGACTGGCCCGGGCAGCTGCTGGCCGAGCGGCTGGACGTCAGCCCGCGCACCGTGCGCCGCGATGTCGACCGCCTGCGCGAGCTCGGCTACCCCATCGTGGCCGCCAAGGGTCCCGACGGGGGCTATCGGCTCGGCGCCGGTTCGGACCTGCCGCCGCTGCTGTTCGACGACGACCAGGCCGTGGCCCTCGCCGTGGCGCTGCAGACCGCCACCGTCACCGGGGCGGGGATCGAGGAAGCGGCCGCGCGTGCGCTGAGCACCGTCCGGCAGGTGATGCCCGCGCGGTTGCGCCATCGCGTCGACGCCCTTCAGGTGACCGCCGTGCGAGGTGCCGGAGCCGCGCCGAATCCGCAGGTCGGCCCGCGGGTGCTCATGGCCCTCGGCACGGCCGTCCGCGCCCGCGAGGTGCTGCGCTTCGACTACGTACCCGTGTCCGCACCGGGTGCCTTCGATGCCGACCCCACCGCCACTCCGCCGCGACGGGTGGAGCCACACCACCTCGTCACCCGGGGCGGGCGCTGGTATCTCGTGGCCTGGGACCTCGACCGCGCCGACTGGCGCACCTTCCGCGTCGACCGGATCACCCCGCGCACCCCCACCGGGCCGCGCTTCACCCCGCGCGATGTGCCCGGAGGGGAGGTGGCCGCCTTCGTCGCGAGCAGGTTCCAGGGCTCTGACGGCTCGGGTGGCTGGCCATGCCGAGGTGAGGTCATCCTCGACCTGCCCGCGTCCGTCGTGTCCACCTACACCCGGGACGGAGTCGTCGAGGAACTCGGCCCGGACCGTTGCCGGCTCGTCCTGGGCGCGTGGTCATGGCCCGGACTGGCCGCCACCCTCGGCCGGTTCGACGCCGACATCGAGGTCGTCGGGCCGCCCGAGCTGAGGGAAGCCTTCGCCCATCTGGCCCGCCGCTTCGCCGAGGCCGCCGCGGAGGCGCCCACCGGGTCCACCGAGGCACCTACCGGGTCCACCGAGGCACCCACCGGGTCCACCGAGGCACCCACCGGGTCCACGATGCCGCCCCCGGGCCGCTGAGCGAGACACGGCCCATCCGCTGAGCGACGAGCGCCGCCCATCCGCTGAGCGACCCGCGCCGCCCATCGCGCCTCATCAGGGCGCGGCGTCGAGATCCACCTCGAGGTTCCCGGTCTCGGTCCAGAACCCCTCGTCCGCGTCCTGCAGCCGGGACGCCGCGTGTCTCAGGTGGAGCAGTGCCGCGTCGCGGGCCGCCTCGGTGTCGCGGGCCTCGATGGCGGCCAGGATGGCGTGGTGCTCCTGCCGGACCGCTTCGAGGAAGTCGCCGCGCCGCGCCTCGTTCGCACGCGTGACGCGGATTCCGCTGCGCAGCACCTCGCCGAGGTAGCGCAGCGTCGAGAGCATCACCGGGTTCCCGGTCGATTCGGCGATGGAGCGGTGGAAGACGAGATCCTCGTCCACGCCGTCGCCACCGGCCGCCACCGCCGCGTCGATGGCCTCCAGGGCCTGACGCATCCGGACGAGATCGGCCGGGGTGGCCCGGGTGGCCGCGAGGTACGCGGCCTCGCCCTCGATGGGGCGGCGCACCTCCACGATCTGCCGCACCTTGGACTTGGTGTCCTCGGCGGTCTCGGCCTCCAGATCCAGCGGCCGGGTGCGGCGCGGCATCACGAACACGCCGAGCCCTTGGCGCGGTTCGACCAGGCCCGCGTTGCGCAGCCTGGACACGGCCTCGCGTACGACGGTCCGGCTGACGCCCAGCTGCTTGACCAGCTCCACTTCGGTCGGGAGCTTGTCGCCCTCGGCCAGCCGTCCGGACTCGATCTCTTCCGAGAGTATCGCCGCGACCCGATCCGCGAGCCGCACGGGACCGCTCACCTTGGAGAACATGGTCTTCAGTTTATCGGCACCGCCCCGGTCGCCCCGGCCGCCGCGGGGTGTCCGGCCGACCACTCGGCGGACCACCCGGCGGAGCCGCATATCGATGCCGCCGGGGAGGGGCGGGTGGGGGAGCGGCCCGCCACAGGCGTCACCATCCGTCGGACACTAAGAGCGCGCACCGTCCACGACCGCGTCGGCGTGGTCTTCGGTGTAGGCGCGCACCACCGAGGCGAAATCCGGGTCGGGGGTCAGCCCGAGCGCGGCGGCGCGTGCGTTGTCGAACACGGCGGGCCAGGAGCCGACGATGGCCTCGACGTCGGGGTCGGGCGCGATCGTCACCAGGTCGGCGACCGCGGCACCGGCCACCTGCCGCAGCGTGCTCAGCATGTCGGCCACCGAGACCGTGAGCGCCGGAAGGTTGACCGGCACCCCGCCGTCGATCCGGCCCGGCCCGGCACCGCGCTCGGCCTCCGCGACGCGGAGGATGCCCTCGACGGTGCGCCGTGGGGAGGCCAGTGCCACCTTCAGGCCGGGGTGGACCGGGCAGGTGGCCGGGCGGCCCGCGAGCGGCTCGCGGATGATGCCGGACAGAAAGCCGGAGGCGGCCGCGTTCGGCTTGCCCGGCCGTACCGACACGGTCATCAGACGGGCGACGCGCCCGTCCAGGAAGCCGCGGCGGGTGTAGTCCGCGATCAGCTGCTCGCAGACGAGCTTCTGGATCCCGTAGCTCGACCGCGGTGTGGGCAGGGTCGACTCGCTGACGACCGGCGGCAGCGGCAGCGCGGGATCGGAGCCGTAGACGGCGACGCTGCTGGAGAACACCACCCGCGGCACCGGCCCGCCGGCGGCCGACTGGGCCCGCGCGGCCTCCAGCACCGCGCGGGTGGTGTCCACATTGGCGCTCATCCCGAGGTCGAAGTCGGCCTCGCACTCGGCCGAGACCGCGGAGGCGAGATGGATCAGGACATCCACCGGTTCCGCGAACACCTCGTCCAGCCGGTCGGCCAGATCGCCCTGGACGATGTCCAGGAGAGGGTCGTCGGCCACCGCGCCGGGCGGCACCACGCGGTCGGCGAGCACCAGCCGGTCGATCGGCGCACCGCGGAACGTCCGTGACGTGAGCAGTGCGGCGGCGACCCGCCGGCCCAGGAAGCCGAAGCCACCCGTGATGACGATCCTCATGCGTTGTCTCCTCGGTAGTCGTGGCGCCAGCCGAGCCCCTCGCTCGTACCGGCGCGGGGGATGTACTCACAGCCGATCCACCCGTCGAAGCCCAGGTCGTCGATGACACCGAACAGATGGCGGATGTCGAGCTCGCCCCGGTCGGGCTCATGGCGATCGGGTACGCCCGCGATCTGCAGATGGCCGACCCGGCCGGTCGGCAGGTCACGGCGCAGGGTCGTGGTGAGGTCGCCCTCGACGATCTGGCAGTGGTAGAGGTCGAGCTGCACCTTGAGGTTCGGGGCCCCCACCTCCCGTACCACGGTGTGCGCTTCGGACTGCCGGTTCAGGAAGTAGCCGGGCATGTCACGGCCGTTGATGGGCTCGATCAGGATGTCGACGCCCGCCGCGGCGGCCCGTTCCGCGGCCCGGGTGAGATTGGCCAGATAGGTGTCGCGGTGCTTGGCCGAATCGCCCGGCCCCACCAGACCGGCCATCACATGCACTCGCGGGCAGCCGAGCTCCGCCGCGTACTCCAGGGCCCGGCCGATCCCGGAGCGCACCTCCGCCTCGCGTCCGGGCAGTGCCGCGATCCCGCGTTCCCCGGACTCCCAGGCGCCGGGGGGCGCGTTGAAGAGGACCTGCCGCAGGCCGTGGTCGTCGAGCCTGCGGCGCAGCTCGGCGGCGTCGTACGCGTAGGGGAAGAGGTACTCGACGGCCTCGAAGCCGTCCGCCGCCGCGGCGGCGAAGCGGTCGAGGAAGTCGTGTTCGGTGTACATCATGGACAGGTTCGCGGCGAACCTCGGCATGCTGGCTCCTGCGTTCGGGCCGGGACGTCCCGGTCAGCGGTTGACGACCTGCTTCTTGGTGGTGAGCACCGCGGCGGCGCCCACGACCAGGGTGAGGGCCAGGACGTACATCGGGATCGACGCCGAGCCGGTGGCGTCCTTGAGCGCGCCGATCATGTAGGGGCTGACGAAACCGGCGAGGTTGCCCACCGAGTTGATGATGGCAAGGCCCGCCGCGGCCGCGGTGCCGCCCAGGAACGCGGTGGGGAGCGACCAGAACAGCGGAGCGCAGGTCAGCACCCCGGCCGCGGCGACGGACAGCGCGGTCAGCGACAGCGCGGTCGACCCGTTCCACACGGCGGCCAGCGAGAAGCCGACGGCGCCCATCAGGCTCGGGACGACCAGGTGCCAGCGGCGCTCGCGGCGCTTGTCCGCCGAGCGGCCGAACAGGTTCATCGCGACGAGCGCGGCCAGGAACGGCACGGCGCTGAGCACGCCGATCGCGAGGTTGCCGTCGATGCCGGTGGACTCGACGAACGTGGGCATCCAGAAGGTCAGGGCGTACTGGCCCATCACGAAGCAGAAGTAGATGAGGCACATCAGCCACACCCTGGGCTCACGGAAGGCGTCCAGGCTCCGGCCGTGCACGGTCCGGTGCGCGCTGTCCTCGGCGACCGCTCGCTCGACGACGGCCTTCTCCTCATCGGTCAGCCACTTCGCGTCCCGCACGCCGTCGTCCAGGTAGCAGAGGGTCATGACACCGACGAGGAGCGCGGGGACCGCCTCCAGCAGGAACATCCACTGCCACCCCTGCCAGCCGTTCACGCCCTGGAAGCTGTCCATGATCCAGCCGGAGAGCGGATTGCCGAAGATGCCCGCCACCGGGATGGCCGACATGAACATCGCGATCACCCGGGCCCGGCGGTGCGAGGGGAACCAGTAGGTGCAGTAGAGGATCACCCCGGGGTAGAACCCCGCCTCCGCGGCACCGAGCAGAAATCTCAGCACATAGAAGGTCGCCTCGTTGGTGACGAACATGAACGCCGCCGAGACCAGGCCCCAGCTGATCATGATGCGGGCGATCCAGGTGCGGGCTCCGACGCGTTGCAGCATCAGGTTCGAGGGCACCTCCAGGAGGAAGTACCCGATGAAGAACAGGCCCGCCCCGAGGCCGTACGCCGCCTCGCTGAACCCGAGGTCGTCGGACATCTGGAGCTTCGCGAAGCCGACGTTGACCCGGTCCAGGTAGGAGGCCACATAGCAGAGGATGAGGAAGGGGACGATGCGGCGTACGACCTTGCGGTAGACGGTGTTCTCGCGGGCAAGCGCGGGCGTCTCGGCCGCCACTGCGGGCATGGGCATGACGGAATCCTTTTGCGGCTCAGGGATTCTGCGACGGGGACGAGGAGGGGGACGGGGGAGGGGGGGGAGGGGAGGGAGCGTGGAGGGCGGAGCGGCAGGTCACCAAGCGGCGCCGAACGTGACCCTCAGCTCGTCGATCGCGTCGATGGTGAGCGGCTCCGGCCGACGGTCGGTCAGGAGCCAGAGACGCGCCGTCTCCTCGAGTTCTTCGAGGACGGCGAGGGCGGCGGCCGGGTTCGGGCCCCAGACCACGGGGCCGAGCCGGTCGAGCAGGACGGCCCTGATCGGCGTGTGGCTCGCCAGACGGCCGGCGATCCGGGCGGTCACCAGGTCGGCCACGCGCGGGTCGCCGGGCCGGTGGTAGGGGATGAGCGGAACGTGCCCCACCTTCATCACGAAGTACGGCGTGATGGGCGGGAGTACGTCGTCCTGGCTCCACACCCCGGCCAGGGTGAGCGCGACCAGGTGGGTGGAGTGGGTGTGGATGACGAACCGGGCCGTGGGGTCGGCCGCGTAGATACGCCGATGGAGCGTCAGGGTCTTGCTCGCGCGGTCGCCCGCGCGCTGCTCGCCCCGGGCGTCGACCAGCGCGAGGCGGTCGCGCTCGAGAAAGCCCAGGGCGGCGTCGGTGGGCGTGATCAGATGGCCGTCGCCGACCCGGGCGCTGATATTCCCGGCGCTGGCGTGCACATAGCCCCGGTTGAACAGGCTGGTGCCCACCCGGACGATCTCGTCACGTGCCTCGTCCACGGCGGTGTCGAGGAGCCCGGTCATGAGACCTCCCGGTCGAGCAGGGCGAAGGAGTCGGTGAAGAACGCGGGGCCTCCGAAGTTGCCGGACTTCAGCGTGATGTGGAGCGTGTCCCCGCCGGGGAGTTCCGCCGCGCACCAGGGCACACCGGGGTCGATCTGCGGCCCGATGCGCAGCGCGGTGATGCCGAGCGCCCGGACGACCGCTCCGGAGGTCTCGCCGCCCGCGACGACGAGTTGGCGCACACCGCGCTCCACCAGGCCCTCGGCCACCCGGGCCAGGGTCCGCTCCACCAGCTCGCCGGCCTCGGCGGCGCCCAGCCGGGTCTGTACGGTACGCACCGCCTCGGGCGCCTCGGTGGAGTAGAAGAGGACGGGCCCGTCGGCCAGATGGGATTCGGCGAAGGCGAGCGCTTCGCCGGACACGTCCGCACCGGCCGCGACCCGCAGCGGAGCCACGCTGAACGCCGGTCGGCCGGTCCGCAGGAACTCCTGGACCTGCTGGTTGGTGGCGGCGGAGACCGATCCGGAGATGACGGCCCGGTGGCCGCCGGGCGGCGGCAGCCGTGCGGCGGCGTGGGACGGTGCGAACCCCCAGTTCGCGGGCAGCCCGATGGCCAGGCCCGAACCGGCGGTCACCAGGGGCATCCCCCGGACCGCCGCGCCGAGGCGCACCAGATCGTCGTTGGAGACGGCGTCGGCGATGGCGATTCCGGCACCCTGCGCCCGCAGTTCGTCGATCCGGGCGCGGACCGCCGTGGCATCGCGGCCGACCACCGTGTGGTCGATCAGGCCGACCGCCCGGGTGGTCTGCGCGCCGAGGACCGAGACCAGATCGGGGTCGGTCATCGGGGTGAGCGGGTGATGGCGCATACCGCTCTCGCTGAGCAGCACATCGCCGACGAAGAGATGGCCCTTGAAGACCGTGCGCCCGTTGTCGGGGAACGCGGGCGTGGCGATGGTGAAGTCGGTGCCGAGCGCGTCCATCAGGGCCTCGGTGACCGGCCCGATGTTGCCGGCCGGTGTCGAGTCGAAGGTGGAGCAGTACTTGAAGTAGATCTGCTCGGCGCCCGCGGACCGCAGCCAGGCGAGGGCCCGCAGCGACGCGTCGACCGCGTCGGCGGCCGGAACGGTCCGCGACTTGAGCGCGATGACCACGGCGTCCGCGTCCACCGGCCGTTCGGCGCCGGGCGGCGGTACGTCGATCAGCTGGACCACGCGCATGCCCGCCCGTACCAGATTGTTGGCCAGGTCTGTGGCGCCGGTGAAGTCGTCGGCGACGCAGCCGAGTCGGATGGCCATATCAGGCCCCCGCCGGCTGGGGCAGCTCGATCCCGGGGAAGATCTTGATGACCGCGCTGTCGTCCTCGGCGCCCAGACCGGACGCCGACGCCTGGAGGAACATCTGGTGAGCGGTGGCGGCCAGGGGGAGCGGGAACCGCTCCGGCCGCGCCGAATCCAGGACGAGCCCCAGGTCCTTGACGAAGATGTCGACCGCGGAGAGCGGCGTGTAATCACCGGCCAGCACATGCGCCATCCGGTTCTCGAACATCCACGAGTTGCCCGCGCTGTGCGTGACGACCTCGTAGAGCGCCTCGGCCGGGACACCGGCCTTCAGACCCAGGGCCATCGCCTCGGCCGCCGCGGCGATGTGCACCCCCGCGAGCAACTGGTTCACGATCTTGACCTTCGAGCCCAGGCCGGGCTGCTCGCCCAGCCGGTAGACCGTGCCGCTCATGGCCTCGAGCACCGGGTCGGCGACCGCGTACGCCGCGGCGGGGCCCGACGTCATCATGGTCAGCTCACCGGTCGCCGCGCGCCGGGCGCCACCGGAGATGGGGGCGTCCAGGTAGAGCGCGCCGCGCTCGGCCAGACGTCCCCCTAGCTCCGCCGAGCAGCCCGGGTCGACCGTGGAGCACATCACGAAGACGGCCCCCGGGCGGAGCCGGCCGGCGGCCCCGTCGGCTCCGAACAGCACCGACTCGACCTGCGCCGCGTTGACCACGACACTGACCACGACGTCCACCGCGGCCGCCAGGTCGCCGGGGGAGGCGTACGCCGTCCCGCCGTCGCGGGCGAAGCTCTCGGCCGCCTCCGGCCGCAGATCGTGGACCCCGACGTCGTAGCCCGCCCTGCGCAGGCTGCGCGCCATGCCGAGTCCCATGGAACCGAGGCCCACCACGCCCACGCGCGGCCGCGCCGGTCCGTCCTGGTCGCTCATGCCCCTCCTCGTCCTTGCTGTGCTTATGAGGGAGTGCCGCCGCCCTTGTCGTGGCGGCCGGGGCGTCATCGGCCCCGGTCACCGGCGGCGATCGGGTCATATGATGACCTGAAGACAAGGCCCCCGCATACTGTGACGTCCGTCACATGAGGTGGGGTGAGGAGGGGTGGAGTCGGGTGGGACGCGGCGCGGCGGGGTGTGGTGTGTCCGGTTCGGCCCGGGGCGAGCGGCCCGAGATCGTCCACACCGCTCGTGATGGGCCGACTGGCCGAGCTCGGCCCGGTCGGTGCGGCATCGACCGCGCGGTCGGCCCCCGCGCCGACGTGAGCGGCCGATGGCCGTGCCGCGCCGAGGACGTGAACTCAGCCGATGTCGACGGAGGTGCCCGCCGCCAGCCCGTGGTAGCGGGCGCCCGTGCCGGGGCCGTTGTCGCCCAGGAACCCGCCGAGCATCGCGATGCCGACATCGTTGAGGGCGCCGTCGTGGATGGCGTAGGCGTCCCGCGGGGCCACCTCCCGCACATAGTCGATCAGCTGCCCGGTGGTGGACCAGGGGCCGTGCACGGGCAGCAGTAGGGTGTCGACGGTGGCATCGGGGACGGTGAGCGCGTCTCCGGGGTGGAAGAGGGTGTCGTCGACGAGGAAGCCGACGTTGCCGACCGGCGGGATGTCGGGGTGGATGGGCGCGTGCCAGGTGCCGTAGACCTTCACCTCGAAACCGGCCGTGGTGAAGGACTCGCCCGCGCCGACGGTGGTGACCCGGGTGCCGAGGCCGTCCAGCTGCTTGGCGACTGAGGCGTTGGTCCAGATGCGCAGGGCCGGATTGTTCTCCGCGGCCTTGCGGAGCACCTCCTCGGAGAAGTGGTCGAAGTGTTCGTGGGTGACCAGGACCGCGTCCGCGTCGTCCAGCGCGTGCGGTTCGGTGAGGCCACCCGGGTCCACGACCAGGCGGCGGTCGTCCTTGTCGATACGGACGCAGGCATGGCCGAACTTGGTGAGCTGCATGGCGGGTCTCCTTGATCCCTGGCAAAACTATACAACTGCATTGCGCAACTAAACTGTACAACATGGTTGTACAACCTGCCTTCATGACCTGGATAGGGTGGGGCCATGGAAGACGACGCACTGGCTGAAGACCTGCGGCAAGCGGTCGGCGAACTCGTCCGCGCCGTACGGGCCGCCGACACCATGCCCTCCGGAGGGGCCGCCATCCTCGGCCACCTCGACCGCGGTGGCCCGCAGACCACGGCCGACCTCGCGCACCGGCGCGGAGTGACCCACCAGTCGGCCGCCAAATCCGTCAAGGAACTGCTCGGCGACGGCCTGGTGCGCACCGAACCCCACCCCAGCGACGGCCGCAAACTCCTGCTGCACATCACCGACGCAGGCCGCGCCCGGCTTCAGCGGGAGCGCGCCCAGCGCGCCGGCTGGCTGGGCACCGCCATCCGCGACGCGCTCAGCCCCGACGAGCAGCGGCGACTGCGGGACTGCGTACCCCTGCTGACCCGTCTGACCGCTCGCATCACCGAAAAGTGACCGCGGAGGCGATGTGCCGGGTTCGGCGGCTTCTGTGGGCGGATGGGTTATATCCCGGAGGGCGATGCCAGTCATAAGCACATCGGGATTTCCGGCGCGCCGCGCGATGGCTAGCGTGAACCTCGACGCCGCGAATGCTGGATTCGGGTAAGCGGGTGGATCGGGGGAGTGGAATGCGACTGCTCGTGAAGCGGCCATCCGATCGGGTCAAAGGGCAGATTTCCGTTCCGACCTCGAAATATCACGCGCATCGGGCTTTGATACTGGCGTCGCTCGCCCCCGGGACCAGCCGCATCGTGGGGCGGTCGAACGCGCAGCACGTCCGGCAGACCATCACCGCGCTGCGCGGTCTCGGTACGCGGATCGAGGTGGACGGGGACGACTTCCTCGTGCACGGGGGGCCGTACCGTCCGCTGCGCTCACAGGTCCCGGTGGGCAGTGCGGGCACGGCGCTCTATTTCCTCACCGGGCTCGCCTCTCTCGCGAGCGCGCCGGTGACCATCGTGGGGCAGAAGTCTTTCCCCCGGCGTCTGATCGGCCCGCAGCTACAGGCCCTGTCAGATCTCGGCATCGACCTCGATTCGCCCACCGGCGGCCCGCCGATTTCCGTACGGCCGCGCCGTCCGAAAGGCGGCCACGCGCGTATCGAGGGCATTCTCTCGCAGTGGATTTCCGGATTGCTCATGGTGGCGCCGTTCGGGACCGGGCCGAGCACCATCACGGTGGAGGGCGAGTTCAACGAACGCTCCTATGTGGATCTGACGGTCCGGATGATGCGGCGGTTCGGACTGCGGGTCGATGTCTCCGAGAACGGGCGGCGGTTCGACATCGAGCCGGGTCAATGCCCCGCTCCGGCAACGGTGGTGCTGCCGCCCGACGTCGGCGCGGCGGCCTTCGGCCTGGCCGCGGCGGCGCTGCACCCGGCCGATGTGCTGTTCCGGGGGCTGCCCGCGCTCCCCGTGGACCAGGTGGACCACCCCGAGGCGGAGCTGCTGAACCTCGTCGCCGGGATGGGCCTGCCGATGACGGCCGACCCGGCGACCGGCATGGTGCGGGTCCGCCACGACGGGATCAGGCTGCGCCCCGCCCGGATCGACTGCCGGGCGACGCCCGACCTGCTGCCCGCGCTGTCCGTGCTCGGGGCACTGGCGGACGGCACCACCGTGCTGGACAACGTGGCCCACGTCAGGCTCAAGGAGTCGGACCGGGTGGCGTCGATGCTGCAGCTCACCAGGATGGGCGCCCGGATCGAGCAGCGCGGGCAGCGACTGCTGTGCCACGGTGTGGAGCGGCTGACCGGCGCCGAACTGTCCTCGTTCAACGACCACCGGGTGCTGATGTCGCTGGCCGTCGCGGGCACGGCGGCCGACGGTGAGACCCGGCTCACCTACCCGAACGCCTACCGCGGTTCCTATCCGCGCTTCCTCGAGGAGATGAACGGCATCGGCCTGAGCATGTCGGTGGAACGGGACCGGACGCCGGACCGGAGCCCCGCCCGGCCCCCCGCCCTCGCCGGGCCCGTGAAGTGATCATCCGTCGGAACGCGCGCCCCGCGAAGGACCGGTGTCGTCGTGCGGCAGGTCCCGAAGGTCGGTGGCGCACAGGCGCAGGACCCGCTCGCGCAGCCATCGGTGGGCGGGATCGACGGTGTTCCTGGGATGCCAGTACATCGACTCCACGAGCCGTGGCAGCGGCACATCGAGCGCCACGGTCCGAAGGCCGATCCGCGGGCCGAGCTGGTCGAACAGGCGCCGCTGTATCACCGTGACCATGCGGGTGCCGGGGAGCAGACAGGCCGCGTTGGTGAAGTTGTCGGTGGCGGCGACGGCCCGGAGGGGCAGGCCGAGTTGAGCGAGTGCGGTGTCCGCGATCGTGGGCTGCGGCCCCCCGATCTGGACGTACGGCAGAGTGCACAGCTGATCGGCCGTCAGGACGTCACCGACCTCGGGGTGGTCCTGGTCCACCACGGCCACGAACTCATCGGTGAACAGCGTGGCGCTGGAGAACGTCTCCAGCTCCTTGTCCTGGATCATGGGCGGCCAGATGACCAGATCGCACTGGCCTCTGCGGAGCTGGTCGACCATGCCGTGGTTCAGCGGGGCGACCTTGATCTGCACATGGGGGTAGGCGGTGTCGATCTCCCGCAGCAGCGGCCGCAGCAGAACGATGGCCACGTAGTCGCTGGCGGTCACGGTGAACACCCGGCGGTCGGTGGTCGGGTCGAAGGCCGCGTTGGCGCCGACCACCCCCCTGATCGCCTCCAGCATCTCCGTGACCGGCTGGACCAGCGACTCCGCGAAGGGCGTCAGCACCATCCGGCGGCCGTCCCTGACCAGCAGCGGCTCGTTGAAGTGGCGGCGGAGCTTGGCGAGCGAGGTGCTCATCGAGGGCTGGGTGACCTCCACGCGCTCCGCCGCCTTGGTCACGCTCCGTTCCATCAGCAGGGCGTGCAGCGGGACCAGGAGGTCCATGTTGAAGTTGCTGAGGGAGGGTGGCATCGCTCTGAGTCCTCGTCATGATCGGGCCGTAATGGGCAGCCGAGGCGAGTCCTGTCTGAGCAGGATTCCGGTTCGCGGCGCGTGACGACGGAACCGTACTACGGATGGCACCCCGGCGCAGACGTGTGCGCCGGGGTGCCATGGGGAGCCGACGAGGCATCAGGACATCAGGACGACAGGACCAGCTTGGCCTTGTGGCCGCTGACCGACCGCACGCCGATGCTCAGGTTGTTGAGCCTGACGGCGCCGCCCGGACTGGTGCTGCCGCTCAGGTGCGCGCCGCCCGTAGTGGTGGCCGCCATCTTCACGGACCGGGAGCTGATGTGGGTGATCCGCAGCTTCCCGAACCCGAACCGATGGCTGTCGACCTTGATGCTCGTGGGCCTCGACACGGTGACCGTGCACCGCCCGTCGTAGCAGGGCCCGTGGGCGGCGGCCCGCGCCACCGGCGACATCAGGCCGAGCCCCAGCGTGCCCGCCAGAGTCGTGGTCACCGCGGCCGTCGCGGTCCTCCAGCGCGTACCGGTACTCATCAGTGGAACCTCCTGGGTCGGGAATGCGTGCGCGGCATTTCTAACCCGCGGGTCCCGGGACCCCTCCCGGGGAGACCCCCGCGACGTGGCGGCGGCTACCGGGTGCGGACGAGGACGGTGCCGACCTTGCCGGGCCGCACCGCGTGCTCCACGGCGTCGGCCAGCTCGCCGAGGCCGTATGTGGCGGCCACGTCGAACTGGTCCGTGAGCCCCAGCGCGATCTGCTGCGCGGTGGCCACGTCGGACGCCCGCCGCTCGGCGGACGCCTCGGACAGCCACCGGCCGGGGGTGGCGGCACGGTCCGCCGGAAAATCCGGTGACGGTGGCCCGCCCGCTCCCTAGGATCGGGCCCTGTGCTCACCCGTCCCTCCTTCATCGGCGACGAAGCGATCGCGTGCGCCGTCGCCGCGCACTGGCTGCCGGAACTCGCCGAGGTCGCGTATCTGCCCTGGGGTTTCGGCGCACACCACTGGCGGGCGGCCGGTGGTGGCACGACCCTGTTCGTGACGCTGGACCAACTGGAGCCGCGGCACACCGAGGCGACGCTGGAGGCCGCCTACGCGGGGGCGGCGGCGCTCGCCGCCGCCGGTGTGGACGTGGTGTGCGCGCCGTTGCCGGCCCGGTCGTCCGGCCGGTTCACCGTCGGCGTCGAGGCGGGCGCGCTCAGCGTGACACCGTGGCTGGACGGGCGCAGCCCCACCGAGGAGGAGGCGCGCCGGCCACCGCACGTCCGCGAGGTCGAGGCCGCGCTGGCCACGCTGCACCGCGCCACCCCGCCACCCGGTCTGCGGCACTGGGCTCCCCGGGTCGGCCCCGAGTTCCCGGGCGAGCTACGGGCCAGGACCGCCCGGCCCTGGACGTCCGGCCCGATGGCGGAGGAGGCGCGGGCCGCGATCGCCGCACACGGTGCCGCGATCACCCGCTGGACGGGCCGCTACCTCGAACTCGCGGACCTCGCCCACTCCCGCCGGGACCAGTGGGTGACAACCCACGGCGAGCCGCACAACGACAACCAGGTCGTGGGCGGGTGCGGGCTGAAGCTGGTCGACTGGGAGTCGCTGGCCCTCGCGCCACGCGAGCGGGACTACGCCGATCTGCTCGCGGCCGGCGCGGGTCACCGGCTGCGCCCCGACCCGGCGATGGCCGAGCTGTTCGCCCTCGACTGGCGCCTCTCCGAGATCGCCGAGTACGCGCGCTGGTTCGCCGCCCCGCACACCGGCACGGACGACGACCACACCGCCCTGGAAGGGCTGTACGAGGAATTGCGGCAGGTCACCGCGCCAGGGCCGCCCGCGCCACCGTGACCGCCTGCCCGGCGTAGCCACGGCCGAACAGCACGGTGTGCACCAGCAGCGGGAAGAGCTGGTGGAGTCCGACGCGGTCGGCCCAGCCCTCGGCGAGCGGCGCCACCTCCTGATAGCCGTCCAGCACCTGGTCGAGATGCGGGCAGCCGAACAGGTGGAGCATCGCCAGGTCGGTCTCGCGGTGGCCACCGTGCGCCGCCGGGTCGATCAGCCACGCCTGCCCGTCCGCGCCCCACAGGACGTTCCCGTTCCACAGGTCGCCGTGCAACCGGGCCGGTGGCTCGGCGGGCCCGGCCAGCTCCGGCAGCCGCTCACATGCGCGTTCGATCACCTCGGCCTCGCCTCGGCGCACCGTGCCGTCGTCGACGGCGCGCCGCAGATAGGGCAGTACCCGGTGTTCGGCGTACCAGCGCGGCCAGTCGGTGCCCGTGACGTTGCGCATCGGGGCCATGCCGATGTACGCGTCCGCCGGGCCGTCGGGCGGCGGGGCGCCGAACGCGGGCGCGCCGACGGCGTGCAGGGCGGCCAGGTCGCGGCCGAACCGGGCCGCCGCCCGGGTGCTCGGGTGGCCGGTTGGCACCTGCTCGGTGACCAGCCAGTGCCGGTCGTGGCCGTGCACCGCCGGGACGCGGACCGTACCGGCGTCGGCCAGCCAGCGCAGCCCCGCCGCCTCGGCCGCCACCACGCCGGGATCGTCACCCCGTTTGACCATCACCGTCTGTCCGCCGTCGAGCGTGACCTCGGTGAGCATGGCGGACAGTGGCCGTCGGCGGGTCGCCGGACGGCCGGTGAGGCGGGCCGCCGCGGCACCGGGGTCCTCGCCCGTCCCGGCCCCGGCACGGGCGCTCATGAACCGAGGCGCTCGCGTACCCAGGCCAGCAGGCCGGGCACCGAGGCTTCGATCATGGCCAGCACCTCGTCGAACCCTTCCGGGCCGCCGTAGTACGGGTCGGGTACGTCCAGGTCACCGGTGGCGTGCGGGTCGAAGGACCGCAACATCCTGACCCGGGACGGATCGTCGACCAGCCGCCGCAGCGCCTTCTCGTGGCCGCGGTCCATCGCCAGCAGCAGCTCGGCGTCCCGGTGCTCGGCACCGATCTGGGCCGCGACATGCTCGACCGGATAGCCGTGCCGTGCCAGCAGTTCGCCGGCCCGTTCGTCGATGGGCTCACCGGCGTGCCAGGGGCCGATACCGGCGCTGCTGACCCGTACCGCGCCGTCGAGCCCCGCCCGGCGCAGCCGCTCGGCGAAGACCAGCGCGGCGGACGGCGACCGGCAGATGTTCCCGCTGCAGACAAAGCAGATGTGCACGGCCACCAGGGTAGGGCCTGGCTCCGCGGTGGCGCAGGGGGCGGGCCGCCCGGGGAGACCCCGGCTCACCCCGCCCAGGGCTTGTCCACCAGTGGCGTCCGGAGCCACCCCACGCCCCCGGCGCTCTCATCGGGCGTCAGCTCCAGCATGTGGCCACCGGGCCGGTCCGAGGCCCGCGCGATCGCGCTCACCAGCCGCTCGGCGAGGTCGGGGCCCTCGGTGTCGTCCATGTCGTCGACCGGCGCGCCGGCCCGTACGTCCTGGCGGACCTCTTCCCCGCCGTGGAGGGTCAGGATCAGGTGCTGGGGCGTCTTCTTGTCCCATCTGACCTGCTCGATGATGTCGGCGCGCACCATGCGGCCGCCGAACGTCGCGCTGTTGACCCGCACCCACACATCGGGCGTCATCGCGGCCCTCCCTCGCACCGGCGCCGATGGCCGTTCTCGTTCCTTCCCGTTGTACCGGACGGAGCCCGGCGTCAGACGCCGTGGTCCGCGAACGGACCATCGGCGGCGAAGGCCAGCGTGGCGAAGCGTTCCCCGATACGGCGGTGGGTGGCGGCGTCCGGGTGGAGCTCGTCGGGCAGCGGCAGCTCGGCGGCGTCGGCCTCGCCGTAGAGTTCGCGGCCGTCGAGGTAGTGGAGGTGGGGATCGTCGGCCGCCCGCTGCTTGACGATCCGGGACAGCTCATCCCGGATGACGCCCAGCGTCAGCTTCCCGGCGGCGCGCTCGGCGGGGTCGCCGGTGGCCAGGAACCGCAGCCTTCCGGCGCTGAGCGCGGCGAAGTCGAAGGACGCGGGGCCGGGCGTGTCCTCGTGGATGGGGCACAGGATGGGGGAGACGACCAGCAGCGGCGTGGTGGGATGCCCCTCGCGGATCGTGTCGAGGAAGCCGTGCACCGCCGGTCCGAAGGCGCGCAGCCGCATCAGATCGGCGTTGACCAGATTGATGCCGATCTTGATGCTGATCAGGTCGGCGGGGGTGTCGCGCATCGTCCGTGCGGTGAACGGGTCGAGCAGGGCGCTGCCGCCCAGGCCCAGGTTGATCAGTTCCACGCCGCCGAGGGAGGCGGTGAGCGCGGGCCAGATGGCGGTGGGACTCGCGGCGTCGGAGCCATGGCTGATCGAACTGCCGTGGTGCAGCCACACCCTGCGGCCCCGGTCCGGTACGGGCTCGAGGGGGGCGTCGGTGCGCAGGGCGACGAGTTCGGTGGTCTCGTTGTGCGGCAGCCAGATCTCGACGTCCTTGACGCCGTCGGGCAGATCGGCGAAGCGGACGGTGCCGGCCGGGCCGGGGTGGCTCTCGGCGGTGCCGGTGGCCAGGTCGATGGCCAGGGTGTTGCCGCCGGTCACCGTCGACTGGGCGGTCAGACGGCCGTCGATCAGCAGGTCGTAGACGCCGTCCGGGCGTGGCGGGGCACCCGCGTAGACCCGCTTGGTGGGCAGCGTGTCCAGCTCGACGGCGGTGGCTCCGGTCCGGAAGACCAGTCGTACGCCGGACGGCTGGGCCTCCGCCATGGCGAGCTGCCCATCGGCGCACTGGGCGCGGGCCCAGGCGGGCAGCCGGTGCGGCAGCAGCCCGTGCGCGGTGCGCTCCAGGTCGAGGGCGCCCCGCAGGATGTCGGCGGTGATGGGTGTGGTGATCCAGTCGTGCTCGGTGGTGTGCATCGTTCCAGCCTGTTGATCAGGGATGTATGCGGGGATGTATGGATCGCGCGGATACGCGACGAGCGAGCGGACACGCGATGGGCGAGCCGATACGCGATGGGCGATACGCGTCCGTCAGGGCGCGGGCCAGTTCCGCAGCAGGGCGTCGAGGGCGTCCAGGGTCCGCGACCAGCTCTCCTGGCTGTCGGGGGCGCTGTGGCTGAACCCGCCCGCCATCTCGAGGCTGACGTAGCCGTGGAAGACGCTGCCCAGCAGCCGGACCGCATGCGTCTGGTCCGGTTCCTCCAGGTCGTAGCCGCGCAGGATCGCCCGGGTCATCTGTGAGTGCCGGACCCCGGCGCTGGCGGCCGCCGTCTCCGGGTCGAGCCTGAGCCGGGCCGCGGTGTAGCGGCCGGGGTGCTCGTGGGCGTAGTCGCGGTAGACGTCGGCGAAGGCGGTCAGGGCGTCCTTCCCGGCCCGTCCCGCCAGCGCGTCGGCGGCCCGGTCGGCGAGCTCCTCCAGGGCGAGCAGGGCGATCCTGGTCTTGAGGTCCTGGGAGTTCTTCAGGTGTGAGTACAGACTCGCGACCTTGACGTCGAACCGTCTGGCCAGCGCCGAGACGGTCACCTGGTCGAAGCCGACCTCATCGGCGAGCTCCGCCCCCGCCTGGGTCAGGCGTTCCGTGGTCAGTCCTGCCCGTGCCATGCCTGTCCTCTCCTCGGCCAGAACCGATTATGCATTTGCCTAAACCCTTTAGGCAAATTAGCGTGCGGTTTATGAAGCCGATGACTGAGCAAGAGATCCGTGCCGCGTTCGTGAACTGCACCAAGGGCGAGACGAAGCGCCTGTCCGTCCCCCGCGACCTGGCCGATCGGCCCTGGGGCGACCTGGACTACCTCGGCTGGCGCGATCCGCAGGCCCCCGACCGTGCCTATCTGGTCACCGTGCTGGACGGCGGCCCGATCGCCCTCGCGCTGCGCTGTCCGGGCCCCGCTTCCTGGCAGGCGCGGCGCAGCATGTGCTCGATGTGCCTGACGGCCCATACGGGCGGTGTGTCCCTGATGGTGGCGCCGAAGGCGGGGAAGGCCAGGCAGCAGGGCAACTCGGTGGGCGCCTACATATGCAGCGACCTCGCCTGCTCGCTGTATGTGCGGGGTAAGAAGGACGCGGGCGCCGGTTCACGCCCGCAGGAGTCGCTCACCCTGGAGGAGAAGATCGAGCGGACCGTGGCGAACGTGGCCGCGTTCCTCGCCAAGGTGACCGCGTAGCTCATGTCGCCGGGCGGCGTCACGGCTCGTTCGACGGCGGTGCCCCGCACGCCGCGGCGTGCGGGGCACCGAGTGGGACGGACGTCAGCCGCAGTTGGTGTTGGCCTTCCCGAAGCGCGCACCGTCGATCCAGCCCCACCAGTCCACGCAGGTGCCCCGTGCGTTGGTGTAGATGGGCCCGGCGTAGGAGCGGTAGTCGCCGCTGTCGTAGATGTTGTGGATCTCCGTGTCGCTCCGCGAGAGGTAGATGGTCATCGGAACCGGCTCACCGGCGACGTTCCGGATCGCGACCAGGCAGTTCTTGCCCGTGGCGGAGCTGTAGGTGAGGTACGCCGTGCCCTTGTCCCCGACCTCGGTGGAGTTGACGACCGTGTAGCCGGAGCCGCAGGCGCCGTTGTACGCCGCGTGCGAGGGCGCCGCGGAGGCCGCGGGCGCGGCCACCATGAGGGCGGCCGCGCCGGCGCCGGTCACTGCCGCGACGGCCAGGGCGCGCTTGATGTGCGTCATGGATGGGTCCCCGTTCGTGTGGTGTCGGTGCTGTCGGTTGACGTGCCGTGGGTGGATTTCCCGGACACTACGACCCGCCGCCCGGCCCTTGAGTTGTCCTCGTGCGCCGTTACGGCTTTGTCCCCACTGTCACCAACGTGTAACGGGCGGCTCGCACAAGAAACGCAGGCTGAAAAGACTCTGACGGCCACCGGGCCACCAGTGGAAGGGATATCGAATGTTGTGATGTTTCGGTGGAGAGGATGGGGGTGTTTTCTGGTCCTCCTTCGGTGCTTTCGCCGGATGGGCTGTCGTTGCCGGATGTTGGCATCCCCGGCGGTGCTGCCGATGACGCGTCTCTCCTAGACTGTGCCGGTCCCCAAGTTGATCGGAGCACCCTATGCGTCGCCTTGCCGCCGCCCTTTTGGTAATGACCGCTTTTGCCTCGCTCGCCGGCTGCGCGCAGGATTTCGACCGGGGCCCTGACGGGCAGGTGACCGACAAGGTCAAGGACGGGAAGAAGTTCTACTTGGTCGTCAAGCCGACCAAGAAGGGGGACGGGGAGAAGAAGTTCCGCGTCAGTAAGTACGACTATCACGATTGCAATCGGGGCTCGAAGTACCCCAAGTGCGTTGACGATTAATCAGTTCGCCGTCACCGGCGAGTTCGTCGTCCCCACCGATCGCCGGGTCGGCCGTCCCTTTCGGCCGAATTCGATCCGAGGCCGCGCGGCTCAGCGGCTGGCCACGATGTCCAAGGTGATCTCGAGGCGGCGAGCCGCCATGCCCCTGGCCTTCTTGACACCAAAGGCGTAGCGGTCGATCGAGGCGGTGCCGCCCGCGGTGATCCGCTCACCTTCGCCGACCACGCTGCCGATCGTCACGACGACCGGCCGGGTCACTCCGCACACGGTCAACTCCCCGTGCAGCGTGGCACCTTCGGCGGACCGCTCCAGACCCCGGCTCCGGAAGTGGATCGTGGGGTGCCGTGCCACGTCCAGGAAGTCGGACGACCGGACGTGGTTGTCGCGCCGCGGATTGCCGGACGTGAAGCTGGCCGCGTCCAGCTCGACGTCCACCGACGACGCTTCCGAAGTCTCGGCAACGGTGATCCGGCCTTGGGTGATGGTGAACGTCCCCCGTACCCGGAGCAGCCCCAAGGCACGGGTGCCGAAGCGAACGGCCGATGCCGCCGGATCGATCTCGTAGGTGCCCGCCGCCGGTAAGGACAGCTCCGCGGCGCTTGATATCGCCATGCTCGTAGCCTCCGTTCGCTGAAGACCCTCTTGAGTGGCTCAGAATCTCGCACACCGCGGCAGCCGCACCAGACCCGAACGTCAACTATCGGCAGCGGGACCACCTTTGGCGAATCCCCGGCCTGACGAGTGTCAGCGGCGGCCCAGCACCTCGGCCACGCGGATGAACCCGTCCGCGCCATGCCCCAGCCCGATGGCGCGGCGGGTCATGCCCTCGGCCGCGCGCATCACCCCCGCGTCGATGCCGTGCGCCTCGGAGGTGTGGACGATATGGGCCATGGTCGATACGCCCGAGGTCATCGGGTTGCCCTCGCCGGAGAAGGTGCCGCGGTCCAACTCCTCGGCGTTCTCTTCGAAGAGCGGCGGAAGGATCGCGCCGATGCCCTTGGCGAAGGGCGCCAACTCCCGGGCGCTGATCCCCTCCGCCCGCGCCACCGCCAGGGCGTGCGCATAGCCCGCCATCGCCGTCCAGAAGATGTCGAGCAGCGCGATGTCGTACGCCGCCGCCCGGCCGATCTCCTCGCCGAGGTGGGTATGGGTACCGGCCAGCGCCTCCAGCACGGGCCGGTGCTCCTGGTAGAGCTCCGCCGGGCCGCTGTGGATGAACACCGAGGCGGGCGTTCCCATGGTGGTGGTCGGCGTCATGATCGCACCGTCGAGGTAGCGGATGCCATGGCCGGCCGCCCATTCCGCGGTGTCCCGGGCCCGGTCCGGAGTGTCCGCGCTCAGGTTCACCACGGTGCGTCCCTTGAGCGCGTCGGTGACCGCGTCCTGCCGCAGGATCGCGTCCGACGCGTCGTAGTTCACCACGCACACCACCGTCAACGCGCTCGCGGCGACGGCCTCTTCGGCCGAGGACGCACCCACCGCGCCCCGCTCGATCAGCTCCCGATCCCTGCCCGGCGTCCGGTTCCAGACCGTGATCCGCAACCCGGCGTCCAGGAACGCACCGGCCAGCGCGCGGCCCATCGGCCCCAGCCCGAGCACGGTGACGGCAGACTGTTCGGAGTACATGGACATGATTCAACCCCCATATGGATATACGCGTACACAGCGCAAGGGAAATAGAGCGAAGATGACACGCAGCCGTGCTCAGGACACCAATGTCTGCGGAGTGACCGCCGCGATCTCCGTGATCGACGGCAAGTGGAAGACCGCCCTGCTCTGGGCGCTGGAGTCCGGCCCGTATCGCCCCGGTGAGCTACGCCGGCGGCTGCCGGGTCTCAGCGAGAAGGTTCTGACTCAGGCGCTCCGTGAGATGGAGACGGACGGGCTGGTGCACCGGGAAGTCCACGATGTGCTGCCACTGAAGACCGTGTACTCCCTCACCGCGTTCGGCCGCGACCTCTCCGAGGCGTTGGCCCCCCTGTCCGATTGGGGACACCGTCGCCTGGAGAAGCTGGCCGAGGCCCAGTCGGCACCCTGACGCAACGCCACCTCCGTGTCATCCGATCCGGCGGCCCTCCGACCGCCCACCACCAGATTCGCCCGGCCGCCCGTCGGTGCCAAGTACCCACAAATAAGTGGGTACCGCGGATGACACGGGACCGGTGGGACCGGTGGTCCTCCGCGACGGGCCCTGTGCCCGGCGGGTCGGATGTCGTGCGGTCGGGCGGCGATGTCCCGGTCCGTGCGGGCAGCGCCTTGACGCGGTCCTGGCCACACCGCACGAGGAAGGGTTCCTGGCTTACGCCGAACCCCTCGACGATCGCCGTTTCGCGGGCATGACCAGCGACCCGGCGTCCTCCCGGCCATGCGGTGCCACTTGGCACTGGGACATATCGGGATTAAGTTGGTTGATGTCAAGCAACCAACTCCCGACGGGAGTGATGCTCGGTGGGCTGGACGACCGAGCGGCGTACGTCCGGAGCCAAGGGGGCCGTACGGCCCTATGGCGACCGTGGCCCGGGGCCGCGGTACAAGTGGATCGCGCTGTCCAACACCACGCTGGGCGTCCTGATCGCGACGATCAACATCTCGATCATGCTGATCGCGCTGCCGGACATCTTCCGTGGTATCGGGGTGGATCCGCTGCGCCCGGGGAACACCAGCCTGCTGCTGTGGCTGATCATGAGCTACATGGTGGTCACCGCCGTGCTCGTGGTGAGCTTCGGGCGGCTGGGGGACATGTTCGGCCGGGTGCGGATGTACAACCTGGGGTTCGCGGTCTTCACCGTGTTCTCCGTGCTGCTCTCCGTGACCTGGATGCACGGCACGTCCGCCGCGCTATGGCTGATCGGGATGCGGGTGCTGCAGGGCGTGGGCGGCGCCATGCTGATGGCCAACTCCAACGCCATCCTCACCGACGCCTTCCCCGCCGATCAGCGCGGGGTCGGCGCCGGGATCAGCACCACGTTCCAGAACTCGGCCACCGTCCTGTCCATCGGCATCTTCTTCTCCCTGATGATCGCCGGGCTCGCCGGTTCGCTCCCCGGTGCCCTCACCCACGGCCTGACCGCGGAGGGGGTCCCGGCCGGGGCCGCGGCGAGGGTCGCCGCCCTGCCACCGGTCGGAGTGCTGTTCGCCTCGCTGCTCGGCTACAACCCGGTGAAAACCCTGCTCGGGCCGCAGGTGCTCGACCGTCTGCCCGCCCATCACGCCGGTTATCTCACCGGGCGCGGCTTCTTCCCGGTGCTGATCTCCCCGCCGTTCTCCCAGGGCCTGTCCGCCGCGTTCGACTTCGCCATCGCGGCGTGTCTGGTGGCCGCCGTGGCGTCGCTGCTGCGGGGCGGGCGGTATGTGCACGGGGGCGGGTCGAAGGCGGGCGCCGGCGCCCCGGCGGTGATGGCGGCCGTGGCGGGCGGCAGTGCGGGCACGCGGAACACCGAGAACATCACCGGGGACATGTCCCACCCCGCGGCGCCCGCGCCCCGGCGGGCACCCTAGGCGGAGTCCGGGCCACCGCCCCCGTCGCCGCCACCATCGTCACCCGGCCAAGGACCGGGACCACCCTCAGAGGAGGAGCCGAGATGACCGCGCTCGACCCCACCACCCCGGGGCCCGTCACCCCGGAATCCGTAACCCCGAGTCCAACCACCCCGGACTCGGCAGAGCTGGCCGAACGGCTCCGTACCGCCCTCCAGCATCTGCTCCCCGCCCTGCGGAGCGCCCGGGGCGAGCACGGTGACCTCACCCCCAGCCGGCAGGCGGCCCTGGCGGCGCTCGCCGCCCATGGCTCGATGCGCATCAGCACCCTCGCGACCCGGCTGGGCATCGCCCTGCCGACCACGTCCCGCATGGTCGAACTGCTCGACGCCGCCGGCTGGATCGAGCGCACCCCCGACCCCGAGGACCGCCGCGCCAGCCTGATCGCCCTCACCGACATTGGCCGTGAACTCCTCCGCGCCGCACGTCGCGAGGCCGCCGCCCGGCTCGCCACGCGAATCGACGCGCTGAGCCCCGAGGAACGACAGACGCTGTCCGCCGCGCTGCCCGCCTTGGAGTCCCTGGCATGAGTGCCGGCAGCGCCGGCATTTCCAGTGCCGGCACCCCGTCGCAGTGCAGGGCCGCCCTGGTGACCGGAGCCACCTCGGGCAGCCGATCGGCGCCCGCGCGAGGGGCTACCGGTTCGGCGGGATTCGGTAGACGGAGACGTGGGAGCGCGACTCGGCGGTGAATTCGGCGCCGGACCAGTCCGCGTGCCTGCTCTCCAACTCGAACCCCGCCAACTGGGCCATCAGATCGAGTTCGGCGGGCCAGATGTATCGGTGCGGGCTGCGGGTCAGCCGGGCCTGCTTGGTGTCGTCGAACCGGAAGTGGTGTGAGACGACGTGCTGGCGCAGTATGTCGTAGGTGTCCAAGCCGATGTAGCCGGGCTCGGATTGCCAGACGGTGGCCGTCTGACCGGGCGGGAGCTTGCGCAGCTCGGGCACCCAGAGCTCGATCACGAACCTGCCACCGGGCCCGAGGTGGCGGGCGGCGTTGCGGAAGCACTCGACCTGCTCGGCCTGGGTGAGCAGGTTGGAGATGGTGTTGTAGACGAGATAGACGAGCGTGAACTCCCCGGGGGCCACGGTCGTCGCCATATCGCCCACGATCACCGGGACCGTCGCCTCGTCGGCCCTGGTGCGCAGTTGCCGGACCATCGGACGCGACAGCTCGATACCGGTGACGGGGACCCCTCGTTCGGCGAGCGGGACGGCCACCCGGCCGGTGCCGACGGCGAACTCGAGCGCCGCTCCGCCGCCCGCGAGCTCGGCCAGGCGGTCCACGGTCGGCCCCAGGATCTCGGGCGCGAACATGCCCGTGCCGGGCGTGTCATAGCGCTGCGCGGCGTCGACGTCCCAGATCTCCTCCTGATTCATGGCGTCACCCTTCACCGCTGGGGCACGCGATGTCCACTGATTTTGCTTCCGGGGGCCCGAGGGCCCCAGAGCCCGGGAGCCCCGGAGTCCGGGCTCGCCCATGCGGCAGGCACCGCGCTCGACCTTCACATGATCCCCACGCAACATCGTTGACGCGCTGGGCTGTCGCGGGCACCCGGCCGGGGTCGCCTGCTGAGGAAGGGGCCATTCGTCGTGATCGTTGTAGCGGTCCTCGTGCTGCCCACCCTGGTTCTGCTGCTGCTCGTCATGGACCGTGTCGAGGACTGGCTGTCCGGGCCGTCCGCGCCCCCGCGACATGCCGGTGAGCGGCGTCATCTGCGGTTGATTCCCGGCGGGGCGAGGGAATCGGGCTCCCGCCCGACGGCCACGTCGTCCAGGCGGCGGTCGAAGGCTGCCTGAAGCCGGTGGTCGCGGGCGCGCGTGGCGGGCCTCACCGGCTTACCTGCCGTGGCCCCGACCCGCCCGCCTCATCCGGCGGGCCTCCGCTCGGTGTTCCCGGAGTGTGCGAGGAGCCGCCGCAGCCAGCGAGTGCGCGCGTGGCGTGCGTCCTTGCTGATGGCCGCCTGCGGTGCCATGCCGTCGAAGCCGTGGTACGCGCCGGGCCATACGTGCAGCTCGGCCTGGCCCCCGGCCTGCCAGATCCCGTTCGCGTACGCCACGTCCTCGTCGCGGAACATCTCCGCCGATCCGACGTCTATGAACGCCGGAGGAAGACCGGAGAGGTCCGTGCTGCGGGCGGGCGCCGCGTAGGGTGGCACGTCCGCCGCGCCGTAGCGGTCACCCAGCAGCGCCTTCCAGGCGGTCTCGCCGGAGATGAGGTCCCACATACCGAGGCCCGACATCTGGTGGCTGGAGAAGGTGTGTGCGCGGTCGTCGAGCATCGGGCACAGCAGGAGCTGCCCGAGGACGCCGGGGCCGCCGCGGTCGCGGATCAGCAGGGCCAGGGCCGCGGCGAGGCCGCCGCCCGCGCTCTTACCGCCGAGGATGACCCGGTCCGCGTCGATGCCCAGTTCGGCCGCGTGCCCGGCGGCCCAGAGGAGCCCCGCGTAGCAGTCCTCCAGCGCTCCGGGGTACCGCGTCCGCGGCGCCAGCCGGTACTCGACCGAGATGACGGCCATGTCCAGCGGGAGGACCCACTCGCGAAGGATGCGCGGAAGCACCGACCACGCGTTGCCCATGATCATCGCGCCGCCGTGCATGTAGTACAGCAGCGGCAGCGGCCCTTCACGCCCGGCGGGCCGCACGCTCACCAGCGTGACATCGGGCCCGTCCCGCAGCCCCGGGACGGACAGCTCCGCCACCTCGAAACGGCCATCGGCCCGTAGCTCCTCGGCCGTCGGCCTGGGCCGGGTCGCTGCGTCCCGCTTCTGCCGGGCCGCGAGATTTCCCGGAGTGACCGGCTCTCTCGGCCCGTTGCCCAAGGATTCCAGCGCCACGCTCAGCTCGGGGTCGAACGGAGGCACCGGCATCGGCCTCGGGGCAGAAGGGCCTGTGTGGGGGAGATCCATACCGCGCATCCAAGCATCCGGCGCCGCTTGGCGATACCGACGGCTACGGCGGCTCGTCCGTCCGTCGCGCGTTCGGATCGCGCGCTGGTCCCGGCCCCAGGAGATCGCGGACGGTAGCATTTCGCCCGCGGGCCGCACGAGGGCCGACCGTGGCGGGGGGAGATGTGGAGAGCACCGGGCATCACAGCGACTCACTCGTCGTGCTGACCGCGCTGGACGTGGAGTACGAGGCGGTCCGGGCGCACCTGGTCGATCCGCGGCCGCAACTCCACCCGGCGGGCACCCTGTTCGAAGTGGGCCGGCTCGACGGTACGCCGTGGCGGGTGGCGCTCGCCGAGCTGGGCGACGGCAACCAGGGGGCGGCCGTGCTGACCGAGCGGGCGATCACCATGTTCCGCCCGCGCGCCGTGGCATTCGTCGGAGTGGCGGGAGCCCTCAAGGGCGACATCCAGCTCGGGGACGTCGTCATGGCCACGCATGTGTACGCCTACCACGGCGGCAAGGACGAGGACGGTGAGTTCCACTCCCGCCCGAGGGTCTGGCCGGTGCGCCAGGAACTCGACCAGCTGGCCCGCATGGCCCGCAGGACCGGTGCGTGGACCGAACTGCTCCGGGAACGCCCGCCCGGCGCCGCCCGCCCGGCCGTCCACCTCAAGCCCGTGGCCGCCGGTGAGGTCGTCCTCAACTCCGCGGACTCGCCCCTGAGACGGCAACTGCGCCGTAACTACCAGGACGCCGCCGCCATCGAGATGGAGGGCGCGGGCGTGGCGCAGGCCGCCCACCTCAACGCCGCGTTACCCGCCCTGATCGTCCGCGGGATCAGCGACCGGGCCGACGGGAAGAAGTACGACGCCGACGCCGAGGGGTGGCAGTCCCGCGCGGCCCGCCACGCGGCCGCCTTCGCCTTCTCCGTCCTCCGTGAACTGCCGCCCGGCGGTGGCCGGCCCGCCACACCTGGGCCGGTGACGCCCACGGGCCCGGCACCCGAACCATTCCCGGAAGGCCCGACGACCCCGCCCCCGGACGCGGGAACCCCACCGGACACCGGACCGGCCGCACACCGCCAACTCCTCCGCTGGGCGGGGCGGTTCTCCGACGACCTGGACCTGGTGGACTCCCCACGGCCGGACGCCGCCACCGGCTCCCCACCGCAGCTCAGCGGCGGGCTGTATGTGCGGCGGGCCATCCAGGACCGGGTGGTGGAGGCCCTCTACGACGATGATCCGAAGGCGGTCCTGGTGACCGGGGACGCCGGAAACGGCAAGAGCAGCCTGCTGTGGGGCCTCGCCCGGGACCTGACCGCCCTGGAGGACGCCGAGGTCTTCCTCGTGAACGCCGCCTGGCTGCTGCGCCCCCTGAGCGGCACCTCCGCGGTGCCCATGCTGACCCCCGCGACCGTCGTGTCCGGGGCCACTCACGCCCGGACGCGGGGCCGCACACCCGTCGTGCTCCTCGACACCGCCGATCTGCTGCTGCACGACGACCACCATGAGATGACGCTGCTCGACCTGTGCGAGGACCTCGCCACCGCCGGTGTCCGGCTGGTGCTGACCTCCCGTCCGGAGGAGGCGAACCGGCTGCGCACCGGCTTCCTCCGGATGTCGCTCGGCCCCTACGACGACGGCGAGATCCCGCACGCCATCCGCGGCCACGCCGCGCTCTACTGCCCCGACGCCGTCCCCCGTGACGACGGGGCACGGGTGCGGAGGCTGATGGAGCCCGTGGCCCGCGGACTGCCGGTGCGCGAGGTGTGCCGGTCCCCCCTCCAGCTGCGGCTGCTGTTCGAACTCGCCCGGGACGACGGCGCGTTCCCCAGTGCCGAGATCGACGCCACCGGTCTCTACCGCCGCTACTGGGACCACCGGGTCGTCACCGACCGGCGCCATCACGGCAACCAGAGTGCCACGGCGCCGGAGGACCTCTCCTCGATCACCGGTGCCATCGCCGTCGTACTGATGTCGGCGGGCCGTACCGAGCTGTCACGCGAGGACCTGGTCGAGCGGCTCACCTCGCCGCACGGCGCCCCTCGCCCCGCGTGGCATTACGAACCCGCCCGCGTCCGGTCGGCCCTGGACCTGCTGATCGACCGGGGTGTGCTGGGCCGGGGAGCCTCGGACGGCATCCACTTCTTCCACCAGACCATGTTCGAGTACGCGGCCGCGCGCGGCCTGCTGAACCTCACCGGGGCACCGGCGCTGCTGTCGCTGTGCGAGTGGATCGGATCCCATCCCCGTGACTTCTTCGTCGGGGCGATCCTCGAGCAGCTCCTCATGCTCGCCGCGGGGTCCGAACGGTATCGCGGCCCGGTGCGGGACACGCTGATCCGCATGGCGGCGCATGAGGACGCCATGATCCTGCACACCGTCGCCGTGGCCGTCGCGGCCCGGAACCCGGCCGTGGGCGTGCCCGTCGAGCCCCTGCTCGCGACGGCGCCGCACGGGGTCGCCCGACGGTACGCGGTGCTGGCCCCGACCGTACGCGACACGGACGTGGACGCCCTGCTGCCACAGCTCCGCGGCCTGTGGGAGCGGCAGGAGCCCAGCTTGCAGGAGGCCGTGCTCGAAGCGCTGGAGCGGCTGGCCGCCCAGGACTCGCTCGCCGTTCACGCCGCCCTCGCCGGCTGGGGCTGCGTACGGGAGCTGACCGGGCGCCGTACCGCCGGTGCGGGCCTCGATGTCCTGCCTCGGCTGATCGTGCTGACATCACACGTCGATGTGGCGTCAGCACGCACGGGCCTCATGGACATGCTCGACTTCGCCCTGACCCGGGGACTGGCGGAGCTGGCGGCCGGCGTGCTGACCCTATGGGCCCGGCACTGGGAGACACTGGGCTCGGCGGAGTGGGCCGCCGCCGTCCAGGAGCGCCTCCAGCGGGTGCGCCTCGCGCGTAAGTCGTACGACGTCGGGCTCTTCCAAACGGCCCTGGCCAGGGTGCTGGCCGCCTCCTGGACCCACGATCACGGCCTCCCGGGCGACCAGGAATGGCCCGGTGACCACGGACTCCCGGGCGACCACGGACTCCTCGTCGGCGACCCCGACAACCCCGACGGCGGTCCGGCCACCGCACCCCACCCCTGGACGCACCGCCTCGACGCCGCGGTGGCGCTCCTCGAGGCGGATGACCACGACACCGCGGGCAACGCCGGACTCATCGCCGCCACAGCCGTCCTGGCCACTCTGCCGCACGGCCACTGGGCCATCGAGGCCACCCTCGACCGGTGTCTGGCGATGACCGGGCCGGGAGCGCCGCACGCGCTGCAGCACCGGATGGTCTTCCCCCTGCTGCTCAGCGCCGACTGCGCCGCCGCGGAACGCCTCGTCCACCGGCTCGCCGCCATGCTCAAGGCGTTGCCCTGTCCCGAGAACCAGCCGGTCACGCCCTCGCAGCGGCTCGCGCTTGTGGCCCGTCGCGTCCTCGCCCACCGGGACGTTCCCCCGCGGCGCGTGCGGGAGGTGCTGGAACACTCCGGCTGGGAGGCCGACTCCGAGCTGTGGCTGTCCCGGGACGGCCTGGCCACGCTCCTCCTGCCGGCCGCGCTCGGCGGCCACCCCACCGCGGTGAGCAGGCTCGAGAAGGCGACGACCGCCCCGGCCGCCGCCCGGAGCCTCGTCCGCCAATCCCTCCACCGGGCGGTCACGGACGCCGGGCTCCACACCGAGCGCCATATCGGCCTGCTGGTGAGCCTGTCGCTCATGGACGCCGACACCGTGCTCCTGGAGGCCATCACCACCGGCCGGGCCAAGAAGGGCACGGGTCCGCTGCCGCCTCTCGCCCATGAGCGGGTGCTGGCCGCGCTACGGGCATCGGCCCCGGCCCTCACCGGGCTGATCGCGGACGAGATCGCCGAGGGCAACAGCGGAAAGCGGCAGCGTCAGGCACTGACACTCTGGGAATGCTCGGTGTCCGCCGGTGTCCTCCCCGCGCCCGGCCTGGCCGAACTCCTGCCCCGGTACGGCACCTTCTCCGACCAGAAGACCAGGGCGGCCTTCCTCGGGCTGGTGGGAACCATCGCGGCGCGCGAACCCGCCGAGTACACCACGGCACACACCTTCCTTTCGGAGCTGGTGTTCGACGCCGCGGGAGGCATCCCCGTTCTCGACGACGCGTCGGCCGCCACCCGGAACGCCGCCCGCAAGGCCCTGCTCCACGCCGCCTGCGAGTCCGGCCCGCTCACCCCCGCGGCCCTCACCACGGCCCTCGACCTGGCCTTCGCCCCGCCGACCGACGCCGGGCTGATCAGCGGGCTCGGCCAGCTGGTGCGGCGGCTCAGCGCCGCACACGGCGCGGCACCCGCCGCCGGGCTGCTGATCCGTGTCATCGGCGCGGCCGTGGCCTCGCGACAGGGCCGCGCCGCGGAGAACCACCTCGCCAAGTCCCTCCGCGGCGCTATGGACAGCATCTTCGACCACGGTTCCCCGGCCGTGTACCGGAGACTGTGGGAGCACCTCAAGGAGCGCGGCCCGGAGGACGACGCCGATCGCGTGGTCTTTCCGGAGCGGTACGCCCTGGCGCTGGTGAGCTGCGCTATCCGCCGCTCGTACCCGGCAACGCGCCAGGACCTGGAAGCACTTGTCGCCCATCCGCGGGTGCCGCGGCCCACCAAGATGTGGATCGGCGACCAGCTCAGCGCCCGCTCGCGGGAGCACACCGAACACGACCTCAGCTGGGTGCTGGATGGCCGGACGGCCTGGCAGCCAGTGGCAGGATGCTCGCGATAGTCGTCATCGAGGTCACGGGTGCGCGGGGCCCCGTTCGATCGCGGGAAGCCGAAGGAGCCCGATGAGCCGGAAGAACCACCATGTCGTCGTGCTCGTGCTCGACGGTGCGAAGCCACTCGACGTCGGCATCCCCGCGCAGGTGTTCTCCAACCGGCCGAGCATGCCCTACGAGCTGCGGGTGTGCGGCGCCGCGCCCGGACCGGTGACCGGTGGCGAAGGACTTTCGTACCACGTGGCCGAGGGGCTCGAGGCGTTCGAGCACGCCGACACCATCTTCATCCCCGGCTATCGGGAGCCGGCGACCACGGAACCACCGGCGGCGGTCGTCAGCGCGCTCATGGCCGCCCATGAGCGCGGCACCCGGCTCGCGGCCATCTCCACCGGGGCGTTCGCGCTGGCGGCCACGGGCCTGCTCGACGGCAAGCGGGCGACGACCCACTGGCACTACACGAAGGCTCTCGCCGAGCGCCATCCGCTGGTGCGGGTGGACGAGAACGTGCTGTTCGTGGACGAGGGCGACGTGCTCACCTCGGCGGGCGCGGCATCCGGTATCGACCTGTGCCTGCACCTGGTGCGGCGCGACCACGGCGTGGGGCTCTCCAACCATGTGGCGAGACGGCTGGTGGCGGCGCCGTACCGCAGCGGGGGACAGGCGCAGTACGTGCCCCGGAGCGTGCCCGAGCCGCTCGGCGACCTGTTCGCGAGCACGCGGGAGTGGGCCCTGGCACACCTCGGCGAACCGCTGACCCTCGAAGCGCTGGCCCGCAACGCGCGGGTGTCGGCGCGCACCTTCTCCCGGCGGTTCGTGGAGGACACCGGCTACACGCCGATGCAGTGGGTGCTCAGGGCGCGTGTGGACCTGGCGCGTGAGCTGCTCGAACGCAGCGATCTGAGCGTGGAGCAGATCGCCGACCGGGTCGGGCTCGGCACCGGGGCGAATCTGCGTCTGCACTTCCACCGCATTCTCGGCACCTCCCCGACGGAGTACCGCCACACCTTCTCGGCCTGAGACCCCTTCCGGGCGCCGTTCCGGTGAAGGGCGCGATGACCTGGCGAGATCCTTGCGTGTGGTGGCGTTCATGCCGCTGTCGGCCGGGGGTCCGGATACCGAACGATGGGGGCGGAACGAAAGGAACCTCCATGACGCGCATCGCCATCAACGGATTCGGCCGCATCGGACGCAACACCCTCCGCGCCCTGCTCGAGCGGGACAGCGACCTCGAGGTGGTTGCCGTCAACGACCTCACCGCCCCCGAGTCCCTCGCCCATCTGCTCAAGTACGACAGCGCGCTCGGCCCCCTCGGCCGTTCCGTCGAGGTCGACGGGACCGACCTGATCGTCGACGGCCGCCGCGTCAAGGTGCTCGCCGAGCGCGAGCCCGCCGAGCTGCCGTGGGCCGAGCTCGGCGTCGACATCGTGCTGGAGTCCACCGGCCGCTTCACCGCGGCGGACGCCGCCCGCGCGCACATCCGTGCCGGTGCCCGGCGGGTACTGGTGAGCGCCCCCTCCGCCGGTGCCGATGTCACGCTCGCCTACGGCGTGAACACCGACGCCTACGACCCCGCCGAGCATGTGATCGTCTCGAACGCCTCGTGCACCACGAACGCGCTGGCCCCGCTGGCAGCGGTACTGGACGACCTGGCCGGTATCGAGCACGGCTTCATGACCACGGTGCACGCCTACACCCAGGAGCAGAACCTCCAGGACGGCCCCCACCGCGACCTGCGCCGCGCCCGCGCCGCCGGGGTGAACATCGTGCCCACCACCACCGGGGCCGCCAAGGCCATCGGCCTGGTGCTGCCGAACCTGGACGGCAAGCTGTCGGGCGACTCGATCCGCGTACCGGTGCCGGTGGGCTCGATCGTGGAGCTGAACACGGCGGTCTCCCGGGAGGTCAGCCGCGACGAGGTGCTCGCGGCCTACCGTGCCGCCGCCGACGGCAGGCTCAAGGGCATCCTCGACTACTCCGACGAGCCGCTGGTCTCCAGCGACATCACCCGCCGGCCGGCGTCGTCCATCTTCGACGCCGCCCTCACCCGCGTCGACGGCAAGCACATCAAGGTGGTGGCCTGGTACGACAACGAGTGGGGCTTCTCGAACCGCGTCATCGACACGCTCGAACTGCTCGCGCGCGACTGAGCGCGACGGCTGACCGACCGTCGGCCGAGCGCCGCCGACTGACCGACCGTGAGGGGCCGGAGTCCACCGGCCCCTCGCCGCTGTCCGGCGGCGCGCCCGAGCCACGTGGTCAGGTGCGGTCCGCGCCGCGCGGGGAGGGCCGGACGCGTGTCGCGTGGATGGAGCCGAGCAGCCGCAGCGCCTCCGCGCTGCCGCTGCCGGGATCCGCGTGGTAGATGACGAGTTGCCGGCCCGGGGCTTCCCGTACGTCGAACGCCTGGTAGCTGAGCGTGAGGGGGCCGACGTCGGGGTGGCGAAACCGCTTGGCCTCCTGGGTCTTGCCGCGCACGGTGTGGCTGTCCCACAGCCGCGCGAAGTCCGGGCTGTCCTCGCCGAGGGTGTCCACGAGCCCGCGCAGGCGCGGGTTGCCGGGCTCGTAGCCCGCCGCTTGGCGCAGATTCGCGACGGTGGCCTGGGCCGCCCGGTCCCAGTCCTGGTAGAAGGCGCGGCCCGCGGGGTCCGCGAACACCATGCGGGCCAGGTTGTCCGCCGGGTGGAACGGCGAGTAGAGGGCGTCGGCCAGCGCGTTGGTGGCGAGGATGTCCAGGGTCCGGTTGAGCACGAAGGCGGGCGTGTGCGAATAGCCGTCCATGAGCTGCCGCAATCCGGGGCTGACCTGGTCGGACGCATGGACGGCGGGGTCGCCTGGCATCGTGCCGCCGAGTCGGAACAGATGGTCCCGGGCGTCGCCGTCGAGGCGCAGCGCGCGGCTGAGCGCGTCGAGCACCTGCGCGGAGGGATGGCGCTCCCGGCCTTGTTCCAGGCGGGTGTAGTAGTCGGCGTTGACACCGGCCAGCACCGCGACCTCCTCACGGCGCAGCCCGGGAACGCGGCGGGTGCCGTGGCTCGCCATCCCGACCTCTTCGGGCCGAAGTCCTGACCTGCGGCTTCGCAGGAATTCTCCCAGGTCGTTGTCACCCATGCCGCCAGGCTACGAAACGCCGCGACCGGTTGCCTGGGTGTGTCCCACCCAGGCAGCGGACGTCCTGGCCGGCCCGTGGCGCACTGCCGGGGCGCCCGGATGGCGGGTGCCCTGGCCCAGTTGACGAAGGTCCTCGCCACCGCGGTCTGATCGGCGGACCCCGCGCCATTTTCTCCATGTAGTGCTATACGAGATATGACCGGAATGGCGAATACACTCCATGAGCACGAATGGAATGGGCAATTCCATTCGTGCTCATTGGCCAGCTTGTGACTTGCGTCACAAGCCCATCCTCAATGGATCACATTTTCGTATCCCTGTGAAACGATGCCTCGGTGCTGGCCTCGAAGTAGCTCATCGCGAGACTTCACCGATCCACCGGTCCACCCGAATCCACATCGGGCGGCAGTACGGCAAATGACTTCTTCAAGTTTTGGCTAGCCGTAACGGGGAGGCGAGAATGCCGACGATGATTGTTATCGGGTACAGAGGCGATCTCGATCAGGCACTGCAGCGCCGCGGCGTTGATCCTTACTACATTGTCCAGGCGCCGGCGGGCCCGCCGAAGAGTCGGAGATTCACATGGGTCGCCGACATGGAGAACGCCCAGGAAATTTTCCGAGCAGTGCTGGCCGCGGGCATTATTGACGATGTGGCGGGTGTGCTGAGCGTCCATGAGATGGGCGTATTCGGGGCGACCTACTTACGGCAGCAGCTGAACCTCCCCGGGAACGCCGATTCCAGGACGGCTCTCCACTTCCGGGACAAGCACCTCCAGAAGAGGATGCTGCCGCCCCAGGTCAGGCGGGCGCGGTGCCGTCATGTGCCCATGGGCACGCCGTTCGCGGATCTCGCCGCCGACCTGGGAGAGGTCTTCGTGGTCAAGCCGGCGACCGGGGCCGGCGCTCTCCGTACGAACGTCGTCCGCACCCCGGAAGAGTACGCACAGGCCCTGACGCCCTTCACCGGTCAGTCGGATGTCGAGATCGTCGCCGAGTCCTTCATGGACGCTCCGGAGGTCTATCTCGACGGCGTCTGGGAAAAGGGAGCCCTTCAGTGGTCGTCCATGAGCGGCTACCACACCTCACCGCTCAGTGCCGTACAGGGCGGCATTCTTTCCGCGTACGTCCTGGACCGGCGGCGGCATTCCGTCCTGTGCCATGAGATGGAGACGCTCGCCGGGCAAGCGCTCACCAGTCTGAACGCGCCTGATTGCGTATTCCATATGGAAGCGTTCACCACAGAAGAGGGGCTGACTTTCGGCGAGTGCGCCATCCGTCTCCCCGGGGCGCTGTCCCCCCAGGTCAATCGGCTGACATACGGCGTCGATCTCTTTGACGTCGAAATCAGTCTCGCGCTGGGGGAGGGGGCGACTCGGGCCCTGGAGGGCCGGCACACGCCGGAGCGCTTCCACGGATACATTCTTCTGCGTCGCCCCGACGGCCGCAATTTAACCCAGGGCGACTTTGAGCGAAACTTCCTTTTCGATGAGATCGTCTACGACTCATCGCCCGATGCGCCGGTCGGGCCGTATGGCCGCGTGGGACAGGCCATCGTCTCCGACCCGGATGAGCTGAAACTGCGGAAGACGATCGAGGACGTCGTGCGATTCAACGAGGCCGGATCCACCTGATCTGACGGCCGGCCCGACCGGGTCGCCGGCCCGGGAAACCCCGGCGCCGACACCGTCGCGTCATCTCGATCACACCTGCCGCGGGTGCCAAGCTCCGCCCGCCCCAGCCGCGTTCAGCCGCGCCCCCACGATCCGCGCCACCGCCGACGGCGATCTCAGAGCCCTGGTGCCCTTCTCCGGCGCGGCGTCGCGCCTCCAGCCCCGCTCGTCATGGTTTTCCGTCCCTTCTGATCGGAGGACTTCCCCCATGCCGGATCAACGTCCTGCTTCGACACTTCCGCAGCTGCTCGAGCGTGCGGCCCGCGACACGACGCAAGGCATCGCGTTCATCGGCGGCCCGTTCCTCTCCTACGCCGAGCTGCGGGAGTGCGCCTGCCGGATCGCGCGAGGGCTGCGGGCGCGCGGCACCGCCCAGGGCGATCGGGTGCTCATCGCGGCCAGTGATCCGGAGACCTTCTTCCGCGCCTTCTGGGGATGCGTGCTCACCGGTGCCGTGCCGTGCCCGGTCGCACCGCCGGCCGACCCTTCCCGGTGGCGTGCCCAGCTGGAGCATCTGCGTACACTCCTGGGCGACCCGTTGGTGATCGTGTCCAAGACGGCTCATGGAGACCTGCCCGAGGCCGGGCTGCGGTCCGTGACGGTCGAGGAGCTGAGCCATGCCGCGGCCGAGCCCGATCAGCTCCATGTGCCGGCGCCGGACGATCTCACCCTGCTGATGCTCACCTCCGGATCCACCGGATCGAGCAAGGCGGTCAGACTCACCCACGCCAATCTGCTGGCGGCACAGGCCGGTAAGGCGGGGGCGCTCGGACTCGGGCCCGGCGACACCTCGTTGAACTGGATCTCGGTCGATCACATCGCCGCGATCGAGGCGCATCTGCTGCCGATGTTCAACGGCGCCGCCCAGGTCATGACGACACCGGCCACCGTGCTGGCGGATCCCGTGGAATTTCTCAGGCTGCTCACGGCCCACCGGGCCAGAGTGACGTTCACCCCCAACTTCCTGTTCGGGCAGATCAACCAGGCACTCGCCGGGCGGCCCCCGTCGCGGCGGGAGGTGGACCTGTCGCAGGTGCGGCACATCATCTCCGGCGGTGAGGCCACCGTGACCACCACCGTAAGGGCGTTCCTGGACACGCTCGCGCCCTATGGGCTGCGCGGAGATGTGATCGTGCCCGCGTTCGGGATGACCGAGACCTGCGCGGGCAGCGTGTTCAACCGCGACTTCGCCACCCGCGACCTGGAGACGGAGTTCCCTCCGCTGGGCCGCCCGGTGCGGGGCCTGCGGATACGCGTCACCGACGACGACGGCACGGTGCTGGCCTCCACCGACCGGCCCGGAGCGGCCGGGCCGGGGGAGGTGCAGCTGCACGGCCCGATGGTCTCCGACGGCTACTTCGGCGATGAGCGGGCCACCGCACGGGCGTTCACCGCCGACGGCTGGTTCCGCACCGGAGACCTGGGCCACCTCGACTCCGACGGCCGGTTGACGCTGGTCGGGCGTACCAAGGACTCCATCATCGTCAGCGGTGTCAACTACCACAGCCACGACCTGGAAGCCGTCCTTGACGAGCTGGACGGGGTCAAACGCGGCCACGTCGCCGCGTTCCCGATACGGCCCGAGGGGGCCGACACCGAACAGCTCGCCATCGTGTTCGTCCCGGCGGGTGACCCCGCCGACGAGATCGCGGTGTACCGGGCCATCGTGGCGATCCGCAGTTCCACGGTGATGCACTGGGGGTTCCGTCCTCAGCTGATCCTCCCCGTCGCCGAGGACGAGATCCCCCGTGGCAACCTCGGCAAGGTCCAGCGATCGCGGCTGCGCGCGGCCGTCGAGAACGGGAGCCTGGACGCGGCGGCCCGCCGGTCGGACGAGATCAGCACCCGGTTCCTCGGCGGCCATGTGGCGCCGGCGGGCGAGGTGGAGACCGCACTGGCCGAGATCTACGCCCGCGTCCTGGACACCAGGGCGGTGTCCGCCACGGCCGGCTTCTTCGACCTGGGCGGTACCTCGCTGGACGTATTGCGGCTCAAGCTGGAGATCCAGGCCGCGTTCGGCATCGAGGACGTGCCGATGTCCACGCTCCTCCAGGCCCCGACCGTACGAGCGCTGGCCGGCCGCCTGACCGCCGGGCAGGGCGCCGGCGGCGACGCCACCTACGATCCGCTGGTGCCACTGCAGATCACCGGGGACGGGACGCCGCTCTTCTGCGTCCACCCCGGTCTGGGGGAGGTGCTGGTGTTCGTCAACCTCGCCAAGTACTTCACCGGCGAGCGGCCCTTCTACGCGCTGCGGGCCCGTGGATTCGGGCAGGCGGAGAGCCACTTCGGGTCGTTCGACGACATGGTGTCCACCTACGTCGAGGCCATCCGGCGGGCGCAGCCCGGCGGCCCCTACGCCGTCGCGGGGTACTCCTACGGCGGGGCGGTGGCATTCGAGATCGCCAAGCGGCTGGAAGCGGACGGCGACAAGGTCGACTTCGTGGGCATCTTCAATCTGCCACCGCGCATCTCCGATCGCATGAACGAGATCACCTTCACCGATGGCGCGATCAACCTGGCGCTGTTCCTCGAACTCATCGACGCCACCGACATCGAGCGGCTGACCACCACCCTCCGGCCACTGCCCGAGGCCGATCAGCTGGCGCACCTGATCGACCACGCCCCGAAGCGGCGGCTGACCGAACTCGACCTCACCCTCGACCGGTTCGCCGACTGGGTGCGCCTCGCACAGAGCATGGTGCACCTGGGCCGCACCTACGAACCGTCGGGATCGGTCGGGCGGGTGAAGGTCTTCTACTGCACTCCGCTGCGCGGCACCAAGGAGGAGTGGCTGGACGGCCAGCTCAGCCACTGGGACGAGTTCACCCGCGACCCCAACACCTATATCGAGGTCGACGGGGAGCACTACACCCTGATGAGCCCGCAGCATGTGCACACCTTCCAGGCGACCCTGCGGCACGAACTGGCCCGCGCGCTCGGCTGAGGACCGGCAAGGCAACCGTTGACACCACCAGGAGCCGCCGATCATGCAAGGCAAGAAGATACTCATCACGGGTGGGACCGGACAGGTCGCGAGGCCCGTCGCCGAATCGCTCGCCGTCGACAACGAGGTGTGGTGCCTGGGCCGGTTCGGTGACCAAGACGCCCGCGAGGCGCTGGAGGACGTGGGCGCCCACACCGCCAGCTGGGACATGGCCACCGATGACCTGGAGGGCCTGCCGCGCGACTTCACCCATGTGCTGCACTCGGCGGTGCACCGGGGCGACGGCAAGGACTTCGAGGACACCGCCCGCGTCAACGCGGTCGGCACCGCACGCCTGATGACCCACTGCTCCGCCGCCGAGTCGTTCCTGTACGTCTCGTCCGGCGTGGTCTACAACCGCGCCGATCGGACACACCGCTACCGGGAGAGCGATCCGCTGGGCGGGACCGCGCCATGGCTGCCGACCTACCCGGTCGCCAAGATCACCGCCGAAGGCGTGGCACGCGGTCTGGCCGAAACACTCGGGCTGCCGACGGTGATCGCCCGCCTCAACATCGCCTACGGCCCGTACGGCCACGGCGGCGTGCCCATGATCCTGTTCAACCAGATGCGCGCGGGGCGGCCCTGCGCGGTGCCCCGCGAAGGCCAGAACTACTGCAATCTGCTGCACACCGATGACGTCGTGCGCCAGGTACCGCTGCTGTGGGACGTGGCGCGGGCGCCCGCGCGGGTCGTGAACTGGGGCGGGGACGACGAGGTCGGCATCACCGATCTGCTGGAGTACCTGTCCGCGCTCACCGGAGTGCCGGTCCAACTGGACCGCGGCGACTTCAGCCGGGAAACGGCCATCTTCGACCACGACATCCGCCGCGGCCTGATCGGCGACTGCGCCATCGGCTGGCGAGCCGGTATCGCCCGCACCGTGGCCGACCTGTTCGAGGAGTACCGCCACCGCATCGACGCGTACCTGGACGCGCACGGAGCCGGGACACCCCAGTGACCACGAGGAGTGGAGAACGAGCATGCGCAGGTCCGCAGATATCGACGCGCTTCAGCAGGTGCTGTCCGCCGCCCTCGGGTCCCCGGACCCGGTGTGCTCATTGAGCCGACTGGACCAGGGCGCGGGCGCGTTCGCCGCCGTGGACCCCGCGGTGCTCGAGCGCCCCACCCTGGTGGGCGGCGGGTCCCCGTACCACCCGACCAGCCCCGCCCCCACCCGCCACGCCCTCGATGAACTGGTCCGCCGCGCCGAGGCACTGGGCACGCCCCAGATCCTGGTGCCCAATGTGCGCCGCGGCGACGACACCGGCGCGCTGCGGGCGGCAGGGCTCGTTCCGATCGCCACCGAGAGCGAGTGCGTCGTCCGGCTGACCGGGGAGGTGGACGAGGTTCTGCGGACCCGCGTCGGCGCCGCGCGACTCGACGACCTCCGCCGCCGCGACCGCGAGATCTCCCTCGACGTGACCTGGGAGCGGATCCGGCTGAGCGAGCTCGACAGGAGTCCCTGGGCACGAGACGCCTTCGTCACGCTCCACCGGCGTCAGGCCGAGCGCCACGGCGGCCACGGCAACCTGTACGACGCCGCCGCCCTCGACGCCCTGGCGCACGGCCCGTTGGCGGACCGCACCGAGATGCTCGTACGCCGCGAACAGAGCGCCGTGGTCCAGGCCGGGCTTCTCACCACGTCCCACAACGGCCGCGGGATCTACTCCCTCACACAGGCCATTGACCACGACGACCCCGCCGCACGGGACGACCTCTTCGCCGCGTCGATGTACCGGCTGTACCTCCACGCCCGGCGCTCCGGGCTGGAGTGGGTCCACCTCGGCCGGGGAGATGTCCCCCGCATGCGCCGCCTCGGAGCCGATCTGTTCGTGCCACTCGACCACTGGCTGCGCGCTCCCGGCCTCGTGTCCCCGGAGGGAGGGGGAGCGGAACACCCGCTGTCGGAGTACGCGGCCCCGCCCGTCACGGGGGTGCCGGTCCCGGGTCCGGCCCGCTTCCGCCAGGTGCCCCGGTTCGACACGATCGACCTGTCCAGCAACACCAATCCGTTCCTGGGCGCCACGGGCGAGTACCCCCACCTCGACACGACAGAGCTGGCCGACACCTACCTGGCCACGATCGCGACATTGCCCGGCCACGAGGGCGTGGCCGCGCTGAGCGCGGACCACCTGCTGTTCAGCAGCGGCTCGGTGGACGGCGTCATGCTGCTCCTGGCGGCGCTTGCCTCGCCCGGCGAGCGCGTCTGCGTCACGCCACCCACCTTCCCGCTCTACGGCCACTTCGCCCACCTCCTGCGCCTGCCCGTCGTCGAGGTGCCGCTGCACGGCGACGACCTGTCCCGGCTCGACACCGAGCGCATCCTGGCGGCCGATCCACGGGTGACCATCCTGTGCGACCCCAACAACCCCGTCGGGACCAGGCTCGACCCGGAGCAGGTCCATGACCTGGTGGTTCGCGGCCGGGGGCTGGTGGTGATCGACGAAGCCTATGTCGAGTTCAGCGAACAGCCCTCGTACGCCCGGCTGATCGCCCAGCACGACAACCTCATCGTGCTCAGGACACTCTCCAAGGCATGGGGACTCGCCGGCGCACGCTGCGGAATCGCCCTGGCCCAGCCCGGCATCATCGAGGCGCTGCGCCGGGTGCAGGTGCCCTTCGGATTCACCGACGCCTCCCAGCACGCCGTGCGGGACCGGCTGACCGATGTGCGGCGGGTGGTCGCCGGGATCCAGCGCATCCGTGCCGAGCGTGACCGGATGGCCGCCGCGCTGACCGAGCATCCCGCGGTGGCCCGGGTGTTCCCCTCGGAGACCAACTTCCTCTTCGTCCGACTGCACAAGCACGAGCGCGTGATGGATCAGCTTCGGGGCGCGGGGATCGTCGTCGCCGACACCGGGCGGGTGATCCCGGACACCTGCCGCATCACGATCGGCGATCGGCGCGCGAACGCCGCCCTCCTCGAAGCACTCTCCGCCGCTCTGTGAGCCATATCGTTCAGCGAAAGGACACCGCTCGTGGGTAAGGATTCCCGCTCCGATATACCGCTGTCCAGCACCGTCGTCGCGGAGGGTTATGCGCGCTGGAGCCCGCAGCTGCACAAGGAATTCGACACCAACGCCCAGCACGGGTGGATCGGCCAGACGCTGGTGAAAGAGACCGATTCCCTGCGCATCTGGGAGACCCACCTTCAGCCGGGAGAGCGAATTCCCGTCCATCGGCATGTGCTGGACTACTTCTGGATAGCCCTCACAAACGGCCGGGCCCGCCAGCATTCGAGCGATGGCAGCACGCGCGAGATCTCTTATGCCCGTGGCCAGTCTCGGCATTTCCGCTGCCCCGCGGGGCAACACCACTTGCACGACCTGAAGAATATCGGCGATGACGTGCTGTCGTTCCTGACCATCGAGACAAAGGGCGGGCCGAACGAGCCCATTCAGCTCCCCAAGAATTGAGGACCGTCGGCCCGCGGGGCGCGCCCCGCGGGCCGACGGCTCAGCTCCCCTTCTTGGTGATCACGAACCGGTCGATGACCAGATAGTCGATCTCGGTGGCCAGGAAGCACTCCAACGCGTCTCGCGGCGAGCTCACGATGGGCTCACCGGCCACGTTGAAGGACGTGTTGAGCAGGCAGGGCACATCCGTCCGTGCCGTGAAGGCGCGCAACAGCCCGGCGAGGGCGGGGTTCTGCCGCTCGTTCACCGTCTGGGCCCGCGCCGTGCCGTCCACATGGCAGGCGCCGGGGATCCGCTCCTGGTACTCCTTCCGCACCGGGAAGACGAAGGTCATATACGGGGACGAGGTCTTCTTGCCCATCGAGAAGACGCGGGGGGCCTCCGACTCGAGGATGACGGGCGCGAACGGCCGGAAGGGCTCCCGGTGTTTCACCCGGAGATTGATGATGTCCTTGATGTTGGGGAAGGCCGGGTTGGCGAGGATGCTGCGGTTGCCCAGGGCGCGCGGTCCGAACTCGGTCCGGCCCTGGAACCAGCCCACGACGTTCTTCCCGGCCAGCAGCTCCGCCGTCCGGTCGGCGGTCGAGGCGGAGTCGGGCTCCTCCTGCCACTCGACGCGGTCCGCGTACTCCGCGAGCGTGTCCCTGATCTGCCGCTCGTCGTACGAAGGCCCCAGATAGGGGGTGGTGACCGCGTCGGCCGGCCGATTCCTGAGACCGGCGGCGTACACGGCCGCGCCAATGGCGACCCCGGGATCGCTGGCCCCGAAGCTGACCTCCATACCGGTGAACGGCGATCTCTCCAGCATCTTGGTGTTGGCCACGCAGTTCAGCGCCAGCCCGCCCTCGAAGAACAGGGTGTCCAGGCCGGAGGCCGCGGTCAGCGCCCGCACCTGATGCGCGGTGACGGCCTCGACCATGTGCTGTGCCAGCCCGGCGACCCGGACACGGAAATCGAACTGCTCGCGCTTCTCGCTGTCACCGCCGAACAGGTCGTCGAAGAGCGCGTAGTAGGCCCCTATGTCCCGGGGGATGGAGATGGTGTACGAGCCGTTCTCGTACAACCGCACAACGCGTTCGAGCAGCGGGTTGTGCCGCGGCGGCGGGCCGTACGCGGCCAGGCCCATCACCTTGTACTCGTCGTTGTTCGGCACGAACCCCAGGTAGCGGGTGATCCGCCCGAACGCCACCCCGAGCGAGCTGGTCATGGGGACCGCGCTCTCGTCGAACTGGCGGACCACGCCGTTCCGCACCTCGCCCATGACGGAGGACAGGGTCTCCGCCCGGCCGTCGCTCACCAGGAAGGCGGCGTCGCCCCCGCCGGCCAGGTAGGCCCCGCACATGAGATGGGCCAGGTGATGGGGCACCAGGGTGAGCTTGTTGGGATCCAGCTCGTAGCCGGTGCGCTCGACGAAGTCGTGGTACACCGCGTCGGGGCTGAGCATGCCGGTGTAGAGCTCACCCGTGCTGCGCAGGGCGTCGAACTTGGCCGTGACCGGCATGTCCGAGTCGCATATCCCCGAAATCATCTCCTCGGCCACCGTCGCCGAAAACCGCCAGGGGAAAGCGAAAACGTCGACCTGGTCGAGGTCGACACCGACGGAGTTCAGACACCAGGTGATTGCCTGCGCCGGGAAATCGGAGGTCTTCTTGACCCGGCTCAGCCGCTCTTCCTCGACCGCCGCCACCAACTCGCCGTCGATCACCAGAGCCGCCGCGGCGTCATGACCCACCAAGAGATTACGTCCGACACCAGTCGCCCCGTAGAGACGCCCGAAAAGCTCCGCACCTCTGCTGAATCCGTTGTAACCGAGTACGATCACTGGCTCTCAGCCTCCCAAGCACGACGGTATCGGCGGAAGAACAGGCTACTCGGGCCGGATACTTGAGGGATAGGCATGATGCACAAGCAGAGTGTGGATTTCTTTCCGGGATACGGCGGGCTGGGGGATACGGCGGGCCGGGGAAACGGTGGACCGGGGAGAATTCCGCACCGAATGCTTGGTTCGCCGGGCCGTGGGCGGGCGCGGTCCTCGTTACGTATGCTTTTGGGCATGTTGAGGTTGGAACGGCTCCGGGCCGACCACGCGCCCGCCCTGCTGGCGTTCGAGCGCGAGAACCGGGAGTACTTCGCTCGGACGATCTCGGACCGGGGGGACGCCTACTTCGCGGAGTTCGCGTCCCTGCACCGTGCCCGGCTCGCCGAACAGGACGCCGGTGTGTGCCACTTCCATGTCGTCGTGGACGACCGGGGTGAGTTGGTCGGCCGCGTCAATCTCGTGGACGTCGAGGAGGGAGACGCCGAACTCGGCTACCGGATCGGCGAGCGCGCCGCGGGCCGGGGGATGGCGACCGCCGCGGTGGAAGAGGTGTGCCGCCTGGCAGCCACGGCGTACGGGCTCTCCACCCTCACCGCGTACACCACCCTCGACAACGTGGCCTCCAGGACCGTGCTCGGCCGCAATGGATTCACCGTCGTGGCGGACGCCACCGTTGGCGGACGCCCCGGCCTGCGGCACAGCCGCCGACTCGGCGCGGAGCCCGGGGACCGTTGACTTGGCATGCCACGGGCCGGTGCCGCCGGCTTCACCTCGCTGCGCGACCAGGACCGGCTGTGGCAGGCTCCTCGACGTTGCGGGGTGTCTGGGTCCGGTAGGAGTGGCCGAGTTCCGGGCCCAGTCCGAAGTAGTGGCGGAAGTTGTAAATGAGCGGGCTCCAGGCGGCCGGGTCGATGTGGTGGGTGCCCGGAACGACGATGCGGGAGTCGGCGTGCACCATGCACACGGCGGCCTCGACGATGACGAAGTCCCCGGACACGTCCGGCCGCACCCGCTCGGCGCGGGCCTCGAGGTGGATCGGGCATCCGGCGACGCGGGGCGGCCGGACCAGCTGGGAGGGCTCGCTGGTCAGGCCTGCTGCGGCGAACTTGTCCGGCTCGAAGCGGCAGCCCTTGGGCTTGCTGGAGGGCACTGGATTCCGGCCGGTCAGTGGCGCCAGCCGCTCCACGGCCGGCCACTGGGCGGGGGACGGCAGGCTGATGACCAGGTCGGGACGGCTGCCGAGGTTGTACGCGGTCTGCCCCTCACGGCCCAGTCCGATCACAACCGTCTGCCCGAGAGCCCATGCGGATGATATCGGGGCGAGGTTGAACGAGCCGTCCTGATTCTCTGTCGACAGGAGTACCACTGGCGTCCCGAAGTACAGGATGCTCGGCTCGATCTCCAGATGGGTGGCGACTGCCTGTGCGAGCAGGGTGCCGGTAGGTGCCGTGTTCATGATGAGCAGCCTAGAGTCCGGTTGTTTCGGCCGGAGCCGAAATGTCGCAGGTGAGACCGCATGGACATGCAGCGCGTGCAGCTGCGGCCGCGAGGCGCAGAGCCGACCGGTGAACAGTGGTGGACACGAGAGGAGGCCAATGAACGCGTAGACCGCGTAGCACCGCGCTGGTCGCGGAACGCCCGGACAAGTACCTGATCCCAGCCCTTGTCCGGCGTCTCCTCACGGCCGTCGAGGCCGGCGTCGAACGGACACGTGGTGGCCCGTACGTACCGGGACGCCGAGTTGATCGAGGTCAAACGAGGGCAGCAATGAGTTGTGCCGGTTGATGCCGGCCCAGCGAGCGCTGTCGGTCTCGGGCTGAGGGGAGAACACGGTGGACGGGCAGGTCATCATCGTCAAGTGCGTGGTGTGGGACCTCGACAACACGTTGTGGAAGGGGACACTCCTGGAGGACGGCGACGTCGGGCTCTTCGACGGATTGCGCCAGGTCATCGAGGAGCTGGACCGCAGGGGCATCCTCCAGTCGATCGCCAGCAAGAACGACCACGACCACGCCTGGGCCAAGCTGGAGGCGCTCGGAGTGGCCGAGTACTTCCTGCTGCCCAGGATCGGCTGGGGGCCGAAATCCGACTCTGTCCGGGAGATCGCCGAACGGCTCAACTTCGCGCACAGCACCATCGCCTTCATCGACGACCAGCCCGCCGAACGGGCCGAGGTCACCTACCACCTCCCCGAAGTGCGGACCTACGACGCCGGGCAGGCGCTGGCCCTTCCCGGCCTGCCGGAGTTCTCCCCGGCCGCCTCCACCGTGGATTCCCGCCGTCGCCGGGAGATGTACCGTGCCGGCTTCGAGCGGGACGCGGCGCGCACCGAGTACGCCGGGCCGGACGAGAACTTCCTGCGTTCACTGCAACTCGTCATGACCATCGGCAAGGCCAGTGAGGAGGAGCTCACCCGGGTCGAGGAACTGACCCTGCGCACCAGCCAGATGAACGCCACCGGTGTGCACTACTCGGACGCCGCGTTACGCGGTCTGCTCGGCGACCCGGCCCACGAGGTGCTGGTGGTCACCATGTCCGACCGGTTCGGCACGCACGGCGCCGTCGGCATCGTGTTGCTGGAGAAGCTGGCCGAGGTCTGGCACCTGAAGCTGATGGCGACATCCTGCCGAGTGGTCAGCTGGGGCGCCGGTGCCACCATCCTGAACTGGCTGTGCGACCAGGCGGCCCGTGGCGGCGTGCACTTGGTCGCCGACTTCCGCCGCACCGACCGCAACCGGATGATGGAGATCGCCTACCGATTCGCCGGCTTCTCCGAGCAGGACTGCGCCTGCCGGTCCACCTTCACCCACGCCCCGGAGATCGAGGGCACCCAACGCCTCCACCTGGAGCCGGTCCGGCAGCCTGCGTCGTCGACGGTGACGGTGACCGCCAAGGACATCGAGGGACCGGTGGCGAGGGCCTGATACCTGTGCCGCTCAGGTCTACCGCCCGCACCGCAGGGTCGACGACCACTCGAACGTCATCCCCCTGCCCGCTGTCACGGGCAGGCGCCGACAGGTACTTGGCGGACTGCTCGACGAGTACCACACCACATCACACCACTCCGACTGCCGCACCATCCACCGGAAACGCCTGAGACAGGGCGCGTCAGTGAGGGCGGAGCCGTGCCCTGGCCAGCGAGAGCGCGGCCTCCGTCGGGGACACACCGGAGCGACGGGCATGCTCGATGACCGTCGCCACGCGCTCGCCGACCTGACGGACCCGGTGCTCCGCCCGAGCGTTGTCATGGCCGAGGAGCCGCTCCTCGAGGAAGATCAAGCCGCCCGCGTTGACGCAGAAGTCGGGTGCGTAGAGGATTCCGCGGGCCTCGAGCGCGGCGGCGTGCCCGGGGGCGGCGAGCACATTGTTCGCGCCGCCCGCGATGATCCGGCAGCGCAGCTCCTGCAGCGTGCGGTCGTCGACGACGCCTCCGAGGGCACAGGGAGCGAGAACATCGCACTCGGCGACGACCGCGGTCGCGGGGTCGATGACGCGCGCTCCAACGGTTTGGGCGACGGCATCGGCTCGTCGAGCGTTGGTGTCGGACACCAGCAGTTCCGCGGACTCCGCCGCCAGAAGACGGGCGAGCGCGGCGCCCACGTTGCCCGCGCCTTGTACGCACACCCGCACGCCCCGCAGATCCCCGTCGCCACCGGTGGCGCGCAGACACGCCCGTATCCCTTCGAGGACACCGAGCGCCGTCATGGGAGAGGGGTCGCCGTCGGCGCAGACCGGTGCGGCTTCGGTGCCGATCACCTTCAGGTCGGCCTGCGTGGTGCCGACGTCGTTGACGGGGATGAAACGCCCGCCGAGGGTGGCGATGAAGCGGCCGTGGGCACGCAGCAGTGCCTCGGTCTTGTCACGTGCCGGATCACCGATGATGACGCTCCAGCCGCCGCCGAGATCGAGGCCCGCGGCCGCGGCTTTGAGGGTCATGGCCTGCGCGAGGCGCAGGCCGTCTTCGAGAGCGGCGGTCTCGTCCTCGTACGGGTACATGCGGACGCCGCCCAGCGCGGGGCCGAGCGTGGTGTCGTGGCTGACAACAAGGGATCGCAGCCCGGTCTCGGTGTCGTGGCTGAACAGCGCCTGCTCGAAGCCGCCGGATCGGAGCCGCTCAAAGATCGTGGAGGTCATCCGGCCATCGTCGCAGCGACCACTGACAACTGGGGTCGGGCCGCGGCTTCGCGGGTACCGCAGGGGTCCGAAGTGGGCCTCGATCGGCTGATCCGGCGGTCAGGAAGCTCAGGCAGGGCGCCGGTCGAACACGATCTCGCCCTCGACCAGCGTCAGCTTCACCTCGGTCGCATGCACCTGGGTGATGGGCACCTCGAACGGGTTCTGGTCGACCACGATGATGTCGGCGAGCAGGCCGGGCTCGATGGTGCCGATGCGGTCGGCCGCTCCTTCCTGCCGGGCGGCGTTGACGGTGAAGATCTCGAGTGCCTGCTCGAGAGTGATCCCCTGAGACGGACCGAAGGACTCGGCGCTCCCACCCGGCTCTTGGCGAGTGACGAGTGTCTCGATGGCCGCCCAGGGATTCACTGATGGCACCACCGACCAGTCCGATCCCGGCACGACCAGTGCGTGGGCGTCGAGCATCTCGCGGATCGGCCACACTCGTTCAATGGTTTCCGGCCCGACAGCGGAGGCGATGTCGGAGCAGATGGGCGCGGGCTGCCACAGATACGGCGAGACCTCGAATGTCGCGCCGATGCGGGACGCACGCTCGATGTCCGTCTTCGCGACGAACGTGCAGTGGCCGACGTTGTGCATCTGCGGACCGAATCCGTTCCGCTCACGAGCGACGCCGATGGCGTCGAGGGCAGCTCTCACGGCGGCGTCGCCGGCCGCGTGGAACTTCACCGTCAGGCCCATGCGATCGAAACGGGCGACGGCATCGTTCAGGACCTCGGCCGGGATCTGCAGCATTCCGTGTCGGCTGGCGTGGTCGTCGCGGCCCTTCACGGTGTCGGCATAGGGTTCGATCATCGCGGCGGTGTGGCCGTCGGTGGGCACACCGTCGAGGAAGATCTTGATCCCGTCGGGCACGAGCCGTTCGAACGCGAAGAAATTACGCCTCTCGATCATCTCGTTGGCTTCGGCGTCGTCCGGCGACCAGGTCGTACACACGCGTACGCGTTGCTTGATCTCCGCCCGACGAGCGAGCGCCGCGTAGGCTGCCATCTCGATCCGTGAGCCGGCTGTGAAGCCGAGCGCCGCTTCGGTGAACGAGGTGATTCCGAAGGACAGCATCTCATTGAGCGACCATACGAGAGCCGACTCGACCTCGGGACCGTTCGGCTTCGGGGCTGCCTCCGCAAGGAGGTGGGCCGCCGTCTCCCGCTGGATCCCGGTCGGCTCACCGGCCGCGTCCCGCTCGAAGATGCCGCCCTCGGGGTCAGGCGTCTCCGCGGAGATGCCGGCCCTCGCGAGCGCGGCACTGTTGGCCCAGGAGCTGTGCCCGCTGGTGTCCTCCAGCTGAACGGGGACGTCCGGCGCGACGGAGTCGAGCATGTGCCGGTTCGGGACGCATCCGAGAGCGTGCACGTCCCACTGCCCACCGAGAGCCCATTCGCCAGGCTCGGCGGCGTCCGCGTACTCCTTGACGATGCGCAGGGTCTCTTCCAGGTTCGAGCCCTGTGGGATTCGGCATCGCCGCTGCCTGATACCGGCATAGATCGGGTGGACGTGGAGATCGTGCAGACCGGGCAGGACGACGTCTCCGGCCAGATGGATCACCTGGGTGTCGGTGCCGCGGTCGCGGAGAACTTCCTCGTCGCATCCGACCCGGTCGATCACTCCGCCGGTGACGGACAGCGCCTGAGCCCAGCCCGAGGGGGTCTTGACCCGCCCCGAGTGCAGGATCAGATCCGGGTGGCTTTGAGTCATGGCATATCTCCTCATTTACGGTTGATGAAGCCGGCGTCCACGGGGAGGGTCACCCCGGTCACGTAGCGGGCCTCATCGGAAGCGAGCCACAGAACCGCGTTCGAGACGTCAACCGGTTCGATCGTGTCGACGTCGAGTGCGTTCGGCGCCTCGTGCGACAGGGAAGGGTCCTGTGCCACGAACTCCAGGATGGCCGGGTCGGCGATCATCCGCGTGGCCACACCCGTCGGATGCACCGAATTGACGCGGATGCCGTCATGCGCCAGGTTGTTCGCGTAGGACCGCATCAGACCGACGACGCCGTGCTTCGACGCCGCATAGCCGAGGCCACCGTTACTGGCTCCGCCGATCCCGGCCAGACCCGCGGTCGAGCTGATGATGACGATGGAGCCGCCTTGCCCGGCCGCCACCATGCTCGGAATCGCCACCTCGACCGTGTTGAACGTGCCGGTGAGGTTGACATCGATCACGTCCTGCCACGCCTCGGCGCGGTCCTGGACCAGCATCGGTGCGATCCCGGCGTTCGCCACGACGACGTCGATGTGCCCGAACTCCGCCAGACCGGTGTCAAAAGCGGCCTGCAGCGCCTCTCGGTCCCGGACATCCGACTGCCTCGCGACAACGCGGCGTCCCAGCGCCTCAGCCTCACTGACCGCCTCCGTCAGCTCGGCCGGGGTCGAGAGCGGATAGGGCACCGTGTCGATCGGCCGGCAGATGTCCACGATGACCAGGTCGGCGCCTTCCTCCGCCAACCGCCGAATGTGGCTTCGGCCGAGGCCCCCGGCCGCGCCGGTGACAAAGGCGACCTTGCCATCAAGGCGGCCCTTCGCTGTTCTGGTTCCCGCACCACGCATGTCGCTTCTCCTTGCCATGTCACACATCCCTGCCACCGAGTGCGCCGTCGAAGGCGACTGCGGATGGGGGGTTCTTGACCGAACTCGTCGTCCCGTTGTCATCCGGCCGGCCGGATCCCCCAGCCTTCTGCCGGCCGATGCGCGCGTATACGTCCGGTCGCCTGGATCGGTACACCGCGGCCAGGGCCATTCCAGTGAGGAAGACAGCCCAGATCACCACCTGAAGTGCGATCGCGGTGCCCATGGAACCGCCGGTCATGGTCGTGAAGTTGGCCAGGGAGAGCCACAGGACCACCCCCAGGCCCACGCCGCTCAGGACCGGAGCGATCAGCCTGTGCCAAGCCGGGGCATCCGCGATATCCCGATTCTTCTTGAAGAAGAAGACGACGGACAGATTGGTCAGGAACATGAGCACGACCACGGCGAAGGCGGCCGCACCGGCCAGTTGACTGTAGGCAGCCGTGATGTCACTGGTCGAGAGGGCGGAGATCGACAACGCGACCGCCATGACTGCCGTGATCGTGAGTGAGCTGGTGCAGGGAGACCCGTGTCGCGGGTGGACCTTGCTCAGACCTGGCGGAAGCACTCGGTCGACACTCAGGGAGTGGCAGTACCTGGCCAGGATGTTCTGCCCCGCGAGGATGGCCGCGAAGGCCGATGTGACCACCAGAGCCGTAACGGCGTCGCTCGCCCATGTGCCGAGATAGGTCGCGGCCGCGCTGGAGAACATGCCGGCGAAGTTGGACTCCGCCACCGCCCTGGCGCGGTCGGTGCCGTAGGCCAGGATGAGACACCACGCGGCAACGACATAGAAGACGCCGATGGACACCACCGAAAGGTACGTAGCTCGAGGGACCGTTCGCTGCGGGTCTCTGGTCTCCTCCCGGAACACCGCGGTCGCTTCGAACCCCACAAAGCACATGACGGCGAACAGCACGGCCAGACCCACCGACCCAGAGGTCAGCGCATGCCAGGTGAAGGGTGTCAGCGACGGCCCGTCAGCGCCGCCCTTCCAGAGGACGGCGCCGTCGAAGACTCCGACGAGGAGCACCTCGCACGCCATCACGACCGACAGCACCTTTGCCGACAGATCGACGCGGAAGTAGCCCAGGACGCCTGTCGCGGCGATACCTCCCAGTCCGTAGACGTACCACGGGATCGCCGGCCCGTGGAGAACCGTCTCCACGAGATCCTGGCCGACCACCGCGAAGAAGGCGTAGGTGCTCACGCCGAACGCGAGGTAGGCGAACAGGGCGAGGAAACTGGAACCGAGGCCAACGATCTTGCCGAGGCCCGCTGTTATATAGGCGTAGAACGCGCCCGGATTGGGCAGGTAGCGCGTCATCGCGGTGTAGCCGACGGTGAACAGCAGCAGCACGGCCATGGCGAGCACGAAGGCCAGAGGCGCGCCGGCACCCCCGAAGATGATGACGAACGGTGTCGGGCCGGTGACGACCACCATGGGCGCCGAGAACGCCAGCACTGTCAACGTCAGTTCCAGCACACCGATTCGTCCCCGAAGCCGGCCGTCATCCGGTGCGGTGGCGGTCGAGCGGGCCGGATCCCCCTCGATGAGCTGGGCACGCTCAGCCCCTGGAGCGGTGGAGCCTACCTGATCGCTCATGGGGTCCTCCTTGCTGATCGAAAGTTCGAGCCCCCGGTGTGAGACTGGATGTCCCATGTCCGCCGACGGGAAGATCGCTGGGAATGGGCACTTCCGGTCAGCGCCCTGAACTGCCGATTCCCGGGAAGAACAGCCGCTCGGCATTGTCGTGCAGCACCTTGGCGAGAAGGTCGTCGGAAAGGCCGAAGTCGTGATAGCGGTCGACTATCTGGTCCAACGGGCAGTACGGGTAGTTGCTGGCGAACAAGAACCGGTCCTGCAGAAACGTTTTCATCGCCAGCAGGTAGTCCTGTTCTCCGGGCAGTCCGGGGAAGTACACGTCCGGCATCATCCACACGTTGGGCCGGCGAAACGCGACCCCCGACGCGGCCTGTACGAACGGCCACCCTCCGTGCATGTAGACGATCTGGAGGCGTGGGAAGCGGATGGCCACCCGCTCGTGCCGCAGCGGGTCGCTGTAGCTCAGATCCGGGCCCGTCTCGCCTCCGCCCATCAGCAGCAACGGCAGCCCGGCGGACTGGCACGCGTCATAGACCGGATCGACCGACCGGTCGTCGATGTGCAGGGCGGTACGTGCGAGACCGGGCTCGACGACCACGCCGCGGGCGCCACGGGACTTGAGCTGTCGCACCGCCTCGGCAGGATTGGCTTCCAGCGCGTCGATCGCCCCGTAGGCGAAGAAGAGCTCCGGCCTTTGCGCGACCGTGTCGAAGACGGGAGGGTTCCCCTGGCCGCCCCACAGGTCGTTCGGCACACGCGCGGTGAGGCCCACCCGTGAGATGCCGAGCCGCTCGCAGTCATCGAGATACGTGCTCAGGCTGGGCGAACGCATCGACTCGTCAACTGTCCAGCCGCGGGCCGCCACACCATCGAGGGTGCCTGAAAAATTGGCCCATGTCCGATCCGGCAGAAAAGCCGGAACCGGCGGGCATGCCCGCGCGTCGATGATTGCACTCACCATCGCTGACCTCCTGTGGCGTCCCTGTCTGAAATGCCGGTGAGGCTTTCGAACCCGCTCGTCACCGGTGTCGCTGTTTCGGTCACGGGGCCTCAATCCCTTTCACAAACCGCTCGGATTGAGCGTCGTCCGGGGGCTTGACCTCGGTCTTTGCTCCGTGGATCGCCGACCGCCGGACGGCCCCGTACTCACTCGGCGGCCGGCGAATCACTGTCAGGCCAGAGTGACCTCGACGGGCAGATGCTTGATGCCGTTGACGAAGTTGGAGCGCACCCGCGGGATATCTCCGGCCAGCTTGATGCCTGCCAGGCGCGGGATCAGCTCCTCGAACATGATGCGGATCTCGGTGCGGGCCAGGAGGTTGCCCAGGCACAGGTGGGGGCTGCCCTTGCCGAAGGTGATGTGGTCGTTGTCCTGGCGGGTGACGTCGAAGTCGTACGGGTTGCCGAAGACTTCCTCGTCGCGGTTGCCGGACGCGAACCACATGACGACCTTGTCGCCTTCCTTGATCTGCTTGCCGCCGAGTTCGACGGCGCGCGTGGCGGTGCGACGGAAGTGGTAGAGGGGAGAGGCCCAGCGCAAGAACTCTTCCACCGCGGCGGGAATCAGCGAGGAGTCCTCCTGCAGGCGGGCGAGCTGCTCGGGATGCTGGAGCAGGGCCAGCATGGAGTGGGTGATGGTGTGGCGGGTGGTCTCGTTGCCGGCCACCACCAGCAGCAGGAAGTAATTGTCGAAGTCCTGCGCGGAGAGCGGGACGCCGTCGCGCGGGGTCTCGTTGACCAGCTTGGAGATCAGATCGGTGCCGTTGCCTCCGCGCCGCTGCCGGGCCAGCTCACGCCCGTACTCGAACACTTCGAGCGAGGCGGGGGAGCGGAACGGCAGGTGGCGGTACTTCTCGCTCTCCGCGCTGTTCAGCAGGACGTCGGCGTAGTCGGGGTCGGTGTTGCCGATGATGCGGTTGCCCCAGTCGATGAGCTGCTGGTTGTCCTCCGGCGGCACGTCGAGGAGCCGGGCGAGGACGTTGATGGGAAAGTCGGCGGAGACCTCCTTGACGAAGTCGAAGGTGCCCTTGGCCAGGGCCGCGTCCAGGGTGGTCGCGGTCAGGCCGCGCAGGAAGTCGGCGTAGCTGTTGATGACGCTCGCGCCGAACTGCCTCTGCAGAAGGCTGCGCAGAGCGCGGTGGCGGATGCCGTCGAGTTCGAGGATGGAGGCACGCTTCTTGATCTGGTCGTCGTCGAGCTCCTCCAGATTGACGAACCTGGTCGAGGTGAAGGTCTGCGCGTCCCGGTCGACGCGGACGATGTCGGCGTGACGGGTGACCGACCAGAAGCCGGAGTTGGGGGCCTCCTCGGGCTGCCAAGAGACGGGGTCCTCGTGGCGCAGGGTGTGGAACATGCGCCAGGGGGTCGTGCCGTCGGTGAAGTTGTCGAGGTCGGCGAGGTTGACGTCGGCCAGGGGCAGCGGCTCGCGGATTACCTCGGTCGGGAACTGGGCGGCAGTGGTCATGGGTGTGGGCTCCTTGGCGTCACAGGTGGTAGGCGTACTCGGTGAACTCCCAGTCGGTGACGTGCCGTTGGAAGCGTGCGACCTCGTCGCGCTTGTACGTGAGGTATGAGGTGACGAAGTCCTTGCCCAGCACCTCGGTGAGCGCGGTGTCCGCCTCCAGGGCATCGAGGGCAGTGGGCAGGTCCATCGGGAGGACGGAGGACTTCGTGGTGTCGTAGCCGTATCCCTCGAGCGGTGCGGGAGGCTGTTCGCCGGCGACCACTCCGAGCAGCGCCGCGGCGAGGGTCCCGGCGACGAGCAGGTAGGGGTTGGCGCTCGCGTCGCCCAGGCGCAGCTCGAGACGGGAGCCCGCGCCGCGCTCGGGCGGGATGCGGACCATGGCGCTGCGGTTGTCCAGGCCCCAGTCGATCAGCCAGGGTGCCAGGGTGCCGGGACCGAAGCGCTTGTAGGAGTTCACGGTCGGATTGGCGAGGGCGGCCAGGGCGGGGGCGTGGGCGAGGATACCGGCCACCGCCTGGTGTGCGGCGGCGGACAGGCCGTCCGGGGCGGACGGTGCGGCGAAGGCGTTTGCGCCCTCGTCGTCCACGCAGGACATGTGCAGATGGAAGCCCGAGCCGCCCGCGCCGTTGAAGGGCTTGGCCATGAAGGTGGCGAGCCGCCCTTCCTTGCGGGCGAGTTCCTTGACCGCCACCTTGAAGCGGAAGGCGCGGTCCGCGGCGGTCATGGCGTCCGAGTGGGTCAGGTTGATCTCGAACTGTGAGCCGTCGAACTCGTGGTTGCCGCTGCTGACTCCGATGTTCATGTCGCGCAGCAGGCGGAGGGTGCGCAGCAGGTGGTTGTCGCTGTCCGCACGCAGACCCGCGGTGTAGACGACGCCCTGGACCTCGCTGTAGCGGCGCCAGCCCGAGGGAGTGTCCTGAGCCGCGTCGCACAGGAAGTACTCCAGTTCGGGGCCCACCACCGGGTGGAGCCCCTGCTCATTCCAGCGGTCCAGGACGGAGCGCAGCATGTCGCGTGGGGACTCGGGCGACGGCAGTCCCGTGGACGGGTCGATGACATCGCCGAGACAGGTGGCGACCCCGGGCTCCCACGGCAAGGGGGTCAGGCTGCTGAGGTCGGGGCGCACGCAGATGTCGGGCAGGCCGGCGTCCAAACCGCCGGAGACCGGGACCACGTCGCCCTGGGGGCTGGTGTGGTACACGGCGCGGCAGAAGGCCAGTCCGTGATCCCAGGCCGTGGGCAGGTGGTCGAGCGGAACGTCCCGGCCGCGCTCGGTGCCGATGAGGTCGGGATAGGTCACCCGGACCACGTCGATGCCTTCGGCGGCCAGCCGCTCCATGTGGTGGCGGACGTGCGGATTGTCGGATGCGCTCACCAGGGTCTCCTCTGAGGGAAGGGGGGCGCCTCCCAGACTCAGGGCGCTGGGGGGAGGGGAGGGGCGGCCTCGGACTGCGGATCCGGCAGTGGCGGGAGGCCCCGCTTGTTTGAAGTCAAACGGCATGGAGCCCTTCCCTGCAAGGGGTCTGCCGCGAAAATTTATCCAGATGGATATCTGTTGACTGGGGGCTGGTGTGCTCCTAGTTTATTTGAAGCCAAACGATTTTGGTGAGTAGGCCCTCACCCCTTTGGCTGGGGCGCGGACTCCGCTGCCCGGGCCCCTTCTCCCCCCGCTCCGACGCCCACTCAGCACCAGGAGGACCGGCCATGAAGGTTGTCGTCGACATGAACAAATGCCAGGACCACGGCCAGTGCGTCTTCGCCGCCCCGGACGTCTTCCGCCTCGACGACTCCGGACACCTGGCCTACGTCGCCGACCCCGGTGAAGAGCTGCGAGACGAGATCGAGGAGGCCGCTGACGTATGCCCGCTCCAGGCCATCCGGATCGAGGACTGAAACCATGAGCGCACCCGTCGTCGTGGCCGGCGCCTCCATGGCCGGCCTGCGCGCCGCCGAGCAGTTGCGCGCCACCGGCTGGACCGGGCCGATCACCCTTGTCGGGGACGAGCCCCATATGCCCTACAACCGCCCGCCGCTGTCCAAGGGCGTCCTGGCCGGCCATACACCGTTCGAGTCGCTCGCCTTCCGCCCCAGGGCCGCCGTCACGGACGTGCGGTGGCGCCTGGGCACCAGAGTCGTCGCAGCCGATCTCGACCGCCGCATCGTGGAACTCGACAACGGCGAGGCACTGCCCTACGGCGGCCTTGTCGTGGCCACCGGCATGCGACCCCGGCGCCTGCGCTGCCCCGGCCCCGCCATCGGGCGGCACACCGTCCGTACCCTGGCCGACGCCCAAGGGCTCCGGGAGGCACTGACCCGGCCGGGAGTGCGCGTAGTCGTAGTCGGTGCCGGATTCATCGGCTGCGAGGTGGCCGCGACCGCCGTCACCCTCGGTGCCGCCGAGGTCACCGTCGTCGATCCGCTCCCCCTGCCCATGGTCGGCCCCCTCGGTGAACTGCTCGCCACGGCGCTGCTCGAGCGCCATCAGCGGCGGGGCATCCGCTTCGCCCTCGGTACCGGCGTGACCGGATTCCACGGAAGCGACCACGTGACCGGCGTCGCCCTCTCCGACGGCACCGCCCTTGCCGCGGACGTCGTGGTCGAGTCGGTCGGTTCCCTCGCCAACACCGAATGGCTCGACGGCAACGGTCTCGACCTGACCGACGGCGTCGTCACCGACGATCAGCTGCGGGTCGGTGGCCGCCCCGACGTCGTCGCGGTCGGCGACGTCGCCCGTTTCCCCAACGCACGCTATGACGGCGTCCCCCGGCGCGTCGAGCACTGGTCGATCCCGACCGACACCGCCAAGCACGCCGCCCGAGTGCTCGCGGCCCATCTCCGCGGAGCCGAAGCCGGACTCCCGCCCTTCGCACCACTGCCCACCTTCTGGAGCGACCAGCACGACTTCCGGCTCCAGTCCTTCGGCGCCCCCACCCTCGGCAAGCAGGACGTGCGCGTCCTGGACGGCGACCCCGACGGCGACGTCCTGGTCGGTTACCACACCGACGGCAGGCTGGTCGGGGTCGTCGCCCTCGGTGGCCCGGCAGCCACGGCAGCCGCCGCACGCTATCGCGCCGAACTCCTGCAGCAGCCCGCCCTCACCGCCTGATAAGGAACCCCAGTGGCCAGTGTCCGTGGATACCTCCATCCCAAAACCGCGACGGGCGCCTCGTCGCTGATCCCCTCCCCGCCCTGGCGCTACTCCGGAGACCTCCTCACCGTGGAGTACCGCACCGATCCCGCCCGGGTACGCGAACTGCTGCCCGATCCGCTGGAACTCGCCGCCGACGACCCCGGCGCGGTGGCCCTGATCTGGGCCGACTGGCAGTCCTGCGCCGCCTCCGGAGAGGAACTCCTCGACCCGGTGCGCTCCCAGTACAAGGAGGCGTTCGCGGTCGTCCGCTGCGCATACCAGGGCCGGACCTACACACGCTGCGTCTACATCTGGGTCGACAAGGACTTCGCCGTCGCGCGCGGACTGCACCAGGGCTACCCGAAGAAGCTCGGCTCGATCCACCAGACCCGCCCCCACCCCTACGGCCCCGCTCCCCGCATCGAGGCCGGCGCCCGGTTCGGCGCCACTCTCGCCGCCGCCGACCGACGCCTCGCCCAGGCCGTCGTCACCCTGCGCGGGCCCTCCGAGACCAATGGTTTCGTCAACGGCCACCCGATGGCCCACCACCGCTGGCTTCCCTCCATCGAGAAGGGCAAGGGCCTCGCCCTCGACGAGCTGATCGAGTCCGGCGCCGCGTCCTTCGACGGCGGACAGCCCTGGATCGGCGACGCCGACCTGGAGCTGTTCGACGCGCCCACCGAGGAACTGGCCCGGCTCGAGATCCGGGAGCCCATTGCCGCGTACTACCGGCAGGTCGGCGTGGTGTGGGACGGCGGTCGGCTGCTGGAGTCGAACACCTCCGGCGCCGAGTGAGCCCGTACCAGCACCGATCGTCAGGAGCCCAGGAGATGACCGAACACCTCAGCACCGTCGCCGGAGTCGCCGTCGACACCCGGCACTGGATCGGCGGCGAACGCGTTGCCTCCGCCGAGACCTTCACCGATGTCTCGCCCATCGACGGCAGTACCCTCGCCGAGATCGCCCGGGGCACCGCCATGGACGCCGCGGCCGCCGTCGCCGCTGCCAAGGCCGCCTTCCCCGGCTGGGCCGCCACCCCACGCGCCGAGCGCGCCCGCCTGCTGCATGCCATCGCCGACGGCGTCGAGAAGCGTCTCGAAGACCTGGCCATCGTCGAAACCCACGACAACGGCGCCCTCCTGCGCTCGCACCGCCGCGGCGTCATGCCCCGGGCGGCACACAACTTCCGCTTCTTCGCCGACTGGCTGCTGAAGCTGGACCACGAGGATTTCGACACCCGCGGCCACACCAACACCGTCAGCTGGGATCCGGCAGGTCCCTGTGTGCTGATCACTCCGTGGAACGCCCCGCTGATGCTGGCGACCTGGAAGGTCGCCCCGGCGCTGGCCGCGGGCAACACCGTCATCCTCAAGCCCGCCGAGTGGACCCCGCTCACCGCCTCGCTGCTCGCCGACATCGCCGCCGAGGCCGGGCTTCCGGCCGGTGTCCTCAACGTCGTGCAGGGCTACGGATCCGAGATCGGCGACGTCCTCACCTCCCATCCGGACATCCGCCGGATCAGCTTCACCGGCTCAGTGCCGACCGCGAAGCGCATCTCCGCCTCGGCCGCCGCCAACCTGACACCGCTGAGCCTGGAGCTCGGCGGAAAGTCCCCCCTGCTGGTGTTCGCCGACACCGATCTCGATCTCGCCGTCGACCTGGCGGTGGAACAGTACGACAACGCGGGCCAGGTCTGTCTGGCCGCGACCCGCGTCCTGGTCGAGGAGCCCCTGGTGGACGAGTTCACCCGCCGGTTCGTGGCGAAGGCCGCTGAACTGCGGCAGGGCGACCCGCGGGAGGCGACCACCGACATCGGCCCCAACATCCACCCCCGTCAGCTGGAGAAGATCGACGGGTTCGTACAGCGGGCGATCGCCGCCGGCGCACGGGCGGTGATCGGCGGCCATCGGGGCGCCGGACAGCACTACGCGCCGACCCTGCTCACGGACGTCGCCCAGGATTCCGAGATCGTCCAGGAGGAGGTCTTCGGCCCGGTGCTCACGCTGCAGACCTTCACCACCGAGGACGAGGCCGTCCGGCTCGCCAACGACACCCGTTTCGGGCTGGCCGCCACCGTCGCCACCGGCGACCACGAGCGCGCCGAACGCGTCACCGCTCAGCTGGTGGCCGGCACGGTCTGGGCCAACTGCTTCTTCGTCCGCGACCTCCGGGCACCCTTCGGCGGCAGCCGGCACTCGGGCGTGGGCCGGGAGGGCGGCACCTGGAGCTTCGACTTCTATTGCGATGTGAAGAACACAGTGTCCGCCCCGAAGGGCTGGAGGGGCCATGGGTGAGATCGTCGGGGCGGGGCTGCTCGCCCACGTGCCCACCATCGTGCTGCCGCGGGAGATCCGGTTCGAACTGAACGAGGGGAAGGAGATCACCCTCGTCACGGGCCTGCGCCAGCTGCGCAAGGACGTCTTCGAGCGCCAGGACTACGACACCGTCGTCGTCCTGGACTCTCACTGGGCCACCACCGTCGAGTTCGTCGCCACCGCGCAGCCCCGCCGGGCGGGCCTGTTCACCTCCGAAGAGCTGCCGCGCGGCATGTGCCGGATGCCGTACGACTTCCCCGGTGACCCCGAACTCGCCCACAGCATCGCTTCGTTCGCCGAGCGGCACGGCACCTGGATCACCGCGATCGACGACGAGTACCTGCCCATCTACTACGCCACGATCAATCTGTGGAAGTACCTTGGCGAGGGCCTGCCGGACAAGCGATGGGTCACCATCGGCGTCTGCCAGACCGGCGACATGGAAGACCATCTGCGGCTGGGGCGGGCGCTGGCCGACGGCATCGCCGCCACCCCGGGCCGCCGGGTGCTGCTCATCGCCTCCGGGGCCCTCTCGCACACCTTCTGGCCGCTGCGCGAGCTGCGCATGCACGAGTCCAGCGATCCGGCGCACATTTTCACGCCCGAAGCACGCGAGGCGGACCACGAGCGCATCGCCTGGTTCAAGGAAGGCCGCCACGACAAGATCCTCGACACGATGGACGAGTTCTGGAAGCACAAGCCCGAAGCGAAGTTCTTCCACTACCTGATGATGGCCGGCGCCCTCGGTGAACAGGCCTGTACCGCCAAGGCCCGCCAGTACGGCGAGTACGAGAACTCCATCGGGACCGGTCAGGTGCACCTCTGGTTCGACCGCCCCGCCGACGGCTGGACCGGAACCGGCCCGCCCACCCCCGCAACCCCGCGCAGCCGCAGCTAGGAGTCCCGCCATGCCCGAGCACCGTCGCATCCTCCTCGACGGCGCCGCCGTCCAGGTCACCGTCGACGAAGACGAACTCGTCGCCGGAGACGGCCGCCGCGTCAAGATCGCGGACGCGCATCACCTTCCGCCGGTCGTCCCCTCCAAGGTCATCGCCGTCCACCTCAATCACCGCAGCCGCGTCGACGAGTTCCGGATCGGCCTGCCCGGCACCCCCACGTACTTCCACAAGCCGACCTCCGCACTCAACAGCCACAGGGGCGCCGTCGTCCGCCCCGAGGGTTGCAAGTGGCTCAACTACGAGGGCGAGGTCGCCATCGTCATCGGGAAGCTCGCGCGCAACATCGCCCCCGCCGGCGCGGGGGAGCACATCGCCGGGTACACCATCGCCAACGACTACGGTTTGCACGACTTCCGCGACACCGACGCCGGATCGATGCTTCGGGTCAAGGGCTCCGACACCCTGTGCCCGCTCGGGCCGGGCCTGGTCAGTGACTGGGACTTCCACGGCAAGCGGCTGCGCACCTACGTCAACGGCAAGGTGGTCCAGGACGGTTCGACGGACGAGATGACGTGGGACATGCACTACCTCGTCGCCGACATCGCCCGCACCATCACCCTGTACCCCGGCGACGTGCTGTTGTCGGGTACACCGGCGAACTCCCGGCCCGTACAGCCCGGGGACATCGTTGAAGTGGAGGTCGAGGGGCTCGGCCGCCTCACCAACCACATCGTCACCGGCCCCACGCCGATCCGGACCGACGTCGGCGCCCAGCCCACCGAATCCGAGGAGGTCCTGTCCACTGCCCTCGGCGGCGACTGGGAGTTCCGTGGCATCAGGCCGCCAAAGCGGTGAGCGGAGAGCCGTGGGTAGGGTCGACCGTATGACCGACTCCGTTGAGCACGCAGGCCAGAGCCGCACCCGTAAGCGCGTGAATCACTACGGGACGGGCCGGGTCGCCCTGCTGGAGGCCGCCGTCCGCATCGTGGCGCGCGGCGGCCTGCGCAAGCTCACCTACCGGGCCGTGGCGGAGGAGGCCGGCGTCACCCACGGACTGGTCGTCCACCACTTCGGTTCGCGGGACGCGCTGATCGAGGAGGCAGTCACCCACGCCATCCGCACCTCCCTGAGCAGCAGCGCGCTCGACACCGGTACGGGCAAGGCGGCCGACTTCGTCAGCGGTCTCACCGACATGGTCGAGTCCACCCCGGAGCTGCAGGCCTTCCAGTACGAGTTGCTGCTCGAAGCGCGACGCAGGCCGGAGCTGCTGCCGCAGCTGCGCAGCCTCTACGAGGAGTACTTCGAGGCCAGCCGCCGCGAACTGTCGCGCATCATGCCTCAGCCGGCGAACCGCGGACTGTCCCGGCTGGTGTTCGCCGCGCTGGAGGGACTGGTTCTGCACCAGCTGGTCTTCGGCGAGCGCGATGTCACCGAAGAGGCGCTGTCGGAACTCAGGAACTTGATCGAAGGCTTGGCGGAGGGCCCCGCCGACGACTGACACCCCTCCCGCGAACGGCCACCTTCCCGCACGGATATCACTGTCGGTGACGCCGGAATGACGCATTGGCGCCATCCGCTCATCCTGACCACTTCACCACCCTCCTCGGCGGCGAGACCGGCACGCACTGTGGTTCGGCTTCACGGTGCCCCTCGGCACAGCCCTGAGCGGCCGGAGCCCGTTCTCCGCCAACTACTCACCCATGTGTTCGGGAGGACTCATGACCGCTACCACCCACGAGGAATGGCTCAGCAGGGCGAAGGCGCTGGAGCTGCCCGGGGAGCACCTCATCGACGGCGCCGACGAGGCCGGTGGCGGCGACACCTTCTCCGTGGTCTCGCCCCGCGACGGCCGTGTTCTGACCGAAGTCGCCGACGGCGGAGCGGCCGAGGTCGACGCCGCCGTTGCCGCGGCCCGCAGGGCGTTCGACACCGGCCCCTGGCCGCGAATGGCGCCCGGCGACCGAGGACGACTGCTGGTGCGCATTGCCGACCTCCTTGAAGAGCATCGGTCCGAACTGGCGCTCACCGTCAGCCTGGAGATGGGCAAACCCATCACCGATGCCCACGACATCGAACTCCGCGCCGTCATCAACACCTTCCGCTGGTACGGCCAGCTCGCCGACAAGCTCACCGACGAGTCCCCGCACACCACACCGGACGCCCTTGCCCTCGTAACCCGGGAGCCTGTCGGCGTCGTCGGTGCGGTGGTGCCCTGGAACTTCCCCCTCACGCTCGCCGGCTGGAAGATCGCCCCCGCCCTGGCCGCCGGCTGCACGGTCGTCCTCAAACCCTCGGAGAACTCGCCTTTGTCGGCACTGCTGCTCGCCCGCGTCGCCCTGGAGGCGGGCCTGCCCCCGGGAGTACTCAACGTCGTCAACGGCGACGGCCCGACGGCCGGCCGCGCCCTCGGCCTGCACCCGAACGTCGACGTTCTGGCCTTCACCGGCTCCACCGCCGTGGGGCGCCACTTCCTGCACTACTCCGCCGATTCCAACCTCAAGCGGGTCTGGCTGGAGCTGGGCGGTAAGTCACCCAACATCGTCCTGCCCGATGCCCCCGACCTCGAAAGCGCCGCGGCGACGGCCGCCTGGGGCATCTTCTTCAACCAGGGCGAGATGTGCACCGCCCCCTCGCGGCTTCTGGTGCACACCTCCATCGCGGACAGGGTCACCGAGGCCGTCGTGGAGCGTGCGTGCTCCCTGCGGGTGGGCGATCCCCTCCACCCCGCCACCGAGATGGGCGCACTGGTCCGCGAACACCACCTCGCGCGTGTACTCGACCATGTCCACGCAGGAAGCGAGGGCGGCGCCCGTCTGCGCACAGGAGGCGTGCGCACCCGCACCGAGTCCGGGGGCGTCTACCTCGAACCGACCGTCTTCGACCAGGTCCCCCCGGGCAGCCGCCTGGCGCGTGAGGAAATCTTCGGGCCTGTGCTGTCGGTTCTCACCTTCGACGACGTCGACGAGGCCATCGCCCTCGCCAACGACACGGAGTACGGGCTCGCCGCCGGCCTGTGGACCTCCGACCTGTCCACCGCCCACCGGGTCTCCCGGGCCCTCAAAGCCGGCACAGTCTGGGTCAACTGCTACGAGGAAGGCGACCTGACCGTGCCCTTCGGCGGCATGAAGCAGTCCGGCAACGGACGCGACAAGTCCGTGCACGCCCTGGAGAAGTACACAGAGCTGAAGACCACCTGGATCCAGCTGTGACCCACCACCGCCCCCTCATCGCGATACCCGCCCGCTTCTCCGCCGGTACGACGGCCCTGCGCTACGCCGCGGAAGTCAACGCTCGCGCCCTGACCGAGGCCGTATGGCGCGCGGGCGGCGAGCCCGCAACCATCCACCCGTACGCCCCGGGCGGCACCGCCGACCCAGTGGAGGTCGCCGCTCGCCTCGCCCGCTTCGACGGCGTACTGCTCCCAGGCGGAGGCGACATCGCCCCCCGTCGCTACGGTGCCGGGGAGGCCCATGAGGCCGTCTACGACGTGGACGACGAGCAGGACGCCTTCGACCTGGAAGTCGCCCGGCAGGCACTCGTCGCGGGGCTGCCGCTCCTGGCCATCTGCCGTGGTCTCCAGGTGGTCAACACGGTCCTCGGCGGGACACTGCACCAAGACATGGGCGGCCCGGAACACGAGCACCGCGACATCCGGCACCCCGTCTCCATCACCCCGGACTCGGTGCTGGCCCACATCGCCCGCGTCGACAAGGTTGAGGCGTCCTGTTACCACCATCAGTACGTGGATCAGCTGGGGAAGGGGCTGACCGTCACCGCTCGCGCCACGGACGGGACGACAGAGGCTGTCGAACTCGCCGAGGGCGACGGCTGGTTCCTGGCCGTGCAGTGGCATCCGGAGGACACCGCACACGAGGACCCGGCGCAGCAGCGCGTCTTCGACGGACTGGTGAAGGCCGCGGACTAGGGCCTGTCTGGGGTTGTGATCTGGGCTCGCGGCGCGTCGCCCGTCACCAACGTGCCCGGACAGCACACCTAGTCGGGCAGTCGCTGACGGCGCAGCAGGAACCACGCCGCCGCCGCGGTCGCCAGCAGTACGCCCGCTCCGACGCCGGCCGCGATCCGCAGGCCGTCGACGAACGCGTCCCGGGCCGTGGCCAGCAGGGCCGTGCCCGTCTCGGGCGGCAGCGCGGCGGCCGCCTCGACGGCGCCGCCGATCGAGTCGTCCGCCCGCTCGGCCGCCGGGCCCGGCACCCCCACCGGCGGGGTGAAGCCGCGGTAGGCGCCGGTCACGATGGAGCCGAGCACGGCGATGCCGAGGGCCGCGCCCAGTTCGTACGCGGTCTCCGAAACCGCGGACGCCGCTCCCGCCTGGTTCTTCGGCACGGTGGAGAGGATCACGTCCGCGGTGACGGTGAACGCCAGGCCCGCGCCGACACCGACCACCAGCAGCACCGCTCCGAGGAGCGGGTAACCGGTATCGGCGCGCAGCCAGAGGAGAGCGGCGAGAGCGAGCCCGATCGCCGCCAGACCGCCCGAGACCACCGCCCGCACGGAGAAGCGACGGGCGGCGCGTCCCGCCAGCAGCCCCGCCACCACGGCTCCGGCCGCCGTGGGGAGTTCGGCGAGGCCGGCCTCCAGCGGGTCCCGGCCCTGTACCAGTTGCAGGTACTGCGACAGGAAGAAGACCAGCCCGGAGAGGCCGAGGACGGTGAACAGGTCGGCGAGGACCGCACCCGAAAAACCCCGGTGCCGGAAGAGCCGCATATCGAGCAGTGGGGCGGGGAGCGTCAGCTGCCGCCGCACGAACCACCCCAGGGCCAGTACCCCGACCAGGCCCGTGGCCGCGACGTCCCCGCGCACTCCGTACACCGCCGTCTCCTTGACCGCGTAGACGACGCCGACCATGCCGACGAGGGAGAGCAGCACGCTGGTCAGGTCCCACGGGCCGGGCGCCGGGTCACGCGACTCGGGGAGCAGCTTCACCCCGACGATCACGAGGAGCACCATGACGGGGAGGTTGATCAGGAAGACCGAGCCCCACCAGAAGTGTTCGAGCAGGAAGCCGCCGAGGACCGGACCGACGGCCATGCCCGCCGAGGCCGTCGCACCCCAGATGCCGACGGCGAAGCTGCGCTCCCGGGGGTCCTGGAAGAGGTTGCGGATGAGGGCGAGGGTGGAGGGCATGAGGGTCGCGCCCGCGATACCGAGCAGCGCCCGCGCGCCGATCATCATCTCCGCGCTCTGCGCGTACGCCGTCAGCGCGGACACGGCACCGAAGGCGACCGAGCCGCCGAGCAGCAGCTTCTTGCGGCCGATGCGGTCGCCGAGGCCGCCCATGGAGACCAGCAGGCCCGCGATGACGAAGGAGTATATGTCGCCGATCCACAGCAACTGGGTGCTGGAGGGTCCGAGATCCTCGCTCAGGAACGGGGTCGCCAGCCCCAGGACGGTCGCGTCGACGGCGACCAGGAGGACGGCGAGGACGAGCACGGCGAGCGCCAGCCAGCGGCCGGACCGCGGGTGCGTCGCTGCCGTCTCTTCACCGACCTCGACGGGGATCCCGGTCATACGTCCCCGCTCCTCCGCCGAGCGCCGCCGAGCAGCAGCTCCAGCACCATGTACTCCACGTCCTTGGCGGCGAGCCGCCCGTCGTAGACACCCCACGTGGCCGACGCCATCAGACCGTACAGGGCCTCTGCCAGCCACACGGGTGTCAGGTCGATACGGAAGTTCCCCTGCTCCTGGCCGCGCCGGAAGAGCGCGGTCAGGCGGGTGTCGAGCCGCGCCCAGCCCGCGTTGATCTCCTCGCCCTCGAAGAGCTGGTTCTCGCCGTAGAGAAAGGCGAGGAGGCCGGAGACCGGCTGAAGGGCCGCCACGAGCCGGCGCAGTGCCTCGACCGCGTCGCCCTCCTCGATGCGGGCCGTGTCCAGCGCCGCCTCGGACCGCTCGATGCACAGCTCCTCCAGCGCCCGGATGAGCGCGTCGCGCCCGGCGAAGTGTCGGTGGAGCGTGGCGCGGCTGATCCCCGCCGCCTTGGCGATGTCGTCCATCGAGGCGGTGGCCCTGCGGGTGAGCAGGGCGGCGGCTTCGCGCAACACGTCGTTGCGGTCAAGAGTCATGCGACAACCATAGCTTGCATGAGACAAAAATGTCTCATGCGAAGCTGGCTAGCCACCGCGGAGCCGTCCAGGTTGAAGGAGCATCCGGAGGGGATGACGATGCCGACCACCGGGCGTCCGATGCCAGGGTCTCCAGCTCCGCATAAGGGCGAACAGGCTCAGATGGCAGGCGCGCATGATGGTGCCGAGGACGACCAGCACGTAGACGACGCAGGTCGCGGTGGACAGGACGATCAGGGAGGCACGTTGTTTGAGACTCTCGGCGCCGTAGGGGGCCACCACCGTGGCCAGGGCGCCGAAGGTGCCCAGCGGTGCCAGGCGCATCACCCAGCCGACGATGCGGAACACGACGTCGGTCAGGGCACGGATGCCGCGGACGAGGAGCGCTCCGTCCTCACCGGCCATGTTCAGGGCCACGCCGAAGACGATGGAGACCACCAGCGCGGCCAGGATCGCGTCCCCGGTGATCGCGCCCAGCAGCGAGGTGGGGATGAGTGAGGAGACGAAGCCGGTGAAGGTGGCGTGCTCGGTGGCGGTCTCCGGGACGTCCTCGGCGCGCGACGTGGAGGGATCGACGTTCAGTCCGGTACCGGGGTGGAGCACGAGGCCGAGGGTGCTGTGGCGTTGGAGTCAGCGGCCAGGTTCGTAAGTGAGTTGCTTGACCTCGCGCAAGGTGAGGGCGGTCTCGATGGAGTGGACTCCGTCGAGGGCTCCGATCTTGTTGCTCAGATAGGTGTACAGGCCGCCGGCGTCGGCATGGAGCGTGGCGGCGACGATGTTGGCCTGGCCGGTGGTGGCGGCCGCGAAGCGCACTTCGGGGTGGGTCGCGAGGGCATGGCCGACGTCGGCGAGGGCGGCCGGGGCGACGGTGAGCCAGAGCATGGCGACGACGTCGTTGCCGAGGTGCTCGTGGTCGAACTGCACGTCCAGGTAGAGGACTCCGGATGAGCGCAGGCGGTCCAGGCGCCGTTTGACCGCGGATTCCGGCAGGCCGGTGCCCGCCTGGAGTTCGGTGAGCGGTGCCCGTCCGTCGCGGCTGAGGATGGCGAGCAGCGCTTCGTCGGCGTCCCCCAGGACGGTGGGGGTGGTGGCCGGTTCGGTGGGTGGTGGGCTGAGGGCGGTCCGTTCGCCGGGACTGAGGGCGTTGATCTTGCTGAGCCAGCCGGCGGGGCCTCCGCAGAAGTGGTGCAGCAGGCAGTGGGCGCTTACCGAGGTGACGCGGGGGGTGCGTTGGAGGCGGTCGAGGAGGAGTTCGTCCCTGGCCTGCCGGGTGCGTGGCTTCATCGCGCACATCACTTCCGTGCCGCCCGAGATCACGCTCACGTAGGAGGTGTCCGGGCGCCGGGCGAGTGCGGCCGCGAGCTGTTCGGCGGCGTCCGGTGTGCAGCGCAGGCGGAGGAGCCAGGTGCTGCGACCGAGTCGGCGGTCGTCGGTGATGCCGAGCACGCGCAGCTGAACAGTGGTGCGCAGCCGGCGGAAGCGGCGGGCGACGGTCTGGTCGGAGACCCCCAGGGCGTGCGCGATCCGGTTGAACGGCGCCCGACCGTCGAGCTGCAGCGCCTGCAGCAGCTTCAGATCGAGTGGATCGGGCGCTTGGGACTGCACTGGTTTCTCCTGCTGTTGGGGCGGATGTCGGTGAGGTGATCCGTCCAGAGGGCGCTCCCCCCCCGTGGCCGGAGACCGTCGGGTCTTCGGGGTGGACCTGGACCTCGACCGGGCGCGCTCCCGTCCCACGGGTCGTGCCCTGTTCCGCGCCCGGCCGTCGCATGCCCTGGTGTGACCGTATCCGGTATGTGCGTGAGCGGTCGGTTTGGGGGCGGCGCTTCAGTTGTCCGGGTGAGCCAGCTCCAGGTGGACGTTGTCCAGGCCTTGGCCGTGCAGGGTGACCGTGGTGGCCACGGGCGGGTATCCGGCGGTGATCAGCGAGTAGCTGCCCGCGTCCAGGTCGGTGAAGGAGTAGGCGCCGTCGGAGCCGGTGGTCGTGGTGCCCACCACGTTTCCGGCCGCGTCCACCAGCGTCACCCGCGCGTCGGTGAGGGCTCGGCGGCCCGCTCCCGCTCGCACGACGCCCCGCAGCCGCGCGCCCGACCGCAGTGGCACCTCCAGCGTGGTGGCTCCGGAGCCGGACAGCTGAACCGGGAGGGCGACGGGTCGGAACCCGGGGGCGTTCACCGTGAGGGTGTGGTCGCCGGCCGGCAGCTCACCGAAGCCGAACCCGCCGGAGGCGTCGGTCATGCCGCTGGCCAGTACATCGCCGCGAACGTCCGTGACCATGACCATGACGCTCTCCACGGGCACCCCGTCACCGGCCGAGACCACGTTGCCGTCGAGCCTGCCGGCCCCGGACAGAACCACGTCATGGGGCAGCGGCTCCTCGTGGAGCACGACCGTGGTCGCCTGGGGCTGGTGGCCATCCGCCGCGGCGATCAGCACGTACGACCCCGCTGCCGGGGCGGTCAGCTCGTAGCGGCCGGCGCTGTGGGCCACCGCCCGGCCAACCTGATGCCCGGCCGGCGAGATCAGCGTGAGCGTGGCGCCCGCCATGTCGTCGCCGGCGGCGTCCCGGACCCGGCCGTTCAGCAGTGGTCCGGGACCGGTCTCGGTCGAGACGCCGGTGTTGTCGCTCGCGGAGCCGTGTCCGCCCGGCTGCCGAAGAGATGCCCGCGCCGGACCACCGTGCGCGGCGGCCGCGCCGATCAGCACCGGCTCCGGCTCCACCGCGGGCGACGGCTTCGCCTCCTCGGGTGCCGCGGGGGCCGAGGTCCGCGGGGTGCGCAGCAGCACCGCCCCGACGATGGCGGCGAGCAGCGCGAGGGCCGCGGCCACGATCAGGCACAGGTGAAGGCCGTCGAGGAAGGCCGCGGACAGGGCGTCCAGGGCGCGGCCGGTGTTCGCTCCCAGGTCCATCCGGGCCACTGTCCCCAGCCCGCCGGCGTCCACGGCCGCAGTGATTCGTTGCGCGGTCGCGCCGTCGACGCCGGCGGCCGCAAGATGGCTGGGGAGGGTGTCGGTGGTCCTGGTGGTCAGCAGCACGCCCAGAACGGCCGGGCCGAGGGCGCCGCCGACCTGCCGGAAGGCGTTGTTGCCCGCCGCCGCCATACCGGCCAGATGGTGCGGCACGGAGGCGACGGCGGTGGCGGTCATGGGCGTGACGACCAGGCCCAGGCCGAGGCCCAGCAGGGCCAGCCGCCAGGCCAGCGCACCGAACGGCGTGTGCGCGTCGAGCGCGGTCAGGGACACCAGGGCCCCCGCGGTGAGCAACAGGCCCGTGGTGATCAGGACGCGCGCCGAGATCCGGCGCATCAACGGCCCGACCACCACCCCGACGATCAGGCACACCGCCGTCACCGCCAGCAGCCGGTAGCCCGCGTCGAGGGTGTCGAGCCGCTGCACCATGCCGAAGTTAGAGGCTGAGGACGAAGAAGAAACCGATCAGCCCCAGGAAGCTGATCATCGCGATCAGCGTCGTGGCGCTGAACGCCGGGCTGCGAAAGAGCGCCAGGTCCAGCATCGGGCTGGCACTGCGCCGTTCGGCCAGGATCAAGGCGAGGGCGCTGACGGCCGCGAGCGCCAGCGCGATGATCACCCGGGGCTCGGAGAAGGATTCGGCGCCGCCCTCGATCACGCCGTAGACGAGTGAGGTGATCGCCAACGCGGCGGTGATCTGGCCGGGCCAGTCCAGCCGGCGGGAGCCGGGCGCCCGGGAGTCGGTCACCAGCGGCGCCGCGATCACCATGGTGACGACGGCCACGGGGATGGTCGGCAGGTAGATCCAGCGCCAGGCGGCGTGGTCGAGGATGACCCCCGCCATCAGGGGGCCGACGGCCAGTGCCGTCATGAGGGCCGCCGCCCACAGCCCGACGAACTTCGCGCGCCGGTGCGGATCGGGCACCGCGTGGCTGATCAGCGCCAGCGTGGTGGGCAGCAGCGCGGCCGCGCCCAGCCCGGCCAGAGCCTGCCCGACCCACAGGATCTGGACCGACCGCGCGCTCAGGGCGACGGCGGCCCCGATGACGGCGAACGACAGGCCCGCCTGGAAGACCTTCTTGCGGCCGTGTACGTCTCCAAAGACACCGGCGCTCAGAATGAGGGCCGCCATGGGCAGGACGAACGCATCGGAGATCCACGACAGTTGAGATGTCGACGCGTGCAGGGCCCGTTGGATGGCGGGAAGACTCACCGAGACGCTGGTGACCGGCAGATAGGCGACGAACACCCCGACACAGGCCATGACGATCGTGGCTCTCGGACTCCGCCGTGACCCGGTCGCGGTTGCTCCGACGTTCACAAATCCTCCTTTTCGGCGCGGCGGGGTCGCCGACACGGCGATCACTTTCCAGCCAGTCCCGTCCAGGAGCCAGCCACAGCCCGCGGAGCTCGGAGAACCGACACCGAGGCGACTGTTTCGAAGGATCTCCGACATCTGTACGGTGCCGTGCGCACGCCGGGGACCACCGCTGCACCGTCCTCGACACCGGCGGAGCGGGGGTCCGGCGCGGCGGCGCGTACGACGGGAGCGGGACCCGCCCCCAACTCGACACCGCGCCCTTGACCGCCCGGCCAGGACGGTCAGTTCATGTCCCGGCTGCCTCGAAGTGGGCCGCGGCGAGTACCAGGTCTTCCCAGGCCATCCCTACGCTCTTGAAGAAGCGCGGCCGGTCCGGGGGGATCTCATGCCTGCCCGACACGACATCGGCCAGGCCCACCAGCTCGCCGGGGTCGACGGCGCCCGCCTGGACCGCCTGGACCACGTCGCCGGCTTCGCGCAGCGCGGCCGAGACCGCTTCGACGATCACTGTGGACCTGGCGACCGCCGTTTCGTCGACCTCCCGGGCGTCGGGCTCATGCGAGCCGACGGCCACGATGGTCGCCGATGTCGGCAGCAGTGCGCCGTCGAACAACGGGGTGCGTGCCGTCGTGCAGCACGCGACGACATCCGCGTGCACGATGTCGTCCACGGTGCCGACCCGCGCCCCGACCTCCGCCGCGAAGGCGCGGGTGCGGTCGGCGTCCCGGCCGACGACCACGACGTCCTGGAGCGGCCGGATGCAGCTGAGGGCCTCCAGATGGGACCGGGCCTGCGGCCCTGTTCCGAACAGGACGAGTCGGCTCGCATCCGGCCTGGCCAGCGCGTCGGCGGCCACCGCCGACACGGCGGCGGTGCGTACGGATGTGAGGGCGATCCCGTCGAGCAGGGCCAGCGGTGTGAGGGTCTCGCCGTCCAGGAGCAGGTAGTTTCCCTGGATGCGGGGGAGGCCACGGGCGGTGTTGCCCGGTGCCGCGGTCACCATTTTCACCCCGGCGTAGCTTCCCCAGTGCGCGGGCATGAGCAGGAGCTGGCCGTGTGGCACCGGGACGACGGAGCGCGGCGGCCCCGCCTCCGGGTCCAGTCCGTCGAGCAGGCTCTTGCGCAGGACATCGATGGCGGCCGCCATGGGCGGGGCGCCTTCCAGAAACGGGATCACAGGTAGAAGCCCTCCGGGAACGGATCCTCCGGATCGAGGAAGAATTGCGCGGAATGGACGGGGAGCCGTCGGCTCTGGCCGATTCAGAGGAAAACGCGGGCAATATCAAGCCACTTCCGCGCATCCTTGCCGTCCGCCGTGAGCCCAGTTTCGGCTCGGGACCTGCGTTGGGTGACTCGAAGGCAGAAGTCGAGGGCACTGCCCTGAACCCGCTGCCCGGCATCCTCCGGGCCCCATGCCCAGGTTTGGCCGTCGGGACCGGTCAGCTCGACGCGGAACGGCTCCGCCGGAACAGGCAACTGGGCAGCGTGGAACGACAACTCTCGTCCTATCACTCCCAACGCGGCCACATGCTGGAGCCGACCCGTGGGACGGCGTGAGACACCCAGCGCATCGAAAACGTCCTGCCCGTGAGCCCACGTTTCCATCAGTCGAAGCGGCACCATGAGCGCCGCGGTCAGCTGCGAGCCGTACCACGGAAACCCATGGTCCAGTGGAATGTCATGTAGCGCCGCTGCCACCTCGGTTCGGCCGGCGCGCCACTGTTCCAGCAGTGCTGATCGCGGTGTGGCTGCTCCCTCGGCGGCGTCGAGGTCGGCGTATTGGCTGCCTGCGGCTTCTGCCTGCTTCAGCACCGCGTCGAACGCGTCCGGGGTCCGTATGGCGATGAGGACGTTCGCATCGGCTGAGGCAAGATGAGCGATCTGGTGGGCGATCGTCCATCCCGCTGCCGGCGTAGGCGTGGACCAGTCGGTCCGCGCTGATACCAGGGCGTCCAGCTCGTCGCCTTCAGCCACCAAGTCGGGCAGAGCGAGGTCGTGCTCCACGCCGGACATGTCAAGGCCGTAGTCCAACATCAGTGTTACCTTCACGTTGACGGCAACGGGCTTGCCCCGTTGGGACAGGTAAGTTGATCCGGTTTGTGGTCAGGCTACCTGAGCCCGGGTACATGAGGTGGCTGACCAGCAGGTCCTGTCCGATGACGGCTGCCGGGCGTTCTACGCCGGAGCGGGCCGCCGTGGCCGGGGCCGTCATCGCCGGCTACGGGCGCGGGTACTGGCTGATCGCCCCGGGTCTCTCAGTCGTCGACCGGGCCCATCGGGAAGACGGCCAACTCGGCCTTGCCGCGGTGGAAGCCCTGGTCGGAGAGGGGTTCCAGGGCGGCGGCGAGCCAGCGGTTGTCCGGGGACCAGCTGAGGGCGTCGACGTAGGTGCGCAGCTGGCGGCCAAGGATGATCTTCTTGTCGGCCATCCGCCAGACGCACAGTTCGTGCGGGCGCCGCTCGCGGAACTCCAGATAGCTCAGCTTGCGGCTGAAGCTGCCGACGGCCAGATAGCCGCCGTCCTCGTTCGAAGCGAGGGTGAACAGCCGCTCCGAGGCGTCGTGGACCTTGTCGATCACTTCGCCCGTCGTCGTGTCGACGACATAGAGGTTCTGCTGCGCGCCGAGGAAGAGCCGCGACGAGTCGCCGGAGAAGGCCGTGCACTGGATCGGATCCCACTCACCGGCGTGGGAGACGCGGTGGAAGGGCTCACGCTCGTCGCCGTGCAGGTCGAAACCGCCCTCGCGGGCACCGTTCGGGGTGATGCGGTGCGCGCCGTCGCGTGAGCGCCGATGCCCGAGCTGAAAGGGGGCCTCGACCTCCGCACGCCGGTCGACGTCGTAGGCCCACTGCTTCCGCTCCTCCGGTTCGCCGACGGTGCTGTAGCCCTTGACCACGAGGACGTGGCCGCCCGGCACCCACATCATCAGCGGCACGATCCAGTCGCCGGCGTGGGTGTGCACCACCTCGCTCCACTCGGCGGTGTCGTAGACCCACACCCGCCCCTGATCGCTGCACACGGCCAGGTACTCGCCGTCGTCGGAGAAGTCCATCCCGTTCACGTGGTCGTACTCGACACTGCCGGTCCCGGTCTCGAACGGCAGCAGGGTGACGGCCGGTTGGGCCAGATCGGGGATGTGCGGGGAGTCCTCGGCCGTCCAGCTGTCGCCGTTGAGCGGAAAGGCCGCCGAGCCCCAGCCGTCGCCCACGCTCAGCGGCTCCAGCCACTTGCGGTCGGTGACCCGGATCTCGTACTCGGCCTGGACCAGCAGATCCTCGTCCTTCCAGGCCCCGTCGCGCTCGTAGTAGACGTCGTGCATGTCCTCCCACTGGTCGTCGGTGAGCGGGTGGTTGCGGATCCGCACCCGCTCGACCCGGGAGATGAACCGGCGGGCGTTGGTATCGGCCCATTCGTAGTCGAGGAGCTGGCTGGTGCTCATGGCGCGCCCGAGCGGGCCCGTGCGGTCGTCGCCGTCGCCGAGATAGCCGGACGCCGCCTCCCAGAGGAAGTGCAGGAAGGTGTTGGGCTCCTCGTCCGGCAGCGGGATATGGGTGCGCGAGCCGACGTCGTAGTAGACGACGAACACCTTCAGCCTGGCGCGGAGCTCATCCGGTTCCACGGCAAGAACCCGTACGCCGTACATGTCGGTCGACATTCGTCGTCCCCTCCGGAAGTGGTGGTGCGTACCCACACCGACACCGGGCTGTTGGCCCTTCGCCCGGTGTCGGAACGCCCCTGATGTTTCCAGAGAGGTCCGACAGCGAACGCACGCCGTCGCCCACGATGAATGGCCGACGCCTACTCCGAGGAGCACAGAGCGTGGTCGACGAGGTCGGCGACATCCCGGAGCTGTCGCCTTTCGGTGTCCTCATCGCCCGGTCGGCTGTGCAAGGAGACGGTGATGGCGCTTCGCCCGTCGGAGGCGGGCCACGCCGTGGAGCCGAATCCATTGCCGCTGTGTCCCCAGTACCCGCCGCCACAGGACAGCGGGGTCCACTCGAGGCCGAGGCCATAGCGCGTGCCCGGCGGCGAACCGTGCCCGGGGGGCACTTCGGCCGTGTGCCGCATCTCGGCCAGCTGCGCGGGGGCCAGAAGCTCACCTCCCACCAGCGCGGTGAAGAACCTGTTGACGTCCTTCGCCGTGCTGATCACCGACCCGTCGGCGTCACCGTCGAAGGGCAGGTAGGCGATGGTGGTGTCGGTCATGGCGCCGCCCGGCTCGAACTGCTGGTAGTCGCGGGCGTGGGGGCCGGGCAGGAGTGGCCAGTCGCCGGGGGCGAACGTGTGCGTGAGCCGCAAGGGACGCACGATCCTGTCCTGAACCTCCTGCGCCCAGGAATGGCCCGTGACCGCTTTGATCATCATGCCCACGAGGAGGTAATTGGTGTTGGAGTACTTCCAGCCGGTGCCGGGTTCGAAGGACGGCGGGTGCCGCATGGCGAAGGCGACGCGTTCCTCGGAGGTATAGGTGGTCCAGCGATTCTTGCGATATCCGGCGGCGCTGAGGTCCGGCACGACATCACCGATGTAGTCGGGCAGCCCGCTGGTGTGCTGGAGCAGTTGGCGCACGGTGATCCGGCGTCCGTCGTTGCCTTGGCCGTGTACGACGCCCGGCAGCCGGCTGTCCACCGTGTCGTCCAGCGACAGCCGTCCTTCGCCGACGAGTTGGAGCAGCACGGTCGCCACAAACGTCTTCGTGGTGCTGCCGATCCTCATATAGCCGTTCCGGGGCACCGGCCGTCCGGTGCTGAGGTCACCGACCCCGCTGCGGGCCGTTCGCACTCCCTCGGGCGTTTCCAGGGTGACCGACACCCCCGTGACGCCATCGTCATGAAGTGCGTCGGCGTCCCGCTGGAGTTGGGAGGGGTGGGCGGCGGCCGCGGTGACGGGCCCTGCCGGTCCGAGTGCGACGAGGGACGCGGCAGCGACGACGGTTGCTGTCCGGCAGGTGGTCCTGCGACGGGTCATCGACATGCTTCCGAGCCTAGGAATGGGTGTGCCGGGCCAGCCATCCGGCCAACCCGAGGGCTCGGCGTCGGGTTTTCCACAGTGCCCTTCCCGGACCAGCCCCACGGGCCGCCGTGGCGGTTGACGGCAGGGCCGTGCGACCGACTCCGTGCCCGCGCTACGTTCGCGGCATGCAGCAACCTCCGGAACCGGCCCCCGCGCTCCTCGACGGCCCGGCCGTCGACATATCCGACGCCAGTGAACTGCTCCTCGGCTACCTGGAGTGGTACCGAGAGGCCCTGATGCGAAAGCTCGCCGGACTCACCGACGACCAGCTCCGCACGCCCGTCGAACCACTCGGCTGGTCGCCGCTCGGACTGGTCCAGCATCTCGGCTGGGTCGAACGCCGCTGGATGCGATGGGGATTCGCGGCCCAGGACGTCGTCGCCTATCCACCCGGCGGAGACGCCGAGGAGTGGGCGGTCGCCGCCGGCACCTCTACCGCGCGGGTCATCGCCGCCTACCAAGCGGAGGTGACCGCCGCGAACTCCCTCACGGCAGCCGCCGTGTTGAGCGACAAGGCACGCCTCGGGGGCCGCTTCAGGACGCCCGGACAAGCGCCCTCGCTCGGGCGGATCCTCTTCCACATCCTCCAGGAGTACGCCCGCCACGTCGGTCACCTCGACATCGCGCGTGAGCTGATCGACGGCCAGACCGGCGAGTGAGGCGCCCGGGACCGCTGATGCATCGCGGGACATGCCGCACGCGAAGCGTCAACGCTTTTGGCGGCAACGCGCGTGCTTCCGGGCACGGAGTTCGGTCACGTAGCCCGCGCCGATGGCGAGCGACGCACCGGACAGCGCGAGGAGCAGGGCCATCCAGTTCATCGATGCGTAACGGGGGTCGCTGGAGTAGAAGGTGCCGTCGTCGAGGACGCAGTCGAAACGAAGCGGCAGGTAGGACGACCGGTGATGGGAGAGGTGCTGGACGACGCCCGGGTCGAAGCCCTCACGGCATGCCGGAGCCGGCACTGAGCTGGCGCCGTTGTTGAACTCATGCTCGGACGTGAGAACGGCGAAGAGCCCCAGAATATAGATGGACGCCGCGGCAGCGGCGGCCAGCGATGCGCCACGCCGCATCAGATGCACCGGCCACGGCTGGGGCCGGCCCGGGAGCGCCATCGCGATGACGCCGACAAGGGCGATCAGCGCGCCGAAGGCGCACAACGCGGAGATGCCGAGACCCACGATCATGATTCACCCCGGGACTGCGAGTATCCGCCACCGGCCTCGTTGAACCGCATGATCTCCTCGATGGTCTGGTGCAGTTTCAGCTCATCCTGGTCGGATACGACGGCCTGCCCCACGCGACCGTAGGGACCGACCGGCGTGTCAGGCGACGAGGAATACTGGAGCTCGTCGAAACGGAAGTCGCGCTCGAAATCCTGTTGAGTGAGACTTCCGCTCTTCGGGCGGCGTAGCAGGATGTACCCGTAGAAGCGATCCGGGTCACCGGTGTTGAGCGGCTCGGTCAGCTCTTCCCCGAGTGCGAGACTGATCTCGGCGTCGAAGAGGTCGACGCCGAATGTCAGCTTGTTGACCTGGGGGGAGAGCGCACCCGGGAGGCGGATGGCGCACTCGCCGAACGTCGGCCCCGCGTCTTCCGTGAATGCTTCCAGATGGAATACGCAATCGGGTGCGTCGAGGCTTGTGAGTGCCTGCCCGGCGAGTGTCTCTGCTTGCTGGAACAGCGTCGGACAGCGCCTTCTGTCCAGGATGTGGGCGGCCAGGACACCGCCTTGGACGGCACTCAGCGGTGAGGTGTGGTTGCGGCTCATGGACGACCACCGCAGATGGCCGTGCTGCCAGATGCCGTCCAGGTAGACCTCCGGCGCGTCGATGAAGGACTCGGCGACGACCTCGACGTCCGACTCCCCCGTGAACAGGGTCAAGGCTCGTTCGTACTCTTCCGGGGACCGGACGATGGCCGTACGGAGGGCACCGGCTCCGGTGGCCGGTTTGACCACGAAGACCTCTCCCAGATCGTCGGCGAGATCCTTGAACGACGTGCCCGCGGAGACATATCGGCAGCGCGCTCGTCTGACGTCGGGCGGCAGCTTGCTCTTCTGCAGGTACTTGTCCCGGAAATACAGTGTGGTCTTTGAATCCGTATTGCCGGGGAGGCTGAGCTGCTGTCGAAGGTAGGCCGCTCCGAATACACCCATCTCATGGACGGTCAGTACTCCGGCGATATCGTCGAGTCGCGCGGAAAGCACCGCCCGCAATATTTCCTGGGCATTCTCCATGTCGGTGACGTACGTGAATCCCCGGCCCTCCGGAGGGTTCACCGGGGGCCGAACGATATAAAAGGGCTCCAGATCTCGGCGTCGCAGTGCCTCGTCCAGGCCGTCCCGGAATCCGATGACAATCATCGTCGGCATTCGCGTCTCCCCCGATTACGTCCAGCCAAAACCCTGAACATCATTTCATGGGAATACGCAAGCGGGGTCTGTGATGTAGGTCACGGGTCAATCTCCGTGGTGAGGACGCGTATGGAATCCGCGTCCCGCCTTCCGGCCGAGGAGCCCGGCTTCCACCATCCGCGGCAGCAGGGGCGGCGGGGTGCGCGGATGCGGGCCGTGGTCGCGGTGTCCGTGCCGGACTCGGCGACGAGGACGTCGAGTCCGGCGCGGGCGCACACCTCGGCGATGCCCGAGCCCATCAGCCCGCCTCCGCCGACGCCGACGCCGACGCGGCGTCGGCGGACGTGACGACGGCGCGCTCGGCGTCGATGTCGAGCGAGCGGCACAGCACCAGGTAGAGCAGGGACGATATGGCGAGTCCGACCAGCAGGGTGACATCGGCGCCCTTGACCCAGTGCGCGAGCGGCCCCTCCACGTCGCCGATCACGGCGAACGGCAGCATCGAGGCGAAGCCGACGCCGTAGGCGGTCAGCCCGCGCCAGTTCCAGCGGCCGTAGATGCCATGGGGGTTGAAGATCTCGCGGATCGAGTAGCGGCCACGCCGCACCACATAGAAGTCGATCAGGTTGATCACCGTCCACGGGGTGAAGAGGTAGCCGAGGGCGATCAGGAAGTCCCCGAAGGTGGTCAGGAAGTCATCGTTGGCGCTCAAGGCGAGGCCGGTCGAGACCACGCCCAGGACCACCAGCGTGGTGACGCGGGTCCCCAGGGTCAGCGGAATCCGCTTCACCGAGTCGATGCTGGAGAGCAACGTGAGGCTGCCGCCGTAGAAGTTGAGGGTGCCGATGGTGAACAGCGGAATCACCGACAACAGCAGCAGCGCCACGCCGAAACCGTCGCGCGTCCGGGAACGCGCCGCTCGGTGGCGGAGAGGCTCATGGGTTGTCCTTATTGGGGGACGAGTCCGGCGTGGTGAGGTGGTGGGGTACGTCGGGTACGGGGTGACCGGCACCCCAGGCGTCGGCTCCGCCGTCGACGACGACGGTGGTGCCGGTGATGTACGAGCCCTGGGGGGAGGCGAGGAAGGAGATGAGGCCGGAGACGTCCTCGGGCCGGCCGAGCCTGCCGAGCGGCACCGACCTCTCCCAGCGCTCCCGGTCCTCCGGGGTGTAGTGGTCGTCCAGGCCCCCGGTGGCGATGGTGCCGGGGGCCACGCACACGGTGCGTATGCCGTACCGGCTCCACTCCAGGCTGAGCCCGGCCGCCAGGTTCTCCACCGCGGCCCGCGCGGAGGCGGCATGAGCGAAGCCGGGGATGCCGCGGCGCGGGGAGAAGGCGATGAAGAACACCGCGCCCGAGCGCCGCGGAATCATCGCCCGGCGGGCGACCTCGCGGGTCATCGCCCATGTGGCCTCGACGGCGAGCCGGTGCACGGCCCGCCAGCCGCCGGGGCTGATCTCCTCGGCGGGTGCGGAGAACTGTCCGCCCGCGTTGTTGACCAGGACGTCGATGCGCCCGAACGCGTCGAGCGCGCGGTCGACGACCGTGGTGACGTGACTCTCCTCGCGGATGTCCGCGGACAGCGTGACGCAGGAGCCGCCGAGGGCCTCGATCTCCTTGGCGGCCTCCGCCAGGGGCTCCGGGCGGCGCCCGCAGATCACGACGCTCGCGCCGCCGGCGGCCAGGTCCAGGGCGGTGGCCCGGCCGATGCCGGTGCCCCCGCCGGTCACCAGCGCGACCTTGCCGGTGTGGACATCCGGCCGTAGTCCGCCGACCGGCGGCAGGGGTTGGTCAGTGCGCACAGAGCCTCCTCGATCTGTGTGCCAAAGGTGTGGGTGCCAAAGGTTTGACTGATGCGTCAGTTAGCCCTCTCGGCGAGACTGGCGCCAAGGGGTAGCGGCCGGAAAATTCCCGTGGCAGAAGGGGTTCACCGCGGACCCCGGACTTGCCGAGGAACTGACGCTTCCGTCAGAATGACCGGATGCTGAGCGCCGGTGCAGACAGGGGAACCAGGACCGAGGACCACGGGGAGACGATGTGACCACAGGGACGAAGGCGGAGCCCAGGAGCGACGAGGACCGCAGGGCGAGGATCCTCGACGCCACATGGCAGCTGATCGCCGAGCGCGGCTTCCACGCCGTGCGCATCGCCGACATCGCCAAGGTCTGTGGCACCAGCACCGGCACGGTGCACTACTACTTCCCGGGTAAGAACGACGTCCTGGCGGAGGCCCTCAAGTACTGCGTCGACCGGGCCTTCGCCCGCCAGTCCACCCAACTGCGCGCCGTTCACAACGCACACGAGCGGCTGCTGAAGCTCATCGACATGCAGCTGCCACGGGTCGGCCAGGTACGGGACGAGTGGGCCATCTGGCTCCAGTACTGGGCCGAGGCCACCATCCGCCCCGAATTCCGCCCGGCCCACAACGAGTACTACGCACGCTGGCAGGAAACGGTCCGCCGGATCGTCCAGCGCGGCCAGCGGCAGGGCGTCTTCCGCGCGGACGCCGATCCGCACGTCGTCGCGCTGCGCCTGACCGCCCTGACCGACGGCGCGGCCATCCAGGTGCTGACCGGAGTCCCCGGCATGACCATCGGGACCATGCGCGAACTCCTGGTCGATTTCGTCCACCAGGAGCTGGTCGCCGATGCTTCTTGAGCCTGCTTCTTGAGCCGGCCGACGCTTCTTGATCGGCGCCGTGCTCACGTAAGTGGCCCTCACCGACGGGGGATGCGGTGAGGGCCACCCACAGTGTGGCACGACATAGGTGCGGAAGCGTACGTTCCGAGCGAGGCGGACGCATATATCTACAATCGGAACTCCGCGGCCCGCACGACGGGGGCGGTCCCGGCCGTTGTCACGGTGATCACCTGGATGCCCGGCCGAGGTAGCTGTGGCGCGCCGTTCACTCGCGCCGTTCGCCTGCGCCGTTCACTCGCGCCGCTCGACCGGGCCGTTCAGCCGCGCCGCTCGACCGGGCCGACCATGGTGGCCGGGTCGGCGATGCGGTCGAAGTCCGCCGCGGTGACGTCGCCGGAGGCCAGCGCGGCCTCCCGCAGGGTGGTGCCCTCGTCGTCGGCCTTGTGCGCGATGGCCGAGGCCTTGTCGTAGCCGATGACCGGGGAGAGGGCGGTGACCAGCATGAGGGACCGGTTGACGTCATCGTCGATCTGGTCGCGGTTGAGCCGGGCGCCCTCGATGCAGTACTGACGCAGCTTGGCGCAGGCGTCCGCGAGGATGGTGGCCGCGTGCAGGAAGTTGTTGATGATGACAGGGCGCATGGCGTTGAGCTCGAAGTTGCCCTGTGAGCCCGCGAAGGCGATGGCCGTGTCCTCGGACAGCACCTGGATGCAGACCATGACCATCGCCTCGCACTGGGTCGGGTTGACCTTGCCCGGCATGATCGAGGATCCCGGCTCGTTCGCCGGGAGGTGCAGTTCACCCAGGCCGCAGCGGGGCCCCGAGGCCAGCCACCGGATGTCGTTGGCGATCTTCATCAGCGGTACGGCAAGGGCCCGCAGCCCGGCCGAGGCGCCGACCATGGCGTCCAGGCCGCCTTGCGCGGCGAACTTGTTGACGGCGGTGGTGAACGGGTAGCCGGTGGCCGAAGCGATCTCGGCGGCGATCCGCTCGCCGAAGTCCGGTGGCGCGTTCAGGCCGGTACCGACCGCCGTGCCGCCCGCGGCGAGTTCGTGCAGTCCTTCCGCGGACCCGGCGAGCCGGTCCGCGGCCTGGTCCAGTTGACGGGCGTAGCCGGACCACTGCTGTCCGACCGTGAGCGGCACCGCGTCCTCCAGGTGGGTGCGGCCGATCTTCACCACGTCGCGCCACTGGCCGGCCTTGGCCTCGATCGCCCGCTGGAGCGCCCGCACGCTGGGCAGCAGACGTTCGTGGACCGCCTTGACCGCGGCCACGTGCATGGCGGTGGGGAAGGTGTCGTTCGAGGACTGCCCCATGTTGACGTGGTCGTTGGGGTGGATGGGCGATTTGCTGCCCAACTCGCCCCCGACCAGCTGGATCGCCCGGTTGCTGATCACCTCGTTGGTGTTCATGTTGGACTGCGTCCCGGACCCCGTCTGCCACACGTACAACGGGAAGTGTTCATCGAGCCGGCCCGCGATGACCTCGTCGGCCACCCGCTGGATCAGCTCGGCCCGCCAGGCCGGCAGCCGCCCGGCCCGCCCGTTGACGATCGCGGCGGCCTTCTTGACGTGGCCGTAGGCGTGGTAGACGGCCTTCGGCATCCGGTCGTCCCCTATGGAGAAGTGGATCAGGGACCGCTGAGTCTGCGCGCCCCAATAGCGGTCCGCCGGAACGTCGATGGCACCCATCGAGTCGGTCTCCCGGCGGCTGCCCGCCGCGTGCAGACCGATGGGCAGGTCGAGGATCTCCGGAGCGCTGTCGCTGCCGCCCGGGGCGGGGTGCCGCGCGGTCATGACGCCGCTCCGTCGCCGTAGGCGGGCTCCCACATGGCCTCGTGGACGGCCTGGGCGGGATCGGCCGGCTTGCTGGTGGCGACACTCTCGCCGACCGCCGCCTTGAGCACCGCCGTCGCGGTGGCCGCCGAGGACTCCCGCAGGTTCTCCACCGGCGGCAGCAGGGAAGCGCCCGGTTGCCCGAGGTCGACCTGGTCGGCCACCGCCTGAGCGGCCGCGAGCAGCATCCCCGCGGTCACCGTGGACGCTCCGGAGACGATCGTGCCCAGGCCCAGCCCGGGGTACAGCAGCGCGTTGTTGGCCTGCGCGATCCGGTAGGTCACACCGTCGTGTTCCACGGGCGGGACGGGGATGCCGGTCGCTATCAGGGCCTTGCCCTTCGACCAGGCGATGATGTCGTCCGGCATGGCCTCGATGCGCGAGGTCGGGTTGGAGAGCGGAAAGACGATCGGGCGCTCGGTACCCGCCGCCATGGCCTCGACGACCTCGCGGGTGAACGCCCCGGGCACGGTCGAGGTGCCGAGCAGGATCGTCGGTTCGACCCGGCGCACGGTCTCCAGCAGCGAGATCGCGCCGCCGTCGGCCGCCCAGTCGGCGACCTCCGACCGGTCGCGCGCGTACGGCTGCTGGAAGTCGCGCAGGTCGGTCATGTCGCGGGTGAGCAGGCCCGGTTTGTCGATCAGCCAGACCTGCGCGGTGGCCTGCTCGGGGCTCGCGCCGTCGCGGATCATGGCATCGCGGAGCTGGTCGGCGATGCCCACCCCGGCCGTGCCGGCCCCGAAGACCACGAGCTTCTGGTCGCGCATCCGTACCCCGCCGACCTCGACCGCCGACAGGGCCGCGGCCAGGGTGATCGCACCGGTGCCCTGCATATCGTCGTTGAAGATCCGGTAGCTGCGGCCGTATGTCTCCAGGATCCGCCGGGCGTTGCTCGGGCCGAAGTCCTCGAAGTGCAGCAGCGCGCCCGGGAACATCGACGAGGCCGTGCGCAGATACGCCTCGATGAACGCGTCGTAGTCGGCGCCGCGGACCCTGGGATGCCGGTTGCCCAGGTACAACGGGTCCTTCAGCAGCGACTCGCGGTCCGTGCCCACGTCCAGTGACACGGCGATGACACGGCGCGGATCGATACCGGCCGCCGCGGTGTAGACCGCCAGCTTGCCGACCGAGATCTGGATCCCGCCCACGCCCCAGTCGCCGATGCCCAGGATCTCCTCGGCGTCGGTGCACACGATCAGGTCCACGTCCTCGGGCCCGAGCCGGAACGTGGCGAAGGCCTTCTCCATGCCCTCCGGGTCGTCGATGGAGAGGAAGACGCCACGGGGGCGGCGGTACTCATGGGAGTACTTCTCGATCGCCTCGCCGACCGTGGGGTCGTACACGATCGGCAACAGCTCCACGAGGTGGTCGGTGAGCACCTCGAAGTACAGGGTCTCGTTGCGGTCGTGCAGCTGCTCCAGGTACACGTTCTTGGCCAGGTCGCTGCCCTGGGCTCGCAACTGCTGGTAGGCGCGCCGCGCCTGCTGCTCCAGCGTCAGCACGCCGGACGGCAGCCGCCCGGTCAGGCCCAGCTCGTCCCGCTCCGGCCGGGTGAACGCCACGCCACGGTTGAGGAGTGGATCCATCAGGGCGTCCGGAGTGGCAGGAGTCCGTGCGGTGCTCTTGGCCATGATGCCTCTCCCCAAGGTGCGTCTGCATGTGTGTGCCTGCGCCGCACGCCACCCGGGCCGGGAGAATCCCGCGACGCCATCTCTACCGTGCGCACAGGGCTCCCACTGCCGCTCGTCGATCTTGAGCGAGGTGGGATGGCGCCCCGGAGCCGTCCCGTCCGTGGCCCGTGGACGGCCTGGGACGGAACGTGGTCGAGCCCGGTGCATGGATGGATGTGCGGGGGTTATCCGTCTCGTTACGGACACACCTCTCTTTACGGATAAACCTCATGGATGAATCTCAACGAAAGGGCCTGTCATGAAGTTCGCGGTCATCGGCGGCACCGGGCTCATCGGGTCGCAGGTCGTCAACAACCTGAAGGCCGCCGGGCACGAGGCGGTGCCCGCTTCGCCATCCACGGGAGTCGACATCATCAGCGGCACGGGGCTGGACGAGGCCACGGCGGGGGCCGACGTCGTCGTCAACCTCGCGAACTCCCCGACGTTCGACGAAGCCTCCCTGGCCTTCTTCCGGACCTCGATGGACAACCTGCTGGCCGCGTCCCAGAAGGCCGGCGTCGGCCATTTCGTGATCCTCTCGATCGTCGGTGTGGACCAGGTGCCGGAGCTGGACTACTACCGGGCGAAGGCGCTCCAGGAGGAACTCCTCGCGACCGGGCCGATCCCCTACTCGATCGTCCGGGCGACGCAGTTCATGGAGTTCATGGACGCCACCATGTCCTGGACCGCCGACGGCGAGACCGTCCGGCTGCCCGCCACGCCGATCCAGCCGATCGCCGCCAAGGACGTGGCCGCCGCGGTGACGGATGTGGCCCAGGGCCCCCCGCTGCGCGGCATTCGCGACATCGCCGGTCCCGAGGTCTTCTCCCTGGACGAGCTGGGCCGGATCACCCTGGCGGCGAAGGGGGACAACCGCACTGTCGTCACCGACCCGACCGCCGGTATGTTCGGCGAGGTCAAGGGCGACGTCCTCACCGATACGGGCGCCGACCTCGCCCCCACCCGCTACGCCGACTGGCTCGCTGCCTCGTAGTGGTGCGCCTATGCGGTGAAGGGCCCGTGGTCGACGAAGCGCCGCAGTTGGCGGGCGAAGGTCTGCGCCTCGCCGGGTGGCCAGGAGGCCAGGGAGTCCTCGATGTGCGTGGCGAGGCGCTGCCGGGTCGTTTCGATCGCCGCTCGCCCGGCTTCGGTGAGGGCGAGCAGGGTGGCGCGCCGGTCGGCGGGGTCGGGCTCGCGGCGCAGCAGACCGGCTTGTTCCAGGCGGGTCGCGCGGCGGGTGACGCCGGAGCGGTCCAGACCGATCTCGTCGGCGAGGCCGGCGGCACTGCGCGGGCCGGTGCGGGCGAGCCCGCTGAGCACGGGATAGGTCACCTCGTCCACGGCCTCGCCGAGGCCCTCGGTCAGACGTCGGTAGATCCGCTCGCGGGTGCTGCGCCTGAGCAGCGTTCCCAGCGCGTCGGCGATCTCGTGTCCCACATCGTTCGGCATGACCCCAACACTAGCGTGCGCGACGCACGCAATATGCGACGGTTTCATGCTCGAGGGCGCCGACGCCGACCGAACCTGGGCAGCGCTCGCTGACGCCGACCGAACCTGGGCAGCGCTCGCCGACGCCGCGGAGCCCCGTACCGCCGCGGTGGTACGGGGCCGCTGTCTCCCCTGTGGGTGAACGGTGGCCGGGGCCGACCGGACCGTACGGTGGCGCGGCCATTGGCTGCGCCCATGGTGGAGCGGCCCACCGGCTACCCTGATCTCCCACTGCGCCCCATGGAGCACGCGTCCTGCGGGAGAATGACCCGAGCGACGGCGTCTCGACCGGGGGCCGCCGACCGTCGCACCCGATGCGGGAAAGGGAACGCGGAGATGAGCGCACAGCCCGAACACCCCACCGACCGCAGGACCCCGGCGATCCCGAACACGATCAACGGCATCGGCGACGCGCTGACCGGAGCGAACCGGGCCCAGTTCTACGCCGAGGTGCTGGCCGCCGAGGAGGAAACCGTTCCGGGTGTCATGCGCAAATGGTGGAAGGCGGCCATGCTCGACCGCGCCCCCGGCGCCGCCGAGAGCCGCTCCAACGCCGCCGCCGGCACCCGCCTGGTCTCCGTGGACGACCTCGCCGACCGGCTGGAGGGAATCACCCGATGAGCCCCCGGCCGCGCGGCGGCTGGACGGCGTGGACCGAGGAGATTCCCGCCCGGACGCTGCTCGACATGCCGCCGGACCTCTCCAAGAAGGTGGTGAACTTCCTGAGCGCGCTCGCCCTCGAAGTCGGCGGCGCGATCGACCGCGACCGACGGCCCCCCGGCGACCCCATGGACGACCTGGGCGCCCGGTACAGCCTGCAGATCGGCGGCGAGCCGGTCGTCTTCGAGTACGTCGTCCTCCCCGAGCTCCGCGAGATCCGCGTCCCCGTATTGGTCTGGTTCCGCTGACCTTCCGCGCCGGGACGGGCGGGGCTCCCGGGCCGGCGCGGGGAGGTGCCGCCTTCCCGGTCTACCTCGATTCGACGCGTCCGAGCGGGCTGGGGCCGGCCGCCAGCGCGTCACACGCCGTCTGCCACGCGGAATCCCCGGGGCTGAGCTGTGTGCGGAGGTAGGCCGAGGTGAGCCGCTGGACCGCGGACACGCGCTGGAGGTTTTCGTCGGTGGTCTCGGCGACGTCGTAGCCGGAGATCCCGCCGAGCCCGTGCTCCGCGTCGTACAGCGTGAGCAGGGACTTGGGGCCGGGGGAGAGGAAGTACGGATCGGTGTGCCACTCCGGGCCCCGGACCGTCAGATGGGGAGAGGCGTCCTTGTCGCCGGCGACCACGAGCGCGGGCGTGGCCATCTTGGAGAAGTCCGTGGTCAGGAAGAAGGGGAAGTTCCCGGCCGTGGACTCGGTGAGGGCGTCGCCGCCCCGGCCGGGCGCGGCGAGCAGGACGCCCGCCGTGATCCGGGGCTCGGTCAGGTTCACCTCCGTTCCGTCCTCCGGATCGGTGAGCCGGGCGCCCAGCAGCAGGCTCGCGGTGTGCCCGCCCATCGAGTGCCCGGCCACGGCCACCTTGCTCCGGTCGACGCGCCCGAGGATCTGCGGAACGGCGGCCTCGATCACATCGAGCTGGTCGAGGACGCGCATCATGTCCTCGGCGCGCGATCGCCAGAACAGCGGCGCGCCGGGGGTGTCGGAGTCCAGGGTCAGCGTCCGTGAGCTCAGATGGGTGGGCTGGATGACCACGAAACCGTGGGCGGCCCAGAAGTTGACGAGAGGGGCGTATCCGTTCAGTGAGGAGAGGTGGTTCGAGTAGCCCTGACCGTGTGAGAGGAGGATGACCGGCAGGTCGCTCCCGGTCACGGGCGCGGAGACGCGCACTTCCAGGTCCACGGCCCGGTCGGGGGCGGGCAGCACCACCGGGCTGACCGAGAGGACGGGAGCGGGTGAGCCGAAGGCGTCGGCCGCGTATGTGGATTCACTCATGGTGTGCGCATATCCCTTCAATGGCCTCTGCCCCCGGTCTCGTTCGGCCGGGGCGGATGAGGCGATCAGGAGTGTCCGGTTTCGGACAGCGCCGAAAACGGATCGTCGTTCCGATTAATGTACGGAGCGTCGTTCCGTTTTGTCAAAGCGGTTGACCGTGCGGCAGCTCAGGCGGCCGGCCACGGAACACGGCGGACGTGCGGCGCCATGCCCTCCGGACACAGAGCCTTGACCACCGCCTTTTGCCCCCGGGACGCGATCACTCTCAGGCCCGCCGCGCCGCCACGCAGCGGGCGTGGGCCGCCAGGAGGGTCGGCATCGCGAGTCGCGGGCCGTCCGGGTCCTTGGCCGCGTCGTCCCAGCGGCGCAGCGCGACCGCGTCCTCGGCCAGTGGATGGGCCGCGAATTCCGCCACCTCGCGCCCGTCCATCGGGCCGCCCTGGACCTTCAGGGACGCGACCGACGCCGGGCTGAGCAGGGCGTGGTACTCCGCGTCGGTCGCCACCAGATAGCGCTTGGCCGGTACGTGCTGGGCGATGACCCACGCCGCCCGTTCGCTCACCCGGCGGCGGGCGAACTCGGCGCCCGCCACCTCGTGCGGCAGGCCCGGGTGCTCGGCCCGGACCGGCCGGGCACGGCCGATGTCGTGCAGCGCCGCGGCCACCACCAGCTCGTCGTCCGCGCCCGCGTCCATCGCCAGCCACGCCGTCTGCAGCGCGTGTGTCCGCTGGTCGACGGCCTCGCCGTCGTACGGCAGGCCCGCGAGGCCGTCCACGAGCGCGGTCAGCTCCTCGTTCGTCAGCGGGTCGAGGGGGGTGGGGGTGGTCATCGGTCCTCCGTTCCGCGGATGGTCTCCGCCAGTTCCTCCGCGAGCCGCGGGGTGGCCGCGACCACGCCCGACCAGCGGCGGGTGAGGTCGGGGTCGATCTCCAGCGGGCGGCCGTGCACATCGATCACCGCGCCGCCCGCCGCGGGGACGGTCACCATCGCGGCCGCCAGGTCCACGATCCGGTGGGTGTCGGAACCGGCGTCGGCGAAGGCGTCCGTGGACCCCTCTGCCACCAGCACCGCTTCCAGGCAACTCGTGGACAGGATGCGGATCCTGGCCGCCCGCGTCGCCACCCGCCACCACGCGTCGGCGATGTGCGGCTGCGGCCGCAGCAGACTCACGGCCGCGCCGTCCAGCTCCGTACGGCCGTTCGTGCGGTACGGGGACGGCTGACCCGCCACCGTGTGCCAGCAGCGCCCGGTGTCCAGCCAGCTGGTCAGCGCCTCGGTCGGCACACCGTCCACCGCGATGACACCCGCGAACGCGGACAGCGGGACACCCGAGGCGGCGTTCGCCGTGCCGTCCACCGGGTCGGTGACCAGGGTGACGGCGGATCCGTTGTCGATGCTGCCCAGTTCCTCGCTGAGCAGATTGATCCGGTGGGCGTTCACCACCTCGGCGATCGCGGTGTCCACCAGGATGTCCAGCCGCATCGTGGGCGTACCGTCCGCGCCGACCTGCACCTTCTCGGCCAGCTGGGCGCGGTCGTACGCCTCGCGCGCGGCGCGGAACGCGTCCGTGGCGGCGCGGGTCGCCGCGGCCAGCGCCGGGTGGACGCCGGTCGGCAGATGCGGTTCGGGCACCGGCCAGGGGATCCGGCCGCTCATGCCGCGTCACCTCCCGCGTTCGTTCGCGAATTCGTTCGCGAGATCGATGTCGAGTCCGAGTCCGAGTCTGAGCCCGATGTCGAGTCCGAGCCCGATGCCGAGTCCGAGCCCGCTTCGGGGTTCGCGCGCAGGACCGCCGCCACGACCGGCCAGGGGCGGCCCGGTTCGGCCAGCACCAGATCGGCCCGCAGACCCGCCTCGAGCCGGCCGCGGTCCGGGAGACCGGCGACGTCCGCGGCACCGCTGGTGACCAGGCCGACCGCCGCGGGCAGCGGCGCCAGCCCCTCCTCGGCGAGCAGCAGCGCCGCCGAGAGCAGCCCCGACGGCAGGTAGTCGGAGGCGAGCGCGGTGACCAGGCCGCGGCCGACCAACTCGCGGCCGGAGGCGTTGCCGTTGTGCGAATGGCCGCGCAGCACGTTGGGCGCGCCCATCACCGTCGGCATGCCGTGTTCGTACGCGGCCTCCGCGGCGGCCACCGTGGTGGGGAACTCCGCCACCGCACCGCCCCGCATCCGCAGCTCCCCGATCTCCTTCGCCGAGCTGGGGTCGTGGCCGAGCAGCCGGATCCGGTCCGCGCGGGCCTGCTCGCCGAGCCAGCCCAGCGCCTCCTCGCGGACGTCGAGCCGGCCGTCCCGGTCCTCGATCAGCCGGTCCACATAGGCGCGGGCCTCGTCCTCGGTGACCCCGCGGGTGCCGACGAGGTACCGCTCGTAGTAGCCGCGGTCCGCGTACTGCCCCTGGCCCGGGGTGTGGTCCTCGTGCGAGACGAGGACCGGTCCACGCGCGGCGCCACCGATCCGCTCCAGCCGCTGCCGCAGCCCGGCCAGGCCCTCCGGACAGCGGACGTCCAGCCGGTGCAGGATCCGGTGGTCCACCAGGCCGCCGTCGCCACGGCTCTCCACGGCCGCGCAGATCCGCTTCGCGTTCTCCAGGGTGCGGCGCATACCGCGCCCGCCGCTCTCCTCGAACGCCGCGCCGTGGTACGCCGTGGTGACACCGGCCGCGCGCAGCTTGCCCTCGAAGGACAACAGCGCGAAGTCCAGGGGCAGTTCGGCCCCGGGCCGCGGCAGCAGCTCCTTCTCCAGGCCGTCGCTGTGCACATCCACCAGACCGGGCAGACACAGCATTCCCTGGCCGTCGACATCGGCCTCCACACCGGCCGGGTGCGGTGCGACCTCCGCGATCCTGCCGTCCCGGACCGCGACCAGCGCGTCGTCCAGCACCCGGTCCGGCAGCACCGCCCGTACGTGCCCCAGCACGTAGTCCCGGGGCGGGCCGCCCAGCGTCCAGCCCTGGGCCGGCGCCGCGGCCGGCCCCCTGCTCATCAGGTCCGTGTTCATGCCGCTGCCTCCAGCATCTGATCCGGCGCGCCCTGCCGGGCGATCCGGCCCTCGCCGACGAACACCACCCGGGACGCCAGCCGCCGGATGGCGTCCATTTCGTGGAAGACGGCGAGGACGGCCACGCCCTGCCCCGTCAGCGAGTCGACCAGCTCCAGCGCGGCCTCCCGGTCGGCCGGGTCCAGCGCGGACACCGGCTCGTCGAGCAGCAGCAGCCGGGGCGGCTGCACCGTGCCCGCGGCGAGGTTCACCCGCTGGCGCTCAGGCGAGATGACGTAGTCGATCCGCCGGTTGACGAAGGTGCCCGCTCCCTGGGTCCGGCGGACGACGAACCGGCGCTCCAATTCCTGAACGGCGGCCCGTGCGGCGGCCCGGCCCACGCCGAACCGCCGGGCGATCTCGGCCTCGCCGGCCACCCGGGTGCCATGAGCACACTCGGCCAGTTCGGCGGACAACCGCTCCGCGATCTCCAGATACCTGGTCGCACTCACACCGGGAACTGTGATCGGCCCACTCGTCCGGACAACCTGCCGACGGCCAACGAGACCGAACCGGGAATGTGAACAACCGGGACAGTTGTTTCGCGATTCGAACCGGCCGGGGGGCCGGCCGATACGGCCCCTGACGACTATGAGCCCCTTTTCCGAGGTGGTTCACCTCGGAAAAGGGGCCCGAACGGGCGTCCGCCCCGGTCAGCCGGGCGGTGTGAAGCGTCCGTCGATCGCCGTCCAGCCTCCGTCCACGAAGAGCTGGCTCCCCGTGACGAAGGACGACGCGTCCGACGCGAGGTAGACGACGGCCCCGGCCAGTTCGTCGGCCCGGGACCAGCGGCCCAGGGCGCTCTTGCTGGCGTAGGCCTCCGACCACTCCGGCACCGCCCTGATCTGCGCGGTCAGCGGGGTGTCCACGACGCCCGGGGCGATGGTGTTCACCCGCACACCCGACGGGCCCAGCTCGGCCGCCGCGGTCCGCAGCAGCTGGACGAGGCCCGCCTTCGTGGCCGCGTACACCCCCTGGCCCGGCTCGACGGCCACCGCGCGGATCGAGCTGAAGCCGATGATGCTCCCCCCGCCGCGCTCGGCCATGCCACGGCCGAACGCCCGCACCAGGTCGAAGGACGCGCGCAGATTGAGCGCCACGACCCGCTCGAATTCCTCCGCCGTGTAGTCGAGCAGGGGCTTGCGCACGTTCGTCGCGGCGGTGAAGACGAGCACATCGACGGGGCCGAGCTCCTCGGCGGCACGCGCGACCGCGTCGCCGTCGAGCACATCGAGGGCGTACCCGACGAGGCCGGGCCCCATCGCCGCCGACTCCTCGGCCGCCGCCAGATCGCGGTCGGCGCACACCACCGTGGCGCCGTGTGCCGAGAGCGCCAGGGCGCTCTCGCGGCCGATTCCGCTGCCCGCCCCCACCACGACGGCCTTGCGGCCGTCGAGCCGGAACAGGCGGGAGTACGCGTCCACCGGATCGGTGTGCTCCGTTGCTCGCACTGTGGTCCTCACCGCTTCCGTGTCGTCGGGCGGATCACTGCCATACGGGTGACGGTGAGCTCTTCGATGGCGAACCTCGGGCCCTCCCGTCCGGCCCCGGAGTCCTTCACACCGCCGTACGGCATGACATCGGACCGGAAGCCGGGAACCTCGTTGACGACCACTCCGCCCACCTCCAGGCGGTCGAGAGCGGTGAACGCCGTGTCGAGGGCGCTGGTGTAGACGCTCGCGTGCAGTCCGTAGCGCGAGTCGTTGACCAGGTCGAGGGCGGTGTCCAGATCGGGGACGGACCGTACCGCGACCACGGGGGCGAAGACCTCCTCGTTCCACACGGGCAGCGCGCGGTCCACGTCGAGCAGCACGGTGGGCTCGATCACCCCGTCGGTGACACTGCCCCCGGCGACGAGCGAGGCCCCCGCCGCCACCGCCTCGTCCAGCCAGGCGCGCACCCGCTCGGTCGACCGCTGGTCGATGAGCGCCGAGACACGCGTCGCCGGATCGCGCGGGTCGCCCACGGCCACCCGGGCCACCCGCTCCCGCAGCCGGGCCACGAACTCCTCGCGCACGGCGTCCACCACGATGACCCGCTGCACGCTGATGCACGCCTGGCCCGACGCGTAGAACCCGCCGCGCGCCACCGCGTCGGCGGCGGCGTCCAGGTCGGCGTCGGCGGCCACCACCAGGGCGGCGTTGGAGCCGAGTTCGAGCAGCACCTTGGTGGGTGCCGCGTCCCGGGCGATCCGGTGGCCGACGGCGGCGGAACCGGTGAAGGAGACCGCACCGATCCGGCGGTCGGTGGTCAGCGCGACACCCACCTCGGGGCCCCCGGTCACCAACTGGACCGCGGCTTGTGGCGCGTCGGCGGCGCCGAGGGCCTCGCGGAGCAGGTGCACCAGCCACAGGGTGGCCAGCGGCGTCTGCGGGGCGGGTTTGACGACGACCGGGCAGCCGGCGGCCAGGGACGGCGCGACCTTGTGCGCGGCGAGCAGCAGCGGGTAGTTGAAGCCCGCGATGCCCACCACCACGCCGATCGGCTTGCGGATCCAGAAGCCGAGCAACCCCTCGCCCGACGGCAGCAGGTCCAGCGGCACCGTCTCCCCGTGCAGCCGGGCCACTTCCTCGGCCGCCGTCAGCAGCGTCAGCAGGGTGCGGTCCACCTCGACACGGCAGTCGACCAGCGGTTTGCCGGTCTCCAGGACCAGCAGCCGCTCGAAGTCCGCGCGTCGGGAGGCGATGGCCTCGTGCGTGGCGAGCAGCGCGGCCCGGCGGGTGTGCGAGGGGAGCCGGCCGACCCGCTCGCGTACCGCGAGGGCCGCGTCCACCGCCTGGCGCGCGAGACCGGTGTCCCCGACGGGGGCACGGGCGACGAGTGTCCCGTCGTAGGGAAAGCGGACGTCCTCGGTGGCGGGTGCCGCCACCCAGGTGCCGCCGATGGGAAGACCCTCGGGAAACTCCTTCACCACGGGGGCTTCGCCGTCGACGGATGGGACATGGGTGGTCACGGTCGCTACTCCCGGTTGAGGTCGGCCGCCGACACTCCGGACAGTGCCTTGCCCAGGGTCGGAACGGCGGCGATCAGCCTGCGTGTGTAGGAATGCCGGGGGTCCTCGTACACCTGCTCCGTGGACCCGGTCTCCACGATCTGCCCGGCGTGCATGACCGCGACCCGGTCGCACACATGGCGGACCACGGAGAGGTCGTGGGAGACGAAGACCAGCGTGAGGGACAACTCGTCGACGAGGTCGGCGATGAGGTTGAGCACCTGGGCCCGTACGGACACGTCCAGGGCGCTCACCGGCTCGTCGGCCACGATGATCTTCGGACGGGGGGCGAGGGCACGCGCGATCGAGATGCGCTGCCGCTGGCCACCGGAGAACTGGTGCGGATACCGGTCCGCCGCGTCGGCCCGCAGCCCGACGGCCTCGAGCAACTCGGCCACCCGCTCCCGGCGGTTCCCATGCCCCTGTGCCACGAGCGGCTCGGCCACGATGTCGCCCACCCGCATGCGCGGGTCCAGCGAACTCATCGGGTCCTGGAACACGAGCTGGAGCCGCTCGCGGACGAACTTCAGCCGTCTCTCCCGGAGCCCGGTGATGTCCCGGCCGTCGATCGCGACGCCGCCGCTGGTGGGGCGGTCGAGTCCGGCCATGATCCGCAGCAGGGTCGACTTCCCGCACCCCGACTCGCCCACGATGCCGAACCGCTGCCCCTGGGGAATGCCGAAGCTGACGCCGCGCAGGGCGTGCACCGGCGGGCTGGGGCGGCGCAGTGAGGTGCGCGGCCGCTGGTAGACGCGGGTGACGTCGCGGACGCTGATGGCGTCCGCGGGGCCGGTCCGCGGCTCGGGCGCGAGAGGGGTACTGGTCGGCTGCTCAGCCACGGCCGGCCTCCTGGTTCGTGGGGGCGCCGGTCCCGTGCGCGCCGCTTCCGGGCACCGGGTGGAAGCAGGCGTAGCCGGAGTCCGGTCCGGTCGGGATCCACTTCGGTCTGGTGGCGCACACGTCGGTCGCGTGATCGCACCTGTTCCGGAACACGCATCCGGCGGGGAACCGGCCCGCCGGCGGTACGGACCCGCGGATCGTGGCCAGCCGGCCGCGGCCGTCGACCACGGTCAGATCCGACGCGCCGATCAGGCCCTGGGTGTAGCGGTGCCGGGGGTGCGTGAACACCTCGTGGACCGGCCCGGACTCGACCAGCCGCCCGCCGTACATGACCATGACCCGCTCGCAGGCGGTGGCCACCACGGCCAGGTCATGGGTGATGAAGAGCAGGGCCGACCTGCGGTCCTGGACACCTCGCACGATCAGGTCGAGCACCCGCGCCTGCACGGTGACGTCGAGCGCGGTGGTGGGTTCGTCGCAGACCAGCAGCGCGGGGTCGTTCGCGAGGGCGATGGCCAGCACCACCCGCTGCCGCTGGCCCCCGGAGAACTGGTGCGGATAGGCCCGTGCGGCGGCCTCGGGGTCGGGAAGCCCCACCTGGGCGAGCAGTTCCACCGCGGCGGCCCGGGCGGACGCGCGGTCGGGCCTGGTCCGGTGGATCAGCAGCACCTCGGCGATCTGCCGCCCGACCCTCATCGTGGGGTTCAGAGCGGTCATGGGCTCCTGGAAGACCATGGCGATCTCCTTGCCCCGCACCCGGGACATCCGCGCCTCGTCGGCTCCCACCAGGTCATGGCCGACTCCGGCGAGCCGTACCGAACCCGAGGCCCGCAGCCCCTCGGGGAGCAGGCCCAGGACGCTCAGCGCGGTCAGCGACTTGCCCGACCCCGACTCACCGATCAGCCCGACCCGTTCGCCCGCCCGGATGGTGAAGCCGACGTCTTCGACGAGCTTGCGGCCGCCCACCGTGACGTCGAGGTTCCGCACGGCCAGCACGTCGTCATGCGCGGCGGCGGCCGGTCCCGTCTCAGGTGCCGGGGTCATCGGCGGTCCTCCAGCTTGGGGTCGAAACGGTCGCGCAGGCCGTCACCGAGCAGATTGAATCCGAGCACCGCCACCGCGATCGCGACGCCCGGGAACACGGCGAGCCGGGGCGCGATGGACAGCAGCTCCTGGCTCTCCTGCAGCATCCGGCCCCAGGACGGTGTGGGAGGCGGGGTTCCGAAGCCCAGGAAGGACAGCGCGGCCTCGGCGAGTACGGAGATGGCGAAACCCACCGACGCCTGCACGATGACGAGACTGCTGACGTTGGGCAGGACATGCCGCACGGCGATCGCGAACGGCCCACGGCCCGCCGCACGCGCGGCGATGACGTACTCGGTCCGCATGACCTGCAACGTGCCACCGCGGATCAGCCGGGCGAAATGAGGGATGGACGCGATGCCGATGGCGACCATCGCGACCAGCGTGCCGGCGCCGTACACGGCCGCGAACATGATGGCCAGCAGGAGTGCCGGGAAGGCGAGGAGCAGGTCGTTGCCGCGCATCAGCAGCTCGCCGAACCAGCGGGGCGCCATTCCGGCGACGATGCCGAGCGGCACGCCGATCAGGGCGGCGACCCCCACGGCCACGAAGCCGACGAACAGCGTGGTGCGCGAGCCCATCAGGATCTGGCTGAACACATCGCGGCCGAACTTGTCCGTGCCGAACCAGTAGTCGGGCGACGGCTCCTGCAGCCGCACCGAGGGATCCACCAGGGTCGGGTCGTGCGGAGTCCATACGAAGGACAGCAGCGCCATGCCGATCACGACCGCGACGATGAGACCGCCCACCAGGAGGCTGCCCGTGACCGGGCGGCGGCGGTGGCGGTCCGCGGACACCGCGGACGCGGCGCCGGCCTCGACGTCCGGAGCACTCATGACGCACCTCCCCTGAGCCGTGGGTCGATCAGCAGATAGACCATGTCCACCAGGAAGTTCACCAGCAGCACCGCCATTGCGATGATCATGACCACGTCCTGCACCACGATGAGGTCCCGGTTGGCGACGCTGTCCAGCAGCAGGCTGCCGAGCCCGGGGATGACGAAGACCCGTTCGATGACGACGGAGCCCACCAGCAGCGTGGCGAGCTGCAGGGCCAGGACGGTGACCACGGGCACCGCCGCGTTCCGCAGTCCGTGCCGCAGCAGCGCCCGGGTCGGGCGGAGTCCCTTGGCGCGAGCGGTGCGCAGATAGTCCTCCCGGAGGACATCGAGCACGGCGCTGCGCACATAGCGGGTGACCACCGCCGCCTGCACGATGCCGAGGGACAGGGCGGGCATCACCAGCTGTTTGAGGAACAGGACCGGATCCTGCACCGGAGGCGTCCAGCCGTTCGCCGGCAGCCATCCGAGCCCCACCGCGAACACGGTGATCAGGAGGATACCGGCGAGGAAGGCCGGGACGGCCACGCCGACTTGGGACAGGGCCGAGAGAAGGAGCCCGGACGGCTTGCGGTGCCGCACGGCCATCAGCGTGCCCATGGGGAGGGCCAGGACACAGGCGATCACCATTCCGGTGCCGACGAGCCACAGGGTGACCTGGAGGCGGTCGGCGAGCTGCGGGCCGATCGGCGCGTGGGAGACGTAGGAGTTCCCCGGGTCGAAGGTCACCAGCCCATGGACCCAGCTGAGGTACTGGGTCACGAGCGGCCGGTCGAGCCCGAACTCCTGGCGCAGCCGCGCCACCGCGGAGTCCGACGCGCTGGTGCCGAGGGCGACCCGGGCCGGATCACCCGGCAGCACCGCCATGAACGCGAACACCAGCACGGAGCTCACGGCGAGGCCGGCCAGGAGGATCGCGATCCGCTGAACCAGACGGACGATCATCGGTTGAGGCCGCCTTTCATGACCGGCCCAGGCCGGTGAGATCCAGTGACTCGGAGACGGAGTTCACGGGCAGGCCGGTGATGTCCGCGTCCGCCACCATCAGGTTGGGCAGCAGGAACAGCCAGTCGGCCGCGGCGTCCTCGGACAGCAGCCGAGCGGCCGCCCGCATGGCGGTGATCTGCTGCTCCCGGCTGCCCTGGTCCGCCTTCTTCAGCAACGCGCGGAACGCGGGGTTGTCGTAGTGGGTGTAGTAGCCCTTGTCCCCGAACACCGTCTGCATGTCGCGGGGCTCCACATGGCCGATGATGGACAGGTCGTAGTCGGAGTTCTTGAACACGGTGGTCAGCCAGGCCGCGGGGAACTCCAATTGGTCGAGCTCGACCTTGAACCCGGCCTGTTCGAGCTGGCTCTTGACCACGGTGCCGCATGCGGTGGCGTAGGGCAGCGTCGGAATCCGCAGCCGCAGCGTACGGCCGGCCTCGCCGGACTCCTTCAGGAGCTTCCTGGCCTTGTCGCGGTCGTACGGATACAGGCCGGTGAGGTTCTGGTACCAGGGGTCGGTCGGCGGAACCATGCCGCCGATGAGCTTGCCGCGCCCCGCCCAGCAGGTGTCCATCAGGGCCTTGTGGTCGATGGCGTAGCGGACCGCCTGGCGGGCCTTCCGATTCTTCATCGGGCCCGAGCCGTTGTTGAGGGAGAGGACCACTTCGCCGTTGGTCGTGCCCTCGATCACCCGGTATTTCGAGTTGTTCTGGAACCGGTACAGGGACTCCGGGGACTGCATCTGGCCGATCACATTGATGGTGCCCGTGAGCAGCGCGTTGTTCATGGCCGTCGGGTCCTTGAAGTACTTCAGGGTGACCGACGCGAAGTGTGGTGCGCGCCCCCAGTAGCCCTTACGACGGGCCAGCGTGATCGAGTCGCCGCGGTTCCAGTTCCGCACCACGTACGGGCCGGTGCCCACCGGCTCGGTGGCCAGCTCGCGCACCCCGGTCCGGCTGAACATCGCGCCGACGCGGGTGGTCATCCGGTACAGCCAGTCGTTGCTGGGCTTCTTCAGGGTGACCTCGAGTTCGGTGGGCGACACCGCCCGCACCCGGTCGACGACGCTCATCTGGGCCTTCTGCGCCACCGTCCAGGCCCTGCCGACGCGTTCGACGGAGAACTTGGCGTCCTCGGCCGTGAACCGCGCGCCATTGCTGAACGTGGCGTCCTTCACCAGGTGGAACGTGTACGTCCTGCGGTCCTTGGACAGGCTCCACGACGTGGCCAGATCGGGCCGTATCGTCCCGGACTGATCCAGCTTCACCAGCGTCTCGTAGACGTTGTCGAGCAGTGCCTGCGGAATGGCGGCACCGTCGGTCCTGGTGAAGTCGAAGTTGGCCGGCTCGGCGGCGAGTCCGATGCTCAGGCTGTTGCCGGTGGGCTTTCCGACCGACGTGGACCCGGCCGAGCAGGCTGCCAGCGACAGGCATGCGAGCGCGGCCGCGACCGTCCCGGGGAGCCGCGCCGGCCGCTTGTGCGTCATGGACGCCACCTTCCGCTATGACTGGCCTGACCAGTAAGCTCACTTGGCAGGTACCGTGGCGACTGAAGCTGTACTTGTCAAGGGGTTCGATCCCCCCGGGCAGCGCGAGGGGGCACCGCCCAGCGGTAGCTGGGGGAGAAGGAGTGTGCGAGTGCTCACGGAACAGGGCCTGGCCGCCATGCCGGCCGTAGAGATGGTGGCCGGATTCGCCGATCGCACGTTGTCGCCGGTCCAGGTCCACGACGCCGTCCAGTCGGTGATCGAGGCGCGCGAGAGTGTGCTCAACGCGTTCTGGGTGCGGGATCCGGACGAGTCCCGCAAGGCGGCACTGGCCAGCGAGGCCCGATGGTCGGCGGGGGAGCCGCTCGGGCTCATCGACGGCGTGCCCGTGACGCTCAAGGAGAACGTCGCCCGCAGGGGCGTCCCGATGCCCTCGGGCAACGCGGGGACAGAACCGGTCGTCCCCGAGGCGGACGCGCCCATCACCGCGCGAGTCGTCGAATCCGGCGGGGTGGTGCTCGGGTCGACCGTGATGCCGGACTGGGGCATGCTCTCCTCGGGCGTCTCCAGCCGGCACGGCATTTCGCGCAGCCCCTGGAACCCCGATTGGACGACGGGCGGTTCCAGCTCCGGCGCGGGGGCCGCGGCCGCCGGGGGATACGGCCCGCTGCACGTCGGCACCGACATCGGGGGATCGATCCGGCTGCCGGGCACCTGGCTGGGCCTCGCCACGCTCAAGCCCAGCTACGGGAGGATCCCGCTGGACACCCCGTACCTGGGGCGTGCCGCCGGGCCCATGACCCGTACCGTCGCGGACGCGGCCCTGTTCATGCGCGTCCTGAGCCAACCCGACCCCCGGGACTGGTCGAGCCTGCCGCCGGAGGACATCGACTGGTCGGCGCTGGACGGCGAGGTGTGCGGGCTGCGAGTGGGAGTGCACCTGGACGCCGGCTGCGGGGAGCCGTGCGACGCCGAGATCCTCGCCGCGGTGAACCGCGCCGCCGCGGTCTTCGAGGCGGCGGGAGCCGTCGTGGAGCCGGTCGGGCCGTATCTGGCCCAGGAGCTCCTGGACGACCTGGATCTGTTCTGGCGGGTGCGGTCCTGGAACGACTTCCGCGCCCTGGAGCCCGAGGCCCGGCTGCGCGTCCACCCCCACATCATCCGGTGGTGTCAGGGCGGCGCCGATGTGCCGGGCACCAGGGTCCTGCAGTGCTACCAGCACATCATGCGCATTCAGGCGCGGACCGTGGCGGCGACGCTCCCGTACGATCTGGTGCTCTCGCCGGTGGCGCCGGTGGCGGCGTTTCCCGCCGAGCAGCCGATGCCCTTCCCGGGGGACGAGAAGACCATGGCCCATATCGGCTTCACCGCGCCGTACAACATGTCGGGCCAGCCGGCCGCGACCGTCAACTGCGGTTTTACGGCGGACCACCGGCCCATCGGGGTGCAGATCGCGGGCCGCCGATTCGACGACCTCGGCGTGCTGAGGGCGGCGGCGTGGTACGAACGGAGCCGGCCCGCCGAGGCGGTTCCGCGCTGGCCGGACGACGCCGTTGGGGCGCCCACGGGGGCGCAGACGACACCGACCACGCCCGAAGGGAAGCGGCCTTGAGCGACGGGGCACAGTTCCGGCAGGTCTCGCCCGTACGGCTCTACCAGCGCATTGTCGAGCAGATCGAGCAGGCGATCGTGCGCGGTGACCTCAAGCCCGGCCAACGGCTGCCGAGCGAGCGGGAGCTGGTGACGCAGTTCGGGGCCAGCCGTCCCACCGTGCGCGAGGCGCTGCGCGTGCTGGAGAGCGACGGCCTCGTCCGCTCGCGCCCGGGTGACCCGAACGGCCCGGAGATCCTGCCCTTCTCGCCGGCCGGCCTGACCAAGCAGATGACCCGGCTCGTCCAGTTCGACAACGTGTCCATGGCCGAGCTGATCTCGTTCCGCATGATCCTCGACGGGTCGGCGAGCTCGCTGGCGGCCCGGCTGCGGTCCGAGGAGGAACTGTCCGTCATGGAACGGACGATCGCCGTCATGGCGGATGCGATCGAGGCGGGGTACGAGGAGTTCGGCAAGGCCGACGTCGCGTTCCACGAGGCGGTGGCCGTGGCCGGCCGCAACTCCCTCATCCAGGTCTGCAACCAGGTGGTCAGGGGCGCGGTCCTCGCGCTGATCTCGGACAAGGTCGCCCATGCGCACAACAGCGCTACGCTCATGCGGGAGTCGCTCCGCCACCATCAGGAGGTGCTCGAGGCGATCCGGGCGGGGGACGGCCTCGCGGCGGCACGCATCTCGCGGCGCAAGCTCTACGAGTACTACGCCGGCTACGTCCCCGAGAACGAGCGGGGGCCGCTGCTCGCGCTCGTGGACGACGAAGAGAGCTGACCCGCGCCGGTCGCACCACCGCCTCGGCGATCTCCTCGGTCGGGTGAAGCCTGTCGCGCGCTGTCAGTGGCGTTTACGGTGACGAACGTGATGCTGAGCGCAAGATCCCTACTGCCGGTCAACCTCACCCTCGGCGTGGTGCTGGTAGTGCTGCTGGCCGTGGCCGCGGGGGTCGCCTACTGGTTTGGTCTGTCCCCCAATCCCTCCGTCAACCGTCCGCGGGAGATCGCGGTCGCGGGTGTGCGTGCGGCGGCGCAGCTCGCCGCTGTGTCCCTGGTCATCACCTGGGCCGTCACCCGATTGGCGGGTCTGGCCGCGTTCCTGGTCGTGATGTTCGGCGTCGCCGTGCGCACGGCGGGCCGACGGCTGACCAGCAATCGCACCTGGTGGCTGACCGCCGCGCCGATCGCCGCCGGCGTCGTCCCCACGGTGGCCGCCCTGCTGTTGACGGGACTCGTTCCCGCGAAGGGTCTTGTCCTCATCCCCATCAGCGGCATCCTCATCGGTGGCGCCCTGACGGTCACGGTGCTCGCGGGCCGACGCGCCCTCGATGAGCTGGAGCTTCGGCGTGGCGAGGTCGAAGCGGCGATGGCTCTGGGTTTGCTCGACCGGGATGCGCGAATGGAGATCGCACGGCCGGCCGCGTCCGACGCGTTGCTGCCGGGGCTGGACCAGACGCGCACGGTCGGGCTGGTGACCCTTCCCGGGGCGTTCGTGGGCATGCTCCTGGGCGGGGCGAGCCCGCTTATGGCCGGGGCCGTTCAGCTGTTCGTCCTGATCGCCTTGATGGCGGTCCAGGCCATCGCCGTCGCGGTGACCGTCGAGCTGATCGCCCGGCACCGTCTGTTCCGTCCTGGAGCGACATCCCGTTCCTCTACAAGCCTGTAGTCGGACCGCGGGGCGGTGGAGGACCGTCTGCGAAAATGAGCGCCATGACTGAGCAGCACGGCGACCGCCGATCGGCCGGGGAACTGGAGGCCAGCGTTCTGGCGGCACTGTGGGCTGCCGACCGGCCCCTCACTCCGGGAGAGGTCCGGGAACTCCTCAACGCGGGCTTGGCGCGTACGACGGTGACGACCATCCTGACCCGGCTCCAGGAGAAAGGGGTGGTCGACCGTGCCCGGCAGGGACGCGGATACGCCTACACCCCTGTCGCCGACAGCTCCGGCCTCCACGCCCGCCGCATGCACGCCGAGCTCGAACGCGGCGAGGACCGCGGCGAGGACCGCGGCAGCATCCTGGCCCGATTCGTCTCCGACCTCAGTCCAGAGGACGAGGAGATACTCCGGGCGCTGCTGGACGGCGACGAGGAGACCCGAGAGTGATCTACGCGGTATGGCTTCCGCCGCTGATACCCCTGATCGCCGTTCCCGCCGCACGGCACGCGGCTGACCGCCTCGCTCCGCGCGCCGCTGCCCGGCTCCTCGTCTCCTGCGCGGTGCTGCTCGCCTGCTCCAGCACCGCCGCCCTGGGCGCGCTGGCCGCGCTGGGCCTCCTGCGAGTGAACCAGGTCGCCTCGGCCGCAGGCTTCTCCCCGGAAGCGCCGGCCGGGCACACCGGGCCGGCCCTGTGGACGGCACCGGTGGCCACGATCTTGCTGATCGCCGGATTCGCCCAGGTGATCCGCGTCGCGGTCCGCCACCACAGGGAGCTTCGCTCGGAACAGCGAGCCATCGGCCCGACGGCCGGTGAACTGACCGTCCACCCGGACGAGTACCCGTACGCCTACGCACTTCCCGGTCGGCGGGGGAAGCCGGGCACCATCGTCGTCAGCGCCGCCATGCTGCGCTCGTTGCGCCCGGACGAACGCGAGGCGCTGTTCGCACACGAACGGGAGCATCTCGCCGGACATCACCACCGCTTCCTCGCCGCGGCCCAGCTGGCCGCCGTGCTGCACCCCGCGCTCCGCGCCCTCCGCGAGCCCCTGGCCTACGCCCTCGAACGCCGGGCCGACGAAGCGGCCGCCCATGCGGTGGGTGACCGAAAGCTGGCGGCGAAGGCGATCGGCCGCGCCGCCCTCGCGGCGCGCGAGTCGAAGAGCCCGGCCGCCCGGCGCGGGGCGATCCTCGCTACGGTCGGCGGTGCGGTGCCCCGTCGCGTGATGGCCCTCCTCCAGGCCGACGACGCCACACAGCCGGCCCGGCGCCGCTGCTGGACATGCGCCGTCGCCGTCGCGCTGCTGTGCTGTCTCGCACTCTCGGCCGCGACGGGCGTGGACGCCGTCGAAGACCTGCACCTGAATGTCGCACATGGCGCAGACCCGGACCGAGCCGCGTCAGTGACCTCGGCATCGTGGGCGCGCTGACAAGCAGATCGACGGATCAGCCGGAGGAGGGTACGGCCGGCAGGCGGACCACCAGGCGCGCCCCGCCGAGCCCACCGGCGTCCGGGGCGGGGTCCTGGTCGGCGTGGGCGGTGCCGCCGTGTGCGGTGATGACCTTGCCGACGATGGCGAGGCCGAGGCCCGTGCCGCCGGCCTCGCGGGACCGTGCCTCGTCGAGGCGGGTGAAGCGCTCGAAGACCCGTAGCCGGTCCGCGGCCGGGATGCCCGCTCCGTCGTCGCTGACGGTGAGTTCGACGGTGCCTTCGCGTTCGCTCAGGGCCACCCGTACCCGCTGGGCCGCGTGGCGGCGTGCGTTGTCCAGCAGGTTGCGTACGACGCTGCGCAGTGCCTCGGCGTCGCCCCGCACCCGCCCGCCCGAGACGCGCCGGGCGTCGATGTCCGCCTTGGCCAGCGAGCGCTGTCTGCGGACCTCGGCCAGGACCACCTCGTCCAGGTCGACGATGTGCGTGCCCTGTGACCGCGAGCGGGCGGGATCCTCGCTGCGGGCCAGTGCCAGCAGCCCCTCGACCAGGTCGTGCAGCCGTACCGTGTCCTCCAGCAGGGCGGCGGCCATCTGCGGGTCCCGGTCGGGGTCGGGGTAGCTGGACATGACCTCGAGCTGGGCCCGCAGGGCCGTCAGCGGGCTGCGCAGCTCGTGCGCGGCGTCGGCGACGAACCGGCGCTGGGCGACGGAGGCGTCGTCGAGGCGGGTGAGCATGTCGTTGAGGGTGACGCCGAGCGCGTGGATCTCGTCCTGGCAGGCGGGCAGGTCGAGGCGGCGGTGCAGATCGGTCGCGGTGATGTCCGCGGCCTGGCTGCGCAGGGTCTCCACCGGGCGCAGGGTGCGGCCGGCGGTGAGCGAGATCGTCCACGCCACCAGCGCGGTCAGCGCGGGCACCCCGACCACCAGGCCGGTGGTCAGACTGGACAGGGTGTGTTCGGCCTGGGCCAGGGACACCCCCACGACGATGGTGGAGGGGCGGCCGTCGACGCGGATCGGCCGGGCCAGTACGCGGAAGTCGCCCCCGTCGCCGATGCTGAGGTCACGCAGGGTGGCCGGATGTCCCGCGAGCACGTGCGCGGGGAGGGGGTTGGGGAAACCGCTGGGGCTGCCCGGACGGGTGTCGTAGTCGGAGCTGGCCCGCACCTTCCCGTGGGCGTCGAGCACCTCGACGACATCGGCGTCCCCTCCGTTGGAAGGGATGAGGGAACCCAGCCGGTCGTGGCGGATGAGGGCGGTGACGTCCGACAGCCGCTGTCGGCCGGTGCCGTCCCGGTCGCTCCACATGGAGTGCCGGAGACCGAGCAGCAGTCCGAGGCCGGCCGCGACCATCGCGAGGGCGACGACCATCGTGGCCCACATGGTGACCCGGGTCCGCAGGCTCAGCCTCCGGGTCAGCCGTCGCACCCGGCCGACCGCCGGACCCCCGAGGGGAAGACGCCGGGACACTCAGCCGCCCTTCGCGTCCAGCCGGTAGCCGACGCCGCGCACGGTCTCGATGGCGGACCTGCCGAAGGGGGTGTCGATCTTGCGCCGGAGGTAGCCGACGTAGACCTCGACGATGTTGGGGTCGCCCTCGAACCAGGCATCCCAGACCTGGGCGAGCAGCTCGGTCTTGCTCACCACCGTGTCGGGGTTGCGCAGCATGAACTCCAGCAGCCCGAACTCGCGCGGCGTCAGATCCAGGCGCTCGTCACCGCGACCGCACCGATGGGCCGCCGGGTCCAGCCAAAGATCACCCGCACGGAGTACCGGCGACCGCTGCGGGGTGCTGCGGCGCAGCAGCGCGCGGATCCGGGCCAGCAGCACCACGAACGAGAACGGCTTCGTCAGATAGTCGTCCGCGCCGAGGTCGAGGGCGTCCGCCTCGTCGTACTCCCCGTCCTTGGCGGTGAGGATCAGCACCGGTGTGGTGATGCCCGCGGCCCGCAGGGTCCGGCAGACGTCATAGCCGTTGCGGCCCGGCAGCATCAGGTCGAGCACGATCACGGCGTAGTCGTTGTGCCTGATCAGACCGAGGGCCTTCTCGCCGTTCTCCGCGATGTCGACGTCGAACTCCTCGGCGCGCAGTCCGCGGTCCACGGCGGCGGCGATGTTCTGCTCGTCCTCGACAACCAGCACACGCACGCCACATCACCCCATGACCGCACCGACGGGTCGGCCGGAAGACTGATCCTCAATTGTGAGTCTAGAGGCCGGACCGCAGGTCGGCCGCGTGTCTCTCAGCGGACTCTCAGCATCCCCACAGCGCTCACTCAGCGCTCTCAGTGTGCGCACAGGCCGTAAGCGACACAGTGGAGAGTGCCTGTTTCGCACAGGCGTCGAGTCCAACGGACCGGCACCATTCGACGAAAGGCGCCAATCGTGGCACCGACTTCCGCGCCGCGGCGCGCGGACGAACGTCCGTCCCTCACCGCCAGTACCGCGCCGAAGCCCGCCCCGCGCATCTTCGAACTCCTCGGCTCCCGCCCGGCTCCCACCGGGCTCTGGGCCCTGATCGTCGCCGGGGGGTACGCCGCGGGCCTCGCGGCGGACGCCGTCGGCCTTCCCGCCCCCTACCTGCTGTCCGCACTGCTGGTCGGCGCCGTCCTGGCGCTGTGCGGAGTGGTCCGCGACCGGCTCCCGGCACCGGCCCACCGGACTTCGCAGGCGCTGGTCGGCGCCCTCATGGGCAGCTATCTCACCCCGTCCGCCCTCGTCTCCGCCGCGCCCGTCGCGCTGCCACTGACCGTGGTCACGGCGGCCACCATCGCGCTGAGCCTCGTGGCCGCCTGGTTCCTGGCCCGCGGTGGCCGTATCAGCCGGCCCAGCGCCGTGCTCGGCATGGTGCCCGGCGGTTCGGCGGCGATCGTCACCTGCGCCGACGAGCTGCGCGCCGATGTGCGGCTGGTCGCCTTCACCCAGTACCTGCGCGTCGGTCTCGTCGCCACCACCGCTCCGCTGGCGGCCCACTGGATGACCTCCGCGTCCTCGGCGGCAGGCGGTCACCCGGCCGCGGGCGGCGGCGCCGGACCCGGGCTCCTCCATGTCGTCGCCGGGTCGGATCAGCTCACCGGTCTGTTCGCGCTCGCCGCCATCGCTGTCGCGGGCTCCTGGGCCGGCCGGCGGCTGCGGTTGCCCACACCGCTGCTGATCGGGCCGATGCTGGTCGCCCTGGTCGCGACGCTGAGCGGCGCCGTACCCGGCTTCGCGCCCGTCGGGATGCTCCAGAACGTCGTCTTCGTCCTCGTCGGTCTCGACGTGGGCGTACGGTTCACCCGCCAGACGCTCGTCAGCATGCGGTGCCTCCTGGCCCCGATCCTGGTCTGCATGGCGGTCGTCTGCCTCGGCTGCGCCGGGCTGGCGTGGGTATTCGCCGCGGCGACGGGCACTCCGATCACCGACGCCTACCTCGCCACGACCCCCGGGGGGATCAACGCGGTCCTCGCCACGGCGGTCTCCTCCCACGCGGACATCGCGCTGGTCTCCACCGTGCAGAGCCTGCGGCTCCTGGCGGTCATCCTGGTCACGCCAATGATCACCCGCCTGCTGGCGGCGCGGTGGTCAAAGCCCGCCGGCGCGGATGGGCAGGGCGCCCGGAACGTTCCCCTCCGTGCGAGCGTCTACAGTAACGTAGACCGTCTACGCGCTTGTAGTCGCACACGGGTTCGTGTGTCCGGTCGTCCATAGAGTCCGGCCGTCCATAGAGAGGGAGTCCATGCCGATGACCACACCCGTATGGATGTCGTCGCAGCTCGCCGTCAATGTGCTCGATGCGCGTTCGCTGCTGGGCGCCTTCGGCGTGCTGGGCGTCGGCGTGGTGATGTTCGCCGAGACGGGGCTGCTGATCGGCTTCTTCCTGCCGGGCGACTCCCTCCTGTTCACCGCGGGCCTGCTCTGCACGGGCAACGGCGGGCACGGCGTGCGGCTGTCGCTGGGACCGCTGCTGGTCGCCGCGGCGATGGGCGCGCTGGCCGGCTCGCAGTGCGGCTATCTGATCGGCCGCAGGGCAGGTGGCGCACTGCTTGCCCCCGGCCGTTCCGCCCGGCTGCACGAGGGGGCGCGGCGGGCGGAGGAACTGCTGGGGCGATACGGGCATGCGAAGGCGATCGTGCTGGCGAGATTCGTGCCGGTGGTCCGGACCGTGCTGAACCCCCTGGCCGGGGCGCTGAACGTGCCGGTCCGGACCTTCACCGTCTGGCAGGTGATCGGCGGGCTGGTGTGGAGCGTCGGGCTGACGCTCGCGGGGTACGCCCTGGGCTCCTCGATCCCGAATGTGGACCGCTATCTGCTGCCCTTGGTCGCGCTGATCGTGGCGGTGTCGCTGATTCCGCTCGGCGCGGAGTTGTATCGGAGCCGCAGGCGGGCCAAGGCGGAGGAGGCCGGTGGATGATCCCGTCCTTCGGCGGAGCGGTGGCCTCGTGAACCGTCGGGACGCCACCGGACTGGCCGGAAGCGCGGCTCTGGGCGCGTGGACGGCGCTGGGGGTGCTGACCATGGTCGTCGTGGGCGGCGCCGGTGCCCCGCTGTGGCTGGACAACGGCCTCCTCGGATGGTCCGTCGGCCACCGCCCGGACGTGCTGCGGACCCTCGCCCGCGGCGTGACCGACACCGGGACCGGCGTCATTCCGTACATACTCGCCGCCCTGGCCGGCTTCCTGGCGGCCCGCGCCGTGCGGCACCGGCTGCTCGCCGCCGCGTTCTGCCTCGCCTGTCTCGGCGTGGGGCAGACGCTGCGGCACGGAATGATGGAACTCGTCCACCGCTCCCGTCCCCCGGGCGGCGACTGGGCGGCGCACGCGAGCGGCTGGGCGTTCCCCTCGGGACACGCCACCACGGGAGCCCTGACCGCCGGGCTGCTGATCGTCGCGCTGACCCTGCGCGCCCCGCGCGGAGCGACATCGTTCAGGGTCGTCATCGGTTGCTGGGGCCTGCTGGTCGGGCTGACCCGGGTCTATCTCGGGGTGCACTGGTTCACGGATGTTCTGGGCGGCTGGTTGTTCGCCGTCGGCTGGCTGGGGGTGTGCCTGTATGCCGCGGGCCGGTGGCTGCCGACCCGCTTCCTCACCCCCGCCGATACGGCCCCCACCGCAGAGAGACCGCCGGAGGACCATGCGCCGCAAGATCCTGATCGTCGAGGATGATCACGCCCTGCGTGATGTGCTCCGCCGCGGTCTGTACGACGAGGACTTCGATCCCGTCCCGGCCACCGACGGCGCCACCGCCCTGCGCCTGGTCGGCGCCGACATCGCCGCGGTCGTCCTGGACATCGGCCTGCCCGACGCGGACGGACGGGACGTATGCCAGGCCATGCGCGCGGGCGGGTTCCACGCCCCGGTCATCTTCCTGACCGCACGGCACCACCTCACCGACCGGCTGTCCGGCTTCTCGGCCGGAGGTGACGACTACCTGCCGAAGCCGTTCCACCTCGCCGAGCTCGCCGCCCGGCTGCGGGCGGCGCTCAAGCGGGCCGCGCCCCCGCCCGCCGCCTCGGCCGGGGCGCTGGTCCTGGACGCGGTGCGGCACAGCGCGACCGTGCACGGCACCCGGGTCGCCCTGTCCCCGACCGAGTTCCGGCTGCTGGCCACGCTCGTCGCCGCGGACGGGGATCTGGTGCGCCGCCGTGATCTGGTCAGGGCGGGCTGGCCCGAAGGCGGACAGGTCAGTGACAACACCCTGGATCAGTATCTGACCAGGCTGCGCCGCAAACTGCGGGAGACGGGCAGCGGCCTGACCATCGCCACCGCGCGCGGCATCGGGCACCGCCTGTCATGAGATGGCTCCGGCACCGACCGGTGCTTCGCGCTCTGGCTCCCCGTACCCTGCGCGGACGGCTCTCGCTCGTCGCGCTGACCACCGCCGCACTGCTGATCACGGCGCTGACCGTGGTGTTCAACACCGTGGTGGAACGACACCCGCGGCACCAGGCGGACGACGAGTTGCGGGCCCGGGCGACCGCCGTCGCCGCGACCGTCGACACCAGCGGCCCACGGGTGCGCGTCCTGGAGACCGCCAACGATCAGCTGCTGGACACGAACGTGTGGATCTACGCGGGGAAGCGCCTGCTGGAGAAGCCGCCCGCCACCGTGCAGGGCAGCCCCCTCACCCGGACCGCCGACCGGCTCACCGCGCGGGGTGCGCCCGGCTGCGCGACCGTCCAGGCCGAGGGGCAACGGTCCGTCCGCCTGTGCGCCCGGCCCGTGTCCGGTGGCGATGCCAAAGCCACCGTCGTCGCGGCCCTCGACCTGGCCCCGTACCAGAGTTCGGCCGACACCCTGCTGGTGGGATCGCTGACCCTGGACGCGTTCATGCTTGTCTGCGCCTACGTGCTGACACGCCTCGCGGTCGGCCGGGCCCTGCGCCCGGTGCGGACGATGACCGACCAGGCCACCCAGTGGAGTGCCGTGGCCTCCGAACAACGCTTCAGCACCGGGGGAGGCCCGGTCGAACTGGCCCGTCTGGGCACCTCGCTGGACGCGCTGCTGGACCGCATACGTGCCGTACTGCGTCATGAGCAGCAACTGACCGGGGAGCTGTCCCATGAGCTGCGCACGCCACTCACCCGGATCATCGCCGAACTCGAATGGTGGCGATCCAGGCCCCGCTCGGCCGCCGAGACCCGCGCCACTCACGAGGTGATCGACGAGGCCGCCCAGTCCATGCGAACCATCTGCGACACGCTCCTGCTCGACGCCCGCGACAACGCGGCCGACACCTCGACGGCCCCCGGCACGGCCGACGTCCTACCCGTGCTGCGCCGCATGGCCCAGTGCCTGGACACACCGGCCCAGGTGAAGACCGCGGTGGGAGCCGAGGACGGGCGACTCGAGGCGGGTGTGACACCCGCCTTCCTCGAGCGCGTCGTCAGCCCGCTGCTCGCCAACGCCGTCCGCTACGCCCGTTCCGCCGTGACCGTGTCCGGGCGGCGCGTGCCCGGCGCCGTGGTCATCGACATCACCGACGACGGACCGGGCGTACCAGCGGCGTTCGTCGGCGAGCTCTTCCAGCCGGGGCGGCGCGCCGACCCCGACGACGGTCACCACGGAGCGGGCCTCGGACTGCCGCTCGCGCGCCGTCTGGCCCGCTCCGCGGGCGGTGAGGTGTCCTACGACGCCGGGCATGCGCCCGGGGCGCGATTCACCGTCACTCTGCCCGCTGGGTGACCGGCTCCCGCTCCGCGCTCCGCGGGGCCGGGACCCGGCGCTCCCGCACATGGGCGTGGGCCATCAGCCCGATCAGAACGGCCAGCAGGACCGCCGACGAGCCCGCCGTGCCCAGATCCAGGCCGCCCTTGGCGACCGGCTTGGTGAGGAAGTCGCCCGCGGTGGCGCCGAGCGGCCGGGTGAGGACGAAGGCGATCCAGAACAGCAGCACGTTCGGCACCGTGGGAACCTTCATCAGCGCGACGAGGACGGCCAGCAATCCGATGACCAGGAGCGCGCCACCCGCGTAGCCCAGGCCGGAGCTGTCGGACAGGAAGTCCCCCATCGACGTGCCGAGCGTGTTGGAGACGAGGATGGCCGACCAGAACAGGGCCTCACCCCGGAAGGTGACGATGTCGCGGATCTGGAACGTCATCCCGCTCGCCTTCCACGCCAGGAAGATCGCCAGCAGGATCGAGATCAGGATCGCCGCGCCGGCCGGGTAGCCCAGGCCGAGGCCCTGCGGCCCCCAGCCGAGCGACGTGCTACCGCCTGAGAGGTACTTGGCGCTGGCGTCACGGTTCATGAAGTCCGACATGGTGGTGCCGGCCATGCTGGTCGACAGGATCACGGTCCAGTAGAAGAAGGGGTTGTAGCGACTGGACCTGAGCTGGACGACGAGGGTCACCACGAAGATCAAGAACAGCGCGATCGTGGTGAGGAAGTAGCCGAGCTTCAGGGTCTGGGCGAAGAGGTCCCCGGCCGTCTCACCCAGGGTCGTCGCGGCGATCTTCATGATCCAGAAGACCAGGGTGACCTCGGGCAGTTTCTTCATCACCGACGTACTCGTACTCGCGACGTCGAGGTCGGTGAGGACTTCTGGCTTCCCCAATGTCATGCGCTCCCGTCTGTTCGGGGATACGGCGCCCGCGCCGAAGGGGCCGGGCGCCGTTGGGCGATCTCTTGCGATGGACCGACCGCGAACGGCGGTGGTGTACAACCCTGTCAGCCGCGGCCTGAACGGATCCTGAACGTCTGCCGGGGCTCAGACCGTCTGCCGGACGGCGACTCGCTCCGGTTCGGTGACGTCCTTGCGCGTCACCGAAAGGAACACGACCAGGCCGAGAATGACCGCCAGGAACAGCACACTGGTCACGACCGTGCCCAGACCGAGGCCGCCGTCGCCGGTCGGCTGGGAGAGGTAGTCGCCGATGGAGGCGCCGAGCGGGCGGGTGAGGATGTAGGCGATCCAGAAGCTCCACACCGCGTCCAGACCGAGGGCGAAGTGAGCGACGGCGACGGCGGCGATGGCCAGGGCGAACAGCGTCGCGGACAGCCAGTACCCCAGGTTCATCCGCTCGGAGACCAGGTCACCGGCCGCGGTCCCCAGGGCGAAGGTGAACAGCACCGCCAGCCAGTAGAAGGATTCACGGCTCGTGGAGTCGATGTTGTGGATGGACAGTGTCCGCTCCCGCCGGTACCAGATGATGAACACCACCGCCAGGATGATCGCGAACACCGTCGTGCTCGTCTCCAGCGGCACGCCCATGTTGTCGGTCAGGTTGTCGCTGATCAGCGTGCCGACGACGCTGATCAGGGCCACGACCGGCCAGTACACGCCCGCACGGTAGGCGCTGGTGCGGAACTGCACCACCAGCGCTATGGCCAGCAGCGCGCTCATCAGGGCGGACACACCCGTCAGGCCGAGCCCGGCCTTCTCGTTCAGCAGGTCGGCCGCGGTCTCACCCACCGTCGTGCACAGCACCTTGATGACCCAGAAGTAGAGGATGACTTCGGGGACCTTGTTCCAGCGCCGTCGGTGACTCGACCGAGCGGTGGGCCTGTCGTCGGCAGGGGTCGGGAGAGGCTCAGATGTCTCGTAGGTCATGGCGCCTGACCCTGGCAGCGGACACCTGAACGCATCCTGACCACCGCGACGTCACGCTCGACTACGGCCTTTCGCGGCGGGCGGCCTCGGTGGTCGGCTCCACCGCCGGATTGCCGCGCCACCGGGCGTGTGCCGGTACGTGTTCGCCCTTCATGAGGAAGGAGTCGGCCTCGATGCGGGCGTGGTCGTCGATGACGACGCCGTAGTGCACGAAGGCGCTGGTGCCGATGGTGCAGCCGTCGCCGATGGTGATGCGGTCGGATTTGAAGACGCCCTCTTCGAGGGAGTGTGCTTGCAGGATGCTGCCGGCGTTGAGGGCGCAGCCGTCGCCGACCTGGGTGAGGGTCCGTTCCAGGATCCGGCAGCCGTCGTCGAAGACCCGGTGGCCCATGCGGACGCCGAGCAGCCGCCAGATGAGGGGTTTGACGGGGGTGCCGTTGAAGATGGCGAGGTAGAGGATGGACGGAACCTTCCAGTAGCGCTCGTGCCGCCAGAAGGGCCGCTCGTAGATGGAGCAGAACCGTGGCCGCAGGGCACGGAAACCCTGTACGGCCCGTTCGGTCGACACGAAGAAGCCGACCGTGAAGGCGAGTTCGAGGAGGGCGGTGCCGATCGTCTCCAGCCAGTACAGCCCGCCGTCGCCGGCCAGGGGAAACATCGCGATCAGGAGGAGACCGTAGACGTACAGGCAGCGCACGGTCAGGAACAGGGCCATGGTCCCGGCGTTGTGGCGGTTCTTGGCCGCGAGGCGGCGCCGGAGCCCGGATCCGGTGGTGAGGTGGTCGAAGCGGCGGTCGCGTTCGACCGACCGTGGGATCTCGATGGGGGGTGAGCCGAGCAGCCCGGTGTTCTCCCTGACCGGACCGCTGACGGGGATCATGACCTTGGTGGCCAGCAGGCAGTTGTCGCCGGTCCTGCCGCCGGCCGGGTAGACAATGTTGTTGCCCAGGTAGTTGTGGTTTCCGATGGCGGCCGGAGCGGTGCGGAACGAGGTGCTGGAGTACTCCGCGTTCGCCATGGACAGTCCGTCGGAGACCATGGTCCCGGTGCCGACGCGGCTGAGAGTGGGCACCTCGTGTTTGAGCATCGTGCCGAAGTTGGATCCGGTCTGCTCGACCGGCGCCAGCCGGTATCCGAGGGCTTTCAGGTAGTGCACGATCGCCGAGCTGTCGCCGAACAGCGCGATGGTGAAGCGGGTGCTGGTCAGGCGGGCGACGGCGCGCTGGAGTGTGAAGCGGATCCCGTACAGCGGGTACACGGTGTTCGGTCTGAGGGGACGGGACAGTACGCGCGACAGGGCCGGTACGAGGGTCGCACCCAGGAGGGCGAGGCCGAGCACCGTGGCCGCCGCGATCTCCAGGCCGTCGGCGTAGTACGTCCAACTGCCGGGGCCGCCCGCTCCGGTGAGGGTGTGGACCAGCGCGGGCCGGGCTTCCAGCAGTGCGGCGACGGCCACCTCGGCCGCTCCTACGGTGGCCGTCAGCGCCAGCAGCATGGCGAGGGTGTAGGACACTCGCCTCAGCCGCCCGCAGCGGGCCGGCGGAACGGCGAGGTACTCGCACTCTGCCGGTGCGGGCCGGCCGGGCGAGCCATGCCACCGCTGCCCGGCGGGTATCGACTGATCTTCGTGCAGCGCGGAGGCATGGCCGAGCTGGGCGGCGTCGCCGAGGTGTACGCCGATGTCGAGAGTGCTGTGCTCCCCGACGAAGGCGCCGGAACCGATGGTGACCGGGCCGGTCTCGATGGCCCCGTCGCGTGCCCGGTAACCGGTGAGATAGCTCTCCTTGCGGATCACGGTGTCCGCCCCGATGGTCAGCAGGTCGGTACAGATCGGCACCCACCGGGTGAAGATCACCGTGCGTGGTCCGATCTTGGCACCGAGCGCCCGCAGGTACAGGGTGTACATCGGGGTTCCGACCGTCAGCCGGGCCAGCGGGTTGGCGACCAGGAGGGTTTTGACACACCAGAAGCGGACGTAGGCCACGCTCCACAACCGAATGCGCCGCGGTTTCCACCTTCCGATGAGCATCCATTTGACGGCGATGGGGAACAGGCTCGCGCCGATCAGCGCCAGGGCGCCGAGCGCGACCGCGCGTTCGTAGACATCGAGCCACCCCTGCCCCCGCACCAGCCAGGACGTTCCGGCGTCCAGCGCCACCGAAGCGAAGCAGACGTAGGCGAGGAACGCCAGGAACTGGAGGGCCGCGCACAGGGCGTACCCGAGCCTGCCCACCGCCGGAGCGGCCGGTTGCTCCGGTACGCGGTCGAGCGCGGCCTGGGCAGGGGGTGGCGCTTCGGTCAGGGCCGTGGCGAGCCGGCGCACCGTGGGATGCAGATAGACGTCCCTCATCGACACGTCGGGCAGGTCATGACGGTTGCGCACGGCCGCGTTGAACCGGGCCATGAGCAGGGAATTGGCGCCGAGGTCGGCGAAGAAGTGGCTGTCCACGGAGACCCGCTCGACCTGCAGCACCGCGGCCAGCAGTTCGGCCAGCATCCGTTCGGTGGTGGTGTGCGGAGCCGTGCCATCGCCCTGTGCGGTGAGCCGCCGCCCGGTCGGTGGTGGCAGACGACGACGGTCGGCCTTGCCACTGGGCAGCATCGGGATCGACGTGAGGTGTTCGAGATAGCCGGGGACCATGTATCCGGGCAGCCGTTCCCGCAGGTGTGCCACGGCCCGCTCGGGATCCACGGTCATGCCCGCGCAGGTGGTGTAGTAGGCGCACAGTTCCACGGTCCCCGGGGTGATCTCCCGGTCGCTGACGACCGCCTGGGCGATTCCGGGTATGCGCAGCAGCACCGACTCGATCTCGGTCAGTTCCACGCGGTAGCCGCGGATCTTGACCTGGGTGTCGATGCGGCCGTGATGCTCGACCTCACCATGGGCGTTGATCCTGCCCAGGTCCCCGGTCCGGTAGATCTTGCCGGACGGATTCCCGGGGACGCCGAGAAAGTCCGGGATGAAGGCGCCCTCGGTCACCTCGGGCCGGTTGAGGTAACCGTCGGCGAGCCCGATCCCGCCGATCGCGATTTCCCCCATCGTGCCCGGTGGCACGGGTGTGTTCCGTTCCGGATCGAGGACGGCGACCGAGTACGTCGGCAGCGGGACACCGATGGTCACCGGACGGTCCGGGGCCAGCGGGCTCCAGGTCGCCGTGACGGTCGCCTCGGTCGGGCCGTAGACGTTGAGGAACCGGCGGCCGGTCCGGTGCCAGCGGGTGACGAGATCCTGCGGACACGGTTCCCCGGATACCAGCAGGAAGCGCAGCTCGGACGCGTTCTCGTCCAGGGTGGCCAGCAAGGTGGGAACGCAGCACAGGGCCGAGACCCGCCGCTCCCGCAGGAACGCGTCCAGCTCGGCACCGAGCAGGCTCGGCCCTTCGGGTCTGGGTACCACCGTGGCACCGGCCATCCAGGGCACCCATATCTCCTCGACGGAGAAGTCGAACGCGATGGTCATCCCCTGGTAGACCCGGTCGTCGCAGGTGATGCCGTAGACCTCCGAGGCCACTCGGACGAAGTTGCACACAGCGGGGTGTCCGACGGCCACGCCCTTCGGGCGGCCCGTGGATCCCGAGGTGTAGATGATGTAACACAGGTCGTCCGGCGGCTCCCCGGCAGCCGGGGCACCGGGGCGCTCGGGAGACTGCTCCGCGACCCTCTCCCGCACCCGGTCCAGATACAGCGGCTGGGCACTCAGGCATCGTGTCCGCTCGGAGAGCCGGGACAGTGACAGGACCATGCGCACGGAAGCGTCGGACACGATGTAGCTCAATCGATCCGACGGGAATCCGACATCCAGCGGTACGTACGCGGCGTGTGCTTTGAGCACGGCCAGCATCCCGACATAGGCGTCCACCGCCTCGTCGAGCAGCAACCCGATCCGGTCCCCGGGCCGTACCCCCTCGGCCATCAGGAAACGAGCGAGCCGGTTGGCCCTTTCGTCCAGCTGCGGGTAGGTGAGGGCGACATCGTCGGCGTCCACCGCGAGCCGGTCCTCGGTTCCCCGCGCACGCATCCGGTCGCAGCGCTCCTCGAAGAGCCGCTCAAGCCGCTCGCCGTTCCGCCACCTGACCGAACCGTCCCAGCCCGCACAGCCGAGCAGGCCGTCCGGACGACTCTGCGACCTCGGCGCCCACGCGCACGACGACCGTTCGCGCACCGCCTCGTACCCGTCACTTCCCGGCATCGTGCTCACCTCCCGCGCACCACGGCCACGGCTTCATCGGATCCGGTCTGCCAGAGGGGCTGAGCGGGCTCCCTCTCCACGAACGCCTTGTGCAGGGCCCGTACGGCGTCCGGCAGCAGGGAGGCACGGCACAGGACGGAGATGCGGGTGTCCGACGCCGACACCGGTTCGAACGGCACCTCCACCCTGTTCAGCGTCTCCCGCAACCGGAGGAAGATCCCGGCGTGCGACCTGAGCCCGGTCCCGACGAGCGACACGGTCCCGACGTCGTCCTCGTGGACCAGGGCGCCGTGGCCGATGCCTCGGTGGCAGGTCCGGAGGGCGGCCGGCGCGTCGGGGGACGGGTCATGGGCCAGGCCCACCACCCGCGCGGGGGATCCGTACGGCGGGGGACGCTCGGCCGAGACGACGGTGCCCGGATGTTCGCCGTAGGACGACCGCACTCGGAGGGGCACCGCGTAACGTTCGGCGTACTCGGCGCCGGACAGCGCCAGCACCCGCGCTCCGCCGGCCGCCAGCTCTCGCATGGCCTCATGGGTGAGGTGGCCGATCGGCCTCGCCTCGGGCACGAGTGCGGGATCCGCGGTGAGCACCCCGTCCACATTGGTGCAGATCTCGCATACGTCGGCCTTGAGCGCCGCCGCCAGGGCGACCGCCGTGGTGTCGGATCCGCCGCGGCCCAGGGTGGTGACCTCGTCGTCGTTTTCCCCGCACACCCCCTGGAACCCGGTGACCACCGGGATCATGCCGCGGTCCAGCGCCTCCCGGACCAGACGAGGCCGCACGTCCACGATCCGGGCCCCGCCATGGGCCGGAGTCGTGATCACCCCGGCCTGGCGGCCTGAGCAGGAGCACGCCGACCCACCGAGCGCGTGGATCGTCATCGCGGTCAGTGCGCTCGAGACCTGCTCGCCCACGCTCAGCAGGGTGTCCAGCTCCCGCGGACAGGGTGCGGTGTCCACATTCCGGGCCAGCGCGAGGAGTTCATCGGTGGCGTCACCCATGGCGGACACCACCACGACCACGTCATGGCCCTGGTCATAGGCTCCGACCACCCGTTCGGCGACCCGCCTGATCCGCTCGGCGGTGGGTATCGAAGAGCCTCCGTACTTCTGGACGATGAGAGCCATCCGATTCCCCCAATCTCAGCGGCCCGAGGAACGATCGGTACCGGCCCGGACGGCATCCACCAGGATCGAGCAGGCCATGTCCACGACCTCGGCGGTGACGTTCAGCGGGGGCAGGAGACGCACCACGGCGTCGTCGCGTCCGCCGCGTTCCACGATGAGCCCGTGGCGCAGCGCGTGATGCTGGACCGCGGCCGCGACCTCGGTGGCGGGGCGGCCGTCGCGGGGGTCCGCCAGTTCGATCCCCCACATCAGCCCGCGGCCGCGCACTTGGCGGACCCATGGATCGCGGGTCAGCCCGCCCAGCCGGTCCGCGATCTGAGCGCCCCGTCGGCGGACGTTCCCCAGGACGCCGTCCCGCCGGAAGATGCGGATCGTCTCCACCCCGGCGGCGAAGGCCAGTTGATTGCCGCGGAAGGTCCCGATGTGCGCACCGGGCGCCCAGGTGTCCAGCGCGGTGTCGTAGAGGATGAGGGCGACCGGCAGACCGATGCCGCTCAGCGCCTTGGACGCCACGATGACATCCGGTTCGATGCCGTACTGCTCGAAGGCGAACCAGGTGCCGGTGCGTCCGCAGCCGGTCTGGACCTCGTCGACGATCAGAGGGATGCCCAGCGAACGGGTCACCTCGCGCACTTTGCGGACGAAGTCGGCGCGGGCGACGAAGTTTCCGCCCTCACCCTGCACCATCTCCATGATCACCGCGGCCGGCGGTGAAATGCCGCCGTTGCTGTCCCGCAACGCCTGCTCCAGGAGGTCGGCGCCGTCGCCGGAGCGGACGCCCGGGGCCGGGTCACCGGCGGTGTACGGGAAGAAGTGCACCCCGGGCATGCCATCGCGCACGGGCGCCTTCTGGGACACCAGCCCGCTGAGCGCCATCGTCGCGTGGGTGCTGCCGTGGAAGGCGCCCTGGAAGGAGATGATGTCGCCCCGGCCGGTCGCGATCTTGCAGAGCTTGATGGCCGCCTCGACGGCGTTGGCCCCCGTCGGCCCGCAGAAGTGCAGCCGGGTGCGCTTGCGCAGCTCCGGCGCCAGCATGGACAGCTGGGCCTGGGCGAAGGCGTCCTTGGCGGGGGTGGGGAAGTCCAAGCCGTGGGTGAGGGAGCCGAGCTGATGCCGGACGGCCCGCACCAGCTCCGGATGGTTGTGGCCGAGTGACAGCACCCCGGCGCCGGCGAGGAAGTCGATGAAGACATTGCCGTCGACGTCCCGGACGAAGCTGCCCGAACCCTCGGCCAGGGCGATGGGCAGATGGCGCGGGTAGGTCCGCGCGCTCGACTCCCACCGCTCCTGATGGGCCAGCAGGGCGGTGGAGCGGGGACCGGGCAGATCGCCGCTGACTCGTGGTGCCGTCAGCGGAGCTGGCAGGAGGAGCGTGGTCATCGTAAACCTCCCCAAAGACGCTTTGCGTCCGCGGGCGAACCCTTGACGCTTACCACGCTAGGAAGGGGGTGGTTAACACCCAGCGCGACGGGGGTTAGACGACGGCAAAACCTGTTGACGCCGTCGTCCTGGACGCACCGGGCCCAGGACGGGGCGTCGGCGTTCCGCGCGTACCCGGCCTCGAAAGGGCGCGGGCCGAGCCGGCCGACAAGGCGCGCCTCACTCGTGGGACGGCGGTGGCTCCGCGGCGGGCAGCAGCAGAGTGAAGGTGGTGGGCTTGGACCGGGCGAGGGTGAGCCGGCCCCCGGCCGTCTCGGCCAGTTCCCGGGCCAATGTCAGTCCGATGCCTCTTCCGGCGGGGGATGTGGTCGCCCCCCGCCGGAAGAGGGTCCGTCGGTCGAGTGCCAGCGAGCCCTCGTCGGACACGTCGACGGCGGTCGCGCCGCCCATCTCGCGCACGGTGATCTGGATGGCACCGCGGCCGTGCCGCAGAGCGTTGTCCAGCAGGACGTCCAAGATCTGTTCGGCGGTGCGGTCGGGGATCCGCAGGCCGTCGCCGTCCGGCTCGGCAACGAAGTCCAGACGCCGGCCCTCGGCGGCGAACGTACCGTGCCAGCGGCGCTCCACCCCTTCGACCACCTCGGCGGCGGGCCGGGTGGTCGTGGGTGCACCGGGGAGTGGCGCCGCCCTGGCCAGCCGGAGCACCTCGTCCACGGTCCGCTGAAGATGCCGGGCCTGTTCCAGGGCCTCCGTCAGCGCCGCTCGCAGATCCGCGCCGGGATCGCCGACGGCTGCCTCCAGACCGAGTTGCAGACCGGCCAGCGGGGTGCGCAACTGGTGGGAGGCGTTGGAGGTGAAGTGGCGCTCGTGCTCGAGCCACCTGGTCAGATGGTCGACCATGGTGTTCTGGGTGCGCGCCACCTGGTCGATCTCGGCGATCGCGCTGCCTTCGGCACGCGCGGTGAAGTCCCCGCCCGCCACCGCTCCGGCCTTCGCCGACAGCGCCTCCAGGGGCGCGCTGAGCGTGCGTGCCTGGCGGCGTGCCACCACGACGGCCGTGGCCAGCGCCGCCAGGGCGAGACCGGCCAGACCCAGCCAGGCCAGGACGATGCGGCGCCATACCTCCGCGGTGCCGGACGACGCGCGGACCGTACCGATCAGCTGCTCCTTGGTGGACAGGGGAGCGGCCACCACGATCTGGTGGTCGTCGCGGCCCCGGACCAGGACCCCCTTCCGGGCCTCCCGGGTGATCGCGTCCGCCTTCCTGGGGCCGCTGCCGTTACGCAGCCGCCCGGACAGGTCGTACGCCCCGACATCGATGCCACGCTCATGAGGGGGCAGCTCCACATGGCCGCCCACCACGAACGGGGGTACATGGACCGCGGCCGCCAGGGCCGCGCGCTCCAGCTCATCCCGCTTGTTCGCGAAGAAGGCCGTCTGGATCCCGAGCGCCAGCGGCGTGGCGAGCAGGATCAGCGCCACCAGCACCGCCATCACGGCCACCCGCATCACGCGCTGTCTCATACGCCCATCATGAGCGCGGGCGCGCCCGGTGCGGCCGAGGCAGGGTCGCCACCGTCCGTGGAACAGCCGAGTGAACCCTGACAGCGGACCGTCCGCGCGCCCCGGGCGGTCACGCGCTCTACGCTTCGGAACATGTGGGCGACAGGGGCCAAGGACACGGTGTCCGTCTTGTTCATCGAGGACGACGAGGTCATCGGGCGGCATGTGGAGGCTGGTCTGCGATCCCACGGCTACGCGGTGACCTGGGCCCGGGCCGGCGGTTCCGGCCTGGCCGAGGCCGGTCGGAGCCCCAACGACGTCGTCCTCCTCGACCTCGGCCTCCCCGACATGGACGGCATCGACGTGGCGCGGCAGCTGCGCAATGAGCATCCCGATGTCCTGATCCTCATCCTGACCGCCCGCAGCGAGGAGATCGACGTCATCGAGGGCCTGGACGCGGGCGCCGACGACTACCTCGCCAAACCCTTCAGCATGAACGTGCTGCTCGCCCGCCTCCGCGCCCATCTCCGCCGCCGCCCGCCCGCCCCGGCGGGACCGGACGAACTGGTCCGCATCGGCGATCTCACCGTGGACACCGCGGCGCGCCGCTGCCACCTCGGTGACCGGGAGGTCGAACTGCGTCCCAAGGAGTTCGAGCTCCTCGCCGTCCTGGTCCGGCATCCGGAGGAGGCGGTCTCCCGCGAATCGCTCATGGCGGAGGTGTGGGACGAGAACTGGTTCGGGCCGACCAAGACCCTGGACGTCACCATGTCCTCCCTGCGCCGCCGGCTTCAGGCGGCGGCGTCCGACGCGCCCGTGCCCGTCGCCCTACCCGTCCTCACCACTCTGCGCGGACACGGCTACCGGCTCGACCCACCCAAGCCGTAGGACGACTCGTCGTCGGTACGGAGCCCCGGGACCGGCTCCGAAGTGCTGCGACGGTTCCGGGCTCGGTCGTCGCGGAGCGGCTCGGCGGTGAGGACCATGAGGCGCTGACCCGAGCCGCCGGGGCTGCTCCAGATGTCGCAGTCCAGCCCATCAGGTGCGGAAGTCGGCGTCCTGCACGGACAACTCGCCAACGAGTTGGGCCAGTTCGGGGTCCACGGGGTCGGCCGCGCCTCCACGCGCAGCGCGGCGACGGCGTCGCGCCCCGAGAGCGGGGGAGTGCCCGGCGATGTGCCGGGCGCGGAGCCCACCGCCCGGGGCGGATCCCTGGGGCGTACTCACCGCCTCGCCACGACGCACCGCCGTGGTGCGGCTCCGCCGAGACAGCACACCTGGAGCATCCCGTGGTGAAGACGAACGTCACCTTCGACAGTGTCGGCATCCCGCTCGCCGGTCACCTCTACGTCCCCGACACCCCGGCACAGGCCCCGCGCCCGGCGATCGTCGTCGGCCACCCCGGCGGTGGCTTGCCGCGTGGCCTGGAGGATCCCGCCCACCGCGTCGAGGACCTCAAGGCCGCCGTCTCCTTCCTCACCACCCGCGGCGAAGTCGACTCGGGCCGCATCGGCGCGGTCGGCATCTGCGCCCCCGGTGGCTACGTGCTGCCCGCCACCGCGAGCGATCACCGCGTCCAGGCCGTCGCCACGGTCAGCGCCGTCGACATCGCCCGCCAGTTCCGGCTGGGAGCCGACGGGACCCAGGCCCCGGCCGCGGTCCAGAGCATGCCGGCCGCCGCGGCCGACGCGCGCACCACCGAGGCCCGGTGCGCGCTCGGCGGAGCGCACGGCGCCGAGGGCTTCGCGTACTACCGCACCCCGCGCGCCCGGCACCCCTCGTCGGCACCCGAGCCGTCACGTCCTGGATGAGCGTCGAAGCGTTCCAGCGGGCCATCGGCCCCGAGGAGATCCACTGGATCGACGGCGCCGGCCATGTCGACCTCTACGACAAGAAGCAGTACGTGGACCCCGCCGTCGAGAAGCTCGCGGGCTTCTTCGGTGAGCACCTGGGCCAAGCGCGGGGCTGACGCCGGGGCCGGTGTGGCGCGCCGCGTCGGGCCGTCCGCGTGGGTCCGTGAGTGTCGTCGCGCTCGTCGCCCGCGTCGAAAGCGCATCTGCTGTAGGGGTGGCCATCACCCGCGCGCCGCCCGGTCGCCGGGATGTCTACGGCCGAGCACCGCGCAGCCAGCGCAGTGAGGCGAGACCCAGCGCGGTCATCATGGCCACGATGTTGGGATCGGCGGCCGGCCCGGCCGCGGCAGCGGTCCGGAGGAGAAATCCGGCGTGCAGGGCGAGCATCTCGTTGATCCGGGCGGGGTCCAGGTCGCGGGTCAGCGGGTGGTTCCGGGCGATCGGCCGCGGGTCCACACCGCTGAGGGAGGCGCTCGACATCAATGTGACCGCATCACAGTGACGGGGGCCGATCCAGGCGTGCGGCCAGTCGACGACGAAGACACGGTCCGCGGTCAGCATGATGTTGAACGGGTACAAGTCTCCGTGCAGGAGAGTGGCGCCATCCAGCGAGGCGTTCTCTTCCAGGGCGGCGAGTTGGTCGAAATGGTGGGCCGCCCACGGTGACAGCTCCCCGACCTTGCCCCTGACAGCGGCGTCGTCCGCCATCGCCAGCCATCCTCCGAGGCGCGGCTTGCTCAGGATTGCCTCGTTCACGGGCGATGGCGTCAGGACCTCCGCCATATCGGTGACGGCCGCGAGCACTCTGTCGAGTTCCTCCCGCTGCCACGGCTGGGCGGGCAGGTATCCCACGATCTCCTCGAAGGCCAGCACGACCCAGGTGCCGTCGTCGTACGCGTCGAGCAACCGCGGCGCCGGCACCTCCCTGGGAAGCCGCTGGGACACGGTGATCTCACGGCGGTGGAAGTCCGCCACCGCCGGTGCCATCACCGAGTCGGCCGCCTTGATGAACGCACCTTTCCCGTTCTCCAGGCGCACTCGTGCGGCGAGCCCCTCGGAAAACCCGCCCCGCTGGCTGATCGCGTGGGCCACCGGGCTGCCGAGCAGCCGCTCGATCCGAGCCGTCACCTCGCGCGGCAGCGCCGCCCAGTCCAACCGTCGGCTACCCGTGGCCTCGGGGAGGCCCGGGTTCGCCGCCACGAGTTCCTCGCCGGCATCGCGTGTCATGGTGATCCCCCGTCTTCAGCGGCCGAGTGGCCGAGTGGCTGAGTGGCTGAGTGGCCGAGTGCGGCCGGTGTGCTCAGCTCCGCGGGTGCGCTCCGCCATTCCCGGCCACCGCGTAACCGGGCACGGAAGGCCATCGGACGGTCAGCACCACCGACTCTTCCTCCGCGAACCATGAGTGGTCGACTCCGTGTCCCCACACGACGTAATCACCCCGCTCTTCCAGAAGAACGTCATGGCCGGGGAGTTCCACGCGGAAACGCCCGCTGATGAGAACCAGGAGAGCGGTGCGTTCCTCGCCCCTCACCCACTCCGCTCGTTCGTCGCCACGAGGGTGGACGCCCCATTTGATCTCCACGGCCTCGCTGTGGCGCGGATCGCCGACGTCCTTGAAGTGTCCGAGGAGCCACCCCCGGTCCAGTGCCGCGTCCTTGCCCGCATTGCCCACGTATACGCTGTCGCTCACGGTGCCGGACGCTAGCAGCTCCTCGTGTGCGCGGCTCGGCATCCCCGTGGCTGTCGCGTCTCATCGTACGTCGGCCGGGGGCGGGGCCGGAGGACGGTGCCCAGGACGTGTGCCGCGGGGAAGTAGCCCGCCTCGCGGGAGTCGTAGCTGTTGTGGGTGTTGTCGCCCAGGAGGACCAGTGCTCCGGGTGGGACGGGGCCATCGGTGGCGTACGGGGCCGGGAGTGCTCCCGGTGGCGGGCGGTCGCCCGCAACCGCCGCCACACGTTTGATCATCCAGTCCTGTGCGTTGCCCACGGCCGCCACCGCCTGGCTCGGCGCGGGTGACGGGCGCCCGCCGTCCTCCTGCCGTACGACGACCACCTGCCCGACCGCGCACCGTCCGCCGCGCCGCACCAGCACTCGCTCGCCGTCGCGGTACGTGGGTTCCATGCTCCCGCCCCGTACGGTCACGACCACGAGCGTCCGCCGCAGCACCGTCCCCGTGATGAGAGCCGCCCCCAGGGCCATCCCCAGTCCCAGCGCCATCAGACCCATCACACGGCCTCTTCCGGCGCTACCGCAGACTCCTCGGCGGAGAGCTGATAGCCACCGGCCTGGAGGGTGAAGAGCCGCGCGTACTCGCCGTCCGCCGCCATCAGCCGGGTGTGGTCGCCCCGCTCGGCGACCCGCCCGTCCTTGAGTACGACGATGACGTCCGCGTCCCGCAGCGCGCTGAGCCGGTGCGAGATCAGGAGGCTGGTGCGGGCACTCCGCTCACGGCGCAGGGTCGCGTGGATCTCGTGCTCCGCTTCCGCGTCGAGTCCGGCCGATGGCTCGTCGAGGATCATCAGTTCGCGGCGCGTACACGCATCGCGCAGGAACGCCCTCGCCAGCGCCAGCCGTTGCCACTGACCGCCGGAGAGGACCACGCCCGTCTCCGGGTTGCCCTTGTCCTCCTCGGTGAAGAACATCCGGGTCAGCAAGGTGTCGTAGCCCCGGGGGAGCGCGGCCAACTGGCGGTCGATTCCGGCGCGTTGGGCGGCCTGGCGCAGCCGCTCACGCGATCGTTCCGCTTCCGTCAGCACGGTGAGGTCGCCGAGTGCGATGTTCTCCGCCGCCGTCATGTCGTACTGCATATAGTCCTGGAACACCGCGCCCACGCGTTCCCGCAACCGCCCCGGATCGACCTCACGGATGTCCACGCCGTCCCACAGGATCGCGCCGCACGTCGGGTCGTAGAACCGGCAGAGCAGCTTCACCAAGGTGGACTTGCCCGCCCCGTTGAGTCCGACGAGGGCCAGCGCACGGCCCCGCGGAAGGTGCAGATCGACGCCGCGCAGCACCCACGGGAGATCGGGAGAGTAACGGAACCAGACGTCCCGGAACTCGATTCCGTGACGCAGCGTCGGCAGCGGGCGGGGCCGGTCCGCGACCGGGAGGTCCGAGGTGGCCTGTGTCACCGCCGTGTAGTGGTCGAACATCAGCAGCGTCTGCTGACCCTGCGCGGCGTCGCCCGCCAACGAGGCCAGCGCCCCCTGCACACCGGCGATCGCGGCCACGAGCATGGTCACATCGCCCACCGACAGCGCCCCGCCACGCGCCGCGAGGACCGCCCAGAGCAGTCCACCGCCGGAGACCAGCGCCGCCAGTCCGCCCAGCCCCGTCTGCACCGCGATTTCGCGCCGGTCCATGGTCCGCTTCGCGGCGTTGGCCGTCCGTCGTTCCGTGAGCATCCGCTCCCGCAGAAACGGGCCGATGCCGAAGAGCCGGACCTCCTTGGCCGCCTCCACACTCGACAGCAGATCGGCGTAGAAGAACTCCCGCCGCTCGACCGGCCCGACCTCCCACAGCATCCGCGCCCGCCGTCGTGCCAGTGCCACCTCCGACCACAGCACCGGCACCCCGGCCACCAGCAGTATCCCGGCCATCATGGGGCTGACGAGGAGGAGCGAACCGAGGAAGCCACCGATGGTCGCCCCGGCGCGTACGACGCCCAGGATGCTCTCCGCCACATGGGTGGCCGTCTCGTGGCCCGCCTGCTGGGCCAGCCGCAGGCGGTCCAGGAAGTGCGGGTTCTCGAACTTCCCCAGCCCGACGAACCCGTCGACGGCGGCGAACAGCCGGTCCTGCATCTCCAGTCCCACCCGGCGGTCCAGCTCCGCTCGCGCGTATCGCATGGCCTGCGAGGCCACCACCGCTGTCACACCGAGGCAGGCCATCGCCGTCCCGGGCCACAGCAGCGTGCTCGGAGCACCGCCCGCCAGATCGTCCAGGACCAGCTTCATCAGCCAGGCCGTCGCCACCGGCAACGCGCTCACCAGCAGCGACAGTCCTATGTGGAGCAGCAGGGTGCCGGGGGCGGCGCGGGCGGTGACCGCGCAGACGGCGGCGAGCCGCCGCAGCGCGATCACGGCGCGCGTGCCCGGGGCGCCCGAAGGGGCGTAGGCGGTGTCCGCCGCCGACTCCTCGTGGCCGCCTCGCCCGCGCATGGCGGTCACACCGGAAGCGACGGCCGGGACAGGTCCACCGCGTCGTCGGTGACCACGACATCGCCCTCGGCATCCGGCGCGACCATGAGCACCGTGGGAAACGCCATGATCTCGAATGCCGCGCCCATGGGTTCCTCGTTGCGGGTCTGGGTCACGACCTTCGCCACCGACCGCAGTTCGGCGACCATGGGCGCGGCCAGATCCGCATCGCCCACCACGGCGGCCAGCACCCGATCGCGTCCGCCGGGCATCGTACGCGCGTACTCCATGAACTTCGGCAGTTGCTCCTTGCACGGTCCGCAGGTCGGCGTGAAGAAGCCCACCAGGGTGGCCCCGGTCATCGTGGCGCGGCTCAACGGCTCGCCGTCCACGCTGTGGGCGGTGAATTCACCGACCGGCTCGCCGAGTTCGATCGCCGAGCGTGGCCGGTCGACGGCCCTCGCCGCCAGCAGCTCGCCGTGTTCCCGCAGACGCTTGATCACGCCCAGGGTGAGGATCAGGTCCAGCGAACACAGTGCCCCCACGAGCACCACGGCGCTGATCAGGACTGGCATGGTCGTTCCTCCCGGATGTCCCGGATATCCCGGATGGCCTTCGGATGGTGTGTGCGCGCGTCGAATCGTGGGTCGGCCGGGCCCTGGACGGGCCGAAGAGCTCGGCCAGGTCGTCGAGTACGGTCACCAGGGCACCCGCGACGAGCCCGGCCACCGCCGCCACGAGGGCTCCCGTCGCCGTCGTCGGCGCCCGGTCCGCCAGTGTCATCAGGCCGGCCGCCGCCGCGAGGGCGGTCAGTAGCACATTGCGCACGAGATGGCGGCGGCCGAGCGGGGCCGCCGAGGCCCCGAAGCAGCGGCAGGTGGCGCCCGTTCCCCGCCGTATGGTGCGGGCCGTGGCGGCGGCGAAAACGCTCAACAGCACCGCCGCGAGGGCCAGTCCGGCCACGGCGGCGACGTCCGACGGCGCGATGAGCAGGGCACAGACGGCACCCTCCGCGGTGACCACGGCCCCCGCCGCGGGTCGGACCAGCCGCGGTGGCACCACTCCCATGGCGGGCAGCGAGTCCACGAAGGCCGCGAACCTCCCCCGGCCCGCCGACTTGCCCAGGAAGGCGATCAGGAAGACCACGCCGATCACGGCCCGGACCGCGATCACCAGATACTGCACGGCAACCCTTTCAATCGAGGTAAGGGGTGCGGGCTGAGCGTGAGGGCGGCCCCCGAATGCCCCCGTTGGCCACTCGGGGGCCGCCCGCCCGCTGTCGTTCAGCGGCGCGCCGGGTACGCCGTCGTCCAGGAGCGGACGGCGGTCGGCGCGGCCTCGCGTGGTGTCAGCAGCCCACGCAACCGGCGCAGTCGAAGCCTCCGGCCGAGTTCTTGCAACACCGGGCGTTGCAGCTGCACTGACCGCCGTACTGCCTGTTGCACTGCCAGCACTGCGGCCAGCACTGCTTCACCTGCACGGCAGAGGCCTCCACCTGGGGAACGAACAGGCCGAGCAGCCTGCTGCCCATCGTGGTGAGCGTCCTGTACATGTCCACCCTCCTTCCGTCGAGTCCGGCCCGGCTCCGTGGACTCGGCGCGGGCCGGTGTTGGGTCGAGCCGGCAGACGGCGCCTGCCGACTCCGCCACCATCGCGATCCGGCGGGAGGGATGTCTTGTACGAATGCGACGCAAAGGAGACACGGCGGTGACGCCCCGACTCGGCGGGTCGGCCGCGCGCACTTACTCGGCGAGCAGAACGCTGGTGACCTGATCGGGCAGGAAATCCAGCGGGTCGCCGGGCTTGGACGACGCCCGGCGGGTACCGAACCGGCCCGGCGTACAGCCGACCCGGTCCTTGAAGGCCCGAGCGAAATGGGCCTGGTCGTAGTAGCCCGCGAGGGCCGCCGCCTCCGCCCACGGCAGACCGCCGTCCTGCAGCCGCAGCGCCTCCTGCAGCCGCAGCACCTGGGCCAACTGCTTGGGCGGCAGGCCGATTTGCTCGCGGAAGCGGCGCTCCAGCCGTCGGCGGCTCCATCCGGTCTCGGTGGCCAGGTCCCCCACGCGTATCCGGCCGTGGGTGCGTCCCAGCCGCCGCCATGTCCAGACCACCTCGGGCGCGCACTCCGGCCCGGCCTGGGCGCGGGCCGCGAACACCCCGTCGAGCAGGGCGAAGCGCGATGTCCAGTCGCGGCACTCGGCCAGGCGGCAGAGGAGACGGCCCGCCTCCCGGCCGAGGAGATCGGCCGGGTCCAGATTGTGCTCCGCCAGCTCGGCCATCGGCATGCCGAAGAAGCGGAACGCCGCGATCGGCGTCAGCATGACCGTCACGCCGGATAACTGGCCGGTGTGCTCGCCCAGCGTGGCGGTGGCCCGTAAGCCGTTGATCATTGAGGTTCCGGTGACGGACTGGCGCGGATCCACCGCGTCGGCGATGCGTAGCGGCTCACCGAACCCGAGCATCACCTTCACCACGCCGTCCGGCACCAGCAGTCGACATCGGGGCCGGCGCGCCCCGAACCGGAAGCCCCGGTATCCCAGCACATGCTCGCGGACGGCGGCGCCGGGTTTCCTGGTGATCAGCTCTCGCGAATCCGCCGTGGTCAATGAGGCCCTCGGCGAGTGCGTCTCGTGCATATTGCTTCCCCCTCGTGTCCGTGGATCGGTCACATGAGGCCCATCGTGTCCGGCGCGGGGAGACGGGGACCACAGGGATCAGGCCAATGCGGACGGCGGGGGCGAGCCAGTACACCGGCTACCCGTCGCCGCCCCGCTCCGCGAACCGGTCCACCAGCACGTCGAGCCGTCGTGACGCCTCCTGCCGGGGGAGGCGGCCCGAGCGCGTGAGGCTGACCAGGCCGTGCAGGGCCGACCAGAAGATCTCGACGAACAGAGCCGGATCGGCCGATCCCGCGATATCGCCGAGCGTGTCGAGCAGTGTCTCGAACCCCTCACGCAGCGGCACCGGCGTCGCCTCGTCGGCGAACGGCAGACCGGTGTCGAGGAGGAACATCGCGTCGTAGAGGGCGGGGTTGCGCTCGGCGAAGTCGACGTACGCGTCGGCGAGCGCGGCCACCGCGGCGCGCCCCTCCGGCCCGTTGGCCACCGCCTCCCGCATCGTGGCGGTCAGCTCGGCGAATCCCTCCAGGGCCACCGCCCCGACGATCTCGCGCTTGCCCCGGAAGTGGCTGTAGAGCACGGGCTGGCTGTACTCGATGCGCTCGGACAGCCGACGGGTGGTGACGGCGTCCCAGCCGTGGGCCTCGGCGAGTTCACGAGCCGCCGCGACGATCAGCTGGTGGCGGTGGGCCCGCTCCCGTTCCTTGCGTTCCTGTAGGGACATACCCCGGATCCTAGCAGTGCTAGACATTCGAGCGGCACTCTGTTTAGCATCGCATGGAAATCTAGCAGCGCTAGAAGCTCGCTCAGGGGCTCAGGAGGAGACATGCAGCACACACTCGCCATCGTCACGGTTGTGGTCGTCGGCTTGCTGGTGGGCGTCGAGTTCGCGGTGGCGGCCTTCGTCAACCCGATCATCAGCCGGCTGCCGGACAACGGCGGCCTCGCGGCCCGCGGCGACGGGGCGCGCATCCTCGGCAAGGTGATGCCGTTCTGGTACATCGGTGCGGTCGTGCTCAGCGCCTTCTGGGCTGCCCTGGCGAGGGGCGACGCGGGGGCGGGGATCATCGTCACGGCCACCGCCCTGCTCGTGCTCAGCGTGCTGATGTCGATCGCTCTGCTCGTCCCGATCAACTCCCGCGTGGCCCAGTGGACCGAGGACAGTGTCCCGGCGGACTGGAGGGAGCAGCTCGGCCGCTGGGACCGGTTCCACTATCTGCGGGTCGGTGTCATCATCGCGGCATTCGTCCTGCTGGTCGTCGGCATGGCATGACGCCGCGACCGGGGATGCCCCGCGGCGTGTGGCCGGACCGCCCGACCGTGGCGGTCCGGCCAGGTGCCGGACTCCAGGTCAGGCCCCGGCCGCGGACCGCCCGGTCGCCTGACGGCAGGCGCGTACGTAGTCCAGCACCAGGGGACGGTGGTCGTCGGCGCGCCGGGCGAGCGCGTACTGGCTCGGCGAGATGCCGCGCACCGGCCGGGTCACGACGCCGCCCAGGGTGATGAGCGGCGCGTTCCCGCCGGCCAGCAGGCAGACCCCGCGCCCGTCCACCAGCGCCTCGTACGTCTCCTCGGTGCCGGCGATCTCGGCGCCGACGACCGGTGGCCTGCCGTCGCGGGCGTCCGTGGCGAGCCAGTACTCCCGGAGCGGCCCGGCGCTCGGCGGCAGCGCGAGGAACGGCTCGTCCAGCAACTCGGCGAAGTCGACCACCTCCCGGGCGGCCGGCGGATGCCCCTCGGGCAGCGCGACCAGACGGGATTCCCGGGCCACCACCACCCAGGTGTAGCGGTCCGGATCGGGAATCGGGAGCCAGACGAAGGCGACGTCGCTGGAACCGTCCGCGAGCCCGGCGGTCGGATCCTCCCAGCTGACCTGGCGCGGTTTCATACGGGCGACGGGGTGTGCGTCGGTGAACCGGGACCTGATCCCCGGCAGCAGACCGCCGCGGCCCGGACTGGTGCTCATCCCCACGACGAGCGTGGCCCGTTGCCCGGCCTTGGCCTGCTCGACCGCGTCCCGCGCGGCGTCCCATGCGGTGAGCACCTGCTGGGCGTGCGGCAGCAGCGCGGCGCCCACCGGTGTGAGCCGGACACGCCGAGACGGTCGGGCCCACCCGGCGGATGACCCGGACCGCCGGGGGCACGGAGCCGGGCGACCCGGCGAGGGCCGCGGCGGTGATCCTGGCCGCCCTGGACGCCGAGCGGACACCGCTGCGGCTGCCCCTGGGCGACGACGCGGTCGACGCGGTCCTCACCCACCTCGACGCCATCCGCTCCGACGTCACCACCTGGGAGAAGACCGCTCGCGACACCGCCTACCCGCGGTAGACCCGCGGCAGGCGGGATGTCCTGGAGCGGCGGAGCGAGGCTCAGCGCCCGGTGCTGCCGTCGATGAGCTCGCGCAGGATGTCCGCGTGACCCGCGTGGCGACCGGTTTCCTCGATCATGTGGGTGAGTGCCCAGCGAACACTCGGTGCCGGGCCCGGACGCCCCGGCCGGGGCAGTGGCGCACCGAGATCCGTGCATTCGTCGAGCACCTTGTTCGCCCGCTCGACGGTCGCCCGGTAGCGCGTGACGACGTCGGAGACGCTGTCCTCGGGGGCGGGCCGGAGCGTCGCCTGCCAATCGGTGACCCGCTCGCCGAGGAATGTCGCCCCCTCGACGGCGATCAGATGGTTGAGCACGCCGAGCAGGCTCGTGCCCGAGGGCACTGCCGGCGTCCGGACCTGTGGCTCCGCGGCTCCGTCGACCTTCTCGGCGATCGAGACGCGCAGATAGCCGAGGAATCCGCGCAGGACGTCCGCTTCGCTGTTCGCGGTGCGGGGCGGAGGGGTGTCCTTGCGACGGGAGGGGGTGGGCACGGCGTACTCCTTGTGTGGCGCGCGTTGGGGCGGCCCTCGGCTTCGGAGGAGCCAGTCTCGGCGCAGCCGTCACAAGGTGGCGAGAAACATTGCCGTTTCGGCAAGCCGGCCTCGAGGGTTCATCGTTGCGGGATGTGGTCCGTTTCCCGCTGGGCGGCGTACCAGCCCAGTGCGCGCACCATGGCCTTGTGCGGGGTCGGCGGGAGCAAGGGCGCGAGGGCGCCCCAGGTCTCGTCGACGAGTGTGCGGGCCTCGGCCACGCACGCGTCGACAGCTCCGCTGCGCATCAGCAGCTCGGACGCTTCCAGCGCACCGGCGTCGGAGCGCTCCCGGAGGGCGTCGCGCAGGCGCTGCCGGCCGGTCGCGTCGAGGAGACCGGTGGCGTGGGCCACGGGGTAGGTGACCTCGCCGTTGCGGAGGTCTTCGGCGGGGGAGCGGGTGGTGATGCCCCGCTGGTGTTCGTCGCGGGTGCACTGCCCGTACAGGTCGGCCACGTCGTCGGTGATCTGGTAGGCGATGCCGACGGCCTCGAAGTACTCGCAGATCGCGGCCAGTTGGGGCTCGTCGGCGCCGCCGAGGATCGCGGAGACCTCCGCCGTGCTGCGCACGAGCATGCCCGTCTTCAGCCGGTGGGCGGTGCGGATCTGGTCGAGGAGGGCGCGGGCGTCACCGGTTGCCACGGCTTCGTCGAACGCGGTGTGGTGCCCGGCGAGGTCGAGGGCCTGACCGGCGTGGGCGGCGCGCAGGTCCCGCAGATAGAGCCGGTAGATGCGCAGCATGGTGCCGGGGTCGGCCTGCGGGACGCGCTGGATGAGGGCGTCGAAGGTGTAGTAGCCGAGGGTGCCGGCGGTGATCGCGGGAGCGGTGCCGAAGACCTCGTGGACGCTCGGACGGCCGCGCCGGGTGGGGGAGTTGTCCTGGATGTCATCGATGACCAGCGCCGAGACATGGAGGAGCTCGGTGACCGCGGTCAGCGGCCGGTAGGGCTCGGGGTCGGCGTCGAGAAGGCAGAGCACGGCCGCGGCCACGTACGGGCGCCACGAGCGCCCGGGGTTGTCCAGCAGGTGCAGCAGGGGAGCGGCGACCCCCTGGTGGAGGCGGATACGGGCGGCGGTGTCCAGGCCCGTTCGCTCGCCGATGCCGGTGAGCAGCCCCAGCGCGGTGTCGTCGGTGGCATCGCCGGAGTAGAGCGCGGCGGCTTCCGCACGGGCGATGTCGTGGGTGCGGCGCATGTAGTGCTCGATGTCGCCGATGGTGTTGGTGGGAAGCGTCTGCAGGAACGCCGTACCGGCCACGGGCACGGTCCCCATGACACCGCGCACGGTGGCGGGGCTCTCCCACAGGGCGCGTCCGACGAGCAGCGTACGGACCTCGCCCGCCGCCGCCGGAGCGATCACCTCGACCTCCAGGCCGAGGTCGGGGACGCTCACGCGCACGGCCGTCGGGTAGGTGTTGAGGGTGGCCAGCGAGGTCCAGTGGCGCACGGGCCGCCAGTCCACGTCGTGGTAGCTGACACCGCCGTCCGGGGCGACCGCCGTGGCGCGGGTGAACTCCAGCGTGGTGGCACCGGTGACGGGATCGGTGCTGCGCGCGTGGACGCAGCTGATCTCCCAGTCGTTGCCGAGCTGGATGCCCGCCCATTCCCAGGTGTGCTCCGGCGTTCCCGGGGCCCGCTGGACGTCGTAGTAGGTGCTGCCCCAGTCCTGCTCGAACCAGGCGTGCCCCGCCAGCCGCTTCCGGCTGCCGTCCGCGTGGCGCAGGGTCCCGTGGGCCCGCAGCCGGGGCACGAAGTACGACGTCATCGTGTCCGCCCCGGTCGGAAGCCGACCCGGGTAGCGCCCCTCGGCGTCGAACTGCGGGACCGCCGCCTTGAGGGGGGTGAGGACGAGTTCGAAGCGTTCCTCGTCCTGGAAGGCCAGGCGGTAGCCGCCGTCCTCCTCGCGGCGCAGCGCGGCCGGCTCCCCGAAGGAGATGTCCAGCGTCGCGGCCGACTCCACCACCGGCTCGGCCAGCATCCGGTCGGGCAGCAGCGGGCCCTCCGCGAGGGACTCCGTCAGCGCCTCGCGCACCCGGTGATCCAGCGCGGTGTCGCCGCGGAGCGCGTCATGGACCGCGCGGTGCATGGTGGGCGACATCCAGGCGCGGTGGGAGACCCCCGCCGGGCCCGAGCACGTGGACACCAGGCCGTACCCGGGACGGGCGGCGCGGTCCCGCACATCGTGGTGTTTCAGGAAGCTGACCATCCACGTGTACGCGTCGCCGCTCTCGTCGCGCAGATGCCCGTTGAGATACCACGCTTCGGCGCCGGCCGAGGGATGCGGCGCGCCGAAGGGCGCCGGGGCGGTGGTGTGCCGCGGTGCCGGCCGCGAAGGGCGCTGGGCCACGGAACGGGACGGTGAGCTGGTCATGTCCGAAACCTAGACGTCCATCGCCCGCTCACCGGGTTCCCTCGCACCGGCCCCACCTCATCGGATGAACGCACAGCCCGGATATCGGGTCGTCACCGTGCCCTCCACGCCCCCCGGCTCGTTATAGCGGAACGCCAAGGGGAGGAGGCCCTCGATGGAGGTGACCGGCGTGCCGAGCCCTACCAGGGCTTCGACTGGGAGACCTACCAGCGGTTCTGGGACCTGGCCGGCCGGCTGCGCGAGAACGGCCGGTCGGTCCTCGTGGTCTCCCACCTGGCCTACGACGCCGAACGTCTCGATGTGTTGTGGCGCCTGGAGGGCGGCCTGCTGCACGAGCGGACCACGGAGCCCACCACATGACACCCCTCCGCGCCATACGCCGCCACCGCCCCCTGTTCCTGACCGCGGCCCGCTACGCGCTCATCGAGCATCTGCGCAACCGCTTCGCCATGGTTCGCATCGCCCTGTTCATTCCCGTGTGGACCGCGCTGGCCTTCTGGTCCGTGCCCGGCACCCCCACCCGCTTCCGGCTGCGCGCGACCGGGCACCCGCTCACCCCGCACGGCAACCAGCTCACCGAGATCACCGGTGCCCTCAACGCCGTCACCCTGATCATCGGTTTCATGATGTTCGCGGCCTCCTTCACCGGCGGCCACTTCGACCGCCGACTGGCCCTGGCCGGCTACCCCCGCAGCCATCTCGTCCTCGCCAAGCTCACCTCCCTGGCGCTGGCCTCCGCCGCGGTGGCCGCCTACGCGACCGCCCTCACCTGCGCCTTCTGGAGACCCGAGCAGCCCGCCCTGCTCGCCGCGGCTCTCTTCTGCGCCGGTGTCACCTATGGCGCCCTGGGGGTCGCCTTCGGCTCACTCCTGCGCCGCGAAGTGGAGGGCATGTTCGCCATCGTGATGACCAGCGTCATCGACCTCGCCCTGCAGAATCCGCTCTACAGCTCCAGCTCCGACGGCGGCGTCGTGCGCTATCTGCCCTCCTACGGCGCGATGCAGGCCGCCACCGGCGCCGGGTTCTCCACCACCCCGCTCCCGAAGTACCTCGCCATCCAGGCCGGATGGTTCACCGCCGCCGCACTCGTCGCCCTCCTCGCCTTCCACTTCCGCACCCGCAACACCCTCGGCACGCACCGGCGCCCGGTTCGTGGCCGGACGCCGATGCCCGCCACCTCAGCCCGGTGAGGTGACGGTCCGGCCGAGGTGGCGGGCGAAATCCTGGGATCGGCTGCCACCAGCGGCACCCCGATCGCGGTGCCCATGTCCAGACCGAAGTAGCCGACCGGCTCGCCCGCCGCCATCGCCCGCCGCATCGCGGCGATCTCCCGCTCATCGACCGCCGTACGCGGCGGCCGCCGTGGCCGGGACCTACCCGGCCCAGGCGAAGGTGGCGGCGCCACGCACCCCCTCGAAGACGACCGTGTCGCCCACCTTGTGGGCGCCCCGGCCCGCGTCCCCCGACGGGCGGCCGTTGCGCCAGGCGATCCGCCCGTCCACGGCGATGGTGCGGTCCTTGTGGAGGAGGGGAACCGCGACCCGGCCGGCCGTGCCTTCCGGCGCCCGGACGGTGAGGACGAACGAGTCGTCGCCCGCCCCGCGCCGCCACCGCACGGACAACGTGCCCGCCGGCACCGGGACATCGCCCTGTGCCCAGCCCAGGTCGACCGGATCGGGCTCCACCGCCCACCTGCGGTAGCCGTCGGCGAGCGGCCGGACGCCCAGCACGTTCATCGACAGCGCGGGCACCGCGGTACTCCAGGCGTGGGCCATACCGACGTGTCCGCCCCAGGCCAGTGAGGTGCCGGGCCGGGGCACGGCCGGCTTCCCGTCGGCACCGGCCTCCTCCCACGGGGTGCCGGGACCCGTGCGGATCATGTGATCCCATGCGGTGCGGATCAGCCCGAGCGCCCCGGCGCCGTCCCCGTGGCGGAACCGGCCCAGGCCCTCCTGGGCCATCACGTACGGGGAGATGTACCGCGTCATATAGGGGTTGTCGGTGTGCCGGGTGGTGAGCGTGCCGTACGGACCGCTGAGGTGCGCGTCCAGGTAGGCGATGGCGCGCCGGGCCCGCGGGCGGTCGAGCACCCCGAAGGCGAGGGCGGCGGCGTTGGCATCGGCGGTGTGGTCGCGGCGCGGGTCGTCGGTGTTGAGCCTCATGGCCCCGGCCGCCGGATCCCACAGCCGGGTGAGGAGCGCGGCCCGGACCCGGTCCGCCCGGCGGTCGAGCGCCGCCGCGGCGCCCCGGTCGCCCGCCACGGACCGCTCGAGCCGGGCCAGTGAGCGCAGCGCCGCGTAGTAGGCGGCGTTGGTGGTGGCGTCGACACCGGTGGCCCGGTCCGGGGTGTGCCAGTTCTGGGCGGGCAGCCCGTCGTAATCGGCGGTCCGGAACAGCCCGCCGTCGGCGTCCGTGGCGTGTTCGCCGAAGAACCGCAGGGCGCGGCGTGCGACGGGCAGGAGCGGCCTCACAAAGGCCCTGTCCCCGGTGAAGCGCAGGTAGTCGGCCACGCTGACGACCCACAGCAGGGTGAAGCTGTCGAGCCTGACCTTCCCGGCCGCGCCCGGCGGTTCGAACCCGGCCGGCGACCCGTCCGGCGGGCCGGGGTCGCCGGGCTCGCACGGCACGTCGATCAGGCTGGTGGCCGGAAGCGTGCCGTCGGGCCGCTGCTGGCAGGCGAACAGGTTGATGGTGTCGCGCAGTACCCGGCGGTACGCGCCGCCCTGCTGGTACGCGGCCAGGGCCACCAGCTGGACGTCGCCCGCGTACACGGTGCGGTCCCGCTTGGGGCCGTCCATGACGACCCACGGCCGCCCCACGGCGGTACGGCGGCCACGGGCCGTCGACAGATCCAGGCCGTAGGCGCTCGCGTACCAGGCACGGTTGAGCACCGGGTCGCTGGAGAGGAAGTGCCCGTCGTACGCGCCGGGGAAGGTCGTCTGCCGCACCCGTACGAAGTCCAGAGCGAGCGAGCCGGGTCCGTCCAGCGTGATCGCGACGTACCGCTGGGAGCCGCGCAGACCGGGGCTGCGCAGCACGGTGGATCCGCGCGGTGGGGCGTAGACGTCCGCCCGTCCGTCCGGGTCGTCGTCGGTGCCCAGGGACCGGCCCCCGTAGAAGAAGCCGTCGGGATCGGGATCGGCGTCCCCGGCCGGGCCGAGGTACTGGCGCGCCTCCGCGTACGACGCCCTGATCGGCGCGCCCGACGCGCGCCGGATCCCCAACTCGACGTAGCCTCCCGCCAGTACGCCGAGGTCGATCACCAGCCGCACGCCCCGCGGTGCGGTCGTGGTGAGGACCGCTGCCGCGCCGTCCTCCCGTAACGCCCCGTCGGCGTCGGTGACGGTGCCGCCGTCTCCTTCGACGGTCACCGATGTGGGCCGCACGAAGGTGCCGGGGACGCGGAGCACCTGCTGCCGCCAGGCCGGGTCCATGCCGACCGGTTCCCGGGACAGGGCCACTGCCCGGTCCCGAGGTCCGGCGGCGAGAGTCCCGGAGAGGGTGGCGGCGAGGCAGGCGAGGACCATCATTGAACGAGTCATTCGGTGCGATTTCATTGTTTATGCTGTACGCATACGCTGAGTGGTGGTCAACGTTTGGCGGGGTGATGGCGGATGACATCCGGCCACGGCGAGGAGGCGAGCGCCGTGCGCGGCCTGGAACTGCTCTGGGGCCTGGGCGAGCGCCCCAACCGAGGTCGGCGCCCCGCCTTCACCCTTGAGCAGATCGTGCGCACCGCCGTCGAGATCGCCGACGCGCAAGGACTTGCCACCGTGTCCATGCGCCGGATCGCCGAACGGCTCGGCTGCACCACGATGTCGCTCTACCGGTACGTGCCCGGCAAGGCCGAACTGCTCGACCTCATGACGGATGCCGTGATGGGCGAAGTCCCCCTGGCCGATGCGGCGCCGGGCGACTGGCGGACCCGGCTGGAGCTGTCCGCCCGCGCCGACTGGGGCCTCTACCAGCGCCATCCCTGGATCCTGCGCCTCCCGGCCGGGCGCCCCGCCCTGGGCCCCCACGGCTTCGCCTGGTACGAGTCCGTCCTGCGGGTGCTCACCGCGACCGGTCTGCCCCCGGCGGCGCTGGTCCATGTGTTCGACCTGGTCGACGCCTATGTGCGCGGCGCTGCCCGCGACGCCCTCGACGCCGCCGCCGTCGAGCGCCATTCCGGCCTGACCGACGAGCAGTGGTGGGCCGCCCGCGCCCACTTCTGGGACGCCGTCTTCGTCCCGGCGCGCTATCCCGTGGTGGCGAGCCTCCGCGCCGCGGGTGCCCTGCATCATCCCCGCGACCGTGGCTTCGAGTTCGGGCTCCGGCTCGTGCTGGACAGCATCGAGACGTTCGTCCGGAACCAGCCCAATGCCCGCGACGAAACATCAGGCCGTTACGAAACTCTCTGTCCGCAGTGCGGCAACCCCGTCTCCCGCCCCGCTTCCACCGGCCGCCCTCGTACCTTCTGCTCCGACGCCTGCCGCCAACGCGCCTACCGCGCCCGCCGGGCCCGTCCGGCGTAGGAGGCCCGGTGCCGAAAGTCCAGCCAGGAGTGGCGAAGCAAGACCGGATCATCTCGACCACCGAAAGCTCCGCGGTCCCTTCGCCGCGCCCGCGGCTACGCTCGTCCCCGTGATGCAGTCGTGGAAAGACCACGTCATCCGTCATCCGCTGTGGGGCGCGGTGGAGTTGACGTTCGCATGGCACACCGTGCTGCTGCTCTTCGCCAAGGTGATCCTGCCTCCGCTGGCGCCCTCCTGGTACCCCGATCTCGGCGCCACCCTGGTCAACGCCGGCTGCGCCACGGGGGTGTGGCTCGTGTTGTGGCGGTGGGGATGGCTGCGCGTCTCCGGGGTGGCCGCGCTCGGCCGCCCGCGCGGCTGGTGGCTCGCCGTGCCGATGCTGCTGGTCGCCTGCTCGTACACCGTGGCGGGCCTCGAGGGCAGTGCCACCGTTGCGGTCAGCGGCCTGGTGTCGTTGCTGTGGGTCGGTATCAACGAGGAGATGTACAGCCGGGGACTGGTCCAGCAGGCCCTTGGCCCACTCGGCCCGGTGCGCGCGGCCGTCGGCGTCGCCGTCCTCTTCGGCGCGGGGCACATCCAGAACTTCCTGTTCTTCGGCGACCCGCTCGACGACACCCTGTGGCAGCTGCTGTCCGCCGGATTCTTCGGCTTCACCTGCGCCGCACTGCGCTACGCGATCGGCTCGATCTGGCCGATGGTGATCGTCCACGGCCTCGACGACTTCTTCCAGATCCACTCTCCCGGCTCGGCCCCGGACTGGTGGCAGGCGAGCGTGTACGCCTTCCACTTGATGTACGGCCTGTGGCTGCTGCGCCGGTATGGCGCCAGAGGTGCGCACGCACCTGCCGAGACCGCGCGCACCGGCCCCGACGAGACGCCCGGAACGGGAGTGCGGCGGACCGGGCCGCGTTGAACATGCCCTTCGCCCCGCCACGCGATGGCTGGTCCTATGAGCGCTCATGAATCAACTCGGGGTGTCTGGAGCGGTGTCCGCGGTGGTGAGGGACGCCGTCCGTGGCGGGCGTACTCGCCGGCCAGGGCCCGGAAGGACTCCTTGGGCTCCCAGTGCCAGGGAGAATCCGGCTCCGACGGACGGTCCCGGATCACTTTCACCAGGCTGTAGGCGGCCATGTCCAGGTCGAGTCGCGGGTCGCGGCGGTGTGGGGCGTCGGGCGTGACGAAGGTGTAGGCCATGGCCGCGTACAGGTTCATCGACTCGAACACGCCGAACACATCGGTCAGATACGCCGCCTGTGTGTGCTCGCTGCGCACCAGCCCCTTCTTGACCCGCGGGGGCGTCTTGTCATAGTCGACGACGTCCCAGGCCATGCCGCCCAGGCGGGGTGCGTCCTCGAAGGTGCAGCAGCCGAACTCGGTGATCGCGAGCGGCTTGCCGTGACGCTGGTACTTGCGCAGCTCCTTGACGTGCCCGGCGCGGTTCGGATACCAGCCGTAGTAGTCGATGCACACCAGGTCGAACAGGTCCCAGTCCACGTCCTCGTCCTGTGCGGCCCCGTACGACAGCGGCCCGTGGAAGACCGAGCGGCCGACGGTGGCGGCCCGTGCGGTGAAGCGGCGCAGTCGCCGAGCGGTCTTCACCGGGTCGTAGTTGCCCTTGACCAGGTTCTCGATCCGCTCGGTCGCGGTGGCGCCGGGCACGATCCCGGGGACGAACAGCAGGAACTCGCACCCCACGTTCAGATGAACCCGCACACCCTGCCGACGCAGTCGTTCGGCGAACCGTCCGGTCTCCGCGAGGTGGTCGAGGATGCCCGAAGCGGGCACATCGCCGAGGGTCGGCTCCAGCCAGACACGCAGTCCGTTCTCGGCCGCCTCGGCCGCGGTGCGGGTGAGCCGTTCGACACCATCGCCGGTGATCTTCACCGTGTCGGCGTGCAGTTGGTGGCGGATCGCCCGCAGGTCGGCCCGGGTACGAGCCGCGCTCCACGCCGTCGCAGGCGTCTCGCCCTCGCCCACTTCGTAGACGACCCCGCGATAACGCACCCCGCCCGGCCGGGCGTCCCCCGCCCGCTCCCGATCGGCCGGGGCGCGTGGGCTGTCGTGCCACTCCGCCGCGGCGGCGTACCCGGCGGGCAGTGCCGCGCCGACCGCGACGGCCCCCGCGAGCCGCAGAAACCGCGCCCTGCTGACCTGAGCTGCACCCATCTCGTTCTCTCCCGTCTTCCGGATGGGAACAGCCTGCGGGGACCACCGGGGTCGGCACCATTCGCCGATGGTCCACAAGGAGATGGCGGGAGTCAGACCGATGGCCAGGGGACGTCTGGCCGGTTGGCCGATGTGCCGCCCTTCGCGGTCCGCATACCCTCACCTCATGAACAACGGCCTCGACCCCGCCCTCCCGGCCGGGCACACCCGGCGCGACCGGGCGGTGGACGCGGTCGTCTTCTGCCTGGCCGTCTTCCTCGGCATGGTCGTGCTCGGAGTGGTGAAGGAGCAGGGCGATCTGCCGGGGTGGGCGGCGGAACTGGACCCGCTGCTGGGGCTCGTGGCCTGCTGCGCGCTGTGGTGGCGGCGCGGTTTCCCGCTCGCCGTGGCGCTGATCGGGCTGCCCTCGGTGGCGCTGGCGACCAGCGCTCTGCCCGCCGGTGCGGTGATCGTCACCAACCTCGCGCTGCGCCTGCGCTGGCGGCAGGCGCTGCTGATGCTCGGCGCGTACGTGGTGTGCATGGTGCCCTCTCCGCTGCTGTCGGGAGCGGCTGACGACCTGTGGTTCGACGCGGCGTTCTCGCTGGCCTACCTCCTGGCCGCCTTCGCCTCGGGCAACGCCCTGCGGTCCCGGCGGCTGCTCGTCGAGCGGCTGCGCGCGGACGCCGAGCGGGCTCGGGCCGAGAACGAGCGCCGGCTCGCCGACGCCCGCCGTGGCGAACGCCAGGCCATCGCCCGCGAGATGCACGACGTGCTGGCGCACCGCATCTCCCTGCTCTCGGTCCACGCGGGGGCGCTGGCCTACCGCACCCGGCAGGCGGAAGCGGGCGCCGGTCCCGCGCTGAGCAGTGCCGAGGTCGCCGAGAGCGCCGAGGTGATCCGGGGGAACGCGCATCAGGCCGTGGAGGAGTTGCAGGAGGTGCTGCACCTGCTGCGGGCGGAGGGCGGGGGAGAACCGGTGTCGCTGCTGCCACGGATCGCGGACATCGACGGTCTGGTCGCGGACGCCCGCGCCACGGGCCAGTCGGTGGACTTCCGTACCGAACTGGCCGCCGATGCCGTCCGCGGCCTGCGGCTGCAAATGCACCGCACCGCCTACCGCGTGGCCCAGGAGGGCCTGACCAACGCCCGCAAGCACGCGCCCGGCACACCCGTCAGCGTACGTCTGGCCGGAGGGCCCGGCGGCGGTCTCACGGTGGAGGTGCGCAATGGGCTGCCCGCCGCGCCACGCGCCGACGGGGCGGTGCCGGGCACCGGCGCGGGTCTGACCGGGCTCGCCGAACGCGTCCGTCTCGACGGCGGCACCCTCGACCACACCGCCGCCGACGGCACGTTCACACTGCGCGCCCGGCTACCGTGGCCCACGAGGTGACGCGATGATCCGAGTGCTGCTGGCCGACGACGACCCCCTGGTGCGGACCGGGCTGAAGATGATGCTGCGCGGGGCGGACGGTATAGAGGTCGTGGGGGAGGCGTCGGACGGTGCCGAGGTGACCGCCGCCGTCCGTGAACACACGCCCGATGTGGTCCTCATGGACATCCGGATGCCGGTCGTGGACGGTCTCGCGGCCACCCGTGAGCTCACCCGCGGCGGTGCCCAGTCACCCCAGGTGATCGTGCTGACCACCTTCGACGAGCACGGCCTGGTGCTGGAGGCGATGCGCTCCGGCGCCGCCGGGTACCTCGTCAAACACGCCGTACCCGAGGAAATCGTCGAGGCGGTACGGCGGGCGGCCGGTGGCGAGCCCGCGCTGTCGCCGTCCGCCGCGCGTGCCCTCATCCGGCACGCGGCGGGTGGGCCGGGCGGGCCGGACGACCGCGCCGAACGCGCCCGGCAGCGGCTGGCGTTGCTCACCGAACGCGAGCGCGAGGTGGCCGAGGCGGTCGCCGAGGGCCTGTCCAACACGGACATCGGCACTCGCCTGCACCTCTCCCTCGGCACGGTCAAGGCCCACCTCTCCAGCGCCCTGGCCAAACTGGACCTGGACAACCGCGTCCAGCTCGCCCTCCTCACCCACGATGCCCACCCGCGCCCCTGACCGGACGGCGTACGGATCCGGCCACCGGGCTTCGCCACCGGCGTCAGGGCTGACCGGTGAGGATCGGGGTCTGCCAGTTCCGCCATTCGGCCAGGTTGCCCGCCTTCTTGCCGGAGACCCTGATCACGCCGGGGTCATCCCCCGTCCGCAGCAGGAACTTCCGGATGTTCTGCTGCAGGGGAGCCTTCCACTCGGACCGGACGGCGCAGTGGTTGGCGTCCTGGATGTCGGACCAGTAGCTGATGTCGCTCCCCGCGCCGAGCGCCTTGTAGACCTCCGCTCCGCCCAGGGCCGCCACGCTCCCGGACCTGGCGCCCAGCCAGTCGATATGCGGGTTCTCCATGATGAACAGACCCCGCGGCGCGACCATGGCCACGATCTCGTGGGAGTCCACCGGCAGCGTGGCCGGGTTGCCCGTGAAGGCGCCGAACGCGTCGCCCAGCCACGGCTGTTCGGAGTAGGCGCTGCTCAGCGGCTGTGCACCGCTCTCTCCCGGAACCCCGCGGTAGATGGGGAGCCCGGCGGTGCCCGACTCGATCGGCATGGTCAGGGCGATGCGCTGGTCGAACGCGCCGACCGCGAAGGCACCCTTGCCGTACCGCGAGCATCCCGTGACACCGATCGCGTCCGCCTTGAGAATGCCGCCGCCCGACTGCTCGATGACGTCGATGATCCGGCTGGCGCCCCAGGCCCAGGCCATGAGCAGCCCCGTGCTGCTCGATGAGCCGTAGACGCTGTAGAACGCGCCCTGCTTGTTGTTCCGTGGAGTGCCCTCTCTGCCGACGGCGAGGGGGTCGTAGGAGATGACGGCGGCGCCGGAGGCCTTGATGGTGGCCGTGTCCGCCCCGAACCCTCCCAGGACGACCACGGCCGGGAACGGTCCCGGGCCACTGGGCAGTTCGACCTTCGCCGAGAAGCTGGAACTCCTGCCCTGATCCGTCACGTTCACGGTGATGCTGGTGCCGGAGACCGTACCGGTGACACTCGCCGGCTTCGGGTGCTTCTCGCCGTAGACGAACCGCTCCGCCAGCTTCTTGATCTCTGCCCGTCGGCACCGCCAGTCGGACTTGGCGGTGACGCGCGTACCGTCCAGCCTGATGAAGGGGTCGGGCAGTTTGGAGTTGGCGGTCCCGGCGCCCGGGGCGGGCACCGCGCAGTCGGCTCCGTCGTCCTCGACACCGGGCTTGATGCCGGGACCGGCTCCGAGGCTGTCGGCGGCGCCCGCCGGTGCGTCGAGGGCGGTGGCGGCCAGGCTCGCCGCGGCCAGGAAGACCGCGGCCGCCCACGCCCGGCGCCGAGGATGATGAACGCGCATGGAGGACCTCCATGAAGGGGCACGCGGTCGCGGCGGGCCATGGGGCTACGGGGTTATGGGAGCTATGGGAGCGCTCCCACTGTAGGAGCGGGCCGAGGGGCCGACAACGCCCGGAGTGCGGGACCGTGAAGTTGGCCGTTTTTCCGCCGTCGCGGTCGCTCACCAGTCATGCGGATACCAGGTGGTTGTAGCGGCTCCGGAAGAACAGCAGGGGTGACGCCGTGCTGTCGGCGTCGAGGTCATTGACCCGCCCTATGACGATGTAGTGGTCACCGGCGTCGTGCACGGCTTCGATCCCGCAGTCGATCCAGGCGACCGCGCCGTCGATGACCGGGTCTCCGTGCGGCCCCGGCCGCCAGGCCACCTCGGCGAACTTGTCGCCTCCCGGCACCGACAGGGCGCGGCAGATCCGCTCCTGGCCGGTGGCGAGGACGTTCACGCAGAAAGTGCCGCGTTCGGCGATGACCGGGAACGTCGATGACGTCTTGCCGGGCAGGAACGCCACGAGCGGAGGGGTGAGCGAGACGGAGGTGAACGACGCGACGGTCATGCCCACCGGCCCGCCCTGCGCGTCGCGCGACGTGATGGCGGTGATGCCGCTGGGGAAATGGCCGAGGACGGCCCGGAAACGCGTGGTGTCGGGGCCCGGTTGCTGCGAACTCGTCGATGTAAGCATGCTTACACAATAAAAGCATGCTTAGGAATAATGCAAGCATGCTGATGTTCCGCCCCCGTGGGCCGTATGCTGTACAGGTGTCCAGCGCTCTCCCCTACATCAACCCGTTCGACGACGGTCGCTCGCCGGCCGGGGCCGCCGCAGGCATGGACGAGGCGTCCTCGCTGATCGATGCGGTCTTCCGGCTCGAGCGGGCGGTCACCAGGATCGGGAACACCCGACTGCGTCCGTGGAAGATGACGCTGTCCAGCTACACCGCCCTGCGCATCCTGGCCAATCAACCCCATCTCAGCCTCGCTCAGCTGTCACGCCGCTGCTATGCGCGGCCGCAGACCATGACGCGGATGGTCACACAACTGGAGAATCGCGGATTCGTGGCCCGCGCCGCGCATCCGGAGAGCGAACGGGCGCTCTCGCTCCAGGTCACCGAGGCGGGCCTGGCCGCCTTGGAGGAGATGAGCGACGAGGTTCTCAAGATCAGCGACACATTGAACGCCACACTCGGGCGGGACGACATCGCCGCCACCGACGGCCGCCTGCGGCAGGCGGCGCTCGTGGTGGAGAACGAACTCCGGGACATGGGCCGCCCGGAGGAGTAGACGCGCGGATGACCGACCCGCGGGGGAGCCCCCGCGGGTCGGTCCCCGGTCCGCGCGGTGTGGTCAGGCCGGATGAGGCGCCGACGCGGCTTCGGCCGCGGCGGTGTGTCCGGCCGCGCGGCCGAACACCGCGGCGCGCATCAGGGCGGCGCCACCGGGATAGTCGCCGTAGAACAGACCGCCGATGGCCTCACCCGCCGCGTACAGGCCCGGCACCGGCGCCCCGTCGGCCCCGAGGGCCCGTCCGTCCTGGTCGATCCGGATGCCGCCGAAGGTGAAGGTGAGCCCCGCGACGGCGTGGTAGGCGACATACGGCGGCCGGTCGAGGGGCGCCGCCCAGCGGGACTTCGGCGGGGTGATGCCGGACGTGCCGCGATCCTCACTGATGGTGTCGCCGGGCGCGCAGGCGTTGTTGAACGTCTGCAGCGTGTGCGTCAGCCGGTCCGCGGGCACCCCGATCCGCTCGGCGAGCCCGACGAGCGTTCCGGTCGGCCGCCATGCCCGGCTCGAAGTCCTCGGTGATGGAGGTCAGGTCGTCCGGCCCGTCATAGCGGAACAGAAACAGACCGCCGGAGAAGGCCGCGTTCCCGCCGACGTCCTCGCGGCCGCCCTTCTCCAGCAGCACCACGCGGGCGCCGGCCTCCCGGGCGGAAATCGCCGCGGAGAGGCCGGTCAGCCCGGCGCTGGCGACGACGATCGTGGGCGTACGGGTATGCGTCACTGGTCCTCCTTGATTCATGCTGCTGAACCGGTATGCGTGGGTCGGCGCGACGGTGGCGCGCCGGACGCGGGCTCTCGCCCCGCGTCACCAGGTGAAGGTGAGCGGATCGCCGGGGCGGGCCGTGCTCGGCACGCGACCGGTGTGCCGGACGAACCCCTTGCCGGGCACACCGATCTCGCCGGTGAGCCAGTTCGCCGTCTCGATGAGGCGGGGCAGATCGATACCGGTGTCCACACCGCACAGTTCGAGCATCTGCACGGCGTCCTCGGTGCACAGACCCCCGCCCTGGGCACCGGGCATCGCCGGATGGCCGCCGCTGCCGGCGAGGGAGGTGTCGATGGCGCGGACGCCGAGTTCGAGGAGCGGGAGCAGGGCCGCGAGGCCCATGCCGCGGCCGTCGTGGATCTGCACGGTCAGGTTCCCGGACGGTACGTGGGTGAGCGCGGCGCTGACGAGTTCGCGGATCTGGGGCGGTGCCGCGTAGCCGGAGGAATCCGCGAGGATCCAGTGCTCCACCCCGATGTCGAGGAGCCGCCGGGCCAGCGGCTGGAGATCCTCGCCGGTGCGCGCGGGGCCGGTCGGCCCACCCCAGGCGAAGATGACATACGTGCCGAGCAGGATCTCCTTGTCCGCGGCGTACGCGGCCATGCGCTCCAGCTCGCGCAACGAGTCCGCGGTGGACCGTCCGATGTTGGCGCGGGCGAACTCCTCGTCGGCGGAGAGCAGGAAATGCGCCGTGTCGGCTCCGGCGTCGACCGCGCGGGCGAGCCCGCGCGCGTTGCCGACACAGCAGCCGAGGCTGAGCCCGGGGACCCGCGGCACGCGGGCGAACACCTCCGCGGCGTCGGCGAGACCCGGTACGAGGTCGGGCCGGACGAAGGAGGACAGCTCGAACTCGCGGACACCGGCATCGATCAGGCGCCGCACGAGTTCGATCTTGACGTCGGTCGGGACCGCATGGTCCTGGAAGGTCAGCCGGGGCGCGATCTCGCGGATGCGCACTCCGTCGGGCAGGGACATGGCGGTTCCTCAGACGTGGCGGGTGGGGGTGAGCCCGGCGGCGAGTGCGTCCCAGGCCCCGACGCGGCCCTGGTCACGGAGCTGGTGTTTGCGCACCTTGCCGTTCGGGGTGACGGGAAGCCGGTCCACGACGCGGTAGTAGCGGGGGACCATGAAGTGCGGCATCGAGCGGTCGCAGTGGGCGAACAGCTCCGTGAAATCCAGCTCGTGGCCGGGTTCGGGTTGCACGACGACGAGGACCTCGTCCTCGCCCAGCTCCGACGGGGTGCCGATGGCGGCGGCGGCCAGGACGCCGGGACAGGCGAGCAGAACCGATTCGATCTCGTGGGAGGAGATGTTCTCACCCCGGCGGCGCAACGCGTCCTTCTTGCGGTCGATGAAGTAGAAGTAGCCGTCCTCGTCCGTGTAGCCCAGGTCGCCGGTGTGCCACCACAGATCCTTCATGGTCGCGAGCGTCGCTTCGGGATCGCGGTGGTAGCCGGAGAACATGATGTCCGGCAGGCGGGGCCGGTACACGATCTCCCCGGCCCGGCCGGGCGCGGCACGCTGCCCCGACTCGTCGTGGATCTCCAGAACGGACGATGCGGTGGGCAGGCCCAGCGAGCCGACCTTCCGGGCGCCGAGAGGGTTGTAGAGCACGTTCTTGATCTCGGTGAGTCCGTAGCCCTCGACGACATGGACGCCGAAGCGCTCCTCGAACGGATGCAGCACTTGCGGCGGGGCGGGCGCGGCGAACACCTTCGTCGCCCGGTGGTCGCGATCACGGTCGGACGGAGGCCGCGCCAGGAGCATCGGCAGCACGGAACCGAGCGCGTTGAACTGGGTGACCCGGTGGTCGCGCAGCTCGTCCCAGAACCTGCTGGCGCTGAACCGGCGCCCGAGGACCAGGGTCGCCCCCGCGTAGAAGGCGTGCAGGGATATGTTGATCTGCGCGGCGCCGTGGAACAGCGGCAGGCAGGTGTACAGCCGCTCATCGGCGGTCGTGGCCATCTGCGCCGCGCACTCGCGCGCGGCGACCAGCGGCATCAGATGCGGGTGGACAACTCCCTTGCTGCGCCCGGTCGTTCCGGACGTGAGCATGATCGCGACCGGGTCCCCCGGCGCGACGCGGGGGAGCTCCACCCCCGGGCCGCCGGCCGTGAGCAGGTCGTTCCACGTCCGTACCGTCACTCCGGGCGGGGTGCGGCGGTGGCGTTCGCCGTCGAGCAGGACGACGGTCTCGAGGGTATGCGGTACGTCCGGCAGCTCGGCGACGAGTTCCAGCAGGGCCGCGTCGGTGACCAGCACCCGCACGCCGGTGCCGCGGAGCGCGTGGTCGAGGAAGGAGCCCTTGTAGGCGATGTTGATCGGGACTTCGACGGCCCCGGCGCGGGCCGCTCCCAGCCAGGCGAGCAGATATTCGGGCCGGTTGGGCAGGAAGATCCCGACCGAGCTGCCCGGGGTGGCGCCCGCGGATATCAGACCGCGTGCCACGTCGGTGACCGCGGCGTCGAGCGCGCCGTAGGTCAGTTCACTGTCGTCGAAGACGAGCGCGGGCTTGTCGGGGCGCAGTGCGGCGCGGGCGGCGAGCAGCCCGCCGACCGTGCCGTCGGCGAGATCGGAGAATCCCTCCAGACCCGGGGCGCCATTGCCCCGGGCGACGGACGCCGTCATGCCAGCTCCTTCTTCGCCCGGGCCAGGAAGGACTCCAGCGACGGGTCCCAGGTCGCTTCGGCGCCCGTCGTCACCAAGAACGCGTCGACTCCGAGCTCCCGGTACCTGCCGAGGGTGTCCAGGACGCGCTCCTCGGTGCCGACGAGCGCCTGGGAGTTGGCGAAGCCGCCCAGGAGCTTGGTCAGCCCGGTCCAGAAGCAGTCGTCGTGCAGCTCGTGGTCGGTGAGGGCGAGAGCCCGTTGCCGTCCGACGGAGGTGTCGGTCGACGACGAGCGCAGGAAGGCCGGGGTTCCGGCGGCCTCGGCGATCTGCCGCTCCACGGCCCGGGCCCGGGCCCAGGCGTCGTCGTCGGTGTCACCGATGAACAGGCGCAGGCTCAGCGAGAACCGCATGGCGCGGCCGTGGCGTTCGGCCGCCGCGGTGACCCGGTCGATGCGCTCCTTGGTACCGGCGAGCGGTTCTCCCCACAGCATGTACAGGTCGGCGTGGCGGGCGCCGAAGTCCACGGCGTCGGCGCTCTCGCCACCCATGAAGATGGGCACCTGGCCCCGCACCGGCTTGGTCCGCAGCTTCACCGCCTCGGCCGTGTAGTACTCGCCGTGGTGGTCGAAGGGTTCGGTCTCGGTCCAGGCGCGGCGGATGATGTCGAGGTACTCGACCGCCCGCCGGTAGCGGTCGGCCTTGGGCAGGTCGTCCGACTCGCGGCGCAGGTCCTTGTCGGAGCCGCCCACGACCACGTTGATGGCGAGCCTGCCCCGGGCGAGTACGTCGAGGGTGGCGAAGTAGCGCGCGGCGGCCACCGGCGCCATCACGCCCGGACGGTGCGCGACGATCGGCGAGAACCTCTCCGACATCGCCAGCGCGAAGGGCGCGGTGGCGTGGTTGTGCGGCCAGGTGGCGGAGTACCCGAGGAGGACCCGGTCGATGACCTGCGAGCGGTCCAGTTCCTGGATCCTGGAGATCATGAGGTCGGGGTCGGTTTCGCCGGTCTCGAGGGGCTGCAGCCCGGTGAGGAATTCGACCATGGCGTTCTCAGCTTTCTGTGTGGGGTCCGTTGGGGGACGGTGTCCGGTGGGCGAGCCAGGCCTCGTGACGGGCGAAGTGGTGTGGCCGCCGGGTCCGCAGCTCGGCCCGGGCGGTGGCCAGCGCCGTGCCGGCGAGCGTCATCTCGGCGGAGACGTCCCACTGCCTGCCGGTGTGCCGCTCGATCCGCGCCAGGACGTCGACGGGCCGCCCGACCGGGACCGGGCGGAGGTAGCGGACCGTCAGCGACTTCGTGACCAGCCGCGGTTCGAGCCGCAGCGCGACCACGTTGAGCGCGTCGTCGAACACCGCGGCGGTCCAGCCGCCGTGTGCGACACCGGGTCCGCCGTGCCAGAACGGTGGGCACACGACCTCGAACCGCACCGCGTCGTCCCGCACACCGGCGATCTCGACGCCCAGGCGGCAGGCGTCGTGCGGGGCGCAGCCGCCGCACAGGAACCGGCCCGAAGGGGAGGGCTCGATCGTGAAGGCGTCGGGGTCCTCCATGAAGGCGTCGGGGTCCTCAGACACCTCCGGCACCCGCGGCCTCCTCGCGCAGGGCCGCCACCACCGCTTCCGGTACGTCGATGGCGCCGTGCCGGAGTGTCTCGTCCCGGCGGGCCGCCGAGCGGTCGAACGGCATCCGCACCGGGCGGCCGTCCTCGACCGGACGGGTGGCGCGGACCGATTCCGCGAAGGCCACGACCCGCCGCCGGTAGTCGTCCGGGTCGGTGAGCACGCCGGGGTCGACCAGCACGACGAAGAAGCCGCAGTCCGAAACGCCCGGCGGGTCGGCGGCCGCCCCGGTCATCATGCCGAGCAACTGGACGACCAGGGCGAGCCCGGAGCCCTTGTGCGCGCCCCATACGCCGAACGCGCCCTCGAGTGCGGCGGCCGGGTCGAGCGTCGGGGCCCCGGCCGCGTCGTAGGCCTGGCCGGGGGCGAGCCTCTCGCCGAGCCGCGCCTTCAGCCGCACCTCCCCGTACATCACGGCGGAGGTGCCGATGTCCCAGATGACGGGAGTCGGGGTGGCCGGGAACCCGAACGCGATCGGGTTGGTGCCGAACCGGGCTTCGGTGCCGCCGTGCGGTGCCACCACCGCCGGTCCGCTGCCCGCGATCATCCCGGCGAGTCCGGCGGCCGCGGCCTTCTCCAGGTAGTACGAGAACATCCCGGTGTACCAGGTGTTGTGCGCGCCGACGACCGCGACCCCCTGGGCGCGGGCCTTCGTCATGGCCAGCCGCAGCGCGTGCATGCCGACGAGGTAGCCCACCTGGTCGCCGCCGTCCACGGTGGCGGACACCGGCGTCTCGGCGACGACCCGGATCGGCCGCGGCACCGCCTCGGTTGTGTGGATGCGCTCCGCTATGGACAGCGCGCGGGCGAGCCCGCCGAAGGACAGCCCGCGCAGCTCGCAGTCGAGCAGATGATCGGCGATGGTCTCGGCGGCCTCGGCGGAATGCCCGCAGGCCGTCATCGCCGCCATGACGAGCGCGCGGGCGTCGGGGAGGGACAGAGCCGTCATGAGCCGACCTCCACGGTGAGGAAGCTGGGGATTCGACCGTCCATAAGCATGCTGAGACAGTATAAGCGTGCTTACTAAATAGCAAGCATGCTGATACCCCGGAAGGCTGTCGATGGAGGGTGCGCGCAGGGCGGCGAGGGGTGTGCCTCCGGGGGCCGTCGGCCGACCCCCGGGGCGGAGGTCACATCACGGCGTCGGTCTGGAGCGGGCCCGCGGTGACGCGGAGTGCCCGGACGCGAACCGGGTCTTCCTGGTCGAGATAGAAGATGTGCATGAACGGGGCGCGCACCACCTGGTCCGGAGCGCTCTTCTTGGCCATGGTCGCCTCGCCGCGCAGCAGGCGGACGCCGTCGCCCGCGGTCCAGAACTCCAGAACCTCGTGGGTGATGTTCAGCGGCTCGTCGATCTTGACGAAGAACGCCTTGATGGCCTCGGCGCCATGGATATGCGCGGTGCCGAAGTACATCTCGGTGTCCTCGGTGAGCGGCGCGAAGCCCTCGTCGAACTCCAGGGTGTCGATGGCGTCCATGAACTTCAGGACCCAGTCGGGGACGGATGTCGCGTGTGCGGTGTCTGTCATACCTAGTAGCGTAACGCTACTAGTTTCGATTCGCTACTAGTCTCCTCGGTCGCGTCGCCCTCGGGCCCTCGGGCTGGGTTGTTCAGCGGGCGCCACCTTCCTCGGCGGGTACCGGCCGCAGGGTCGATGCCTCGACCGGCTGATGGCAGCTGCTGCAGGCGAGGTATGGATTGGTCGGGTTGCCGCATACCGTGTGCATCAGTGGGTAATGGCTGATGTCGCTGTCGGTCGCATGGCTCTCGGCCCAGCGCGTGATGGCCGCGATGGCGGGGACGACGAGTTCGCGGGCGCTGTCGGTGAGCTCGTACTCGTACCAGGGCTTGTCCTGGCGGTAGGCGCGCTTGGTGAGCAGGCCCAGTTCGGTGAGGCTGTTCAGCCGCGCGGTGAGGATGTTCGCCGAGATGCCCAGCGCTCGCTTGAGCTCGCCGAACCGGCCGACGCCGAAGAACACCTCCCGCAGGATCTGGTAGTTCCAGCGCTCGGAGATCGCGGCCAGGAACTCCTGGCCGTGCTGGAAGGTGATGTGGTTCCCGCGGTCGGGCACGGCTGCTCCCCTTGGGTGATTCCGGTAGTGGTCTTGAATCGAGAGTAGTCTCGCAATGCTACCGGTGTCCGCGCCGACATGCTCAAGCCCCGCCGTTTGAAAGGGAGTTGTGCCATCGAGATCAAATAGCTGCTTTAATTGAGTAGCTGATCTTGAGTCCCGGCCCCTCGGAAAGGCAGCCTTGATGTCCGCCGTCCGCTACCCGTCCCGCTCCCGTTCCGAGGTCCCGTTCGAGGCTGCCGCCGGAGTTCTCCGCGTCATGTCCAACTCCCGCACTCCGGTGTTCTGCACCGTGCACGCGAGTGGACGGCGCCGGTACGGCTACTGGCAGCCGTACGACTCCGTCACCAACAGGGGCGGCTGCTACGTCGCGCTGCCCACCCCCGTATGCGACAGGCTGTACTCCCAGGGGCGGATCGCTCTCGGTGAGCCCCTGGTGGATCCGGCCAAGACCACCTACCGCGTATGGCCCGCTCATGGCCCGGTCGCGCCGGTACGCATCCCGGCGGCGCCGCTGCCCGCGATGGCGGTGGCGCAGGTGCTCGCCGCCTGAGCCGAGGTTCCGGGAAGCCGGTTCGGCGTTGGGCGACGTATCGGACGTATCAGACGTAGAAGCGGGAGAGGCTCCGCACCACGGCCGCGGGCTTCGTCCCGCCGTCCACCTCGATCGTGCCGTCGACGGTGATCTGGACGCCTCCGGGTACGTCCTCGACCGAGGTGAGCCGGGCCGCGAGCCGTATGCGGGATCCGGCCTTCACCGGTGCGGGGAAGCGCACCTTGTCCAGGCCGTAGTTGACCTTGGTGGTCACGCCCCGTACGTCAAGCAGTTGGGTGAAGAGGGGGATGAACAGGGACAACGTGAGGTAGCCGTGCGCGATCGGTGCGCCGAAGGGGCCCTGGGCCGCTCGCTCCGGGTCGGTGTGGATCCACTGGTGATCGTCGGTGGCGTCGGCGAAGGTGTCGATGTGGTCCTGGGTGACCTCGATCCACTCGCCGGTGCCGAGGTCCGCGCCGGCGAGCTTCGTCAGTTCGTCCAGGCCGTTGACGGTGATGCTCATGAATCGGCTTCCTGTTCAGGGGCGGCGGTGCCGAAGCGGTCGCGCACCCGGGACTTGAGGAGCTTTCCGGAGGCGGTGCGCGGAAGGTCGTCCGCGACCACCAACGACTTGGGGATCTTGTACTTGGCGAGTCGCCCGGACAGTGATGCCAGCACCTGCTCCGGGTCGAGTTCGACGCCCGCCGCCGGGACGACGACCGCGCGGGGCACCTCGCCCCATGTGCCGTCCGGTACACCGATCACCGCGCACTCGGCGATGCCCGGATGGGCGAGCAGGAGGTCCTCGATCTCGGCGGGATAGATGTTCTCGCCGCCGGAGATGATCATGTCCTTGATCCGGTCGACGATGTACACATAGCCGTCTTCGTCGATCCGGGCCGCGTCCCCGCTGCGGAACCAGCCGTCCGCGAACGCGGCCTCCGTCTCCTCGGGCAGCCCCCAGTAGCCGGGCATCACATGTGGTCCGCGCACCACCACCTCGCCGGTCTCGCCGATGCCGACCGGGGTGAGGTCGGGCCGTACGACCCGTGCGTCGCTGAAGAAGTGCGGTACGCCCGCCGACCCCGCCTTGCCGGTCGCGTGCTCGGCGTCCAGGAAGAGGGTGCCGGGCGCGGCCTCGGTCATGCCGTAGCCCTGGAGGAAGGTGAGCCCGCGCTCCTGGTAGGTGGCGATGAGCGGGGTCGGCACCGGTGATCCGCCGCAGGTGAGGATGCGGAGCGAGGACAGATCGGCGGTCGCCCAGCGGGGGTGCCGGGCCACCTGGCCGAACATCGTCGGCACTCCGAACATGAACGTGATGCGATGCCGTTCGATCAGATCGAGGGTCGTTCCCGGGTCGAAGGCCTCCACCAGGACGCAGGTGCCGCCCTTGAGCAGCACCGGCAGGGTGATCATGTTCAGCCCGGCGGTGTGGAACAGCGGGGCGGACACCAGGGCGCGCTCGTCGGCGAAGAGATCGTGGTCGACCAGCACATTGACGGCGTTCCAGATGATGTTGCCGTGGCTGAGCATCGCGCCTTTGGGGCGGCCGGTCGTCCCCGAGGTGTACATGATGAGGCAGGTGTCGTCGGGGGAGACCGGTTCGTCGATCGGCTCGGCCGACGCGGCCGCCAGGGTCTGTTCGTATGCGTCGCCGATCTCGACGCGGATCCGCACATCGGTGCCGGTCGGCAGTCCGGCGACGAGCCCGGCGTGTGCGGCGCCGTGGATGAGGGCCTTGGCGCCGGAGTCGGCGAGCTGGTAGGCGATCTCGGGGCCGGTGAGCCGGGTGTTGAGGGGGACGAAGACGGCGCCGAGGAGACCGGCGGCGAACAGGGTCTCCAGATAGGCGGGGTGGTTGGGGCCGAGGTGGGCGATGCGGTCGCCGCGCCTGACGCCCCGGGCGCGCAGGGCGTGGGCCAGGCGGGTGGTGCGGGAGTGCAGGGTGCGGTAGTCGGTGGACCGCTCGCCGTGGATCAGGGCCGTGCGGTGCGGGGTCTTACGGGCCCGGCGTGCGGGCCATGACCCCAGTCCCTCGTTGCGCATCTGACACCCCTCACGGTTTGGTCAGGCCGAGCAGCCGGGCCGCGTTCTCCTTGAGGATCTTCGGCTTGACCGCCTCCTTGATGGAGAGCTTGTCGAAGTCGGCCAGCCATCGGTCCGGGGTGAGCACCGGGAAGTCCGAACCGAACAGGACCTTGTCCTTCAGCAGCGTGTTGGCGTACTGCACGAGCTGCGGCGGGAAGTACTTCGGCGACCAGCCGGACAGGTCGATGTGCACGCCGGGCTTGTGGGTCGCCACCGCCAGGGCCTCGTCCTGCCAGGGGAACGACGGATGCGCCAGGATGATCTTCAGATGCGGGAAGTCGGCGGCCACGTCGTCCACATGGAGCGGATTGGAGTACTTGAGGCGGATGCCGCCCCCGCCGGGCACACCGGCTCCGATGCCGGTCTGGCCGGTGTGGAAGAGAGCGATGGTGCCGGTCTCCTCGATCACCTCGTACAGGCCGTACGCCACCGAGCGGTCGTCGGGGAAGAAGCCCTGGACGCTGGGGTGGAACTTGAAGCCCTTCACGCCGTACTCCTCGACCAGCCGCCGGGCCCGCTGCACGCCCGCCTTCCCCCGGAAGGGGTCGATGGAGGCGAAGGGGATGAGGACGTCCGCGTTGGCGGCGGCGGCCTCGGCGACCTCCTCGTTCGGGACGGGCTCGGTGCCGGTGGCGGACTCGGCGTCCACCGTGAAGATGACGGCGGCCATCCGCCGCTCGCGGTAGTAGGCGGCCGTCTCCTCGAGGGTGGGCTTCCGGTTGCCCTCGACCTTGAAGTAGGCGGAGGAGGCGTCGTGCAGATCGTCGTCCAGGGAGGAGCGGCCCTTGGAGGAGACCTCGGCGTGGGTGTGGACGTCGATGGCGACCAGATTCCGGAGGTCCATCACGCCTCCGGGGCCTTCGGCGCGGGGATGCCCACCGTCTGCGGCTCGGCGCCGACCGATGTGGGCCAGGCGTCGGCGAGGGCCTCGGGAGTCCAGCCGCCGTCGGCGTAGGCGGTCCGGATCTCCCGCGGATGCGACCAGAGCGCCACCTTGTCGCCGCCGATGCCGACGCACTGCCCGGTGATGCCGCGCGCGGCGTCGGAGGCCAGGAAGGGGACGAGGGCGGCGCAGTCCTCCGGGGTGCCGAACCCCTCGCCCTTGCGGAGGAAGTCCGGCAGCGGCTCGCCGTTCCTCATGGCCTCCACATACGGGGCGAAGGCGGGAATGGTCTCGGTCATCGCGGTGGCGGCGACCGGCACGATCGCGTTGACGGTGACGTTCGCGCGGGACAGCTCCATGGACCAGGTGCGGGCCATGGCGGCGATCCCGGCCTTGGCGGCGGCGTAGTTGGTCTGGCCGAAGTTGCCGCGCTGCCCGGCCGGGGAGCCGACGAGGACGAGCGTGCCGCCCTCGCCCTGCTCGCGCATGCGCAACGAGGCGGCGCGGGCGCAGGTGAAGGTGGCGCGGAGGTGGGTGGTGATGACCGCGTCGAAGTCCTCGTCGGTCATCTTCCACAGCACCTTGTCGCGCAGGATGCCCGCGTTGGTCACCAGGACGTCGAGTCGGCCGAACTCCGCGACGGCACGGCTCACCAGCCGGTCGGCGGCCTCGGCGGAGCCGACCGGAACCACCTCGGCCACGGCCGTGCCACCCGCCTCGGTGATGGATTTGACGGCCTGTTCGGCCACGGCTTCGTCGATGTCGTTGACGACCACGGACGCGCCGTGGGCGGCGAGGGCGTGTGCGTAGGCGAGGCCGAGGCCCCGGCCGCTACCGGTGACGACGGCGGCCTTGCCGGTCAGATCGATGGTGGGCACAAGCGGGTCCCTTCGCATGGGTGCGCCTGTCCGGCGCGGAGTGCGGCGGCGTGATCGAAGCTAAGCGCAATAATTGGTGTCGTCAACAGTTGTTGTCCACCTCGGGTGCGTCATACTGGACTCCGCACACGAGACCCACCCCTCCGGGCGGAGCCGAGACCGGCGCCCCGGGGCCGAGACCAGGGAGCCCGCCATCGCCGCCCGGCACACCGACACCCCGCCCCCCATCGACGCGGACGAACCGTGGATGCGGACGCTGCACGCGGACACGGGCTATCTGCTGTACCGCCTCGGTCTGCGCTCAGGTCAGCTGTTCAACACCTTCCTCCAGGAGTCGGGGCTGCGGCTGCGGCACTACGCCGTGCTGCGCTACCTCGCCACCTGCGAGGGCGCGTTGCAGCGAGAGCTGAGCGCCCGGCTCGGCTATGACCCGAGCGCGATCGTCGGCCTGGTGGACGACCTGGAGAAGCTCGGCTTCGCCGAGCGCCGCCCCGCCCCCGACGACCGCCGCAGCCGCATCGTCGTCCTCACCGAGGACGGCCGCGCGTTCCTCCGCGACACGGATCAGGCGGGCCGGCGGGTGACCGACGAACTGCTCACCCCGCTCGCCCCCGCCGAACGGGAGACGCTGCACACGCTCCTGGCGCGCGTGGCCGGGAACGGGCTCGCCTGACGCCTCACTCGGGAGAGGCCAGGCGATGACCGCTGGTCAACGGCGACCGTTCCACCTCGGCACACGCCGCGAGGCGTCCACTTCCCCGGTATCGAGGAGCTGTCCGGGCCCACACAACCGTCCGCCCCGCGTCCGGACGGCCGGGACGGCATGATGACGCAGTAGAGAGACCGACCGGCGCAACCGACAGCTATGGCGGGCACGACACGTGAGTCCTGCCGACGAGGGAGCACCATGACGACACGGGGCGGCACGATCGGCGTCCTCATACCCCGCGACATCCCGGCGGGCGACATCGTCGCCTTCGCCCAACGCGCGGAGTCGCACGGCTTCGACGAACTGTGGGTCGTCGAAGACCTCGGCTACCGGGGAGGACTGGCCCAGGCAGCCACCGTCCTCGCCACCACGACAAGGATCCGCGTCGGCGTCGGGCTGCTGCCGGCCGCCGCCCGCAACGTGGCCTTCACCGCCATGGAGATCGCCACCCTCGCCCAGTTGCACCCCGGCCGCATCGACATCACCGTCGGCCACGGCATGCCGCACTGGATGCGCGGCGTCGGCGCATGGCCCGCAAGCCCGCTCACCCTCCTGGCCGAGTACATCACCGTCCTGAAACGTCTGCTGAGTGGGCAACTCGTCCACCACGACGGGCAGTACGTCCGCATCGACGGGTTGCGACTGGACGCCGGCGCCCTCCCGACGCGGGTCCCCGCCATCCTGGCCGGTGTACGGGGCCCTCGGTCCCTGGCCGTGTCCGGCGAGGTGGCCGACGGCACCCTGCTCGCGGAACCGGTGACACCCGCCTACGTGCGGCAAGCCCTCGCACACATCGCCCCCGGCCGCCCGCACCGCCTGGTCGCCTACAACATCGCGGCAGTCGACGACGACCCCACCGCCGCGCTCATGGCGGTCCGCCCCGCCCTGGCCGTGGTCGGCGAACCCGACTGGCGCCCTCACATCACCCCGCTGCCCTTCCACGACGAACTCGTCGCCCTGCGCTCGCGCTGCGACAGCCAGCGGGAGTTCGCCCGGTCCCTGCCGGACGAGTGGGTGCGTCAGCTCGCGGTGGCGGGCACGCCGTCACAGGCACGGTCCCAGCTGACGGACCTGTTCGACGCGGGCGTCAGCAGCGCCGTCCTCACCCCGATGGGCGCCGACTACCTCGCGTCGCTGAACTCGCTTGCCGCGGTGTTGTGACGATCACAGCTGTTCGTCGGGGAGGTCGGGTGCCGCGCTGACGACGGCGTGCACGACTCCGGCGACGAGTTGCCGGTTGAGGGGGGCGGCGTCGAAGCGGCTGTGCATGGGCCAGCCCTCGATCAGGGCGTCGAGGGCTCGCGCCACTCCGGGAGTGAAGTGCAGGGCGAGGCTGTCCCGGCTGCGCGCCAGCCAGGAGCGGGTGGTGGCGGCGACCGCGGGGTTGTGGTTGGCGTAGGCGTACATCTCGAAGATGAGCGTCATGTCGCGGTCGGTGGCGTAGGCCGGCCCGCAGATCAGCTCGGCCACGGCCGCCTCGGCCTCGGCCGGCGACCCGGCGCCGCGCAGGGTGCGGCGGTAGAGCTGGGACATCGTGTCGGCGAGGCGGGCGAACGCCAGCGCCAGCAGATCGTCCATGCCGTCGAAGTAGTACGTCAGCGAGCCCAACGGGACGCCGGCCCGTGACGCGATCTTGCGATGGGTCGTCCTGTGAACGCCGCCTTCGGCGATGACGTCGAGGGCGGCATCGAGAATCCGGTCCCTGCGTCCGGGGTCGTTCGGGATCTCACGCCGTGTGCCGCTCACGCCCCCAATGTGTCACAAGGCGGCTCCGCCAAGTGTGTACGATCGTACAGACTTCTGTGTCCGGTCATCCACTGGAGGCATTCCCATGACCGTCAGCCTCGGCCGACGTCGGACCGCCGTGTTCGCCCTGTTCTTCCTGCCCGGCCTGGCCATGGCGTCCTGGGTGACGCGCACCCCCGACGTGCGCGACCTGCTGGGAGCCTCCACCGGACGCATGGGCCTGGTCCTGTTCGGGCTCTCGGTCGGATCCATGGTGGGCATCCTGTGCTCGGGACCGCTGGTGGCCCGCTGGGGCGCCCGGCCCCTCATCGCGGCCGGAACGCTGGCGACCGCCGCGGGATCCGGCGTCATCGGCCTGGGGGCGGCGGCGGGCGCGGACACGGTCGTGGCCCTCGGACTCGGACTCATCGGCCTCGGGATGGGCGGCGGCGAGGTGGCCCTCAACGTCGAAGGGGCGGAGGTGGAGCGGCTGCTCGGCCGTTCCACCCTTCCCGCGATGCACGGCTGCTACAGCTTCGGTACGGTGGTCGGCGCGGTCGGCGGCATGATTCTGACCGCCGTCTCGTTCCCCGTCCTGTGGCATCTCGCCGTCGTCACCGTGGTGGTCCTGGCCGTACTGGTGCCGATGGTCCGATGCGTTCCCGCCGGGGTGGGCCGACGAGCCGGCAACGGCGACGGCGCGCATGCGCCGGCCTCCGCGCGCCCCGCGGTGTGGAGGGAGCCGAGGCTGCTGCTCATCGGTGGCATCATCCTCGCCCTCGCGATGGCCGAGGGAACGGCGAACGACTGGCTGCCGCTGGTCATGGTCGACGGCCATGGCTTCGACCCCGCGCTCGGATCGGCCGTGTACGCGGTCTTCGCGGCCTCGATGACTGTCGGCCGCTTCGTGGGCGGCCGGTTCGTCGACGCTTACGGACGCGCGGCCGCCCTGTGCGCCAGCGCGGTCGTCGGCGCCGTCGGCATCGCACTCGTGATCGTGGTCGACAATCAGGCTGTCGCGGCGGCGGCGGCCGTCCTGTGGGGCATCGGCGCGTCCCTGGGCTTTCCCGTCGCGCTCTCCGCGGCCGGCGACTCCGGCGACAACTCCGCCGCACGGGTCTCCCTCGCCGCCACCGTCGGCTACGTCGCCTTCCTCGTGGGACCGCCCTCGCTCGGCCATCTCGGCGAGCGGTTCGGACTCCGCAACGCGCTGTTCCTGGTCCTGATACTCGTGGTGGCCGCGTCCTTCATCACGCCTGCCGCCCGTACGGCCCACCCCGCACCCACCCCGTGAGCCGTACGGCTGCCCGTCCGGCCGGATGGTGCACGAGTGCGGGGGAGCATCCCGCGGGACACCCTGAATCGGTCGTGGCCCGCCGGAGAGTCTCAGGCCGCCGGTTGGGTGAAGCGGATGCGGTTGCCGAACGGGTCGCGCAGACCGCAGTCGATCCCGTACGGGCGCTCGGTGGGTTCCTCGGTGAACTCCACGCCCTGCGCCAGCAGTGTCTCGTAGGTCTTGCGGCAGTCGGGGGTGGTCAGGATGAGCCAGCCGCCCATCACCCCCTTGGTCACCAGCTCACGGACCTGCTCGGCGGTCTCCTCCGACATCGCCGGAGCGCCCGGCTTCTCCAGCAGGATCTGCCGCTCGGGGTGACCGGGAACGCTGACGGCGAGCCAGCGCATGAAGCCCAAGTTGACGTCCGCGGCGACCTCGAGCCCGAGCTTGCCGACGTAGAAGTCGAGGGCCTCGTCCTGGTCGAGGACGTAAATCTGCGAATGTGTGATGGCGTTGAACATGGGCCTCACGCTACCGAGCGGAGGGGACGAGAACTTATCCGAAACTGCTCAGTCGGCGGACGGTCGGGCGCTCGGCCGCGTCCACGCCATCGTGAAGCACGTCGGCACGCCCGTGGCCACCGCTTCCTTGCGGTAGGCCCGCGGCGATCGGCCGACGATGTCGCGGAACGTGCGGCTGAAGGTGCCGGGGCTGCCGAAGCCGACGTCGAAGCAGATGTCCGTCACGCCGCGGTCGGTCTCCCGCAGCAGGAACATCGCTCGCTCCACACGACGTCGCTGCAGGTAGCGGTGCGGTGTTTCACCGAACGTGGCCCGGAAGGTACGCGTGAAGTGCGCCGCGGACACATGCGCGATCCGGGCCAGGGCCGGGACGTCCAGCGGCCGCGCGTAGTCGCGGTCCATCGCGTCCCGGGCCCGGAGCATGCGGCGGTTGATCTCTTCTGCGGCGCGGCTCACGGTGTCATCACATCACGGTCCACCGACACCGAGAGCTCGGTATCGCCGTCGCGGGCGGCTGGCTCGCGGTGGAGCAGGGGAGCGGGCTGTTGCGGCTCGGGCCCTCGGCGACGCGGCTGGCCTCCGCGGCGGTGAGCTCGACCGATCTGACCGCCACGGCGATGCCGGTCATCTCCCGGTTGATGCGGGAGACCCGGGAGACGGCCAGTCTCGCGGTGCCGAACGGCGTGAACATGGTGTTCGTGCACCGCGAGCGCGGCCCGCGCCCGGTCGCGGTGACGAGCGAGCTGGGTGCGGGCCGGCCGCTGCACTGTACGTCGCTGGGGCGGGCCTATCTGGCGGCTCTCCCGCGGCAGGCGATGGAGGAGAAGCTGGCGGAGCTCGTGGCTTCGGGCGACTCTCCGGTCGATGAGGACTCGGTCGGTCCGCTGCGGAAGATCCTTCAGGAGACGCGGGAGCGGGGCTGGTCGGAGGACCGGCGTGAGTTCGATGAGTCCAGTTGCTGCTGTGGGGCCGCTGTCCACGATCACACCGGGATGCCCGTCGCGGCGATCAGCGTCGCCGGAGTGGCGGAGCGCATGGAACGGGTCCTGAGCGACGTCGGTCCGCCGGTGGCCGAGGCGGCCGCCGAGATTTCAGCGGGCCTCGGCCACGTACGGCGCTGAGCACCGGCCGGCCGCGCGACGCCATCGGGACGGGCGGCGCGGCCGGTGCACCGCCGGTCAGCGTGTCCGGACCAGGAGGCTGTGCCCCAGCAGTGCGAGGAGAGCCGCAGGTTGAAGGCGGCGGCGAGCTGACGGATGGCCTGGGCTCGGTGAAGCCGCCGCATTTGGCCAGGTCGGGCTGGACGATGTCGAAGCGGTGCTCGGCGATGCCACCGGTGAGATGCCGACCAGCTTCGGTGAGCACGCGGCGCTCATCGAGGCGGGCTCCTCCGACTTCGTACAGCCCGACGCGCCACGGGTGGGTGGTATCACCCCGTTCCTGCAGATCTCCGCGCTCGCGGACCACAAAGTGGCTGGAGCCGATGTTCAACGAGCGCCTCGAGCTGAGGGACGGCCGCATGGTCATCCCCAACCGCGGCGGGCTCGGCCTCTCCCTCAGCGAGCAGGCCGCCGCGTGGACCAGGGAGCCGGCGGTCTTCAGCGACGGCCCCCGGTGACCGCCGCCACCCGCGCCGCGGCCCCGGCTCGCCATCCGCCCGGTCGGCGCGTACGTCTTCGCCAACGCCGGGGACCGGCTCGGCCGTAAGAACGCGATGGTCGTCTCGCTCATCATGATGGGCCTGTCCTCGCTGCTCATCGCGGTGTTGCCGGGGTACGCCACGCTCGGCCTGGCCGCACCCTGTCTGCTGATCCTGCTGCGCTGCGTCCAGGGGTTCAGCCTGGGCGGAGAGTCCACCGCGGCCCAGCTCATGGCGATGGAGTACGCGCCGCCGGGCCGCCGGGCGCCGTGGCCGCTGATGCTGCTGGCGATGGTGCTCACGCTGGTGGCGGACTACGTCGAGTTCGGCGTGCTCGCCGCGATCTTCGCGGAGCCCTATCCGAAACAGTCGCGGTACTCCGGACACGCCTCGGCGTACACCTTCACCAATCTGGGCCTCTGAGGCCCTTACCCGGAGCGCCCGGCCGTTGCGGCGGTGCCGGTGTCGAGCAGCGACTCCGTGCTGGTCTCCGGTGCCCACGCCCAGCAGACCAGCCCGCCGGCCAGGAGGATCACCACGCACCCGATGAGAGCGGTGTTGATGCCGTGGCCGTCCTCGACGACGGGGAGCAGGAAGGTGCTGGCGGCGGAGCCGAGCCGGCTGGCGGCCGTCGCGATGCCCACGCCCGAGGCTCGCAGATCGGTGGGGAACAGCTCCGGCGGGTAGACGAACTCCAGGTTCACCGCCGCGGACATGAGGAAGGCGAAGGCGGCGAACACTCCGATGACGACGATGGCGGACGCGCCCGCGCCGGCGAGCAGGATGAGCGCGGCGAGCAGTGCCGCGCCGATGAAGAACGTTCCCACCAGGAACCGGCGGCGGCTGATGCGGTCGATCAGCACCAGGCCGACGACGGCCCCGATGAGCAGGAACACGTTGTAGAGAGCGCCGGCGCCCATCTTGCTGGTGACGCCGAGGGCCTCCATCACCTGGGAGGAGAAGGTGCCGAGCGCGAAGAAGGGGATGACCTGACAGACGTAGAAGAGCGCGCCCACGGCGGTCCGCCTGCGGTATGCGGGCCCGAAGAGGGCCGTGAAGCCGCGGTTCCGGCTCAGCGGGGGAGCGGTGGGCGGAAGCACTCCCGGGCCGAGGTGGCGGCGGACGACATCGGCGGCTTCGGCGTTCCGCTGATGCCTGGCCAGCCAGAGCGGGGATTCGGGCACCCCCAGCCGGAAGCCGAAGACGAGCAGGGCCGGGAGTGCGCTGACGGCGAGCATGTACCGCCAGGCGTTGTCGCCGTGTCCGGTCAGCAGGAAACCGATGAGATAGGCGAAGACGTAACCGGCGGCCCAGGCGACGGCCAGCAGGCTCATGAGGCGGCCGCGGAACGCGCGCGGTGAGTGCTCGGTGACGAGGGACTTGCTCACCACGTAGTCGGCGCCGAGCACCAGTCCGAGGAGCAGCCGCAGGGTCAGGAGCTGTCCCGGTGTCTGCACGAAGAACTGCAGGAGCGACAGAACGGCGAAGAACAGCATGTCCCAGGCGAAGATCCCTCTGCGGCCGATCCGGTCCGCGACCGGGCCCACGGCGATGGCACCGACGAACAGCCCGGTCAGGGTCGCCGCGCCCAGCGCGCCGGTCCACAGCGGAGTGAGACCGAGGGTGTCGCCGGCCGAGGCGATGACGATGCCGATGATGCCGAGGATGAACCCGTCGCTGAACTGGCCGCCCGTACCGGCGACGGCGATCCTGATGTGGAAACGCGTGAGCGGGGCGTCGTCGTAGGCGATGGACGCGGGCTGGGTGGGGGAGACGGGAGTGGTCATCGTGCCGTTCCCCCGTCGCTTCCGCCCGCTCGCAGTTCGGCGGTGGCCGACTCGTAGCCGCGGGTCGCCGCCATCTCGACCCACCGGTCGAGCGCCCCGGCGAGGTTGCGCTCGCGGTGGGGGCCGTTCCAGGTCAGGCCGAGGACGCAGCGCTCGGTGAAGGTCGTGGCGGCCGCGGCCAGGTCGTCGAAGATGGTGCTCAGGGCGTCGAGGATCACCGGTTCCATGACGTTGAGTTCGAGTTCACCGGCGGCGACGGCGCATTCGACGGTGTGGGCGCTTCCCCTGACACGGTAGCTGAGCTGCATCACGTACTCCGGTATCACCGGATTGACCTTGGCGGGCATGATGGAGGACCCGGCCTGGACCGCCGGTATCGTCAGCTCGCCGAACCCGCCCTGCGGCCCGGAGGACAGCAGCCGGATATCGGCGGCGATCTTCGCCATGGTGATCGCCGCCCGAGCGCCCGCCGACGCGATGTGGGCGTAGGGATCGAAATGGGCGAGGCTGTCGTACGGGTTCTCGGACGCGCTGATGGGACGCCCCGTGAGCCGTGCCAGTTCCTCGGCGCAGCGCTCCGCGAAGTGGGCGGGCGCGCCGATCCCGGTACCCACCGCGGTCGCTCCGATCGGGACGGTGGTCAGAGCGTCGGTGGCCGCCTGGAGAACGCCGGCGGTGCGGCGGACGGCCGCCGCCTGTGCCCGGTGGGTGTCACCGGCGGTCAGGGTGACCGCGTCCTGGAGACACGTACGGCCCAGGCGGCGGGTCGTGTCGAACTCGGCCGCCTTCGACTCCAGGGCGTCCGCGAGCCGGTTCAGAGCGGCCACGGGCGCGTCGACCTGGCTCAGCAGCGCGAGCGCCATGGCGGTCGGATAGCTGTCGTTGGTGGACTGGGACGCGTTCACATGGTCATTGGGATGGACCGCGGCTCCGGCCAGTTCACCGGCGCGTGCCGCGATCACCTCATTGACGTTCATGTTGGCGGTGGTGCCGCCGCCACCGTGCACCAGCGCCGTGGGGAATTGCCGGGTGTGCTCGCCGTCGAGGATCTCCTGGCACGCCTTGACGATGGCGTCGCAGCGCTGTGCGTCCAGCACGCCAAGGGCCTGGTTGGCGCGTGCCGCGGCCAGCTTCACCTGGGCGTACCCGTGTACCAGGGGCGGGAAGTCACCGAAGGTGCGGCCACGAGACGGGAAGTTGTCCATGGCCAGCGCGGTCTGCGCTCCGTACAGGGGCGCCCACGTCGAATCCGGATGGATGCCGGTGCTCACAAGCTGTTCCGTTCTTCGGGGAGAGGGTTCGACCACCACCGCGTCTGCGGTGCGCGTCACCCTAGGCACCGATAGGCGGCCTGAACAGGGATGATGCTCTCCCAGCAACAGCCTTGCCTCATCTTGGCAGGTCGGATAGAAAAGTGACGACAGCATGTTGCTGTGGCAACAACAAGAGGAAGGTGGCGGGTATGGACTCTGGGGCCGAACGCGTGGCCACGCTCCTGCTGGCCTTCGGACGTCGCGGCGCCACCGGCGACCACTCCGTCAGCGACCTGGCCAGAGCCGTCGGCCGTGAGCGCAGCCAGGTCTCCCGCATGCTCCAGGCCCTCAGCCGCGGCGGTCTCGTCGAGCAGGACAGCCACACCAAGCGCTACCGCCTGAGCTGGAACATGCTGGTCCTGGCCGCCGGTGCCGGGGACAGCTCGCTTCTGCGGGCGGCCAGACCGGTGCTGCGTGCGCTCGTGGCGCGCACCGGCGAAGTGGCGCTGCTGTCCGTGCAACGCGGCAACCGGTCGCTGACCGTGCTGCGCGAGGAGTCGAACCAGTCCCTCCGGGCCGGCGGATGGGTCGGCCGCAGCTCACCTCTGCACTGCACGGCCTCCGGCCGGGCCCTGCTCTTCGACACCGACGACGATCTCGTGACGGAACTCGTCGCGGAGGATCTGACGACCCCCATGTCGGGGCTGTCCGCTCCCCGGACCCTCGAGGAGGTTCTCGAGCGCCTGCGGAGCGAACGTGACCATGGGTACAGCATGGCGAGCGAAGAGGTCGAGATCGGCCTGACCTCGGTCGGAGTTCCGCTGCGGACGGCGGCCGGTGGCCTGGTCGGCGTGATCAACGTGTCCGGCCCCACGTCACGGATGATCAACCGGCTCGATGACGCGGCCCGGCGACTCCGCGCCGCCGCCACCGCCATCGAGAGCGCCCTCGACCGCAGGCCGGCCCTCGTCCGGTGAGCCGGGCGCCTCGCTGCGGCCCTGACGCTCGCCGGTATCGACACTCTGCTCGAGGGGGGTGCCACGGGTCTCCTCGAGGAAACAGAAGACGATCACGCCGGAGACGAGTGCGATCGAGGACGCGTAGATGGCCGGGGAGACCAGCAGGCCGGTCAGGGAGACCAGCCATGCGGCGACGAAGGGGGCGGTACCGGCGAAGACCGTGTAGGCGAGGTTGTAGCTCATCGAATTGCAGCTGTACCGGACCGACGTCGGGAACAGCTCGGCCGAAAGGGCCGGTACGACCCCCGAGACGGGTGCGATGCACAGGCCGAAGACGATCTGCCCGAGCAGCACACCGGCGAGGTGCCCGGTCTGCATCAGCAGGAAAGCCGGCACTCCGAGGACGACCAGGGCGACCAGCCCCGTGGCGATGACCGGCCGGCGGCCGAATCGGTCGGCCGCGCGACCGCCGAGGAGCACCGCGACACAGAAGATCACGATGGCCGTGCTGTTCATGAAGAGCGAGGCGTTGCGGCTGACACCCAGCTCCGTCTCCGTATAGGTGACCATGTACGAGTTCAGGATGTAGTAGGACGACGCGGTGACCGCGGCCGCGCAGAACACCAGGAGCATCTTGCGCCACTGGGTGCGGATGCCGGTCAGCAGCGGGTTGCGGGGGGCGACTCCCGCCGCCTTCATCTCGGTGAAGACTTCCGGTTCGGCCAGACGCAACCGCACATACAGGCCGATCAGTCCCAGCGGCGCGCCCAGCAGGAACGGGATGCGCCAGCCCCAGGCCGTGAAGGCGCCGTCGTCCAGGAGGGCGGAGATCGTCAGGATGACGATGGCGCCCAGGACGGCCGGGATCGCGGACGACACCGTGACCGTGCTGACGAATGTCGCGCGCTTGTCGCGCGGCGCCGATTCGGCCAAGTACGAGGTCGCCCCGGCGAACTCGCCGCCGTTGGAAACGCTCTGCAGACATCGGCAGACCAGCAGCAGCACCGGGGACAGCAGCCCCACGCCGGCATAGGTGGGAAGCAGACCGATCGCGGTCGTGGTCGCCGCCATCAGGAGAATCGCCGAGGTCAGCGCCTTTGTGCGCCCGAACTTGTCGCCGAGGTAGCCGAAGATGAATCCGCCGAGCGGGCGGAACAGGAACCCCAGGGCGAAGACCACGAAGGTGCTCAGCAGCGCGGCCGTGGGGTCGGCCCTGGGGAAGAACTGGCTTGCGATGGTCGGCGCCATCAGACCGTAGATGGCGAAGTCGTAATATTCCGTCAGCGTCCCGACGGTGGCTCCGAAGATCGTACGCCGGGTGGCCGGGTGCGGGCCGGGCACGGGGGTCACGACGACACCGGCGAACGGTCGCGCAGGGCGGCCCTGACCGTGGCGGTGGCGCTCCAGTCGATGGACAGGTCGCTCCCGCTGCCGGTGATCACGACGCCGTACGCTTCGCGGGCGTGGCCGATGCTCTCCCACCGCCCGAGCACGTCCTTCAGGACGCGCTCGGGGTCGCGGTCCAGGGGGTCGCCATAGCCACCACCGGAGCACTCCACCCCCCGGACGGCCTGGCCGGTGTCGAGGGTGACGACCGCGTTGTTGGGCAGGAGGGTCTCGCCGCCGTCGATGTCGATCAGCCAGCCGGCGGCCAGGGCGCCGTCCTGCCCGCCGAGCACGCCCCTGGGCGGGACGATCTGTCCGTCGCAGGGGTAGATGACCGAGACGCCGTCTTCCTTGGACTCGAAGGCCATGTCGACGGTGCACCCGCCGCGGTGGCGTCCCGCGCCGCCGGAGTCGGCCATCATCCGGATGTGCCGGTACTGGATCGGCATCTTGAGCTCGTCGATCTCGATGGAGTCCCGGTAGGTCAGCCCTGCCGTACTGGGCACGTTCCAGGTCAGCCAGCCGTCGGCGGTGGCGCTGCCGGGCCCACCCGCCGCGCCCATCAGCAACTGGTTGACGAATCGCTCGCCGGTGCGTGAGTCGTATCCGGAGACCACCGCGTGCGGAACCCCCATGCCGACCGGGCCTTCGGCGATCCCGTAGCCCTCACCGAGCTGGGCGAAGGCCGCACCGACGCAGTTGGTCAGCCGGTCCGCGACATTGGTCGTGGCCACCGAGCAGCTGTGGGGGAACTCCGGGATGCCGACGGCGGCGCCCTTCTTGAGACGGACTTCGACGCGCCGGAACGCGCCGGAGTTCTTGGGCACCTGCCCGCGCAGACCGTGGAAGATGCCGCTGTACACGGCGGCCAGCGTGGTGGCCTCGGTGAGGTTGAGCCCGCAGTCGACGTTCGGGGCGTTGTCGGTCAGGTCGACCAGGATCCGGCCGTCCTGCGGGTGGATGTCGATGTCGACCTGGAACTCCAGCCCGTCGGGCAGGTAGGGCTGGAACGGATCGTGGGCGCCGGTGTTGTGCAGACGGGCCTCGGGCAGCTGCGCGATGGTCTTGCGCATGAGGTCCTCGGAGTAGTCGAACCAGCCGCGGATGAACCGCTTGACCTGGTCCTTGCCGTACTTGGCGCACAGCTCCTCGAGGCGCCGCTCGGCGATTCGCGCGGCCCCGAGCGAGGCGAGGAAGTCGCCGTGCCACTGCTGTGGGACGCGGATGCGGGCCATGCACATCCGCATGACGTCGTCGATGGTGGTGTAGTTCCGCTGCACCCGGACCGCGGGGAAGATCAGTGCCCCTTCCTCGTACACGTCCTTCGCACCGGCGAAGTAGGTGGTGGGCAGGGAGTTGCCGGTATCGGCCTGATGTGCCTTGGCCACGGCGGTGAACATGTGCTCGCCGTCGATGAATACGGGCACGAGCACGGAGTGATCGGCGGCGTGAGAATTACCCCCGTAGGGATTGTTGTCCAGGTAGGCGTCACCCTCGGCCAGGTCCGGGTGGGCGGCCAGGATGTCCTCCGCCTGCAGCTGTACGCCGAAGATGTGCACCGGCAGACCCTCCGCGGCGGCCAGCAACTGGTTGTCGGCCGTGGCGATGGCACACGAGAAGTCGCGCCCGCTGTTGATCACCGCCGAGCGCGCCGAGCGCAGCAGGGTGGTGGTCATCTCGCGCACGATGCCGTCCAGGCGGTTGGCCAGGATGGCGGTCAGGATCGGGTCGAACTCGTGGTCGTCCACGGCGAGTGTGCTGTCGTCGGCCACCATCACTCGTCTCCCTCCGGAGTCGTCACATGCAGGATGTAGTTGCCGGACCCGCTGACCTCGGTGGCCATGCCCGGATGGACGACCAATGTGGTCGTCGGCTCCTGGACGATCGCGGGGCCGGGCACGAACTGGCCCGGGCGCAGATCCTGGGGCAGGTACACGGGAGTGTCGGTCAGTCCGGAAGGGCCGAAATAGCAGGCCCGCGTCTTCGTGGGGGCCCCGCGGGTCCGGGCCACGGACCGGACCCGCGGGTGGCTGGTGCGCAGGTCGGCGGTCAGCCGTGCCTTCCAGCTGATGAATTCCAGGTCGGCGGTGTCGTCGCAGAAGGCGAAGAGGCGTTCGTGCTCGTCGTCGAACGCCTTGCGGAGCTGCGCGATGTCTTCGCCGCCGCGGAACTCGCTCACGGGCACCGGGGTGACGATGTCCCACACCTGGGCCTCGTAGCGCGCTTCGGTGAAGTACTCGATCACATAGTCGTCCTCGGCGAGGCCGACCCGGCCCGCGAAGGTGGCAAGCCTGTCGCGCAGACGCGTCAGCGCCGCGTTGACGCCGTCCGCGTCGAAGGCGGACCAGCGGGTGATCAGCGGCGCCGACTCCTCCTTGACGATGTCGGCGAAGTGCATCCCCGCCGCCGACAGGGCCCCAGCGGTCTTGGGCAGGATCACCCGGCTGCTGCCCAGCTCGGCGGCGATCTGCATGATGTTGAGGCCGGCGGCCCCGCCGCCGGCGACGACCGTGCTCTCCTTGGGATCCAGGCCCTGGGAGATGGTCATGTCGTAGACCGCCTTGACCATGTGGTCGGTCGTCAGGGTCAGGATCCCCCAGGCCGTCTCCTCGACGCTCCTGCCCAGCCTCTCGGCCACCCGGGCCACGGCCTCGCGGGCAGCGGCGGTGTCCAGGCCCATGCGCCCGCCGAGGAAGTAGTCCGGGTCGAAGAAGCCCAGGACGCACGCGGCGTCCGAGAGGGTGGCCTCGGTGCCGCCGCGCCCGTAGCAGGCGGGGCCGGGCTCGGACCCGGCCGACTGGGGGCCGACGCGCAGCAGTCCACCGTCGTCGACCCAGGCGATCGAGCCGCCTCCGGAGCCGATCGAGCGGATGTCGACCGACGAGATGCCGAGCAGGTCTCCTTCCCACTCGCCACCGAGCCACGTCTCGCGGGTGTGGACCAGCCCGGAGTCGTGCGACAGACCGACGTCGAACGTGGTGCCACCGGTGTCGCACACGATGGTGTCGCCGCCGAAGCCTTCGGCGTTGGAGAAGTTGACGGCCGCCACCGGGGCCATCGCGGGCCCGGACTTGGCGGCGTTGATCGGCGCGGCGATCATCTCCTCGACGGTCATCACGCCGCCGATGCTCGAGGAGACCAGCAGCTGACCGGTGTGGCCGAAGGCCCGCAGGTCCGACTCGAGTTCGCGGAAGTGGCTCTGCATCAGGGGCTTGAGCGAGGCGTCGATGGCGGTCGCCGAGGCCCGCCGGTACTCGCGGACGATCGGCGCGATCTGGTGCGAGAGCGTGTACGGGACGCCCGGCAGGATCTCTTCGAGGAGTTCGGCGATGCGCAGCTCATGCGCGGGCTCGACGATCGACCACAGCAGGGACACGGCCACTGCCTCGTAGTTGTCCTGGCGGAGGTGGTGCAGGATGTCCCGCACGGCCCGCTCGTCCAGCGGTTTGGTGATCCGCGCCTCGGAGCTGACCCGCTCGGGCACCTCGAACGTCCTGCGCCGCGGGATGTAGGGGTCGGGGTACTCGGTGGTGTAGTCGAAGACGTCCCGCTTGCCGCCCTCCTTCAGCACGAGGATGTCGGGGAAGCCCTCGGTGGTGAGCAGGGCGGTCTTGGCCACCCGACGGGTCACGATCGCGTTGGTCGCCCGGGTGGTCCCGTAGATGAACAGGTCGGTGTGGGCCAGCAGGGCCCGTGCGGTCGTCCCGAGGCCGTCGGCGATGCCCTCGAGGGCTTCGCGCATGCCGTCGAAGACGCGCTGGTGGGTGGTGAGTGCCTTGCCGACGTAGTGGTTGTCGTCCTCGTCGCGGACGACGACGTCGATGAAGGTGCCGCCGGTGTCGGCGGAGACAGAGAATCGCATGAGTGCCTCTCGGATGGGCGACGGCGGTATGGGGCCCGCCGTGGGGTCTGGCACGGCGGCAGCGGCCCGGACGCGGTCAGGCGGTCATGGCCACCGGGCGTCAGCCGGCCGACGGGCCGGAAATCGCGGCCAGCGCCCGGTCGACGGCGGCCAGGGTCCTGTCCACGTCGTCGTCGGTGTGGGCCGTGGAGACGTACCACAGCCCAGTCTCGCGGGCGTGGACACCGTTGCGGACCATGTGCTCGGAGAAGTCGCGCAGCGGCGCGGTGCGACCGGCCAGCGTGTCCGCGTACGTGCGCAGCGGTTCGGGGGCGCCCCAGTGCAGACGGAGCAGCGCGCCGGCGCGCAGGGCCTGGAGCGGCGCCCCGTGGCGGGCGGCGAGCCGCGCGATGCCGTCCGCGAGCTCCCCGGTCAGCCGGTCCAGACGGGGGTAGAGGGAGTCCTGCCCGGTCTCGAGGACGTCGAGGGTCGCGTTGGCCGCGACGACCGACACCGCGTTGCCGTTGTACGTTCCGGCGTGCCCGACGGTGTGCTCGGCCACGCGCATCACCTCGGCACGTCCGGCCACCGCGCTGATCGGGAAGCCGGACCCGAGGGCCTTGGCGAGCACGGTGAGGTCAGGGGTCACACCGGTGCGCTGCTGGGCCCCGCCGGGCGCCAGCCGGAAGCCGGTCACGACCTCGTCGAAGACGAGCAGACAGCCGTGGCGCTCGCACAGCCGGCGAGCGGTGGCCAGATACCCGTCGTCGGCCCACAGGTTGCCGCCGTTGACCGCTACGGGCTCCATGATGACCGCGGCGACGTCCGCACCATGACGTGCCAGCAGACCGGCCAGGGCCTCCGAGTCGTTCCAGGGGCACACCAGGATCTCGGGGCCGACCACATCGTGGTCCGCGGCGATCATCGGACGCGGGGCCGGGCCGGTTCCGGCGGGGCTGCCCGGCCCGTTGGCGGTCATGGGGTCGATCCACCCGTGGTAGTGGCCCTCGAACTTGACCGTCTTGCGCCGTCCGGTCGCGGCGCGGGCGATCCGCAACGCCGCCTGTACGGCCTCGCTCCCGGTCACGTTGAGCAGGACCCTCTCCGCGCCGGGCACCATCCGGACGATGCGCTCGGCCAGCTCGGCCTCCGCCTCGTGCTGACCGCCGTACAGGACTCCGGCGGCGAGCTGCGTGCGCACGGCCTCGACCACCTCGGGCGGCTGGTGCCCGAGCAGCATCGGACCGTACCCGGCGACATAGTCCACGTACTCGTTGCCGTCGATGTCGGTGATCCGGCTGCCCCGCGCACCGGAGAAGGCCAGCGGGGCGGGGCGCAGCACCGACCGCCGCGAGGAGTTCACCCCGCGTGGGATGACCTGGTGGGCACGGCGCAGGTAGCTCTCCGAGCCGGTGAAGGACTCCGCGTTCACCGGGCGGCTCCCGCGGTCACCTCGCGCAGCGTGGTGTCGTCGTCCCAGGCGGAGATCGGCGGGAAGGCGTCCGCCGCGGTCAGCACGTCGATCACGGTCACGGCGGGGGAGCGCAACGCGTCACGGAGCGCACCGGCGAGATCGTCCGCGGACTCGACCCGGACACCTCGCGCCCCGCACGCGGTGGCGATGGCCGCGTGATCGATCGGGGTGATGTCGATGGCGCTGGTGTGCTCGGCGAACTGGTGCAACTCGGAGTGCTTCTGGTAGCCGAGGATCGCGTTGTTGAGCACGATGACCGTGATGGGCAGGTTCATCCGGACGGCCGTCTCCAGCTCGGACCAGCAGTGCGCGAACCCGCCGTCACCGACCACGGCGACCACGGGGCGGTCCGGGCTCGCCGCCTTGGCGCCGATCGCCATGGGGACTCCCCAGCCGAGCCCGGCCAGGCCGCGAGGGGACAGGAACCGTTGACCGCCGCTCCGGGCGCGCAGGTAGTTGGACATCCATATGGAGCTGTAGCTCGCGTCGGCGACGACGATCGTGTCCGGCGTCAGCAGAGCGTCGAGCTCTCGCATGATCCTCTCGGGCCGTACCGGTGAGCCGTCCGCCGTCGCCCGGGGCTCGATACGCTCCTCGTGCGTGGCCCGGGCCCGCGCGATCCGGCCGATCACCTGGTCGCGAGCGGCCGTGCGGGTGTCGAGCGGGCTGGACCGCAACTCGTCGACGATCGCGCGCAGGGTGAGCTTGGCGTCGCCGACCAGGCGGAAGGCTTCGTAGTTGCGGCCCACCTCAACCGGGTCCATGTCGATGTGGACGTAGGTCGCCGTGGGCGGGAAGAGACGCCAGGCGTCCGTGGCGTTCTCGTTGGTTCGCGTACCCACGAACACGATCAGGTCCGCGTCCGCCACCAGGGGGCGGGCGTCGTGAGTGGCCGAGTAGCTCCCCATGGCGTAGCCGATCACACCGACGGACAGCGGGTCGGTCTCGTCCACCGATCCCTTGCCCATGGGCGTCGTCGCCACCGGCAGCGCCCCGAGGTGCTGCAGCTCGGCCAGCTCGGGCGCGGCCCCGGAGACGTGGACGCCGCCCCCGGCGACCACCAGCGGCCGCTCGGCCGTGGCGAGCAGATCGGCGACGTGCTTGATCTGCTCCGGGCCGGGGAGATACCGGTCCAGCGGGAAGTGGCCGTAGCCGGCGCGGCGTGCCGACGCGACCGGCACGGGCTCGGCCAGCACGTCCTTGGGGACCAGCAGCACGACCGGTCCGGGGCGGCCGGACGTGGCCGCGGTGACCGCCGCGTCGACGTAGTCGTCGACCCTGGCGGGGTCGTCGATCCGGTGGATCGCCTTGGCGCAGGCGTCGAAGAGTTTCTCATGGTCCAGCTCCTGGAAGGCGTTGCGGTTCCGGGCCGCCCGCGGGACTTCCTGGACGATCGCGACCACGGGTACCGACGCCTTGAAGGCTTCGGCCAGTGGCGGCACGAGCAGGGTCGCGGCCGGACCATTCTGAGCGGCCACGACGCCGACCTTGCCCGACACCCGTGCGTATCCGTCGGCCATCGCGCCGCCCGCGTTTTCGGTACGGTAGACGATCTGCCGGATCGATTCTTCAGGCGTGGCCAGGAAGAACAGCGACGGCAGGCTCTGCCCGAACACGTCGCTGACACCGTGGCGCCGCAATGCCGCCGCCAGCCCTCGCGCGACCGTACTTCCCATCTGGGATCTCCTCCATCAACGCTGTTCTGCGATTGTTCATGGAGTGGATCACGCGCATTCTCCAGAGGTCCAATAGATGGAATTGCCCTCGCGATAACCGTTGCTTATCGAGATGTGCGGAGCCGGCTCCTTTCGATTCGCGTTGGAAAATGGTAAACGCGGAAGTGGAAAGTGTGCCGGTGATGCTGAAGGAACGGTTCACTTCGCGGGCCGTCCGGCCGCCCGGCGGCGAGCGGCGTCGTCGCGCCGCTGCCGGTTGTGCTCGGCGAACCACGCGCTCCATACCCTCAGATCCCAGTGCATGACGCCGTTGATCAGGCGCGGGGCCGGGTGGCTGTTCTCCTCGCGCTCCCGCCACATCCTGGACAGCGGATTCCGGGTGTAGCCGGTGTGCTCCATGAGGTCGTGGCGGTTGGCGAACTGGCGGCCGTCGATGGTCTCCATCAGCTCTGCTCCGTACCGTGGACTGCTCGGCAAGGTGCACACGTTAGGCAAGGGGGACGAGGGAAGGCATGGGTGCGAGCCCCATAAGGAAGGCGGTCCGTGTGGGGGGTGGGGGAGAGGCGGCAAGCGCCTAGTGTGCCGCCCTTCCCGACCGGGCCAAGGCGCCGATGCGCAGGTCCCGAGTGCGGCTCTGATGGGCGATCATGCGGTCGCGGGCCGCGCCCGCGTCACGGCGGCGCACCGCGTCCAGGATTCCGGCGTGTTCCTCGAGGATCAGGCTGAGGTTGTCGGGGAGGTCGGTGGCCGGGGCGGTGTGCGAGTCGTACACCTTCAGTTGGGCGTCCAGACGGTCCATCAGTTCGGCGATGGTGGTGTTGTGCCCGGCCTCGCGCAGCGCCACGTGCCACAGGTGGTTGAGTTCCCGCAGTTCGGCGGGGTCCTTCGTGGCCGCAGTGCTCTCGTGGACGTGGACGAGCCGGGCGAGATCCAGTTCGGTCCGGCGGATGGCGGCGGCCTGCGCGGCCGACGACTCCAGGGCGATACGCGCCTCGCAGATCTCCAGGATCTCCTCCGGCGTGCGCGTGCGGACGACATAGCCGCGGGTCGCCCGCTCGACCAGACCGTCCTGTTCGAGCCTGATCAGAGCTTCCCGCACGGGTGTGCGCGAGACGTTGTACTGCGTGCTGAGGACCGTGGGTATCAGGACGGTTCCGGGTCCTGCCTGCCCGCTGACGATGCTCTGCCGGATGCGGTTGTAGTGGCTGCCCGGGTGCCCGTCGTCCTGTGAAGTGGCCACGTCCTCTTCCCTCGTCCTCTCGCGCGGCGAATGGTCCTCCTGGGGGCGCGGTCCGCCCGTGACCACAGTCATTCCAGTCCCTGCGGGAGGGGGTCCCGCACCTCGCCCTCCCCGCAGTCTGCCATTGAGTTCATCTGTATACACTTGCTTGCACTTGGATTCAGTCGTGGTCTATCGTCTCCCTCGACGCTCACAGCGTCAGAGCACACGGCCGATCGGCCGGTGACCACGTCCCACGGGAGTTCCAGCATGTACCGCGATGCGCAGTCGAGGTGGGGTTCGGCCCGCCTGGCCGTCGCGGCCGCGCTTCCATGGGCGGGCAAGCTGACGTGTCGTCGGCACATCGATCTCATGCGCGTCTCCAGCGCCGGCTGTCGCTGATCGTCATCTCCTCCTGACGTCGCGCTCCGGCCGAACCGCCCGCGCGTGACCGCCTCCTCCTCGCGCCACGTCATCCCACGGCCCCGGCCCGGCGATCGGTCCGGCCCGGAACCGGTCCCTGACGCCGTTGCTCCGAGCACACCGCGGGGTTCTCCTCCGCCGTGCACGGGGCGCAGCCCGTGCGCGAGTCACCGCCGCGGGCAGTCGTGAGGCCCGATCAACCACTCCTGAAAGGGAGATCCATGCCCGAGCAGCCGCTGCTCGCCAAGGACGGGGAACCACCCTCCTGGCCGGCCGACGCCACCGGCCAGGAGACGGGCCGCGCCACCGCTCCCCGCCCGGCCGGACCACCCGCCACCCGCCGGATCGCCCGTCTGCTGCCACCCCTCGGCCGGGCGCTCGCCCCGTGGGCCGTTCCGCTGCTGGTCCTGGTGGTGTGGCAGGTCACCGCCCAGACGGGGGCCCTGTCCCCGTCGGTCCTTCCCGCCCCGGAGGCGGTCCTGCGGGCCGGTTCCGATCTCGCCGCCACCGGCGAACTCCAGCGGTACATCCTCACCAGCCTGCGCCGCATCGCGCAGGGCTTCGCCCTCGGCGCGGCCACCGGACTCGTCCTCGGGTTCGTGGTGGGGATGTCGAAACCGGCCGAGCTGCTCCTGGACCGCTCCCTGCAGATGGTCCGCACCATCCCGCACCTGGCCCTGGTACCGCTGATGATCGCCTGGTTCGGCATCGGCGAGGAGCCCAAGATCCTGCTGGTGGCACTGGGCACCTTCTTCCCCATCTACCTGAACACCGTCACCGGTATCCGCGGGGTGGACCCCAAACTGCTCCAACTCGGCCGTTCCTACGGCCTGGGACGCTGGTCCCTGATACGTGACATCGCCGTTCCCGGCGCGATGCCCACCATTCTGGCCGGCATCCGCTACTCCCTGGGCGTCGCCTGGATGACCCTCGTGATCGCCGAGACCATCTCGGCCGACGACGGAATCGGCTACCTCGCCCAGGACGCCCGCCAAATGCTGCGCACCGACCAGATCGTGCTCGCCATCGTGCTGTACGCGCTGGCCGGTCTGCTCGCCGATCTCCTCACCAGGCTCATAGAACGAAGGGTCCTCCGATGGCACCCCAACTACCGTCGTCCGTCCCGGTGACGCGCCCTCCAGCCGGTGCCCGGCTCCTCCTCGACGCCGTGGGCAGGCGGTACGGCGACCGGCGGGTCCTGGAGAACCTCGACCTCGAAGTCGAGCCCGGCTCGTTCGTCTCCTTCCTCGGACCCAGTGGCGCGGGCAAGAGCACCCTGCTGCGGATCGTCGCGGGGCTGGAGCGGCCGAGCGCGGGAAGCGTCGAACTCCGCGGAACCGGACCGGAGCCCGTCACGGCGCGCATGATGTTCCAGGAGGACCGGCTGCTGCCCTGGCGCAGCGTCGAGAACAACGTCCTGCTGGGCGTGGGCGGCCGCCGGGAAGAAGCCCGTGCCCTGCTGGAGGCCGTGGGGCTGGCCGGTCGTGGCGGTGCCTGGCCGGCCGAGCTGTCCGGCGGGCAGAGGCAGCGTGTCGCCCTGGCCCGGGCCCTACTGCACCAACCCGAACTGCTCTTGCTCGACGAGCCGTTCGGCGCACTGGACGCCATCACCCGGATCGCCATGCAGCAGCTCGTGGAACGCCTCTGGCTGGACCAGCCCCGCACCGTGCTCTTGGTCACCCACGACGTGGAGGAGGCGCTCGTGCTGTCCGATCGCGTTCTGGTACTGGCGGGCGGCTCGGTCGGACGCGACTTGCGGATCGACCTTCCGCGCGGGGGCAGGCGCGGTCACCCCCGTCTCGTCGCCTGGAAGGAGGAAATCCTCCAGGGCCTGCTCGAACCCGCTTCCGCCACCAAGGGCGCCGCCCGGGAGAAGGCCGGAACCCGCCCGACGACCAGCTGACCGTCCCTACCCACGCTTCCCTCGTGGAACGCGAAGGACCTCAACGTGACCAGACACCACATCATCCCTTCCGGCTCCTCCGCTTCTCCGCCCGCCGGGTTCGCACGCCGTCGTCTCCTCGCCCTGGGCGGCATCGCCGCGCTCGCACCCGCCCTCGCCGCGTGCGGCGGAAGCAGTTCCGCACCCAAGACCCGGCAGCTCGCCGACGGGGTGCCCGAGAAGCTCCGCTTCGCGGTCATCGGAAACGGGAAGACGGGCATACCCGCGGCGCTGCGCCACCGGATGAACGGCGTGGACCTCGGCAGGGAACTGGGCGGCACGACCGTCGCCTGGCCGTCGGGATTCACCGCCTCCCTGCCGGTCATGGAGGCGTTCAAGGCGGGCAGCGTCGACTTCTCGTTCGCCACCGCCACCGCCGTGGCCTACGCGGTCGGCGGTGACGTCCCCATCGTCCCCCTCGCCGCCTATCCGCTGCCCGCCACGGAGGTCGAGATCCTCGTGCCGCGAGGTTCGTCCATTCGCGGTGCGGCGGACCTCAAGGGCAAGCGGATCGCCGACCAGAAGGGCACGACCGGCACCTACAGCCTGATCAAGTACCTGGCCACCGCCGGACTGCGGCTGGACGACGTCGAGTACGTCAACCTGCCCGCCGCCGACGCGGAATCGGCCTTCGCCAACGGCAAGGTGGACGCCTGGATCAGCTGGCAGCCCGCCATCGGCCTGGCCAAGGCCCGGCACCGGGCCCGCGGCCTGCCGAACGTCAAGACGTACGACTACAGCTTCTACGTGGCGAGTGAGTCGTTCGTGAAGGACTATCCCGAGGCCGTGGCGAAGACCGTGCGCGCCGTCCGCGACGCCCAACGGCGCATCAACCACTCCCCGGAGAAGAGCGTCGAGTTCTTCGACGGCGTCGGGGGATTCGGCTCCGCGGGCCCGGAGCGCGAGGTCTATCTGGAGCTGACCCGGAAGAAGCTCCTGTCCGACTCCAACGCCGACCACCTGGCGACCGTGGGCGGCAAGGCGATCGAGAGCACCCAGGACCTCGCGGACAACTTCCACGCCCTGGGCGTCTACCCGTCGAAGATCGACGTGGCCGGGTTCCTCCGGGACTCCCGCTTCGACTCGATCAGAAAGACGGTCGCCGCCGAACTCGCGAAGTGACCCGGCACCGGGCACCCCGACCGCACGGCGCGGCGGTTCGGGGCGCCCGGACTTCCGCGACACCCGCGGCAGCGCCCCAGGAAAGCCACGGCGCCCACATCCCCCTGGCAGAAAGACCTTCGATGAGCACCTCTCGGAACCAGATGCACCTCGCCGCCTTCGTGACCGCGGGGCCAGGCCGGCCCGGCGGTTGGCGCTACCCGGGCTCCGAACCGAATTGGCTGTCCGCCTCCTACTACCAGCACATCGGCCGGGTGCTCGAACAGGGCAGGTTCGACCTGATGTTCTTCGCGGACATCCTGTCCGTACCCGACCGCCTCGGCAACAGCATGGACAGCCAGCTGCGCTACGGCTCACTCGGCTCGCTCCGTCTGGATCCGACGCCCATCCTCGCCTCGGTCGCGGCCGTCACCCGCCACCTCGGTGTGGCCGCGACGGTCTCCACCAGCTATCTGGAGCCCTTCCCGGTGGCGCGGTCGTTCGCCACCACCGACCACCTCAGCGACGGCCGCGCCGCGTGGAACGTGGTCACCTCCTTCCAGGACTCCGAAGCCCGCAACTTCGGCAGCGACCGGCACATCGACCGCGACAAGCGCTACGAGCGGGCCGACGAGTTCCTCGAGGTGGCCTGCAAGCTCTGGGACAGCTGGGAGGACGACGCCCTCGTGGTGGACCCGGCCGTCCCCCTCTTCGCCGACCCCGAGCGAGTACACCGCATCGACCACGAGGGCGAGTGGTTCAGCGTCCGCGGCCCCCTCAACGTCTCCCGGCCGCCCCAGGGCTATCCGGTGATCATCCAGGCCGGCGCCTCCCCCAAGGGACGTGATTTCGCGGCCCGCTGGTCCGATGTCATCTTCTGCAGCCACGCCTCGCTCGAGTCGGCCCGTGAGTTCTACCAGGACATCAAGGGCCGCGCCGTGCGGCACGGCCGCCGGGCCGAGGACGTCAAGATCCTCCCCATGGCCAATCCCGTCATCGGCCCCACCACCGAGGCGGCACACGAGACCGAGCGGCAGCTGACCGACCTGGTGCCGCCACTGGCCGGCCTGTCGACCCTCGCGTACCACCTGGACGTCGATCTCTCCGGCCTCCCGCTCGACGAGCCGCTGCCCGACGTGGACGTACCCGGTGTCCAGGGCCACTACAAGGAGGTCGTGGAGATGACCCGCCGCGACGGACTGACCCTGCGCGAGTTGGGCAAGCGGTACGGTGGCCGCATCGAGGGAGCCTTCGTCGGCACGGCCGCCGAAGTGGCCGATGGCATGGAACGGTGGTACACCGAGGGCGCCTGCGACGGATTCACCGTGGGTGCCGTCCACACGCCGGGCGCGTTCGAGGACTTCGTCCGCCAGGTGGTTCCCGAACTCCAGCGGCGCGGTGTGCTCCGCACCGAGTACGAGGGCAGGACACTGCGCGACAACCTGGGACTGCGACGCCCCGCGTCCGGAGCGTGGCGCGACCGCCGCTACGGCGCCTGAGCATCCACCGGTCCGGGCGCGAACACCCCGTCGCGCCCGGACCGCCCGCCTCCGATGGCCAAGAGGAAACGAGGAAGAGAACAACGATGCCGACCGCAGGCGACACCGTGAGCATCACCGGCCGGACCACGGACACCCAGGGCCGTTTCCTGGTGACCGCCAGAAGCAACCACTTCGTCTCCGACGCCCGTACGGGACCGGCCGAGGCCGTCCAGGCCGGAGAGCTGCTGCTGTCGTCCCTGGCCTCCTGTTCCCTGAGCAACATCCAAGTCCACGCCCAGGAGCGCGCGTCCGGCCTGACCGGTGCCCAGGCCCAGGTCGCTTACGAACGTGACCCCCAGGACCCCACTCGATACGTCTGCATCCGCCTCGACCTGCGCCTGAGCGGAGTCACCCAGGAGGAGGCCGAGACCCTGGCCGGGCTCTTCACCGACAGCTGCCCCATCTACAACACCCTCCGCCGGGGCGGCAACGTCGTGATCGCGGTCCGGGCGGAACCCCCCGCCCTCCGCGCCGTCTGAGGGACGGACCCGGCGCGAGCACACGTCACATCGCGGCCGGGTGGCTTCCCGGTGGTCAGCCCTGGCCGTGACGGCCCGCGCCGGCCTCGAGCCTGCGCCGGATGAGGTCGCGCGCCTCGGCGTCACCGGTATCGAGGGTCGTGTCACGTATCGGGTGGGCGCGACCGGCGGCCATGACGAAGCGGGGCTTGTGGAGGCCCGCGATGTCCTGGGTGGGGTCGCCCTCGACGGCGATCAGGTCGGCGCTCAGGCCGGGGGCCAGCCGGCCGGTGACGTCTTTCAGCCCGCAGGCTTCGGCGGCGACGTCGGTCGCGCTGGCTATCACTTGGCGGAGGGTCATTCCGGCGTCGAGGTAGACCTCCAGGCAGTCGGCATAGCGCTCGAAGTGGACGAGCGGGATGCCGGCGTCGGTGCCGGCGACCACGACGGCGTCCAGTGCGATGAGCTTTCGGAGGTTTCCGATGACGGAGTCCCGCTCGTCCCAGGGACACATGTAGTGCTCGGCCGTGCAGGCGGTGTTCATCGCGGGGCTGACGACGACGTCCCGTTCGACGATCATGGCGGCGATGCGGGGATCGAATCGGGTGCCGGCCTGCGTGACCCAGCCGCAGTGTTCGATGCAGTCGACACCGGCGAGGACGGCCCGCTCGATGCCATCGACGCCGAGTACGTGCGTGGTCACGGGCAGGCCGTGGGCATGGGCCTCGGTGACGAGGGCGGTGAGTTCGTCGAGGGAGTAACGGGTCTGGGACGGGTGGCTGCCGGGTGTCATGAACCCGCCCGTGGTCATGACCTTGATCAGGTCCACCCCTTGTTCGGCGTGCTCGCGCACCCGTGCCCGTATCTGGTCGACGCCGTCGGCGACGCCGCCCATGGACCAGGCATGGCCGCCTGTCACGGTGATCGGCGCGTTCGCGACCAGCATCCGGGGGGTGGCGTGGGGGAGTGTGGTGAGCCGATCGCGTATCTCGGTTCCCAGGGTGCCGGGTGCCCCGAGGTCGCGGGCGGTGGTGACGCCGGCGTCGAGCAGCCGCCGCGCGTTGGCCACCATCGTCCGGCGCAGGGCGTCCTGGTCGGAGGACATCCCCACGAGCAGACCGCTCGAGGTCGGATCCTGGCACAGGTGCACATGGCAGTCGATGAGTCCGGGCATCAAGGTGGTGTCCCCGAGGTCGGTGACCGTCTCGGCGGTGCTCGCCCAGGCCGGCGCGGAGCCGCGGGGCCCGGCGTAGGCGATGGTGTCGCCTTCGACGCACACCATCGCGTCGTGGACCAGCGGTGCGGACGACTCGGTCAGCAGCCTGGCGGCCGCGAGGGTGGTACGGGGGGTCACGACTGCCTCCGGTAGTCCTTGATCGCCGCGCACAGGCGGTCGATGTCGTCGCTGGTGTTGTAGTAGTGGAAGGCGACGCGCAGGTTCGACCCGCGCGGTGCGGTGACGATCCGGCGGGTGGCCAGGAAGGCCGCCAGGGTGTCCGGGTCGGTGTCGGCCACCGCGACCTGCGGTCCGGGCCGGGCACCGGGGGCCGGCGGGCTCAGTGTCTCGCCCGCCTCGGTCAGCCGGGCACCGGCTTCGGCGACCAGGTTCTCGACGTGTTCCCACCGGGCGGCCGGGTCGACCTGGTTGAGCGTTTCGATTCCGGCCCGCGCCGCGTACACCGAGGGGATGGAGAGCGTACCGGATTCGAAGCGGCGGGCCTCCGCGGGAAATTCGAGAGCGGTCGGATCGAAGTCGAACGGGTTGGGACGTCCGAACCAGCCGGTCATCCGCGGGGACTGCTGGTCGGTGACACCGGACCGGGCGAAGAGCGCGGCGATCCCGGCAAGACCCAGCATGTACTTCAGCGTGCCGAAGACGAGGTAGTCGCAGTCGATCTCGGCCACGTCGATCGGTACCACGCCGGCCGCCTGGTAGGCATCGACCAGCACGCGCGCCCCCACCGCACGCGCGTGTTTGGCGATCTCGTTGACCGGCTGGAGGGATCCGTTGGTGTACAAGGCCAGCGGGACCGAAACCAGCCGGGTGCTGTCATCGATTTGGGCGCGGTAGGCCTCCACCACACCCAGCGTGTGCATCGCCTCCTGACCGACCCACCGAACCTCGCCGGGCCCCGGACGCTGGGCGTGCAGCACCTGACCGACGCTGGGGAACTCCGCGGCCATCGAGACGATCACACCGCCTGCTGCGAAGTCCACCGCGTTGGCCACCTGGAAGGCGCCATGCGATGCGGATGGTACGAGGGCGACCTCGCTGGTGGACGCGTTGAGGAAGCCTGCCACCGCGGTGCGCAGTCGCTCCACCTCCACCATCCAGTCACCCCACGGCGCGCCCTGATCACGCAGCGCGTAGGCCATTTCAGCCAGCGCCGTGGTGACACCGGCGGAGATGGCGCCCTGACTGCACGAGGCCAGGTGCGTGGTGTCAACCATGCTGGGGAACTGTGCCCGAAACCGGTCGGGATCCATGAGTCGCCTCCGTGAGCAACGTCTTTACAGATTCAGCCACAGTGAACACGCGTCAGCGTGGCTGCGCAATACCGGAGAGATATCTGCGTCCGAAGGGTTGACGGTGGGGCGTGCGTCACTCACATTGATGCAAATTCATCTCGGCTGAACACGTAGGCGGCGTTCGGTCAAGCCGAGTCAAGGCCATGTGCTGATCGGAGTAGCATGTCTAGACCACTAACCCCCGTGGCCGGGCCCACCCCCCGGCGCCGCTGGCACTGGCTCCTGCTGGCGGTCCCGCCCGTGTGGTGCATCGGCGTGATTCCCCTGGTCAACCGTGTCGACTACGTCCTTGGCTCGATCCCGTTCCTGCTGGTGTGGATGACACTCGGTGTCCTGATCGGATCGGCCGCCCTCGCGGGCGTCTACCTCGTCGACCGCTCCCGCGGCGACGCGGACCGGGTTTAGGAGCGCGACATGGCACTGATTCTGGCGTTCGTGATCGCGGTCGGTTCCATCGTGTGGGGAGCCGTGGCAGCCGCCCGCGGCCGGACGATGAACATGCAGGAGTGGTCCGTGGGCGGGCGGCGCTTCGGCACCCTGCTGTTCTGGTTCCTGCTCGTCGGGGAGACGTTCACCACGTCCGCGCTGCTCGGTGCGTCTCAGGGAGTCTTCAGCAACGGCGCGCCCGGCTTCTTCGTCCTCGGCACCGTGGTCCTCAATGCCACGGTCGGCTACTGGATGGTCCCCAAGATCTGGCGCGCGGGTAAGCGGCGTGGGCTGGTGACCATGGCGGACTACTTCACCGCGCGATTCGAGGCGCCGTGGTTCGGTGGCCTGATCGCCGTGTTCGGCATCGTGGTCCTGCTGCTCTACGGCCAGCTGCAGCTGACCGGACTGGGCCTCATCCTGGGCAGCCTGTTCGGTACCGGGGTGCCGACGGTTGCCTACATTGTGGCCGGTGGTGTCCTGGTGGCCGCGTTCGTCCTGGTCGGAGGCATGCGCAGTGCCGCTTACACGGCGATCGTCAAGGACATTCTCCTGGTCGTGGTCCTGATCGTGATCGCCGTCGGCGCGGCGAAGGCGGCCGGCGTCCACGGTCTGCCGGGCATCTTCGACGGTGTCAAGGACGCCCACCCCGCCGCGGCCACTCTCCCGGGAATCCTCGGAGGCGCCGCGACGAACACCTGGTGGTGGACGAGCTTCCTGCTGCTCACTCCGCTGGGCGCCTTCGCCCTGCCCCATGTGTTCCAGGTGTCCTACAGCGCCAAGGACGTGACGACGATCCGCCGCAACCAGGTGATCCAGCCGTTGTACTCGCTGTTCTACGTCCTGATCATCGTTATCGCGTTCGCCGCACTGCTCGCGCTGCCGCACCTGGGCGCCGACCAGGCCAATCAGTCCCTGCTGCTGTTCGTGCAGGAGAAGTATCCGGACTGGGTCATCGGCGTTCTCGGAGGCGTGGGCATCCTCGTGGCACTCGTGCCCACCGCGGTGCTCATGCTCGCGGCCAGCAGCCTGCTGAGCAGCAACGTGATCGGCGCGGTATCGCCACGGTGGTCGTCGTCGCTGCCGCTGACCCGGTTCGGTGTGGTCGTGTTCACCGGCCTGTCGGTGCTCCTGGCCGCCACCAGCAACGACCAGCTGCTCACCATCATGACCAGCGTATACAGCGCTGTCGGCCAGTTGGCACCCGCGTTGTTCCTGTCCATGATGTGGCGGCGGGTCACCGCACGGGGACTGGCCGCCGGTGCCATCTGCGGCGGGCTGATCGTCGGCGTCCCCGCCCTGGGCTCCGTCGTGCTCCAGGCCGTGCCCGCCGGCATGGTCGTCGGCCTGCCCGCCCTCGTCATCAACCTCGTGGTGACGGTCGTGGTCACCCTGGCCACCGCGCCTCCCTCGGACACCGCGATCGATGTCGGGATCGAAGAAGGGACGCCCACGGATCCGCGGGGAACCAAGGAAGCCAGCCTTGCCGGGTAACCCGGGGGGTACCGGCCTCGGTCGGGTGTGCCGGGCGCTCCGCCCGGTGCACCCGGCCGGGGACCGTACTGGATAATGACGCCGTGGCCGTGACAAGGATCCGTGAATACCGCACCCTCCGGGGCATGACCGTCCGGGAACTCGCCGACCGTGCCGGGGTGTCCACCGGCCTGATCAGCCAGGTCGAGCGCGGTGTCACTGATCCCAGCCTCGAGACGATGCGACGGATCGCCGAGGCCCTCGACACCCCCTTGTTCAATCTTTTCCAGGACGGGGACCAGCAGACGGTGGCCGTCATCCGCCACGACGACCGGTACCGGATCTCCTCGCCCCACCACGCCATCACCTACACCCGTGCCTCACCGGGCGGAGCGAGGCTGGAAGTCCTCGAAGGGGCGCTGGAACCCGGTGCCGTCTCCTCCGACACCCCCCGATCGCACCCCTCGGAGGAGTGCGTCGTCGTCCTCACCGGTCGGCTCACGGTCCAGGTGGGCGACCAGACGCACCTGCTGAAGGCCGGAGACAGCTGCCACTTCGACTCCAACATCCCCCACCGCTTTCTCAACGAGAGCAGGAGCACCGTTCGCTTCATGCTCAGCATCACGCCACCCAGCTACTGACGGCGCGGCCCAGGCGCGCCGGGCAGGCGTCGCGCCCCGCTCACCGGACCCCACGGCCCGGTGAGCGGGGCGCGGCGGCCCTCAGCGCCAGGACGCCGCCGCGTCGGCGGGCTTCAGCAGTCGGGCCGCGGAGAGCGGAGCGCCGTCGCCGTCCCGGGACTCCTCGGCGAGCAGGGACATCCGCACGGTGGGCCGCCCGCCCTCGGCGGTGACGACGACCAGGTCGGCGCGGAGCCCCGGGACGAGGGCTCCGCGGTCGGCAAGCCCCGCGGTGCGCGCGGCGCCCGAGGTGATGAGTGCCACCGCGGTGTGCAGCGGCACCACCCCACGCTCCGCCAGGCGCAGTGCGGCGGCGAGCAGGGCGGTGGGCATGTAGTCGCTGGACAGGTTGTCCACCAGGCCCTCGGCGATCAGCGCCTCGGCGCCGACGTTGCCGCTGTGCGACCCGCCGCGCAGCACGTTGGGGGCACCGGCGACGACCGGCATCCCGGCGTCCTGCGCGGCGCGGGCCGCCTCGTGGGTGGTGGGGAACTCGGCGACGGCGGCGCCCGCGGCCCGTACCCCGGCGAGCTCTTCCGCGCTCTCCACGTCGTGGGCGAGCAGCCGGATCCGCCCCGCGCGTACCTCCTCGCCGAGGTGGGCGAGGGTGCGGGCGCGCTGCGGGACGCCGTCGGCACGCTCGTCGATGCGGTGGCGGATGAACCGGTCGGCGTCCTCGGCGGACAGGTGCTCCTGCCGCTGGATGATCGCTCGGTACGCCTCCAGGTTCCGGTACTGGCCCTGGCCGGGGGTGTGGTCCTCGTACGAGACCAGCGGCGGCACGTCGGTGCACCGCTGCCCGGCGAGGGCGCCCTTGAGGGCGTCCAGCGCGTCGGCGTCGCGGGCGTCGAGGCGGTGCAGCAGCCGGTGGTCGATCAGGCCGACGCCGGACGCGGCCCGTTCCCGTACGGCGGCGGCGAGCGCCAGCGAACGCTCGATGGTGCGGTCCTTCTCGGCGTTGGTCTGGTAGCTGACCGCGTGGTGCATCGTGGTGACGCCCGCCGCCCGGACCCGTCCCTCGAAGCTCAGGACGGCGAAGCCCGGCTCGAACTCCACGGTGGGGCGGGGGCGTTGCTCCTTCTCCAGCGCGTCGCTGTGGGTGTCGACGATGCCCGGCAGCAGCAGGGCGCCGCCGAGGTCGACGGCTCCGGCCGGAACCGCGCCCGGGGTGACAGGGGCGACCTCGGTGATCCGGCCGTCCTCGACGACGACGAGGGCGTCGTCGAGGGTCCGGTCGGGAAGCACGGCGCGGGCGTGGACGAACGCGTAGCGGCTCATCGGGCCACCTCCAGCGGCAGGTTCGGGTCGTGCAGGATCTCCCCGGGGGCGCCGGTGGCCAGCACCTGGCCGCCGCCGAGCACCACCACGCGGGTGGCGAGGCGCTCGATGGCGTCGAGGTCGTGGAAGACGGACAGGACGGCGGTACCGGTCTCCTCCAGGCGGGCGATGAGATCCAGGACCGCGGCGCGGTTGGCCGGGTCGAGGGCGGAGACGGGCTCGTCCAGCAGCAGCAACCGGGGCGGCGCGATGGTGCCGGCGGCGATGTTGACGCGCTGCTTCTGGCCGCCGGACAGGACGGTGGCGTGCGTGTCCCACAGGTGTTCGGCGATGGCCACCTGGCGCAGCGCGGCGGCGGCGGCCTCCCGGGCGTCGGCCCGGCCCATACCGCGCGCGACCCCGGCCGAGGCGACGATGGAGATCACCGAGCGGCGCGGCTGGGGGCGCAGGAACTGCGATACGTACCCGATCTCCTGGCCGCGCAGCTCGGCGGCGTCGGCGTCGGGCAGCGCGGCCACGTCGAGGAGTTCACCGCCCGCGGTGCGGAACCAGATGTGGCCGGAGCCGGTGAGGTAGGTCCGGTACACACAGCGCAGCAGGGTGGACTTGCCGGCGCCCGAGGTGCCGGCCAGGGCGACGTGCTCGCCGGGCCGGACGTCGAGGTCGACGCCGTGCAGGGCGTCGACGGTCCGGCCGTCGATGGTGTGCAGGGTGAAGTCCTTGCGCAGCCCGCGCACCGACAGGACGGTGTCGCCGGGGACGCCGGGGACGTGCGCGGGGGTGCCGGGCCGGACGGGGGTCTGTACGGGAGTCACTGTGGTCATCCTCGGGCCGCCGCGACGAGTTGCTGGCTGTAGGGGTGCTGGGGGTCTTCCAGGAGCTGGTCGGTGAGGCCGGACTCGACCACCCGGCCGTGCTTCATGACCAGGACCCTGCGGGTGAGCATGTCGATGACGCCGAAGTCGTGGGAGACGACGACGGCGGCCACCCCGGTCTCCTCCAACAGACCGCGCAGCAGGTCGAGCACGCCCGCGGCGACGGAGGCGTCGAGCCCGGTGGTCGGCTCGTCCAGGAGCAGCACCGGCGGGTCGTTGGCGAGGGCCTTGGCGATCTGCACCCGCTGGCGCATGCCGCCGGAGAAGGTGCGGACCAGGTCGTCCATGCGGCTGAGCGGGACCTCGACCCGTTCCAGGAGTTCGGCCGCGCGCTGCCGGATGCCGTCGTAGGAGCGCCAGCCGACGGCGGTGAGCGGGTCGGCGATGTTGCCGCCGGCGGTCACGTCGAGGTTGAGCCCGGCGGCCGGGTCCTGGTAGACGGCGGCGATGTCCTTCAGGCGGAGCCGGCGCCGGGCGGACGGCAGGAGGTCGCACAGGTTGACGGTGCCGTCGGCGACGGAGCGCAGGGCGATGCCGCCGGTGGTGGCCGCCTCGTCGCCGGCGATGCAGCGCATCACGGTGGACTTGCCCGAGCCGGACTCGCCGATGATGCCGAGGGCTTCGCCGGGCGCCACCTCGAAGGAGACGTCCCAGGCCGCCACGACCGCACCGGTCGATGGTGAGACGGCGGTGCCGTGTTCCGGTCCGGTGCCGGTCAGGGACGCGGGCGACGGGTCGCCGTAGATACGGCCGAGGCCGGACACCTTCAGGGCCCAGGGGCGGGACTGCGGGGTGTGCGTGCTCATGAGGTTTCTTCCTGTTCTCGGGTGGCGCGCCGCAGTGCCGCGCGGGCCAGTTCGACCGGCTGCCCGGCGACGTCGGCGGGGGCGTCGCCGGTACGGCGGCGGGTGCAGAAGTCGGTGTCGGAGCAGGACCAGGTGCCGGGGGCGCCGTTCTCACCGGGTTCCTCGACGAGGTAGGTGTCGTCCGAGCCGCACAGCCGGCAGGCGGTGCCGGGGGTGTACTCGACCTCGAAGGGGCGGTCGTCGAAGGTGAGGGGGACGACACGGGTGTGCGGGGGGACGGCGAACAGCCGCTTCTCGCGGCCGGCCGACAGGATGGTGATCGCGTCGGAGTCGTTCATCTTGGGCACGTCCCAGCGCGGGATGGGGCTGGGCGTCATCACGTACCGGCCCTCGACGAGTACCGGGTAGCCGGCGGCCGCCGTGATCAGTCCGTTGTGGACGATGTCCTCATAGAGCCAGACCCACATCTTGGCGTAGTCCGCCTCGGCGTGCATGCGGCGCTGCTCGTCCATCTCCTGCACGATGCGGAACAACGGCTCGGCGTTGGGCACTTGGAGCACCAGGATCTGCCCGTCGGTGAGCGGCTGTTCGGGGATACGGTGCCGGGACTGGATGATGTCGGCGGCGCGGGTGTCGGTCTCCTCGCCGGCACCGGTGTGCTCGGTGATCAGGCGGCGCAGGTTGGAGGCATTGACGCCGGCGTCCTCGCCCTGGTCGATGACCTTGAGCTGGTCCTCGTCGCAGACCAGCGAGAGGGTGGCCTGCAGGCCACCGGACCCCCAGCCGCGGGCGACCGGCATCTCCCGGGAGCCGTAGGGGACCTGGTAGCCGGGGATGGCGATCCCGCTGAGCATGGCGCGCCGCAGCTCGCGCTTGGACAGCTCGTCGAAGATGCCGGGACGGGGATCGGGCCCGGCGAGGGCTCCGGCACGGGAGGCGCCGGTGCCGGTGCGGGTCGGGGACAAGGTGTTCATGCGGTCTCTCCCGGGGGGTTGGCGTCCTGGCCGGCGGCCTCGGCGCGGTCCAGCACCGAGCGGTACTCCACGTGGTGCGGCAGCTTCAGGTGCTGCGCATAGCCGGTGGAGTCCAGGCCGTCGAGAGTGAGCAGGACGTCGTGGTGGAGCTCGGAGTCGGCGTCGTAGTGGGCCAGCGCCAGGTCGAGGCCCGCCATGGCGATGGACTTGCGCTCGTTGTGACCGAAGCAGATGCCGTAGCCGACGCCGAGGTGGCGCTGGGCGGCGGCGCGGGGCACGTTGTAGAAGGACTCGACCTCGCTGACCCGCACCTCGGCGACCGTCACCGGCTTGCCGGTGTGCGGGTGGGCGATGCGCACCGGCAGTGCGCCGTGCCGCAGTTCGCCGGGGATCTCGTGGTCGGGGCGCCAGTCGCAGCCGTACCACCACAGGTGCACCAGCGAACCGGTGTCACCCCGCGCCATGGTCTGCAGCCACGCCGATCGCGGGGCACCGGGCCGTGCCGGGCGCCGGGTGATGTCGTAGGGCTCGGGGTCGTCCGGGCGCTCGGGGAGCGGGGCGACCAGGCCCATCTCGCGGAGGATGGCGAGGACGTTTCCCGGGACGCGCTCGACGGCGACAGGGTCGGCCGAGTGCTCGTGGTCGTGGTCGTGGTCGTGGTGGAGGTGCCCGTCATCGGCGGGAGCCAGGGGCTCGTCGGTGACGTGGGCCCGGCCCTCGTCCTCGGGGAGCAGATCCAGCAGGCGACCGGCGTAGTCCACGGTGCGGCCGAGGATCTGGCCTCCGGGCGGGTTGCGGAAGGCGGAGCTGATCCGGCGCACCACCCGCAGTTCCGAGGTGGCCACCGGGACGGACACCGCGAGGCGGGGCAGTGCGGCGCGGTGGGCGCGCAGCAGGTGCGCGGCCTCCGTCGGGTCGCCCTCCGCCTGACGCACGGCGCGGGCCGCGAGCATCGGAGCCCACAGGCCGGCCTCGCCCATCGCCCGGTCCACGGCGAGGTTGAGGCGCTCGGTGAGCTGGTCCAGTTCCAGCCACGCCGGTTCTTCCGGATGGACGGCGGCCGCGGAGGCGGGCGCCGGGGCGGGGGTGATCACAGGCCCTCCTCGGGGTCGGGCGCCTGCAGGGCGCGGAGCCGGTCGACGATCGAGCGGAAGTCCACGTAGTGCGGGAGTTTGAGGTGTTCGAGGTAGCCGGCCAGCTCAGGTCCGTCCAAAGCGGTCAGCACTCGCTGCTCCAGGCGGTTGGTGGTCTTGTCGCGGTGCACCAGCAGATCCAGGCCCGCCATGGCGAGTGCCTTGGCCTCGTTGTCGCCGAGGCACAGTCCGTAGCCGATGTCGAAGCGGCTGCCGTCCGGATGGGGTCGGGCGTCGGGTCGGACCGTGCGCGCCTCGCTCACCCGCACGCCCGCCACAGTCACCGGAGAGCCGGTGAAGGGGTGCTCGATGCGCAGCGGCAGGTGGCCGCGGCGCAGTTCGAGGGGTATCTCCGGCTGGGCGTTGCGTGGCGCTTGGGTGACCAGATACCACAGGTGGGTCAGCGAGCCGGTCTCGGCGCGGGCCATCGCGGTCAGCCGGGCCGAGCGTGGTACGCCGGGGCGGGCGGGTGCCCGGGTGATGTCGAAGGGGTCGGGGTCGGCGGGGTCACGGCGGTCGGCCAGCAGTCCGGCAGGCGGGAGTCCGACGGGCGGCACGGTCGGATCCGGTGCCACGACGGGCGCTCCGGCGGTGGCGGGCCTGCGCGGTGGCGGCGCCGTGGCGCGGGCCGTGTCCTCGTCGGTGAGGTCGAGGATCCGGGGTGTGTAGTCGTCGGTGGCGCCGAGGACCTGACCGCCTGGCGGATTGCGGTATGCCGGGGCGATTCGGCGCACCGGGCGCAGCGCGACGGCGGGGACCGGCGAGCTGTAGGCAAGCCGGGGCAGGGTGGAGCGGTGGGCCCGCAGCAGCTGCGCGGCCTCCAGCAGGTCGCCGCGTGACTGCCGGATCGCCCGCGCCGCGAGTTCCGGGGCCCACAGTCCTGCCTCGCCCATCACCCGGTCCACGGCCAGGCCCAGCCGCCCGGTGACCTGGTCCAGTTCCAGCCACCGGCTGGTTCCGCCCAACCGGTCCCGGCGGGCGAGGCGCTCGGCGGCGGCGATGGCCTCCTGGCCGCCGCGTACTCCGGAGTACCCCATCTCAGGCCTCCTCCGGGCGCCGGACCCGGGTGGTGCGGGGGAGCCCGGCCACGGAGCCGTCGGCGGCGGCGAGGAAGAGGTCGACGCCGCAGGGGAATTCCGCATTGGCCGCCGCGAGCGCCGCCACCGTGTCCGCGGTCAGCCCGCGCACCGCGAGGCGCCGCTCGGTGCCGTCCGGCACACCCGGTCCGCTCAGGAGGAGCTCCGTGTCATGAGGGCCCTGGCCGCCGACCGCGTCCACCTGGGCGAAGAGCCGGGCACCGGTCTCCGGGTCGAGCGGGGTGCCCCGGTGCAGGGCGGCGATGTCCTCGGGGGTGAGCGGGCGCAGGGCGATCACGGTGCGGGCGTCGGGCAGCGCCGCGCGCGGCGCGCCGGTCGCGGCGTACACCGCCTCCGCCCAGGCCGCGGAGTCCGGGTCGGGGCCGGTCAGCACGTGCACCGGAACCTCTACGTCGATCAGTCCGCAACCGGCGACGGCGGCGGCCGGTGCTGCCTCCGGGAGGGTGAGCCGGCGGATGCGGCCGGGCCGGGCGAGGACATCGAGCAGCGCGGTGAAGTCGCGCTGGGACTGCTGGGGCATGCGGCGCAGGGCGCGGACGCGCTTGGCGTCGGGGGCGCCGGAGGGCGCGCGGTGGACGGGGGCCGGGGCGGTGCCGGCCGCTCGGTCGGTCACGTCAGCTCCTCGAAGACGACGGTGGTGGCGGTGACATCGGCCCACTCCGCGGCGTCCTGGGAGGCGTGGCGCTCGGCCACGGCCGCGCACAGGGCGTCGATCTCCGCGGTGGCCGGGCCGCCGGCCGCGGCGAGGGCGTCCAGGAGCGCTCCGGAGAGGGCGGCGACCCGGTCGTCGCCGGGCCGCATGCACCAGCCGGGCACGCCGGCGACCTCGACGGAACACTCGGTGACCAGCACTTCACCGAGGTAGAAGCGGGTCTCCTCGACGGGCTCGCGCACCTGGAGGACCACCATGCCGGTCTCGGGGGACTTCAGGACGGTCGGTTCGGGAAGGGCGCCGTCGGCCAGGAGCCGTTCGGCGAGCGGGACGATCTCCTCGTGGGCGGCGGCCGCGAGCAGTTCACAGCGCCGTTCACGAGTCGGTGTCGAAGACACGCGTGTTCTCCTTACGTTCTTGCAGGGGTCGCCGCGCGTGCGAGGCTTCGCTCGCGGTCGCGGCCGTAGGGGTGTGGCGGGACGCGGTGGGGCCGACGGCCCCGGGCCCCGGGCGATCAGTCGAGGTCGTCGAGTTCGATCACGAGGCGCAGGCCGTCGGGTCGGGACCAGGACTCGCTGCACATCAGGGGAGCTCCGGTGCGGGAATCCCGGCTCATGCTCTCCAGCAGCCAGACCGGCCGGTTGCGCTCGGCATCCAGTTCCGCCGCCACCTCGGGCGGGGGCAGTACGCTGCTGACCCGGCACCAGGCGCGCACCGGCACAACACCGCACATCTGGCGCAGAATCACATCGAGCGACTCCACGGCGCGCACCGCCGGGCCGAGATCGGGCAGCAGGTCGACCGGGATCCACGCCTGGGTCCAGCTGCTGACCAGGCCGTTGAGATAGGTCTGCGACACGAGCAGATGGGCGGGACTGCCTTCGACGCGCCGTAGCCGGTCGGCGTGCTCCCCGCTGAGGCCGACGCGGCGTACATCCCGCACCACGCGGCGATGCACGCCGCCCGCCTCCTCGACGGTTCGGCTCCCCGACGGGGGCTGGCGCCGCGACAGCAGGTAGTCGATCGGCCGGTTGACGAACGTGCCGGCGCCGCGGACCCGCCGCACCAGCAGCCGGCCCTCCAGCTCCTGGAGGGCGGCTCGGGCCGCGGCACGGCTGACGCCGAAGCGCGCGGCGATCTCGTGCTCGCTGGAGACGCGAGTGCCGGCCGGCTGGTCGGCGATCTCGGCCGCGAGTACCTCGGCTATCTCTGCGTACCTGCTCTTCTTGGCCACGCCTTCGACTCTGGAACCCGTAGTTGTCCGTACAAGTGTCCGCACCTCATCGGCCCCCGGCGCGCAAGTGAACAAAGGGAACACTTGTTTCGCCTTTCCGGCCGCGTTCCGGCGGCGTCGAGTGGACGGCGCGGCCCGGGAGGGGAGGCGGGACGGGGAACGACGACGGCCCGCTCTGTCCGGGACAGAGCGGGCCGTCCGGGTCGGCACATGCCTCCACCGGCCTCCAGGCGTCGCGTCAGGCGTACACCTTCCGCACCCACACCGCGAGGCCCTCGACCAGCAGCACGACGGCGAGGACCATCAGGACCACGGTGGTCACCACGCCGAACTCCAGGACCCGGGCGGCGTTGAGCAGGTCGTAGCCGATGCCGCCCGCGCCCACGATGCCGAGCAGTGTGGCCGAGCGGATGTTGACATCGAGCTGATACAGCACATGGCCGAGCACGGCGGGCCAGGCACGTGGCAGGATCGCGCCGAAGAAGACCTGGTGCCGCCGGGCGCCGGTGGCCAGCAGGGCCCGGACGGGTCCTGGCTCCACTTCCTCCAGCGAATCGGCCACCAGCTTGCCGAGCAGCCCGATGGACCCGATGCCGAGTGCCAATGCCCCGGCCACCGGGCCGAGGCCGGTGACCACGACGAGGACGATGGCCAGGATGAGTTCCGGAACGCCCCGCACACACAGGATCACGGTCCTGAAGAACCGCGCCACACGCGGCGACCCCACCACGTTCCCCGCCGCCAGCACGCCCAGCAGCACGGCGGGCACCAGGCCGACCAGCGTGCCGGCGAGCGAGATCTGCAATGTGACCCACAGATCGTCCAGGAGTGTGCCGCCGGTTCCGGCGGTGCCGGGCGGCAGGAAGTCGCCGAGGGTGGGCAGGAAGGAGTCGGTGGCGCGGGCCAGGGCCTGCCAGGAGACGCCGGACCGTACGGCGGAGGCCACGACGAGCGCCAGGGCCAGGGTCAGCCAGACCGTACGGCGCACCCGTGCCCCGTTCCACGGCGGGCCGGTCCGTGGGCGAACGGCGGCCGTTCCGTCGCCACCCGCCACGGCGGTGCCGGCCGGGGCGTGGCCGGGCGCGCGGGCCACGGCCGACGGTGCGGCCTTCACTCCGGTGTTCCGTGCCGCCCAGCCGCGCCACCGCGAGTGACGGGACCGGGTGGTCACCTCCGGCAGCAGGGTGCGCCGGACGGCGCCGGAGACCGACTCGAACGCGAAACACGTCAGCAGCACCACGAGGGCGAGTGCCATGGCCCGCTGGTAGTCGAGCCGGTTGACGGCGGTGGCGAGGCTGTAGCCGATGCCGCCGACGCCGACGAAACCGAGCACCACCGATACGCGCAGGTTGATGTCGAGGCGGTGCAGGGCGGTGGCCACCAGGGAGGGCAGCACCTGGGGGAGGACGGCACCGGTGATCTGCTGGAGCCGGCCGGCGCCCGCCGCCCTGAGCGCGGTGCGCGGGCCCTCGTCGATCTGCTCGACGGCGTCCGCGGTGAGCTTTCCGACCATGCCGACGGAGTGCACACCGAGGGCCACGACACCGGTCATGCCGCCCAGGCCGAACACCCGGAAGGCGGCGATGGCGAAGACGACGTCGGGCACGGCGCGGCACAGCACGATGACCGCCCGCGCCATCACCCGGCAGGGCGTGTTGAGCGTGGTGTTGCGGGCGGCGAGGAGAGCCACCGGCACGCTCAGCACGACCGAGAGGGCCGTGCCCGCGATGACGACGGCCAGGGTCTGCCAGAGCAGGCCCAGCAGTTCCGGCGCGGGCGGGAAGTCCAGCGGCAGCATCCGGCTGGAGAAATCGACGGCGTTGCCCGCGCTGTCGATGAGGGTGGCGATGTTCAGGCGCAGACCGGTGATGGCCCAGACGCCACCGGCCAGGCAGATCAGCAGGGCGAGTCCGGCCGCCACTCCCGGGACACCCGGACGGGCCAGGGTCCGGCGCACGGTGGTCGGGCCGGACTCGGCGGTGGGGGTGAGCGGGGGGCGCTGGTCAATGGCGGACACGCCTCACCTCGTTCCCGTGGATGGCGCGACCGTCGCGGGGAGGGGTGCCGGATCCGCGCCGACCTCGGTGTACAGCCGCATCACCTCGGCGCGGTCGATGTCGCGTGTGGTGAGGTCCATCACCACCCGGCCCTGGCGCAGGCCGATGATCCGGTCGGCCCAGGAGAGGGCCACATCCACCTGGTGCAGGCTGCACAGGACGGTGAGGCGGCCCTGGTCGGCGACGTCCCTGAGCAGCCGCATGATCTGGGCGGAGGACTCGGGGTCGAGCGAGGCCACGGGCTCGTCCGCGAGCAGCAGCTCGGGACGCTGCATCAGGGATCTGGCCACGGCGACGCGCTGCTGCTGGCCGCCGGAGAGGGTGTCGGCCCGCTGGAAGGCGTGCCCGGCGAGGCCTACCCGCTCCAGCCCGTCCAAGGCGCGCTCGCGGATCGAGCGCGGGTAGGTGAACAGGCCGAGCCGGGGGCCGCGCAGCGAACCGAGCGCCCCGGTGCAGACGTTCTCCAGGACCGTGAGCCGGCCCACCAGGTGGAACTGCTGGAAGACGAACCCGATACGGCGGCGCAGCTCCCGCAGTCCGGCGTCGCCGGTGCGAGCCAGGTCGGTGCCGAGCACGGTGCCGGTGCCGGAGGTGGGCCGCCGCAACCCGTTGAGCTGGGCGAGGAGGGTGGACTTCCCGGAGCCGGACAGGCCCAGGAGCGCGACCACCTCACCGCCCGTGACGTCGAAGGAGATCTGGTCGAGAGCGGTCCGGGCGTCGGGGCCGCTGCCGAACCGCTTGGTGAGGCCGGTGAGCCGGATCACCGGCTGCGCACGCTCCGGCCCGGCCGGGGTCTCGGCCCGGGGGCCGGGGGCCGTCATGAGCCGGCCTTGCACTGCGGGTCCCCGGTGGTGGCGCACACATCGCGAACGGTCTGGTAGTCGGAGTCCTTGACCGGGACGTAACCCCAGTAGCCGTAGATGAAGCAGCCGTCGCCCTTGCAGTACCCCTTGGACTTCAGATAGTCGGCATTGGCCTTCTTGGTGAAGACGTCGGCGAGCTGCCGGCGCAGTGTGCCGCTGAGGTCGGTGGAGACCGCGACCGGGGAGCTGGGGATGAGCGGCGACTTCCACACCACCTTCAGGTCGCCCTTCTTCAGCTTGCCCTTCTGGATCAGCAGCTGGTCGACCATGGTGTTGTCCGCGAAGCCCGCGTCGCAGTCCCCATGGGCCACCGAGAGCGCCGAGGCGTCGTGGCCGCCCGCCATCACCTTGGTGTACGAGTCGTCCTTCACCCCGGCCTTCTTCAGCCCGGCGCGCGGGTACAGATAGCCGGACGTGGAGTTCTCGTCGACGAAGCACACCTTATGGCCCTTGAAGTCGGACAGACCGCTGATGTCCTTGTTCCCGCCGCGGGTGATGCCGTACGACCAGTAGCCGGGGGTGCCGCCCTTGGTGAGGAGCTGCCGGGCGATCGGCTCCACACCCACACCGCTCTTCTTGGCGACCACGTACGACAGCGGTCCGTAGACCGCGATCTGGGCCTTGTGCGCCCGCTGGGCCTCGATCACGGCGGCGTAGTTCGTCGCCTTCTGCAGCACGACCTTCTTGCCGGTCTCGTCCTCGATCAGCTTGACGAGCGGCTTGTAGTGCTGGGCCGTCGAGTTGGCATCCTCGGAGGGAATGATCGCCATCGTGAGAGTGCCGGGGTCCTCTTTGCCGGAGGAGGAGTCACCGGCGGCGCTGGAGCCGCAGGCGGTCAGCACGAGCGGCAGCAGGGCGGCGGCGGCGAGCGCGGACGGGCGCAGGGGGCGTGACATGAGGATGGTCCTTACGGGTTCTGGGCGGCGGGACACCGCCGGCGGTGCCGTAAGCCTCAGTACCGGGGGTGAGTCCCCCCGCGCCACCAAGTGAAGATCCGCTGAACAACCTCGGATGTGATGCGTGAGTTGGTTGCACAAGCGGGGTGCCGACGGAAGAGCCGGTTCCGCGGCCGTTCCCGCCGGCTGCGACCACGGTCGGGCCCGTGTAATGTTCCGGGCGTGGACCTGCGGCGACTGGAGTACTTCCTGGTGCTCGCGCGGGTGCTCCATTTCGGCCGGGCGGCCGAGGAACTGTACATTTCGCAGCCGGGCCTCTCACAGCAGATCAAGGTTCTGGAGCAGGAACTCGGCACACCGCTGATCCACCGGGGCACCAAGTCGATCACCCTCACCGCGGCCGGTGAAGTTCTGCGCGAGCATGGCGAGCGGGTGCTCGCCGAGTCCAGGTTGTGTGTCGAACGGGTTCGGGCGGCGGCGGAGCAGCCCACCGGAGTGCTGCGGGTGGCCTACACCCGCTCCGGTGCCGATCTGAACATGCACGAACTGGTGGAACGGTTCCGCGTGCGTTACCCGGGGGTTCGGCTGTCCCTGTCCACCGCGTGGACGAGCCGGAACCTGGAACTCCTCGAAGCGGACCAGGTGGACGTGGCGTTCGTGCGGGCGGCGGTGCGCCACCGCACGGTGGAGTCGCTGGTCGTCGCCGCGGAGGAGCTGGTGGTGGCGATGGCCGACGACCACCCGCTGGCGGCCCGGGAACGCGTCTCGCCGGACGAGGTGATCGGGCTGCCGCTGGTTCACTGGCCCAGAGCGCAGGGGCCGGGGTTCCACGACGAGATCCGGCGGCAGATCTGGGGCGACCGACCCCAGCGGGTGGTCCTGGAACAGCCCGACGCCGAGCACATCCTGCGTGAGGTCGCGGGCCGTGCCGGCATCGCCGTACTGGACGAGCACCGGGCGCGGAAGCTCTGCCCGCCCGGGGTGTGCGTGCGGCGGTTCGTCGAGCCCGTCCCGACCACCACGCTGGTGGTGGCGTGGCGGCCGCGGGCGGGGCACGCGTCGGTGGACCGGTTCATCGACCTGTGCCGGGAGCGTCCGGGCCCCACCGGTCGGTGACGGACGCGGCGACGACGGAAGGCCCCCGCCGTCCTGGGCAGGTGCCCCGGCTCGGGCGTCAGGTCCCGGGCCGGGGCACGTATCTGGGGGTGTCCCGGGTCAGACGTTGATCGTCGTCGTCAGGCGACGGTCCATGATCGAGCGGCCCACCTCGATCTCGTACGAACCGTTCACCAGGGACCACGTGCTGGTCTTCTCGTCCCATGTTTCGAAGGCGCGCCGCGGGAGGCCGATGGTGACCTCGGCGCTCTCGCCGGGCCCGGCCTCGACACCGGCGAAGCCGGCCAGCCAGCGGGCGGGTCGCTCGGCGTCCGGCTCGCTGGGGGAGAGGTACACCTGGACGACCTCGCGGCCCGCGCGCTCACCGGAGTTGCGGAGGCGGACGGTCGCCGTGGTGCCGTTGGACTCGACGGACTCGTAGGTCCAGTGGGTGTAGCCGAGCCCGTGTCCGAAGGCGTAGGCCGGGGTGCGGCCCTCCTTCTCCCAGGCTCGGTAGCCGATGAACACGCCCTCGGAGTAGGGAAGTTCACCGGCCTCCGGGACCACTTGGGTCACCGGGGCATCGTCGAGGGAGCCCCAGGTGGTGGGGAGCCGGCCGCCGGGTTCCCGGGCGCCGGTGAGCACGTCGGCCAGGGCAGCGCCGGCCTCCTGGCCGGGGAACCAGCTCAGCAGCACGGCGGCGACCTCCTCCCGCCACGGAAGCTCCACCGGGGAGCCGGAGTTGACGATCACGACGGTGCGGGGATTGGCGGCGGCGACGGCGCGGACGAGATCGTCCTGGCGTCCGGGGAGACGCAGATCGGTCCGGTCGAAGCCCTCCGACTCGACCCGGTCGGTGGTGGCGACGACGACCACGGCGGTGTCCGCGGCGCGGGCGGCCTCGACGGCCTCCGCGATCAGCTCATCGGGGTCGCGCCGCGGCCCCTGGTGGGCGAGGGCGAAGGTGATGTCCCTCATGAGGGCCTCGTCCCCGGACACCGCGACGTCGTGGACGAGGGAGACCTCGACGGGTTCGCCGGCGGTGAGTTCGGCCTCGGCGCGGGGCACCGGGGCGTCGAAGATCCCCGCGAAGGGGTCGTCGTTGTCGAGGCGCTGGATGTCGTCGTAGCACGTGGTGCCGTCGACGCTGAGCCGGAACGCGCCGATCCCCTTGATGCCGAAGGTGTGCGGGCCGGTCTCGCGCGGGGTGAAGGTGCCGGTGAGCTCGATGGTGTGGAGGGCTTCGGGGGTGACGCCCTCGGGGAGGTCCGAACCGTTCCAGTGGATCTGCCCGTCGGGGACGCCACGGGCGCCGAGGACCGCACCGTCGGCGCCCCGGCAGACGGCGCGCAGCTCGAAGCCCTGGCCGGCGACGGCGGGTTCGGTGCTGGGATCGGCGCCGACGGCGTAGCTGAGGGTGCCCTCGGGGAGGGCGGCGGTGAGGCCGTCGAGCGGGGAGACGACCCGGGAGGGGAAGACGGTGGCGGAGCCGCCCCCGAGGACACGGGCGTCGCGGGCGGCGGCACCGATCAGCGCCACCGTGCCGGGCTTCAGCGGCAGGGCTTCCCGCTCGTTGCGGACCAGGACGAAGGAGCGGTGGGCGATCTCGCGGGCCAGGTCCTCGCCGTCGATGAGGTCCGGCAGGTCGGTGACGACGGGGTTCGCGCCCTCCAGGATGCCGACGCGGGCGGCGAGCCGCAGCACGTTGCGTACGGCGTCGTCGACCGTGGTCTCCTCGACCCGGCCGTCCCGTACCGCCTGGGCGAGGGCGTCGCCGTAGACCGTCGTCGGGCCGGGCATGGCGACGTCGAGGCCGCCCTCGACGGCGTCCTTCGTCGACCGGGCAGCCGTCCAGTCGGAGACATTGAAGCCGTCGAAGCCCCATTCGGCGCGCAGGACCTCGTTCACCAGGCGGCGGTGTTCGGTCATCGTCGTGCCGTTGACCGCGTTGTAGGCGGTCATGATGCCCCAGGGGCGGGCATTCCCGACGATGAACTCGAAGGGAGCCAGGTACAGCTCGCGCAGGGCACGCTCGGAGATCAGGTTGTCCACGGTGAAGCGTTCGGTCTCGGCGTCGTTGGCGACGAAGTGCTTGACTGTGGTGCCGACGCCGCCGGACTGGACGCCGTTCACATAGCCGGCGCCGATGACGCCGGTCAGGTACGGGTCCTCGCTGTAGGCCTCGAAGTGGCGGCCGCCGAGCGGGGAGCGGTGCAGGTTGACGGTGGGGGCGAGCAGGACGTGCACGCCCTTGCGACGGGCCTCCTGGGCGAGCAGGACGCCGGCGCGGCGGGCCAGGTCCTGGTCCCAGGTCGCGGCGAGCGCGGTCGGGGACGGCAGGGCGATCGACGGGTCGTCGGCGGCCCAGCGCACACCGCGCACCCCGATCGGGCCGTCGGACATGACCAGGGACTTCAGACCGATCTGGGGGAGCGCGGGCAGGGACCACCTGTCCTGTCCGGCCAGGAGCCGGGCCTTCGCGTTCAGATCGAGCCTGGCAAGGGCCGTTTCGACGACCGCCTCGCGGGCCCGCTCCGCCTGTGCCACCAGGGCACCTCCTCGTTGAAAGCCATTCATCAAGTAACCATTCGCGGTAAAGAGGTGAATTCCTCTGTGTTTCATATGTTTTATAACGGGCCGATGTCTCAGCCCTTGACCGCGCCGGAGAGCATGCCGCGGATGAACTGCCGCTGACAGAACACATACAGGCCCACGACCGGGACGGAGATCAGCACCGCCGCCGCCGCGAGCAGGTTGACGTGCACCAGATAGCGGCCGGAGAAGGCGCCCAGGCCCAGCGTCATCGGCTGGTGAGCCGGATCGGAGACCAGGATCAGGGAGAGGAAGTAGTCGTTCCAGGTCCACATGAAGTTGAGCAGGACGAAGGTGACGATCGCGGGCCGGGAGATCGGCAGATAGATCCGCCACAGCGCGGTCCAGGTGCCGGCGCCGTCCACCTGAGCCGACTCGCCGATGCTGGAGGGCACCGTGCGGAAGGCCGCGCGCATCCAGAACGCGCCGAAGCTCACTCCCGTGCCCACATGGGCGAGGATGATGCCCTGGTAGGTGTCGGTCAGTCCCTGCGACTGGAAGTCGTAGTACATCGGGACGACGATCGCCTCCAGGGGGATCATGATCCCGAAGAGCAGCAGCGGAAAGAGCAGCTTTTCCCCCACCACGCCCAGCACTCCGAAGGCGTAGCCGCTGAGGATCGCCAGCGCGGTCGAGATGGCCACCGCCGTACCGGTGATGATCAGGCTGGACTTCAGATATTGCGTGAGGCCGGCCTGCTGCCAGGCATCGGCGAAGTTGGACCACCGCATATGACCGAGGTCCACCGACCCGGTGATCTCGGGGCTCACCGCGACGCCCAGGGTCCAGATCACCGGGAAGAGCACCGCGGCGGCGAGCAGGGTCAGAAAGGCGTAGTTGAAAACCTTTTCCCGCGTGGAGATCATCAGTCGTCACCTTCGGAGAGCTTGACCACGGCCAGCGACACGATCAGCGCGACCACTGCAAGTACCACGCCGATGGCGCAGGCCGCGCCGACGTCCGGATTGCTGAAGGCCCGCTTGTAGAGCACCACGCTGGGGGTGATGGTGGATGTTCCCGGGCCACCCTTGGTGGTGAGCCAGACGATGTCGAAGACCCTGATCGCGCCGAGCAGGGTGAGCGTCAGCGCCACGGCGAGCTGTCCGCGCAGGCCCGGCAGGGTCACCGTGAAGAACTCGCGCAGCGGGCCCGCCCCGTCCATGCGCGCGGCGTCGTAGAGCTCGTTCGGGATGTTCTGTGCTCCGGCGGCGAACAGCACCATGCACAGCCCGAACGCCCCCCAGGTTCCGGCCAGGCCGAGGGCGGGCAGCGCCCAGGCGAAGTCGCCCAGCCAGCCACGGGTCAGCCCGCCCAGGCCGAAGGCGCTGAGGACGCTGTTGAGGGGCCCGTCCGGGGCGTAGATCTGCTTCCACACCACCGCGACGACGGCCGGGGTGAGCACCTGGGGAAGGAAGATGATCCAGCGGTAGACCCCGGCACCGCGGGTGTCCTTGCGCGCGGTCAGTGCCGCACTCGTCATCCCCAGGACGACCGGCAGGAAGGAGAAGAAGACGATGAAGAACAGGGTGTGGCCGACCGCCTGGCGCAGCGTCGGGTCGGTGAAGAAGTCGGTGTAGTTCTCCACTCCCGCCCAGGTGGCCGCCGTGATTCCGTCCCAGTGGTAGAAGGACAGATTCACCCCCTGCCCGGCCGGCAGCAGCACCACGCATGCGTAGATCAGCAGTGCGGGGGCCAGGTACACCAGCCCCAGCCAGCGGCGCCGGCCCGACGACGACCGGGCGCGGTTCGTGCGCCGCGGGGTATGGACGGCCTCGCCGCCCGCGGACGCGGTGGCGGGCGCGGCGGCGGCCTCGGAGGCGCGGCTTTCGTTGAGTGTGGCCATGCCCTACCTCGCCAGGCTCTTCACGAATGCGGTGGCGTCCTTGTCGGCGGCGTCGACCACCGCTTTCGGCGTGGACTTCCCGGCCAGCGTGTTCTGCATGGCGCGGTTGATGGTGTCCAGCATCGTCGGCGTGGTCCAGTCCAGATAGGGCACGGATGTGCCCTCCGTGGAGATCTGCCCGGCGATGGCCACATCGTCGCTGAACAGCGGATTCCCCGCGGGAGCCTGCACATCCGGGTGCAGCAGCGGCATCGTCTCGTGCCCGACGGCGAGCTTGGCCGCCTCCTCGCTGGCGGCGAAGTCGAGGAAGGCCGCGGCGGCGTCGGCGTGCTTGGACTTCGAGGCGATGGAGAAGTTGGTCGCGGAGGAGGCCGTGGCCACCGGCTTGCCGCCGTCCGTACGGGGCAGGACGAACGAACCGAACCCCTTGGACTGCCCCGGCTTGAACGGGAGCGAGCCCGAGTAGTTGAAGTGGAACAGGCCCTTGCCGTTGACGAAGGACTGGGCGGCGTCGTCCGCGGCGGTCCCGGCGTAGTCCTTGACCAGGTAGCCCTTGTCGGCCCACTGCTTGAAGGCGGACACCGCCTGCGGGAAGCCGGTCTGGGAGATCTTCACCTTGCCCTGCGAGTAGACGAAGTCGGAGATCTTGCTCTGCGCGCCCAAGGCGTCCATCAGCGAGAAGAGCGGCATGGTGATGCCGACCTGGTCCGAGGTGCCCACCGTGATGGGGGCGATGCCGTCCGCCTTGGCCTTGGCGAGAGCGGCCTGGAATTCGGCGTAGCTGTGCGGGACCTTGGCGCCGATCTTCTTGAGCAGGGCCCGGTTGTAGTAGACCTCGATCAGCGAGGCACGGGCGACCGGGGCGCCGAACATCGAGCCGGTGCCCATCTGCTTGCCGTCGGGGCTGAACTCGTGCTCACTCAGGATGGACCGCGGGAAGGACCGCTCCCATCCGTAGGCCTTGGCGTAGTTGTCCAGATTGAGCACCAGCCCGCCGCGGACGAGGGTTCCCAGCGACTGCCAGCCGTTGTTGGCCGGGACGATGTCCGGGGGGTTGGCGGACTTCAGCTTGAGCGGCAGGGCGGCCATCACCTGGTCCCAGGGCAGCGAGTTCCGCTCGATGGTGATGTTGGGGTACTTCTTCTCGAATGCCTTGACGACATCCTTCATCCAGGCGTTGTCGGGATCGCCGGTGAAGTAGTCCAGTATGTGCAACGTGACCTTGCCCATCGCGGCTGGATCGGTGGCGACCGCGCCTGGTTTCGCGGAGTTGTCCGCACTGTTGCCATTGGTGCCCGGCATGCAGCCGGCGAGCAGGCCGGCCGCCGCCAAAGGCGTCAGCGCTCCGGCGATCCGTCGAGTTCTGCGGTGCGAGACCACGGTGTCTCCTGTCCTCGATGGGGTGTCCCGAAAGTCCGGATGCTCGCGAGCCTAGGCGCAGCAGACCACTTAGTCCAGATGTAGGAAGCTGGTTTGTTTACTCCCACTCGGCAGACCAGTCTTGGTAACGTAATGGGCATGACGAGCGTGGAGGACACCAAGGCGGGGGCCGCCGTTGCGCAGACCTACCGCCGACTCAGCGAGGCGTTGCGCCGCGGGGTCTATGCGGCGGGAAGCCGGTTGCCGGGGGAGCGGGATCTCGCCGCGGATCTCGGAGTCAGCCGCTCCACCCTGCGCCTGGCGCTGGGCCGGCTCGCCGAGGAGAACAAGCTGGAACGCTCCTCGCAGCGCGGCTGGTTCGTCCGCCGCAACGTCGTCGGCGAACCGCCGAGCACCCTGCAGAGCTTCTCCGAGATGGCGCGTGCCCGCGGGTTGCGCCCGCAGTCCGAGGTGCTGCGCCGCCGCGCCCGTCCGGCCACCTTCGAAGAGGCCGAGCAGCTGTCCGTCGCCCCCGCCTCCCGGGTCCTCGAACTGCGTCGGCTGCGCAGCATGGACGGCGTGCCGGTGTGCGTGGACTCCAGCGTGGTGGTCCTGGCGCTCGCACCCCGGCTCGCCGAGATCGACCTCACCGACCGTTCCCTGTACGAGACTTTGGAGCAGGACTGCGGGCTGCGTATCGCCCGCAGCTCCTACACGGTCCACGCGGCGGCCGCCGACCAGGCCACCGCCGAACTGCTCGACATCGAGCCGGGCGACCCGGTGCTGATCGGCGAGGAGCTGACCTATGCCGACGACGGCTCGCTGGTGCTGACCGGCCGCATGGTCTACCGCAGCGATGCCTACCGCTTCCAGGCCGACCTGTTCCGCCCGGTGCGCCGCTGACGTTCCGCCCGGTGCACCCCTGACGTTCCGCCCGGTGCACCCCTGACGCCGCCCCGGCGGCGGATGCCGGGGCGGCGCGTCTCAAGTGGCCAGGAACTCCCGGGGTGGCAGACTCCCCGTCACCTTCTCCAGTACGGCGTCGGCCACCACCGGGTCGGCCAACGCCACCCCGCCCTCGGCGAGGGCGTCCAGCAGCGCCCCGGCCACCGGTGGCAGGGAGCCGCGGTGCAGCACCGCTCCGGGGACATGCTCGGGCAGTTCCGCGAACAGCGCGTCGGCGACCGGAGAGCCCTCCGCCATCAGGACCGAGCCCGACAGCACGACACTCACCGGCCCTCCCGCCCGCGCCAGCCCGGTGCGCCGCGCGGCCACCCCGGCGTACTGGGCCAGATGGCGTCCTTGGGCCCGGACGATCTCCACGGCCGCCGGATCACCCGTCGCGGCGACCGCCGCGACCACGCGCGCACAACTGGTCCGCTCGCGGCCCGAGGCACGCGCCTCACGGCGGGTCAGCCAGTGGTTGAGGGCCGCCACGGTGGGCTTGCCGTAGTGCGCGAGCAGGGCTTCGGTCAGGGCGGTCGGCGGGCCGAGCCCCAACTCGGCCAGGAAGACCGCCCGGAACGCCTCGTTCGCCAGGCCCGTGGCGCCCATGCCGTACTGGCCCCACCAGCCCATGTCCCACAGCTCGCCGCCCGGCCCGCGGGCGGCGATCGCCCCCGACGTCCCGCCGGTCACCGAGATGCCGACGCCCCGGGCGTCGCCGCACCGGATGGCGGCATAGCCGTCGTTGAGGATGCTGCGCCTGGTCAGGACGCCGGGACAATGTCGCGTCAGAGCCGCGTCCCAGTAGCCTTGGTCCTCGGGCCAGTCGACCCCGGCCAGCCGGAAGGCCACGCTCCGGACGGCCCGGAACTCCGCCCCGGCCTGGGCCAGGGCCGCCCGCACCGCCGCCAGCACCTCGGACACCGCGACCTCGGGGGTCGGCGCCCCGTAGATGTCCCCACACCCCGAACGCCCGGCGCCCACCACCTCACCGGAGGTGGTGGACACCAGGGCCGCGGTCTTGCTGTTGCCCGCGTCCACGCCCAGGTAGAGCGCGGACGCGGGGTCTGCCTCCCGTGTCACGGCAGCAGACGCTCCGGCAGCCAGGCCCGCTGCGCCGTGGCCAGCTCGGCGTACAGCGCCTCGGCCACCGGCAGCGAGGGCACGAGCGGATTGGCCGTCATGGCACGGACGGCGTCCGCGGCGGTCCCCTCCCAGGCCGCCTTGGCGGTGAGGATCTGGTACTCGGCCAGCTGCTGGACGATGCCGCGCACCGAGTGCGGCAGCGGCTTCTGCTGCTCGGGGTGGAAGCCCCCGCCGTCCACCGTGCCCCACAGCTCGACGACAGTCGACTCCTCGAACCCGGGCAGCCAGCCACCGGTGTTGGTGATGTTGAAGGGGAGACGCGCCGGGGCGTCGTTGTAGAACGCGCTGATCGCCTCGATGGCCAGCTCCAGCTCGTGGATCCCGCCGCGCGAACGGTCCTTCTCGAGCTGCGGGGCGTCGGAGGCGGCCTGCTCCCGGTAGTGCTCCCAGTAGTCGGGCAGCGAGTCCAGGATGACCTCGGAGCGGGTCTTGGCGGCCAGCTGCCGCTCGCGCAGGATCTCGTCCTTGAAGTAGTAGTAGTTGAAGTAGTCCGAGGGAATGGACTCCATCGCCACCGCCAGGTGCAGCGCACGCATGCCGTTGCGGTCCTCGGTGGGCTTGTCCTTGAGCGCCTCGTAGCGCTCGCGCAGGATCGGGAAGGCGTCCTGCCCGTCGTAGGTCGCCTCGTTCGACCAGCAGTTGTGGTTGACGCCGACGAGGTTCGCCTTGAGCTTGTCCGGGTCGAGCCCGGCGGCCTTGGCGACGACCGGCGGGAAGACGATCGGGCCCTCGCAGAAGGAGACGATCGGGATGTCGGTGTAGTCGGAGACCGCCTGGGAGACGATGTTGACCGGGTTGGTGTAGTTGAAGATCCGGGCGCGGGGGGCGACCTCGGCCAGATTGGCGCAGACCTCCTTGATGATGTTGATCGAACGCAACGCCATCATCATGCCGCCCGGCCCCTGCGTCTCCTGGCCGATGACCCCGTACTTGAGCGGGATCCGCTCGTCCAGCGCACGGGCCTCGAAGCCGCCGGGACGGTAGCTGCTGAGCACGGCGTCGACGTCGCGCAGGCCCTCACGCTGGTCGGTCGCGGTGCTGATGGTGATGTCGAGGCCCGCGTTGCGGGCCATCTTCTCGGTGAGCGTCCGGACCACGTCGAGTCGGTCCTGGTCGAGGTCGATCAGCACGAACTCCGAGCCGTCGAACTCCTTGCCGTGGTGCATGAAGGAGGCCATGGTCCCCGCTCCACGCGAGGACCCACCACCGAGGTAGGCAATCTTGACGCGAGCCATCGATCCTCCAGGATCTCTTGGTGATTCAGCTTGGGATTCCGGTGTGAGCTGCGGCTTCAGAGCGAGGTGAGCGCCGCTGAGGCGGCCACCGCCGCCTGGTCGAGATAGAGCCGCGGGTGTGCGCAGTCGGCGAAGACGGTGGCCGGCCAGTCGGCCTCGTACCCTTCCGCCTGGGCGAGCCGTGCCGCCGCCTTGCCCTTGTCGCTGCCGTGGGCCACCATCACCACCCGCTTGGACTGCGTACGGATGGTGGCGATGCCGACCGTGACACCGTGGCCGGGAACGTCGTCCAACCCGCCGAACGTCGGGAAGGTCGCCAGGTTGTCGGTCCTGGTCTGTTCGCCCAGCCGGACCACCCTGGTCCGCGAGTCCGCCGGGCTGCCCACCGGGTTGAAGGCGATGTGCCCATCGCCCGCCCCGGAGGCCAGCAGGAACAGATCGATCCCGCCGAGCTCCGCGATCCGCCGGTCATAGGCTTCGGGATCGGCCGGATCCGGCCCCCACAGCCGCTCCGGTGCGATCCCCCGTCCCGGGCCCGCCGCGGCGTTCATCGGCCCGGCGATCTCCTCCCGCCCGAAGCGAAGGCAGCTGTGCGGCAGTCCGGAGTCGATCGCGCGGTACTCCCAGCCGTGCGAACCCAGCGGGGTGGCCTCCACGTACTCGTCCATCATCACGATGACGACGTGCCCCAGGTCCAGCTTCCGCGCGGCCACCTCGTCCGCGAGCGCCCGGTATGTGCTGGCGGCACTGCGTCCGCCCGGACACCCGAGCACATACGGCCGCCCCGCTCGCGCGGCATCCTCGATTTCCACGGCGATCTCCACGGCCAGCTTGCGTCCCAGGGTCTCTGGGTCCGGGAAGACGATCGGCGACACCCGCACAGGAGGAACTCCCTCTCGGTCAACTCTTTCGCAGACCAGTTACGCCACAGACCATACTGTGGTCTGACTGGTATAGGCAATGCTCGGAAGGTGACGTCGTGGCGAGAAGGGCAGCAGGAGACCAGCCCGGTCCCCGTCCATGACCAGGCCGTCTACGACGAACTCGCCGCACGGGCCGGTGCCGGTGATCCGTGGAGACGGCCCCTAAACGGTTTCACCGAAGTCCGGTGCGGTTCGGTTGCGCCCCGAAGGGGCGCGGGGAACTGCGCGACCAGCCACGACGCAGCCGCGGATGAACGACCGCACCTCGCGCCACTTCGCGCGGAGCGCTCAGCGCACGCCTTGCCAGAGCCGTCGCTCCGCTTTCCGCGGGTCGTCCCGCAGGGCGCGGTCCGCGGCGAAGACCCTCGTGGCGCGGGTGGTGGTGTCGTACGCGGGCCAGCCGGGGTCGCCGGTCTTCGCGAAGGAGACCCACGCTCCGTGCATCGCGTCCGCGAGGTCCTGGGGCGGGCGGTCGCCGAGGATCGGGCCGTAGGACGGGTCCTGGAGACGGTCGAAGACGAAGGCCAGCTCCAGCGTGTGGCAGGCGCCGAGGGCGGCGCGGAATCGCGGGGAGCGCCAGGCGAACTCGTACAGGTACGAGCCCGGGACGGACTCGGCCAGGCGGATGGCGGGGATCCGGTAGAACCAGTCCGTCGCCACCGCGGCCAGGAGCTCGCCCGGGGTGGCACCGGGGCGTTCGGCTCGGTAGAGGGGGAGCGCCTGGTCCGGGTCCAGGCCGTAGGCGGCTGTTCCGGCACGCAGCGCCGCTTCGGAGACGGTTTCCAGGCGCTCCGTGGGGACCAGGAAGAAGCGGTATTCCTCGCTGTTGCTGCCGATCAGGAGGTCGACGCCGCAGTCGGGGCCGGGCAGGGGAAGATCGGCCGCCACCGGTTCGAACGGCATGATGTTGAGCACCGCCTCGCCCCACAGCGCCGGGTCGGGGCGAGCGCCCATCTCGGCGCGGAGTTCCGCTTGCGCGGGGAGGAGGTCGGCGAGGGGGACCGCGGCGAAGGCGTCCGGGGCCGGTTCGATGCCGAGCTTCGCGGCAAGGCGGGAGGCGATCCGGGCCGCCGAGGCGGGGCGCAGGAAGTGGTGGCACGCGCCGCTCTGCAGGATCGCCCGGCGGAACAGGCCGCGTGCCCTGCCGCTGGACAGCAGGACGCCGATGCTCATCGCCCCCGCCGATTCGCCGAAGACGGTCACCTGATCGGGATCGCCCCCGAAGGCGGCGATATGGGTGCGGATCCAGTTCAGGGCCGCCACCTGGTCCAGCAGGCCGCGGTTGTCGGGGACGCCGGGCAGACGCAGGAAGCCGTCCGCGCCCAAGCGGTAGTTGAGGGTGACGCACACGACCCCGTCGCGGGCGAAGGCGCTGCCGTCGTACGCCGACGCCGAACCCGCACCGTTGGAGAAGGCCCCTCCGTGCAGCCACACCATCACCGGCAGACCCGATCCCGGCTCCGGCGCGGGGGTCCAGATATTGAGGTTCAGGCAGTCCGCACCGGGGATGACGTCGTCCGGCACGAGGGCGTCGAACGGCGGTGCGTAGGGCGCGTGCGGCGCGGTGGGACCGTAGGCCGTGGCATCGCGCACTCCGGTCCATGGCTCGGGCGGGGCCGGTGCGCGGAAGCGGCGGGGGCCGAAGGGCGGGGCGGCGTAGGGAACGCCCAGGAAGGACGCCACACCGTCCGGGGACATACTGCCGCGGACGGCGCCCAGGGCGGTGACGCACACCGTCACGTCGACAGGACCTCCAGCAGCGCCGCGCCGAACTCCTCGGGCCGCTCCAGATGCACCGCGTGCCCGGCGTCGGACACGACCACCTCCCGTACCGTACCGCCCCCGGCCGCGTACCGGTCCAGCACGTGGCGGGTCTGCGCCACCATCGGCTGGGCGGGTGTCCCGTCCCAGCCCGGCACCGCGCCGATCGCTCCCAGGTGCGCCAGGTCGAACAGCGAGGTGTCCGAGACGATGACGTCGTCCTCGCCGCGGATCCACAGGATCGGCGGCTTGGGGTCGATCAGACGCACTTCGTCGAGGCGGAGGTGGAGCGGGGACAAGCAGTTGAGGACTCCCCGGGTGCCGGGTGCGACGCCCGGCCAGGCGGGGGAGGCCACGCTGTCGCCCGGGTAGTGGTCGTCGCCGGTCCGGGTGGTGAGCATGGCCTCGACGTACGCGTCCTCGTGCCCGGAACGCCATGGCGGCTTGAGGTAGTAGTTCGCCAGGACGGCGCGGGGTGAGAGCGGGGAACCCTCCCCGCGGTCGCCCTTGGCGAGCCGCGCGACCAGCTCCGGGTTGGCCGTGCCGCCGCCCGAGCCGGCCCCGTCCGGGGAGTTGAGGGCGCCGTCCACCCCGTGCGTGCCGCCGAAGCCGTACGGGGAGACCGGGTTGACCAGGGTCAGGGAGCGCACCGCGCCCGGGTGGTCGCAGAGATACTGCAGACCCACGCCCCCGCCCATGGACCAGCCCACCAGATGCGCCCGGTCGATCCCGAGGGCCGCCAGCAGCGCCGCGAGGTCGTCGACGTGGTCGCGCAGGCCGCGCGTGGCGTCGATGGGCAGTGGGTCGGTGCCGCCGAAGCCGCGAAGGTCCGGTGCGATGGGGCGGTAGTGGTCCGGCAGCAGGGGCAGGGTGGTGTGCCAGAAAGCGGCGGAGGAGACGTTGCCGTGGACGAAGACGACCGGTTCCCCCTCGTCCCGGACCTCGGCGAGCTGGACGGTGAGTCGCTCGGTGGGCACGCGCCGGGTGCGGACGCCGTTCGTACTCGTGGTCATGTGCGGTCCTTCACGGGAGCCCTAGGCGAGCCAGGCGGCGACCTGGGCGGCGACGGAGGTGTTCCAGCCCAGTTCGAGGTGGTTGGCGCCGACGATGGTGGCCGTGCCCCCGACCGTGGGGATGCCGGTGGTGTCGAGTGCGCTGGCGATGAAGACGACACCGTCGCTGGGGGCGCGGTTCTCATTGAAGATGCCGAGGACATTCGGGGACCCGCCGGCCAGCAGGTAGGTGGTGACGGCGGCGGGCACTCCGGCGTTGTGCAGCGGCTTGACCAGTGAGCCGGCGTCGATGGCGGCCTGGATGCCGCTGCCCGCCGTGTACAGGCCCTGGCCGCCGTAGTACGTGGTGTACCAGTCCTGCGCGGCGCCGTCGACTCCGTAGACGCCGTCCCAGCGGGCCAGCATCTGGCGCTGGCCGGGATAGTCGTCGTACCCGCCGGAGGGGATCATCGAGAACTCGGGGTGCGCGGTGTACGTCCCGTAGCACGTCATATGCGAGTGCGGTGAGGGGGCGTTGACCTTGCCGCCGCACTCGGGCCAGATGGAGAAGTCGTGCGCCCAGCCGTGGGCGTACGGGTAGTCGTAGCCGCCGTTCGGGCCGCCGAGGGTGATGAGCTTGCGCACGTCGCCCGCGTAGGCCCGTCCCCAGCTCGGCTTCACCGACGACACATAGGCGCGGGCCGCCATCTCCCCCTTGCTCCAGCCGACCAGGTCGACCTTGCCGACGCCCAGCTTCGCCTTGATGACGGCGATCGCGTCGCCGACGACCTGCGCCTGCATCAGGTTGTCGCCCTGCTTGTGCGCGAAGCCGACGGCGAAGACCCGGTGCCCGCGCGCGGACAGGTACTGCATCAGTCCGGTGGACGGGCAGGAGATGGCGCCGCAGCCGTAGCCGCCCGCCTCGCCCGGGTTGGCCCAGGCGCGGTCCGCGGTGTCATTGGCGCCGTGTACGAGGAGCACGGGTGTGGCGTGGGCGCCGGTGTCCCAGCCGGGTGCCGAGTAGAGCAGGAAGCGGCCGGAGTACGGGCGGGAGACGCCGCCGAAGTACGTCAGGCGCCGTCCGTCCTGGTCGCCGCGGCCATCCGGTGGGTAGTCCTCGGTGCGGAATCCGGCGGTGGTGTCGAGATAGCGCTCCACGCGCTCCCATCCGCCTGTCACCACATCGGCGCCGTAGCTCGCCTCTTGGGTGAGATAGGAGGGCGGCCCGGCGGCGGACGCGGTGCCGCCGGCGGTCGGCAGCCCGGCCACCACCGCCATCATGAGGGCGAATAACAGCCGCCGGCCGCCTGCCCGGATTCGTCGGCACCGCATGTTCCGACCCCTTTGTCGAAGGTTTTCACCACACTGCCCCGCTCGGCGCACACGCTAGGGAAGGGCCACCGGAAATGGCATGTGTGCGCGCTCCATAAGGAAGGCGGTCCATGTGGGGACGGCGGCCGCCGTTCGGCTTGAGGAGCGGTCCGTCCAGGGGCGACGGCGCACCGCCGGCTCCCAAGACGCTGGGCTGCCCGAGCCCAGCGCCTGAATGGCGGCGGCCGGCGCTCACAGGGCGCCCAGTGCCCGTACGCGATTGCCGACCGCGCGGCGGCTGACGGCTGCCGCGGGATCGAAGGTGCCGAAGGCGTGGGGTACGGCGGGGTACTGGATCAGCTCGACCGGCACCCCGGCGCGGCTGAGCCGTTGTGCGTAGGCGATGTTCTCATCGCGGAAAATGTCGAGCTGACCTGTTTCGATGTAAGCGGGTGGAAGCGTGCCCAGGTCGTCGGCGCGGGCGGGGGCGGCATAGGCGGGGGTGTCAGGGCCGCCTGCCGCATCACCCAACAGGCAGCGCCAGCCGGTGAGGTTGTCCGCCGCGCTCCAGGTCGCCGTGTCGGCGAGGTCGGGCTGGGCGAGATCCGGATGTGTCGGTCCTCTACGGTGAGGTCGCCCCGGACACGCCGCCGGTGCACCTCGTCACGGCGGGATTCGATCCGCTGCGTGATGAAGGTGAGTCCTACGCCGGCAAGCTTCGTTCCGCGGGCGTCCCGGTCACAGCCGTCCGCGAAGCGGACCTGCCGCACGGCTTCCTGCCGTTCGTCCATCTCGGCCCCCGGTTCAACCAGGCCGTCACCGCGAGCGCTCACGCGCTGCGCCGGATGCTGGGCTGACCGGTTTCCCCTTCTGCCTCCGGCGCTGTAGCACCGACCGCTCTTCCTGACTATGACCAGACAAAGGACTTGTGTCATGCACGTACAGATCGCGCTCTACGACGGCTTCGACCCCCTCGATGTCCTTGGTCCCTTCGAAGTCTTCCACTCCGCGGGCGAGTTCTCCGGCGGAGAGGTGTCCACCGAGTTCGTCAGTGCCGAAGGCGCACGGGAAGTGGTCAGTGGATTCCCGTCGATCAAGCTCACCGCGACCTCCGCCGTGGACGTGAACAAGAAAAGCGTGATCGTCGTCCCCGGCGCCGCGGGAGGTCTCTCGCTGGATCCCGGCGTCGCCGGGGGCATCGGCTGGATTCCCGGCCAGGCGGGGTCCACGGATCTGCCGGGCCTGCTGCGCGAGGCGCTGGCCCGCCCGGACATGACCGTTGCCACCGTCTGCGGGGGTTCCATCCTCCTCGCCCATGCCGGTCTGGCGGACGGCCGTCCGCGGTGGAAGTCGCCGGCGTCCACGCCCGGATTGCGGCGGTGGAACTCCCGTAGCAGCACTCCGGCGGCGAGCTTGGCCCGGGGCGTAGGTGCGGTGGCCCGTCACACGCGGCTCTCCCGCGAGGGCGGCCGCGAGGTTCTGCGGGGAGAGGACCGCGTTGGCGTGGGACCGGGAGTTGGTCAGAAGGACGCGGCCGGTACCGAGCGGCCCGGCGAGCTGTGTCATCAGCAGCCACGGCGCCAGGGCGTTGGCCTGGAAGTTGGCGTCGATCCCGTCGTCGGTGAGGCGCGGGGGCATGACGCCTCCGGCGTTGAGTGCCAGTACGTCGATGTTCGGCACGGCGCGGGCCAACCGCGCGGCCAGGCCGCGCGTCTGGGACAGGCTGGTGAAGTCGGCCGTGTAGGTGGGCGCGTGCAGGTCCTCGCCGATGGCCCTTGTACGTTTCTCGTCGCGACCCACGAGGTGCAGTGCGGCGCCCTGGGCGCTGAGGAGGCGGGCGGCCTCGGCGCCCAGACCCGAACTCGCCCCCGTCAGCACGATGGTCTTGCCCGTGAGGTTCAAGGGAGCGTCATCCTTTCGGTGCGCCGCTGACCGAGAGGCGGTTGGCGGTGGGGCTGGGGATTCGACGGCGTCCAGCAGGCACTGGGCCAGGTCGGCGCGGCTGATCGCCAGGGGTGAGGGGGTTTTGATGTCGGGGTGGGCGGCCCAGGCGGGCGAGGCGGGCTGGTCGGTCAGCGAGCCGAAGCAGGCGATGGTGAAGTCGAGCCCCGAGGCGGCGAGGATCGCCTCCGCGGTGTCGAAGTCCTGGTAGTCGCGGCGGATGAGCAGCCGGGTCAGCGCCTTGAGCGGCCACGCGGTGTGCTGTCGTGAGGCGCCGCTTCCCCAGGCCAGTGGCATGGCGATACGGCGTACCCGATGCAGATGCATGGCGGCCACCAGATTCGCGGTGGCGCGGGCCATCACGGCCGAGCCGGTACGTGCCTTGAGCCAGAGCGGATTGCCCAGTGCGCTGACGATCGCGTCCTGCCCGTCGACGGCGCGGCGGACGGCGGCCAGATCGTCGCCCACGGCACCCTCCACGATGCGCGGCCCCGGCGTCTCGGCCTGCCCTGCGCCTCGTCGTACGAGTGCGGTGACCTGGTGTCCGCGCTCCAGGGAGTGGGTGACCAGCTGCCTGCCCAGACCGCCATTGGCGCCGACCACGAGGAGCTTCATCTTCGTCATCTCACTTCATCTGGATCACCAGGCATCCGCGGTGATCGTCCTGGCGGCTCCACGGGGGTGCACGGGTCACGGCAAGATCCACTCCCGTCATGTTTCAGTGGGTATGAAACTCGGGGCCCAGTCCTGCGCCGCGCCCGCTGGAAGTGGAGATTGCCCGGATCTCCAGTCAAAGCCAAACTGAAACTTTATGAGGAGGAACGAGGAGTCGTGACCGCCCAGCCCCCGCCCACCAGCACCGCCTTCCTGCTCGCCGCCCTGGGCCGGCGAGCACGTGAGGACGTCGAACGGGCGCTCAAGCCGACCGGTTACACGCTGCGCCACCTCTCGGCCCTCGGTCACCTGATGGGGGAACCGGGAATGTCCTACAGCGAACTGGGCCGCAGGGCAGGGATCACCGCACAGAGCGCCCAGGCCACCGTCCGGCAACTGGAAGAGCGCGGTGCCGTCGAGCGCCGCACCGACCCCGGACGGGGCCGCACCGCGGAACTCCACGTCACGGCGAGCGGCCAGGAACTCCTCCGGGCGGGGCGCGAGGCCTACGCCGAAGTGGATGCCGCCCTGGAACGCGTACTCGGGAAGCAGCGGCGCCACGACCTCACCGGGCTTCTCCTGTCGGCGTTGTCCGGAGGCCCTTCAGGGAGTGGCTGAGCCGGTGCTTTACGGCCGAGTGGTCGACGCCACGATGACACTGCCTCCGGCCCGGCTCAGGGCGGTGCGCAGTTCGGCCGGGCACGGCTTGTCGGTGACGAGGGTGTCGAAGCCGTTCAGCTCACACACGCGATGTGCTGCCGTGCGGCCGAACTTGCTCGAATCGGCCAGCACGTAGCGGTGGGAGGCGTTGTCGAGCATCGCGCGCTTGGTGGCGACCTCATCGAGGTGGAAATCGGTCAGGCCGTAGGTGGCGATGCCGCCGGAGCCCAGGAAGACGGCGTCGGCCCGCAGGTTGCCGAAGAAGTCGACGGCCTGTGCGTTTGAGCAGGCCAGGTCGCCGGGCCGGAGCCGACCGCCGCTGACCAGGACCTCCACCCGAGGGCGCGTGCTGACTTCCGTGGCTACGAGCAGGGAGGGGGTGGCGACGACGCCGACGTGATCGGCCGGCAGGGCGCGGGCCACTTCCAGAGCAGTGGTGCCGACGTCGATGACGATGGTCTGGTTCGGCTCGATGAGCGCCGCCGCGGCCCGTCCGATCGCTTCCTTCTCCGCGGCCAGCGTGCCGCTGCGCTCGTTGAAGGATGCTTCCTCCCCGACCGGCGCCTGGCGGCTGGTGGCGCCGCCGTGCACCCGGGAGAGCTCGCCGCGGCGCTCGAGCAGCGCGAGATCCCTGCGGATCGTTTCGTGGGAGACGCCGAGCAAGGTGGTGAGGTGATCGGTGGTGATGAAGTTGAGCCGGGCGATCTCGGCGACGATTCTGCGATGGCGCTCGGCAGCGAGCACGGCTCACCCCTCGATGGTGACTGCTTCTGTGGACCTGTGACTGAATCCTACCGGTGCCCGGACCCCTCCCGAGTTGGATCACGGCCCTCGTGCGGGCTTCGCCGTGCGGGTGATGGGCCGCGATCGCCCGGCTGTCCCGGGGTTTGCGGGCAGACGAACCCTTGACGCGATGCGTGCCCTAAGCCACACTTCCAGAAATCGACGGTCAGATTCCCACGGAATCGGTCACCCTCGGGCGTGGCCAGGCCGTGCCGCGCATGCTCGTGGCATGGCCTCGGTCCGGCCCAGGTGCGGCGGTCGCGCTCGTCCGCCCCGGACGGGTGGGCCGGTGGCGTCGATCACCTTCGGTTTCCTTCACGTCCGACGGCCCCCACCCGCAACACCGGGGGCACCCCCCGAGCAGGGATTCGAGTCATGGCACATGCAGATGAAGGTCTTCACGCAGTGGGACCAGACGCCCCGACGAGTGGCGAGGGTCCCCAGCGCATGTCCCGGGAGCTGGGCTGGTACGCCTCGTTCTCCGTGGCCTTCGGGTTCGTGTCGATCGCGACGGGCATCTTCACCACCTATGGGTCGGTGCTCGCGAGCTCCGGTCCCCGTGGCATCTGGGCCTGGCCCATCACGGTGATCGGCCAGCTGTCCGTCGCCCTGGTCTTCGGCGCCCTCGCGGCCCGGATTCCGATCAGCGGCTACTCCTACCAGTGGGTGTCCAGGATCGTGGGCCCGGTGTGGGGCTGGATCATGGGCTGGATCTCGTTCGCCTTCCTGGGCGTGGTCCTCGTGGCCGTGGACTACACGATCGCTTCCACCATCCTTCCCGAGCTCTTCCGCTACGTCGGAACGACACAGAACGCCTGGGCGATCACGGCGTGTGTGGTGCTGCTCCAGGCCGTTCTCGTCGCCGCCTCCACCCGGACCACGCACCGGGTCAACAACGTGGCGGTGACGATCCAGCTGATCGGCATGGTCGCCCTGACCACGCTGCTGTTCGTCGTGGGCGCCTTCACCGGAAAGCTCGATTTCGGGCACCTCTTCGACAGCGGACCGGTCCCCGAAAGCGGCTACTACGCGCTGGGCGGCGCCACCCACGCCGGCCCGTTCGCCCTGGCATTCCTGCTCGGCGCGTTCACCATCGTCGGTTTCGAGTCGGCGGCCAACCTGGCCGAGGAGACGCGGAACCCGGCCCGGGTCATCCCCAAGGCGATGGCGCAGGCGGTGCTGTCGCTGGGCGTGCTCGGCTTCCTCTTCCTGGTCGCGATCACCGCCGCGGCCGGCCGGGTCAGCGGCGTGGGCGCGTCGGCGACTCCGGTCGCCACGGTGATCACCGCCGTGCTGGGGTCGGTCGTCGGAAAGATCCTGCTGGTCCTCGTCGTGGTCTCGATCTTCTCCTGCGGACTGGTGATCACCCTGAGCGGCACCCGGCTGGTGTACGCGATGGCCCGGGACGAACGTTTTCCCGGCTGGCAGTTGCTGAAGCGCATCGACCGGCGTACGGCGACTCCGCTGAACGCCTCGGTGTTCATGATGCTGATCGCCCAGATCATCCTCGCGGTTTTCTCCCGCTCCACGGACGCGCTCTTCCAGCTGTTCTCCGCCGGTACGTTGCTGCCGGCCATCATCTACGCGGGAACCGTCGCGATGTACGCGGTCAAGCGCCGGTCCCTGCCTCCGACCAAGGGCTTCGCACTGGGCCGCTGGGAGATTCCGGTCCTCATCGTCGCCGCTGTCTGGCTGCTGTACGAGCTGCTGATCTTCCGCGACGCCTCGTTCCGCGGCCCGTGGACTTACATCCTGGTGCTGTTCGCGCTCGGCGCCGTCTATCTCGCCGGGTTGCTCGCGCTCAGGCGCCGGAGCGGGCTGACCATGCCGGACCTGGCGGACGTCGATCGCGTGCTGGACACCACCGGCACCGCCACCCGGAAGCCGAGTGACGTCGCCCCCGGAGGTGGTGCGCGATGACCGCGATCCTCGCCATCGATCAGGGGACCTCCGGCACGAAGGCCATCGTCGTCGACGACGCGGACGGCACCGTCGCGATCGCCGAGGAGACCATCTGTCCCGCCTATCTGGCCGGGGGAGGCGTCGAACAGGATCCGCACGAGCTGCTCGAATCCGTCATCGAGGCCGGCCGCAGAGCCATCGGCGCGGCAGGCCGGCCGATCGACTGCGTGGCCCTGGCCAATCAGGGCGAGACCGTTCTGGCGTGGGATCCCCGAACCGGGGCGCCCCTCTCACCGGCCATCGTGTGGCAGGACCGCCGCGCGGAGAGCGTGTGCCGGGAACTGGCCGCTCATGCCGAACGGATCGCCCGGCGCACCGGGCTGGTCCTGGACCCTTACTTCTCCGCGCCGAAGATGGCCTGGCTGCGCCGCAACGTCACCCGCGAGGGCGTGGTGACGACCACGGACACCTGGCTGGTGCACCAGCTCACCGGCGAATTCGTCACCGACGCCGCCACCGCGAGCCGGTCGCTGATCCTCGACCTGGACAGCGTGACCTGGGACGGCGAACTCGCCGATCTCTTCGGTCTCGGGGAGGAACGGCTGCCGCGCGTGGTCGCCGGCGACGAGATCGTCGGCACCACCCGGGCCTTCGGCGGGGACATCCCGGTGGCCGGCCTGATCGTCGACCAGCAGGCGGCGCTGCTGGCCGAGAACTGCCTGGAGCCGGGCACGGCCAAGTGCACCTACGGCACCGGAGCCTTCCTGCTGGCCAACACCGGCCGGAACGCGGTGCGATCCGCTGCCGGTCTGACCACGTCGGTGGCCTGGCGGATCGCCGGGCAGACGCCGTACTGCGTGGACGGTCAGGTCTACACCGTCGCGTCCGCGGTGCGCTGGCTGCGGGACCTCGGCCTGATCCGGTCAGCCACCGATCTCGACGCGGTGGCCGCGGCGGATGCCGGGGGAGCGCTGTGCGTGCCGGCCTTCGCCGGTCTCGCCGCCCCCTGGTGGGCGCCGCGGGCGGCCGCGTCGTTCACCGGACTGACGCTCGCCACCCGTCGCGAACACCTCGTCCTGGCCGTCCTGCAAGGCGTCGCCGCCCAGGTCGCCGAGTTGTGCTCCCTGGTCGCGGCCGATCTGGGCCGGCCGCCGACCCGGCTGCGCGCCGACGGCGGACTGACCCAGTCCGCCACCCTGATGCAGGCCCAGGCCGATATCGGCCAGATCCCGGTCGACATCTACCCCCACGCTCATGCCACCCCCCTCGGCGCGGCCGCCCTCGCCCGCCGCGCCCTCGACCCCACGCTCAGCCTCGAGGAGGCGGTCGGCGACTGGCAACCGGCCACCGTCTACGAACCCCGCTGGTCCCCGGACCGGGCCGAGGAGTTCCGCACCACATGGGCACAGGCCGCCGCGGCCTGTGCCGACAAGGGAGAACACACATGACCGCCACACCCCACCGCCCCGCGGGGGGCGTCTTCGACGTCGCCGTCATCGGCGGAGGCATCGTCGGCGCGGCCATCGCACGCGAGCTGTCCGGATGCGACGTCTCCGTCGCCTTGCTCGAAGCCCGCGACGACGTGGGCGACGGGACGAGCAAAGCCAACACCGCCATCCTCCACACGGGCTTCGACGCCAAGCCCGGCACGCTCGAATCCCGGCTGGTCGCCCGCGGCTACCACCTGCTCAGCGCCTACGCCAAGGCCACGGGCATCCCCGTCGAGCACACCGGCGCCGTACTGGTGGCCTGGACCGGGGAAGAGCTCCGGGCGCTGCCCGGCCTGAAGGAGAAGGCCGAGGCCAACGGCTACGAACACTGCCGGATCGTCGACGCCGACGAGGTCTACCGCATCCTTCCCGACCTCGCGGACGGCGCGCTCGGCGGACTGACCGTGCCGGACGAGTCCATCATCTGCACCTGGACCACCAATCTCGCCCTGGCCACCGACGCACAGCGGCGGGGCACCACGATCCTGCTCCAGCACGCCGTCACCGGCATCGACGAGGGCCCCGAGAGCACCACGCTGCACACGTCCTCGGGGGACGTGCGGGCCCGCTGGGTCGTCAATGCCGCCGGCCTGGGCGCCGACCACATCGACCGGCTCTTCGGCCACGACCGATTCACCGTCACCCCGCGCCGCGGCGAGCTGTTCGTCTTCGACAAACTCGCCCGCCCCATGGTCGACAAGATCGTGCTGCCGGTCCCCACCTCGCGCGGCAAGGGCGTGCTGATCTCCCCGACCATCTACGGCAACGTCATGCTCGGCCCCACCGCCGAGGACCTCACCGACCGCACGGACACATCGACATCCGAGGACGGCTTCGACTTCCTCCTCCGCAAGGGCGAAGGGCTCATGCCCCGGCTGCTGGCGGAGGAGATCACCGCGAGCTACGCCGGTCTGCGCGCGGCCATCGACCACCCCGACTACCTCATCGAGGCCACCCCCCAGCAGCGCTACCTCCTCGTCGGCGGAATCCGTTCCACCGGACTGACCGCAGGCATCGCCATCGCCGAACACGCCCGCACCCTCCTGGAGGAGGCGGGCCTGAACCTGCGTTCCCGCGGTGACCTGCCCGAGCCGCCCCGGATGCCCAACATCGGCGAAGCCGCCCAGCGCCCCTACCAGGACGCCGACCTCATCGCCCGCGACCCCGCCTACGGCACCATCGTCTGCTTTTGCGAACGCGTCACCGAAGGTGAGATCCGCGACGCCTGCCACGCCCCCCTGCCCGCCCGCGACCTCGAGGGGCTGCGTCGCCGCACCCGCGCCATGAACGGCCGCTGCCAGGGCTTCTTCTGCGGAGCGGCCGTAACGGCCCTGAAGGAAGAGCACCACGGCCACGACGGCCGCGACAGCCGACAGCACAAGGACAACCGATGACCCAGCAGCCGTCCCTGATCACCCCCGACGTCCTGATCATCGGCGCCGGACCGGCGGGCCTGACCGCGGCCGCGGAACTGGCCTCCCGGCACGGCGGCCGAATCCTCGCCGTCGACCGCGAACCCGCCGCCGGCGGCATTCCCCGCCACAGCGACCACACCGGCTACGGCCTGCGAGACCTGCACCGTGTCATGTCCGGACCCGCGTACGCACGCCACCTCGTGCGGCGGGCCACCGCCGCCGGGGCCGAGATCCGTACCCACACCATGGTCACCGGATGGTCCGACGACCACACGGTCGATGTCACCGGCCCCGAGGGCCGCTACCGGATCCGCCCCCGGGCCATCGTGCTGGCCACCGGTGCCCGTGAACGACCCAGGACCGCGCGCCGTGTCCCCGGCGACCGCCCGCACGGTGTCTACACCACGGGGCAGCTCCAGAACCTCGTCCACCTCCACCACCGCCCCGTCGGCAAGCGGGCCGTCATCGTCGGCGGAGAACTGGTGAGCTGGTCGGCGGCCGTCACCCTGCGCGAAGCGGGCTGCACACCCGCCCTCATGATCAGCCGGTATCCGAAGGCCGAATCCTACGGTGTCTTCAACGTCGCGGGACGCGCCGTGCTGCGGGTCCCCGTCGCCACCCGCAGCCGCGTCACGCGGATCATCGGCAAGGGCCGCTGTGAGGCCGTCGAGATCGAGCACCTGGACACCGGCCGACGCCGGACCGTCGCCTGCGACACCGTCGTCTTCACCGGTGACTGGATCCCCGACCACGAACTGGCCCGCACCGCCGGGATCACCCTCGACCCCGGCACCCTCGGTCCCCTCACCGACACGGCCCTGCGCACCAGTCGGCCCGGTGTCTACGCGGCGGGGAACATGCTGCACCCCGTCGACACCGCCGACATCGCCGCCCTCGACGGCCGGCACGTCGCCCACCAGGTCATCAGCTACCTCCAGGGCATGCGCGAACACGCCGAGGGGGTACGTCTGCTCGCCGACGCCCCCTTCCGCTGGGTGGCCCCGCAGATCCTGCGCCCCCAGGACCCCGCGCCTCCACGCGGCCGACTCCTGCTGTGGAGCGATCAGTTCGTCCGCTTCCCGAAGGTCGCGGTCCGGCAAGACGGGCGCGTCATCACCCGCCGCTCCCTGTCCTGGCCGGCCGCGCCCGGGCGTGTCTTCCGCGTCCCCTCGAGCGTGCTCGAGGGAGTCTCTCCCAGCGGGGGACCCGTGCACATCGGACTGGAGCGGGTCTGAAGGCGCGGGCTCCGGCCGGCCGAAGCCCTGCGGGGCGGTGGTGGGTCCGGCGGGGGAGCGGCGGGCTGTCCGGCGGCGCCGCACAGCCCGCCGTCGGTCAGCCCGCGAGCGCGGTCAGCAAGGGCAGGTATCCGTATTGGTGCCCGGCCTTGTTGGGGTGGTAGGACTCGTTGATCTTGTCCCACTCCAGACTTGTCACCCAGGTCTCGCCGTGCGAGCAGATGGTGTGCGGGTCGAAGGCGCCACGTGGGTCGAGGAAGGTGAACCCGGCCCTCGTGGCCTGCTCCGCCAGTACCGAGTCGAGGGTGTCGGCAAGCGAGTTGAGCGCCGTGCGTTCGGTGTCGCTCAGCCCGAAGATGCCGCAGGTGCCGCCGATCGTGTATAGCCGCGGATAGCCCACCACCACGACCTTGGCGTTCGGCGCCTTCGCCCGCACCGACGCGTAGGCGCTTGCCAGGGCGCTCGGCAGGTTGCTGGTCGCGATGGCCTTCGCGGCCTCCACCCCGGCGACGCAGTCCTTGTCGTCGATGGTGAGGATGCAGTGCGTCATGGTGTCGACGACGCCGACGTCATTGCCGCCCACCTGCACCGTCACCAGTGTGGTGTCCGCGGTGAGTTGCGGCACCTGCCGGCTCTGCAGCTCCGCCGTGGTGGCCCCGGAGCACGACGCCTCCACGAAGGCGTACGAGGGGTGCTGTTGTGCCCACAGCCGGGGGTAGGCCAACGGGCCGCGGCGGCACGCGTCGTCGGGGTTGTCGTATACCCGTGTGCCGGGCGCGACGGCGTATGAGTCGCCGAGGGCCACGTATGTACCGGCGGCCGCTGGCTCAACCTCGGCGGCGTACGCACCGGGTGCCGCCGTGACCGCCAGGCAGGCGGTGGCCAGGGTGAGGAAGAGGGAGGCGAGGCGTCTGTGACGTTTTGAAGAGCGCATGCTTCACTCCTGGAGTGTGGGTGCCGTCTCAGCGGAGGAACTGTCAGCCCTGAGAGGTTCCGTGATCAGAGCGAGTGCCTTGCCCTTGCTGGAATCGCCTGGCCCGGAATGCATGGTGGCCTGCACCGGGTCCATGCACTCGGCGGACCGTGGTCGAGAGGCGAAGGACACGGACCCGCCGACCATTTATCGGTGGCTCTGTCCGTCCTTCGAGCGCGAGCTTGGCAGTCGACCCGGGAAATGCATATGGAGCCCAGCGGCATACCGGGAATCTCGACAGTGTTGCCCGGGGCCATAGGGGGAAGATGCGAGTGCGTCTACCATTGGCGTCCGGAAGGACGCTGGTCAATGTCGCCCGTGTTCAGCGGGCCGTCCAGCCCCCGTCGATGACGATGTCGGTGCCGGTCATCGCGGCCGCCTGGGGACCGCACAGGAACGCCACCGCCTCGGCCACCTCCTCCGGCTCGACGAGACGCTTGAGAGCGGCTGACTCCAGAAGGACCGAGTCCAGGACCTCCGCCTCGGTGATGTGGTGGGCGCGGGCCTGGTCGGCGATCTGCTGGTCCACCAGCGGGGTGCGCACGTAGCCGGGGTTGACGCAGTTGGAGGTGACGCCGTGGGGGCCGCCCTCCAGTGCGACGACCTTGGACAGGCCCTCCAGCCCGTGCTTGGCCGTCACATAGGCGCTCTTGAACTCGGAGGCACGCAGGCCGTGCACCGATGAGATGTTGACGATGCGTCCCCACCGCTGCGCGTACATGGACGGCAGAGCCTTGCGGATGATCCTGAACGGAGCCTCAAGCATGATGCGCAGCATGAGCGAGAAACGCGCCGGATCGAATTCGTGAACGGGCGCCACCTGCTGAATCCCCGCGCAGTTGACGATGATGTCGGCCTGTGGAATCAGCCCGTCGAGAGCGTCGAGGTCGGACAGGTCCGCGGTGATCGCTTCGCCGCCGGTCTCGTGTGCGAGGTCTCGTACGGCTTGCTCGTTCAGGTCGAGCCCGATGACGTGGGCGCCCGAGCGTGCGAGCCGTACAGCGGTGGCCCGGCCGATGCCGCTGCCCGCGCCCGTGACGAGGGCCCGGCGGCCGGTGAGGGCGGGAAGGGCAACCGGCATATCGGTTCGGTCAGATTGAGCGCTCACTTGAGTTCCTTCCGGCTGGAAAGGGGGGTATTCGTGCGGGAATCATGCGGCTGGGCCAGGTAGTCGTGTGCGATCTCGGCGCGCGGGAGGGTGAGGTCGGTGAGTACGTGTGTGGCCTTGACGATGTCGAGCACCGGCAGATCGGCCAGCGGGGCCAGCGCATGCTCGAACAGTTGGAGGCGTGCGGGCCCCGTCCAGGCGCCGCGGACAGTGAGGTCGGTGATGCGGGAGCACACCAGTTCGCAGATCCGCGGAGCGCCGTCGTACCCCGGAAGCACCTTCAGCATGTAGGTGGGCGCGGCGATTTCCGCTCGCGCCTCGCGCTCGCTGAGCTCCGTGTGTTTGAAGCCCATGGTGGCGGTCGCCACCCGGAGCGATCCGTAGTCCAGGGTGCCGACCAGTGTGTCGGAGTCGGTGTACAGGCGCGGCTTGCCCAGCTTCTTGGGATACGCGCTTGCCTCGCGGCCCAGGGATATCGCGGGCCCGTTGTCCAGGTACATGCAGTGGATGTAGTCGGCCGGCTCACCCTGGTGCCGGACCCGCAGGACCTGACCGGACTCGGTGTAGTTCCCCAGACCGCTGCTGTCGGGCATGCGGATCACCTCGAACCGCACCAGCGGCTCGCCGACCTCCAGCGGTTCGGGAACCACCGCCCGCATGGCGTCGGGGTCGGTGCGATAGGTGATGTTCAGGTACTCCCGGCTGAGGAAGCGGTACGGGCCGTGGGGGTAGGCCGGTCCGCTCACCGGAGTGGCAGAGGTGCGGAGGATACCGCCGATGTCCATGGGGTCGCCTGTCCATGCGGCGCGATCTTGTCTGGTGCCGGGCGGTCTCGCGCCGCGGGCCGTCCGGCTTTCTCGGCTTCGACGTTAGGGACCGGGCAGCGGCGACGGAAATACGAGGCTGCCATGATTTATGCAGTTCGCGTATGGATGTTGAACCGCGGGAGGCCCACGGGGACGGTGACCACCGATGTCAGCGGCCGGTCCGCCGGCCACGGAGAGCGGGCCGGTAGGCTGGTGGCCTGCGGCAGCCTGTGTGATTGCTGCGCGGCGGTGGGGCTCGCCGTACTCGAGCCGCGGCACTGGTGCCGCCTACGGTCCCTACTTGTGAGCAGACGCACCCACATGCCCGGGAGCCGCACGAGTAGGAGACACAACCGGCGATGAACCCACCACGCGACCCGGCCATCGAGTTCACGGATCCCGCGCACCGGCTGGTGCGGCCCTTTTTCGGCACCGGCCTGCGCGGGGCGCGCCCCTTCGCCGCTGCCGACGTGGTCGCCGACGTGGTCGCCGGGCTCGGAGCCGCGCTCCTCGGCGCGGCCTTCGCGCAGGCGGTGTGGGCATGAAGCCGGTGCCGGGGGCCGAAGCACCTATGGACGGGACGGTGGGAATGCGGCCGTGGCGGTTCGTGGTGTGGTTCGGCACGGTCAGCCTGCTGGCCGACTTCGTCTACGAGGGCGCCCGCTCCGTCACCGGCCCGCTGCTCGCATCGCTGGGGGCTTCCTCCCTGGTCGTCGGCGTGGTCACGGGTGCGGGTGAGGCGGCGGCACTCGGACTGCGGCTGGTCTCCGGGCCGCTTGCGGATCGCACGCGCCGCTTCTGGGGCCTGGCCATCGCCGGATACGCGCTGACGGTGGTCTCGGTGCCGCTTCTGGGCGTGGCGGGGGTGCTGTGGGCGGCCTGCGTGCTGGTGATCGCCGAACGAGTCGGCAAGGCGGTGCGCTCCCCGGCCAAGGACACCCTGCTTTCGCATGCCACGGCGGCCACCGGCCGTGGCAGGGGTTTCGCCGTCCACGAGGCCATGGACCAGATCGGCGCCCTGGTGGGCCCGCTGCTGGTGGCCGGGGTGCTCGCGCTCACCGGTGACGACTACGCCCCGGCGCTGGGCGTCCTGGCCGTGCCCGGTGTGGCGGCTCTGGGGGTGCTGGTCTGGCTGCGGACCCGCGTCCCCGACCCCGAGGCGTACGAGCGCGAGGCGGTTCCCAGGACGCCGCGGGCCGCGTCGGGGGGCCGTCTGCCGACGGCGTTCTGGACGTATGCGGCGTTCACCGCGGCCACCACTGCCGGGTTCGCCACCTTCGGTGTGCTCTCCTATCACCTCGTCCAGCGCCACCTGCTGACCACCGCCTGGGTACCCGTGCTCTACGCCGGCGCCATGGCCGTGGATGCCGTCGCCGCGCTCGCGACCGGGTGGCTGTACGACCGGCACGGCCCCCGGGTCCTGGTGGTCCTGCCGGTGCTGACCGCCGCGGTCGCGTGCCTGGCTTTCACCGACACCGTCGCGCCGGCCGCGGCCGGTTCGCTGGTGTGGGGCGCGGCCATGGGCATCCAGGAATCCACTCTGCGCGCCATGGTGGCCGATCTGGTGCCCTCCGGGCGCAGGGCGACCGCCTACGGCATCTTCGCCGGCGTCGTCGGCGCCGCCAGCCTCGCGGGTGGTGCGCTGACCGGTGGCCTGTACGGCTACTCCATCCCCGTGCTGATCACCGTTGTGGTGGGCATCCAGGTCCTCGCCCTGGCCCTCCTGGCAGTCACCGCCGCCGGCCGTACCAGGGTCGGGGCAGGGTGAGGTGGCCCGTCCGTTGTTCGAGCGGGACGGTCGGCCTGACCCCGTGACCGCTGTTGCCGCCGCGCACGGCCGAACCACGCGAACGGCCGTTCAGCCGACGGCATCTCGCGGCGAGCCAGGAGCGAGGCGGCCGTCGGTGATCAGGGCGGCCGGCCCGCACGGGGCCCTGAAATCCCCGCACCGCACGGGCACCGTTTCCGGATTAATCGATTCCTCGTGCGATTTCGGTGCGCATGGGAGATCATCTGGATACCTGAAGTTCGAACACGGAGGCACATATTCATGAGACCGACGCGTGCCGTTCTGCTCGTCGTGGCCACCGCCCTGACCCCAGCCCTCCTCTTCACCGCCCCGGCGTTCGCCAACGGTTCGGCGGCCCCGGTCACCACCACCGTGGCGACCGTGTCCGACACACCGGTGGACGAGATGTCGGAGGACGAACTGCGTGCGGCGATCGCCGCCATCCTGGCGGACGAGGACAGCGGCCGGGGGGTCGTCCGAGAGGCCAATGAGGCCCTCAACGGCACCGTGGACGACATGCGCGCCTTCTTGAAGACCGGCTATCGACTGGCTCAGGCCGAGGACGACCGGGTCGCCATCGCCCGCATTCTCTACGCGGCGAGGCAGAACAATGACAAGCGAGTCATCGGGGAGGCCAACAAGCTCCTCGACAACAACTCCAACAACTCCCCGGAGGAGATGCGCGCCTGGCTGGAGACCGGCTATCGACTGGCCCAGGCCGAGGACGACGCCGTCTACATAGCTCGCCTGCTCGCGGCTCCGGACATCAGTGATGCCCTGCGCGCCGCGGCCAACGCCGCCCTCGACGACGGCTCCCCGGAGGGCCTGCGCTACTTCCGTGAGGTGGGGCAGTACGAGGTGGCCGGTTAGGCAGGCAGGCGACGGACCTGGCGGTCACCTGCTCGGGGGCGGAGTCCTCGCCGTACTTGTCGAAGAACCGGAAGTGCTCGGAGCCGGGGTGCACCGGGCCACCGGAACAGTAGGCCGGGTCGTTGCGAGCGACGCTCGGAATGACGTACGAACCCCAGAACTCCTCGGGATTGAGCAGGTGTTCCGCCACCAGGATCCGGGCTCGGTCCTGTGTGGCGAGACCGGCGAACATCGGGTAGAAGACGGTCGGCGTCACCACCTCGTTCCAGGTTCCGTCCAGGTAGCGGCTCAGGTACAGGCGCTTGCCGGGATGCCACAGCCGGTCGTTGAGCAGTCGCCGGATCGTCTCGTGCCGTGCCGCGAAGCGGGCGGCGTCCTGTGGCCGATCCAGCACCCGGGCCATCTTGGCCAGGGTCTCGGCGAGCAGCGCGTAGTAGGAGTTGAGGGCCACGTCGGTGAGGTCGGTGTTGTCGCGGCGGTCGCCGCTGCCGCCCCGCTTGGCGATCCGGTGGTATGCGGCGTAGACGGGGCTGTCGTCCAGTCCGAGGTGGTTGCCCCGGCCGCCGACCCGGTCTCCGAAGTAGGGGCTCTCCAGCAGGCCGTCTCCGTCGGTGCCCCACTCCGGCAGGAGGTCGTGGTGCTTCACCGAGGAGTGGTTCGACATCGTCGGTCATGTCCTGCGCACCGCGGAGCGCACCGGCATGCGCCGGCAGCACGGCGGAAGTCCACGTCCCCACCTCCGGCGGCCCTGCCGGGGCCCCACCGGGAGCGGCCCTTGTGCGCACCACCGGCACCGAGGCGGTCTACCACGTCGGGTCGGGCCGCTGGACCTTCCGCTCGGGCGGTCAGCCTGCGGTGCCACGCCAGTAGCGTCGCCGGCGGCACCGGGAGAACTCATGGCTGCGGAAGTTCGATGCCGTACTCATGGATCTTGCGGTAGATGGTGGCGCGGGAGACTCCGAGCGCTCGGGCGGCTCTGCTCCGGTTGCCGTTGGCATCGATCAGGCTGCGCACGATCGCATCGCGTTCGAGGGACTCCAGGGGGCTGAGCACCCGGCGGGACACCGTCTGGCATTCGGGAGGCAGGTCGCTCGCCTCCATCACACCGGACCTGCGGTGCTGCACCACGGTACTGAGGATCTTCCGCAACTGGGCGACGTTCCCGGGCCAGGTGGCGCGCATCAGCAGCCGCATCGCGGCGGGGGAGCAGGTCAGTGTCGTGGGCGAGGTCAGCTTCGCGAGGAGGAACGGGACGAGTTCGGCCATGTCGTCGATGTGGTGGCGCAGCGGTGGGACCTCCATGGCCGCGGGAAATACGCGCAACAGGCCGGCGAGGTCCTGATCGTGCCCGGGGGAGCAGTGGGTCGCCGTCACCCACAGGCGCTCCTCGTCCTGTCCGGCGGCCCGGCGCCGTTGGTGCATGCGCTGGTGAGAGCGCAGGAGATCGGTGAGGGCTCGGGCGCGATCGGGCGGCAGCCGGTCGATGTGCCGTAGCACCAGTGCGCCGCTGCCCTGCTGGAGTTCCTCTCGCACACGGGTCAGGAACGCGGTGGAGCCGGTCGCTTCGGCGGCGTCCAGCACACGGAAGCGGCCGGCGGGCTCGTGGTGGCGGTACACGGCGCGCAGCAGAGCGAGCTTGCCGGTGCCGGCCTCCCCGTGCACGGTGATCCATTCACCGGCCCGGTAGTGCGTGCGCACCTGTTCCAAGGCGCGCTGCCACACGGCGGAGGAGCCGACGAGGCCGGGCAGCATGGGACGGAAGGCCGGTGTGCCGGGCCGCGGCCGCGCGGTCGTCCCGGTGAGCCGGACGCGGAAGACGCCACCGGCAGGGCCCGATGGGGTGTGCACCGGGGCGCAGGACATCCGGACCCTCGCGCCGCTGGGCAGATCCCTATCGATCATGACGCGTTTCTTGCCCCTCATGGCCTCGACGGCGGTGGCCAGCAGCGCGGCCTGGTCCGAGGCCGTGAGCGCCTGGCGGGCGTGGTCATTCATCATGACGACGTCGTTGTTGAGTGCGAACACGATGCCGCGGCTGTGCCGGCAGGCCCGCAGGTACTCCTCGAACAGCGCGAACTCCCGAAGTCCGGTCATCGTCGTCAGTTCCCGCTCGATATGCTCGGCCGTGGCCTTGGCCAGCGCCGACAGCAGCGGCGAGGCGTCGCGGCTCCAGCAGGTCAGGTCCAGGACGCCGAGCAACTGGCCGGATACGGGGTGGCGCACCGGCACTCCGAAACAGCCGAACTCCTCGAGGCCCTCGGCATAGTGTTCGTGTCCGAACACGCCGGTGGCCTGGCGGCCTTCCAGGGCCGTGCCGATGCCGTTGGTCCCCACGAATTGCTCCGCGTAGCTGAAGCCGGGGGCGAGCTGCACCCGGTCCAGGTGGCGCTCGAGCCGACGGTCCCCGGTGCGCCGGTCCAGGACGAGGCCTGCCGCGTCGGTGAGGATGACGCTCACCGGCTCATCGCTCACCTGTTCCTGAAGCCGATTGAGGACCGGTGCGGCGCCGAGCACCAGCGGGGTCTCGAGGTCCGGGTCCCTGGCGTACGCCAGCTGGACATGGTCGGCTTCGACCTTCCAGCTCTTCGATCTCCACCACGAGGCCGCGATTGTCTCGCGTACCTGATTCGAGTCGACGGACCCGGCTGTCAGGAACCGCTCCCGTGCCGCCGCGAGTACACGCCCGCGCGGCGGATGCGGAGCATCGGAGTCGTTCGAGCGCATCACGTCTCCCTGGACCGGCTCGTGCCAAACCGGAATCACGTCCGGCGCGTTTCGGCCATGCAACCAGGTCGGACACACCAGTGGAAGACTGCGGGATTGTCTCATATTGAGACCTCTCCCAGCTGCCGAATGCCCTGTGATTTAGGGCACCAGGACGCCATCGCCCGGTACGCCCCCGCGATCGCCGGGTCGTACCGGGTGACACCCGGGTGATCAGTGCGGTGACGGCGACGTCGCGGGCACCGGAGCCGCGCACCACCCATCCCCAGGAGGCATGGAGTGAGCCGACAGAGTCTGAGCAAGGCGCACAAGAAAATCACCGAGCTGTCGTGGGAGCCGACCTTCGCCACACCGGCGAAGCGGTTCGGCACCGACTACACGTTCGACAAGGCCCCGAAGAAGGACCCCCTCAAGCAGATCCTGCGCTCCTACTTCCCGATGGAGGAGGAGAAGGACAACCGCGTCTACGGCGCGATGGACGGCGCCATCCGCGGGAACATGTTCCGCCAGGTGCAGGAGCGCTGGATGGAGTGGCAGAAGCTGTTCCTGTCGATCATCCCGTTCCCGGAGATCTCGGCCGCCCGGGCCATGCCCATGGCCATCGACGCGGTTCCCAACCCCGAGGTTCACAACGGCCTGGCGGTGCAGATGATCGACGAGGTCAGGCACTCGACGATCCAGATGAACCTCAAGCGCCTGTACATGAACCACTACATCGACCCGGCCGGGTTCGACGTCACCGAGAAGGCGTTCGCGAACAACTACGCCGGCACCATCGGCCGGCAGTTCGGCGAGGGCTTCATCACCGGCGACGCGATCACCGCCGCCAACATCTACCTGACCGTGGTCGCCGAGACCGCCTTCACCAACACCCTGTTCGTGGCCATGCCGTCGGAGGCCGCGGCCAACGGCGACTACCTGCTGCCCACCGTGTTCCACTCGGTGCAGTCGGACGAGTCCCGGCACATCTCCAACGGCTACTCCATCCTGCTGATGGCGCTGGCCGACGAGGACAACCGCAAGCTGCTCGAGCGCGATCTGCGCTACGCGTGGTGGAACAACCACTGCGTGGTGGACGCCGCGATCGGCACCTTCATCGAGTACGGCACCAAGGACCGCCGCAAGGAGCGGGACAGCTACGCCGAGATGTGGCGCCGGTGGATCTACGACGACTACTACCGCAGCTACCTCATCCCACTGGAGAAGTACGGCCTGGTCATCCCGCACGACCTGGTCGAGGAGGCGTGGGACCGGATCTACACCAAGCACTATGTGCACCGCGTGGCCCAGTTCTTCGCCACCGGATGGCCGGTCAACTACTGGCGCATCGACCCGATGACCGACCAGGACTTCGAGTGGTTCGAGTCGAAGTACCCCGGCTGGTACAACCAGTTCGGCCGCTGGTGGGAGGAGTACAACCGGCTGCGCTACCCGGGCCGCAACAAGCCGATCGCGTTCGAGGACGTCGGCTACGAGTACCCGCACCGCTGCTGGACCTGCATGGTGCCGTGCCTGGTCCGCGAGGACATGGTGGTCGACAAGGTCGACGACCAGTGGCGGACGTACTGCTCCGAGACCTGCCACTGGACCGACAAGGTGGCCTTCCGCCCCGAGTACGAGGGCACCCCGACCCCGAACATGGGGCGGCTGACCGGAAAGCGCGAGTGGGAGACGCTGCACCACGGCCGGGACCTGGCAGACATCATCGCCGACCTCGGCTACGTCCGCGACGACGGCAACACGCTGATCCCGCAGCCGCATCTGGACCTGGACGACCCGAAGAAGCTGTGGACCCTCGACGACGTGCGCGGCATCCCGTTCGCCAGCCCCAATGTGCTGCTCAACGAGATGTCCGACGCCGAGCGTGAGGCGCACATCGCGGCCTACAAGGCAAACCCGAACGTCACCTCCGCCACGGCCTGACGCCGACCCGTACCGGCCCTCGCCGCGGCGCGCAGCCGCGACGTGCCGTGGCGAGGGCCCTCACCTTACGAGGAGCGGCATCATGGCCGACACGCACAAGGTGCGATTTGAACCGGTAGGCATGGAAATCGAGGCCGACGAGGACGAAACCGTCCTCGATGCCGCGTTCCGGCAGGGCGTCATGCTGATCCACGGCTGCAAGGAGGGCCAGTGCTCGGCCTGCAAGTCCTTCCTGCTCGACGGCGATCTCCAGATGGGCCGGTACTCCACGTTCGCCCTTCCCGACTTCGAAAGGGACGAGGGGTACGTGCTGCTGTGCCGGTCACACATCTACAGCGACACGGAGATCGAACTCGTCAACTACGACGAGGACATGATCAGGTCCGGTCTGCCGGTCGTCACCGTACAGACCGAGGTGGACTCGCTGGTGGAGCTCACCCATGACATCTCCCTGCTGCGGCTGAGGCTGCCCGCGGAGTCGCAGTCCACCCTTCGCTTCCACCCCGGCCAGTATGTCGACATCACTGTCCCCGGAACCGACGAACACCGCTCCTTCTCCATGGCCAACCACTCGGCGGCCGAGGGCCATCTGGAGTTCATCATCAAGCGCTACCCCGGGGGCCGGTTCTCCAGTCTCCTCGAGGACGGACTCGCGGTCGGCGACCCGCTGCGGGTGACCGGCCCGTACGGCACCTTCACCCTGCGCGTCGCATCCGACCGCCGCCTGGTTTTCATCGGCGGTGGCGCCGGAATGGCCCCCATCCTGTCGCTGCTGCGCCAGATGGCCGAGAGCGGGAACGAGCGGGAGGCGGTCTACTACTACGGCGCCCGCACCGAAGGCGACCTGATCCAGCTCGCCGAACTGGCCCACCTCGCCGAGCAGTTGCCCTCCTTCCGCTTCGTGCCCTGTCTGTCCGGGCGCCGGCCGCGGGACTGGGCCGGGGAGACCGGCCTGGTCACCGACGTGCTGGAGCGCCAGGAGGACGACCTCGCCGACTGCGACGTCTACCTGTGCGGCCCGCCGCCGATGATCGACGCCGCCCTGTCGCTGCTGGCGGGCATGGGGGTGCCCGAAGAACAGATCTTCTTCGACAAGTTCACCATCACCGCCGCCGCCGGGGACTGACGGATCGCTGACGGATACCGGTTCCACCCATGAGCCAAGAGACAGAAAGGTGCGCGCCCATGGCCACAGCGGAGAATACCGCGCCAAGGAGCTTCCCCCGTATCGAATTCACCGGTGCGGAAGCGGGCCTGAAGGAGTTCCCCGGCTCGAAGAGCCGCTCCTACAACTACTTCACGCCCCGGAAGAAGCGGGCGACGATGTACGAGGACGTCACGGTCGATGTGCAGCCCGATCCGGAGCGACACCTGAGCCAGGGCTGGATCTACGGGTTCGCGGACGGCAAGGGCGGCTACCCCCTGGACTGGACCGCGCTTCGGTCCGGCGACTGGCATCTCTTCCTCGACCCGAATGAGGAGTGGGAGCAGACGATCTACCGGAACAACTCCAACGTCGTCCGGCAGATCCAGCTCAACCTGGAGAACGCGAAGAAGGCCGGCGCGTACCGCGACTGGCCGATGGCCTGGGTGACGTTCCTGGAGCGGCACCTGGGCGCATGGATGCACGCCGAGCACGGACTGGGCATGCACGTGTTCACCTCCGAGCAGCGTTCCGCGCCCACGAACATGATCAACACCGCGATCGCGGTGAACAGCGCCCACAAGCTGCGCTTCGCCCAGGACCTGGCCCTGTACAACCTGGACCTGTCCGAGGCGGAGATCGGTTTCGACGGAGCGGCCCACAAGGAGGTCTGGCACGCCGATCCGGCCTGGCAGGGAGTACGGGAGAACGTCGAGCGGCTCACCGCCATCGGCGACTGGGCCGAGTCGCTGTTCGCCACCAACGTGGTGTTCGAGTCGCTGGTCGGCGCGCTGTTCCGCAGCCACCTGGTGATGCAGATCGCCGCGCGCAACGGCGACTACGTCACCCCGACGCTGGTCGGCACCGGGGAACACGACCACGACCGCGACCTGCGCTACACCCGCGCGCTGTTCCGCATGCTCACCACGGACGAGACCCACGGTGAGCACAACCGGGACGTTCTGCGGGGCTGGCTGGAGACATGGGTACCGCTGAGCGTCCGGGCGGCACACGAACTGCAGCCGATCTGGTCCCAGCCGCAGGAGAAGCCGGCCACCTTCGCCGACTCCTTCGACGCCGCGACGGCGGGCCTGCGCGGCCTGCTGTCCGACTTGAACCTCTCCGAGCCGAAGGGACTGTCGCAGTGACCGCCGGCAAGAGCCAGAAATTCGACTCCGACCGCACCTTCTCCAACCTGTGCGGCGTGACCTTGATGAACAACCAGAACGGCCATGTCGTCGCCGAGGTGATGCGCGGCAGGTCCGGCGTGTCCGTCGAGGAGTACCCGTCGATGATCCGGGTCGACGGCGAAGGGAAGCTGCTCTTCGACTTCGATGAGATCTCCGAGGCGATCGGCTTCGAGTTCGACCAGACCGACTTCGAAGAGATCATGTCGACCCACTACGGACGCATGGTCCACTTCGACGACAAGACGATGCTCTTCGCCAGCCCGGAGGAAGCGGCAGAGTACATCGACTTCGACCTCAAGCCCGTCCAGTAGCGCCGGTACCGCGGTTCCGCTCGCCGAGCGCCCGGCGGACGCTGTCCCGCACATCGGCACCAGGACCGGTCCGGGGAGTGCGTACGTCCCAACGCGCCTCCCCGCGCTCCCCGCACTCCCCGGACCGGGGACCTCACCCACTCACCAGGAATTCGAGGTAGCACATGTACACCAAGGACGGCGTGGATTACTTCGTGGTCGACGGCCACATCCACTTCTGGGACGGCAGCGAGGAGAACACCGCCAACAAGTACGGTGAGGGCTTCATCCGCTGCTTCCACGACTACCAGCGCAACCTCAGCCCCGCCGAGTGGGTGTGGCCGCTGGAGAAGTTCCGCAAGTACTCCGAGCAGGACCTGATGCACGACCTGTTCGAAACCGGATACGTGGACGTGGCCATCTTCCAGCCCACCTACCTCAGCGAGTTCTACGTCAACGGCTTCAACACCACCGAACGCAACGGCCGGCTGGCCGCCAAACACCCCGACCGGCTGATCGTCAACGGCTCCTTCGACCCCCGGGCCGGGGAGGCGGGCCTGGCCGAGCTGGAGCGACTGGCGGCCGAGTGGCGACTGCGCGGGATCAAGCTCTACACCGCCGAATGGCGCGGTGACTCCAAGGGCTGGAAGCTCACCGACCCGGGCGCGCAGGACTATCTGGCCAAATGCGCCGAGCTGGGGATCCGCAACATCCACGTCCACAAGGGCCCCACCATCTGGCCGCTGAACCGCGACGCCTTCGACGTCGCCGACGTCGACCACGCCGCCACCGCGTTCCCGGAACTGAACTTCATCGTCGAGCACTCCGGCCTGCCGCGGCTCGAGGACTTCTGCTGGATCGCCACCCAGGAGCCCAACGTCTATGCCGGCCTGTCGGTGGTCATGCCGTTCGTCCACTCCCGGCCCGGCTACTTCGCCCGGGTCCTCGGCGAGCTCCTGTACTGGCTGGATGAGGACCGCATCACCTTCGGCAGTGACTACGCCATCTGGAGCCCGCGCTGGCTCATCGAGAAGTTCGTCGACTTCCAGATGCCCGAGGAGCTGCAGTCCGAATACGGCGTCCTCACCACCGACGTCAAGCGCAAGATCCTCGGTCTGAACCTTGCCCGCCTGTACGACCTCAAGGTGCCGGAGACCGCCCTGTCGGCCGCCGCCACCCCGACCGCGAAGATGTCCGCCGGGCAGGTGCCGGCATGACCCCGGTCACCGCCGCGAGCGCACCCCCCACCGGGGCCGCCGAGCGGTCCGAGGCGGTCACCGCCGCCCTGGGCACGGTGCTGGACCCCGAACTGGACCGGCCCATCACCGAACTCGGCTTCGTCCGCAGCGTCAGCGTCGACGGCGGGCGCGTGGCGGCGCGGCTGAGGCTGCCCACCTACTTCTGCGCTCCGAACTTCGCCTGGCTCATGGTGGAGGGCGCCCGCCGGGCGCTCGCGGGCCTGTCCTGGGCCACCGAGGTGACGGTCGTGCTGGAGGACCACTTCTCCTCGGACGAGATCAACCACGGGGTCGCATGCGGCCAGGAGTTCGCCGAGGCGTTCCCGCTGCTGTCCGACCCCGACCGGCTGGAGGAACTGCGCCGGACGTTCCTGCGCAAGGGGCTCCTGGCCGTACAGGAACGCCTCGGGCGGCGCCTCACCGACCACGGGTGGACCACGGGCCAGATGGCCGAGGCCCGTCTGGGGGACCTGCCCGGCCGGCTGACCGTCACCCTGGTGCGCCGGCGGAAGGCGCTCGGCCTGCCCGCCGCCGACGGTGATCCCGTCTTCACGGACGAACGCGGGCGCGCCGTCCTCCCCGCCGGCATGGAGGCGCACCTGCTGCGGTGCCGTACCACCGCCGTGGGCATCGCGGCGAACACCGAGATCTGCGAGGGGCTGCTCGTCACCCGCTACGGCCCGGACCCGAAAGGCGGCATCGCGTGAAAGCCGTACGACTGCATGCGTACCACCGCACACCGGTGGTCGAGGAGGTACCCGAACCCACGATCACGGGGCCGCTGGATGTGATCGTCCGGGTCGGCGGAGCCGGGCTGTGCCGGACCGACCTGCATATCGTCGAGGGCCAGTGGGCGGAGAAGTCCGGCGTGGGGCTGCCGTACATCCAGGGCCACGAGAACGCCGGGTGGGTGCACGAGATCGGCAGTGCGGTGACCGGCCTGGCTGTTGGCGACCCGGTGATCCTGCACCCCCTGGCCACCTGCGGCCTGTGCCCGCCCTGCCGCCGCGGCGACGATGTGCACTGCGAGAACTCCGCCTTCCCCGGCATCGACTCCGATGGCGGATTCGCCGAACTGATCAGGACCAACGCACGCGCCGTGGTCAAGCTCGAGGACGGGCTCGCCCCGGCGGACGTCGCGGCCCTCGCCGACGCCGGGCTGACGGCGTATCACGCGGCGAAGAAGGCCGCGCGGCGGCTGGCCCCCGGCCGGCGGGCGGTGCTCATCGGGGCGGGCGGACTCGGCCACATCGGAATCCAGGCCCTGCGTGCGCTGAGCCCCGCCGAGTTGATCGTCGTCGATCGCTCGCCGGAGGCCCTCGAACTCGCCGGGACCCTGGGCGCCCGGCACACCGTCGTCGCCGACGGCACCCAGGTGGAGCGGGTACGAGAGCTCACCGGCGGATACGGCGCCGAAGTGGTCATCGACTTCGTCGGTGAGGGCGGCGCCCTGGAGGACGGCCTGGCCATGCTGCGCCGGGCGGGCGACTACCACGTGGTGGGCTACGGAGGGCTCCTGACGGTGCCCACGATCGACATCATCTCGACCGAGATCAACTTCATCGGCAACCTGGTCGGCTCCTACACCGACCTGGCGGAACTCATGGCCCTGGCCGCCCAGCACAAGGTCGCCCTGCACACCGCCGTCTACCCTCTGACCGACTTCGCCGAGGCCCTGCGCGACCTGGACGAGGGCAAGGTCCGCGGCCGGGCCATCCTCGTTCCCTGATCCGGGCGTCCTGCCCCCGCGTCCGGACAGGACGTTTCGTTCGCGGCAACCGCTGCACCACATTCACCACCGGCCCGAGAGGCGGTTACGAAAGATGGCAAAGGATCTGCGTTTCAACGTCGATGCGCGACGTCTCCTCGAGGGAGGCGTGAACGCCCTCGCCGACGCGGTCAAGGTGACGCTCGGCCCCAAGGGACGCAACGCCGTCATCGAGAAGCTGACCGGCCCACCCACCATCACCAACGACGGCGTCACCATCGCCCGCGAGATCCAACTGCGCGACCCGTTCGCCAACATGGGCGCCCAACTGGTCAAGGAAGTGGCCAACAAGACCAACGGCGTCGCCGGAGACGGCACGACCACCGCCACGGTGCTCGCCCAGGCCCTCGTGCGCGAAGGACTGCGCGCGGTGGACGCCGGCGCGAACCCGATGCTGCTCAAGGCGGGTATCAACCAGGCGGTCGCCGCGGTGATCGAGGCACTGCAGGAGAACACCCGGCAGATCACCGGCCAGGCCGACCTCGCCCATGTGGCCACGCTCTCGGCCAACAACGACGCCGAGATCGGCGAGACGATCGCGACCGCGATGGACCGCGTGGGCCGCAGCGGGGTCGTGACGGTGGAAGAGTCACCCTCCTTCGGGCTCCAGGTGAGTTTCGCCGATGGCATGGAATTCGATCACGGCTATATCTCGCCCTACATGGTGACCGATAAGGACCGGATGGAAACGGTCTTCGAGAACCCCTACATCCTGCTCACCAACGAGCGGATCTCGACGGTCCAGACCCTGATGCCGCTGCTGGAACAGGTCACCCGCGGCGGCAGCCCGCTGGTGATCCTGGCCGAGACGGTGGAGGGCCCGGCCCTGGGCATGCTCGTGGCCAACAACGTGCACGACACCTTCAAGTCGGTGGTGATACGGGCTCCGGGTTTCGGCCACCGGCGTATCGCCGAGCTCGAGGATCTCGCCGCCTTCGTCGGGGGACGCGTCGTCACCGGGGACGCGGGCCTGAGCCTGGACGCGGTGCGGCTGGACCAGCTCGGGCGGTGCCGCAAGATCACCGTCACCGAGTCCGGCACCACGCTGGTCGGCGGCGCGGGTGCGCTGGAGGACGTCTCGGCCCGCATCGAACAGATCAAGCGCGAACTCGAGCGGGCCGAGCACGAGCACGACCAGGACCACCTCCAACTGCGCATCGCCCGCCTGTCCGGCAGCGTCGCGGTCATCCACGTCGGCGCGGCCACCGGCGTGGAACTCAAGGAGAAGCAGCACCGCGTCGAGGACTCGCTGTCCGCCACCCGGGCGGCCATCGAGGAGGGGGTCGTCGCCGGTGGTGGAACGGCACTGGCACAGTGCGCATCGGTGCTGAACGGGCTGGAGCTGACCGGTGACCACTCGGCAGGACGGGACATCGTCCGCAGCGCCCTCGCGGAGCCGCTGCGCTGGATCGCGATCAACGCCGGCTACGACGGTCAGGAGGTCGTCGACCGCGTCGCCGCGCTGCCGGCGGGACACGGATTGAACGCGCTCACCGGGGAGTACGGCGACATGTTCTCGCTCGGCGTGATCGATCCGCTGAAGGTGACCCGCTCGGCCCTGCACAGCGCGGCCTCCATCGCGGCGCTGCTGCTCACCACCGAAACGCTGGTGGTCGAGGAGATCATCCAGAACCCGGGCGCGATCGTGGCCCCCGGCTTCGGCGACCTGGCCGAAGGCATGGTCCGGCCGTCGAACATCTACTGACCGGCCGGAGCGGACACCAGGAAAGCTGCTGCCGCGTTCACGAAGGGCCCGTAACGCGTTATGTACACCATCGACCCCAGACCGGCCGCAGGGGCAGAACCCCAGACATCCACTGCCCCTCGTCTGCGGCGGCTCCGCCTGGTCGGACCGGCGTTCGTCGCCGCGATCGCCTATGTCGACCCCGGCAACGTGGCGACCAATGTGACCGCCGGCGCCCGTTACGGCTACCTGCTCGTGTGGGTGGTCGTGGCGGCCAATCTGATGGCGTGCCTGGTGCAGTACCTGTCGGCCAAGCTGGGGCTGGTCACCGGGCAGTCACTGCCGGAAGCCCTGCGCGACCGGATGTCCCGAGCCGGCCGGCTGGCCTACTGGGCACAAGCCGAGTTGGTGGCGATGGCCACGGATCTGGCCGAGGTACTCGGCGGAGCGATCGCTCTGTACCTCCTGTTCGATCTGCCACTGCTCGTCGGAGGGCTGATCACGGGCCTGGTGTCGACCGCGCTCCTGGCCCTGCGGAGCCGGCGTGGACAGCGGTCTTTCGAACGGGTGGTCATCGGCCTGCTCGCGGTGATCGCCCTGGGGTTCGCCGCCGGACTCTTCGTGGCCCCGGCATCGGCAGCGGGTACCGCGAACGGCTTCGTCCCCCGGTTCGACGGCGCGGACAGTGTGCTCCTGGCGGCGGGGATGCTGGGCGCCACCGTCATGCCGCACGTCGTCCATCTGCACTCGGCCCTGGCCCGGGATCGGCACGGAAGACAAGAGGGCGAGCGGCGACGGAGACTGCTGTCCGCGACCAAGTACGACGTGGGCATGGCCATGCTGGTAGCCGGCGCCGTCAACCTGGCCATGCTGCTCCTGGCGGCGACCGCGTTGCGGGGCACTGGGACCGGCGGCTCTCTCGAGGGCGTGCACGCCGCGATCGGTGCCCGTCTGGGCGGCGCGGTCGCGCTGCTCTTCGCCGTCGGTCTCCTGGCGTCAGGACTCGCCTCCACCGCGGTCGGATGCTACGCCGGTGCGGCCATCATGGGAGGCTTGCTGCGCCGGCGGATCCCCCTGGTGGTCCGTCGGGTCATCACGCTGCTCCCGGCCCTGGCGATGCTGGCCGCTGGGGCCGATCCGACGCGGGCGCTGATCCTCTCCCAGGTCGTGCTCTCCTTCGGAATCCCATTCGCTCTCGTACCGCTGGTGATACTGACCTCGCGTCGCACCGTCATGGGTGCCTGCGCGAACCGGCGCCCGGTGACCGTGGCGGCCGCGCTCGTGACCGCCATCGTCATCGCGCTCAACCTCGCACTGGTCTGTCTGACCGCGACCGGCACCGCCTGACCGGGTCGCGCCGCACGCGCCAGTGGCCATCCGCAGCGCGGTCACCGTCATCGGAACCGGGGCGTGGTCCCCGAACTCCGCCCCCGAAGAAGGAGACCGAATGGACGCGCCCACACTCAGGGCGATCGCGGGCGCCCTGGCCATGGCCGGCCTATGGGGCATCGTGGCCATGAGCATCTACAAAGCCGGCTTGCGCCGCGTGGACTGGAGTCTGATTCCGGCCTCGGCCATGCCCCGCGTGCGCTGGTGGAGCACTCACGCGTCCTGCGTGCTCCGGCTCAGCCTGACCCTGGCGGGCCTCGGCCTGACGGTTCTCGGCTTGGCCGATCTCGCCACCACCTGAACGCCCGTGCGGAGCGGAGGGGCCGGGGCCACCGAGCACATGGACGCGGCCGAAGAACATGCGCCCGACCTGAAGAACATGCGCCCGACCTCCCCAGCCTGTGCCGTGTTCCCGCGCGAGCCGAAGAGCTGGGGCACGGGGCGCGGGCGCCGGCGCCGATCAAAGAAAACTTTGATGACGCCAACTTCTATTGTGCCAAGGTCAAAGTGCTGTTAGTTTCCGGCCATGTCGAACGAGCATTCTGATCTCCCTGTAAGCGTCGGTGCCCGCCTGCGCCGCCGCAGACGGGCCCTCCATCTGACGCTCAAGGACGTGGCTGACCAGGCAGGTCTCACCGAGGGGTACCTCTCCCAGGTCGAGCGGGATCAGGCCAACGCGAGCGTGCGTACCCTCCAGCGGCTGTGCGAGGTACTCAAACTCACCGTGGGGGACCTCTTCGCCCAGGGGGAGGCCAGGGCCGGCACGGTACTGCGCTTCCGTGACACCCACGGCATGTCGTTCGGCGAGGGTGCCACGAAGATCAAACTCACCCCTGGGACCTTCGACCACCTGGAAGTGCTCCTCGGCCACTTCGCCCCGGGCGGCTCCACCGGCGTGGAGCCCTATACCCACGGCAGTTCGGAAGAACTGCTCCTGGTCCTGTCCGGCGAGGTGGAGGTATGGGTCCGCGAACAGCGCCACAGGCTCTCCGCCCTGGACTCGATCCACTACCTCAGCAGCGACCCCCACCGGATCGTCGAGGTCACCGGCGCGCAGGAGGCCAGAGTCCTGTGGGCCATGGCACCCCCCACCTACTGAATCCCCACCCACCGAACCACCGCGCCCCCCTGTTGGAGTTTGCTGATGACCCCCTATCGCAACGGCGAGATATCGCACTGGATGCGGGCCTCCCGCACACCGGACGCGCAGGCCGGCCCGGCACGTCACCGGACCGGCCTGCCCGATGAGCAGCAGGACCTCGTCATCGTCGGCGGCGGCTTGACCGGGCTCTGGGCCGCATACCACGCGGCCGTGGACCGCCCCGGAACGAAAATCACCGTCCTGGAGGCCAAGGAGGTCGGCTACGGCGCCTCCGGGCGCAATGGCGGCTGGCTCTCACCGCTCATTCCCGGCAACCGGGCCGTGTACGCCAAGGCCGTACGCAAGGGGGGAAGGGACGGTGCCGCCGCTGTCATCTCCTTCCAGCAGGAGATGGACAGAGCCATCGACGACACACTCCGCATCCTGGAGCAGGAGGGCATCCAGGCCGACCAGTACCGGGGTGGACACCTGCGCGTGGCCACCACCCCGGCCGCCATGAAGCGCCTCGAACTGAACCACGCGGCGGACCTCAAGAACGGTTACCGCACGGAGGACCTCGCACTCCTCGACTCCGACGCCGTCCGCAAGCGGATCGCCATCCGGCCGGCGCTTGGCGGTCTGCTGACCCGAACCACGGTGCGCGTCGACCCCGCGAAGCTCCTCCACGGCCTCGCGGCGGTCGTGGAGGCCAAGGGCGTACGTATCGCCGAAGGCACCCGCGCCACCCGCATCGCGCCCGGAGCCGTGACCACCTCGCGCGGAACGGTGCGCGCCACGACCGTCCTGACCTGCCTCGAGGCCTACTCCGGCCAGGTCGACAGCGACGCCCGCGGCCTGGGAAAGCGCGATGTCATCCCCGTCAACTCCTCCATGGTCGTCACCAACCAGCTCCCGGCACGACTGTGGGAACGGATCGGCTGGCAGGAGCGGGAGTGCCTGGGCGATGCCGCGCACACCTTCGTCTACGCGCAGCGCACCGCCGACGACCGCATCGCGATCGGCGGCCGCGGCACCCCGTACGCCTTCAACTCCGGCACTCCTGGCCAGGGCAAGGTGGACACCCGCACCGTACGCACGCTGAGCGAGCGGCTCCGGCTCTTCTTCCCCGACGTGCCGTTCACCATCGAACACGCCTGGCGGGGTGCCATCGGCGTGACCCGTGACTGGTGCGCCGGAATCACCTTCGACCCCGCCACCAGGATCGGCGTCGCACGCGGCTTCGCCGGACACGGCGTGACCGCCACCCACCTCGCCGCACGGACCCTGCTGGACCGGGCCGCCGGACACGACACCGCACTGACCCGACTGCCGTGGAACGACCACGACTCCGGCCGCTGGGAGCCCGAACCCCTCCGCTGGATCGGGGTCCACGGCATGTACCGGCTCTTCGGCGTCGCCGACTGGTGGGAGGAGAGCCGGCACTCGGAGCACACCTCCCTCATCGCCCGTTTCGGCTCGCGATTGGCGGGACTCAGCGAATGAGATCACAAGCGCACTACATCAGCACGGCAGCCGACCCCGAGCCCGGCGGGAGCCCGGCCGAGGCGTCCGGCCATCCGTTCCGGCGCGGCCTGCTGAGCATGGCCTTCACCGAACTCTGGGAGCGCTACTCCTTCTACGGCCTCCAGGGCATCCTCTCGTTCTACCTGCTCTACACGCGCGCGGACGGCGGTCTCGCCATGGACCCGGCCGTCGCGGCGGGCATCGTCGGAGCCTACGGCGGCGCCGTCTACCTGTCCCAGATCCTCGGTGCCTGGCTGGGCGACCGCCTCGTCAGTCCGCAGAACATGGTGTTGTACGGCGCCGTCGTCATCACCGCCGGGCACGTGGTGCTCGCCTTCGCGCCCGGCCTGACCGGCCTCGGCGTAGGCCTGGTGTGCATCGTCCTCGGCACCGGCGCGCTGAAGACGAACATCACCTCGATCGTCGGCTTCGTCCTCGACCAGAACGAGGACGAGGGCTATCGAGACGCCGGATTCTCCTACTTCTACATGGCCATCAACATCGGAGCGGTGGTCGGCCCGCTCACCACCGGCCTCGCCCAGAACGAACTCGGTTTCCACTACGGGTTCGGCCTGGCCGCGATCGGTATGGCCGCGGCGCTCGTCCAGTACATCGCCTCGATGAAGAAACTTCCCGAGCGCGCCCGGACCGTGAACAACCCCCTCCCCGCCGGTCGCCGGCCGCTCGTCGCCCTTGCGGCCCTCGCCTGCCTCGCCGCTGTCGGTGCCGCCGTGGCCGCCGGCCTGCTCCGAGCGGAGAACCTGTCCACCGTGGTGACCGTCGCCGCGCTGGTGGCGGCCGCCGCCTACTTCCTCACCATGACCACGTCATCGGCGGTCAGCGCTGACGAGCGCAGGCGCATCCTCGGCTACCTGCCGCTCTTCCTGGCGTCCGGGATGTACTTCGGTTTCCTGTTCCAAAAGTTCACCGCCATTTCGATCCTCATCACCGAGCGCATTGATCTGCACATCGGCGGCTGGAGGTTCCCGGTCGCCTGGGTCACGACCGTCAGCCCGCTGGCGGCCGTCCTCATCACCCCGCTCATCGCCAAGGTGTGGAAATCCCTGGGGGAGCGCCAGCCCGGGCCGGTGGCCAAGATAGCTGTCGGACTGATCCAGATCGGCTGCGCCTATCTGTTCCTGCTCGTCATCTCCGAGGCCACCGGGAAGGCCGACATCCCGCTGGTCCTCATCCTTCTGTTCATGATGGCGGCCGGTTCCTCCGAGGTCTTCGTCGGCCCGATCGGGCTGTCCCTGGCCACGCGGATCGGCCCCGGGACGTTCCGCGCCCAGATGGTCGGGCTGAACTTTCTCACGCTGGCCCTGGGGTCGTCCCTGTCCGGCCTGCTCGGCCAGCTGTTCACCTCGATCGACAACGCCTCCTACTTCGCCGTCACCGCCGTGTGCGGAATCGGGATCGGGTCGGTGCTGCTCGCGGTACGCGGACCGCTGGGACGCCTGCTGACGGCGGGGCTTGATCGCTGAGTGGGTCAGCCCGGACAGGTGACCGGAGGAATTTACGAATCGCGGACGCCGAGGCGTCCGGCCTCGGCGCCTGGGCCGGCCGCGGACACCGACCCCGGGCGGCCTGCTCTGCCTGCCCGGCGCGGCGCTTTCAGCCGATCAGAGACAGAAGACGCCGCTCGTTGGCCGCGATGTGCTCCACGATGGCCAGCTGCGCGCCGAAGGCGTCCCTGGCGAGCAGATGGTCGTGAATCCGGCGGTGGTCGGCGACAACCTGGTCCGGAGTGGTGCGCGTGGCCATCTCGTCCTGGCGGATCATGGTGAGCGCCATCCGCATCTCGTGGCTGAACCGGGAGTAGAAGGCGTCCAGCCGCGGGCTGCCGGTCAGCCCCACGACCGCACCGTGGAAAGCGAGGTCGCGGAGGATGATGTCCTGCGCGTCGTCCGCGTGCGCGGCCGTGGCCAGGGCCTCCAGAGCGCTCGTCAGGCGCGCCCGGAGGCCGTCCTCGGCATCGGTGCAGGCACGCGCCCCCTGCACCTCCAGAGTGCGGCGGACACGGTAGAGGTCCACCACGTCCTCGGCGCGCAGGACTCGTACCGAGGCGCCGTGGTTGCGCACGTGGTCGACGAGCCCCTGGGACACCAGCACCAGGAGCGCCTCGCGCACGGTCCGGCGCGAGACCTGGAACTCCTCGGCGATCGGGATCTCGCGAAGGGGGGCACCGGGGAGCAGTTCGCATCGGTAGATGCGGTCGCCGAGCGCGTCGGCGACTTGCCGGCTCGTGGACACCGCGGCGCCGGTACTCCCCAACCGGGAGCGCGCCGTCATGCGGCTGCCCGCTGGGGGACGGTGGCGGCCTCGATGACGCGGGCGTCAGCCGCGTCCCAGTCCGCTGATGCGAGCGTGTGCAGGGCCGGCCACGTCCGTTTCATCCGCTGGGCCCCGTACGCGCTGTTGTGAGCACCGGCGCGGGCCGTCCACAACGTGGCGTTCAGCGCCAGCCGCGCCGCGCTGCCCGGCAGCAGCAGCCGCGCCTCTTGCTCGGAGAGCGGCTCGACGTCCGCGAGGCCACGCGCGACCTCCACCAGGGCGGAGACCGGGTCGCGCTGTCCGAGCATCGCGTAGGCGGAGGCGATCGCGGCCTCCGCGACCAGCGGGCCAGTACGGGCGTCGTCGAAGTCGATGACCCCGGTCACCCCCGGGCCTTCGGGAGTGACCCCGATCAGGACATTGAAGTCGTTGAGGTCGTGGTGGGTGACTCCGCGGGGCGCCTGCCGCACCGCCTCGGCCAGTCCCTCGAAACGGCTCACGACGGCTTCCACGGCCTCCAGACCAGCGCGCCCCATGCGGGAGCGGACGCCCGGATCGGCCAGGGTGTCCGAGATGACCGTCCCTGTCGTCTCGAACGACCACTCGTGGTCGTTGGCACGCGGGGGAGCGGGGTGGCTGGTGAACGCCTGCCGCAGCCTGGCCGCGCCGGCCCCGAGGGAGCGGCGGACGCGCAACGCGGCGCTGCCGGCGACGGGATGGTGCGCCAGGGCGGTCCCCGGCAGCCACGCCGACAGCTGGATGAGCAAGAAACGGCCACGGTCCTCGACGACCGCGACGGTGCCGCCCCGGGGAGCCGTCCTGGCACGGGCCACGGGGAGGCCCGCGCGGGCCGCTGCCGCCACGAGGGAGCTGCGCCACTCCAGCAGTGCCGCTACGGCCTCGACGTGAGCGGTAGTCCGTGCGGCGACGGCCTTGAACATGCAGGCCGTGCCGTCCGCCAGTACGACCTTCGCGTTCGTCGCTGTCTCGCCGCCCAGACGCGTGAGGCGGTCGACCGTGACGTCGAACCCCGCGTGCGCGGTGCGCACGATTTCCGCGTCCGTCAGCAACGGCGGCAGCGGTTGGAAGTCTCCCTCGGGCACCAGCGCCCTCCCCTCGTTGAAATTGATGACCAATCCTAGTCCGAACCGCTGAGTGATGGCCAGAATATTCCGGAGTTCAGGACCATCACCGTCCTTCCGAGCAAATATTGGTCATCAATCTTGCCTTGACATCAGCAATGAAGCTTGGGAAGTTTCACCTGTCTGCCGGTGGCCGGAAAGAGGCGATGACGTCTACGGCCCCGGGCTCCGCTCCGCGCCGGTGCGGCGCTGCCGCCCCCGCTCTCCCGGAGCGGCGGCGCCCGGACATCGACAACCCACGGAGCCCTGATGAGCGATTCCCTTGGTGCCGCCGGCGTCCACATGGCGAACGGGTTCGACCCGCGCGAGGGCGCCGACGTCGCCCCCGAGGTCGCGCGGCTGCTGCAGCGTCGCGACCGTGTCCTGGGACCGGCGTACCGGCTGTTCTACGAGAAGCCTGTCGCGGTGCGAGAGGCACACGGGGCGCGCCTGACCGGACACGACGGCCGCGTCTACCTGGACGCCTACAACAATGTGCCGGTGATCGGGCATAGCCACCCGAAGGTGCGGCAGGCCGTCGCGGAGCAGCTCGGCCGCCTCAACACCCACACCCGCTACCTGACCGAGCCGATCATCGAGTACTCCGAGCGGCTGCTGGCCACCTTCCCCGATCCGCTGTCACGCGTCACCTACGCGTGTACCGGAAGCGAGGCGGTCGACCTCGCCATCCGGATCGCCCGCCACCGCACCGGGCGTAGCGGCATCATCATCTCCCAGCACGCCTATCACGGCACTACGGTCGCGGCGGCGCAGCTGTCGCCCTCGCTCGGCCCGAACAACCGGCTGGGCGAGCACGTTGTCACCGTCCCGTCGGTCGACACCGCCCGCACTCCGGTGAGCGAGGTCGGGCCGCGCATGACGGCGTCGGTACGCCGGGCCGTGGAGGAACTTGAGGGACGCGGGGACGGGGTGGCCGCCGTCATCTTCGACTCGGTCCTCTCCAGCGACGGCGTGCAGACGGAGCCGGCCGGCTTTCTGCGCGGCGCCGCCGAAGTGGTCCGGGCCGCCGGAGGGCTGTACATAGCCGACGAAGTGCAGGCGGGCTTCGGGCGGACGGGCGGCTGGTGGGGGTTCGAGCGGCATGGACTCCTGCCGGATCTCGCGGTGCTGGGCAAGCCCATGGGCAACGGAATGCCGATCTCCGCGGTCGTCGGCACGCTGGACGCACAGGAGCGCTTCGGGAGCGAGGTTCGCTACTTCAACACCTTCGGCGGCAACCCGGTCAGTATCGCCGCCGCCGCGGCCGTGCTCGATGTCCTCGAAGAAGAAGGGCTGCTGGCGCACGCTCGCCACACCGGAGACCGGCTTCTGGCCGGGCTGCGCCGCATCATGGCCGACAACGAGCGCGTCTTCCACGTCCGGGGCGCGGGCATGTTCCTCGCGGCCGACCTGGGACAGCCTGATGACCCCTCCGCCCCGGACCCCAGGCTCGCCACCCGCGTGGTCAACGGCATGCGGGAGGCGGGAGTGCTCATCAGCGCCTCGGGCCCGGCAGCGGCGTCGCTCAAGATCCGTCCGCCGCTGGCGTTCACCGAAGACGACGCCGACGAACTCCTGGAGGTGCTCGAGAAGGTCGTCGCCACGGAATCGCGTCAATGAACCGCGCCCCGCATGGTCACCACCGGCAACATCCGCCGGAACCAGCCCGAAGCGGCCAGAACTTGATAGAGCAGAGCATGTGAAAAGGGCATGGACCGGGGTCGTTCAGCCGCTCGGGGCACCTGCGGCAGCCAGTTCGGTGGCGATGCCGTCCAGCAAGGTGTCAAGGACCACCGGGTAGGCGCTGTGCAGCATCCGGGCGGCGAGCAGGGGGGCGGTGGCGGCGATGTTCGGGTGGGACGTGGCCGGCAGCCGGGCGTAGGTGGAGTCCCACATCTCCTCGTCCCGTGTGCGGGCCTCCTCGGAGAGTGCCAGCTCCCCCGCGTCGAGCGCGGCGAAGGCCAAGGCGAGGTCGATGAACGCCTGGTAGAAGCGGACCGCGGCGGGATCGGGCAGGCCCGCCCCGCGCAGAATGCCGAGGATTGTCTCGTCGACCGCGATCTCCCGCGGACGTCCGCTGACCCGGCTGGCTGTGAGCACGGCGGCCTGCGGGTGTGCGAGATAGGAGGAGTGGAGGGCGAGCCCGAGGGCGCGCAAGTCGGCCCGCCAGTCACCGGTGGCCGTCCACCTGTCCAAGGCCCGGCCCATCAGCTCGTCGCCGATGGCTCGGGCCAGGTCGTCCATCCCCGCGAAGTAGCGGTAAAGGGTGCTCGGGTCCGCACCCAGCGCGGCTCCCAGGCGCCGGGCGGTCAGGCCGGCGCTGCCGTGCTCGCGCAGCATCCGCAGCGCGGATTCCACGATGAGCGTCTCGGACAACACCACGCCCTGTCGCGTCGGCCTGCGCCTGCGCCGTGCCTCTTCGGGCACCACCCGCTTCGGCATCCCCTTCTCCTCCTCCGTCACCGCCGGCACCCCTGGCTTATGCCAACACAGTTGACCTTACAGCGCCTCGTGCCGTTGCATCAGGGGCAATCCGGAGGCGCCCCGCTCCCGGAAGCGAAGAAGGGTCACTGACATGCGAGTACTTCTCGTCGGCGCGGGCGGCGTCGGCACTGCCGCCACCCGGATCGCGGCACGCAGGGAATTCCTGACCCATATGGTCGTGGCCGACTACGACCTCTCCCGCGCTGAAGCGGCCGTCGCCGCGCTGAAGGGGCACGGCGACCGGTTCAGCGCGCTGCGCCTGGACGCTTCGGACGAGGACGCGGTGCGGGCCGCGCTCACCGAGCACCGATGCGACGTCCTGTTCAACGCGACCGATCCGCGGTTCGTGATGCCTTTGTTCAACGCGGCCCTCGCGGCCGGGGCACACTATCTGGACATGGCGATGTCGCTGTCCGTTCCGCACCCCTCACAGCCGTTCGAGAAGTGCGGGGTGAAGCTGGGTGACAAGCAGTTCGAGCTGGCAGATCGCTGGGTGGAGTCGGGGCGCCTGGCTCTGGTCGGCATGGGCGTGGAGCCGGGGCTGTCGGACGTCTTCGCGCGGTACGCCGCGGACGATCTCTTCGACGAGATCGAGGAGATCGGTGTGCGCGACGGCGCGAACCTCACTGTCGAGGGCTACGACTTCGCGCCCTCGTTCAGCATCTGGACCACCATCGAGGAGTGCCTGAATCCGCCGGTGGTCTACGAGAAGGAACGCGGCTGGTTCACCACCGCACCGTTCAGCGAACCGGAGGTTTTCGACTTCCCCGAGGGCATCGGGCCGGTGGAGTGCGTAAACGTCGAGCACGAGGAGGTGCTGCTGATCCCTCGCTGGGTGGACGCGCGGCGCGTGACGTTCAAGTACGGGCTGGGCGACGACTTCATCACGAGGCTGAAGACCCTGCACGAGCTGGGCCTGGACTCGACCACCAAGGTCACAGTGCCCGGCGAGCACGGACCGGTGAAGGTCTCGCCGCGTGATGTGGTCGCCGCCTGTCTGCCCGACCCCGCCGCCCTCGGCGACCGGATGACCGGCAAGACCTGCGCCGGCACCTGGGCCAAGGGCACCAAGGACGGCGAGTCCCGTGAGGTGTACCTGTACCACGTGGTCGACAACCAGTGGACGATGCGCGAGTACGGCTCACAGGCCGTCGTCTGGCAGACCGCGATGAACCCGGTCATCGCCCTCGAACTCCTCGCCACCGGCGCTTGGTCCGGCGAGGGTGTTCTCGGCCCCGAGGCCCTGCCGCCCCGCCCGTTCCTCGACCTGCTCACCGAGTACGGCGCTCCTTGGGGCCTGCGCGAGGAGGGATGACCTCTACGCGAGCCGCGCGAACACGCCGTCGTTGCGAATGGCGCGTCGTGCTCCAAGGCCGGCAGGCGGAGTCGGCCTCCAAGGTCAGCAGCCGGAGTCGGCGAGGACGAAGTAGCCCGGGGAAGTCTCCTTGAGCGTGTGGATGACGGCGAGGTTGTACAGACCGAGGCTCTGGTTGGAACCGTTGGCATACGTCCGACCGAGGCTCTGGTGGGCGCGGCCGGCCTTGACCTGGTTGTAGTTGTTGTCGGTGTAGCACGTGGGTGCCGGCTCGGCGCCGGTCGTCGTCGCGGTGACCGGCGAGGACGCGGCGCCGACCGCGCCGGTGGAGTCGACCGCGGCGACGGTGTAGCGGTAGGAGGTGCCGGCGGACAGGCCGGTGTCGGTGTAGGAGGTGTTGGCCGGGGAGCCGACCTTGGTGCCGTCGCGGTAGACGTGGTAGGAGGCCGCCCCGCTGACGGCGTTCCAGGTCAGTGAGACGCCGTCGTCGGTGGTGCCGGTGACCGTGACCCCGGACGGCTCCGGCAGGGAGCCGCTGCTGGAGCCGTCCAGGCCCCAGAACTTCGCGGTGTGGTAGCTGGAGCAGATGGAGTCGATGTAGTAGGTCCCCGTGGTGCCGCACTGGTCGGCGCCGGAGCCCGGGTCCACGGCGAGGCCATGGGCCATGCCGGAGATCGAGAAGTGGGCGACGGCGGGCTTGCCGGCGGAATCGTTGTAGATGCTCTCGGTGGTGCCGCCGGTCAGGTCCCGTGTGCTGGAGGGCGTCTGGCCGATGCCCCAGACATCGGTCCACTGGTCGCGCAGCTCGGTGCCGTTGACCGGCCTGACGGTGGTGTCGGAGGTGCCCTGCCAGATCGCGACCCGTGGCCAGGGGCCGGTGTACCCGGGGTAGGAACCGCGGACCTTGTCCCCCCACTGCTTGGGAGTGAGGTTCTGGCCGGTGTACTGGCAGCTGGAGGCGGCGATCACGGTGGTGGCGCACTGCGCGGGGAGGCCGGAGTCGACGGCGCCGCCGGCGAACACGTCCGGGTAGTCGGCGAGCAGGTTCGCGGTCATGCCGCCGCCGGCGGACAGGCCGGTGACGAAGATCCGCCTGCGGTCGGAGCCGTACTGTGCCGTGGCGTGGTCGACCATCTGCACCATGGAGGCCGCTTCGCCCTTGCCCCGGGTGTCCTTGGTGGCGTCGAACCAGCTGAAGCAGGACAAGCTGTTGTTGGCCGAGCTGGTCTGCGGGTAGACCACGGCGAATCCCCACTGGTCGGCGAACTTCTGCCAGCCGGAGTGGGTGTGGTAGTCGCTCGCCGACTGGCTGCAGCCGTGCAGGGCCACGACCAGTGGCGCGTTCGCGGGGAGGTTCGTCGGCGCGTACTCGTACATCGCCAGATTGCCGGGGTTGGAACCGAAGTTGGTGACCTGCTGGAGAGTGCCGCCGGCCGTGGCCGCGGCATCGGCGACGGGGGCGAGCGGGGTGATGACGGTCAGGCCCGTGGCCAGCGCGCCGAGCGCGGCGGCCAGAGCAGTGCGTCTGAAGACTCTGCGCACGGTGGCGAAACGCATGGGGCAGCTCCATCGAGTGGGGGAGTGGAGGGAGTACGGACGCCGTACGGCGCCTTGCCATGCCACTTCACGGGACCGGCCGGGCCGGTCCTGTTGGCCGGTGCGTGGCGCTGACGCATCGGCGGGCTGACATACCGGCTTGCTGTAAGCGGACCGTACGACCGGGCGACCGGCCGCGATATGGGAGGGGCGGCCAGGGAAACGGCGGCCGACGTGGCTCGCGTACCCATGGTGTGGGCGGTGCGGCCATGACACGGGGGGCGGGCCAGGCGTCACGACCGGCCGTATGCGCCGGGCACTTCGGGCGGTCACCGCCCCGCGCCTGGCACGGTCCGTCGGCGCCCGGCCCGTCACAGGGCCGCCTTGCCGCCGGTGGCGGCGCGCAAGGTGCGCGCCGCGCGCAGCCGAGCCGGCAGCCGGACCAGGCCGCCGGGCAGCAGGTAGATCACCGCGACGAACAGCGCGCCGAGCAGGAACAGCGGCTGCGACAGTGGCACTCGCAGCACGGCGGGCAACCCGGTGACAGCACCGGAACCCGACAGGTCGCCGAGCCGGTGGTCGGCCCAGGTGTAGAGGATGCCGCCGGCCAGGGGACCCCACCGGGTGCCGGAGCCGCCCAGTACCACCATCACCAGCAGGGAGAGGGTGAAGTCGGAGGTGGTGGTCTGCGGGGTGGCGCCGCCGGTCAGCAGCAGGTGGACGATGCCGCCGAGCGCGGCCAGGGCACCGGCCAGGACGAAGGCGGTCAGCTTGAAGCCGTAGGGGCGCAGCCCCAGCACCTCGACCCGGCGCTCGTTCTCCTTGATGCCCTCCCAGACCCGGCCGGTGGGTGAGCGGACCGCCCATTGGACGACGAGCAGCACGACGACGAGGTAGGCCAGGGCGACCCAGTACAGGTTGGCGGTGTGCTCGATGCCGATCAGCGCGGCGGGCAGCTTGTCCGCGGGGGCGGCCCTGCCCTCCTCGCCACCCGTGACGCCGCCCGGGTCGCGTTGTACGAGGATCGAGGCGGCCTGCGCGAAGGCGAGGGTCACCATGGAGAAGCCGATGCCCGTCACCCGCAGGCTGACCGCGCCCAGCAGTGCGGACAGCGCCACCCCGGCGAGCAGGCCGAGCGGCGCGGAGACGGCGAAGGGCAGCCCCGCCTCCAGCATGATGGTGTTGGTGACGTAGGTACCCGCGGCGAAGTAGAGCGCGTGGCCGAACGACAGCAGCCCGGTGCGGCCGAGCAGCAGGTCGTAGCCGGTGGCCAGGGCTCCGAATACCAGGCACAGGGAGAGCAGTTGGAGGTTGCCCGGGCTGCCGATCGGTCCGTCCAGCAGGCCGGGCAGGGGCAGCGCGCTGTAGGGGACGAGGAACAGGACCACCAGCGGCAGCGCCGGCCACCAGCGGGTGGCTCGCCTGAACCTTTCGGAGCGGGTGACAGGGGGTCGGTCCGCCGCGCGGGTCTCACCGCGCGGCCGGGTGGCGGTGGTCATGCGAGTCTCCCGGTCAGCCCACGCGGCCGGATGAGCAGCAGGGCGGCGAGCAGGACGACGACGGCGAGGTCGCCGAGTCCTGCGGTGGTGTAGTAGTTGGCGAACTGCTGGACGAGGCCCACGGCGACCGAGGCCAGCGCGGCACCGGTGAGCGAGCCCATGCCGCCCATGACGACGACCACGAAGGCGAAGATCAGCAGCGAGGTGCCCTGTTCGGGGTCGACCGAGCCGAAATAGAGACCGCCGATCGCGCCGCCGAGGGCCGCTGCCGCTCCGCCGATGGCGAAGACCAGGGTGAAGGCTTTGCGCACGTCGATGCCGAGCGCGGTGACCATGGCCCGGTCCTCCACGCCCGCGCGGACGACCAGACCGTGCCGGGTCCGGCCCAGGAACAGCCTGAGAGCGGCCAGTACCACGAGGGCGGCGGCGATCAGCACCAGGCGGTTGAGCGGCACCTCGGCGCCCAGCAGGCCGACGGTGCCGGACAGCGCTTCGGGTCCGGGGAAGGGCCGGGCGTCAGCGCCCCAGATCGCGGAGAGCAACGCGGGAACGGCCAGGCCCACGCCGACGGTGGCCAGGATCTGCTCGCGGGGGCGGGCGTAGAGCGGGCGGATGACGGCGAGTTCGAGCAGAACCGCGGCGACGGTGCCGACCGCGGTGCCGAAGACGACCGCGAGGGCGAAGCCGGCGCCGCCGGGCCCGGCGCCGGGGAGGTGGCCGGAGGCGGCCCACCAGGTGCCGTAGGCGCCGACGGACATCAGGGCTCCATGGGCGAAGTTGAGCACGTCCATCAGGCCGAAGATCAACGAGAGGCCCGAGGCGACCAGGAAGTACAGCGCGCCCAGGCCGAGCCCGGTGAGGGCGAGCAGGACTACGGTGGACATCAGACCTCCGCTTCTTCGGTCCTGGTGGCGGGGTGGGCCGCGGGGCCGGCGGACGCGCCGGCCGGTGCGGGGCCGGCGCCGTCGTGGCCCGCCCGTCCGACACCGAGCAGCCGGCGAGCCGCGTCCGCGTCCGCGAGCAGTTCGGCGGCGGGGCCCCGGTGCGCGGTGCGGCCGTCGGCGAGCACGACGCAGTGCCGGGCGAGGCGGCGCACCACGGCGAGGTTCTGCTCCACCAGCAGGACGGGCACCGCCTCCGCGGCGCGCTCCAGCACCTGCGCGACCTCGGTGACCACTTTGGGCGCCAGGCCCTTGGTGGGCTCGTCGGCGATGATCAACCGGTTGCCGTTGAGCAGGGTGCGGGCGATGGCGACCATCTGCTGCTGGCCGCCGGAGAGAGTCCCGGCGGCCTGCCCGGCCCGCTGCCCGAGCTCGGGGAAGAGTTCGTGCACCAGATCGTAGGCCGGTTGGCCGGCGCCGGGCCGCTCGGCGAGCCGCAGGTTCTCGGCGACGGTGAGAGTGGCGAAGACGCCGCGGTCCTCGGGGGCGTAGCCGATGCCACGGCGGACCAGGGAGTGGGTGGCCAGTCGCACCGTCTCCTCGCCGCCCAGCAGCACGCTGCCGGTGCGCGGTACGAGGCCGAGGATTCCGCGTACGGTGGTGGTCTTGCCGGAGCCGTTGCGGCCCAGGAGCGCGGTGGTGCCACGGGCGGCGACGTCCAGGTCGACGCCGTGCAGGATGTGGCTGTCCCCGATCACGACCCGCAGGTCGCGCACCGTCAGCAGCGGCGCCGGGCTCGTGCTCACAGCTCCTCCCCGAGATAGGCCTGCTGTACGGTCGGGTCGGCCATCACGACCTGGGGGGTGTCCAGGGCCAGCAGTGTGCCGTGGTGCATCACGGCGAGCCGGTCGGCCAGACCCAGCAGGACGTCCATGTGGTGCTCGACCATGAGCACGGTGCGCCCCTCCTCGCGGTGCAGCGAGCGGATGAGTTCGGTGAGGGCGGGCACTTCCTCGGCGCTCACGCCCGCCATGGGCTCGTCGAGCAGCATCAGCCGGGGTTCGCCGACGAGCAGCACCGCGAGTTCCAGCTTGCGTTTCTCGCCGTGCGAGAGGGTGTCGGCGGCGGTGTCCGCGCGGTGCGCGAGTTCGGTGCGTGCCAGCACCTTGGCGACCAGCTCCGGGTACGGGTCGGCGCGGCGCCAAATCCGGTACGAGCCGCCGTCGGCGGCCTGGGCGGCCAGCCGCACATGGTCGGCGACCGTCATGCCCGGCCACAGGCTGGAGGTCTGGAAGGTGCGCCCGAGACCGCGCCGGGCCCGTACGTAGGCGGCCTCGTTCGTGACGTCGGCGCCGTCGAGCTCGATCGAGCCCCGGGAAACCGGGGTGATGCCGCTGACCAGGTTGAACAGGGAGGTCTTGCCCGCGCCGTTGGGACCGATGAAGGCCAGGAACTCTCCTTCGTGGAGGTCGAAGGAGACCGAGTCGACGATGGTCGCGCCGCCGACCGTCCAGCCGATGCCGCGCAGTCTGAGGACCGGCGCCGGGGAGGTGGGGGGCTCCCCGGCAGCCGTGGTCCCCGGAGAACTCGGCGTCATGTCCGAGGAGGTCATCCGCTCAGCCCGCCGCCTTCTTCACCGGGGGAGCGACCGTTGCCATCAGGACGCTGTCGACCAGCTCTGGTTCAGCGGCGCCGCCAGTGCCCTTCAGCTTGGCCGTGAACATCGGCTGCAGCAGGGCGTGGTCCGCGGCGCGGATCCGCTCCTTGCCCTTGGGCCCGTCGAAGCTCCAGCCTTCCAGTGCTTTGACCATGGCAGTGGTGTCGGTCGCGCTGCCGGACTCGATCGCGTGCACGATCATCTGGGCGGCGGTGAAGCCGTCGGGGCTGAACAGGTCGGGGGCGCCACCGGCCTTGGTGATGCTGTCGAGCATCGCCTTCTCCACCGGGTTGCCGCCGCCGGCGCCCGGGAAGTAGTGGGCGAGGAAGGAGACCTTGGAACCCGCCGCGCCGAAGATCGGGTACGAGGCGGTGCCGGCCAGTCCGGTGACGACCTTGCTCGAATCCAGTACGCCCTGCTGATTCAGCGCGGTCCACAGGGCGGGGGCGGTGGCACCGGCCCAGGCGACGAAGACCAGGTCCGGCTTGCGGGCCTTGGCCTGGCGGGCGAAGGGGGTGAGGTCGGTGGCGCTGGGTGGGGCCAGCACGGAGTCGACCCTCGCGCCCCTCCCGCCGAGTACGGTCTTCACCGCGGCCACGTTGGCCTGTCCGAACGCGGAGTTCTGGGCGAGCACGGTGACCTTCTTGCCCTTGGCGTCGCCGAGCATCGTTCCGGCGGTGAGGATGTCCTGGTAGGACTGCCGGCCGGAGCGGAAGGTGTAGGCGTTGACGCCCGTGACGGCGTCGGTGGCCGCGGGGCCGCTGACGTAGAGCACCTTGTTCTGGGCGGCCAGCGGCGCCATCTGCAGTGCCACGCCGGAGTCGGTGGTGCCGGTGATGATCTTGTACCCCTTGCCGACGAGGGTTTTGGCCGCGGCCACGGCCTTCGCCGGGTCGCCCGCGTCGTCCTGCTCGGTGACCTCGATCGGGTGGCCGCCGGCCTTGTTCGTCCTGTGCGTCGCGTAGGCCAGGCCCGCCTTGAAGCCCTCCTCGTACTGTTTGCCGTAGGCGGCGAGCAGCCCGCTGCGGGAGTAGACCAGACCCACCCGCACGGGGGCGGTCTTGCCGTCGGAACCGCCGGTCGCGGTGCCGGCGGTGCCGGCCGAGGAACAGCCCGCGACCAGGGCACCGACGGCGATCAGGGTGAGCGCGCGAACAGATCTGCTTCGCACGGTGTCCGTGGTGCTGCAACGCATGATGACCGGCTCCTGACGGTGTGCCGCCCACCCGCCGCCGCGGGGTGCCGCCCTCCCCCTTGAAGGCGTCCCCGCAGACCCGACGGCGGAAGCGCGGTGAGTGGTTGCCGGAACGATAGGAGTGCCCCGCGACCGGCGGCATGGTGCCGACCGCCGATCCTGGAGGCACCGTCATGGGGCCGGCACACATGGCCGGAACGACCGGTGCCGCAAGGTGGAGACCACCCGGTCTCCGCTGTGGCCGACGCCCGGACGCCGCGCGGCCCCGGGGCCGACCGGCGCGGTGCTGATCACTATGCGGATCGTCAGGGCCATGGTGGCGGACTACATACCCGCGGGGCCCTCCCGCGGTGAAAGGTGAGGGGAACCAGACCCCGGGCCGGGTCGCCGGACACTCCGTCAGGAGGCCGGTGAATCCTGGGCCGAGAAATTCGGAGAGACGACATGGACAAGGTGGTGGATTCGGTCGCGGACGCCGTGGCCGACATCCCGGGCGGGGCGACTCTCGCCGTCGGAGGTTTCGGGCTGTGCGGGATCCCGTCGACGCTGATCGCCGCGCTGGCCCGGACGGAGACGGCGGGGCTGCGGGTGGTGTCCAACAACTGCGGTGTGGACGACTGGGGCCTCGGTCTGCTGCTGCGGGCCGGCCGGATCGCCCGGATGACGTCGTCGTACGTGGGCGAGAACAAGGAGTTCGCGCGGCAGTACCTCTCCGGTGAGCTGGAGGTGGAGCTCACCCCACAGGGCACCCTGGCCGAGCGGCTGCGGGCCGGCGGCAGCGGGATCCCGGCCTTCTTCACCCCGGCGGGCGTGGGAACCCAGGTCGAGGAGGGCGGTCTGCCGTGGCGGTACGCCGCCGACGGCAGCGTGGCCGCGGCCTCCCCGCCCAAGGAGGTCAGGGAGTTCGGTGGCCGCAGGTACCTGCTGGAGGAGTCCATCGCGGCCGACTTCGCGCTGGTGCGTGCGGAGGTCGCGGATCGGCACGGCAATTGCGTGTTCCACAGCGCCGCCCGGAACTTCAACCCGCTGTGTGCGATGGCGGGCCGGACCACCCTGGTGGAGGCCGAGCGCATCGTGGAGGCGGGGGAGCTCGGCCCGGACGCCGTACACCTCCCGGGCGTGTACGTCGACCGGATCGTCGCCGCGGACCCCGTCGACAAGCGCATCGAACGCCGCACCGTCCGACCCGCCGCCCAGGAGGCATGATCCATGGCACTCGACCGCGACCAACTCGCCGCCCGCGCCGCCCGTGAACTGCGGGACGGACAGTACGTCAACCTGGGCATCGGCCTTCCCACACTCATCCCCAACCACCTCCCGGCCGACATCCACGTCGTGCTGCATTCCGAGAACGGCCTCCTGGGGGTCGGCCCCTACCCGGTGGACGGCACGGAGGATCCGGACCTGATCAACGCGGGCAAGGAGACGGTCACGCTGCGGAAGGGCGCCGCGTGCTTCGACTCCGCCTTCTCCTTCGGCATGATCCGCGCCGGGCGCATCGACGTGTCCGTGTTGGGCGCCATGCAGGTCTCGGCCCGAGGTGATCTGGCGAACTGGATGATCCCCGGGAAGATGGTCAAGGGGATGGGCGGGGCCATGGACCTGGTGCACGGGGCCCGCCGCCTGATCGTCGTCATGGAGCACACCGCGAAGGACGGCACCCCGAAGATCGTCGACGAGCTGGCCCTGCCCGCCACGGGGCGCGGCGTGGTCAACCGCGTCATCACGGACCTCGCCGTCATCGACGTGACGGCCGAGGGCCTCACTCTGGTCGAACTCGCGCCCGGCGTCGGCGTGGACGACGTACAGGCGGTCACCGTGCCCGAGTTGCGCGTCCCGGCCGATATCACGGCTCCGTGATCCCGTGCGGCCCGCGGCCGGTGCCGGGCCGCTCCGGGTTTCCACGGAGTGCGGACCGCTACGGGCAGGCCTGGGAAACGAGGTGGATCCGCAGCGCCAGCTGGATCTCCAGCGCGCGTTCCGGGTGGTCCCAGTCCTGCCCCAGGAGCGCGGCGATCCGCTCGATCCGCTGCACCACGGTGTTGACGTGGATATGCAGCAGGTCCTTGGCCCGAATGTGGCTGCCCTTCACGGCGAAATACGCCTGAAGGGTCCTGACCAGTTCGGTTCCCCTGCGTTCGTCCCACTCCAGGACGGGGCCCAAGACCCTGTTGACGAAGCTTCCGGTGTCCTGTTCCTTGCCCAGGAGAACACCGAGGAAGCCCAGGTCCGCGGCGCAGGCACCGTCACCGGTGAGGCCCAGCACACGCATGGCGCCCAGACAGCGGCGGCCCTCGGCGTAGAAGCCGGGCAGGGCCGCCAGCCCCTGGCACGGTCCCGAGGCGACCACGCTGACGGGTGTGCCGAGCCCCTGGGAGAGATGTTCGGCGGCGGCGCGGGCGGCCCGACCGGGCGCTGTTCCGTCGTCGGGGACCAGCATGACCACGTGCTGCCCATACTCGCAGCACAGGCCCTCGCGGCCGAAGAGGTACTGCTGGGCCCAGCCAGTCAGCCTGCCGTCCGGCTGCGTCTCGGCCTCGGCGACCAGCACCAGGTGCGGCCGGGTCAGGTCCACCCCGAGCCGGTGCCCGCGCTCGGCGAGGAGCGCCGGATCGCGGCCCGCCCCCTCCAAGAGGTCGGTGAGCAGCTCGCCACGCACGCGGTTCTCGGTTTCGACGACGGTACGGCGCAGCAGCAGGAGCAGCGCGGTGATGGTGCCGGTGCGCTCGAACAACCGGCGGTCGGGGCCGTCGAGGTCCGGGCGCCCGCGGAAGGCGAGGCTCCCCAGCAGCTCCTGTCCGGCCAGGACGGCGCAGTACCAGCACTCGCCGTCGCGGACGGAGCGGCCCTCGGCACGGGCACGGGTGACGGCTCTCAGGAGTGCGTCGGGATCCGGCGGACAGGCTTCCGCTTCGCCGCCCGCTTGGGCCAGCACGTCGCCGCGCGGGTCGAAGATGGTCAGTCGGCCGCCGAGGAACTCAGCCACCGCAGCGGCCACTTCGGATACCTCCGAGCCGCGCAGCACGAGGTCGGTCAGCCGGTCGTGCGCTTCCGCGGCGCGCTGCGTGGATGCCGCGTGTTCCTGGATGACGGCGTTGGCCTCGGTGAGTTCCGCCGCGGCGTTCTTGGCATCGGCGAGCGCCCTGGCGGTGTCGATCGCGATGGCGGCGTGCGCGGCGAGCGAGCTGAGCAGGGCCACCTCGTCCGGGGAGAAGCCGCGGGGGCCGCGGTCGGCCGCGAACAGGACACCGATCACATGGTGATCGCCGGCCGGGCCCGAGCCGAGGAGCAGCGGCACGCCGAGGATGGCGACGAGACCTTCGTCCAGGACTCCATGGTCGATGGTCTGGGTGTGCTGGAACCGTTCGTCTCTGCGGTAGTCCGGGGACGCGTAGGGACGCATGGTCTGGGCCACCAGCCCGCCCAGGCCCTCGCCCAGCTTGAGCCTGAGCTGTTGGAAGGCGAGGGAGACCGAGCCGTCGGTGACCCGCATGAAGGTGTCCTGAGCGGCCTCGTCCACCAGGGTGAGGTAGGCGGTGTCCGTCCCCAACAGGGTTCTGGCGCGCCGCACGATCGAGTGCAGTACCGCGTCGAGGTCACGCAGGGCGGCCAGATCGCCGGCGGTGTCGAACAGCGCCGTGAGTTCGGCTTCGCGGCGGCGTTGGCGATGGAGCACCCGCCGGACCCCGAGGGCGGTGGAGACGGCCCGGTCGATCTCTTGCAGCTCGTGGTCGTCGATGCCGTCGGCGCGGGCGCGCGAGGCCACCGCCGTTAACTGTTCGGCGGAGGCGTCCGTGGCCAGCAACTCCATCAGATGTCGTAGGGCGGCGGTGGAAAGAACAGTGGTCTGCGACATGGAACGAACCTCGGGGAGGGCGGGTGCGCGCGGCTCGATCCGCGCGCACCCGCGGGCATGGCGATTCGGGTCACGGGACGGTCAGTGCGCGGTCCAGCCACCGTCCAGGGGCAGCGAGGCGCCGGTGACGAAGCCGGCGCTCTCGGAACACAGCCACAGCACCGCGGAGGCGACCTCCTCCGGCTCGATGAGGCGTTTGATGGCGCTGCGCTCCAGCATGATCTTCTCCAGTACTTCCGACTCCGCGATGCCGTGCGAGCGGGCCTGGCCGGCGACCTGGGCCTCGACCAAGGGGGTGCGGACGTACCCGGGGTTCACGCAGTTCGACGTGACGCCATGGGGCGCTCCCTCCAGGGCGGCGACCTTGCTCAGCCCTTCCATCGCGTGCTTGGCGGTCACGTAGGCGCCTTTGAAGGCCGAGGCCCGCAGGCCGTGTACGGAGGAGAGGTTCACGATGCGGCCCCATCCCCGCGCGTACATATAGGGAAGGGCGCGCCGGATGATATGGAACGGCGCCTCGACCATGATCTTCTGGATGAGGGCGAAGCGGTCCGGTGGGAACTCGTGCAGCGGCGCGATGTGCTGGAGCCCGGCATTGTTGACGACGATGTCGATGGTGGTGGGGAGGCCGTCGATGGCCGTCGGGTCGGAGAGGTCGGCCACGCAGGGGCTGCCGCCGATCTCCCCGGCCACCCGCTCGGCGGCTTCCTTGGCCAGATCGACGACGTACACGAAGGCCCCGGCGTCGGCGAGGGCGACGGCACAAGCCCGTCCGATGCCACTCGCCGCGCCGGTCACCAGGGCGCTGCGCCCTTCCAGGAACTGGCTTGCGGGGACGAGGGACGGGTCAAGGCCGGCGTGCCGGGCGGCGTCGCCCTCGGTGGTGCGGGTGGTGTCCATGGCCGTCACGGTAGGCAGCGGGCCCACCCCCGGACATGGTGCGGGACGCCACGTTCGAAGCGGTCGGGGTGGCCACGTCCCACACGGGGAGCACGCATGTCGCGGGGTGGCGGCCCGACGCGGCCATGTGCCCGGTTTCGCCGGCACCGCACGTCGCGACCCCCTGTCCAAGGCCTGCACCACGCTGCCCCGCTCGGCTCACACGTCGGGCGAGGGCTCCCTTGATCACTCCGACCGCGTGGACCGGTCCCCGCGTCGGTGTCCGAGCGCCATCTTCACCGCGCGCCGGACCGGCCGGCGCAGCCGCCCCATCGCGGCGCCGGCCCTGCGCGTCTTCTTTTCGGGGGAAGCGGGCCCCGCACGCTCCGCGCGTGCGGGGCGGGCCGCGAGGGAGCCCGCGCCACGACGGCGCTCCTCGGACGCGGTCTCGTGGTCCGCGGGACACGCGTCCTGCCGCTGTCGCCCATGGGCCCCGAGCCATACGGCGAGGATCACACAGGTGGCCATGCACCCCAGGGCGGTGGTCTGCAACGCGGTGTCGGAGGCCGCTTCGGAACCCACGCCGCGTTTCTGGTCGGCGACGGCCCCGGCCAGGGCGATGCCGAGGCCCGCCGCCACCGTGATGACCGTCTTGGTGACTCCGGACGCCTCCCCGGCCCGCTCCGGTCTGATCACCCCCTGAGTGGCGACCAGGGTCAGTGAGTTGGCCGTGCCGAGAACCGCACCGCCCGCGGTGGCCGCGATCAGATACACATCGAGCGATGAGGCACGGGCAAGGCAGGCGAGGACGAGGGCTCCCGCGCCCAGGCATACGGTCATCACGCGCACCGCGGCGGGTGGCGGCACCCGGCCGGCGATCGGACCGGCGAGTGCCATGGCCAGCGCCGGGGCGAGGAAGGCGATGCCCGCCACGGCGACAGACAGGTCCCACTGCCCCTGGAGCGTCAGGGGCACGACGAACAGGAACATGACCGTCGCGGTGTTGGCCACGGCCCCGGCGAGCGTCAGCGCCACGTAGGGCCCGTTGCGGAACAGCGTGAGCTGGACCAGCGGGCTCGCCGCCACCCGTTCAAGCCGTACGAACCAGGTCAGCAGGGCCGCCGCGGCGGCCAGGCCGGCCAGGATGACGGGCCACTGCCAGTGGCGGCCGCGATCGACGACGACGGCGAGGGTGACGAGCGCGGCTGTCGCGGTGGCAAGCCCGCGCCAGTCGACCCTCCGGGGCGCACTGGTGTCATAGCTCTCGGCGGTACGCGAGGCCCATGCCGCGCCGAGCGCGGCGAGGGGGACGTTGAGCCAGAACACCGCCCTCCAGGACACCGCGTCGGTGAGGGCACTGCCGATGAACGGCCCGCAGGCGGTGGCGATTCCGCCGATGCCCAGCGCCCGGCCGGTGGCGCGGCCCCGCAGTTCGCTCGGGTAGACGTTCGTCAGCAGGGACAGACCCACCGGCATGACCATCGCGGCCCCCGCCCCCTGGACCACCCGGGCGCCGACCAGGACGTGCAGCGCCGGGGCGAGCGCGCAGACCAGGGACGACGCGCCGAAGACGGCGAGGCCCAGGATCAGCAGCCGCCGTCGTCCGAACAGGTCGCCGAGGCGTCCGGCACCCAGCATGAGGGTCCCGGTGGACAGCAGATACGCGCTGGTCACCCATTGCAGGCCGGCGCCTCCGGCGTGGAGATCGCGGCCGATCCGCGGCAGGGCCAGGTTCAGGGCGAACGCGTCGAGCTGGATGCAGAACACGCCCACGGACATGGCCAGCAGGGCCCATCGTCTGGTGGTGGGTGTCGATGTCACTGCGACCCCGGCCTCCTTCCTCACGCTGCGGCGGCAGCATCGTCGGGAACATCCGCACGGCTGTGCGGCGGTTGCGGTGCTGTTGGCGGAGGGGGAGGGCGCAGCCAGAGGTCGCCCCTGGACAGGGGGCGCCGCTGCTCGAGGAGGGGGATTGCGAGACCCGCAAGAGTGGAGACGTCCATGGAGACGCCGCAGAACGCCGCATCGCATGGGGCGGGCAACGCGGGCCCGCCGCTCGCCGAGCGGCTGAGGAACTCACCGTAACCGACACCGAACCGCTTGCCAACCTCGTTCCGGCAGGCGCGGAAGCCGATACGGATGCCATGTGAGGTGTTCGGCCATCACCGACCCGGTCCCGGCCCGCTCGCCCACCGGGGTCCCCGTGCGCTCTGCCGCCCGGTGGCGTGTCGTCGCGCGTCCGCCACTCGTACGGCAAAAGCCCAGTTCATCGCCCGTCATATGCGCGTGGCACGGAGCGGCGTCACGCGGGTGCCGACTCCCGGCGCGGCGAGGCCGCCGCCGCGCCCCGCGCCCCGCCGTGCCTGTGCCCATGACCCCGCCGTGACCTGCGTATTTCCTGTGGGGACAGGAGCTGATGAGCCATCAGGCCGAATTCAGTGCCCTGCCATTGGCCGACTCCAGGGCCGCCTGCTAACAATTTTGAGCGGCCTCCGGGTGCGATCCGTGGAGGTCTCGGAGACATGCCCACTTTCCTGGGCCATGTCAGGCTGCGCGTACATCCCAAAGAGAAGCCGAGAGTGATCCCTGCACTTAGCGACGAACTCAGGCGGATGCAATGGTGTTGGACACGCAAGCGATCTCTTCCCCCCGTCGACAGGTGGAGCCGGCGCGCAGGACGCGCTACAAGGCAGAAATAGCATCGGTCTCTCCCGCGACCAGCAGAACCACTTTCGAGCAGCACGACACATGCTTTCTCGGGGTCAGCCTCGAGAACAGCAACTTCACCACCGCGAAACTTGCGGGCATGGTCAAGTGGATCTCCCGGAGATTCGCCCGCTGCACCGTGCTCATCGGTGACAGCATTCATCGGCTCACGCTGGAATCAACCTGTGGAATGGCGCCAGAAGAGGCCCTGGAGCAGGCGCTTGAACTCGGCCGGCAGTTCGTCGAAAGCGAGCGGAAGGTATTTGACGAGTATGGCACATCGACCGACTTCACCTTCCTGAACTGCAGTGATGTGCAGCGCTGTCGTGAGTTCGCCGAGTTCCACGACGAGTTGCGGACGTTCTTCACCAAGGACGAGATGTTTCGCTCGTCGGTGGAGTCGTTCGGCCGCGCCTATCACCGCAAGCACTCTCACGGAATCAGTGGGGCCGAGTGGGAAAACCGTATCAGGACGTCCAGTGAGTACTTCCTGGAAGAATTCTCCATATTCGCCTGTCTCAAGCGGCAGGGACTTCCGGTCATGGTGTATCCAGGATCCTTCAGCACGCTCTCCGAGATAGCGAGAGGGGAACATCCGGGAGCACCGGAAGAGCTACGTGATCTCGTCGTCGTGTCCCTCCACCTGAAAGGCCGGTGAGCATGGAAACAACGCCTCGTGCACTGGCTCCGGAGATACGCCGGGGGAAGATATACAAGGACGTCTACGCGAAGCGTTCGCCTGGTCTTTCGGCCTTCGGTGAAGCGCGTCTCGAAAAAGCCAGGATGTCGAGTGGGGAGCTGTCCTTCGTGGATTCCGCTGCGCGGGATCAGGCATTCCGCGACGGAGTCTTCTTCTTGGAGATCCCTGCCGAGATCGACGTTTCGGCCGGTGACGCGTTCGCCCAGCAGTTCTACCGCGGCCCGTCCACCGCCCCGTACGGCCGGTTCAGCACCCTCGGCAGCGACCGCTTCGGGGACCCGCTGCTCGGCTTCCACCAGCGGATCAACCAGATCGAGCAGTTCCTTCTGGAACGGCGCTTCTGGGCCACTGACTATCCGCGAGAGATCGCCGCCCTCGGCGAGGCGCTCACTCGGCTGTCGGAGCAGGTGCTGTGCTCCGTGCTGCGCCACGTGGGCATACCCGAGCAGGACTGGGCACGGGCGACCGGCGGCTGCTCGCGGTCCGAGGGCGCGTACCACCTGACGTTCAATCACTACCGGCCCGCCCACGAGGACATCGGCCTCAGCTCTCACAAGGACGACGGCTACCTCACCATCCTGCGGACCACCTCCCCAGGGCTGGAGGTCGCCCGCGGCGACCACTGGGAGGTCGTGCCGGCCGACCCGGACTGTTTCGTCATCAACTTCGGCCTGGCCATGGAAATCCTCACCTCGGCGTGCGACACACCCGTCGCGGCGATCATGCACCGGGTCGCGCGCCAGCGGGAGGACCGGTCCAGCTATGGGCACTTCGCCTCCAGCGGCTGTCTGCCCGGTCAGGACCAGGGCATCTACCGCTACGTCCAGGGCGCCGGCCTGGAACGCGTCTGTGGCTCGCGTGAGCTCATCGACGAGAACGACTACGAGATCTACGCCGGTACCGAGGCCCCGAACGCGTCCGCCCGCACCACCGGGAAGGGTGACCGCGAATGACCACCGGGGCGATGACACTCCAACGTGCGTCGGTGCGCGGGACGGGCCTCGCGTTCGGCACCGAGGACGGCCTGTCCAAGGCGCTCGCGGACGGCTGCTTCCTGCTCGCCGTACCCGCCGGATTCGACCCCGGGCCCGGTATCACCCTGTGCCGGGAGTTCTACCGCGCCCCCGAGGACGGCCCCGAGGCGACCCGGCCCTATCGCGGCTTCCGGGCGCTGGAGGGCGTCTACTTCGACCGGGAGCACTTCCAGACCGAGCATGTGCTCATCGACGGCCCCGGACGCCGCAGCCACTTCCCCCCGGAACTCATCGCCATGACCGAGCGGATGGGCGAACTCACCCTGCTGGTGCTGCGGTGCGCGATGGCCGACCTGGGCATCGCCACGCACCTGTGGAGCGAGATCACCGGCGGGGCCGTCGACGGACGGGGCACACACTGGTTCGCGGCCAACCACTACCGCTCCGACCGGGCCCAACTGGGCTGCGCGCCGCACAAGGACACCGGATTCGTGACCGTCCTCTACAACGAGGAGCCGGGCCTCGAAGCCTTGGTGAACGGCGTCTGGGTACCCATCGATCCAGTGTCCGGCCACTTCGTGGTGAACTTCGGTGGGGCCTTCGAGTTGCTCACCGCCGCCCTGAGCCGGCCGGTGCACGCCATCCTGCACCGGGTCCGGCAGTGCACCCCGGACCCCGGAGCGGCCGACCGCTTCTCGTTCGCGGCCTTCGCCAACCCGCCCGCCACCGGCAACCTCTACCAGGTCCGCCGGGACGGTTCCGCCGCGGCGGTGCGCAGCTCCGAGGACTTCCTGCGAGAGTTCAACGAACACACCTGGTCCGACCGGCACACCGACTTCGGGATCGCCCGGTCCGTCGGCGCGGGCCGGGGTGAGCCGTCGTGACCACCTCGGCCGACGACCGCCACGCCGTCCGCAGGGCTACGACCGTGGCCCCGCCGGACCCGCCCGGCGCGCCATTCCCAGGAGTGCTGGCCCATCATCCGGGCCCCAGCCGGCTGCACGGCCACGCCCCGGCCTTCCACCAGGCGACCGTGGTACGGGGGGAACCCGCCTCGCACTACTTCCGCGCATCAGGCATCAGCGCCCTCGCCGAGGAGAACGGCGGCCTGTGCACGTTCTGGATGGGGCAGCGACTCGCCCTCTACCAGATCACCAACGTACCTCTGGCCGGCGACGATGCCCTGGCACCGTCCACCGATGCCAACCGCGAGCTGTTCGGCGACTTCATGGGCTCCATGCCCCACGACCACCCGGACCGCCCGGGGAAGCGGGCGGCGGTCGAACGCTCCCTCGGCAGCGCCAAGTTCGTGGAGCGCCTCGAGCCCGCCGTCCGGCGGCACACGGCCGACCACCTGTGCCGGGTGGCGGGGCAGGAGATGCCGCTCGACGACTTCACGCTGTCCCTGACCGCGTATGTGGACAGCATGATCCCCGGCGTTCTCGACCTCACCCGGCGGCCTCTGCCGGAATACCTGCGCTCGGCGGAGTACGGCCACGTGGTCCGTGGCTTCTTCGACCTCGCCTCCGATGTCATCAGCAACGACAACCCGCGGGCGATGCGGGAGTTCGACGTCATCGTCCCATTCGTACGCGATCTGCTGACGGCCAACTTCGAGTCCCTCGCCGAGGCTCCCGACTCCAACCTGATCCGGCGATACTTCGCCCTGTGGGGACGTCCGTTCACACGTGGTGGCGTCGCCGCTCTGGACCCGGCACAGATCAAGGAACTCGGCACGATCATCGTGGCGACGTACGACACCACAGCGCTGAGCCTGATGTGGGCACTGGGCTATGTGGAGAGCACACCGCGGGTCAAGAGCGCCATTGTGGCGGAGGCACGGAACGGCGGTGGCGACCGCCGGTGCCCGCGCGGCGGATCGTCCCCGTCCGTGATCGACCTCGCGGTCCTGGAAGCGGTACGACTGGGCGGCAGCAACCCCAGCGCCCTGTGGCGCCGCACGACCGCGCCCTTCACCCTGCACCACCGGGGAGCGCGGGTGACCGTTCCGCCGGGCACCATGCTGTGGCTGGACCGGCGGCAGGCCAACCGCGATCCGGCGGTCTTCCCGGAGCCGTGCCGCTTCGCCCCCGCCAACATCCAGGCCATCGTGCGCTCCGATCGTGAAACGGTTTCGTCCCTGCTCTCCCGGGGGCGCTACGAGATCAACTCATTCAGCATGATCAACGCCGAGCGGAACCCGCGTAAATGCCCCGGCCGCCTCTTCTCCGTGCGGATGCAGGCCCTCGTCCTCTCCGAGCTGTACGGCCACTACACGGTCAGTACAGAGGGCGCCGACCTCCGGCTGAAGCGCCACGCTTCCATGCCCCGCCCCGCACGGCCCGGAACGATCACAATCCACCGCGACACCGGCACACCGAGGGAGCCGAGCCGATGACGACTTTCAACCCCGTGACGGCCCGCCCACCCGTTGCCCTGCCCTCGATGCCCGGCGAGCGGGAGGCCCGCGCCGCCCACCCGCCGATCTCGCTCGAAAGGTCCTGGCTCCACGGCGAGGACCTGGTCTTCGACCGCGAAGAAGGGTTCGACCGGGCCCTGGCCCAGGGCTTCTTCCTGCTGCGTATCCCCGACGGCCTCGACACCGGGCCCGGCGACCGATTCGCGGCGCACTTCCACCAGGACCGGTGCGGCGACGCCCTCGACCGCTACCGCGGCTTCCGGAACGTCGACGTCCCCGGCGCCTACCAGGGTTACTTCGACCGCGAGCACGACCAGTGGGAGAACTTCTACGTCGAGCAGGCGAACTGGCCACTGCTGCCCGCCGAGGTCGCCGAGCTCGGGCGCGGGATGGCCGACCTCGGCATCGCCGTGCTGCGGGCGGTCTTCCGCCACCTGGAGATCGACCCACAGCTGTGGGGCGAGATCTCCAGCGGGCTCACCGACCACCGGGGCCACCAGATGCTCGCGTTCAACCACTTCCGTTCACACAAAGCCACCCGCGGCTGCAAGTTCCACCGCGACTCCGGATGGGTGACCGTACTCCGGTCCGTCGAACCCGGTCTGCTCGCACTCGTCGAAGGGAAGCTGAGCGCCATCAACCCCGCGCCGGGACACTTCATCGTGAACTTCGGCAGCTCCCTGGAAGTGCTCACCGCGGCCCTGCCCACGCCCGTGCGCGCCAATATCCACGGCGTGGTCGCCACCGAGCGGGCCCCCGGCCGACCCGACCGGACCTCGTACGTGACCTTCCTGGACTCCGGCCTCGACGGCACCGTCTACCGCTTGGAGAACGGCACGGCGTGTCCTGTTCAGTCTGTCGCCGACTTCGCCGCGCAGGAGGTGAGCCGGACCTACGACAACGATGCCGCGCTGTGAGCGCGCCGCGGCCACGACGGTAGTGACCAAACCACGATGGGAGAGTCCCAGCATGACGACGGATGTCGTTGAGGAAGAAGCCCACCTCACCCTCCCCGCGGCGACAGTGGAGGCGGGCAGACTGCGGTTCGCCTCGCCGGGCGACGCGGACCAGGCCCTCCGCCTCGGCGCGTTCAACCTGGCCGTTCCCGAGGACCTCGACGTGAGCGCGGGCCTGGCCTTCTGCCGCACCTTCTACCAGCCCGCCACCGGCGGCCCCGGCGACCGCCATCGCGGCCACCGGGAACACGGTCACCCCGAGTCCAAGCTGGGCTACGAGGACCGGCCCGACCAGGTGGAGCAGTTGCAACTGGAGAGCTTCCTGTGGCAGCGGTATCTGCCCGACGAGGTGACGGCCGTGCTCCGGAGGATGAGGGAGCTGACTCTGGACACCCTCTACGGAGTCTTCGACGCCGCGGGGATACCCGAGGAGGACCGGGAGCTCGTCACCGGTGGCGCCCGTCAGGACACCGGACTGTGCTACACCACGGTCAACCACTACCGCACGGGCCTGAGCGACCGCGCCGGGATCGTCGAGCACTCCGACAGCGGGTTCATCACCACGATCTGCACCGACCAGCCCGGCTACGAGATCCTGCACGAGGGCCGTTGGACGCCCGTCCGCGAACGGGCGGGGCACTTCACCGTCAACCTCGGCGACGCCTTCCGCGTCCTGACCAGGAAGCTGCCGCGACCGGTCACCGCCGTCTACCACCGCGTGCCCGAACTTCCCTCCGACGCCGACACCCCGGACCGGTCCTCGTTCACGATCTACATGGGACCGCGGTACGACATGTTCCTCTACCAGTACGACACGGAAGGGAGGCTGCGGAGGTTCCAGGACTTCCGCGCGTTCTCGGTGGAGAAGGCGGGCAAGCTCGGCTACGAGTTCCACTCCCGCGTATGAACACGGCGTGGGAACAGGCGCGGACCGCCTCACGACAGGGCTGGCAGCTGGCTGAACTGCACCACGGCGGTCTCGCCTTCACCGCCGAGGACGGACTGCGACGTGCGCTGGAGGACGGCTTCTTCTACGTGAGGCGGCCCGCCGGCCTGGATCTCTCCGCCGGAGACCGGTTCGCCCGCGGCTTCTACCTCCCCGCCCCGAGAGGGCATACGGACCCCTACCGGGGCTACCGAGGGTGGACATCGGAACAACTGGGCCCGCGCCAGGGCTACTTCTGCCGCGACGCCGACCAGACCGAACAGTTCTTCCTGACGAGCACCTGGTGGAACAGGGTCTACCCGGTCGCGCTGGCGCGACAGGCCGAGGCCATGCGCGACTTCGCGCTGGACATCCAGCGCGCGGTGCTCGCCCGTCTCGATCTACCGCGTGAACTCTGGCACGAGGCCACCGGGCACAGCCTCACCCCGCGGGGCACCCACACCCTCACCTTCAACCACTTCCGGCCGGAAGTGGCCGCCCGCGGCCTGAACATCCACAAGGACTCGGGCTGGGTGACGGTCCTGCGCTCCACCGAGGCCGGGCTCGAGGTGGACCGGGACGGTGACTGGTACGCGATCGACCCGATACCGGGCACCTTCATCGTCAACTTCGGCTGTGCGATGGAGATCCTGACGCGATCGACGGCCACACCGGTGGCCGCGGTCGCTCACCGGGTGGTGCGCCAGACGCGCCACGACGGGGCGAAGCCGGATCGCTTCTCCTACGCGCTCTTCGTCGACAGCAGCCTCGACAACAGTGTCTGCCCCGGCCTCTTCAGCTACGATCCGCGGACCGGCCTCCAGTTGGAGACGGGCTTCGGGGACTTCCTCGACGACATCCTGGACAACACCTACCGGCACGACACGACCGGACTGTACTGATCCCCGCCGTCACCCGGCTCGCGGTCGGTGTGCCGGGGGCGCGAGACCCCGCCGGACTTGCTCGGGACGCGCTCTTGTCCATGGTGGCCTTGAGTGCACCATGGACACGGGGGCGTCTCGGATGTCGATGCGAACAGCGAGTCCGTAACGTCTCCGACATGAGTGATGAGAGGCACAAATCCCAAGAAGAACAGACCAGTCGGCCGATACGGAAGCGGCTCTCCGCGGTGGCGGCCATGCTCCTCGCCGGATTGGCCGTCGCGCCGGTCGCCACGGCGGTGGAGCGCGGCACCGCCCACCGCGGCACCGCCCACCGCGGCACCCTCGTCTCCGTCGCCCCGGTCGCCGACCGTGACGCGGGGCAGGTCAGGGAATTCCTGGCCGAGAAGGGCATCGCGACCGATCCGGTGCGGTACGGCGTACGGGCGTACCGGCTGACGTACCGGACCGTGGACCCATATGGGAAACCCACGACCGCGACCGGTCTCCTCACCCTTCCCAAGGGCGGAACCCAGCGGCTCGACCTCGTCTCGGACACGCATGGCACCATGGTCAAGCGCACCTACGCGCCCTCCGCGAGCGAGGACTTCGGCCGTGTGCCGTCGTATCTGAACGCCTCGGCCGGGCGTGCGGTGGCCGCGCCCGACTATGTCGGGCTCGGTGAGGGGCCGGGCCCGCACCCGTACATGGACACCCGCTCCGCCGTCACCGCCTCCGTCGACATGCTGCGCGCCGCCCGCACGGTCGCGGACCGGCTCGGCCGTCCGCTCACCGGTGACGTCTACGCGACCGGCTTCTCGCAGGGCGGCCAGGTCGCGATGGCGCTCGGCCGGGCGCTGGACGGGGGTGCGGACCAGCACTTCCGGCTGACGGCGCTGGCCCCGGTGAGCGGGCCGTACGACCTGGCGGGCCAGGAGGTCCCGGCCCTGTTCGACGGTCGGATCAACGACATCAGCGGCGTCCTCTACATCTCGTACTGGCTGGTCGCCCAGAACCGGCTGCATCACTTCTACAAGGACCCGGGCGAGGTCTTCCGGGCGCCGTACGCGAGCCGCGTGGAGTCACTCTTCGACGGAGGGCACGACGAGGAGGACGTGGTCAAGGGCCTCGCCCCCTCGGTGAAGCAGTTGCTCACGCCCGCTTTCCACGACCGTCTGCGGCACCCGGCCGGTCCGCTGCTGGACGCCATGCGCTCGGCCGATCACACCTGCGACTGGAAGCCGGACGCCCCCGTGCGACTGTACGCGGGCGCGGCCGACACCGACGTGCCGATCGGGAACGCGCGCAGTTGCGCGCTCCAACTCGCCGCTCACCAGGCACCCGCTCCCGTCGTGAACCAGGGCGAGGTGGACCACTTCGGGTCCTTCGTGGTGTCGGCACCGCAGGTGGCGCGCTGGTTCGACGCGCTGGCCGGACGCGGGTCGACACGGTGACCACGTTGCCAATGCCGTGCGGCACTGTTCGACGACGGCATGAGTCGGTGAAGGAAGTTCCAGACTGAAGCCAGTGGATGATTCATCCTTCGTTCATCAACTGGAGTGAACTGTTTTCCACCAGAGGTCTACGGTCGCGTCATGGAACAGATGCGTGTAATGACCGTGGGAGACGTTGTCGGCCCCGAAGCGGCTGCGTGGCTCGGTGCCCGTCTGCCGGAACTGCGTGCCGAGTACGAGCTCGACTGGATCGTGGTGAACGCGGAGAACGCGGCCGTCACCGGCCCGTTGCCGCAGAACGGATTCGGGACCACCCGGAAGGAGCTGGATGCTCTCATCGCGGGTGGTGCCGATGTCATCACCGGCGGGAACCACTCGTGGGACGGTCCCGAGGTCGCGGAGTCGTTCGCGTATCCGCAGGTCGTCCGCCCGCTGAATGTGCGGGAGACGCGCGGGAAGGGGGTCCTGACCCTCGGTGAGGGCGACAGGACCCTGACGGTGGTGAACCTGCTGAGCCCCGGCGCGGTGGGCAAGGGGTGCCTGGCCCCGGCGCCGACCGACCTGTGGGACGCGTGGACGGAGCTGGCCGGGAGTGGTCTGCTCCGGGGGGCGGTCGTGGTCGACCTGCACAGCGGGTCGCCGTCGGAGAAGGCGTGGTTCTCCGGCGCCGTCGACGGGCAGGTCGCCGCGGTCGTCGGGACACACACCCACGACGGGACGATCCACGCGCACCTGCTGCCCGGCGGCACCGGCTTCGTCGCGGAACTCGGTATGGCAGGCCGGTCGGGTTTCAGCGGGTACGGGTTCGACCCGATCCACTTCGTCAAGGAGTTCCGCGGTGAGGACACCTCCTCACTGCCGCCTTTCCAGCTAGCCACCGGTGACTTCACCCTGGGCGCGGCGATCTTCGACATCGCCGGCGGGCTCACCACGTCGGTGGTCCGCGTCGATGCCGACTGATCACCGTTCCTCTCCTCTCCTTCTCGAACTCCCTCCGCAGAGAGCAGTCATGATGTCCATCTCCCAGGTGCGCAGACGGTCGCGGCGGCTTCCGGTCGTCGCCGTGACCGCGGCGGTCGCCGCGCTGGCCCTGAACGCGTGCTCGTCGCCGTCGGTCGGGTCGAACGCCGTGAGCGACGAGATCACGATCGCGGACCACGCGATTCCGCAGTCGCTGGACCCGATGAGCTCGGCGTCCTACGAGACGACGCAGCTGACCTTCCTGTGGGGTGGCTACCTCACGAACTACGCCGACGGGAAGGACAGCGGCAGCCCGCAGCTCGCCAGGTCGGTCACCGCCTCTCCCGACGGGCTGACCTGGACGGTCAAGCTGCGTTCCGGGCTGAAGTTCTCCGACGGGTCCGCTCTGACCTCCAAGGATGTCGTCGCGTCGCTCGATCGGATCCTGTCGACGCCGAACGTCGCCGGTGACAACTTCATCGGCCCGGTGATGAGCAGTATCAAGAAGGTCACCGCGCCTGACGGGCACACGGTGTCGCTCGCGATGAGCCGTCCTTATCCGGGTCTGCCGGCCGCTTTGTCGACGCCGGAGATGGTCATCCTCCCGGCGTCGGGCATCGCGAAGGGCGACAGCTTCTGGAAACACCCGGTCTCGGCCGGCCGGTTCAAGCTCGACACCCTCGACACGACCAACGGCAAGTTCACCCTCTCGGCGAACCCCAACTACTACGACACCGCGCCGCGCAGGATAAAGAAGATCAACTTTGTCGCCGTCACCGACGCCGCCACACGTCTCGCACAGCTCAAGAGCGGGCAGGTCGACTACGCCGACAACATCCCGGGGAACCTGCTGTCGCAGGTGAAGAGCCCGCTCACGCTCGACACGGCGAAGTGGAACGGCGGCCAGATGGGGCTGTCGGTCAACTTCAACGACCCCGTCGCCGGTGACAAGCGCGTCCGACAGGCGATCTCACTCGCCGTCAACCGTCAGCAGATCGCCGCCTCGGCGCTCGGCGGCGAGCGCGTCGGGCGGCCGCTTTACGGCATCCCGTGGAATCAGGACAACGACTCGCCGAACGCCAAGGCCACCAAGCGGGACATCGGCGCGGCGAAGGCGAAGCTCAAGGGCACCAAGTGTGAGAACGGGTGCACCATCCCGCTCGTCACCGTCACCGACTCCGCGTGGCAGGTGCCGCTCGTCGCGCAGGTCGTGCAGCAGCAGCTCAAGGCCATCGGCATCCGGCTCGAGATCGAGAACACGCCCTTCACCCAGGTCGGCGACCGTCTCAAACAGGGCGACTGGGGTCTGTTCACCCGCTGGATCGGCTACTACGAAAACACCCGGACCTACCTCGGTGGCTACATCTACGGCGACCCGACATCGGGCAACAACGCCAACTTCTGGGGAACGCTGCCGACGACGCCGGACATGCCGGGGCTGAAGGCGCTGTCCGACCGGCTGAAGACCGCCTCCTCCAGTGCGGCGCCCGGACTGGTCGAGAAGATCAACGAGGAGTACGCGAAGGAACTTCCGTCGATCCCGCTGACGACCCTGAGCTACGTGGGTGTGTCCCGGTTCCCGGGCAACGTCATCCACAGCGTGGGCGCTTCGTACCTGGTCCTGCCGTAACCGGCGCGAGGGGCTCGCGTCGCGGGCCCCTTCCTCCCTCTTCCGTACGGCTCACGCCGTTCTCCAGAGAAAGCACCACCGATGTCCTCAGCAGTCCTGCCCGGTCCGGCAGCCCGCCGGACCGGCGGCCGGGCGGGCAAGCGCCTGGCCGCCATGGCAAGTCCCCTCGTGCAGGCGATCGTCGTGACGCTGCTCGTCATGGTCATCACCTTCTTCCTCATCCGGACGCTGCTCGGCGACCCGGCCGTCGTCCTGATCGGAGGGAACACGGGCGCGAGCCCGCAGCGGATCGCGGCGCTCCGCGCCGAACTCGGACTCGACAAGCCCCTCCCGGCGCAGTTCCTCGACTACGTGGCCGGTCTTCTCCACGGCGACCTCGGCAACTCCTTCCAACACCCGACCACCACCGTCGCGAGTGTCGTCGTGAACGGCGCCGGGGTCACGTTCGCCCTCGTCGGCGTGGTGCTGCTGATCTCGTGCGTCGTCGGCATCGGGGTCGGGCTGCTCGCCGCGGGCGGCGACTGGCCGGTATTCGACAACATCATCCGCGTGTTCTCACTGATCGGCCTCGCGGCACCGGGCGCGCTGATCGGTCTCGTGCTCATCCTCACGGCCGCGCTCGGCGGTCGGCTGTTCCCCGCGGGCGGGTGGGGGAGCGGCTACCCCGACAACTTCCAGTACCTCATCCTGCCCGCGGTGACCGTGTCGTTCTGGCTGACCCCGATCATCCTCCGTGCGGTGCGCGAACGCGCCGGCGAGGTGCTGCACGAACCCTTCGCCGAATCCGCCGCGGCGCGCGGTATGTCGCGGACACGGCTCATGCTCCGCCACGTCGCCCCGAACTGTGCCGGTCCGGTGCTGGCCATCATCGGTGTCAGCCTGAGCTACCTGATCAGCGGCGCGGTCATCGTCGAGATCGTCTATGGCCTCCCCGGTATCGGACGGGCGATGACGACCGCGGTCGGATCGCTGGACTTTCCCGTCATCCAGGGCATCGTCCTCCTCACCGGCGCGGTCGTCGTGGTGCTCAACCTGATCATCGAGATCGCCACGCGTGTGATCGACCCGAGGGCCGCCCGGTGACCGCCGTCGTCGAGCCGCCCACCCCGGCGGCGATGCCCCGGCCCGCTTCCTCGCGTCGCCGTCGCACGCCGAACCTCCGCGCGGAGCGGCTGGTCGGACTGACGATCGTCGTGGGCCTCGCCCTGGCGTTCATCATCGTTCCGTTGGTCAGCCCGGTGTCGTCCTCCGACATCGGCGCGATGCCACTCGCTCCGCCCAGCGCCCGGCATCTGTTCGGCACCGACCAGCTCGGCCGGGACATCTTCGTCCGCACCTTCGAAGCCGGCCGGATCGACCTCGGGCTCATCCTCGTCAGCATCGCCGTCGCGGCATTCGGCGGTGCGCTCCTCGGCCTGGTCGCCGCCTATCTTCCGGCCGTGGGCCGCGCCGTGATCAGCAGGATCACCGACGCGACGATGGCGTTCCCGTACATCGTGCTCGTGATCGCGCTCGCCGCGGCGCTCGGTAACCGTGAGCTGATCCCCGGTCTGCCGCGCGGCGCCGCCGCGATCAGCATCGCGATCATGATCGCGTGCTGGCCCCCGTACACCCGGCTGACCATGTCCCGCGCGATCGTGCTCCGTCAGCGGGACTCCGTCGTCGCCGCCCGCGTCCTCGGATACGGGCCGATGCGCGTCCTGTTCCGGCACATCGGGCCGGCGCTGGTGTCGACGAACCTGTCCTACGCCGCCACGCAGGCGGTCGCGACGACCGCGCTGGTCGGTTCGCTGGCGTTCCTCGGCGTCGGCATCGCCCCGCCGACGCCCGAACTCGGCCGGATGATGGCCGACAGCATCGCCCTGCTGCCGATCGCCTGGTGGGTGCCGATCATTCCCGGCCTTGTCGTGCTCGTGCTCGGCATCGGCTTCGCCCTCATGGCCGACTCGGCCGGTGGAAGGAACTCCCGGTGACCGCTCTGCTCGACGTCCGCGACATCAACGTCACCATCGCACGGACCAAGGTGCTCACCGACGTGTCCCTCGCGCTGGACAGCGGTGAGGCGCTCGGCATCATCGGCGAGACCGGCTCCGGGAAGACCATGACCCTGCGCGCCATCACGGGGCTGCTGTCCTCGATCGGCGGCCGGATCGAGTCCGGCGCGATCCACGTCGACGGCCGCGACGTGACCCGTGAGCCCCTGCGGAGCCGGCAGCGCACCCTCCGCGGGATCGTGTCGATGGTGCCGCAGGCGAGCATGTCGAGCCTCGACCCGCTGCAGCGAATCGGCAGTCAGGTGCGCGAAGCCCTGCAGCTGAACCGGCGCACCCGGGCGACCGATGACGACGTCCGCCACGCGCTCGAGGCGGTGCGGCTCACCCCGACCGAAACACTGCTGCGCTCACGGCCTCACGAACTCTCCGGTGGGATGCGGCAGCGGGTGGTGATCGCGCTCGCGCTCGCGTCCGAACCGCGCCTGCTCCTCGCCGACGAGCCGACCACCGCTCTGGACGCGTCCGTCCGCTCCAGCGTGCTGAACCTCTTCACCGGGCTGCGGATCGAGCGTCAGCTCGGGCTCGTGATCGTCTCGCACGACATCAACGCGATCGCGTCCGCGACCGATCGCGTCGTCGTCATGCACCAGGGGCGGGTGGTCGAGACCGGCCGCACCGCCGAGGTGCTCCGAAGCCCGCGGGATCCGTACACGCAGATGCTCGTCGGTGCCCTTCCGGAACGCACGCCTCGCGGGTACTACCTCCTGGCCCGCCGGGGGAGCGAGGACGAGCGGGCCGCCACCGACGGCGGGTACGTGCCGGTTCCGGCCCGAGCGGTGCCGACCGGGAACGTGCCGGCGGTCGAGGCTCGTCGGCTGCACTTCTCCTACGGCGACCGGCAGGTTCTGCACGACATCCACGTCCGCGTCCGGGCCGGCGAGCGGCTCGGGATCGTCGGCGAGTCCGGCAGTGGGAAGTCCACGCTCGCCCGGCTGCTCACCGGCGTCCTCCCCTCGGACCAGGTGACCGTTGACGGCAGGCCGTGGCGCCGCTTCGGCGGCCGGCAGCCGGAGCGGCACGAGGTGCAGCTGATCCTGCAGGACCCGTTCGCGTCCCTCACCGAAACGCAGACCGCGCTCGCGAGCGTCGAGGAAGCATGCCGGACGGTACAGCGGCTGCCTCGGCGGGCAGCGCACGGGCGTGCCCTCGAACTGCTCGAGGCGGTCGGCCTCACCGGCGATCTCGTGCACAGGCGACCGGGCCGTCTCAGCGGTGGGCAATGCCAGCGCGTCTCGATCGCCCGCGCCCTGGCCGCGAATCCGTCCATCCTCGTCGCCGACGAACCGACGTCGGCGCTGGATCTCTCCGTGCAGGCGGGGATCGTGAACCTGCTGCTCACGCTGACCACGCGGCGTCCGCTCGGCCTCGTCGTCGTTTCGCACGACCTGGCGGTGATCTCCCATCTCTCCGACACCATCGTGGTGATGGAACGGGGGCGCATCGTCGAGGCCGGTCCCACCGAGCAGGTCCTCTTCCGGCCGGAACACCCGTACACCCGGCAGCTGGTGTCCGCGAACCCTTGGCTCGCACCGAACGCGGCACCCGGTCCGGACGCGGCACCCGGTCCGGACGCGGCACCCGGTCCGGACGCGGACCGGCCAACCGGGACCCGCACGCTGGAACGGACCGATGCGAAGCCGTGAACCGAACCGAACCGATTGCGGCGATGGCGCGTCCAGTGCCGACAGTGCTTGGATGTGACCATGTCCGCTGACCTGACATCGGCGCCGCACACGAGCCACGATCGCGGCACGCTCATCGCCCGGATACGGGCGCTCTCCCCATCGATGTCACCCACCCAGACAGCCGTCGCGAACGTCGTGCTCACCAATCCCGCGGGAGTCGTCCGCATGACGGTCACCGACCTCGCGACGGTGTCGCGAAGCTCTGTGGGCAGCGTGGTGCGGTTCTGCAAGGACCTCGGGCTCAAGGGGTTCCACGAGTTCAAGCTGCAGCTCGCGGCGGAGGCACCGGCCGGCGCAGGCGATCACGACGTCGCGCAGGACGGCACACCGAGCGCGATCATCGCGTCGGTGTTCCAGTCGACGTCCCGGTCGATCGCGGCGGCGGAGTCGAGCATCGACCCGAAGGAGTTCGAGCGCGCGGTCCACGCGCTCGACGCCGCGCGGCGGATCGTGCTGGTCTCGGCCGGCCCGTCCGCGCCGCTGGCGATGGACACCGCCCTGCGGTTCCGCAGCGCCGGCCTGCCGATCGAGAATCCCGCGGACCCGATCTCGCAGCACATCTGCGCGTCGATGCTCACCGGGGGCGACGTATGCCTGGCGATCAGCCACACCGGCAGAACGCGCGAGACGGTGGCCGCGGCGGAAGCGGCCCGTGATGTCGGCGCGACGGTCGTCGCGCTGACGAGCTTCTACCGCTCACCGCTGGTCGCGGCCTCGTCGGTGGCCCTTGTCGCAGGTTCCGGCGAGACCCGGTTCCAGATCGAGGCGATGATGAGCCGGTTCGTCCATCTCGCGGTCCTGGACGCGCTCTACTCCGCGGTGACCGCGGAGAACGCCGAACGCACCCTGCGCGGCGCGGCGCTGTCCGCGCGTGCCGAAGAGACGCACCGGATCTGACCACCCGCTCCCGCTCCCGCTGCCCGGCACCGGCCGGGCAGCGGGAGCGGGTTTGTCGTGCGCCGTGCGTCGGGACGCGGGCGAAACGGCGCGGCCCCCCGGGACAAGGGGAACCGCGCCACGGTCGCCGCTGACGCCTACGCCCACGCAGTGGGCTTGTCGAGCGCGTTGAACTCGAACTCGGTGAGCACGCCGTAGTGGTCGCTGGCGGTCGGGTACTCGTTGAACACGACCTTGCTGCTGTTGATCACGCTCTCCACCTCGAGGTGGTTCTCCGTCGAGCCGGCGAACACGTAGTCGATGCGGCGATGGTGCGGCTCCTGCACCCAGTAGTTCGGGACGATGCCCTGGGCGTCGACGACGCTGCGTGCCACCCACGGGCTGTCGGTCGTCCAGGTGTACCCGGGAGTGCCGTCCCCGGCGATCGCCCAGCTGTCGCGGAACGCCGCGCTGCGGCCGTTGATCGCGGACTTGCCGGTGTAGAAGCGGATGCAGTCCTGGTCGGGAGCCGCGTCGAAGTCGCCGGCGAGGATCGTCGGCGCCGCCTGGCGTCGCTTCTCCTCGAGCTCGGTGATGAACAACGCCTGCTCGACGCGGGCCGCCTCGCGGGTGAACTTGAAGCTCGGCCGGGCGCCGAGGAAGAGCATGTCCACACCGATCGGGAGAGGCAGAACCGCCTCCCACACATACGGTCCGTCCTCAGCCGGGAGCCGGTGCACGTCGATGCTCTTCGGTGCCCAGCGGGTGCCGACGGCGGTGCCCCACGCGGGCCAGCCCGACTGGGTGTAGTCGGAGGCGTGGTGCCAGTGGAGGGGCGAGTTGTCGGACACGAGCTTGAACGCGTCACGCTCCGGGGTGCGCATCACCTCCTGAAGGAACACGATGTCGGCGTCGAAGGTGCGCAGCCCCTCGAGCAGAAGGGAGTCCCGCTTCTCACGGTCCCGCGGGTCCAGCCAGATGTTGAGGGTGAGCACGCGGAGGTTCATTTTCTTGGACATGGCCGCGACCGTAGGACCCTTCGGTGAACTATCTTCCATCCATGGCTGAACGGCGGAAGTAGACTCAGCCCCTTCATCAGTGTCCGCCGAGGTCCTCGAGCGCGTCGAAATCGATGTCGAGCTCAACGCGATCGGCGCGGAAGCGCGTGTTCGTGTACTGCAGCGGCGTGCGGTCGACAAGCGTGTTGACGGACCGCACGACAAGGACGATCGATCCCGCCGGAAGGTTCATGTCCTCGGTTTCGGTCGCGTTCGCGATGCGGGAACTGACCGCGCTCCAGGTGCGGACGTAGTCGTCGATGCCGACCGCGCGAAGCGCCTTGGTGATGGATCGGGTCTGCCGCAGGTGGATGTCGAGGTCCGGCGTCAGAGCGACGTCAAACCAGGCGGTCGACCGCGCGACCGTGCTCCCGTTCACATCGGCGACCGTCTCGACCCGCAGTGCGGGCCGTCCGTCGAGTCGCAGCCGGGTGGCTACTTCATGCGGTGGGCTTGCCGCGATCTCCGCGGCGATCGGCCGGTGTGACGTCGCGCCCGGCCGGCCGCTCTCGCTGAGACGCGTGCGCAGGCTGATCCGGTGCACCAGGAGTGGGTGCGGGACGACGAACGTGCCGCTGCCCTGGCGGGTCGCCACCAGGCCCTCGGCGGCGAGAGCCGCGACGGACTGACGCACGGTGTTGCGGTGCACGCCGAACCGGTCGGCCAGCTCACCCTCGGTCGGCAGTTTCACTTCGGGCGGGAACGAGCCGTCGACGATCTCGCTGCGGAGTTGGTCGGCGATGAGGCGCCACGTCGAGTAACCGGTGGCGGAACGTGTCACATGAGGCATGGTGGCCGAACAGTACCCGCCTGCCCATGACCCCGCGGACAACTCGATCGCGCGTTCGCCTCGCGTCCATCCGATATTCGTCCAGCTAGATAGATGATTCCAAGAGGGCCTCGTTACGGTCAATTCATCCAAAGAGCTGGACAAATTTGGAGGTTCGAGTGACGACTCCGACTGAGACCCACGCGGCGCGAAGGCGGTGGATGCGGACCCTTGCGCAGGCGTCCGCCCGTCAGCTCGCCGACGCCTGGGGTGCCTGGGAAGCGCCCCCCGAGATCGAGGCGATCCGCGGCCCCGAAGCGGGGCTGGTCATGGTCCGCGGCCGGGTGGGCGCCGGTGGGGACCGGTTCAACCTCGGTGAGGCGACGGTGACCCGCGCCACAGTACGGCTTCACGGCGGCCCGCTCGCGGCGGCCACCGTCGGCAGTGCGTACGTGCTCGGGACCGACTTCGAGCACGCCTGGTTCGCGGCGGCGTTCGACGGTCTGCTGGCGGACGAGAAGTTGCGCGCACAGGTGCTCAACGACGTCCTCGCGCCGCTGGAGCGTGGCCAGGCGTCCCACGACGACGTCCGACACGCCGAGGCGCGCAGCACCAAGGTCGACTTCTTCACGGTCGCGAGGGAACACGTATGAACACCACGTCCACCGCCGTGCCGACGCCCGGGTTCGCCGATCCGCCGACGGAGGGGCAGCGCGTGTTCCGCGCCATCCTCGACGCGCTCGCCCACCCCGGCCGCTCGTATCGGATCGCCGGTCCCGCTCAGGCACCGGAGGCGCTCGGCACGGGGCTCGCGGCCGTCGCGCTGACCCTGTTCGACGAGGAGGTGTCGGTGTGGCTGCACCGGACGGCGGCGGAGAACCCCGACGTGACCTCGTACCTGGCGTTCCACACCGGCGCGCGGGTGGCCACCGGGCATGGGTCGGCCAACTTCGTCCTCGCCACCCCGGACACGCTCCCGGCTCTCGATGAGCTCGCGCTCGGCACCGATGACGCGCCTCACCAGTCGGCCACCGTCGTCCTCGACGCGCGGACCCCGGGCGTCGGGGCGCGTTTCACCGCGACGGGTCCCGGCATTGACGGCCAGGCCGAGATCGAGGCCCCGTGGGCGCCCGCGGGGTTCTTGGCCGCGTGGACGCGCAATGGCGCGCTGTTCCCCCGCGGCGTCGATCTGCTCGTCGCGAGCGACGACCGGGTCCTCGCACTTCCTCGCACCACGCGTCTGCGCGCGGTGTCCGACCAGGGTCAGGAGGCCTGATGTACGTCGCAGTCAAGGGCGGCGAGAAGGCGATCGCGAACGCGCACGCGTTGCTCGCCAAGGAAGGCCGCGGCGATCCCGGCATCCCGGCGATCGGCCGGGACGCCGTCGCCGGCCAGCTCCCGGTCCTGGTGTCCCGGGTGATGACCGAAGGGTCGCTCTACGACCCGAAGCTCGCGGCGCGAGCAATCCTGCAGTGCCAGGGCGACGTGCTCGAGGCGATCACGCTGGTGCGTTCCTACCGGACCACGCTGCCGCGATTCGGCTACTCCGAACCGATCGACACCGCCGGGCTCGCCCCGCAGCGCCGCGTGTCCGCGACGTTCAAGGACATCCCCGGCGGGCAGCAGCTCGGTGCCACGTTCGACTACACGCACCGGCTGTTCGCCGACCCCACCGGCGACGGCCCGACGGACACCGGCGCCGACGCCGTGCCCATGCCGCGCGTGTCCGACCTGCTCGGCTCGGACGCTCTCCTCGAGCCGGACCGCGCCGCGGACTGGACAGACCCGGAACCGGCCGACCTGACGCGCGAACCCACCGTGTTCCCGATGACCCGGGCGGAGCGCCTCCAGGGACTGGCTCGCGGTGACGAAGGGTTCCTGCTCGCCCTCGGGTACTCCACCCAGCGCGGGTACGGGAGCACGCACCCGTTCGCCGGTGAGATCCGTGTCGGCGAGGTCGAGGTCGAGTTCGACGCACCCGAGCTCGGGTTCCCGGTGCCGCTCGGGCGGATCGAGGTCACCGAATGCCAGATGATCAACCAGTTCACCGGTAACGCGGACACCCCCGCTCAGTTCACCCGCGGCTACGGGCTCGTGTTCGGGCGCGGAGAGCGGAAGGCGATGTCGATGTCGCTGGTCGACCGTGCACTGCGGGCGGACGAGTTCCAGGAGCGGATCGTCGCCCCCGCGCAGGACGAGGAGTTCGTGCTCAGCCACGCCGACAACGTGCAGGCCGCGGGCTTCGTGGAGCACCTCAAGCTCCCGCACTACGTCGACTTCCAGGCCGAGCTGCACCTCATCCGGCGGCTGCGGCGCGACTTCCACGACAACGCCGGAAGCAAGCGGGAGACGAACGCGTGAGCGCCCAGCAGATCGAGTACAACATCGGCTACCTCGACGAGCAGACGAAGCGGATGATCCGCAGGACGCTGCTCAAGGCCGTCGCGATCCCCGGCTTCCAGGTCCCGTTCGCCTCCCGCGAGGTGCCGCTTCCCCGGGGCTGGGGCACCGGCGGCGTGCAGCTCACCGCGGCGATCATCGGCTCCGACGACGTGCTCAAGGTGATCGACCAGGGCGCCGACGACACCACGAACGCGGTGTCGATCCGTGCGTTCTTCAACTTGGTGGCGGGCGTGCCGACCACGACCCGCACCGAGGACGCGACGATCATCCAGACCCGGCACCGCATCCCCGAGACGCCCCTCGGCGAAGGGCAGATCATGGTCTACCAGGTGCCGATCCCGGAGCCGCTGCGCTTCCTCGAGCCCCGCGAGACCGAGACCCGTCGCATGCACGCGCTCAACGAGTACGGGCTGATGTACGTCAAGCTGTACGAGGACATCGCCAAGTACGGGCATATCGCCAAGACGTACGACTACCCGGTGCTGGTGAACGATCGGTACCTGATGGCGCCGTCGCCGACGCCGAGCTTCGACAACCCCAAGCTCCACCAGAGCCAGGCGCTGCACATCTTCGGCGCCGGCCGTGAGAAGCGCATCTACGCCATCCCGCCGCACACCGACGTCGAAAGCCTCGGGTTCGAGGACTATCCGTTCGAACCGCAGAGCTTCGACCAGCCGTGCGCGATCTGCGGGTCCACCGGCGTGTATCTGGACCAGATCATCACCGACAACGCCGGCGGCGCCATGTACGCCTGCTCGGACAGCGACCATTGCGAGCGGACAGCCGCTCGCGCCGACAACGAAGAGGCCGCCTCATGAGCGACGAGCGTCCGCTCCTGGAAGTGCGAAACGTCAGCCATCGATACGGTGACCGGTTCGGCTGTCGCGGTGTCGACTTCGACCTGTGGCCGGGCGAGGTGCTCGCGGTCGTCGGCGAATCCGGGTCCGGCAAGTCCACCTTGCTCGGCACCCTCTCGCAGCGCCTGGACACCAGCGAGGGCAGCATCCGATACCGGCTTCACGACGGTGACGTCGCGAACCTCGCGGAGCTCAGCGAAAGCGCGGTGCGCCGGCTCTGGCGCAGCGAGTGGGGCTTCGTGCACCAGAACGCGGCGGACGGGCTCCGCATGCAGGTCAGCGCCGGCGGCAACGTCGGTGAGCCGCTGATGGCCAACGGATGGCGCCACTACGGGCGCATCCGAGCGGAAGCGACCGACTGGCTCGAACGCGTCGAGATCCCCCGGGACCGGGTCGACGACACCCCCGCCGCGTTCTCCGGTGGTATGCGGCAGCGGCTGCAGATCGCCAGGAACCTCGTCGTCTCACCGCGCCTGGTGTTCATGGACGAGCCGACCAGCGGCCTGGACGTTTCCGTGCAGGCACGCCTGCTCGACCTCATCCGTTCGCTCGTCAGCGATCTGGAACTGGCCGTCATCATCGTCACGCACGACCTCGCCGTCGCCCGCCTGATCTCTCATCGGACTCTGGTGATGAAGGACGGCCGGGTCGTCGAGTCCGGTCTGACCGACCGGGTGCTGGACGATCCGCAGGCCCCGTACACACAGCTGCTCGTCTCCTCAATCCTGCAAGGGTGACCCGTGACCACCGACCAGCCGACCCTCGCCGTCTCCGGCCTGGACAAGACCTTCACCATGCATCTGCAGGGCGGGCAGCGACTCGCCGTGCTGCGCGGGCTCGACTTCGACGTGAGCGCCGGGGAGTGCGTCGTCCTCGGCGGCGCGTCGGGCGCCGGTAAAAGCTCGATCCTGAAGATGGTGTACGGCAACTACGCCGTCGATCGCGGCGGTGTGCGCCTTCGCGCCGGGAACATCGACATCGACATCGCGACCGCGAACCCCAGAGAGATCCTCGCCGCCCGTCGCCACGCCATGGGATATGTCAGCCAGTTCCTGCGCTGTGTGCCCCGTGTGCCCGCCCTCGAAGTCGTCGCCGAACCGCTCGTCGCGCGGGGTGTCGACGCCACGGAGGCGGGCGAGCGCGCCGCCGAGCTGCTGTCCCGCCTCGGCATTCCGGACCGCCTGTGGGGGCTACCGCCGGCGACGTTCTCCGGCGGCGAGCAGCAGCGGGTCAACGTCGCGCACGGCTTCATCGCCGACCTGCCGATGCTGCTCCTGGACGAGCCCACCGCCTCCCTCGACGCCCGCAACCGCCGCGTGGTCGTGGAGCTGATCGCCGAGAAGCTCGAAGCGGGCACCGCGATGCTCGGCATCTTCCACGACGCGGAGGTCCGCGAAACCGTCGCGGACCGCGTCGTGCCGGTCGAGGACTTCACCCCGATGAGCAAGGTGGCGGCGTGAGTCACCGGTACGCGATCTACGCCGCACCAGGCATGGGAAACACCGACACCACAGGAACGCTGCTGCGCGAGCGCGCGGAATCCTGGCTCGGGCGAAGCGTCACCGGCCGCGCCACCCCCCGGGGCGTGCCGGAAGGGTGGACACGCCCGGCCATCGACCGGATCACTCACGACGCGCGCCGGTACGGCTTCCACGGCACCCTCAAACCACCCTTCCGCCTCGCCCCCGGACACACCGTCGCCGACGTCGCCACCGCCACCGCACGACTGGCCGCGTCGACCCCGCGGGTCACGATTCCGCGGCTCACGGTCAGCCGGATCAGCCGGTTCTACGCGCTCACCCCCGGCGAGGACGCCCCGGCCCTGAACGCGCTCGCCGCGTCCGTCGTGACCGGACTGGATCACTTCCGGGCAGCGGCGACACCCGAGGAGCTCGCGCGGCGGAAACCCCACACGCTCACGGAACGCCAGCGCACCCTGCTCACCGAACTCGGATACCCCTACGTGCTCGACGAGTTCCGGTTCCACCTCACCCTCACCGACCGCGTGCCGGACGACCGGCAGGACCAGGTCGAACAGACACTGCGGCACTGGTTCCGCGACTGCCTCGACCGCGACGTCACCCTCGGCGCGCTCGCCCTCTTCGTGGAAAACGAACCCGGCGCCCCGTTCCGCATCCACTCACTCCACCCGCTGGAGGGCTCCCGATGACCCACGACGAACTCGTTCTGACCAATGCCCGCGTGGTGCTCGGCGATGAGGCCATCCTCGGCTCGGTGGCCGTCCGGGACGGCCGGATCGCCGACATCAGCACGGGCATCGTGGCGGCGGGGGAGGACCTCGACGGCGACTACCTGCTGCCCGGCATCGTCGAATTGCACACCGACCACGTCGAGTACCACCTCCGTCCCCGGCCCGGCGTGCACTGGGAGGCGATGCCCGCCGTGCTCGCGCACGACGCTCAGATGACGGCCGCCGGTGCCACCACCGTTCTCGACGCGGTCCGGCTCGGATCGGAGCCGAGCAACCGCGAGACGGTGACCCGCTCGGCCCGGCGGCTGATGGACGCGATCACCACCGCGGCGGCGGCCGGAGCGTTCCGGGCCGACCACGCGATCCACCTCCGATGCGAGGTGTCCGCCGAGGACTGCCTGGACCGGTTCGAGGAGTTCGCGGACCACCCGCTGGTGCGACTGGCGTCACTGATGGACCACACCCCCGGCCAGCGGCAGTTCCACGACCTCGCCGAGTTCAAGAAGTACTACATCGGCAAGGGACTCGTGTCCGAGAGCAACATCGACGTGTACGTTGACGAACTCCTGCGCGAGTCGCGCCTGCACGCCGACCGGAACCGCCACGCCGTCGCCGAGGCGGCGCGCCGGCGCGGCATCGCCCTGGCGGCGCACGACGACGCGACGGCCGAGCACGTGGCGGAGTCCGTCGGACTCGGAGTGCGCATCGCCGAGTTCCCCACCACGATCGTGGCTGCCGAGTCCGCCGTCGCCCACGGCCTGTCGGTCGTCATGGGCGCGCCGAACATCGTGCGCGGCGGCAGCCAGTCCGGAAATGTGGCCGCGTCGGCGCTCCTCGAACGAGGGCTGCTCCACGTCCTCTCGTCCGACTACGTGCCCTCCAGCCCCATGCAGGCCGCCTTCCAACTCGTCGCGGACGGAACGATCCGTCTCGAGGACGCCGTCAAGCTGATCAGCTCCAACCCCGCCAAGGCCGTCGGTCTGGACGACCGGGGCGACATCACCGTCGGCAAGCGCGGTGATCTGGTGCGTGTCCGCACACACGCGCTGCCCGGCACCCCGGAGCACCCGGCGGGGCTGAGCGTGCCGATCGTCCGCACCGTGTACCGGAAGGGCGTGCGCGTCGCATGACCACACAGAAAATCGGCCCGGGCGCGTTCGTCGCGATCGTCGGAGCGAGCGGCGTCGGCAAGGACGCGCTCATCGCGGAGAGCCGACGCCATGCGGGTCCGGACGTTTCCCTGCCGCAGCGGCACATCACGCGTGCACCCGGGCCGGGCGAAAACCACCTCCCGAGGTCCGCGCGAGAATTCCGGATCGCCTCCGAGGCGGGCCACTTCGCGATCGAGTGGAACGCACACGGCCTGCGGTACGGGATCCCGGTCGGGATCGACGACGACATCAGGGGCGGACGCTCCGTCGTCGTGAACGTGTCCCGAGCCGTGCTCGGCGAACTGGCGGCACGCTACGAGCACCTTGTCGTCGTCCGCGTCACGGTCTCCGAAGCCGTCCGGGCGAGCCGACTGCGGACCAGGGGCCGGGAGGACGCGGACGACATGGCCCGACGGCTCCACCGCCCCGATCCCGCCCCCGACTACGCGGTGGACGCGGAGATCCACAACGACGGAACCATCGCGGAGGGCGCCGCCGCACTGCTGCGCGTCATCCGGGCAACTCCGCGCCGCACCTCCGCGCCGGGCGCCGTCTCCGCGTCGGTCTACGGATCGGGCGCGGTGCCGGCGGCGGGGATCGTGCACGAGGGCTCGACCGTCGTCGCGGGCACGCTCGGCCGATACACGGAGGTCGGGCAGGGCTCTCGGCTCGCCGACGTCGAGCTGGGCGACTACAGCTACTGCGACCGGTACTGCGACCTCGCGAACACGACCGTCGGGAAGTTCTCGAACATCGCGAGCTTCGTGCGGATCGGCGCGACCGATCACCCGCTCGACCGGGCGAGCCTGCACCACTTCATGTACCGCTCCGCGAGGTACTGGCCCGACGCCGAGGACGACGCGGAGTGGTTCGCGCGGCGGCGCTCCCGCCGGACGACGATCGGGCACGACACATGGATCGGGCACGGGGCGCAGGTGAAGCCGGACGTGGTCGTCGGGAACGGGGCGGTGATCGCGTCGGGCGCGATCGTCACGAAGGACGTCCCGCCGTACGCGATCGTCGCAGGCGTGCCGGCGCGGGTCATCCGGTTCCGGCAGCCGCCCGAGATCGCGGAGCGGCTGGAGCGGCTCGCCTGGTGGGACTGGGACCACGCCACGCTCCGCGAGCGGCTCGACGACTTCCGCACGCTGAACGCGGTCGATCTGCTCGACTGCTATGAGCCCTGATTCTCGGCGCGGTCGGCGCGGTCGGCGCAGCGACGCCGATGGTCGGCGAACAGCATGGTCAGATCTCTGCTGACCGAAGCCGCACGATGGTCGGAGCACCCTTCGCTGGATTCGGGCCGCTCCGGCCGAACCGCCGGCAATCAGGGACCTTCGACCCCGCCACTGGACTCTTCGGCCCTGTGCGGCCATTGGCCCGACCGATGATCATGTTGTGATCCGGAAGGAGCGGCGAATAGCTCGCGTATCGCCCTTCCGGCTGTTTCAGCATTGATCAAAGAAGCGGAGGGCGCGGCTCGGTGGACGGAATGAGTACCAAGGGGAACCACGTGAGGGGAACCGCTCCCGGAGCGGACTCCCCGCCGCCGCGCAGGCATCCGCTGGTGGAATGGCTGACGACCACCGATCACAAACGGATCGGGACGCTGTACCTGGTCTCGGCTTTCGCCTTCTTCCTCGTCGGCGGCCTGATGGCGCTGGTCATGCGGGCCGAATTGGCGCGCCCGGGAACCCAGATCATGTCCAATGAGCAGTACAACCAGGCATTCACGATGCATGGCTCGGTCATGCTGCTGCTCTTCGCGATGCCTCTGTTCACCGGGTTCGCCAACTGGATTATGCCGCTTCATATCGGGGCTCCGGACGTGGCCTTCCCCCGTCTGAACATGCTCTCCTACTGGCTGTTCCTGTTCGGCTCGCTGATCGCCGCCGCCGGATTCCTCACCCCGCAGGGCGCCGCCGACTTCGGCTGGTTTCTGTATGCGCCCCTGTCGGACGCCATCCATTCACCCGGTATCGGCTCCGACATGTGGATCATGGGCGTTACGCTCTCCGGCTTCGGCTCCATCCTGGGCGCGGTCAACTTCATCACCACCATCACCTGCATGCGCGCTCCGGGCATGACGATGTTCCGGATGTCCATCTTCACCTGGAACGTGCTGCTGACCTCGGTGTTGATTCTGCTTGTCTTCCCGGTGCTGGCCGCGGCGCTCCTCGCGCTGGAGTGCGACCGCAAGTTCGGATCGCATATCTTCGACCCGGCCAATGGTGGTGCCTTGTTGTGGCAGCATCTGTTCTGGTTCTTCGGACATCCCGAGGTCTACATCCTCGCGCTGCCGTTCTTCGGCATTGTCTCCGAGGTCGTCCCGGTGTTCTCGCGCAAGCCGATGTTCGGTTATGTCTCGCTGATCGCCGCGACGATCTCGATCGCCGGTCTCTCGGTCACGGTGTGGGCCCACCATATGTATGTCACCGGTGGTGTGCTGCTGCCGTTCTTCTCGTTCATGACGTTCCTCATCGCGGTTCCCACCGGCATCAAGTTCTTCAACTGGATCGGGACGATGTGGAAGGGGTCGCTGTCCTTCGAGACGCCCATGCTCTGGGTCACCGGCTTCCTGATCACTTTCACCTTCGGCGGTCTGACCGGTGTGATCCTGGCATCGCCGCCGTTGGACTTCCATGTATCGGACTCCTACTTCGTCGTCGCGCACTTCCACTACACACTGTTCGGCACCGTCGTCTATGCGATGTTCGCCGGATTCCACTTCTGGTGGCCGAAGTTCACCGGAAAGATGCTCGACGAACGACTTGGAAAGATCACCTTCTGGACCCTCACCGTCGGGTTTCACCTCACCTTCCTTGTGCAGCACTGGCTGGGGGCCGAGGGAATGCCCCGCCGGTATGCCGATTACCTGGCGGCCGATGGCTTCACCGCTCTCAACACGCTGTCCACCATCGGTTCGTTCCTGCTCGGTCTTTCGGTCCTGCCGTTCTTCTACAACATCTGGAAGACCGCCAAATACGGAAAGAGGGTCGAGGTCGACGATCCGTGGGGATACGGACGCTCCCTGGAGTGGGCCACCTCGTGCCCTCCACCACGGCACAACTTCACGCGGCTGCCCCGGATACGCAGTGAATCCCCGGCCTTCGATCTGCACCATCCCGAGATCCACGAGCTCGAGGCCGCGCGGCGGTGAGCGGACCGCCACGGTCCGACGCCCTTGCCGATGTCCAGGTGTCTGATGGAGGAGAGTGCCATGTCCCACGCCGTCCTCGCACTGGCTGCCGCGGTGTCCTGCGCCGGCGGGTGCGTCTGGTCCCTGCCCGCGGTGGCGGACATACGGGCCCGAGACGACCGGCCGCTGTCCCGGCGGATCGCGGCGGCCGGATGCCTCACCGGCTGGGGGACGGTCGCGCTTCTCGCGCCGCTGCTTCTCACCCCGGTGCCCTGGAGCGTCATCGGTGCCGTGGCCGCGACGGGCGCGGCCACGGCCACGGCGCTGGCCGCCCGGTCCCGCGTCCACCGAGCACGTGAACTCCGGGAGGCCGAACGACACTGGGCGGCCTGGGGGTATGGGATCCCGGGCCGGTCCGCCTCCTCGCGGCGCCGCGCTTTCCTGGTATGGCTGCTGCCCGGACTCGTCGTGGCGACCGCGGTGGCTGTCGCGATCCTGTGGACGGGACAGGCGAACCCGGGCCGCACGGCTGCGGCGGCGTTGACCGCGGCGGGCGTCGTCAGCCTGTTCCTCGTCCTCGCCATCGCCGACGCGGCCCGGGGACAGGCCGTGCGCCGTGGCAAAGCGCCGACGGGGTCGATCCGGCCGTAGCGGTCCGGGACCGTCGATGAGACCGGGCGCGTGGACGTGACGAGGGCCCGGAGCGGCCCTCGTCACGCTCCCGGAACCGGGCCGGTGCGATCCACCGGCCCGGTTCCATCCGACGCGTACCGGCCGGGCTTTCGCACCCGAGGCCCTCAGCCCGCCGCATGTCCTCCGCGCCACGGCGGCACCACCGGCCCGCGGGCCGCGCGCCCGCTGTGCGCGGCCTGGTTCACCTGGCGGCGCATCCGGTCCTGCAACCGGTCGGCGACCTCCCGGCCGGTGGCTTCCCGCGCGTGGACGACCACGACGGCTCGACCCACCCGGAGGTTGGCCGTGGCCGACCAGGGGCGCTCGATGTGCGGGGCCGCCGCCTTGGCGATCCTCACCTCGCCGGTGACTACGGGCAGCCCCGGCCGGGCCAGGACCGCGTCGACCTTGGTCCGCGCGTAGCCGAGCGTCTCCTCATCGACGCCGTTCTCGGCGCGTACCGTCACGGCCGCGTCCTCATCAGTGGTCCTGAGAGTCATGTTCGATCGCTCCTTGTGCCGTTGACAGCGGTTTTGGATCTCCCCGGCAGCGGGGCGGGGCCCAGGGCCCATCGGTCCCGGTGGGCGGGGCGGTGTACCCGGCCCACCGGGAGCGAGAGCGGGAGCGAGGCCGGAGGCCCGGCCGGCGCGGGGAGCCGGCTTTCAGTCGTGCGGTACGACGGCCACCGGAACGGTGGAGTGGTGGAGCACCGCGTGCGTGACCGGGCCGATGTGGGTGCCCGGGACGGAACGGTGCGCCCGGCGGCCGACCACCAGCAGCCCGGCCTCGGCGGTGGCCCGCAGCACGGCCCCGGCCACGAACGCGAGATCGATCGTGCGTTCCACCGTCACCCGCGGGTACTTCTCCCGCCACGGTCCCAGGGCCCTTTCCAGGTCCCGGTTCACCCGGCCCTCCAGATCACCGTTCAGATAGCCGACGGGTGCCGCGCCGAGGCCGTACCCGTAGTCGGACGACGGCAGCTTGCAGACGTGCACGGCCCGCAACGTCGCCCCGCGCGCGGACGCCGCGGCGAACGCGAAGTCCAGCAGTGGCGCGGGGGCCTCCTTGAGGTTCTGGAGCGCGACGACGACCTCGTCGCCCGGCCGCTCGGCGGCGGACCGTTCGTTCGCCCGCACCATCACCACCGGGCACGTCGCTCGGGCGAGGACCCGCTGGCCGACGGAGCCGAGCAGGAAACCGGTGAGGGCGCTGAGCCCACGCGAGCCGAGCACCAGCATCTCGGCGCCCTCCGCCCGCTCCAGCAGCGCCGTGACGGCTGTGGTGGACACGTGCTCGGCGGTGACTGGAAGGTCCGGGTAGCGGCCGCTCAGTTCCTTCTCGGCGTCGCGCAGGATGCGCTGCGCCCAGTGCCTCACGGTGTCCTCGCTGTCCGGGGCGGGCAGCTCGCCGGTCCGCCAGAGCCAGGCGTGCACCAGGTTCAATGGCAGTTGGCGGCGCTGGGCCTCGTGGGCCGCCCAGTTGGCCGCGGTGAAACTCTCGGGGGAGCCGTCGAGTCCGACGACGACGGGGCGGAGCATCACATGTACCTCCGTGCGTGAGGGGGTGGGCAGCGGTCGTTCCGCGCCGGGGAGATTCATGCCGGGAAAGGCGTCGGCCGCGCGGCTGCCTCCCGAAGGGGGTCAGCCGTGCGCGATCACTGCCACCGGCGCGGAGGAGTGGTGCAGTACGGAGTGACTGACCGGCCCGAGGCGCGGGCCGGGCCGCGGGCCCTGGGTGAAGCGGCCGACGACCACCAGGGCGGCGTGGGCCGACGCGTCCGCCAGATGCCCCGCGGGGCTGCCGACCACGGCGTGCTCGCTCACCTCGACGCCGGGGAACCTCGCCCGCCACGGGCGGAGTACGTCAGCCAGCTCGCTCACGACCTGAGCCGAAGCTCCGGTGCCGAAGGGGACCGGGCGGCCGGAGGCGGGGGGCGGGCTCCATCCGTGGATGACGCGCAGTGTCGCCGCCCGGCGGGCGGCGGCGTCGAACGCGAACTCCAGCACCGGAGCGGCCGGCCGCCGGAGGTCGAGCCCCAATACGACATCGCGGCGTGCGCCTGATGCGAGATCGTGGCGTGCGAGGGCCGGAGAGGCGGTGGCGGCCGGTCCGGTCCGCTGATTGCCCCGCTCGGTTCCGCCGGTCCGTACCAGGACGACGGGGAGCTCGGCGCGGGCCACGATCGACAGCGCGACGGAGCCGACCAGAATCCCGGTGACCCTGCTCAACCCCCGTGAGCCGAGCACCAGCATCTCGGCGTTCTCGGCGGCCGCCAGCAGCGACGGCACCGGTTCGCGGGCGACCTGCTCATGGACGATCCGTAACCCCGGGTGGTCGCTTCGCAGCCGCGCCGCGGTATCGCTCGGCAGCCGCTCGGCCCATCGGGTCAGCGACTCGACTCCGGTGAGCGGCGCGTAGGTGAACGAGTGCCAGTCCAGCGCGTGGACGAGGCTCAGCGGCAGCCCGCGGCGCTGGGCCTCGCGGGCCGCCCAGTCCGCCGCGGCGAGGCTCTCGGGTGAACCGTCCAGGCCGACGGTGACAGTACCGGGCATGGTGCGGACCTCCTTCTGGGACGCGCTTCCACCCTCTCGGCGGGGACGGGGCGGCGGGATGGGTCCCAGGTCCCCTGAGCGCGGCCGACCGGCCCCATGCCGTGCCCGTGCGTGGTCGGGCACGGCATAGCGGGCATCGGCACAGCGGTCACGACGCCGTGCTGGAACGCGGGCTCAGGCCCGTCAGGACGGCTGGGTCACCGGCGCGGGCTGGTCGCGGGGCGGCGAGCCGTCCGGCGCGGAGGTCTCGGAGAGCGGGCGGTCCTTGGTCTCCGGGGCCCATATGACGATCACGACCAGGCCCGAGGCGGTGATCGTCGCTCCGAACCGTCATGATCCGCGCTTGATCCGGTCAGCACATGTGCAACCGCTCCTCGATCTCACCGGCCGCCTCCTTGAGCACGGGGGCGAGCGCACGCAGTTCGGGATCGGTCCAGCGGTAGGTCGGCAGCGTGAGGTTCACATACGCCAGATCCCGTCCGGCCCGGTCCCGGATCGCCGCCGTGATGCCGCACCACTCTTCCTGATGTTCCTTGTAGTTCACCGCGACGCCCGTCCGCCGGCATTCGTCGAGTTCGGCACGTAAGGCGCGGGCGCTGGTGATCGTGTACGGAGTGGGGCGGGCCAGCGGCGCGGCGAGGTGGTCGGCCAGTTCCCGCTCGGGCAGCGAGGCCAGATAGAGCTTGCCCGCCGAGCCGCAGTGCAGCGGAACGTCGAGGCCCGCCAGGTCGACGTGAACCGGGCTCGCGGGGCGCGCCTCGTCGAGGACGACGAGCGTGCCCCGAGTGGCCACCTCGAGGAAGGCGCTGCCGTCCGTCCGCGCGGCGAGCCGTTCCAGGGCGGGCCGGGCCCGGCGGATCAGCAGTGACGCGTCGGTCGCGCTCGCCAGGCGCACGGTGCCGTAGGCGATCGTGTACCGACCGGAGAGCGGGTCACGTTCGACGAGATCGAAGTGTTCGAGGGTGCTGAGCAGGCGCCATGCGGTGGCCCGGTTGACTCCGGCGCGCTGGGCGATCTCCGACGCCGTGGGCGGCACCGGACTTGCCGCTACCTCTTCCAGCAGCAGCAAGGCGCGTTCCACGGCCTGCACGCGATCACTCATGAGCGACTCCAGAGCCTTCCTCGGACAACCTTTCCCCTCATCGTATGCGCTGCTATCGTGCAACACCGGTTGCATCATAGCGGCACAGGTCCAATCCCCTTACGGGAGAAGGCTGGTGAGAGCATGCGCATCACCGGGATACGGAGCCGACTCGTCGAACTGCCACTCGATGCGCCGTTCCGCCCGGCGTGGGGACGGGGGCGCGTCCAGACAACGCTCGTCCTGGTCGTCTTCGAGGTCGGGACCGACCAAGGCGTCGTGGGACTCGGGGCGGCCCATGGCGGGCTCGAGGCACAGATCGCCGTCGACCGGTTCGTCACCCCTCATCTGATCGGCCAGGACCCGGCCCGGATCGAGACCCTGGCCGGGATCATCCGCGACGCCGAGATCCTCGGCCCGCCCCCCTACTGCATGGAGATCCCGCTCTGGGACATCCTCGGGAAGGCCGCCGGGCTGCCGGTGAGCCGCCTGTGGGGCGGTGCGTCCGACCGCGTGCGCGCCTACTGCTCCACCGGTGAACTGCGCACCCCGGACGAGCGCGCGGACGGTGTGGCCCGGCTCGTCGAGGAGGGCTTCACGGCCGTGAAACTCCGCTTCCACCATGATGATCCACGCGATGACATCGTCGTCGCCGAGGCCGTTCGCGCCGCCGTGGGCCGCGGCGTCGAACTCATGGTGGACGCCAACCAGGCCGGTGCCGACCCCGGCGTCGGCGGTCACGCCGTATGGGACTTCCGCACGGCCCTATGGGTGGGCCGCGAACTCGAACGACTGGAATACGCCTGGCTGGAAGAGCCGCTGCCCCGGCACGACTGGACGGGGCTGGCGCGGCTACGGGACCGGCTGGACGCCATCAAGCTGGCGGGCGGAGAGGACAACCACGGGTTGCACGAGTTCCGGCTGCTCCTCGAACGCGGCTGCTTCGACGTTCTCCAGCCCGATGCCGTCAAGTCGGAGACACTCTCGGGCATCCGTCATCTCGCGGCGTTCGCTGAGCTGTCGGGTGTCGATGTCATCCCCCATACCTGGGGCAACGGCCTGGGCATGCTCGTCCATCTGCATCTGGCCGCCGCACTCCCCAACTGCGGCTACCTCGAATATCCGCACGATCCGCCCAGTGGGCTCACCGCCTCCGCCCGCGACCGGATGCTCACCGAGCCGCTCACGGTCGACACGGAGGGCTATGTGCACGTACCCGACCGGCCGGGCTTCGGCTTCGTACTCGACGAGGACCTGGTCGCGCATCACACCGTTCACACCATCGAGCGCGGCGACTGCGGGTTCGCGGTCGCGGAAGGAAGTGCGACGTGAGGGTCAAGGCAGCGATACTGACCGGCACCGGCAGGCCGTTCGAGGTCGACGAGGTGGAACTGGCCGGGCCGAAGGCCGGCGAGGTACTCGTCAAGGTCGCCGCGAGCGGTCTGTGCGCCAGCGATCTCAATGTCATCGACGGCAAGCGCGGCCTCGCTCCCTTCCCCGTCGTCCTGGGGCACGAGGCGTCCGGTGTCGTGGCGGAGACGGGCCCCGGCGTGACCCGGCTGAAGGCCGGCGACCCTGTCGTGATGTCGATCGTCCCGTCCTGCGGCCACTGTCCGTCCTGCGCGAACGGTCGCCCGAACTACTGCGCGGTGGCGGGCGACGCCATGAGCCGAGGCGGCCTCTTCGACGGCACGAGCCGGTTGTCCCGCGGTGGCCGGCGGCTCAACCACTTCCTCACCGTCTCCTCATTCGCCGAGTACGCGGTGGTCCCGGAGTCCGGAGCGGTACGCGTGGACCCGGCCATGCCCCTTGACCGTGCCGCGCTGATCAGCTGTGCGGTGCTCACCGGACACGGTGCGGTGCACAACACCGCCCGAGTGCGCCACGGCTCCCGGGTCGCGGTGTTCGGATGCGGCGGTGTGGGACTCAACGTCGTCCAGGGCGCCAGGACCGCCGGCGCGTCGCGGATCGTGGCCGTCGACGTGAATCCCGACAAGCTGCGACTGGCCGAGCGCCTGGGCGCGACGGACGCCGTGCACGCCGACCGGCAGGACCCGGTCGCCGCGATCGGTGAGCTCACCGGCGGCGTCGACTACGCCTTCGAGGCACTCGGCCTCGAGCAGACCGTCCGGCAGGCGTGGCAGAGCCTCGACGTCGGGGGCGAGGCGGTGATCGTCGGGCTGATGCGGCACGGCGCGACGGTCACCTTGGACGCCAATCCGTTCGTCGACGAAAAGCGCATCGGCGGCTGCTACTTCGGCTCGTCCCACCTCATGCGCGACGTACCCGCGCTCGTCGAGCGTTACCTCGCCGGAGAGCTGCTGCTCGACGAGATCATCAGCCGGCGGGTCGGACTCGACGACCTCACCGAGGCGTTCGGCCGCCTCCGCGCGGGCGACGGCGCCCGCAGTGTGCTCGTCTTCGACTGAACCCGGCGATTCCACTGAACCCAGCGATCTGCCGGACCAGCCCTCCGGTGTTCCCGAGCCACCGATCCCTATCCCGATGTGAGGTGACACCGTGCCGATCGAGCACGACCAGAACTATGTCGACGGTGAGTGGACAGACGCCGCCGAAGGCGGCAGGACCGACGTCTTCGACCCCGCGACCGGGGCGACGATCGCCACCGTCCCCAACAGTTCCGGCCGGGACGTCGACCAGGCCGTCGCCGCCGCCCGCCGGGCCGCCGGCACCTGGTCCCGGACCACGCCCGGCGAACGCGCCGAGACGCTGCTGGCCCTCGCCGATACGCTGCTCCAGGACGCGGACGCGATGACCGGCATCGAGTCGCTCAACGCGGGCAAGCCGCTCGGCGCCGCACGGGCCGAGACCCATGGGGCGGTCGAGCGGCTGCGGTTCTTCGCCGGAGCGGCGCGCTGTCCGGACGGCCGGGCCGCCGGTGAGTACGTGCCCGGCCACACCTCCATGGTCCGCCGTGAGCCGATCGGCGTCGCGGGCCTGATCACACCGTGGAATTACCCCCTGCTGGCCATGGTGACCAAGCTCGGACCGGCCCTGGCCGCGGGCAACACGGTCGTCCTCAAGCCGTCCGAGCAGACTCCGCTGACCGCGCTCCGGCTGGCCGCGCTGGCCTCCGGAATCCTCCCGCCGGGTGTGCTCAACGTCGTCAACGGCGAGGGCCGTTCGGCAGGTGTGCCGCTGGTTCGCCACGGCGGAGTGGACATCGTCTCCCTCACCGGGGACTCCGCGACGGGCAAGGACGTCACGCGGGCGGCGGCCGACAGCCTCAAGCGGGTCCATCTCGAACTCGGCGGCAAGGCACCCGCCGTCGTGCTCGACGACGCCGACCCCGTCGAGGTCGCGGATGTCCTGCGCGGCGCCGGCTTCTACAACGCGGGACAGGACTGCGGCGCCGCGTCCCGGGTCATCGTCACGGCCCGCGCCTACGACCGGGTGGTGGAGGAGCTGGTCCGCGCCGTCTCCTCGCTGCGGGTCGGTGCCCCCACCGACCCCGGCACCGAGATGGGCCCCCTGGCCCACGCCGCGCACGCCGAACGCGTCCGGGGCTTCCTCGACCGCGCCGCCGAGGCGGGGGCGTCCTTTCTCACCGGTGGCGGTGGAGCCGGCCCCGGTGGGTGCTACGTCGCCCCGACCGTGGTGACCGATGTCGCCCAGCACAGCGAGATCGTCCAGCGGGAGGTCTTCGGGCCCGTGATCTCGGTGCAGCGCGCGGCGGACGCCGAAGCCGCTTACACGATGGCCAATGACGTGGTCTACGGGCTCGCCGCGTCCGTCTTCACGCGGGACGTCGGGCAGGCCATGGACGCGGCCCGCCGGCTGCGGTTCGGGACGGTCTGGATCAACGACCACGGAGTGTCCGCCTCCGAGATGCCGTGGGGCGGCTTCAAGGAGTCCGGGAACGGCAGGGAGCGGTCCGTCTATTCGCTGGAGGAGTTCACCGAGCTCAAACACGTCATGGTCAAGCTACCCGCCTGACGACATCAGCCAGTTCCTCGGGCCACCATGAAAGAGGCATCCCGTGCGCACAAGGAGAACGTTGGTCGCCGTCGGCGCCGGTCTCACCCTGCTGTTCGCCACCGCCTGCGGCCCGCCCCCACCGCCACCCGGCACCTCCCGTACGGACGCGGCCGGACCCGCGGCGAGGGCCGAGTCCGCCGCCGACCTCGGGGGTTTGGCCGAGCTCGTCGCCGCGGCCGAGAAGGAGGGGACACTGAACGTCATCGCCCTTCCGCCGGACTGGGCCGACTATGGCGGCATGATCGCGGGCTTCGAGGCGAAGTACGGTGTCAAGGTCCACTCCACCCAGCCCGACGCCAGCAGCCAGGACCAGATCAACGCGGCCAGGCAACTGAAGGGCCAGAACCGCGCACCCGACGTCTTCGACCTCGGCAGCAATGTGGCACTGGCCAACACCGCACTGTTCGCTCCGTACCGGACGGCTGCCTGGAAGGACGTCCCGGACCGCCTCAAGGACCCCAAGGGGCGCTGGACCAGCGACTACACCGGCTACCTCTCCATCGGCTACGACGCCTCCAAGGTCCCCGCCCCCGTGACGATGAACGACCTGCTGGGGCCCGCCTACAAGGGCAAGGTCGCGCTCAACGGCGACCCGACCCAGGCATCCGCCGGCTTCCACGGAGTCGCCGCGGCCTCGGTCGCGAACGGCGGATCGGCGGACGATCTGGCGCCCGGCGTGGAGTTCTTCCGGAAACTCAAGGCCAGGGGAAATCTCATCCCGGTCGACCCCACTCCGGCGACGATCGCTTCCGGGCAGACACCCGTCGTCCTGGACTGGGACTACCTCAACGTCGCACAGACCGCCGCACTGAAAGGCAAGGTCGACTGGAAGGCGGCGATACCGGAGCACGCGGTCGTGGGGGCCTACTACTTTCAGGCGATCAACAAAGACGCCCCGCACCCCGCGGCGGCCCGGCTCTGGCAGGAGTACCTCTACTCCGCCGAAGGCCAGAACACCTGGCTGCGGGGGTACGCGCGGCCCGTGCTGAGTGACGTCATGCGCCGGAACGGCACGATCGACAAAGCCGCCTTCGCCAAGCTGCCGAAGGCGTCCGGGACGCCGGTGGTCCTCACCGAGCCCGAGCTGAAGGCCGGCCAGGACTACCTCCAGACCCACTGGCGAAAGGCCGTCAATTGAGCACCGAAGCGCCCCCTGAAGCGGTCACGCCGCCGCTCGGTCCGGCATCACCCGGTGCCCGTCGCCGGCGCCTCCCATGGCTGCTGCCCCATCTCGGGCTGCTGCCGTTCTTCGGCTACCTGGCGGTCTTCCTGCTCTGGCCGACGTACCTGGTGCTCATCGGCGCGTTCCAGGACGACAGGGGACGGCCCACCCTGCGCAACGTCCGAACCGTCACGACCAGCGACTATCTCCACGGCTTCGTCCGCTCCATCGAAGTCTCGGCCACCACCGCGCTGGCGGGCTCCGTGCTGGGCGCGCTGCTCGCCTGGGCGGTGGCCGAGAGCAGGCCCGACGGCCTGCTGCGCCGCGTCACGGTCGCCTCGTGCGGCGTTCTCGCACAGTTCGGTGGCGTCATGCTCGCCTTCGCCTTCCTCGCCACCTTCGGCTTCAACGGCGTCGTCACCCTGTTCCTCCACGACCACCTGGGGGTGAACGTCCTCTCCGGCGGCACCTGGCTCTACGGTCTCACCGGGCTGGTCGTCGTCTACACCTACTTCCAGATCCCGCTCATGCTCATCGTCTTCCTGCCCGCCGTCGACAACCTCCGGCCGGAATGGCGCGAGGCATCGATGAGCCTCGGCGGATCCACCTGGGCCTATTGGCGTTACGTCGCCGGCCCGGCGCTCGCGCCGAGCTTCTTCGGCGCGGCCCTGCTGCTCTTCGCCAACGCCTTCTCCTCCTACGCGACGGCCGCCGCCCTGGTCAGCCAGGGCAGCCCGATCGTGCCGCTGCAGATCGGCAACTTCCTGACCAGCGAGGTCGCCCTGGGCCGGGGAGGTGCGGGCAAGGCACTGGCCCTGGGCATGATCGTGGTGGTGGCGGTGGTCATGTCGCTGTACGCGCTGGTGCAACGGAAGGCGGCGACATGGCTGCGGTGAACACCTCCGTACCCGACGGGCGTACGCGCCCCCCACGGCCGTCGGCCAGGTCACGCAGGGCGCGGCCATCACCGGTGTCGGCGCTGCGCTGGGCGGTGCTCATCGTGATCGGCGGCTATCTGCTGCTGCCGCTGCTCGCCATGGCCGAGTTCTCCACGCGGGGCACGGCGACGGGCCGCTCACTCGACGCCTGGAGGGAGATCGGTTCCAACGCGGATCTCCTCGGTGCCATCACCATGTCGCTCGAGCTCTCCGCACTCACGGTAGTGGCTACGCTCATCCTGTTGGTGCCCACGATGACCTGGGTGCATCTGCGAGTGCCGCGGATGAGACGGCTCGTGGAATTCGCCTGCCTGCTGCCGCTGACCATCCCCGCGATCGTACTCGTCGTCGGTATCGGCCCCATCTACCTGTGGGTGAATTACCTGCTCGGGGACTCCCCGCTCACCCTCACCTTCGTCTACGTCATCTTGGTACTGCCCTACGCCCACCGCGCCATCGACGGGGGGCTCGGCAGTGCCGACATCGTGACGCTCGCCGAAGCGGCACGCAGCCTGGGAGCGAGCTGGCCCCGGGTACTGGTGAACATCGTCCTGCCCAACATCCGCGGCGCGGTGATCTCGGCGTCGATCATCTCCGTGGCGCTGGTGCTCGGCGAGTTCACCGTCGCCTCGCTGCTGAACTTCGACACCTTGCAGGTCGTGATCAATCTGCTGGGCAAGCGCGATGCCGCCGTGTCCGTCGCCGTGTCGGCCGCGGCCCTCCTCTTCGCCTTCGTCCTGCTGTACGCACTCGCCCAGGTGGCTTCGCGTCGTCCCGGAACCGTCGCCGCGGACGCCACCGAGGAAGGACCCACACCGTGACCACCGACATCGCGGACTCCTCGCCCACCGATCGGCTCGCCGAGCGGCCGGGGGCAGCGGTCCAGCTGGTCGGCCTGCACCGTTCCTTCGGCAAGGTGCGCGCACTGGACGGCCTGTCCCTGGACGTCGCGGCCGGTGAGTTCGTCGCCCTTCTCGGCCCCTCCGGCTGCGGAAAGACCACCGCGCTGCGCGCACTCGCCGGTCTCGACGAGCTGGACTCCGGGCGGATCCTCGTCGGCGGCCAGGACATCACCCGGCTGAGCTCGAACCGTCGCGGCATGGGGATGGTGTTTCAGGCGTACAGCCTCTTCCCCACCATGACCGCACGCGACAACGTCGCCTACGGTCTGCGGCTGCGCGGTGTCGGCACCCGGACACGGCGCCGCCGTGCCGAGGAACTCCTGGAACTCGTCGGGCTGGCCAGCCACGCGGTCCACTATCCGCACCAGCTCTCCGGAGGGCAACAGCAGCGCGTGGCCCTGGCCCGCGCCCTGGCCGTCCAGCCCGAGGTGCTGCTTCTGGACGAGCCGCTGTCGGCGCTGGACGCCAAGGTGCGCGCCCAACTGCGGGACGAGATCCGGCGTATTCAGCTCGACGTCGGCATCACCACGCTGTTCGTGACCCACGACCAGGAGGAGGCGCTCGCGGTCGCCGACCGGGTGGGCGTCCTCCACGCCGGCCGGCTGGAGCAGATAGCCCGGCCCGGCGATCTGTACGACCGGCCGCGCACCGCGTTCGTCGCCGAGTTCGTCGGCCTCAGCAACCCCCTGCGCGGAAGGGCCCGATCGGGAGAGTTGGGCCTGCTGGGCACTCGGCTGCCGCTGCTCCCCGGAAGCGCCTTCGAGGGGCCTGTCAGGGCGTTCGTACGCCCGGAATCCGTAACCGTGGATCCGGTGCCGGACCAGGACCAGGGGCACGGCGCACCGATCGGGCGGGTCCTCTCCGTGAGTTTCCTCGGATCGCTGTGCCGGGTGCGGATCCAGCTCCCGGACCAGGACCCGGTGCTCGCCCAGATCCCGAAGGCGGAAGCCGCCCGCCTCTCTCCCGGATCACCGGTGCGGGTGACGATCCGCCCCGTACCGGTGTTCGCGGAACCCGCCTGATCCGGACCGGCTCCCGGTGGGCCCGGCCCGGGTCCCCCCCCTCATCAGGGCCGGCCGGGGCGTCCGGCGGCGGCGAGGGTGATGCGCTCCAGTTGGTCGGTGAGGGGGTGGGGAGCGCGGGTGGGGCGGACGAGGACCAGGGGTACGGGCGGCGCGTCGGCGATGGCGATGTAGCGGACGTCGGGGTGTGGGTGGGCGCGTGCGGATTCCGGGAGGACTCCGACGCCCCGGTCGGCCGCGACCATCTCGATCCATTCGTCGTACGTGCGGCAGGTGACGGCCACCTCGGGCCGTGCCCCGGCCGGCCACATGGCGGGGTCGACGGTGCCGCTGAGCTTGTTGACCACGAGGGCGTGGTCGGCGAGTTCCGCCCAGCGCAGACGCCTGCGGCGAGCGAGCGGGTGGCGGAGGCCGACGGCCGCCACGCGGTCCTCGGCGCCGAGCTCGACGACGCGCAGGCGATCGCCGGACGGGGGTGTGCCGTGGAGGACCGCGGCGTCGGTGTGTCCGGTGGCGACGCCGGCCGTGCGCTCGTCCCTGCGTACGAGTTCGACCCTTCCCCCGGTGGCCTGCTCGAATTCGGTGATGAGGTGCCGCGCCAGGCCGCTGGGCAGCAGCCAGGTGAAGCCCAGGCGCAGTGTCCGCTGGGAGCTCAACGAGCGCAGGGCGGAGTCCACCTGCGGGAGGAGTGAGCCCATTTCGGCATGGAGGCGGTGCCCGGCTTCGGTCAGGCTCACACTCCGGGTGGTGCGGTCGACCAGGCGAACTCCCAGCGCCGCTTCCAGCCGGGCGAGCGAACGGGTCAGCGTGGGCTGGGTGACCCGGCACCTGGCGGCGGCGCGAGAGAAGTGTTCCTCTTCGGCGAGGACCAGGAACCAGCGCAGATCCCGGAGCTCAACATTCATACGCCAAGTGTATAAAAGGTGGCAGCTCATCCCGTTCTCTCCGGACGGGCTGTTCCCGAGGCCCCCGCACGCCCCGGCTCGGCCGGCCAGCGGCGGGTGCCGTGGATGGAGCGGATGCGGTCGGTGTGCGCGAGGATGGCGGTGGTCAGCGCCTCGACGGGTTCGGCTGGGGCGTGCGGGTTGGTGAGCAGGACGAGGTCGAGTTCGCCGAGTTCGGGCAGGCCGGCGCTGCCGGGTAGCTCGACCAGGTCGCTCGGCAGCAGGCTGCGGACGAAGCTCGCGAGGCCGAGCCCGGCACGGGTGGCGGCGAGGACGGCGTTGACCCCGCGGGCCGTGCAGACCACGCGGTGCCTGATGCCCGCCTGCTCCAACGCCTGCACGGCCAGATCCCGGCTGGGACTGGGCGCCTGGTACACGATGAGCGGCACCGGCTGTTCCTCGTCCCACCGCAGGCCGGTTCCCTCGGCGGCTGCCCAGACCAGCCGGTCCCGGCGCACCAGCCGCCCTCGCCCGTCTCCGGCGTTGGTCTTGACGAAGGCGACGTCCACATGGCCGGATTCCACTCTGCGCTGCAGATGCACCCCTTGGGAGACGGTGAGGTCCAAGGTGACACCGGGGTTGAGGTGCCGGAAATCCCGCAGGATCCGCGGCACTTGGGTCAACGCGAGGTCGTCGGTCACCCCGAAGCGCAACCGGCCCCGCACCCCTGTGCCGGTGAAGTAGTCCGCCGCCTGGGCGTGTGCGGCGAGGATGGAACGGGCGAAGCCGACCATGGCTTCCCCGTCGACGGTCAACACCACGCTGCGAGTGTCCCGGACCAGCAACGGCCGGCCCACCGCCTGCTCCAGCTTGCGGATGTGCTGGCTCACCGTGGGTTGCCCGAGACCCAGCGCCGCCGCGGCCTGAGTGAAACTCAACGACTGCGCCACGGCCAGAAATGTTCGCACTTGCTCCGGAGGAAAGACCATGGGCTCCGATGCTAAGCACTCTCATCACGATTCACAATAAGAATTATTGGATCAATTCGCTTCCTAAATTGGTGTGAGGGTCACAACGATGGCAACGCAGACCCGGCCAATGAAGGAGGCACTCCACGATGACCAGGGCGGCCGACGGACGCGGGCATCGCCACACCCGGCCGACACCACTCACCCCGCGAACGCCAGAAGACCCCGGGACGGGCAGCACCGAACCCGCGGTATGTGACAACGGAACGGAGCACACCCCGCCACGGAAGCGGGGCGCCGTCGCCGTCGCCCTCATGCTGGCCATGGCGCTGGCGGCGCTCGACTCCACCGTCGTCTCCACCGCCGTTCCGCAGATCGTCGGCGACCTCAGCGGCTTCTCCGCGTTCTCGTGGCTGTTCTCCGGCTACCTGCTCGCCGTGACGGTCTCCCTGCCCCTCTACGGCAAGTTGTCGGACACCTTCGGTCGCAAACCAGTGCTCATCGTGGGCGCGGCCATTTTCCTGCTCGGCTCCCTGCTGTGCGCCACCGCCTGGAGCATGGTGGCGCTGATCGCCTTCCGCGTCGTACAAGGACTCGGCGGCGGTGCCCTCCAGGCCACGGTGCAGACGCTCGCCGCCGACCTCTACCCCCTGGCGGAGCGACCCAAGATCCAGGCACGGCTCTCCTCGGTCTGGGCGGTGTCGGCGATCGCCGGCCCGGCTCTCGGCGGCCTCCTCGCCGCGTACGCCGACTGGCGCTGGATCTTCCTGGTCAACCTGCCGGTCGGCGTGGTGGTGTTGTGGCTCGTCGTCCGCCACCTCCACGAGACCGACCACCGGCCGGCCGGCCGGCCGCCCATCGACTGGGCGGGCGCGTGCGCGGTCTTCGCGTGCGGGGGAGTGCTGCTCGGCGCGCTGGTCCAGGGCGGAGTGGCCTGGCCATGGCTGTCGGTCCCGTCCCTCGCCCTGTTCGCCACCGGACTCGGGCTCGCCGCGCTCGTGGTCGTCATCGAACGGCGGGCCCGCGAACCCATCATGCCGGGCTGGGTGTGGCGCCGCCGTCCCATCGCCGCCGTCAACCTCGCCCTCGGCGCGCTGGGCCTGCTGACGGTGGCCCCCAGCCTCTTCCTCCCGACGTACGCCCAGTCGGTTCTGGGCCTGGGACCGGTGGCCGCCGGATTCGTCCTGTCCGTGTGGACGCTCAGCTGGCCCGTCTCGGCGTCCCTCAGCCAGCACGTCTACCGGCGCATCGGCATCCGCAACACCGCGATGCTCGGCATCGGCGCGGCCACACTCCTCCTGTTCGCCTTCCCCCTCCTGCCGTACCCGGGCCAGGCATGGCAGCCAACGGCCCTGATGCTGGTGCTGGGCGCCGCGCTCGGACTGTTCCAGCTCCCGCTCATGGTCGGCGTCCAGTCGACGGTGGGGTGGACGGAGCGGGGTACGGCCACCGCCTCCGTTCTCTTCTGCCGCCAGACCGGCCAGACGATCGGCGCATCGGTTTTCGGCGCGATCGTCAACGGGGTGCTGTCGGCGCGGCTCGTGGGCATGGGCGACCTCGATTCGGTGACCCGGGCGCTCCACACCGGGACCGCGCCGGAGGCGGCCCGGCGGGCCGTCTCGGACGCCGTCCGCACCGTGTACCTGGGCGCGGGCTGCGCGGCGGCGCTGGCCTTCCTGGTCCTGCTGTTCCTGGCGCCGCGCCGCTTCCCGGCCACGGACTGACGCCGGCCCGGACGGCCATTGCCACACCTCGGCCGGCGCGGCGCCGCGGGCGGAATGGGGCCGACCGGCCCTGGTCCTCCGGCCCGAATACGAGAAGGATCTCGGTTCGGTGCCCGATCCCGACGCGATCGGGCACCGACGGACAGCGGAACCTACAGGGAGCGATCCATGGCGGACAGCGAGCGGCCCGGCCCCGGCAACCCCACCCGGGTCTTCCTGCTGGACGACCACGAGGTGGTACGGCGCGGTGTGCGCGACCTGCTCGACGACGAGCCGGACATCAGCGTGGTCGGTGAGGCCGGGACGGTGGAGCAGGCCCTGGTCCGCGTCCCCGCGCTGCGACCGCGGGTGGCCATTCTCGACGTTCGGCTGCCCGACGGTGACGGCGTGTCCGTGTGCCGGGAGTTGCGCTCGCGCATGCCCGAGCTCGTCTGCCTGATGCTGACCTCCTTCGACGAGGAGGAGGCCCTGCTGGACTCGATCATGGCGGGCGCCTCCGGATACGTACTGAAGCAGATCCAGGGCTCGGACCTGGTCTCCGCGGTACGCACCCTGGCCGACGGCCAGTCCCTGCTCGACCCGAGCGCCGCCACCCGGCTGATGGCCCGGCTGCGCGACGGTCAGCGGCAGGAGGAGCCCGACGGTCTGCCCGGCCTGACGCAACGGGAGCGCGAGATCCTGGCCCTGATCGGCGAGGGGCTGACCAACCGCCAGATCGGCCAGCGGCTGTACCTGGCCGAGAAGACGGTGAAGAACCACATCTCCCGTCTGCTGGCCAAGCTCGGCGTGGAACGTCGCATCCAGGCCGCGGTCATCGCCACCCAGGCCCAGGACCGGCAGCGGCGGGAAGGGCGCTGAAGACCAGGGCCGGTGGACGCCACGACTTCTCGTCGGACTTCCTCCACGCACTCCCTCGCGCTCTCCTCCGCGCTCTCCTTCGCCGCCTTCCGCCCGCTCAGACGGCGCTGTCCGCGCCGTAGGGGGCGTAGCGGTCCAGCAGCCGGGTCCTGGCACAACGCAGCCGGTGGGCGAGCACCTCGCCGACCCACTGGGTGACGGCCTGGCCGAGAGCCGGGTCGTCCAGGCACATGGAGCGGATAGCCGTGGCGTCGAATTCGTAGGCCCGCACGGGTGTTGTCGCCGTGCCGCCCAGATGCCACACATGCGGTGCGAACAGCCAGGACCAGCCGACGAGTTCATTGGCGCCCAGAGTCTCGATGACGGCGGTGCGCCGACCGGGCACCTGCGTGTCCAGCTCGACCGAGCCGGTGCGAAGGATCCAGAACCGGTCCGCGCGGCCACCTTCGTCGAAGAGGCGCGTTCCCTGCGGGAAGGACACCTCCCGGGGGAGGCGCATGAGCCGTCGCCGGTGATCGGCGGGCAGTGCGCGCAGCATGGTGGGGGTGTTCATGATCTGCCTTCCGGACGGGGTCTGCAATCTGCCGCCTCCAGCGTCTGGCAGCGGCCGGGCCCGGACGAGGGGCCATCGGGTCCGTACGGCGGGCCACCCGGCCCCGTCGCGTGCTCGGCCTCGCCACGCCCCGGTGCGGTCGGCGAAACCCGCGCGGAGCGACGACTTGTGACGCCGCTACTCGTGCGAGCCCGTCGTCTCCAGCCGGTAGCCGGTCACGAACTCGGCACGGATGCGGACCACGTGCTCCATCTCCGTGTTGATCCAGGGCGTCAGCTCGGTGCGGTAGCGGGAGAGCGTCCGCGGATCCGTGACGCGGCACGCGGTGCCGGTGACCATCACGCTCCAGCCGGTGTGCGTGGCCTCGTCGATCTGGTCGGCCTCGTACACCACCACCTCGGACGCCGACGCGGTGGCCAGGAGCGCGGCACCGGCGTGGGTGCGGATGACGATGTCGCCGTCGTCGTTCACGAGGTGGTTGACCGGCCGGATCACCGGGAGCGCCTGGTGGGTGAAGCCCACCCGCCCCATGGACACGCCCGTCAGCAGCGTGAGCGATTCCTTCCGGTCCAGCTCGACCATCCGGGTCCCCGGAACAGGGGGAAGAGGCTGAACGGTCATGACGGTTCCCGGCGGACGGTCCCGTGCCTGGCCCCCCGCGGCCAGATCACCTCGACATCGACCCCATGACTGCGCGCGTAGGCCACCAGATGCGCCGTGACGTCCCGGCCGTTGGACGGCGAGCCGTCCCACACCGCGAGCACGCGGGCGCAGTGGCGCAGCATGCTCTCGTCCGCGGTCACGCACGAGCCGCGGTCGCCGGGGTCGTACTCCACCAGCCGCACCTGCTCGGACAGCAGCAGCAGTTCGCCGGCGGCCCCGCGGTCGAGCTCGGCCAACTGCGTGGGCACGCCGTTCCGCGACGGCAGGACCGTCACCAGGGCCAGCCCGGCCCTGCGGGCGGCTCGCCCGAACGCCGTCGGCAGCCCCTTTCCGGCGCGGACCAGACCGGCTCTCCCCGCCCGTGCGAACTCGACCAGCCGCGCCCGCAGTTCCTCCTCCACCAGCACGAGTGTCGACGCGCTGAGATCGGGATGCCCTACGACAGCGATCATCCTCGACCGTCCTTTCTCCTCACCACCCACTGGTCCGCTTGATCGTCTCCGGGCTCGGGCGCGGCGCGCCAGAGCCGAGCGGAACGGGGAAAGGGCCGGTCGGTCCTTGCGGAGGGGGAAACCGGCGTCGCCCCGGTTTCCACCGGCCCGCCCGCGAACGGTCGAATCTCAGAGCCAATCGGCCCGACGGGCCCTGGCGGCAAGGAAGTTCGGCCCTACTCGGGAACACCGGGCCACCGGCACGATCGATGTACCGGTGCGATCCGCACGACGGACCCGGCCGTGGCGGTGAGCGCCGTCCCCCTACGTGCCCGCACAGAGGAGAGCCATGATTTCGCTTCAATCGGCCGCTGTCATTCGCACCACGCTGCCCATGGTCGGCGAGGCACTGGACGAGATCACGGAGCGCTTCTACGGCACCATGTTCGCCGAGCAGCCCGAGCTGCTGGACGGGCTGTTCAACCGCGGCAACCAGGCCAGCGGCGAGCAGCGCAAGGCCCTGGCGGGGTCGATCGCGGTCTTCGCCCAGGCGCTGCTGGCCGAGCCCGGCACCCGTCCCGGCGCCCTGCTGTCCCGGATCGCCCATAAGCATGCCGCACTCGGCGTCACCGAGGACCAGTACACGATCGTCCACAAATACCTGTTCCGCGCCATCGGCGAGGTGCTGGGCGATGCCGTCACCGCGGAGGTGGCCTCCGCCTGGGACGAGGTGTACTGGCTGATGGCCGATGCCCTCATAGCCCAGGAGACCCGCCTCTACCAGGAGGCCCAGGTCGATCCGCGGCACCCGTGGCGGCGGTGGACCGTCGTGGAGCGGCGCGAGGAGACCCCGGACGTGGCCTCCTTCCTGCTGCGCCCGGCCGATGACGGCCCGCTGCCCGCCGCCCGCGCCGGTCAGTACGTCAGCGTCCGGGTGCTCATGCCCGACGGAATCCACCAGACCCGCCAGTACAGCGTGTCCAACGCCCCCGGCGACCGGCTGCGGCGCATCACCGTCAAGCGCGTGGCGAGCGTGGCCGGCGCCCCCGAGGGCGAGGTGTCCAACCAGTTGCACCGCACCGTGCGGGCCGGCGGCGAACTCACCCTGTCGGCCCCGTTCGGAGACATCGTCCTCGATGACACCGACACCCCGCTCGTGCTGGTGTCCGCCGGTATCGGCTGCACCCCCATGGTCGCCATGCTCGAACACCTCGCCGCCACCGCCTCGGCCCGTCCGGTCCGTGTCCTGCACGCCGACCACGCCCCGGCCGACCACGCCCTGCGCGCCGACACCCGCCGTCTCGTGGCCCAACTGCCCTACGCGCGAGCGGAGTTCTGGTACGAACGGGACGCGGCCGGGGAAGCCGGGGCGCGCACGGGCCTGATGGACCTCGACGGCCTGGACCTGCCCGCCGACGCCGACGTGTACCTGTGCGGCTCGCTCCCCTTCATGCGCGCCGTCCGGGCCCAACTGCTCCGGGCCGGTGTCCCCGCGCGCCACATCCGCTACGAGGTCTTCGGCCCCGACCTGTGGCTGGCCCACGGCGAGGGCTGAGGCGCCCGGTCGCCGGGCGGCAGGAAAGCTGGCCCCACGGACCCGTCGGTCCGTGGGGCCTCGCGCTCGTTCACAGCAGGCTGCTCCAGGAGGACCAGAAGCGGGTGAGCACGAGGACGGCGATCACGCCGTACCAGCCGGCCAGGAGCAGCCAGTGGGTCTCCAGGACCAGATCGAGGGCGCCCCGGCCGGCCGCCGGTACGGGGATGACTCCCCGCCCGAGGTTGTGCAGCGTGACGTACCAGAACAGGGCGATGGTGACGGCCCAGACCACGGCGCAGTAGGGGCAGAGCCTGCCGAGCCCGAACAGTGACTGGTAGATCAGCCAGTGCGCGAACACCACACCGGCGAGGGCGCCGGTGTTCAGGGCCAGCCACAGCATCCGGTGCAGACGGGCCCCGGTGAGCACGGCCACTCCGAGGACGGCGACCGCGGCGAAGGCGCCGAGGCCGAGCAGCATGTTGGGGAACCCGAAGACGCTGCCCTCCGGGCTGGACATGACGCTGCCGCAGCTGACGATCGGGCTGATGTCGCACGGCGGCTGATAGGCCGGGTCCTTCAGCAGCCGCCAGTCGTCCACCGCGAGCTGGAAGGAGGCGAGCCAGCCGACGGCTCCGGTCAGGGCCAGCAGCCGGCCGATGCGTCGGCCCGCCCGCCGCGGGCGGGCCCGGCTCATGGGGCGCGCCCGGTCCTCGGTCTCCTGGGGCGACGGACGCGACGGACGCGACGGACGACGGACCGCGGCGCGCAAACGGGTGCGCACCATGGCGGACACGGTCGCGGGCAGCGGGCTCACGCACGGCCTCCCTCGGTGTCGCGGATCGGGCCGTCCTGGCCGCCGCCCGCCACGAGCCTGCGGGTGGCCGGGGGCCGGCCCCCGGCCGTGCGCCGTCGCGAGGGGCGCGCAGTCTTGTCGTTCTCCATGGGCATGAACGCTAGGCGTCGGCCCCGCTCCGAGCCCGGGGCCGAACGTCCCTGTCCGGGAGCCGCTTCGGCTCTCTCCGGAGCGGTGGTCAGGGCCGAGTGGGCGGCGCCCGAGGGCCGCTCGGCCCGGCCGCCGACCGCCGCGGAACGGGGAGGCTTGCCTCTGACCGCCCCGGCTGGACCGCCGGCATCTCCTACCCGGGCGGCGGCCGACCCCAACCGGCCCGGCTCCCAATGGACTTGGCAGAGGGGACCCTTGGCCCACCTCCAAGGGCTCATCGGCCGCCGCGCCGGGACCGCCCGATGCCGGAAGCTGGTTGCCGACCGATCCGGAGGTATCCCGTGTACGACCGCATCGAGCGCCCGTTCGGCTGTCTCCATCGCCGTCCCCCGTGGCGGGCGCCGCGCACGGGCCGGACCGGTCACCGTCCGGCCGCTCGCCACGTCTGCCCTGACTCCCGGGCGGCCGGACGCACACCGCGCGCCAATCCCCTACGGAGGACCAGGTGAGCGGCGCACGAGCGTTCCGCCGACAGCGCCGGAACGTCGCGCACGGGCCCCACGGCCGAACCGCGCGACGGAACCGGCCCGGGTGCTCGCCGTCGGTTCGCCGGTGTCGTCCTGCTCGCCACCGCCCTGTCCGCGCCACGCGGTCACCCGCCGGGTTCCCGCACCCCATGCGCACTCCGCCCCGGCACCGTCGACCGGCCGACGGCACGCGCCCGGCGCCGTAACCGCATGTGCGCTGCCGAGCTGCTCCTCGGGGCGCCGTCGATCCGGGTCCGTGTCTCGGGCATCCTGGTGTCGGTCGGCGCGACGGAAAAGGGGAGCAGCTGTGGTGGACGAGTGCGGCCAAAAGCCCTGCGAAACCGCGGTGTCCGGGGCCTTGCCCCAGCTGCGTCTGGATGAGCTGCTGGAGGGTCTGCAGCAGCAGGTGGCGCAGGTTCGGGCGGCACGCGACCGCATCCATACGCTGCTGGACGCGGTGCTGGCGATCGGTTCCGACTTGGAGCTGGAGGTGGTGCTGCAGCGCATCGTGGAGTCGGCCGTCAGCCTGGTCGACGCGAAGTACGGGGCGCTCGGCGTGCTGGCCGAGGAAGGCACGATCAAGCAGTTCCTCACCGTCGGCGTCGACGAGGAGACCATCGCGGAAATGGGTCACTACCCGCGCGGCGAGGGCATCCTGGGGCTGCTGATCCGTCACCCGGAGCCGCTGCGCCTGGCCGATCTGGCGCGGCATCCCTCTTCTGTGGGTTTCCCGTCCGGGCATCCGCCGATGACCAGCTTCCTCGGCGCCCCGATCAAGGTGCGCGAGCAGGTCTTCGGCAACCTGTACCTGACCGACAAACAGGGCGCCGCGGAGTTCGACGCCGACGACGAGGCGGTGCTGCGCACCCTGGCCGCGGCGGCCGGAGTGGCGATCGACAACGCCCGGCTGTACGACGACGCCCGCCGCCGGCAGCGGTGGCTGGCGGCGAGCAACGAGCTGACCCGTAGCCTGCTGTCCGGTACCGAACCCGCCGCGGTGCTGGAGTCCTTCACCGACACCCTGCGCGAGATGGCCGGCGCCTACCTGGTCACCCTGGCCGTCCCGGTCGGCGACAGCGGCGAGCTGGTCATCGAGGCCGCCTCCGGAACCCGTGCGGAGGACGCGCGCGGTCTGGTACTGGGCGCCGCCACGCTGGCGGCGAAGGTCTTCGCCTCCGGGGAGACCATCACCAGCGACGCGGTCAGCGCCGATCCGCGCGCCACCGGTGGCAGCGCCGCGATCGTGGAGCTGGGCCCCGCCTTCCTCGTCCCCCTCGGTACCCGCGACCATGTACGGGGGGTGCTGCAGGTGGCCAACGTACCGGGCGGCGCGGTCTTCACCGACGCCGTCATCGACACGGTGATCGGGTACGGCAATCAGGCGGCGCTGGCGCTCGAGGTCGCGGAGCACCGGCAGGACGCCGATCGCATGCTGGTCCTCAACGACCGTGACCGGATCGCCCGCGATCTGCACGACCTCGTCATCCAGCGATTATTCGCCGGGGCGCTGACCTTGCAATCCACGCTCGGCCGCCTCGCCGACCGGCCGCAGGTGGGCGCGCGGATCCAGCGGGTGGTCGACGACCTGGACGACACCATCAAGGTCATCCGCTCCACCATCTACTCGCTCGGCGAGCAGGACCGGGCCCGGAGCGAAGGGCTGCGAGCCCGGCTGGTGGCGGCCATGGAGAGGGCCGCCGAAGCCCTGGGCTTCGCGCCCGCGCTGCGCATGACCGGCCTGCTGGACACCAACGTCCCCGCCGGTCACGCCGAGCATATGCTCGCCGTGGCCGGCGAGGCCCTGTCCAACGCGGCCCGGCACGCCCAGGCCACCGCCGTCGACGTCGGCGTGGAGGTCACCGACACGGCGCTGCGGCTGAAAGTGGCGGACAACGGCCACGGCATCGACTCGGCCGTCACCCGCCGAAGCGGCCTGGCCAACCTCCGGCGACGCGCCGAGGAACTGGGCGGCTCGTTCTCCCTCCGCCCGAACGAGCCGAGCGGCACCGTCGTGGAATGGGCCGTGCCGCTGCACACCGCCCCGTGAGCGGGGGTGAGATCTCGGGCTCAGCGCAGGGCGTGGACCACGGAGTCGAGTAGTGCGAACAGCTCCGGGTCCACGTCGACCCCGGGCCGCAGAGCGCTCCATACCACGGTGACGACGCCCTCCGCGGGGTTGATGTAGAGCTTCTGCCCGCCGTGTCCGAGCCCTACGAAGGTCGGGACGGGGCCACGCGCACCGGCGACCCCGGGCGGGATGGCCCACCACAGGTAGCCGTAGCCGTACGGGGATCCCTCGTACAGGCGGCCGTAGTCGGTGATCCTCGATTCGGGCCGGCCGGCCCGGTCCCGCCATCCCCTCGGCACCACTCCGTCGCCGCCGGTCAGGATGGACTGCCCGAAGCGGCCGTAGTCGCGCAGTGTCGCCTGGATGCAGCTTCCGCCCATCTCCCGGCCCCCGGGCGCGTCGAGTATCCAGTACGCGTCGGCTTCCATGCCCAGGGGGCGCCAGATCTTCTCCGACAGGTAGTGGCTCGCGGTCTTCCCCGTCGCGTTGGCGACGACGGCCGAGAGCACGTAGGCCTCGCCGGTGGAGTAGTTGAAGACGCTGCCGGGTGCCGCTGCCCGCGGGCGGGTCCGCATGAGTTCCATGACCGCGCCCCGCTGTTTGCCGTATATCCCTTTGAACATGCGGGCGATGTCGTTGTCGCCATAGGGATCGTTCGCGCCGGCCTCGATCCATTTGACGCCCGAGCTCATCTGGAGGAGCTGCCGGATCGTGTTGTCCCGGTAGGCGCTGCCCTTCAGCTCGGGGACGTACCGCAGGACCGGGTCGTCGAGTCCGCCGATCGCGCCGTCGGCCAGGGCCGCGCCGATCAAGGTGGCGGTGACGGACTTGGCAATGGACATCGACGTCCACCGCGTCGTCTCGGTGTTGCCCATCGCGTACTGCTCGTGGGCGATGGCGCCGTCCTTGAGCACCAGGAGACCGGCGATCCGGTTCTCGGAGACGAAGCGCCGGACGGTGCGCCTGGTCCCCTTGTAGACGTAGCGCACGTCGCCCAGCGACGTTCCGTTGTGCGGGAGCGGGGTGGTTCGGGCCGGGTCCGTGTGGATGGCACGGATCGCGAGCCGTTGGCGGTCGACGTGCCGATAGGTCGCGGCCTGGTTCTCCGGGGTGGTGTCGAGCAGGTTCTCGGCGATCGGCTCGGCGCCCGGCGCGAGGCCCGAGCGGCTGGACGCGCTCGGGTGCCTCGGCCGGGCCTCCGCGCCATGCACGCCGAGAGCGCTCACGGCCGCGATCCCCGCTGCGGTGAGCGTGGATCGGCGGCTCAGGACGTGGTGACTGTCGATGGGCCTGAAGGTCATCGCGGCTCTCCCCTCGTGAGCGAGCCGCATCCCTCGTCTGTGATGCGGCTCGCGGAACGTCGGAGGCAAGTGTTCATACACATTGGTGGTGAGGCCAATGTGCGGTACACACACCGGGACGGTCGAGGGTGTGGCCGGGTGTCCCATGGGCGGAGCCGCCGCCGGGCACCGGGGGGCGTCGCGTCAGGCCGAGACCACCGTCAGCCCCTCCGGCGCCGTCACGTTCACCGCTCCGTCCGCCGCCAGTGTGATGTCCAGCCGGGCCCCGCCGACCTGGAGCCCCGTCACCGTCAGCGGGGCGTACGCCCCGGCGAAGGCGGGGGCCACCGTGACCGTGCCGCCCGGGACGTCCGCCTCCAGACCGAGGACCGAGCGCAGCACCTGGACCGAGGAGGCGGCCGCCCATGCCTGGGGGCGGCAGGACGCGGGGTAGGGGGCCGGGTGCGGGCCCGCCGCTCCGCCGTGGCCTGCGAACAGCTCGGGCAGGCGTCCGGCGAACCCCGCCGACGCCGTCAGCAGGCCCGCCGCCAGCGGCGCCGCCGCGTCCGGGAAGCCGGCCCTGACCAGGCCGTGCACCGCGATCGCGGTGTCGTGCGGCCAGATGGAACCAATGTGGTAGCCGTACGGGTTGAAGCCCACCGAGTCGCTGCTCAGGGTGCGCAGACCGTGGCCGGAGTCGAGGTCGGGGCCGGTCAGCCGGGCCGCGAGCGCCGCGCTCTCCTCCTGGTTGAGCAGGCCCGTCCCGAGGAGGTGGCCGAAGCCCGAGGTGACCGAGTCCACCGGCCGGCCGTCGCGGTCCAGCGCGACCGCCGGGTACGGGCCCTGGGCGTCCGCCACCCAGAAGCTCTTCCGGAAGCGGGTGGCGAGCGCCTCCGCCCATTCCTCCCACGCGTCCGCGCCCGGCCGCCCGAAAGCGCGCAGCAGCGCCGCGCCGCCCCGCGCCGCCTCGTAGGCGTACGCCTGCACCTCGCACAGCGCGATCGGGGGGTCGGCGAGCCGGCCGTCGCGATGGCGGATGGCGTCGCCGGAGTCCTTCCAGCCCTGATTGGCCAGGCCCCGGCCGGTCCGGTCGACGTACCTGAGAAAGCCGTCGTCGGCCGCGGCCGCCTGGTCGCGTATCCACGCGAGCGCCGACTCGGTGTGCGGCAGCAGCTGTTCCACCTGCTCGGGGGCCAGACCCCAGCGCCAGGCGTCATGGAGCAGGGTGATCCACAGGGGGGTCGCGTCGACCGTGCCGTAGTACACCGGCGGGACGGCGAAGGTGTCGGTGAAGTTCTGGGTGGAGCGCCGCACTTCGTGCAGGATCTTCCCCGGCTGCTCCTCCGTGGCGGGGTCGGCCACCGCCCCCTGGCGGCGGGCGAGCGTGCGCAGCGTACCGGCCGCGAGCTCGGTGCCGAGCGGGAGCAGCATGCGGGCGGCCCACAACGAGTCACGGCCGAAGAGGGTCAGAAACCACGGGGCCCCGGCGGCCAGGAACTGATCCGGCCTGTTCGCGCCGTCCGCGCGCCCCTCCGTGGACCGGGGGTCCATCAGGCGCAGCCGGTCCGCGTCGGCCACCGACTGGTCCAGCCACTGGTCGAAGCGCCGGTCCGCGCTGCGCAGGGCCGGGCCGCGCCACGGCACGGCGTCCGCCGGGGCGGCCGGGAACTGGTCGCCGTCCGCGTACGCCGCCGTGCAGCGCAGCGTCGCCGTCCATGAAGCGCCGGGGTCCAGTTCCACGTCGTACGACAGCCGGCCCTCCGGCGCCTCCAGGGCGTCCGGCGCGGGCTCGCTGACCAGGCGTACCGTGAACCCGTCGCGGGACCACACCAGATCGCCGCCCTCGGCGCCTTCCGAGTCTTCGGCCCGCGCCGGCACCGGGTCCAGGACGTGGCCCGACTTCACCCGCTCCATCAGGGCGAGGTCCGTGCCGGCCGTGACCGTGAGCCGGAAACCGACCCGCCGGGTGCCCGCGTTGGTGACCTCGAAGCTCTCCTCCAACCGCCCGGAGGCGACGGTCCGGCGGCGGTCCAGGGCGACCGCCGGGTCGGGCGTCGCCTCGCCGAGCCCGCGCAGGATCGCCCGGAAGTCCGCCCGGTCGGCCCCCCTGAGTCCGCCGCCGACCGGGGCCAGGTCGATCGACTCCACCGCGACGGTCAGGTGGGACAGCGCCCTGCCGTCACCGTGGTAGAAGCCATCCGCACCCCCGTCGAGCTGCCCGTCCGCGCGCGAGATCACAAAGCTCGGCGCGTACAGCGTGACGACCGCGTCGTGCAGGAACGGCTGCAAGTTCGCGGCCACCGAAGTGGGGGTAGTGACCGTTTCGTTGGTGTCCTGGGTCTTGACAGTGGTGTCCAAAGGAGTAGAACCTCTCAGCATTAGATCGATCCAAAGACACTAACGGCCTCTTCAGAGCGCTGACAATGCTTTTGGAACGCTCAAATCAACTTTGTAGGACCAGGCTTCAGACCCTCGTACGCCGGAGACCCGTATGCCCCGCTCCACCAGCAGTCCCTCGCCCAAGGGCAGCCCGGTGACCCTCGCCATGGTCGCCCGCCGGGCCGGTGTCTCCCCGCAGACCGTGTCCAACGCGATCAACTCGCCGGAGCTGCTGCGCCCCGAGACCCTGGAGCGAGTCCGCGGAGCGATCGACGAGATGGGCTACCGCCCGAGCCGCGCCGCGCAGACCCTGCGCACCCGCTCCAGCAAGCTGATCGGCTACGGCATCCAGCCCACTCCGGGCGGCGACACGGCCCCGGTCATGGACCGCTTTCTGCACGCCCTGTCGCAGGCCGCCGACGAGGCCGGCTACCGGATGCTGCTCTTCGCCTGCCCGCCCGGCGGCCCGAGCCTGGAAGGGTACGAGGAACTGCTCGGCCGGCACGAGGTCGACGGCTTCGTGCTCAGCAACACCGCCCGCCAGGACCCGCGCCAGGCGTGGCTGGCCAAGCGGGGCGTACCGTTCGTCGGCTTCGGCCGGATGTGGTCGGGGCGGCAGATCGGTGATTGGGCCGACGTCGACGGCGCCTCGGGCACCGACGCCGCCGTGGAGCATCTGGTCGCCCTCGGGCACCGCAGGATCGCCTTCCTGGGCTGGCCGCGCGGCTCCGGCGTCGGTGACGACCGTGCCGGGGGCTGGCAGCGGGCCATGCGCCGGCACGGGCTCCCGACGCGCGGACGGCGCGCGGAGAGCGCCGGGGACGTCGAGGCGGCCCGGATCGCCGTGAAGCCGCTACTGGACGCGGGTGCCACGGCCGTGGTCGCGGCCAGCGACATGCTGGCGCTCGGCTGCTATCACGCGCTGCGCGAGCGGAACGCCGTCCCGGGCCGGGACGTCGCCGTGGTCGGCTTCGACGACTCGCCGATCGCCGGGATCCTCTCGCCCTCCCTGTCCACGGTCGCCCAGCCGCTGGAGGCGGTCGGCAGGGAGTGCGTACGGCTGCTGCTGGCCCGGATGGCCGACCCGGCCGCGCCACCGGAGCGCGTCCTGCTGGAGCCCTCCCTCGTCATCCGCGACAGCGCCCCGGCGCCCGGTTCCGACACACCGGCGCCCTGACGCACCGTCGCTCCCTGTCGCCGGCGCCGTGAGGCGCCGCGCCCCGGACATCACCTCTCCTCCACCCCCCTCGAGCCGCACGTACCATCCCTAATCCACGGAGGAATCATGGCCCCCCGCACGGCCACGGCCGCCCTCGTCACCTGCGCGGCGCTCCTGGCCGCCACCGGTTGCTCGTCGAGCTTCGGCGGCGACAAGGAAACCCAGCAGGACACCGGCGCCAAACAGCATCTGAAGGTCCTGATAGCCACTTCGGGCGACGCCGAGACCAAGGCGGTCAAGGAGGCCGCGGCCGCGTACGAGAAGCGGTCCGGCAACAAGGTGACCGTCGAGGCCGCCAAGGACATGAACCAGCAGCTGGCCCAGTCCTTCGCCGGGCACCGGCCGCCGGACGTCTTCTACGTCAACTCCGACCAGTTCGCGAACTACGCCAAGGGCGGTTCCCTCTACCCGTACGGCGACAAGGTCAAGGACGCGGACGACTTCGCCGAGCCGCTGCGCACCGCCTTCACCTACGACGGGAAGCTGGTGTGCCTGCCCAAGGACACCTCCACCCTCGCCCTCGCCATCAACACCGATCTGTGGAAGAAGGCGGGGCTGACCGAGAAGGACTACCCCACCTCCTGGGACGAGCTGAGGAAGGTCGCCGGGAAACTCACCGGCGACGGCGTCACCGGCCTGGTCACCAGCGACGAGTACCAGCGGCTCGGCGTCTTCATGAAGCAGGCGGGCGGATGGATCACCGACGCGAAGCAGACGAAGATGACCGCCGACAGCGCGAAGAACGCCGAGGGGCTCGGCTTTGTGAGGTCACTGCTGCGGTCCGGCTCGCTGAAGTACGCCAAGCAGGTCGACACCAGCTGGGGCGGCGAGGCCCTCGGCAAGGGCAAGGCCGCCATGACCATCGAGGGCAACTGGCTGACCGGCGGCATGAAGCTCGACTACCCGGATGTGCCGTACAAGGTGGTCCCGCTGCCCGCGGGACCGGCCGGAAAGGCCACGCTCGCCTTCAGCAACTGCTGGGGCGTGGCCGCCGAGAGCGCCCACCGGTCGGCGGCCGTGGACCTGGTGAAGTACCTCAGCTCCGGTGAGCGGCAGCTGAAGTTCGCGGAGGGATTCGGGGTGATGCCCTCGCGCACCAGCGCCCTCGCCGAGTACGCGAAGCAGGAACCGGACGCCAAGGCCTGGGTCGACGCCAACGCCTACGCGCAGGGCCCGGTGACCGTCGCCGGGTTCGACAAGGTGCTCAGCCAGTTCAACACCGAACTCCAGTCGCTGCGCACCACGGACCCGAAGAAGATCCTCGCCGACCTGCAGCGCAACGGCGAACAGACCATGGCGAAGGGCGACTGAGCCGTCATGCCCTTCCGCACCACCCACCGCACGGCGCGCCACCTCCCGCGTGGCGCGTCGTCCGGTCCCCGCCCGGCCCCCGGGGCCGCCGGCGGGGACCCCCGTACGGCCGGTTCGCCGGGCGCACCTGACGCGCCCGGCGGGTCCGGCCCCAAGGCGGCGCCCCGCACCCCAAACACCCCGCCCGCGGGGCGCCGCCGCGGCGAAGGCGCCTGGGGCTGGCTGTTCGTCAGCCCCATGGTGCTGATCCTCGGCCTGTTCCTGGTGCTGCCGATCCTGATGGCCCTGTGGGTCAGCCTGCTGGACTGGGACGGGCAGTCCAACCCGTTCACCGGGCAGGCGAAGTTCGTGGGCCTGGACAACTACCGGACGCTGCTCACCGAGGACGGCCTCGACCGCACCCTCTTCGCGACCTCGCTGCGCAACAACGTCTACTACGTGGCGCTGACCGTGCCGCTGCAGACCGGGCTCGCGCTGGTGCTCGCGCTGATCGTCAACCAGCGGCTGCTGCGCGCCCGGGGCGCCCTGCGCACCACGTTCTTCTTCCCGTCGGTCACCAGCTCGATCGCGGTCTCCACCGTCTTCCTCTTTCTCTTCCAGGGCAGCGGTGCCGTCAACACGCTGCTGTCCTGGATCGGGGTGAAGGGCCCGAACTGGTTCGCCGACTCGCGCGGGGTGCTCTCGACGCTGCTCGGCGGCCTGGGGATCGTCGACCCCGACCACCCCCCGGGTGTGCTGGCCGACCACTCCTTCATGGGCCTTTCCTGGTACGAGTGGCTGTCCGGTCCGTCCGTCGCGATGTGCACGATCATTCTGCTGGCCGTGTGGACGACCTCCGGTACCTTCATGCTGATCTTCCTCGCGGCCCTCCAGGACATCCCGCGCGAGCTGGAGGAGGCGGCCGCCATCGAGGGCGTGAACCGCCGCCAGATGCTGCGCCACATCACGCTGCCCGCACTGCGGCCGGTGCTCTTCCTCGTCCTCACCCTGGGGACGATCGCCACCTGGCAGGTCTTCGACCAGGTGTATGTGATGGGCCAGGGCGCCCCGGGCAACACGACGCTGACGCCGGCCTTCCTGTCGTACTCGACGGCCTTCGACGACGCCGACTTCGGGCAGGGCGCGGCCATCGCCTTCATCCTGCTCGTGCTGATCCTGCTCATCACCGCCCTGCAGCGCTGGGCGCTGCGGGAGCGCGGTCCCCGCCCCGGGAGGAATCGATGAACGCCACGGCCACGGCTGCCCCCGAGGCCAGGGCCAGGGACGCGGGCCGCCCGGTGCTCGGCCGGTTCCCGCTGCCGCTGCGGGCGCTGGGATACGCGCTGGTGGTGGGGGCCGCACTGCTGTACCTGCTGCCGTTCGCGCTCCAGTTGGTGACCGGGTTCAAGACGGACCCGGATGCGGCGGCGCATCCGCTCGGACTGGTGCCCACCACCCCGACGACCGCCGCCTACCAGCGGCTGTTCGGGCTGAGCCAGGCCGGGGACGGGGTGCCGTTCCTGCGCTGGCTGGGCAACTCGACCCTGGTCGCGGTCCTGGTCACCGCCGGGCGGGTGCTGTTCGACTCGATGGCGGGGTACGCGCTGGCTCGGCTGCGTTTCCGGGGCCGCTCGCTGCTGTTCGGCTTCGTCGTCGGGGTGATGGCGGTGCCCGGGGTGGCGCTGCTGATCCCGAAGTTCCTGGTGCTGAACACGTTCGGGCTGTTCGACACCTACACCGGCATGATCCTTCCGCTGATGGTGGACGCGGCCGGGATCTTCATCATGAAGCAATTCTTCGAGTCCATCCCCCGGGAGGTCGAGGAGGCCGCGCGGGTGGACGGCGCCGGGGTGATCCGGACCTTCTGGTCGGTGGTGCTGCCGATGGCCCGGCCCGCGCTGATCACCCTGACGATCCTGTCGTTCCAGGGCTCCTGGAACGAGTTCACCCACTTCCTGGTGGCCACGCAGTCCGGCCAGTACGAGACGCTGACGACCGGGCTCGCGCGGTTTGTCTCGGGCGGACTGGGCGGCGGTACGCAGTACCCGCTGAAGCTGGCGGCGGCCCTGCTGGCGACCCTGCCGGTGGCGGCGCTGTTCTTCTGCTTCCAGCGCTACTTCGTGCAGGGGGCGAACTCGGGGGCGGTCAAGGAGTAGCCGGGCACAATGGAGTAGCCGGGCACATCAGGCTCGCGCTTCGGCGGATGTCCAGCGGTTGACGGGGACCGGCAGCCCGAGATTGCCGCGCAGGGTGTCGGCCCGGTACTCGGTGCGGTACAGCCCGCGCCTCTGGAGGATCGGGACGACGCCGTCGACGAAGAGGCCGAGGTCGTCGTCGGTGCGGAAGGCGAGGTTGATGCCGTCGAAGGCGCCGGCGGAGAACCACCGCTCGATGGTGTCGGCGACCGTCTCCGGCGCACCGACGAACGGGGCGCGCCGGAACTCGCCGATGGACTCGGCCACCTGGCGCAACGTCAGGTGCTCCGCCGTGGCGCGGGCGATGATCTTGGCGGCGCCGGTCCGGCCGCCCTTCTCGGCGAGGTGCGCCACGTCCGGGAACGGCGCGTCCAGATCGTGTGCGCCGAAGTCGTAGGCGCCGAAGGAACGGCCGAGAAGCGCGAGGTTGCGGTCGAAGTCGTCGTCCTCCTCGAAGATCTCCCGCTCCCGGCGCCGGGCCGCTTCGTCGGTCGCGGCGACGACCGGCCCGCCATGGATGAAGATCTTGATGCGCTCGGGATCGCGCCCGTGGGCGGCGGTGCGGCGCTTGATGTCGGCGTAGTACTCCCGCGCCTGCTCCAGCGAGCCGCCCGGCGCGTAGATGCCCTCGGCGACCCGCGCGGCGAGGTCGCGGCCCTCTTCGGAGACTCCGGCCTGGAAGATCACCGGCTGTCCCTGGGGCGAGCGCGAGAGGTTGAGCGGACCCGCCACCTTGAAGTGCTCGCCCTCATGGTCGAGTCGGTGCAGTTTGGCCGGGTCGAGGAACAGGTCGCGCTCGACGTCGGCGGGGAACGCGTCGTCCTCGTAGGAGTCCCACAGGCCGCGGGCGACCCGCACGAATTCCAGGGCGCGGCGGTAGCGGGTGGTGTAGTCGAGGTGTTCTTCGAGCCCGAAGTTCCGGGAGGCTCCCGTGTCGAAGCTGGTCACGACGTTCCAGCCGGCGCGGCCACCGCTGATGTGGTCGAGGGAGGCGAACCGCCGGGCCAGGTTGAAGGGCGAGTTGTACGTCGAGCTGGCCGTGCCGACCAGCCCGACGTGCCGGGTGTGGGTGGCGACCGCCGACAGCAGGGTCAGCGGCTCCAGCCGGTTGAGGTAGTGGGCCGGGTAGGTGGCGTCGATGAACTGGCTGTCGACGATGAACAGGGCGTCGAAGAGGGCGTGTTCGGCCGCCTTGGCCTGCCGGATGTAGTAGTTGATGTCGATGCTCGCGTTCTTCGCGACCCGCGGATCCTTCCACAGTCCGTGCTGGCCCGGGCCGCCGACGCCGTACGGGTGCAGCGCGAGGTGGAGCGTGCGGGACATGGGGGTCTCTCCCTGTGGTCGGTTCAGGCGTGCGGCGGCGCGCGGAGTGCCTCGCGTCCGGCCCGGTCGGCGGGCGCGGCGCGTGGCGTGGCGGCGGAGCCCAGCCGGCGGGGGAGCGGCAGGAGGCCCACTTCGGCGCGGCGGTACGGCGGTACGGCGGACGGCCGGTTCCGGCGGACCGGACCGGACCGGGGCCGGTGGGCCATGGGCGGCGGCTGGTCAGCGACAGAGCGCGCTGGAGGTGCGCCGCAGATCCACATAGCGGCACACCACACCGGGGTGCGTCGTGAGCATGCCGCAATCCTGGCGGCAGGCGTCACCGACTGTCAATGGACACCAATTGGTGTCTCATCGCGCGGGACGTTTTCTGAGCGCTGTTGACGCAGCTCGGAGCCTGATGGGCAGGGGGAGGCATCATCCCGTCAGATCGCCCTCCCGCTCGTTCACCGCCGCATAGTGCCGCAGCTTCTCCTCGTCGACGCGCACGCCCAGGCCCGGTCCCCGCGGGACGGCGAGGCTGCCGTCGATGAGCGGGATCGGGTCGGCGATGTCATCGGCGTGCAGGTAGTACATGCTGTCGATGGCGCGGCTGAGCACCGGAGTGCTGGCGACCACGGCGAGGTGGGCGGCGGTGGCGATGCCCAGCTCGCCGCCGCTGTGCAGGTTCATGCCCAGGCCGAAGGTCTCGCAGTGGGCGGCGAGGGCCTTGGTCGGCGCGATGCCGCCCCACTTGTAGACGTCGCCGTGGACGACGTCCACCGCGCCGAGCCGCACCGCCGGGGCGAAGTCCTCGAAGCGGACGACGCACATGTTCGTGCACAGCGGGATGCGTACCTTGGCCCGCACCTGGCTCATGCCCTCGATGCCGGGGCACGGGTCCTCCAGGTACTCCAGGTCCAGCTCCTCCAGCTTGATGCCCGCGCGTACCGAATCCGGCACCGACCAGGCGGCGTTGGGATCGACGCGCAGCTCGGTGTCCGGCAGCGCGGCCCGCAGCGCGCGGAGGTTGGCGACGTCGCCGTCCACATCCGTGGTGCCCTTGAGCTTGACCGCCGGGAATCCGCCCTCGGCCACCACCCGGGCGGCGTGCTCGGCGAGGGCTTCCGGGGTGGCGCCGTCGGCGCGGGTGACGAGCGCGGTGAGCGGGACGGTGTCGCGCACCGCCCCGCCGAGCAGGTCGGTGATTGAGTGGCCGGTGGCCTTGCCCATGGCGTCCCAGCAGGCGACGTCCAGGGCGGCGATGGCGGCGTAGCCGAGGTAACCGTGGAAGAACGGCACCATGTGCTGCTTGCGGTGGAAGGACTCCAGGGCGAACGGGCTGGTGCCGATGAGATCGGGCGCGAGCTTGCGGACGAGCGCGGCCACCGGCCGCCCCCACATCGTCTCGCCCCAGCCGTCCACCCCCTCGTCCGTCCGGATCCGGACCACGGTGCGGGTCTCGCCCGTCTTGGTCTCGAAAGAACTGGTGAACGGGGAGGTGAGGGGGAGGTTCACGACCCGGACGTCGACGTGTGTGACCTTCATGTACGAGGCTCCTCAGATGGCACCGGGGGCGGTTGCTTCGGCGAATGCCCGGATCGCCCGGGCCAGTTCGGCGGCGCGGGCGGACAGCTCGCCCGGGTCGGGGCGAGCCGTGGACGGGTCGTCGGTCATCCCGCCCACCCGTGCCCACTCGCCGTGCCGCTCGGCGGTGAGGCCGGGGTGCGGCGGGGCGTCGAAGAGCGGCGGGGCACCGGCGGGACGGTGTGGCTCGATCGGGGTACGGACCAGGTCCGGGTGGGCGGCGAGCATGAGGGAGGTCTCGTAGCGGCCGGCGTGCCCGGGGTTCTCCGACGCCTCGCCGAGGCTCCAGTAGGAGCAGGCCGCGAACGTGCCCTCGGCACGCAGCGCGTGTTCCTTGACCGCCAGGCGCATGATCTCGTCATTGCCACCATGGCCGTTGACGATCAGGACGCGGTGGAAGCCGCTCGCGGTGAGGGAGCGCAGGATGTCGGCGAGGACCGCCGCCAGGGTGCCCGCCGACAGCGACACCGCGGCCGCGAAGAGATGGTGCGGACTGTGCCCGTACGGCAGGGCGGGCAGCCGCACGACCGGCGGCCCGGCGTCCGCCAGCAGCTCGGCCGCCCGGTCCACCACCGCCGTGACCAGCAGCGTGTCGGTGCCCATCGGCAGGTGGCCGGCGTGCTGTTCCTGCGAGCCGATGGGCAGCAGGGCGATGGCGTCCGCGCCCGCGGCCCGGGCCTCGCGCCAGGTGAGTTCGGTCAGCCGGAGCACTGTGGTACTACCTCCTGGGTTCATGGCGTGGCAGAGTCTGCGCATGGCCGCACTCGCCCCCGACGGCGGACGCCCCCGGCTCCGCTTGGTGCCCGATCCTCCGGTCGCTCCCGCACGCCCGCTGCTGGGCGCCGTGGAGGTGGTGCCCGGACAGGTGCGCGCGGCGCTGGTCGACCACTCCGGCGAACTGCTGCGGCGCGCCGCGGCCGGCTTCGACCCGGCGGCGCGGGAGGCGGCCGGGGTGGACGCGGCGGTGCGGCAGGCCGCCCGGGAGTGCTTCGACGGGCGTGAGCTGACCGGGGTCGGAGTGGCCGCGGCCGGTCTCGTGGACCCGGAGCGGGGCACCTTCATCGAGGTCAACGACGTCCCGGCGCTGCGCGGCTACCCGGTCGCGGAGGTGCTGCGGCGGACGCTGGGGGTGCCGGTGTACGTCGAGCACCGGGCCCGGCTCCAGGTGCTGGGCGACCGGTGGTTCGGCGCGGGCCGGGGCCTTCGGTCCTTCGCCTCGGTGTCCACCGGCGAGGTGCTGGGCGTCGGGGTGTTCCTCGGCGGCGAGTTGCTGGCCCCGCACGGTGGCCGCAGCGGGGCCCATATGACGGTGCTGGCCGGTGGCGAGCCGTGCACCTGCGGGGCGCGCGGCTGCTGGAAGACCGTGGCCACGACGCGCTGGCTGCGGCGGCGGGCGCAGGCGGAGGGGCTGGGCACCGGAATGACGCTCGAGGCGCTGGTACGACGTGGGGACGGCGGCCGGCCGATGGTCGAGGAGTACGCCGACAACCTCGCGCTCGGCCTGGTCAACATCCAGCAGCTCTTCGCCCCCGGTCTGTTCGTGCTGCACGGCGAGGCCGTCGACGGCGGAGAGGGGTTCCGGGCCCGGGTCGAGGAGCGGCTGCGCCGGGACAGCGGCTGGTCGACGGCCGCCCCGCCGCGGGTGGTGCTGGGCGAGCCGGGCCGCCCGGACGACGTGGCGCTGCTCGGGGGCGCGGGGCTGGTCCTCACGCACCGCTAGCCCCGCTCCCGGTCCTGGTCCGGTACGCGTCGGGGCGTGGCACGGCGGCCAGCAGTTCGCGGGTGTACGGGTGCCGGGGCGCGCCCAGCACGGCGGCGGTCTCCCCGCACTCGACCACCCTGCCGCGCCGCAGCACCGCCACCCGGTCGGCGATCCGCTGGACCACGGCGAGGTTGTGCGAGACGAACACGTAGGTCAGGCCGTGCTCTCGCTGCAACTCGGCCAGCAGATCGAGGACCTGGGACTGGACGGAGACATCGAGGGCGCTGGTCGGCTCGTCGAGCACCACCAGCCGCGGCGAGGACGCCAGCGACCGGGCGATGGAGACGCGCTGGCGCTGCCCGCCGGAGAACTCGTGCGGGTACCGGTCCTGCAACCGCGCCGGCAGCCCGACCGACTCCAGCAACTCGCCGACCCGCTCCCGCAGCCGCGCCCGGGAGCGCCGTCCGCGGTAGGTGACGTCATGGGTGACCAGCGGCTCGGCCACGATATCGGTGACTCTCATGCGCGGATTCATGCTCGAGTACGGATCCTGGAGCACGACCTGGATCCCGGCCCGCAGCGCACGCATCTCGGCGGGCGAGAGTGCGGCGAGGTCGTGGCCCTCGAAGCGGACGGCCCCGGCGGTGGGGTCCAGCAGGCCCAGCAGCAACCGGGTCAGGGTCGTCTTCCCGGAGCCGGACTCGCCGACGAGGGCGAGGGTCTCGCCGTCCTCGACGGTGAGGGTGACATCGTCGACGGCGAGGGTTCGGGTGGCGCCGGGTCCGGTGAACTCCTTTGACAGAGCGTCGAGTTCGAGCAGTGGCCGCATCGCGGGCGTCTTCGTCCCGGCGGTCGTCATGAGGTGGGCTCCAGTCGCGGGGTGGCGGCCAGCAGGTCGCGGGTGTACTGCTGCCGGGGCGTTTCGAAGACCTCGGCGACGGTGCCGTGCTCCACGACCCGGCCGGCGTTCATCACCACGACCCGGTCGGCGGTCTCCGCGACCACTCCGAGGTCGTGGGTGACCAGCACCACCGCCATTCCGTGCCGGGCGCGCAGCTCGGCGATGAGGTCCAGGATCTGCCGCTGCACGGTGACGTCCAGGGCGGTGGTCGGCTCGTCGGCGATGAGCACCCGCGGCCGTCCGACCAGCGCCGTCGCGATCATCACGCGCTGACGCAGCCCGCCGGACAGCTCGTGCGGGTACTGCCGCGCCCGCAGCTCCGGATCCGGGATGCCGACCTCGTCCAGCGCCCGTACCGCCTCCGTCCGGGCCCCGGCGCGCGAGGCCCCGCGGTGCGTGCGCAGCACCTCGGCCACCTGGTTGCCGACCCGCTGCAGCGGGTCGAGGCTGGTCATCGGGTCCTGGAAGACCATCGCGACGTCGTTGCCGCGCACCTCGCGCAACCGCTTCTCCGGCAGCGCGAGCAGGTCGCGGCCGTCGAGAAGGATCTCGCCGCCGGAGTAGACGCACGGCGGCTCGGGGTTGAGCCGCAGCGCGGCGAGCATGGTGGCCGACTTGCCGCTGCCGGATTCGCCGACGACGGCCAGGGTCTCTCCGGCGTGTGCCGCCAGGCTCACGCCGCGCACGGCGTGCACGGGGCCGGTGGCGAGCCGGAAGTCGACGTGCAGATCGCGGATCTCGAGCACGGGAGCATGTGTGGTCATCGGCGGTACGCCTTCGGGTCCGCGACGTCGCGCAGCGCGTCGCCGGTGATGTTGATGGCCAGGGAGGTGAGCATCAGCGCCAGTCCGGGGAAGACCGCGACCCACCACGAGGTGCCGAGATAGAGCTGGCCGTCGGCGAGCATCGAGCCCCAGGTGACGGTGTCCTTGGGCACGCCGAGACCGAGGTAGCTGAGCGAGGCCTCGGCGACGATGGCCGCCGCGATGTGCAGGGTGGCGATGGTGGCCAGGTGCGGCAGGACGTTGGGGAGCAGATGGCGGCGCATGATGGTGAGGTCGGTGACCCCGGTCGCCCGTGCCTGGGTCACATAGTCCCGGGTGCGCAGCGACAACACCTCGGAGCGGACCACGCGGGCGTACGCCACCCAGCCGGTGAAGCCGAGCACCAGGACGACGTTCCACAGCCCGGAGCCGAGGAAGCCGACGATGGCGAGCGCCAGCAGCAGCGAGGGGAAGGCGAGCTGGATGTCGGCGAAGCGCATCAGTATCCGGTCCGGCCATCCGCCGCGGAAGCCGGCGAACAGCCCGCACACCGCCCCCGCCACACCCGCGAGCAGCGCCGCCCCGATGCCGACGAGGAGCGAGACCCGGGAGCCGTAGATGACGCGGGACAGCACATCGCGGCCGAGCTGATCGGTGCCCAGCGGGTGGGCGAGGCTGCCGCCGCCCTCCCAGGCCGGGGGTGTGAGCCGGGCGAGGAGCTGCTGCTTGGCCGGGTCGTCCGGGGCGAGCAGCGGTGCGAAGACGGCGGCGATCACCAGCAGCGCGAGGACGCAGAGGGCGGCCAGGGCGAGCCGGTTGCGTATGACGGTCACGATTGGGCCCGCACTCTCGGGTCGAGGAGGCTGTAGGAGAGGTCGACCAGCAGGTTGACGATCACGAAGGCGGCGGCGAAGAACAGGACGGCCGCCTGCACCAGCGGGAAGTCCCGGTGTGAGATGGCCTCCACGGTCAGCCGTCCGATGCCCGGCCAGGAGAAGACCTGCTCGGTGAGGATCGCTCCGCCGAGCAGTCCGCCGAACTCCAGGCCGATCACGGTGACGGTCGGCAGCGAGGCGTTGCGCAGCCCGTGCGCGAGCACCACCTTCGCCGGGCCGAGCCCCTTGGCCTTCGCGGTGCGGATGTGGTCCGAGCCGAGGACGTCGATGAGTGAGGAGCGCAGCAGGCGGGCGATGACCGCGATGGAGTAGACGGACAGGGTGACGGCCGGCAGCACCAGATGCGCGAAGGTGCCGTAGCCGGAGGCCGGGAGCACCTTGAGCCGCACCGAGAAGAGCAGGATCAGCAGGATGCCGACCCAGAACGGCGGGGTGGACTGGCCGAGCAGCACCGCGGTCATCACGCCCGTGTCGCCGGCCCGGCCGCGGCGCGTCGCGGCGTAGATCCCGGCGGGGATGGCGATGACGAGGCTCAGCACCAGGGCGCCGGCGGCGAGTTCGAGGGTGGCCGGGACGCGGTCGGCGATGACCTGGCCGACCGGCTCGTGGTAGACGAGCGAGTCGCCGAGGTCGAGCCGGAGCAGTCCCCACAGGAAGTCGCCGTACTGCGCGATCAGGGGCTGGTCGAGGCCGAGTTGGGAGCGCAGCGTGGCCTCCTGGGCGGCGGTGGCGTCCGGGGGCAGCAGCTGCTTGACCGGGTCGCCGGAGAGCCGTACCAGAACAAAGGCCAGGGTGGCGGCCGCGAAGAGCACGCCGACGGCGGTGGCGAGGCGGACCAGGACATGGCGGAGGAGGCCGGACTTCGGTCTCCGGACGGTGGCCGTCGGCTGGACGGAGGCGGCCGTCATGTCCTCACCTCCGCGCTCTCCATGGCCAGCGAGCCGTTGACGACCGGTGTCCAGCGCACCCGGGTGGTCCGGGCGAGGATGATGTCCTGCTGGTAGAGCGGTACGAACGGGGCCTCGCGTTTGATCAGCCGCTGGAGCGCGGTGAACGCGCGCTGCCGGTCTTCGGGGTCCATGGACAGCTCCTCGGCGTCGATGAGCCGGTCGGCCTCCTTCGACACCCACCGGCTCTGCCGACGGTCATGGCGCACGTTCGACTGCACCATGGACGCGCCGTCGAGCGTCCAGGCGGTGGAGGCGGCCAGGTAGATGGGGCCGAGCGCGTGCCGGTTGTCGGAGGTGAGGCGGGCGGAGAAGGTGCCGGGGTCGAGCAGATCGACGCGGGCCCGGATGCCGGCGCGGTCGAGCAGGCCGGAGATGGCCTCGGCGACCTGGGCGTCGTCGTTGGAGGCGGCGAGCGTGGTGGTGAGGCCGTGCGGGTGGCCGGCCTCGGCGAGCAGCCGCCGGGCGGTGCGTACCGAGCGCCGGAAGGGCTCGATCGACCCGTCGAAGCCGACGACGCCGCGCGGCAGCATGGCGGGCACCTCGCGCGCCTTGCCGTCCAGTACGGCCTTGATGAGCAGCGGCACGTCGACGGCGTGGTTGAGCGCCTGCCGCACGCGGCGGTCGCGCAGCGGCCCGGAGGTGGTGTCGAGGTTGAGGTACGCGGTCCTGACGCCCCGGTGGCTCTCCAGCTCCACGCCCGCGTAGCCGGACAGCTGCCGGGCGGCGTCCGGGGTGAGCCCGGTGACCAGGTCGACCTCGTCGCTCTGCAACGCGGCCAGCGCGGAGGCGGGGTTGGGCAGCGCGCGGAAGACGAGGCGGTCGGCCCCGGGGGAGCCGTGGAAGTGGCGGTGGTTGGCGCGCAGCCGTAGCTCGCGATCGCGCCGGAAGGATTGGAAGACGAACGGCCCGGTGCCGACCGGCCGCTTGGCGAAGGCGGCGTCGCCGACGTCGGCGAGGTACTTCGGCGGCACGATCACGCCGCCGAAGAGCGACAGCTTCGCGGGCAGGATCGGGTCGTGCAGCGTGGTGTGCACATCCACGGTGTGGCGGTCGACCACGCGGACCGAGGTCACATACCGCAGCTCGACGATCGGCGACCGCGTCTTCGGGTCGAGGACCCGCTCGATGGAGAACTTGACGGCGTCGGCGTCGAACTCCTCCCCGTTGTGGAAGCGCACGCCTCTCCGGAGGCGGAAGCGCCACACGGTCCTGGAGCGGGGCTCCCAGGAGGTGGCGAGCCGGGCGGCGAGCCGGCCGCGGACATCCCGGGTGGTGAGGGTGTCGAAGATGTTGATCAGGACGTTCATGGAGACCATGTCGCCCTGCTTGTGCGGATCGAGCGTGGTGGGGTCGGTCGGCTGCGCCACCCGGAGGGTGCCGTCGCCGCCCGCGCCCACGGCCGTTCCGCATCCGGTGAGCGCTGTCGGCGCGGCGATGACGGGGAGTGCGAGCCCGCCCAGCCGAAGGGCCCTACGGCGCGACAGTGATGGAGGAGTCACGATCTGCCCTCCGCGTGATGTTCCATTGAACAGTTCGTCCGTTCCGGGAGCCGGAACGATGATGCGTTAAGCTAGGCGACATGCCGAAGCCGGTCAATACCTCCGTCTCCCGCCGTGAGGAGCCGCCCGCCGCCTCGACGGGTCCCGTGGACAAGGCACTCGCGGTGCTGGACGCGCTGGTCCAGCCCGACGCCCCGCACCGCCTGGCCGACCTCGCCGCCCGCACGGGGCTGCCGAAGCCGACCGTCCACCGCCTGCTGCACACCTTCGCCGAGGCCGGGTACGCGGTCCCGGGCCCCGGCGGCAACTACCAGGCCGGGCCGCGCCTGCTCGGGCTCGCCGCCACGGCGCTGGCCGCCAGCAGCGAGCTGCGGCTGGCCCGCCCGGTCCTGGACGACCTGCGGCTGCGCACCGGCCACTTGGCCCACTTCTCGGTTCGGGACGGCGCCGTGGCGGTGCATGTGACGCAGTCGGAGCCGTCGTCCACGTACCGCATGCCGCTGACCGCGGGCGGCGAAGTCCCGCTGTACTGCTCGGCGGTGGGGTGGGCGATGTTGTCGGCCCTGCCGTCACCCGCGGCGGCGGAGCTGCTGGGCGGCGAGCCGCTCCCGGCCCGTACGTCACGGACGGTGCGGGACCCGGGGGCGGTGCTCGCCGCGCTGCCCACCGTGCGCGAGCGAGGCTACGCGGTCGACGACGAATACGCGGAGCAGGACGTCCGCGCCATCGCGGCCCCGGTGCTGGGGCCGGGCGACCGGGTCGCCGGCGCGGTCGGCATCGTCGGACTGACGTTCACGCTGGACGAGGAGAGCGTGGCGGTGCTGGGGCCGATGGTGCGGGCCGCCGCCGGCACGGTGTCGGCGGCGTTGCGCGGCGGGACGGGGCCGCTGGGGATCGTGCGGGGTCAGGAGTGAGCGGGGCGGTGGGCGGCCGGATCACACCGGGGGCGGAGCGTAGGGGAACGGCCCGCCGGCCCCCGGCGGACCGGCCGGCACGGCTCGAGGCGCTCCTGGCGGCCGGCCGCCGGGCCGGGATCTACTCCGCGGCCGCGTGGTCGGTCGGCACCGCGGCCGGGCGGGAGACACACGGGCACCTGGGCACACGTCGTTGGGGCGGGGCGGAGCTGGACGGCACCGAGCTGTGGGATCTGGCCTCGGTGACGAAACCGATCGTGGGCCTGGCCGCGCTCCGGCTGGCGGAGACGGGAGCGCTCCGGCTGGACGACCCGGTCGGCGCGTATCTGCCGGAGTACCGCCGGGTGCCGGGCAAGGCGGACATCACCGTCACCCAACTGCTCACCCATACCTCCGGTCTGCCCGGCGGCACCCCGCTCTGGCGCACGCACTCCGACCGGGACGGACTGCTGACCGCCCTCCGCGGGCTACCGCTCCGCGGGGCGCCGGGCACGGTGGTGGAGTACTCCTCCGCGGGCTTCGTCCTGCTCGGCCTGATCCTCGAACAGGCCACCGCCACCGGCCTGGACGAGCTGGTGGCGAAGCAGGTGTGCGAGCCGCTCGGCATGCGCGAGACGGTCTTCGCACCCGGCCCGGCGGCCCGTGACCGCGCGGTCTCCACGGAGCTGTGCACCTGGCGCGGCCGCCTGGTGACCGGCCAGGTGCACGATGAGAACGCGGTGGTGCTCGGCGGAGTCTGCGGCCACGCCGGCCTGTTCGCACCGCTGGCGGACATGGACCGGCTGGGCCGGGTGCTCGCGGCGGGCGGCGACGGCCTGCTGAGCGCGCCCGGCTTCGCCCGTATGACCGCCTGCCATACGGAGGGCCTTCCGCTGCGCCGCTGCCTCGGCTGGCAGGGGCGGGACGCGGTGGGGTCGCCGGTCGGTACGGCGATGGGGCCGTCCTCGTACGGCCACACGGGCTTCACGGGGACGAGCCTGTGGGTGGAGCCGGCGGTGGACGGGGCAGAGGCGGACGGGGCGGGAGCGGACGGGGCAGAGGCGGACAGGGCGGGAACGGACGGGGCGGGAGCGGAAGGCCGCTACTACGTCCTCCTCACCAACCGCGTCCACCCCAGCCGTGACCCCCGCCGCTTCCCGGCGGTCCGCCGCGCCTTCCACCACCACGCGGCGGCCCTCGTCCGCCGCGGTCCGGCTCAGCCGCGGCGTCCGGTAGCCCCATGAGCCGGCAGATCGTTGGGGGAAGCCGTGGCCACCCACGAGCCGCGCGCCGTCTCGGACGCCGTGACCGACGCGCGGAAGCTCACTTCTTCTCGATCGGCAGACCGGGCGGGTTGAGCCGCGAGGTGCTCACCGCGTCGCTGGTGAGATCCCAGCGCGCCAGGATCTTCCCGTAGACGCCCTTCTTGATCAGGTAGTTGATCGCGTCGTTGAGCGGCTTGCCGAGGCCGTTGTCCTTCTTGGTGGTCGCGGCGATCAGGCCCTCCAGACCTTTCCCGGCTCCGATGATGTCGCCGACGACCTGGGTCTGGCCGGAGGTCCTGGCGTGGTACTGGGCCTCGGGGTTGGGATGGAGATAGGCGTCGATCTGGCCGGACTGGAGGGCCAGATAGCAAGCCGATTCGTCCTGGTAGTACTTCACGTTGACGGCCTTGCGGCCCGCCTTGACGTTCTGGGCGCTCCAGTCCAGCAGGGCCTTCTCCTCACTGGTCCCGGTGGGCACGGCGATGGTCCTGCCCGCCACGTCCTTGGGGCCGGTGACGCGCCACGTCGCGCCCTTCTTGGCCTCGAACGCCTGCGCGTCCTTGCGGTAGGTGGCCATGTCGTACTTCTGCTTGCGCAGTTCGGTGACGGTGATGTTGGTGACGCCGACGTCGTACTTGCCGCTGTCCAGACCGACGAAGACCTGCTCGAAGGAGACCGGGTTGTAGTGCGCCTTGAGGCCGAACACCGAGGCGATCGCGTACGCCATGTCCGTTTCCACGCCGATGAGGGTCTTGTTGTCGGTGGCGAAGAAGGTGAGCGGTGCGGTGCTCCCCTTGGAGTTGCCGATTTCGAGGGTGCCCCGGGACCGGATGGCCGCGGGTACCTCGGCGGCGATGGAGTCGACCTTGGGCGCCGCGTAGCGGTTCTGGTGCGGGCCGGTGTTGAAGGGCTCCTTGGACGCCGATCCGGATGCGTCCTTGGACGGGCCGCCGCAGGCGCTCAGGGTGAGCGCGGCGGCGATGGCCAGGGTGCACGCGGTGAGCTTGGGGCGGGTGAGTATGGACATGGTGGTCCTGTCTTTCAGAAGAAATGGGGTCAGAGGACCTTCGAGAGGAAGGTGCGGGTGCGCTCGTGCCGAGGGGAGTCGAGCACGTCGGCCGGTGTCCCCTGCTCGACGATCCGGCCGTCGTCCATGAAGACCACGGTGTCGGCGACCTCACGGGCGAACCCGATCTCATGGGTGACGACGATCATGGTGGTGCCGGCGCGTGCCAGATCCTTGATCACATCCAGCACCTCGCCGACCAGCTCCGGGTCGAGGGCGGAGGTGGGCTCGTCGAAGAGCAGCACCTTGGGTTCCAGGGCGAGCGCGCGAGCGATGGCGATGCGCTGCTGCTGGCCGCCGGACAGCTGCCCGGGGTAGGCGGTCGCCTTGTCGCGCAGGCCCACTCGCTCCAGCAGCCGCCCGGCGCGCTCCTGGGCCCGGGTACGCGGCACGCCCAGGGCGGAGACGGGCGCCTCGACCAGGTTCTCCTCCACCGTGAGATGCGGGAAGAGATTGAAGTTCTGGAAGACGAAGCCGATGTGGGTGCGCTGACGCAGCACCTCGCGCTCGCGCAGTTCGTGCAGCCTGTCGCCGACCCGCCGGTAGCCGATCAGTTCGCCGTCGATGGTGACGGTGCCGCGCTTGACCTTCTCCAGGTGGTTGATGCAGCGCAACAGCGTGGACTTGCCCGATCCGGAGGGGCCCAGCACAACGGTCACCTCGCCCACGTGGACCTGGAGATCGACCCCCTTGAGCACCTCGACCAGGCCGTAGTTCTTATGGACGTCGCGTATGTCGACGACGACCCGGGCGGGATCGGCCGCGGCATCGCCGGGACGGCGGCCGGCGGAAGGCGATGTCGTGGTCACCGCGGGGTCCCTTCATCCGCGGCAGCCGCGCGGAGGTCGCGGATGGCGAGGCGCACCCGCTCGACGGGGGTCGGCGGCAGCACCCGCGTCGTGCCCTTGGCGAAGCGCCGCTCGACGTAGTACTGGAAGATCGTGAGGAGGGTGGTCAGCAGGACGTACCAGACGGTCGCGACGAGCAGCATGGGCACGATGCGGGAAGTGCGCCCGTAGATGACCTGGACGGTGTAGAAGAGCTCCATGATCGCCATCACGGAGACGATCGAGGTGTTCTTGAACAGCGAGATCAGCTGGTTGGCCGCGTTGGGCGCGATGGTCCGCATGGCCTGCGGCAGCACGATGCGCATCAGCTGACGGCGCCTGGGGATCCCGAGCGCGGCGGCGGCCTCCAGCTGACCGTGGCTGACGGACAGCACGCCGGCACGGACGATCTCCGAGGCGAAGGCGGCCTCGTTGACCGAGAGCGCGATGACGGCCGCACTCACCGAGCTGACCAGATGGGTGGTGCTGAAGGAGAAGAACTCCGGCCCGAACGGCACCCCGATGCTCAGACGCGAGTACAGGTAGGAGATGTTGAACCAGAAGAGCACCTGCACCAGCAGTGGCACGGAGCGCACGACCCAGACGTAGGCGTAGGCGGTCACTCGCAGCAGGGGGTTGGGGGAGAGCCGCATGAAGGCCAGCACCATGCCGCCCGCGAAGCCCGCCACCGCGGCGTAGAAGGTGAGCTCGATGGTCAGCCATACGCCGTGCAGAACGCTCGGGTCGAAGAAGTACTGCCGGAAGGTCGCCCACTCCAGGCCGGGGTTGGTGACCAGGGCATGCACCAACTGCGCCACCAGGACGAGGGCGATGGCCACGGCCACCCATCGGCCCGGGTGCCGGACGGGGACGATCTTGAGGGGTCCGGACCGCTCGGCACCGCTGTCCGGTGGCGCGAGCGAGGCTTCGCCGTCAGTGGTCGTGGTCATGATGACGTCTCCGGTTCAGCGCTGAGTTCGGGGAGCCCGGACAGGCGGAGCAGACGGTGGAACACGGTGCGGGGACCAACGCCCGCCGGTCGGGCGGGCACATCAAGCGGCCCGGCCGTCGAGGAGTTCGGCCATGGTCGACAGTCCGCGGCGCAGGTCTTCCTCCGCGATGGCGAAACTCAGCCGCAGATGTCCCGGAGCCCCGAAAGAGGCACCGGGCACGGTGATGACGCCGGCGTCCAGGAGACGGTCCGCCACGGTGACGTCGTCGGGGGCGAACGCGCGGATGTCGGGGAAGACGTAGAACGCGCCGTCAGGAGGCGTCCGGAACAGCCCGAGAGGCTCCAGTACGGCCTGGCACGCCGTCAGCCGGTCGCGGAGGACCGCCCGGAATTCGGCCGTCACATCCGGTCCGGTGAGGGCGGCGAGAGCGGCCGCCTGCGCGATGCGGCCGACGTTCGAGGTGGTATGGGACTGGACGGCGGCAGCCGCGTCGATGACCTTCTTCGGGCCCGACATCCAGCCCACCCGCCAGCCCGTCATGGCGTACGACTTGGACACACTGCCGACTGTGATGAGTCGGTCGCTCACCCCCGGCTCGACCTGGCCCGGTGCGGGGACGGGCCGGAAGCCGAGGTCGACATAGGTCTCGTCCGAGACGATCCAGACGCCGTGCTCCGCCGCCCACGTGAGGAGTGCGCGCAGCTCCGACGCGTCGTAGACCATTCCCGTCGGGTTGTTCGGTGAACACAGCACCATCGCCCGGGTGGACGGGGTCCGAGCCGCCTCCAGATTGTCCGGGGTGATCTTCAGCTCGCCGGCGGACGGCTGGACGATCACCGGACTGCCGCCCGCCAGCCGGACCGAGGACGGGAAGGTCACCCAGTACGGCGCCGGGATCAGCACCTCGTCCCCAGGCTCGAGCAGCGCCATGAACGTGTTGAACAATGCCTGTTTCGCGCCATTGGTGACCAGTACGTTCGAGTCGTCGAGGGCTGTCGTGGTCCTCGGGGCGAGCCGGTTGGCGATCGCCTGACGCAGGCGGGTCTCGCCGCCGGTCGGCCCGTAGCGGTGGTTCTCCGGCCTGCGCGCGGCGTCGATGGCCGCGGTGACGACGTGGGCGGGGGTCGGCAGGTCGAGTTCGCCTGCCGAGAAGTCGAAGACTTGGACGCCCTCACGTCGCAGTCTCGCGGCGCGTTGGCGCAGGGCGGCGGTCGGCGAAAGGGTGATCACGGGGTGTTCCTCGTTTCCGGAGTTGATCGGCCGCCCGGAGGCGGCGGACGCAAGGCGCTGGTGTGCGGGGTGGCTGCCGCGCCGGTGCCGGTGGGCCCGACGGGCCACCTGGAGGCGGTAGTGGCTCTCCGTGCTCTGGGGGCACTTCGGGGCCGGTATCGCCCTCCGGGGCGGCCGCTCGGCGTAGCGGCGTTCGACCACCTGTCGATCTGCGCCGGCGGTGCCAGGTTCGGAGTCGGGGGTGGCGCGGGAGCCAAGCCCGGATTACGGGAGGATGAACTATCCAGATATGGATTGGGATCCAGGATGGATAATCCATCCTGTGTTAGCGTCCTGCTCGTATCGACAGTCGATCCGAGCTTCGCGAGCGAATTGAGGTCCCGTGGTTGCAGCCAAGTCGTCCCTGGTGAGCGGCGAGTTCGTCACTCGTGCCCACGCCGCGCTGCCCAGCCTGGGCGCGACGGACAAGCGGTTCATCGAGCTGATCCTCAGCGACCCCGAAGCGGTCGTGCGCGGCTCGGTGACCGAGCTGGCCCAGCGGGCCGGCGTCGCGCAGTCCTCAGCGGTCCGTGCCTGCCAGCGCATCGGGTACCGGGGCTACCAGGACGTCAAGCTCGCCATCACACGCGACCTCGCCCAAAGGGACGAGCAGGAGCAGGAACTCGCCCACGAAGAGGGAATAGGCGGTCAGACACCTGTCGGTGACATCCTCGACCGCATCCTGCGCCGTAGCGCCCGGGCCCTGGTCGACGCGGCACAGACCGTCGACCCCGAGCTGCTGGCACTCACCATCGATCGCATCGCGGCGGCGGGCCGTGTCCTCGTCATCGGGAACGGCACCTCCGCGGCGCCGGCCCACGACGCCGCCTACCGGCTGTCCGCGCTCGGCCTCGTCACGATGTTTCCCACCGACGTCATGGCCCAGCACCTGGCCGCTCGGCACCTCGACGAGTCCTGTGTGTGCCTTGTCGTCAGCCACACCGGTGCCAGCCGCGAGTCGCTGCGGGCCGCCGAGGCGGCGCGGGCGGCAGGTGCCTTCGTCGCCGCCATCACGAGCTTCACCAACTCGCCCCTGACCCGCGTCGTGGACGCCGCGCTGGTCGCGGGAGGACCCGAGTACGGGTTCCGCCTGGAAGCGATGGCCAGCCGCCTCGCCCACCTGGGGATCGTCGACGCACTCTTCGTCGGCATCGCCGTCCGCCGTCCCAAAGCATCGACCAAAGCGCTCGACGTGATGGCCGACACCACGATCGAACACTCCCTGTAGACCGAACACTCCCTGTAGACCGAACACTCCCTGTAGACCGAACGCTCCCTGTAGAAGGAACGCATCCGTGCCCCACCACGACCACTCACCGGTGATCGACCTGGCCGTCCTCGACATGGCCGGCACCACCATCGCGGACAACGGCATCGTCGAACGGACCGTGGACGACGCCCTGTCGCTCGCGGGTCTCGACGCGATCACCCCGGAAACGCTCCGGCCGCTGCGCGGCATGGCGAAAACCGACATGTTCCACCGACTGGCGCCCGATCCGCACAAGGCTGCCGAGGCCCACCAGAACTTCGTGGACCTCATGCTCAAGGCGGTGCTGGCCGGTGAGCTGCCCGCCAGGGACGGCGCCGAGGAAGTCCTCGTCGCGCTGCGAGAACGCGGAGTCAAGACCTGTCTCATGACCGGCTTCGACGCCATGGTCCAGGAGGCGCTCCTCCACACGCTCGGCTGGGGCGACCTCGTCGACCTCACCGTCGCCCAGTCCGGAACACTCCGCGGCCGCCCCTACCCCGATCTGATCCTCACCGCGGTCATCAGCCTCGGGATCGACGCGGTGCAGCGCGTCCTCGTCGCCGGCGACACGGCCAACGACCTGCTCGCCGGCACGCGCTCCGGAGCCGGACACGTCATCGGCGTCCTCGGCGGGGCACACGGGAGGGAGCAGCTCCAGGCCGCACCCCACACCGCCATCGCCGGCACCCTGGAAGAAGTGCTCGTGAACGCCCGGGTGGCGTGAGGAGGCCGCCGCCCGCGCCCCGCACCGGGCCCGCACCCCCGGGCCGATGTCGGCCGTCACGCCTGCGCAGGTCAGGGCCTGTGTTATGGTGCCGCGCCGACAATCCTCGCCTGCGACGACCAGGGTGATCCCGTGGTAACGCTCTCGCCGCTGACCGGGCACAACCTGGCCGCCGCGCAACACGTGGTGGGCCGCTGTCCCGAACGGGCGCTGGGGATCGAGGACGACGGCCGCCGCACCCCGGACCGTTGAGTCGCCCTGTCAGCCCAGCCACGGCGGTCTCGCCGTCATGAGCCGTCATGAGCCGTCATGAGCCGTCATGAGCCGCCATGCGGACCTGCCCGCCGGGGGGGGACCGGGATCCGTGCGGGGGACCCCTTACCGACCTCGGAGGAACCACAGCGATGACGCCGACCGACCCCACCGACCAGAGCTCCGAGGCGCCCGCCCCGCCACCCGGCTGTCCCGCACACCGAAGCGGCGAGCCCTCGCACGGCGGGGACCATGTCAGCCCTTTCGCCGTGCCCTTGAGCGGCCCCCGCTTCCATGTCGAACCCAACCTCCTCTACCCGGAGATGCGCCGCGAACATGGAGCGGTCGCCCCCATCGTGCTCGAGGGCGGGATCCCGGCGTGGCTGGTTCTCGGCTACCGTGAACTGCACCAGGTCACCGCCGACCACGTGCTCTTCACCCGTGACTCCGAACTCTGGAACCAGTGGGACCGCATCCCGGAGGACTGGCCGCTGGCCCCGCTGATCGGCCGTGGTCAGCCGTCCATCCTGTACACGACGGGTGAGCGGCACCGCGTACGGGCCAGGATGATCAGCGACGCGCTGGAGTCGGTCGACCCCTTCGAGATCCGGCAGCACGCCGAGCGACTTGCCGACGAACTGATCGACGGCTTCTGCGCCGAGGGCGGCGCGGACGTCATCGCCCGGTACGCGATGCCCTTCCCGGTGCGTGTCCTGGCGAAGATCTACGGCTTCCCGGACGAGCAGGGGGCCGGACTGGCCGCGGCGGCCATCGACCTGGCCGACGGGGGAGATCTGGCCCAGGCGGCCCAGGTCCACCTCGCCGAGGCCACGGCGGCCCTGATGGCCGAGCGGAAGGCGGGGAACGGCCCCCGGGACGTCGCCGCCCAACTGGTCGGCAACACCCTCGGCTTCACGGACGAGGAGATCCTCCACGACCTGATCGTGCTGGTCATCGCGGGCCACACCCTGACCGCGGACTGGATCGGCAATTCGCTGCGGCTGATGTTCACGGACGAACGGTTCGTCATGTCCCTGGCCGGTGGGCGCAAGAGTGTCTCGGAGGCCATGAACGAGGTGCTCTGGGAGGACACCCCCGCCCAGAACGGCGTCGGACGGTGGGCGTCCCGCGACACCACGCTCGGCAACCGCCGGATCAAGGCGGGCGACATGGTGTGCCTCGGACTCGCCGCCGCCAACAAGGATCCGCAGATACGCCCCGACGGCACGAGGCTGACCGGCGGCAACAACGCGTTCCTCTCGTTCGGGCACGGCGAGCACCGCTGCCCGGTCGCGGCGCAGGAGATCGCCGAGACCATTGCCCGTACGGCCATCGAGGTGCTGCTCGACCGGCTGCCCGACGTCGACCTCGCCGTCCCGGCCGAAGAACTCACCCGCCGTCCCTCCCCCTGGGCGCGAGGCATGACGACACTGCCCGTGCGCTTCACCCCGACTCCGGCGCTGAACGGGACGGCCGGCTGACCCACCCTCATCCCCCGACGGCGCGACGGCGCCTGTTCAGCGGGCCCGACCACCGTCGGCGCTCTGGTCCGGCCCCCGGCCTTGTCCTGCCCCCCGGCGCCTCGCTGCCGGGCGGCAGGACGGGACGAGGGATTCGCCGGGGGAGAGGCCGCGGGGGCTGCGATCGGCCGCGAACAGGACGCCGACAGGGTGAGGTGAGCGGCGTCCGCGCCCAGCGGGGATCCGGGCCCGCCGGACGCCCCCTCTTACGCGGAGCCGTTCTTACGCGGAGCCGTTCTCGCCGGGCCCGCCGCTGTCGTACGTGGCGGGTGAAACGGCCCGCCATGGTGTCCGGCGTCCTTGCCCTGGCCGGCACCCCGGCGGGCCCGCGCATTCTGTCCGGCAAGATCACGATAGTCCGGATATTCACATTAGGGTGCAAAGCAGTGTTATGAATGAACTGTGAAGGGGCTCTCCCGCCGAAACCGGCCTTGGCTCCGCCGTCTCGCCGCCGGTCCACCGCGAGCAGGATCGGACCCAGGCCCCGGTTCGGGTTCGGGACTCCGCTCCCTGCTGGACCTGGGCAGCGCCGCCGGGCAGGTGTTCGTCGCGCAGGTCATCATCGTGGTGCTGCTGGTCGCGGCCGGGGCGCTGGCCCTCGTGCTGCTCGCGCGGCAGTACAGCATGCGCGAGGCCCGGCAGCAGTCGGTGACCGCCGCCGAGACGTTCGCGAACTCGCCAGGCGTAGCGGCGGCGCTGGACAGCCGGAATCCGACGGCGGTGCTCCAGCCGCGCGCGGAGGCGGCCCGGCAGCGGGCGGATGTCGACTTCCTCGTCGCCATGAACACGCACGGGATCCGTTATACCCATCCCTCCCCGGGGGCGATCGGGAAGAAGTTCGGGGGCCCGATCGGGCCCCCGCTGGCGGGTCACGTCACCGTTGAGCAAACGCATGGGGGGCCGCCGCTGCCCGGGGGCAGCGGCCCGGCCATCGAGGCCATCGTCCCGGTGTTCCGGGACGATGGCTCGGTCGCCGGCCTGGTCGCCGCGGGAGTCAAGATCCAGAACGTGACCAGATTGGCCGGGCAGCAACTGCCGATCGTCTTCGGCGCCGGCGCGGGCGCGCTCGCCGCGTCGACGGCCGGCACGCTGCTGGTCTCCCGGCGGCTGCGGCGGCAGACGCATGGGCTGGGGCCGACGGAAATGACACGGATGTACGAGCACCATGACGCGGTGCTGCACGCGGTCCGGGAGGGCGTGCTCATCATCGGAGCCGACGGGCGGCTGCTGCTGGTCAACGACGAAGCACGGCGACTGTTCGATCTGCCGCTCGACGCGGAGCGCCGGTATGTGGACGATATAGGTCTGGACAGCAGGACGGTGCGGCTGCTGGCGTCGGGAGACCCGCTCACGGACGGGGTGCATCTGGCGGGGGACCGGCTTCTCGCGGTGAACAAGCGACCGACCGCCCCCTTCGGCGGACAAGCGGGCAGTGTGGTGACGTTGCGGGACACCACGGAGCTTGCGGCGCTGTCGGGGCGGGCGGAACAGGCGGGGGAGCGGCTGAGGCTGCTGTACGACTCCGGGGTGAAGATCGGGACCACACTGGACGTCGTCCGCACCGCACAGGAGCTGACGGAGGTGGCGGTGCCGCGGTTCGCCGACGTCGCTGCCGTGGATCTTCTGGATGCGGTGGTGCGGGGGGAAGAACCGGCCCGGGAGCCGCGGTGGCAGATGCGGCGCACGGCGATCAGCGGCCACCGCGACGGGTTGCCCCTGTATCCGGTGGGTGAGCTGATCACGTTTCGGGCGGGAACACCACAGGCCCTGGCGTTGGAGACGGGGCGTGCGCTGGTCGAGGCGGATCTGCGAGGGACCAGGGGGTGGCAGGAGCAGGATCCCGACCGGGCCCGCGGGATGCTGGAGCGCGGATTGCATTCCCTGATCGCCGTGCCGTTGCGGGCCAGGGGAGTGGTCGTGGGCATGGTGGACTTCTGGCGCGCGGCTGATTCACCGGCGTTCGCGGAGGACGATCTTTCCTTCGCGGAGGAGCTGGCGTCGAGGGCCGCCGTCTGCGTCGACAACGCGCGGCGGTACACACGGGAGCATGCGATGGCCGTGACGCTGCAGCGCAGTCTGCTGCCGCGAGGGCTGCCACAGCAGAACGCCCTGGAGGTGGCGTGGCGCTACCTGCCCGCGCAGGCCGGGGCCGGCGGGGATTGGTTCGACATCATCCCGCTCCCGGGAGCGCGCGTCGCACTGGTGGTGGGCGATGTGGTCGGCCACGGTCTGCACGCGGCGGCGACCATGGGACGGCTGCGCACCGCGATACACAACCTGTCCGCCCTGGACCTGTCAGCTGACGAACTGCTGGGTTACCTGGATGAGCTGGTGGCCCACATGGACGCCGGGGAAAGCGAAGAAGGGGTCGAGCAGGAGGTCACTGGGGCCACCTGTCTGTACGCGATCTACGATGCGGTCTCCGGAACGTGCACCATCGCCCGCGCCGGCCACCTGGGCCCCGCCCTGATCCACCCCAACGGCGCCGTCTCGTTCCCCGACACCCCTGTCTCACCGCCCCTCGGCCTCGGCGCCGCTCTCCCGGTCGAAACCGCCACACTGCAGCTCCCAGAGGGCAGCCAGCTGGCCCTGTTCACCGACGGATTGATCGAGGACCGCCACCGCGACCCCGACACGGGCCTGGAGCTGCTGCGAGACGTCCTCGCCCAAACCCACCGGACCCCGGAACAGACCTGTCGGGCGGCGTTCGACGCTCTGCTGCCCGAGCGCCCCACCGACGACGTCGCCCTGCTCGTCGCCCGCACCCGCATCCTGGACCCCGCTCAAGTTCGCGAATGGGACATTCCCTCCGACCCCGCAGCGGTCGCCCGTATTCGTTCCGAGGTCACCCGCCAGCTGGAAACCTGGGGCCTGGAACAGCTGGGCTTCACCACTGAGCTGATCACCAGCGAACTGGTCACCAACGCCATCCGATACGGCACACAACCCATCCGGCTGCGCCTGCTGCACGACCGCACCCTCACCTGCGAGGTCGCGGACGGCTCCAGCACCTCGCCGCACTTGCGCCGGGCGGCCACGACCGACGAGGGCGGGCGAGGCCTGTTCCTGGTTGCCCAGTTCGCCCAGCGTTGGGGGACCCGGTATCTGGCCCGCGGCAAAGTCATCTGGACTGAACAGTCCCTCCACGACGACGGCGCGGCCCCCACCGCCGCGCTGACCGATGCCCTCCTGGACCAATGGGAAGAGTGAACGACACCCGGCGGACTCGCTTGGGCGCACGGCGCGGGCCGGGAGAGGATCTGGACCCGCCGGTTCCGCTGCGTCTAGCCTTGGCCACGACCTGACGTCCCATCACGTGGCATGAGCGGGGCCGTCGTCGCGCCCTGCCGTGATGCCCCGTGCCATGGTGCGTACGGCCGGTGACCGCCGCCGCTCGCCCAGGAAGCGCTCCGTCATGACGACCACCCCCTCCACGGCGCCCGACATCCTCTCCCCGGAGTTCGCGGCGGACCCGTACCCCGCCTACCGGACCATGCGCGAGGACTTTCCGCTGATCCACCACCACACGACCGGCGGCTACATCATCTCCCGCTACGAGGACATCGTCCGGGCCTTCAAGGACCCGGTGTTCACCAGCCGCAACTACGACTGGCAGATCGAGCCGGTGCACGGCCGGACCATTCTCCAGATGGACGGGCGTGAGCACTCCGTGCGCCGCGCGCTGGTGGCGCCCGCCTTCCGCGGGAAGGACTTACGGGAGAAGTTCCTGCCCGTCATCGAGCGCAACTCCCGGGAACTCATCGACGCCTTCCGGGACGCGCCGGAAGCCGATCTGGTGGGACAGTACGCGACCCGCTTTCCGATCAACGTGATCGTCGACATGCTCGGGCTGGACCGGGCGGACCACGGCCGGTTCCACGTCTGGTACACCTCGATGATCGACTTCCTGGGCAATCTGAGCCAGGATCCCGAGATCGCGGCGGCGGGGCTGCGCACCCGGGACGAACTCGCCGCCTACATGATCCCGATCATCCAGGACCGGCGCACGTGTCCGGGGGACGATCTGCTCTCCGTCCTGTGCACCGCCGAGATCGACGGCACCCGGATGAGCGACGAGGACATCAAGGCGTTCGTCAGCCTGCTGCTCGCGGCGGGCGGGGAGACGACGGACAAGGCCATCGCCGGTCTCTTCCGCAATCTGCTGGCCCATCCGGAGCAGCTGGCGGCCGTGCGCGAGGACCGTACGCTCATCCCGGCGGCCTTCGCCGAGACGCTGCGCTTCACCCCTCCGGTGCACATGATCTTCCGTCAGCCGTGCGAGGACGTGGAGGTGAGCGGTGGCACCATTCCGGCGGGTGCCACCGTCACCTGTCTGATCGGGGCGGCCAACCGTGACGGGAGCCGTTACGCCGATCCCGACACCTTCGACATCTTCCGCGAGGATCTGACGACCGGCAGCGCCTTCTCGGCCGCCGCGGACCATCTGGCGTTCGCGCTCGGGCGGCACTTCTGTGTGGGGGCGCTGCTGGCGAAGACCGAGGTCGAGGTGGGCGTCAACCACCTGCTGGACGCCTTCCCGGCGATGGCCTTCGCCGATGGTGAGACCCCCACCGAGACGGGGGTGTTCACCCGGGGCCCCGGCTCGCTGCGGGTGCGGTTCGCCGGGCGGGCCTAGGCGCGGACCGGGGAACACCGTCAGGGGCTCCAAGGCAGCGACTCCCGGCGCCGTCCGGGTCAGCGGAAGGCCGCGTGCCCGGTCAGCGCCTGGCCGAGCGCGAGGGTGTGCATCTCGGATGTGCCCTCGTAGGTGAGGACGGACTCCAGGTTGTTCATATGGCGGATGACCGGGAATTCGAGGGAGATGCCGTTGGCGCCGAGGATCGTCCTGGCCGTGCGGCAGATCTCGAGGGCTTCCCGTACGTTGTTCAGCTTGCCGAGGCTGATCTGCGCCGGGTGGACGCCGTCGGCGGAATCCTTGAGGTCCGCCAGCCGCATGGCGGTCATCGTCGCCTTGTGCAGTTCCAGGGCCATGTCGACCAGCTTCTGCTGGGTGAGCTGGAAGGCCGCCAGGGGCTTGCCGAACTGCTCGCGCCGGGCCGCGTAGTCGGCGGCCGTCCGCCAGGCCGAGCGGGCCGCGCCGGTGACGCCCCAGACGATGCCGTACCGCGCCTCGTTGAGGCAGGTGAGCGGGGCGGAGACGCCATGGGCGCGGGGCAGCGTCGCGTTGGCGGGCAACCGGACGGAGTCCAGGACGAGTTCGCTGGTGACACTGGCCCGCAGCGACATCTTGTGCTTGATCTCGGGTGCCGAGAAGCCGGGGGTGTCCGTGGGTACGACGAAGCCGCGGATGCCGTCGTCGGTGCGTGCCCAGACGACGGCGACCGCCGCCACCGAGCCGTTGGTGATCCACGTCTTGCGGCCGTCGAGGATCCAGTCGCCGCCCTCGCGCCGGGCGCGCGTGGCGATCGACGAGGGGTCCGAGCCGTGGTCGGGTTCGGTCAGGCCGAAGCATCCGATGGCCTCGCCCGCCGCCATCCGCGGCAGCCACTGGTCCTTCTGCTCCTCGGAGCCGAAGCGGTGGATCGCGAACATGGCCAGGGAGCCCTGTACGGAGACGAAGGAACGCAGGCCCGAGTCGCAGGCCTCCAGCTCACGGCAGGCCACTCCGTACGCCAGGGCCGACATGCCCGCACAGCCGTAGCCGTCGAGGTGCATGCCGAGCAGGCCCAGCTCTCCGAAGTCGCGGGCGAGGCCGGCCAGGGTGGGGAGTTCGCCCCGTTCGAACCATCCGGCGATCTGCGGTTCCACCTTGTCGGCCAGGTACTGGCGGACGGTGTCGCGGACGGCCCGCTCCGTGTCGGTGAGGAGGGATTCCAGGCCGAGCGGGTCGACCGGGTCGAGGGTGGTGGACGGCATGGTCAGGCTCCTCGCGGGTGTGAGTGCGGGTTCGAGTGGTCGAGCAGGCGGGCGATCTCGGCCTCGCCGTAGCCGAGTTCGGCGAGTACGTCGCGGCTGTGCTGGCCGAGCGTGGGCGGGGCGGTGCGCACCGGTGGGCGCTCGCCGCGGAAGGTGACGGGGAAGGCGACCTGCCGCAGCGGTCCGATGGCGGGGTGGTCGATGCTCTGGACCATGCCCAGCGCCTCGGTCTGCGGGCAGTCGTAGACCTCGTCGAGATGGCGGATGGGGGTGACCGGGATGCCCTCGTTCCCCAGCAGGGCGCACCAGTGGGCCACGGTGTCGTCGACCAGGACGGCCTGGAGCTTGGCGTTGAGCGCGGCGCGGTTCGCCACCCGATCGCGGTTGGTGGCGAACCGCGGGTCGTCCGCCCATCGCGGCTGGCGGAGCGCCGCGCACAGCCGGCGGAACAACGCGTCGTTGCCGACGGCGATCACGAAATGTCCGTCGGCGGCCGGGTAGGCCTGGTACGGGACGAGGCTCGGGTGGCCGGAGCCCAGGCGCCCGGGGCGCTCCCCGGTCGCGAAGTAGCCGGTGGCCCAGTTGATGTGCAGGGCCAGCTGGGACTCGTACAGGGAGGTGGTGACGTACTGCCCGCGTCCGGTGCGCTCCCGTTCGACGAGCGCGGAGGTCACCCCGATGAGGCCGAAGAGAGCGGCCGCCAGGTCTCCCATCGCGTATCCGGCCTTGACGGGCGGGCCGTCCGGCTCGCCCGTGAGCGACATCAGACCGGCCGAGGCCTGCGCGATCATGTCGTAGCCGGGCTCGTCGCGCAGCGGCCCGTGGTCGCCGAACGCCGAGATGTGCAGCAGCACCAGCCGCGGGTGGCGGGCGGACAGCTCCTTGTAGCCGAAGGCGTGTGCGAGGGAACTGCCGGGGCGGAAGTTCTCCACGACCACGTCGGCGGTCGCCAGCAGCCGGTGGACGGCCTCCTGGCCCTGGGGCGACTTCAGATCGAGCGTCACCGAGCGCTTGCCGCGGTTCGCGGCCAGGTAGTACGTCGCGTCGGGGCCGTTGAAGGGCGGGCCCCAGCCACGCGTGGGATCGCCGCCGTCGGGGTGTTCCACCTTGATGACATCGGCACCGAGGTCGGCGAGCGACATCGTCGCATACGGTCCGGCCAGGATCTTCGACAGATCGACGACCTTGATCCCGGCGAGCGGGGCGGCCGCGGGCTGCTCAGACACGGGCGGCCTCCGTCGCCTCGTACCCGGCGCCGAGGGCGGGGACCACGGAGAGGGGCACCCGGCCGCCGTCGGCGAGTTCGGCGAGGTGGTCCAGCGCGGCGCGGGGCAGGGCGTCCCCGTCGTTCAGCAGGGCGAGGCAGGCATGGGCGACCAGGAGCTTGCGGCCGTTGCCGGTCGCCTCGGCCTCGTACTCGGCCTGCTCGAAGAGGAGTGTGGCCATGACGGTGCGGGCGAGTTCCCCGGCGTACCGCCCGATCCTCGTCTCCGCCTCCTCCCCGGGGAGCCCCAGGAGCCGGTCGCCCTTCTCGCGGAGGGCCGTCCAGCGGTCGGCGAGGCGGCCGGCGGAGCGGTCGGTCCCGTAGGTGTCGGCGAGGGTGTGGTGGGCACCCCGGCGGCGCATGCAGCGCAGCACATCGAGCGCGATCACGTTCGACGACCCCTCCCAGATGGAGCCGAGGTGGGCGTCGCGCAGCAGGCGCGGGTTGACCCAGTCCTCGATGTAGCCGTTGCCGCCGCGGATCTCCATCGCTTCGCCGGTGACGGTGCGGGCGCGCTTGCACAGGGTGTACTTGGCGAGCGGGGTGAGGACGCGGATCAGGTCCCGGGCGGCGGTGGATCCGTTGTCGGCCTCGGTCAGACGGGCGGCCGCCTCGAGCACGAGGCCGAGCGCGGCCTCCGCGTCGACGACCATCGGCAGCAGGGTGGCGCGCATCAGGGGCTGCTCGAACAGTGGCTTGCCGAACACTTCGCGGACGCGGGTGTGGTCGACGGACTCGCGGACGGCGCGTCGCATCAGGGCGGTGGCGCGCATGGCGTTGGAGAGGCGGGAGACATTGACCATCTCGGCCATCTGGCGGAATCCGCGGGTGAGTTCGCCGACCGGGGTCGCGTACGCCTCCTCGAGGGAGACCTCGGCGCTCGCGATGGACCTCGAGCCGAGCTTGTCCTTCAGCCGGTCGATACGGATGGCGTTGCGGCTGCCGTCCGGGCGCAGCCGCGGCACGAGGAACATGCCGAGCCCGCGCGTGCCCGCGCCCTGTCCGGGGACGCGGGCGAGCGTGAGGATCACATCGGCCGCCGGATTGGAGGCGAACCACTTCTTGCCCGTGAGCGTCCAGTGGGTGCCGTGGTCGGTGGCGAGGGTCCGGGTCAGGCCGACGTCCGTACCGCCCTGCCGCTCCGTCATGAACATCGCCCCCGTGGCGCGGAGTTCAGGGTCGGTGGAGGACAGCGCGGCGATCTCGGCGGCGTACCGCTCCGGGTCGTACAGGCGCAGTACACGGGCGGCGGAGTCGGTCATCGACAGCGGGCACGCCATGCCGAACTCCGACTGGACGTACAGATAGGAGAGCGCGTACTTGACCGGGTGCGGGATCGGGGTGGGCCAGCCGTGGACGCCGGGGCGGTGCGACATCGCGGCGAGGCCGAACCGCTCGTACGCGATCGACGCCACCCGGTCGTGCGCCGGGTGGTACTCGATCTCGTCCACCCGTTCGCCGTCCGGGGTGTACTGGCGCAGCCTCGGCGGGTTGGCGTCGGCGAGCGCGGCCTGCCGGTCGAGCTCACCGGCGGCGAGTTCGCCCAACTCGGTGAGCAGCGGTTCCACTCGGGCGCGGTCCTCGGCGGACAGGATCCGGTCGAGCAGCGGGCGCAGGGCGGGGTCCTGATCGGCGTAGTTCACGAAAGGGGTCTCCTGTGTCGGGTGTGAGGCGGCTCGGACGGGTGTGGCGGCTCAGACGGGTGTGGCGGCGCGGGCGGTGACGGCCGGGGAGGGTTCTCCGGTGCGGGCCAGCAGGGGCAGCACACCGAGGAGGGTCACGGCGGTATAGCCGAGGCCGAGACCGACGACCGGCCAGATCGAGCCGGAGGCGGTGAGCAGGTACTGGGCGACGATCGGCGCGGTCCCGGCGAAGAGCGTGGTGCACAGCTGGTACGACAGGGACATTCCGGTGTAGCGGACCTCGACGGGGAACACACGGGCGAGGATGCCCGCCAGCGCCGCGTAGTACATGGCGTGCGGGAAGGTCGCCAGCCCCATCCCGAGCACGGCCAGCCAGAAGTTGCCGGTGGCGCAGAGCACGAACATCAGCGGCAGGACGGCGAACTCGGGCACGAGCATCCACAGCACGGCCTTCCGCACCGGCCACTTCCCGGCGAGGACGGCGCCGAAGGGCTGGACCACGACCTGCACCACGAGGGCGAGGGAGATGACGGTCAGAAAGGTGGTGCGGTCGAAGCCGATGTCGGAGGTGGCCCAGGAGAGCGCGAAGGTCGTCTTGATGTAGGTGATCGCCACGCCGGCCGTGCCCGCGAGGACGCCCAGGGCGACGAGCAGGGGGTAGCGGGTCAGCACGACCTTGATGGGGAGCTTGGCGGTTTGCCCGCGTTCCATGACGGTCAGCATTTCGGGGGTCTCCGCCAGCCGCAGCCGGATGACCAGGCCGATGGCCACGAGGACGGCGGAGGCGAGGAACGGGACGCGCCAGCCCCAGGATTCGAAGGCGGCGTCCGGGAGCCTGGCGATGCCGAGGAAGGCGAGCGTCGCGAGGAGATTGCCGACCGGGGAACCCTGCTGGGCGAAGGCTCCGTAGAGCAGCTTCCGCTTCGGCGGGGCGTACTCGGTGGCGATGAGCACCGCGCCGCCCCACTCCCCGCCCATCGCGACGCCCTGGACCATGCGCAGCAGGACGAGGAGGACGGGGGCGGCGGCGCCGATCTGCGCGTATCCGGGCAGCAGCCCGATGCAGAAGGTGGCCGTCCCCATCATGACGAGCGTGGTGATCAGGGCCTTCTTACGGCCGTGGCGGTCGCCGAAGTGGCCGAAGATCAGGCCGCCGAGGGGGCGGGCGAGGAACCCGACCCAGAAGGTGGCGAACGCGGCCAGTGTGCCGACCGCGGGCGGGATGTCGGCGAAGAAGACCTTGCCGAGCACGAGCGCGGAGGCGGATCCGTAGATGTAGAAGTCGAACCACTCGATGGTGGTGCCGACGAAGGCGGTGATCCCGGCGCGCCTGGCGTCGCGGGCCGTGGGCAGCCGATCGGCGGGAGTGTTGTGCTGCATGACGAGCGTCCTCTCGTAGCGGCAGATCTCGCCACGAGAGCCTGTGGAGGAGAGCGGTGCGGCCGCCCGGCGCCCCATCGCGAGATGGGCATCACTGTGCACCCGCCCTTTCAGAGGTGTCCAAGACCAATTCCGCCCATCGGCCAGACGTCATCCGTCATAATCGACGGTCGGCCCGGCCGCCGCTAGCCATGGAAGTCGTCCGGGGTGGGCAGGACCCGGTCGGCGACGCGCAGCACCGCCGCCAGCGCGGCGGACTGGTTGCCCGAGCGCCATCCCAGCGCGATCGGCAGCACCGGCACGTCGTCCCCGGCCAACGGACGGAAGACGACATGCTCCAGCTGGATGTTGCGCGCCGACTCCACGACCACCGCGAGGCCGACACCCGCGCCGACCAGGGCGAGCATGGTGTACGAATCGGGTGCCTCCTGAGCGATCCGCGGCGCGAACCCCGCCTCGTGGCAGGCCTGCATCATCGCCTCCCGCACCGCGGAGCCGCGAGAGAGCGGGAACATCACGAACGGCTCCCGCGCCAGCTCGGCGAAGGCCACCTCGCCACGGTCCGCGAGCGGATGGCTGTCCGGCAGCGCCAGTTGCAGGCGCTCCATGCGGACGACCCGCGCGCTGATCCCGCGCCGTACGGGCAGCGCCACGAAGCCGAGGTCGAGCGACCCCTCGGCGATCCGTCCCAGCGCCTCGCCGGCATAGGTCTGGCCTTCCAGCACCAGCTCGATACCGGGGTGCTCGGAGGTGACGGCCCGCGTCAGCACCGGCAGGGCGGAGTAGCTGCTGGCGCCCGCGAAGCCGAGCGTGACGCGGCCGACCTCGCCCAGCCGCGCCGCCCGCACGGTCCGCCGTGCGGCCGAGGCCTCGGCCAGCAGCCGCCGGGCGGGTTCCAGCAGCGCCCGCCCCGCGGCGGTGAGCTGCACGGACCGGGTCGTACGGTCGAACAGCCTGACCCCGAGGTCCCGCTCCAGCAGCCGGATCTGCTGGCTCAGCGGCGACTGGGCGATGTGCAGTCGCTCGGCCGCCCGCCCGAAGTGCAGTTCCTCGGCGACGGCGACGAATCCGGAAAGGTGACGTAGCTCCACGCACCCGACCATGCCATCCGCACCGCCTCAAGAGAACTGACGCCACATCAAAACACCTCGGCCGAGGCGGGTTCCCGACGGAATTCATAACGCCCCGGGAACACCGGTGTGAAACGAGTGTGAAGAAGGTTTCGGTGGGGCCGTCCCGGCAAGGGGGAGCCCCATGAGTTACCCCCATGACCGCATAGCGGATAACAGTCAGTACAACGGCGATGGAAATCGCCCATACCCTGCCGACCCTGCCGGATATCCCGTCGCCAATCGACGTCGGGCGGGCAATGGAGGGGGTCTGGGTGCAGACAGGACAGCGCTGGTCATTCACACCCTCGCAGACATTGCCGCGGGTTTTCTGGCGTTGTGGATCCTGCTGTACATGCTCGACGCGAATCAGGCGAATGTCTTTGTCGACTTCGTGCACGGTGTGGCGGACTGGCTGGCCGGCTGGTCACAGGACATCTTCACGATGGACACGGAATCCCTGCGCGTCTTCCTCAACTACGGACTGCCCGCGGTGATTTACCTGGCGATCGGGCACGGTGCGGCGGCCTGGGTGCGGCGGCTCTGACTCCGCACGCCCGGCGGCGGCCGGTATCCCTGCTCGAAGGGGTGCCGGCCGCCGTCGTGTTCGGGTGGACAGACGCTACGGGCCGCGTGGTGACCAGCGGCGATGCCCCGTGCGGACGCTGTCGGCGCATGAGGAAGGCATGAGGCCGGCAGGGGGCTGGAGGAGGGCGCGGGCGGGCATCGGGTACCCGCCCGCGCCACGCGCCCCGCTGTCCCTGAACCCGGGGGGGACCGGAGATCGACCAGGGAGGGCGCGTGCCGATGACCAGTCGGCAGTACCTACAGCGCCGTACCGTAAACGCGTGTTACTCCTGGGCCATTTTCTCCCGGGGCGCCCCGCCCGAGCCCGGCCGGGTAACACGATCCGGGCCTCCGACGCTGTAGGCAATGGAGCCGTCAGCACCGCCGTGGAGTGGTGCGTGGAGCCATGCCTCAGCCGTACGCGGCAAATCCCGGAACATCGACGCACGAGAGTCGGAGGCCTACCGAGAGCACACACGGGTAATGTCCGAAATGCAGAGTGATCGCGGGCCTTCACATGGGCAGCCGCAGCCGATGGGAAATATCGGCGGTGCGCCGTTGGCTGCCCGCCTTGGATTTGTGTATCAAATTGGAAACACTCCGAGGTGCGTCCCCTCCGCCATTTGCGTTTTGGCCTTGGTCCTGATTCTGCTGGTCGTCTCGGTGGCAACGTACTTCTGGGCCGACTCCCAGCTGCGTCGGCGGCAACCTCCAATGGGACAAGGCCAAGGTCGAACAACTGGTGCACGCTGAACAACGACGAGCCGGTCACCGTGACCGACACACGGCGATGGGCGATGGGGTAGCGGCCGCTCGCTGAGCGGAGTGGGCCGGAGCGGCCGCCGGGTGCCCGGCCGGCGGCCGCTCCGGCTCCGGTACGCCGTCGGCCGTCAGCCGCGGAACGGCCCCGTCACCTCATAGGTGATGCCGCCCGACGAACTGCCGCTGGTGCCGCGCTGGCTGGAGAAGTACAGCCGCTTGCCGTCCGGCGAGAACGCCGGGCCGGTGATCTCCGAGCCCGACTGGCCGTCGACGCGCAGGAACGGGGCCACCACATCGTCCGGGGTGATCACGCAGATCTCCATGTTCCCACCGTCCTCGGCCACGTACAGATCGCCGGAGGACGCCCCGGTCACGTTGTCCACACCGGTCAGCGGGGCCGTGCCGCCGGTCACCAGCGAATCGTCATAGGCCAGTTCGATCGTCCCGGCGGCCGCGTCGTACTGCCACACCCGGTTGTCGCCCTTGGTGGTGAACCAGCAGGTGCCGTCCGCGTAGTAGCACCCTTCGCCGCCGTTGAACCGCTTGGCCCCGGACACCTGGTTGCGGGTGGCGGTGGCGCCGGTCGGGTCCGGCACGGTCGCCCAGGTGACGGGGCCACTGGTGCCGGAACCGGCGACCATGACCTCCAGCCTGCCGGAGGACAGGTCACCCCATGTCGTCGGCGTGAACCGGTAGAAGCACCCGTCCGTGACGTCCTCGGTCAGGTAGACGGTCCGGCGGACGGGATCGGCCGCCGCCGCCTCGTGCTTGAAGCGGCCCATCGCGTCGCGCCGCACCGCGGCCTTCGCGCCCCACGGGTCGGTTTCGTACACATAGCCGCGGTCCACCTCCTCACAGGACAGCCAGGTGTTCCAGGGAGTCTTGCCTCCCGCGCAGTTCTGCCGGGTACCGGAGAGGACGCGGTACGCGCCCGTGACCGCCCCGGTCGAGGAGAACGCCACCGCGCTCGCCCCGCCCGACGGGTTGATCTCCGAGTTGGAGACGTAGATCCAGCCGCTGCCGTCGGCGTAGCAGGCTCCGCCGTCCGGGGCGTCGTGCCAGGTGTACGAGGTGCCGGTGACCGTCCGCCGCGAACGGGCGATCACCCGGCTGGTGAACCCGGCGGCAAGCCGTATGCCGTTGGCGTCCGGCGAACCGAGCGCCCCGTACGGGCCGGCGCCCGGCTGCGCCGGTGCGGCGTACGCGGCGCCGCGCCACAGGGTTCCGCCGAAGGCTGCCGAGGAGCCGCCGATGACGGCGGCGCGCAGGAGGGTGCGACGTTTCACTCTGGCTCCAAGGAGTGCCGTGAACGTTCCCCGCCGCCGGCCGACGGCGGGGTCCCACGGCCTGGGACCCTAGAGAGGTATCGCATAGGCGGAATTGACAGGGCCTGGACACCATATGACGCGGGCGTGGATCCTCGGGCTCGCGGGCGAGGCGGCCTATACATCGGTTGGCTGGTGCCCTCCGCCTCGGTGAAGGCCGCCGGGCGATCCAACTCACCTGCGGATACGGACCCTTCTGATATCTGATACGTCGGAGGTATTCCCCTGAAGCTCATACGGCCTGCACCATGCCGGTAGTTCACTACCAGATATGGGAGGCACATACGTGACCCCGACAACAGGGAACGGGCTCTCTCGAAGAGGAGTGATCGGCTCGGCGGCCGTAGCCGGCTCGGCGGTCGCGCTCGGCGCCGGAGGCCGGCTGACCGGTTCCGGTGCGGCCTGGGCCGCGCCCCAGGGGCCCGGCGCGTCGGGAAGCCTGGCCGAACGGCTGGCCAGGGCCGCCGCTCCGCGATGGCGGCGGATGCCCGGCGACTGGAAGGACGGCCCCTTCCTCGGCAACGGTCTGCTCGGGGTGAACGTCTCCCGGGGCGCCACGGCCAACTCCGTGAAAGTGATGGTCAGCCACAATCAGGTACAGGACCAGCGACCCCAGTGGGCCGCCACGTACGGCTACTCGCGGCTGCCCATAGGCCATTTCGACCTCACCCTGGCCGGCGAGGTGACCGATCTCGACTGGACCCTCGACATCTGGGACGCCGAGCTGCGCGGCACCGTCACCACCACCCGGGGCAGCGTCCGCTTCACCATGCTGGTGCAGAACGCCCGTACCGCGCTGCTGATCTCCACCCGGCCCAGCGCGGGCGAGGAGAGCGCGGCCTGGTCGTTCACATGGATGTCCGCCACCTCACCCCGGACGAAGGGCAGGCCCGCCGACTACACCGGCAACCCCGACCCCCGCACCGGCTCCACGGGGGCCACCCACTACGTCGAACAGCCGTTGATCGCCGGTGGCGGGTGGACCACCGCCTGGCGCGAACACCGGGTCGGCACCGGCCGGCTGCTCGCCGCGCATATCGTCTACCGCTACCCCGACGACCTCGCGAAGACCACCGAACTGGCCGTGGCCGAGGTGGCGCGCACCCTGGCCGAGGACCCGGACGACCTGGTGCGCGAGCACCGCGGCTGGTGGAACCGCTTCTACGAGCACAGCCTGCTCTCCGTGCCCGACAAGCGGCTTCAGGACTTCTACTGGATCCAGCTCTACAAGGCCGCCTGCGCCACCCGCGCCGGAGGCCCCTCGATGTCCGAGTGGGGCCCCTGGTACCCGGAGACCGGCGGCAGCTGGACCGCGGTGTGGTGGAACCTCAACGTGCAGATCGCCACCTGGCTGATCCAGGGCTCCAACCACCTCGAACTCGACTCCGTCACCTCCACCTTCAAGAGCTTCGAGAAGAACCTGCCGCTGTCGCTCCCGCCCGAGATCCCGAAGGAGCAGATCTACGCCCTGGCCCACCCCTCCGACTGGACGCTGCGCCCCGGCACCCACACCGTCGGCGTCCCCGGCACCCCCACCAAAACCGACAACAACGGCAATCTCATCTGGGCCATGCACAATGTCTGGCTCAGCTACCGGCACACCATGGACACGCGCATCGTGCGCGACGTCCTCTACCCGATCCTCGTCAAAGCGGTGAACTACTACGACCACTTCCTCCACGAGGGCGGTGACGGCAAACTGCATCTGCCGCTCACCCGGTCCCCGGAGTACGCGGACGCGGTGGACTGCACCTACGACCTCTCGCTGCTCCGCTGGGGCTGCGCCACGCTCCTCGACTGCCTGCGCGTCCTCCGTACCGACAATCCGCGCGCCGGGCGCTGGCGGGAGATCCTGCGGCGTCTGGTCGACTATCCGCGCGACGCGACCGGCGTCACCATCGGCGCCGGCACACCCCTCGCCGGCTCCCACCGCCACTTCTCCCACATGCTGTGGCTGTACCCGCTGCACGAACTCACCTGGGACCGCCCGGCCGACCGGGAGATCATGCGGACCACGTTCGACCACTGGACCGAGGACCGCGACCTCTGGGCGGGGTACAGCTACGCGGCGGCCTCCTCGATGGCGTCGCGGATGGGGCGACCCGACGACGCCCTCGACTTCCTCACCACCTTCACCGGAAACCTCTTCGACGAGTCCTACATGGACTGCTACATGACCGCGAACACCATGTACGCGGAGGACGGCAACCTGGGCATCGAGAGCCCGCTGACCACGGCCCAGTCGATCCTCGACATGGGGATGCAGAGCCATGGCGGCGTCGTCCGGGTCTTCCCCTCCGTCTCGCCGCGCTGGCCCGACGTCTCGTTCCAGGCGCTGCGCGCCCAGGGCGCGTTCCTCGTCGACGCGGACCGCGCCGACGGCAGGACCCGATGGGTGCGGGTCCACAGCGAGGCGGGCGCGCCACTGGTGCTGCAGCACGGCATCGCCGGCGCCATCGACGTACGGGACGAGCACGGCCGCCGGCTGCGGTACCGGGAGACGGGACCCGGCCGTGTCGAGATCCCGCTCGGCCGCGACGAGACTGCCGTCATCGCCCCGCGCGGCGCCCACCCGGACCTACGGCCGCGCGACGTACCGGCCGTCGGCGGCGCGAAGCCGTGGGGGCTGCCGGACTGAGCCAGATGCGGGGTGGTGGTCTCCCTGGTCAGTAGAACTCGACGGTGTTGACCCGGTTGATCAGCTCGTGGCCGTCGAGGAGCCGGGTGGCGTTGGCGGCGAAGAGTTCGGCGATGAGGCGGTCCTCCGCCGCGTCGAGCGCGGCGGTGTGCGGGCTCACCAGCACCCGCTCGTGGTCCCACAGCGGGCTGTCGGCCGGCAGAGGCTCCGTCTCGAACACGTCCAGCGCGGCGAAGCCGACCCGGCCGGAGTCGAGCGCGCGGGCCAGGGCGGCCTCGGGACATCCTCGACCTCATCAAGAGCGGACGAACCGAGGACGAGGCCGCCACCCGGCTCATGGGCGCACTGCGCGGAGCCCTGATCGGGTGGTCAGCGGCGCGGCACGGCACGCCGGAGGAATCCGGGTCCGGTCTCTTCCCCACTGAAGGCTGACACCGGCTGAAGTACGCTGTCGGCGCACTTCCGCGCCCGAAGCACGGCTCGTGCCGGCGCCCGCCGGCCCGCATGCGAACGGAGAGAACAGCGCACATGGACGTCAGTGCCTACCTCGAGGCCGTCTACGGCAATCTCCATCGACGGGATCCGGCGGAAACGGAGTTCCATCAGGCAGCACACGAGGTCCTGCAGGCGATAGGACCCGTGCTCCAGGCCCATCCGGAGTATCTGCACGCCAGGATCGTGGACCGGCTCTGTGAGCCCGAACGACAGCTGATGTTCCGGGTCCCGTGGGTGGACGACCAGGGAACGGTGCGGGTCAACCGCGGCTTTCGGGTGGAGTTCAACAGCGCACTCGGCCCGTACAAGGGCGGGCTGCGGTTCCACCCCAGTGTCAACCTCGGCATCGTCAAGTTCCTGGGTTTCGAGCAGATCTTCAAGAACGCGCTGACCGGTCTGGGGATCGGCGGCGGCAAGGGCGGTTCGGACTTCGATCCCAAGGGCCGCTCGGACGCCGAGGTCATGCGCTTCTGCCAGGCGTTCATGACGGAGCTGTACCGGCATCTGGGCGAGCACACGGATGTGCCCGCCGGGGACATCGGAGTCGGCGGCCGTGAGATCGGCTACCTCTTCGGCCAGTACAAGCGGATCACCAACCGCCATGAGTCCGGCGTTCTGACCGGCAAGCCGGTCGGCTGGGGCGGATCGCACGTCCGCACCGAGGCCACCGGCTACGGTGCGGTGTTCTTCGCCCAGGAGATGCTCGCCACCCGCGGCCACGACTTCGACGGACGGCGGGTCGTGGTCTCCGGATCGGGCAACGTGGCCATCTACGCCATCGAGAAGGCGCACGCCCTCGGTGGACGGGTGGTGGCCTGCTCCGACTCCTCCGGCTACCTGGTCGACGAGGACGGCATCGACCTGGAGCTGCTCAAGGAGATCAAGGAGGTGCGCCGCGAGCGGATCTCCGCTTACGCCGAGGTGAAGACGGCCGCCCGGTTCTCCGACCGGGGGTCGGTGTTCGACGTGCCGTGCCAGGTCGCGCTGCCGTGCGCGACCCAGAACGAGCTCCACCAGCAGGACGCCACCGCGCTGACGAAGAACGGTGTGCTGGCCGTGGCCGAGGGCGCGAACATGCCGTGCACGCCCGAGGCGGTCGAGGTCTTCCGCGGCGCGCGGATTCTGTTCGGCCCAGGCAAGGCCGCCAACGCGGGCGGGGTGGCGACCTCCGCACTCGAGATGCAGCAGAACGCGTCCCGCGAGAGCTGGAGCTTCGAGCGTGCGGAGGACCAGCTCGCCACCATCATGCGGCAGGTGCACGCACAGTGTCGGGCCACCGCGGAAACCTACGGCGGTGACGCCGACGACTATGTGCTCGGCGCCAACACCGCGGGCTTCCTCCGGGTCGCCGAGGCCATGACCGCCCAAGGGGTCGTCTGAGCACCGCCGTCGACATGACGAGGCGGGGGCCGCGTACGGTACGGGCCCCCGCCAGGTCAACGGCGTGCCGTGACGCTCCGGGGTACCGCTACGAGGCCGACGGTCCGGTCCAGTCGGCGGCCACATGGCCGATGCGCACCCGCTGTGGGTGGTCGCCGACCGACACGGACGCGGTCTTCTCGCCCGTCGCGAAGTCGATCGCGGTGACCTGGTCGGCACCGCTCTCGGAGACGACGCACGAGGTGCCGTCGCCGCTCACCGTCGCCCAGTACGGCTTCGAGGTCGGCACCAGGGGGCCCTCCTGGAGCGATTCCCGGTCCACGACGGTCGCGTAGTCGTCCATCGTCCCGGCCACGCACAGCTTCTTGCCGTCGGGGCTCATCGACAGGCCGTGGTGGCGGGAGTCGTTGACCCAGGTGGTGCGGTCCTCGCTGGTCGCCGGGTTCTTGGGGAGGGTCTTCGCGCGGGTGATCTTGTCCTTGGCCACGTCGTACTCCAGGAACCCGTTGAAGAACGAGACCTGGAAGTAGAGCTTGGACTCATCGGGGGTGAAGGCGACGGGCCGGACGGCGTCGGACAGGTCCTTGCGGCCGAAGGCGTCGAGCCGTTCGCGCATGTCGATGACCTTGACCTGCCGATATGTGTTCGCGTCGACCACGGTGATGTGCCGGTCGCCCTTCGTCCAGTCCATCGACGGATCGTCCAGGTCGGTGTTGACCTCGCCGATCGACATGTTCCAGAGATACTTGCCGCCGTCGGTGAAGACGTTCTCATGGGGCTTGTCACCGGCGGAGAACGAACCGAGCTGTTTCCCCGTCACGATGTCGAGGACATGCACGGTGTTCGACGTCGATGCCGACACCGCGACGCGCTTGCCGTCGGGGGACACGGCCATGTGGTCCGCGCGGAATCCCGACACCGGGAAGCGCCAGTTGACCTTGCCCGTAGCGACGTCGATCGAGACCACATCGGCGAAGCTGGGCCGGGAGACCACGATGGCGGAGCCGTCCGGGGTCGAGTACATGTCGTCCACGAACTGGTCGTGGCCTTCACCCGGCCCCAGCCGGATCCCCAGGAAGAAGGCGAGTTTGATGGGGTTGAGGTAGATCTCGGTGAGCCGCTGATCCTTGTCCGGTATGACGTTGATCCGGCCGATTCTGGCCAGGTCGCCGGTGGATTTGATGACGTCGGCGGTGCCGTCCCAGTTGTTGCCCACGAACATCACTTCCCGCAGGCCGGCGGCCTTCGGCTGTGCGGAGGCGCTCACCGCCGTGGAGCCGGTCACGGCCAGTGCCACGGCGGCGGCGAGGGAGAGAATCATTCGGGTGGAGCCACGGTGCTCGGGAGGCATGGTCACTCCATTGGAAGTGGGGGTCTGTCATCGTCGGGGCGCCGCCTACTGGAAAGTAATGAAGGTGGGCACCTCTCACAAGAGCTCCGACGGCAAAAAATGACAGGCCCTCAACTTCGCTGCCCGACCAGTCGCTCGTGACGCCCTGTCGGCCGTCCCGCCTGAGAAGATCGACAGAATTTACGCGATGTTCCCCTGGTGGATAAAGCCGGTGAGCCATCGGAACGACAGGTGTCCGACCGTCAGATCCGCAGGCTGGGGCGGGTGTCGAGGGCGGGAAGCGGCACGGCGGAATGAGGGTAAATCGGATATCGCCCCCGGGGTTCGTTCCCTCATCACTTACCGTTGATCAATAAATTACCGGCCGGTATTGGCCGGTGCTCCGGATGGGCCTTGCCAGGTGTGTGCGCCGACTGCTTTAGTGACGCTGCCATCCGATAGGGAATTCCCTAGAGGAGGGCCTATCACTTTGATGAACGGGGGCCACGTACTTCTCTACTGCTGTGGCGTACGCCACTCGTCGCCGTCATGCGTTCATTGCGCATGCGCGTGCGATGTAATGCAAAGCGCGTTCCGAGTACGTGAGGTGTGAATTCGTGGAAATAGTCATAGAGGCCGAAGGGATCCGGAAGAGATACGGGGACCACGAGGCGCTGCGCGGCGTGGACCTGTCCGTTCCGGCGGGAACGCTCCTCGGCCTCCTCGGCCCCAACGGGGCGGGCAAGACAACGACGGTGCGGGTGCTGGCCACGCTGCTGGAGGCCGATGAGGGCCGCGCGAGCGTCGCCGGATACGACGTACGCACCCAGCCGCGCGAGGTGCGCCGCAGGATCGGCCTGACCGGTCAGTACGCGGCCCTCGACGAAAGGCTCACCGGCCGGGAGAACCTCCAGCTCATCGGGGTGCTCCACCGTCTGGGCCGCCGCGGGGCGAAGACTCGCGCCGATGTGCTGCTCGACCGGCTCGACCTGGGCCAGGTCGCCGCACGCCCGGTCAAGACGTACTCCGGTGGCACCCGCAGACGGCTGGACCTGGCCGCCAGTCTCATCGCCGACCCCAAGGTGCTCTTCCTCGACGAGCCGACCACCGGCCTCGACCCGACCAGCAGACTCATCCTGTGGGACATGATCCGCGAGCAACTCGCCGCCGGTGTCACGGTCCTGATGACCACCCAGTACCTCGAAGAGGCCGATCAGCTCGCCGACCGGATCGCGGTGATCGACGGCGGGCGCGTGATCGCCGACGGCACCTCGGACGAACTCAAGGCCAAGGTGGGGGGCGAACGTCTCGAGGTCACCGTGCAGGACGACGCCGCGATCCCCGCGGCCGTCACCGCCCTGCGCGAGGTCACCGCCATGGAGCCGGCCGTCGAACGGAACGGGCGGGTGCTTTCCGTATCCCTGCGCGACCAGCTCAAGACCGTCGCCGAGGCCGCCTCCGCCCTGGACGCCGCCCAGGTGCGGCCCATCGGATTCGCCGTACGGCGGCCCTCGCTCGACGATGTGTTCCTCGCCCTCACCGGCGGCACCACCGGCAAGGAAGGGTAGGGCGAGGCGCCATGGAACTCGTCAGCGACGTCTCCGCACTGTTCGGCCGCCATATGCGGCATCTGGCCCGTATCCCGGAGAAGCTCCTCAGCGTGACGCTGATGCCGGTCGCGTACGTGATCGTCTTCGGCGTGCTGTTCGGCAGCGCGATCTCCGTGCCGGGCAGCGACTACCGCTCGTATCTGATGGCCGGCATCTTCACCCAGATGATGCTCACCAACGTGGGCAACACCGCGCTGGGTGTCGCCGGAGACCTCGACAACGGAGTGGTCGACCGCTTCCGCTCCCTCCCCATGTCCCGGTCGGCCGTGCTGATCGGGCGCACCCTCTCCGACGTGGCGCTCGCCGTGATCGCCTGTGTCGCGATGGCCGTCGTCGGATACCTCATCGGCTGGCGGGTGCACCAGGGCATCCCCAAGGCCATCGCCGGATTCGGTATCCTGCTGCTGCTCGGATACGCCATGTCCTGGCTGGGCGCGCTCATCGGGCTGCTGGCCCGCAGCGCCGAGGCGGTCAACTCCATCGCGTTCATGCTGGTCATGCCGCTCACCTTCCTCTCCAACGCCTTCATTCCGCTGGACGGACTGCCGGGCTGGCTGCGGCTGCTGTGCGAGTGGAACCCGGTGAGCGCCGTGGTGGCCGCCTGCCGCGAACTCTTCGGCAACACCTCGACCGGCACCGGCAAGAGCGCCCTGCCCGTCCAGTACCCCATCCCGCTGTCCCTGGCGCTGATCGCGCTGCTGCTCGCCATCGTCGTCCCCGCCGCCGTCGGCGCCTATCGCAAGGCCGCCGCCCGCTGAGGCACCGCGGGCCCGCACGGGCCCGCCCGGAATGTGCGTGGAGCCCTCGCGCCGGGTTTTCCGTCCCCACCGCCATTCCGCAGGCCGGCGCCGAGAATTCAGGCGTGCCCCGCTTGGTATTTCTCTTGCGGATCGACATCTCGTAACGGAATTCCATTTCACTTCCGTTGGCTTGCCGAGATGTAGTTGACTTCCGAATTTGTCGCGTTGAATGAATCATGCGCCCCACTCGATTCATTATCGATGCGCCATCGCCCGATCAGGACGGATGAACCATGACCGGTTATCAGATTGCCAGCCTGCCGCTCACGGCCGCGCAGTCCGGTATCTGGCTCGCCCAGCGGCTTCAGCCGACGAATTCCCTCTTCAACATCGCCGAATACATCGACATTCACGGCGAGATCGACGCCACGCTCTTCGAGAGCGCGCTGCGCCGTGCCGTGGCCGAGGCCGAGACGCTGCGGGTCCGGATCCTGGAGGAGGACGGCAGGGCGGCGCAGGTGGTCGAGGAGCGGGTCGACTGGACCCTGCCCCTCATCGACGTCAGCCACGAGGACGATCCCCGCGCGAGTGCCGAGAGCCACATGCGCGCCGAGATGCGCCGGCCGGTGGACCCCACCACCGGTCCGCTCTTCGCCTACACGCTGTTCAAGGCGGCGGACGACCGGTACTTCTGGTACCAGCGCTACCACCACATCGTCATGGACGGCCTCGGCCTCTCCCTGGTCGGCCGTCGCGTCGCCGAGCTCTACACCGCCCTCGCGGCCGGACTGCCCTGCCCCGAGGCGCCGTTCGGGTCACTGGCCGAACTCCTCGACGACGAGGCCGCGTACCGGGACTCCGACCGGTTCACGCGCGACCGCGCGTACTGGATGTCACGCTTCGCCGATCGGCCCGCCGCCACCAGCCTGGCCGACCGCACCCCGGCCCTCCCCGCACGGCTGGAGCGCCGGAGCGCCTTCCTCGACGAGCCGACGCTGGCCGGATTGCGCGCCACCGCACGCGAGGCGGAGGTCAGCTGGCCCGCCGTCCTCGTCGCCGCGCTCGGCGTCTATCTGCACCGCATGACTGGCAACCGGCGGATCGTCCTCGGCCTGCCCGTGATGGCCCGGCCCGCCGGACGCGCCCGCACCATCCCCGGAATGATGTCCAACGTCCTGCCGTTCCGGCTGGATCTGCACCCCGGCACCACCGTGGCGGAAGCCGCCCGCCTGGCGTCCAGGGAACTGCACGGCGCGCTGAAGCACCAGCGGTACCGCGCCGAGGATCTGCGCCGGGACCTCGAACTCTCCGGTGACGAGCACCGTCTCATCGGCCCGCACATCAACATCGTCATGGTCGACTACGACCTGAGCTTCGCCGGTCACCGCGGCACCGTGCACAACCTCGGCGGGGGCCCCGTCGACGATCTGTCACTCGTGGTGGACGGACGGGCCGCCACGGAGCCGGGACGGTCCGGAAGCGGCGGCAGCGCGGCCGGCGGGCTACGTATCGACCTGGACGGCAATCCGGAGCTGTATGGCCCCGAGCGACTCGCCGACCACCAGCGGTGCTTCCTCGGCCTCCTCGGCCACTTCGCCCACGCGGCGCCCGACACCCCCATCGGCCGGATCGATCTGCTGGCCCCCCAGGAGCGCGAGCGCGTCCTGGGCGAGTGGAACGCCACCACCCACGAGGTGCCGGACTCCTCCCTGCCCGAGCTGTTCGAGGCCCAGGTCGCCCGCACCCCGCGGGCCCCCGCGGTGGTCTTCGAGGGCCGCACGCTGACATATGCCGAGCTCAACCGGCGCGCCAACCGGCTTGCCCAACTGCTGATCGCGCACGGCGCCGGTCCGGAGAGCCTCGTGGCCCTCTCCGTGCCCCGCTCCGACGAGATGATCGTGGCGCTGCTCGCCATCCTCAAGACCGGCGCCGCCTACCTTCCGGTGGACCCCGGCTACCCGGCCGAGCGGATCGCCTACATGCTCGACGACGCCGCACCGGCGATCGTGCTCACGGCCGACGCGGACACCGCGGGCGGCGATGGCCGCGTCTCCCTGCGCCTGGACGCCCCGGAGACGGCCGAACTGCTCGCCGGACAGCCGGACCGCGACCCCGTCGACGCCGACCGCACCACCCCGCTCCGGCCACAGCACCCCGCCTACGTGATCTACACCTCGGGCTCCACCGGCCGGCCCAAGGGCGTCGTGGTGTCCCAGGCCGCCGCCGTCGACCTCGCCACCTGGGCGGCCACCGACATCGGACCCCGGCAGCTGAGCCGGGTCCTCGCGTCGACCTCGCTCAACTTCGACGTCTCCGTCTTCGAGATGTTCGGGCCGCTGTGCGGTGGCGGGAGCATCGAGGTGGTGCGCGACCTGCTCGCGCTCACCGAGCGCCCGGCGGACGGCTGGTCGGGCAGCCTGATCAGCGCCGTCCCCTCGGCATTCGCCCAGGTGCTGGCGCACGGCGAGGTGAACACCTCCGCGGAGACCGTCGTCCTGGCCGGGGAGGCCCTCTCGGCACACGCCGTCGCCGCCATCCGGAACGCCATCCCGGGCTGCCGCATCGCCAACATCTACGGCCCGACCGAGGCCACCGTCTATGCGACCGCCTGGTACAGCGACCGTGAGGCGGACACCGGGGACCAGGCCCCGCCCATCGGCCGCCCGATCTCCAACACCCGGGTGTACGTGCTGGATTCGGCGCTCCAGCCGGTACCCGTCGGCGTCACCGGAGAGCTCTACATCGCGGGCGACGGCCTGGCCCGGGGGTATCTGCGGCGTCCGGGGCTGACGGCGGAGCGGTTTGTGGCGGATCCGTATGGCGGGGCGGGTGCGCGGATGTATCGCACGGGGGATGTGGTGCGGTGGCGGGCGGATGGGAATGTGGAGTATGTCGGGCGTGCCGATGAGCAGGTGAAGGTGCGTGGTTTCCGGATCGAGCTGGGGGAGATCGAGGCGGTTCTCGCCCGGCATCCGCGGGTCCGGCAGACGGCGGTGATCGCCCGCGAGGACCGCGCGGGTGTCAAACAGCTCGTGGCGTATGTGGTGGCCGAGGGCGACCCCGACATGGGGGAGTGGCGCGGGCATGTGGCCGCCGAGCTGCCCGAGTACATGGTCCCGGCCGCCTTCGTCGCGCTGGAGCGGTTGCCGTTGACGCCCAACGGCAAGCTGGACCGCCGGGCGCTTCCGGCGCCCGACTTCGGGTCGACCGTCACCGGCCGGGCGCCCGCCACCGCGCGCGAGAAGGTGCTGTGTGCGGTGTTCGCCGATGTGCTGGGGTTGCCGGGGGTCGGGGCGGATGACAACTTCTTCGATCTGGGCGGGGACAGCATCGTCTCCATCCAGCTCGTCAGCCGCGCCCGCGCCGCCGGACTGGTCTTCACCCCGCGCGATGTCTTCCAACGCCCCACCGTGGCCGCGCTCGCCGCGACCGCCACGGACGCGGACGCCACCTCGACCCCGGCCCCCGACCAGGGCATCGGTGTGGTGCCGCCGACTCCGATCGTGCACTGGCTGCGGGAGCGTGGCGGTCCGGTGGATGGTTTCCATCAGTCGATGCTGGTGCGTACGCCGGCCGGGCTGACCTTGGAGGCCCTGACGAGCGGGTTGCAGACCGTGCTCGATCATCATGACGCGCTGCGGATGTGGCTCAGACGTGACGGTGATGGTGGCTGGGAGCTGGAGACCGGGCCGCGGGGTACGGTCGACGCGGCCGATGTGATCAGGCGGGTGAGCGATCCGGAGGAGCTGCGCCGGGATCCGCTGGAAGACAGACCGCTGAGGCCCGAGGCCGGTGCGATGGTCCGGGCCGTATGGCTGGACAATGGCGCGGACGCTCCCGGTCGGCTGTTGCTGGTGGCTCACCATCTGGTGGTCGATGGGGTGTCGTGGCGGATTCTGCTGCCGGATCTTGCGGCGGCGGTCGAGGGCCGGGAGCCGGAGCCGGTCGGTACCTCGCTGCGGGGCTGGGCCGAACACCTCACCGCCCTCGCCCGGCACCCCTCCCGACTGGCCGAACTGCCGCTGTGGACGGCCATGTTCGAGGGACCGGACCCGTTGCTGGGCGGGCGGTCGCTGGATCCGGCCCGGGACACCGCCGCCACCGTTCGCCACCTTCGGCTGACGCTGCCGCCGGAGCGGACGGAGCCCCTGCTGACGCGGGTGCCCGCCGCGTTCCACGGTGGTGTGAACGACGTGCTGCTGACGGGCCTGGGTCTGGCGGTGGCCGACTGGCGGCGCCGCCACGGCCATGTGGACGCGACCGGGGTGCTGGTGGACCTGGAGGGTCATGGCCGGGAGGACATCGTCGAGGGTGCCGATCTGTCCCGTACCGTCGGCTGGTTCACCAGTCTTCACCCGGTGCGTCTGGAGCCGGGGGTCGAGGACTGGGCCGACCTGTGGGGCGGTGGGCGTGAGGCCGGGCGGGCGCTGAAGCGGGTCAAGGAGCAGTTGCGAGCCCTGCCCGACAACGGCATCGGCTACGGTCTGCTGCGCCACCTCAACCCCGACACCGCACATGAGCTGGCCGCCCTGCCGACCCCGCAGATCGGCTTCAACTACCTCGGCCGCCTCGCCTCCGGCACCGACACCGACTGGGCGGTCGAGAGCGCGTCCGGCGGCGGCGACGAGGACATGCCGCTCGTCCACACCGTCGACGTCGACGCGCTGACCCTGGACACCCACGACGGCGCACAGCTGCACGCCACCTGGAGCTGGCCGGACGGGCTGCTCTCGGAGGACGAGGTACGGGACCTGGCCGAGACCTGGTTCCGCGCCCTGGACGCCCTCGCCGCCCACGCCGTGGCACCGGGCGCCGGCGGTCGCACCCCCTCCGACCTTCCGCTGGTCTCCCTCACCCAGGACGAGATCGACACCCTGGAGCGCTCCTGCCCCGACCTGGAGGACGTGCTGCCGCCCTCCCCCATGCAGGAAGGGCTGCTGTTCCACGCCCTGTTCGACGAGGGCGGCGCCGACGTCTACACCGTGCAGCTCTTCCTCGGCATGGCGGGCGCGCTCGACGAACGGGCCCTGCGCGCCGCCGCGCGGACCCTGCTGAAGCGCCACCCGAACCTCCGCTCCGGCTTCCGCCACGAGCAGCTCGGCACCCCCGTCCAGGTCGTCCACCACGAGGTGGAGCTGGACTGGGAGACCACGGATCTGCGCGGCCTCGCCCCGGACGAGCAGACGGCCGAGCTCACCCGGATCGCGGAGGAACAGCGGGACCGTGGATTCGATCCGGCGGCGCCACCGCTGCTGCGCTTCGTCCTGCTGCGGCTCACCGACGACCACTGCCGCCTGCTCCTCACGTACCACCACATCCTGCTCGACGGCTGGTCGATGGCGCTGCTGGCCCAGGAGCTGTTCACGCTGTACGCACGCGGCGGAGACGACACGGGACTGCCCCACACCACCCCGTACCGCGACTATCTGGCGTGGCTCGCGGACCAGGACCGGGAGGCGGCCGAGGAAGCGTGGCGACAGGCGCTCGCGGGCATCGAGGAGCCCACACTGCTCGCCCCGACGGCCACCGACATCCCCGCACTGCCCCCGGAGCGGGTCACCCTCGACCTGTCGCCCGAGCTGACCACCGCGCTGACGGACCGGGCCCGCGGGCTCGGACTGACCATGAACACCCTGGTCCAGGGCGCCTGGGCGGTGCTGCTCGGCCGACTCGCCGGAGCCGAGGACGTGGTCTTCGGCGCCACCGTCTCCGGACGGCCGGGCGAGATCGGCGGCGTCGAGTCGATGGTCGGCCTGTTCATCAACACGCTGCCCGTGCGCGTGGCACTGCGCCCGGAGGAGAGCTGGACGAGACTGCTCACCCGCCTCCAGGAACAGCAGTCGGCGCTGATGGAGCACCAGTACATCGGGTTGCACGACACCCAGCGGCTGGCCGGGGTGGGGGAGTTGTTCGACACCCTCACCGTCTTCGAGAACTATCCCCTGGACCCGGACGTGCTGGACAGCTCCGGGAGCGGCCTGCGGATCACCGAGGCCGGCGCGGAGGACGCCACGCACTATCCGCTCACCCTCGTGGCGGTGCCGGGCCCGCGGCTCGCCCTGCGCCTCGGATACCGGCCGGAACTGTTCGCCGCCGACAGCGTGCGGGCCATCGGCACCCGCCTCAACCGGTTGCTGGAAGCCATCGCCACCGCCCCCGATCAGCCCGTCGCCGACGTGGACATCCTGGTTGCCGCGGAGCGCGAGCGGACGCTGATCACCTGGAACGCCACCCAGCACGACATCCCCTCCGCCACGCTCACCGAGCTGATCGAGGCCCAGGCGGCCCGAACCCCGCATGCCACCGCCGTGGTCTTCGAGGGCCGGACGCTGACGTACGCGGAGCTGGGCGCCCGCGCCAACCGGCTGGCGCGGCTGCTGGCCGAGCGGGGAACGGGCCCGGAGGGGTTCGTCGCCCTCGCCCTGCCGCGCTCCCTCGATCTCATCGTCGCGCTGGTGGCCGTGGTGAAGACCGGGGCCGCCTATGTGCCGGTCGACCCCGACTACCCCACCGAGCGCATCCGCTACATCCTGGGGAACACCCGCCCCGCGATGCTGCTCACCACCGCGGACGTCACCGAGGCGCTGCCGCCCGACGACGACACCCCCCGGCTGCTGCTGGACGCCGCGGACACCCGGGCGGCGCTGGCCGGCCACTCCGACGCCGATCTCACCGACGCCGACCGGCTCGCCCCGCTGACCGGCCGCAACACGGCGTATGTCATCTACACCTCGGGTTCCACGGGCAGGCCCAAGGGCGTGCTCGTCCCGCACGAGGGAATCGTCAACCGGCTGCTGTGGACGCAGGCGCGATACGGGCTCGACCCCTCCGACCGGGTGCTGCAGAAGACACCGTCCGGATTCGACGTCTCGGTGTGGGAGTTCTTCTGGCCGCTCATCACCGGCGCCCGGCTCGTGGTCGCCCGGCCGGAGGGGCACAAGGACCCGGCGTATCTCGCCCGGCTGATCCGCGACGAGGGCGTCACCACGACGCACTTCGTCCCGTCCATGCTCCAGGTCTTCCTCACCGAGCCCACCGCCGCCCACTGCACCGGTCTGCGCCGCGTCCTGTGCAGCGGCGAGGCGCTCCCCGGTGAGCTGCGCGCACGGTTCTACGAGACGCTGGACGTGCCGCTGCACAACCTGTACGGGCCCACCGAGGCATCCGTGGACGTCACCTCGTGGGAGTGCTCCGCCCAGGACCCGGCCGGGCCGGTGCCGATCGGCGCCCCCGTGTGGAACACCCGGCTGTACGTGCTGGATTCACGGCTGCGGCCGGTGCCCGTCGGCGTCGCCGGGGAGCTGTACCTCGCCGGTGTGCAACTCGCCCGTGGGTATCTGCGGCGTCCGGGGCTGACGGCGGAGCGGTTTGTGGCGGATCCGTATGGCGGGGCGGGTGCGCGGATGTATCGCACGGGGGATGTGGTGCGGTGGCGGGCGGATGGGAACGTGGAGTATGTCGGGCGCGCCGATGAGCAGGTGAAGGTGCGTGGTTTCCGGATCGAGCTGGGGGAGATCGAGGCGGTTCTCGCCCGGCATCCGCAGGTCCGGCAGACGGCGGTGATCGCCCGCGAGGACCGCGCGGGTGTGAAGCAACTGGTGGCGTACGTCGTCGCCGAGGGCGATTCCGACGTCGGTGAGCTGAGGAAATACCTGGCCGCCGAGCTTCCCGAGTACATGGTCCCGGCCGCCTTCGTCGCGCTGGAGCGGTTGCCGTTGACGCCCAACGGCAAGCTGGACCGCCGGGCGCTTCCGGCGCCCGACTTCGGGTCGACCGTCACCGGCCGGGCGCCCGCCACCGCGCGCGAGAAGGTACTGTGCGCGGTGTTCGCCGATGTGCTGGGGTTGCCGGGGGTCGGGGCGGATGACAACTTCTTCGATCTGGGCGGGGACAGCATCGTCTCCATCCAGCTCGTCAGCCGCGCCCGTGCCGCCGGACTGGTCTTCACCCCGCGCGATGTCTTCCAGCACCGCACGGTGGCCGCGCTCGCCGCGATGGCCGGTGAGGTCCGGGCGACGGCGGTGGAGCCACCGGACCATGGCATCGGTGTGGTGCCGCTGACCCCGATCGTGCACTGGCTGCGGGAGCGTGGCGGTCCGGTGGATGGTTTCCATCAGTCGATGCTGGTGCGTACGCCGGCCGGGCTGACCTTGGAGGCCCTGACGAGCGGGTTGCAGACCGTGCTCGATCATCATGACGCGCTGCGGATGTGGCTCAGACGTGACGGTGATGGTGGCTGGGAGCTGGAGACCGGGCCGCGGGGTACGGTCGACGCGGCCGATGTGATCAGGCGGGTGAGCGATCCGGAGGAGCTGCGCCGGGATCCGCTGGAAGACAGACCGCTGAGGCCCGAGGCCGGTGCGATGGTCCGGGCCGTATGGCTGGACAATGGCGCGGACGCTCCCGGTCGGCTGTTGCTGGTGGCTCACCATCTGGTGGTCGATGGGGTGTCGTGGCGGATTCTGCTGCCGGATCTTGCGGCGGCGGTCGAGGGCCGGGAGCCGGAGCCGGTCGGTACCTCGCTGCGGGGCTGGGCCGAACACCTCACCGCCCTCGCCCGGCACCCCTCCAGAGTCGCCGAACTCCCGCTGTGGAAACGGCAGTCCGACGGCCCCGACCCCCTGGTGGGCGCACGGGCACCGGACCCGGCCCGGGACACCGCCGCCACCATCCGCCACCTTCGGCTGACCCTCCCCCCGGAGCGCACCGACCCCCTGCTGACGCGGGTGCCCGCCGCGTTCCACGGTGGTGTGAACGACGTGCTGCTGACGGGCCTGGGTCTGGCGGTGGCCGACTGGCGGCGCCGCCACGGCCATGTGGACGCGACCGGGGTGCTGGTGGACCTGGAGGGTCATGGCCGGGAGGACATCGTTGAGGGTGCCGATCTGTCCCGTACCGTCGGCTGGTTCACCAGTCTCCACCCGGTGCGTCTGGAGCCCGGGGTCGAGGACTGGGCCGACCTGTGGGGCGGTGGGCGTGAGGCAGGGCGGGCGCTGAAGCGGGTCAAGGAGCAGTTGCGCGCTCTGCCCGACAACGGCATCGGCTACGGTCTGCTGCGCCACCTCAACCCCGACACCGCACCCGAACTGGCCGCCCTGCCGACCCCGCAGATCGGCTTCAACTACCTCGGCCGCCTCGCCTCCGGCACCGACACCGACTGGGCGGTGGCGCCGGAGGCCGACGGACTCGGCGGCGGGGCCGACGACGCGATGCCGCTTCCGCACGCACTGGAGATCAACGCGCTGACCGAGGACGGTCCGGGGGGCGCCCGTCTCGGCGCCACCTGGAGCTGGCCGGACGGGCTGCTCACCGAGGACGAGGTACGGGACCTGGCCGAGACCTGGTTCCGCGCCCTGGACGCCCTCGCCGCGCACGCCGAAGGGCCGGGCGCCGGTGGACACACCCCCTCCGATCTGACGCTGGTCTCCCTCACCCAGGACGAGATCGACGCATTCGAAGACGAACTGGAACCGGGAACCGAGTGGGAGATGCCGAAGTGAGCAGCCAGTCGAGGGTCGAGGACATCCTGCCTCTGTCGCCCCTGCAGGAGGGGCTTCTCTTCCACGCGGTGTACGACACCGAGGCTCCCGATGTGTACACCATGCAGTTCGCGTTCGACCTGGTCGGACGGGTGGATCTGGCCGCCCTGCGCGTCGCCGCGGCAGCCCTGCTGCGCCGCCACGCCAACCTGCGCGCCGGGTTCCGCAGACGCAAGACCGGCGAGGCCGTCCAGATCATCCACCGCGAGGTGGAACTGCCCTGGGACGAGCGGGACGTGAGCGGTCTGGACGAGGAGGCGCAGACCGCCGAGATCGCCCGGATCCTGGCGGAGGAGAAGGGCCGCAGGTTCGACCTCGCGAGCCCGCCGCTGGTGCGCTTCGTCGTCGTCACGCAGAGCGCCGAGCGATTCCGGCTCATCCTGACCAACCATCACATCCTGCTCGACGGCTGGTCGATGCCGCTGCTCGCCCGGGAGCTGTTCACGCTCTACGCGGCCGGGGGCAGCGATGCCACGCTGCCCAGGGTCACCCCCTACCGCGACTATCTGACCTGGCTGGCCGGGCGCGAGCGGGGCGCCGCCGAGGAGGCGTGGCGGCGGGCGCTGGACGGGGTGGAGGGGCCCACGCTGCTCGCCCCCACCGAGGGCGAGCGGCGCGACGCGGCCCAGCCGGAGCGGGTGACGCTGGAGCTGTCCGCCGAACTGACCGCATCCCTGGGACAGTTCGCCCGCTCCCGCGGGCTCACGCTGAACACCCTGGTGCAGAGCGCCTGGGCGGTGTTGCTGGGACGGCTCACCGGGCGCCGGGACGTCGTCTTCGGCGGCACGGTCTCCGGCCGCCCGCCGGAGATCCCCGGCGTGGAGTCCATGGTGGGGCTGTTCATCAACACCCTGCCGGTGCGCGTGGTGCTGCGGCCCGAAGAGCCGTTGTCCGGCCTGCTCGCCCGGGTACAGGAGCAGCAGTCGGCGCTGATGGAGCACCAGCACCTGGGGCTGCACGAGGTGCAGCGGCTGGCCGGGACCGGTGAGCTGTTCGACACCCTGACCGTCTTCGAGAACTACCCCCTGGACCCCGGTGGTCTGGAGCTGCCCGGTACCGGGGTGCGCATCGCGGGCGTCGACGTCAACGACGCCACGCACTACCCGCTCACCCTCGCCGTGCTCCCGGGCGACCGGCTCACCCTGCGCCTGGACCACCGCTCCGACCTGCTCGGCCACGACGCCGCCCAGCGGCTGGCCGCCCGTCTGGTGCGGCTGCTGGAGACGGTCGTCGCCGACCCCGACCGGCCGGTGGCGGCGGTGGACATCCTGGACGCCGCCGAGCGGACACGGATCCTCGTGGAGTGGAACGCCACCTCTCGCGACCTGCCGCGGGCCGGGCTCGGCGAGCTGTTCGAGGCCCAGGCCGCGGTGACGCCCGGGAACGACGCGGTGATCTTCGACGGCGGCGCGCTGACCTACGCCGAGTTGGACGCCCGCGCCAACCGGCTCGCCCGGCTGCTGATCCGGCGCGGTATCGGCCCGGAGAGCATCGTCGCCCTCGCCCTGCCCCGGTCGGTGGAGATGGTGGTGGCGCAGCTCGCCGTGGCGAAGGCGGGGGCCGCCTACCTTCCGGTCGACCCCGACTACCCGGCCGAGCGCATCCGTTTCATGCTGGAGGACGCCCGGCCCGAACTCGTCATCACCGGGGCCGGCGCCGCCCTCGCCCACCAGGGGGAGCGGCTGGACCTCGACGACCCCGCGCTGCCCACCCGGCTCGCCGCGCTCCCGGCCACCGGCATCGTGGACACGGACCGTACGGCCCCGCTGAGCGCGGCCCATCCGGCGTATGTCATCTACACCTCCGGTTCCACCGGCACCCCCAAGGGCGTGGTGGTCTCCCACACCGGTCTGGCCTCCTTCGCCACGGCCGCCGTGGAGAACTTCGACGTCGACGCCGGGGCGCGGGTCCTGCAGTTCGCCTCGCCCAGCTTCGACGCCGCGGTCCTGGAGCTGTGCATGGCGCTGACCTCCGGCGCCGCGCTCGTCGTACCGCCGCCCGGACCGCTGGCGGGGGAGGCCCTCGCCGAGGTGCTGGCAGGACGGCGGGTCAGCCACGCCCTGATCCCGCCCGCCGCGCTCGCGTCGGTGCCGGCGGCCACGCCGCTGCCCGGTTTCCGCTCCCTGGTCGTCGGCGGTGACGCGTGCTCCGCCGAGCTGGTGGCGCGCTGGTCGTCCGGCCGCCGGATGGTCAACGCCTACGGCCCGACCGAGTCCACCGTCGCCGCCACCATGAGCGGGCCGCTGAGCGGAGAGCGGACGCCCCCGATCGGCGGCCCCGTCGTCAACACCCGGGTGTATGTGCTGGACGAGGGGCTGCGGCCGGTGCCCGTCGGCGCCCCGGGAGAGCTCTATCTCGCGGGCGACGGGCTGGCCCGCGGCTATCTGCGCCGCCCCGGGCTGACGGCGGAGCGGTTCGTCGCCAACCCCTTCGACGCCCCGGGCACCCGGATGTACCGCACCGGCGATGTGGTGCGGTGGCGGGCCGACGGCACGCTGGACTACCTCGGGCGCGCCGACGAGCAGGTCAAGATCCGGGGCTTCCGGGTCGAGCTGGGCGAGATCGAGACCGTCATCGCCCGTCATCCGAAGGTCGCCCAGGTGGCGGTGGTCGCCCGTACGGAGGGGCCCGGCGTCCGGCGGCTGGTGGCCTACGCGGTCGGCGAGGCGGGGGCGGCCGAACTGCGCGACCATGTGGCCGAGGTGCTGCCCGCCCATATGGTCCCGGCGGCGTTCGTGCGGCTCGACGCGCTGCCGCTGACGCCGCACGGCAAGCTGGACCGCAAGGCGCTGCCCGCGCCCGACTACGGTTCGGTGACCACCGGGCGGGCCCCCGCCACCCCGGAGGAAGAGGCGCTGTGCGCGGTGTTCGCCGACGTGCTCGGGGTGGAGCGGGTCGGTGTCGACGACAGCTTCTTCGACCTGGGCGGCGACAGCATCGTCTCCATCCAGCTGGTCAGCCGGGCCCGTAAGGCGGGGCTGACGTTCACCCCGCGCGATGTGTTCCGGCTGCGGACCGTGGCCGCGCTCGCCGCCGTGGCCACGTCGCGGGAGGAGACGGCGGCCACCGCCGAACCGGACGACTCCGGTATCGGGGTGGTGCCGCTCACCCCGATCGCCCACTGGCTGCGGGAGCGCGGCGGGCCCGTCGACGGCTTCCACCAGTCGATGCTGATCCGCACCCCCGCCGGAGTGGACCAGTCGCAGCTGACCGCGGCCCTGCAGGCCGTACTCGACCACCACGACGCGCTGCGGCTGCGGCTGACCCGGGCCGGCGGCATCGTCTGGAGCCTGGAGGTGGCGCCGCGCGGGGCGGTCGACGCCGCCGGCTGTCTGGTCCGGGTCGACGCGGCCGGGCTGCGCGGCGAGGCGCTGCGCTGTGTGGTGGCCGGACACCAGGGCACGGCTCAGGCGCGGCTCGAGCCCGAACAGGGGGCCATGGTGCGGGCGGTGTGGTTCGACGGCGGACCGCACGAGAGCGGCAGACTGCTGCTCGTCCTGCACCATCTGGTCGTGGACGGCGTCTCCTGGCGGATCCTGCTGCCCGACCTCGCCGCCGCCTGCGAAGCCGTCATAGCGGGCGACCCCCCGCGGCTGGAGCCGGTGGGCACCTCGCTGCGGCGCTGGGCCGAGCAGCTCACCGCGCTCGCCCAGCACCCGGCCCGGCTGGACGAACTGCCGCTGTGGACCGCCATGCTTCAGGCTCCGGACCCGCTGCTGGGCAGCCGCGCCCTGGACGCCGCGCGGGACACCGTGGCCACCGTCCGGCACATCAGCCTCACCCTGCCGCCCGAGCGCACCGAGCCCCTGCTCACCCGGGTGCCCGCCGCCTTCCACGGCGGAGTCAACGACGTCCTGCTGACGGGCCTCGCCCTGGCGGTCGCGGACTGGCGCCGGCGCCGGGACGGCGACGCGGCGGCCCCGCTCCTGGTCGACCTCGAAGGCCATGGCCGCGAGGGCGTCGTCGAGGGCGCCGATCTCTCCCGTACCGTCGGCTGGTTCACCGATCTGCACCCGGTGCGGCTGGATCCGGCGGTGGCGGACTGGGCCGAGCTGTGGGCCGGCGGCCCGCAGACCGGACGGGCGCTGAAGAGCGTCAAGGAGCAGCTGCGCGCCCTGCCCGACAACGGCATGGGCTACGGTCTGCTGCGCCACCTCAACCCGCAGACCGGACCGGCCCTGGCCCGGCTGCGAAACCCCCAGATCGGCTTCAACTACCTGGGCCGCTTCCCAGCCGCCTCCGCCGGGGACGAGGGCGCCGACTGGGCCGCGGCCCCGGAGGCCGACGGCCTCGGCGGGGGCGTCGACCCGGCCATGCCCGTCCCGCACGTCCTGGAGGTGGGCGCCCTCACCCGGGACCACGCCGACGGGCCGCGGCTGACCGCGACCCTGTCCTGGCCCGGCGATCTGCTGACCGAGGAGGACGCCCGCGACCTGGCCGAGACCTGGTTCCGCGCCCTGGACGTCCTCGCGGCCCACACCGGGGTGGCGGGAGCCGGCGGGCACACCCCGTCGGATCTGCCCCTGGTCTCCCTGAGCCAGGACGAGATCGACACCGTGGAGCGGGCCCGCCCGGGCGTGGCCGATCTGCTGCCGCTGTCGTCCCTGCAGAAGGGGCTGCTCTTCCACGCCGTCTACGACGAGCGGGCGCGGGACGTCTACACCGTGCAGCTGCTGCTCGACGTGACCGGGCCGCTGGACCCCCGGGCGCTGCGCCGCGCGGCCCACGCGCTGCTGGAGCGCCACGCCAATCTGCGCGCCGGTTTCTGGCACGAGGGGCTGCGCACCCCGGTGCAGTTCGTGCCCCGGGCGGACGGGACCGAGCTGCCCTGGTACGAGTTCGACCTGTCCGCCGTCCCGGCCGACCGGCGGGATGCCGAGCTGGAACGGCTGCTCGCCGAGGACCGTGCCCGCCGGTTCGACCTGACCGCGCCGCCGCTGCTGCGCATCACCGTGATCCGGCTCGACGGCGACCGGTACCGGCTGGTGCTGACCAACCACCACATCCTGCTGGACGGCTGGTCCACCCCGCTGCTCGCCCAGGAGCTGTTCACGCTCTACGCATCCGGGGGAAGCGATGCCACGCTGCCCCGGGTCACCCCCTACCGCGACTATCTGGCCTGGCTTGCCGACCAGGACGGCGGCGCCGCCGAGAAGGCGTGGAAGCAGGCCCTGGAGGGCGCCGAGCCGACCCTGCTCGCCCCCGTGGACCCCGCCCGTGAGGCGGCGGTGCCGCGGAAGGTCACCGTCGAGCTGTCCGCCGAACTGACGGCGTCCCTGGGGCAGTTCGCCCGCTCCCGCGGGCTCACGATGAACACGCTGGTGCAGGGCGCCTGGGCGGTGCTGCTCGGCCGGCTCACCGGGCGCCAGGACGTGGTCTTCGGCGCCACCGTCTCCGGCCGCCCGCCGGAGATCGCCGGTATCGAGACGATGGTGGGCCTGTTCATCAACACCCTGCCGGTGCGGGTGGCCCTGCGGTCCGGGGAGCCGCTGTCCGGGCTGCTGGCCCGGGTGCAGGAGCGGCAGTCGCTGCTGACCGACCACCAGTACCTCGGCCTCACCGACATCCAGAACATCGCCGGCACCGGTGAACTCTTCGACACCCTCACCGTGTTCGAGAACTACCCGCTCGACCCGGCGGCGCTGGAGCTGCCCGGCACCGGGCTCGGCGTCCTGGGCATCGACGGCCGGGACGCCACCCACTATCCGCTGACCCTCGTCGCCATCCCCGGACTCCCCGGCCAGGGCCTCCAGCTGCGGTTCAGCCACCGGCCCGACGTGCTGGACCCGGCGGCCGTGGAGCGGATGGCGGACGGATTGCTGCGGCTGCTGGACCTCATCGCCACGGACCCGGATCGCCCGGTCGGACGGATCGATGTGCTCGGTCCCGACGAGCGCGCCCGGCTGCTGGCGCTGGGGACCGGGGACACCGGCCCCCGGCCCGCTGTGTACGGATCGATCCAGCGGAGGTTCGCCGACCAGCTGGCCCGTACCCCGGACGCGGTCGCGGTCAGTGACGCCGACGGGCAGGAGGTCACCTACCGGGAACTCGACGCCCGTGCCAACCGGCTGGCGCACCGGCTGATCGCCATGGGGGTGCGCCCGGAGAGCGCGGTCGCCGTGATGCAGAAACGTTCCGTCGAACTGGTGGTCTCGATCCTCGCGGTGCTCAAGGCGGGCGGCGCGTATGTGCCCCTGGACTCCCGCTATCCGCGGGCCCGGCTGAGCCTGATCGTCGAACAGACCGCCGCCGGTGTGCTGCTCACCGACCGCGACCTGCACGAGGCCGCCCGCGCCTTCCCGCACCGGGCCCGCCCGCTGGCCGTCGACGACCCCACCCTCGACGGTGACGCGCCCCTCGACGGCGAGCCGGACACCGACCCCGGTATCGACGGACACCAAGAGCAGCTCGCCTATGTGATGTACACCTCGGGCTCGACCGGCACCCCCAAGGGCGTCGCCGTCACCCACCACGATGTGCTCGGCCTCGCCTTCGACGGCGCCTGGGACAGCGGCCACCACACCCGGGTGCTGCTGCACTCGCCCCAGGCGTTCGACGCCTCCACCTACGAGCTGTGGGTGCCGCTGCTGCGCGGCGGCCACATCGTGGTGGCGCCCCCCGGGGAACTCGACGTCCAGGACCTGGCCCGGGTCATCGTGGAACGGAGGGTCACCGGGTTGTGGCTGACCGCCGGTCTCTTCCGGATCCTCGCCGAGGAGCGGCCCGAATGCTTCGCGGACGTATCCGAGGTGTGGTCCGGCGGCGACGTCGTCCCGGCGCCGATGGTGCGCAGAGTCCTGGCCACCTGCCCCGGTCTTGTGGTCGGCGACGGCTACGGCCCGACCGAGACCACCACGTTCGCCGCCTACCACCGGATGCGGGCGGAGGACACCGTCCCCGACACCGTGCCCATCGGCGGGCCGCTGGACCGGATGCGGCTCTACGTCCTGGACGACAACCTGGCCCTCACCCCGCGCGGAGTCGCCGGTGAGCTGTACATCGCCGGTGCCGGACTCGCCCGCGGCTATCTGGACCGCCCCGGGCTCACCGCGGAGCGCTTCGTCGCCGACCCCTTCGGCCCCGCCGGGGCCCGGATGTACCGCAGCGGTGACCTGGTCCGCTGGACCGACGGCGGCCTGCTCGAATTCGTGGGCCGCGCCGACGAACAGGTCAAGGTGCGCGGCTTCCGGATCGAACTCGGCGAGATCGAGGCCGCCGTGTCCCGCTTCCCCGGCCTCGCCCAGGTCGCCGTGATCGTCCGCGAGGACCGGCCCGGAGACAAGCGCCTGGTCGCCTACGCCGTCCCGGCCGGCGGACAGCCCGCACCGGACCTGTCCGCGCTGCGCGACCACACCGCGGCCGCCCTGCCCGCGTACATGGTCCCCGCCGCCTTCGTCGCCCTGGAGACCCTGCCCGTCACCACCAACGGCAAGGTCGACCGCCGGGCCCTGCCCGCGCCCGACTACGGCGCCGCCGCCACCCACCGGGCCCCGCGCACCCCCGAGGAGCGCACCCTCTGCGAGATCTTCGCCGAGGTCCTGGGCCTGGCCGAAGTCGGCATCGACGACAGCTTCTTCGACCTCGGCGGCCACTCCCTGCTGGCCACCCGGCTGGTCAGCCGGGTGCGCTCCGGGTTCGGCGTGGAGCTGGCGGTGCGCAGTCTGTTCGAGGCCCCCACCCCGGCCCGGCTCATGGCGGCCATCGCCGGAGCCGCCCGCGCCCGCGCCGCGCTGCGGCCCGCCGAGCGGCCCGAGCTGATCCCCCTGTCGTACGGCCAGCACCGGATGTGGTTCCTCAACCGCCTGGAAGGCGCCGCGTCCCCGTACAAGATCCCGATCGCGCTGCGGCTGAGCGGACACCTCGACCGGGCGGCCCTGCGGGCGGCGCTGGGCGATGTGGTGGCCCGGCACGAGGCGCTGCGCACCGTCTTCCGCGAAACCGGCGGCACCCCGCACCAGGTGGTGCTCGGCACCGACGCCGCCACCCCCGTCCTCACCACGGAGACCATCACCGAGGAGGAGCTGCCCGAGGCGCTGCTCCGGGCGGTCGCGCCCGGCTTCGACCTCGCCGTCGACCCGCCCCTGCGGGCCACCCTGTACGCACTCGGCCCCGACAGCCACGTGCTGCTGCTGGTCCTGCACCACATCGCCGGTGACGGCTGGTCGATGGGCCCGCTCGCCCGCGACTTCTCCCTGGCCTACACCGCCCGGCTGAAGGGCGAGGCGCCAGAGCAGGACCCGCTGCCCGTGCACTATGCGGACTACAGCCTCTGGCAGCGGGAGGTGATGGGCGGCGAGGACGACCCGGACAGCCCGATCTCCCGGCAGCTCGCCTTCTGGACCCGCGCGCTCGCCGGGCTCCCCGACGAGCTGGAGCTGCCGGCCGACCGGTCCCGGCCCGCCGTCGCCACCTATCAGGGCGGCACCCTGATGTTCCGGCTCGAACCGGAGCTCCACCACGGGCTGCTGGGCCTCGTACGGGACAACGAGGCGAGCCTGTTCATGGTGGTCCAGGCCGGGCTCGCGGCGCTGCTGACCCGGCTGGGGGCGGGCACCGACATCCCGCTGGGCAGCCCGATCGCGGGCCGCACCGACGAAGCACTCGACGAGTTGGTGGGCTTCTTCGTCAACACCCTGGTGCTGCGCACCGACACCTCCGGCAACCCCACCTTCCGGGAGCTGCTCGCCCGGGTCCGGGACACCGACCTCGCCGCCTACGCCCACCAGGACACCCCCTTCGAGCGGCTGGTCGAGGTGCTCAACCCGGCCCGCTCGATGGCGCGCAACCCGCTGTTCCAGGTCATGCTGGTGCTCCAGAACAACCTCCAGGCCGATCTGCGGCTGCCCGGACTTGACGTCACCGTGGAGACCGCCGGCGCCCACGCCGCCCAGTTCGACCTGTCCATCGACCTCACCGAGCGCTACGCCGAGGACGGCGCGCCGCGGGGCCTGGACGGCCGGTTCGACTACAGCACCGACCTGTTCGACCACCCCACCGCACAGCGGCTGCTCGGCTGCTTCGTGCGGTTCCTCCAGGCCGCCGTCGCCGAGCCGGACCGCCCGGTGGGGGACCTGGACCTCATCGAACCGGGGGAGCGGCGGCAACTGCTGCTCGACTGGAACCGCACCGAGCGCGACACCGGCATCACCGGGGTCGTGGAGCGGGTCCGGGAGATCGCCGCCCGCCACCCGGAGGCCACCGCCCTCACCGACGACCAGCACACCGTCGACTACGCCACCCTGGTGGCCCGCGCGAGCGCCCTCTCCCGCAGGCTGCTGGCGAGCGGCGCGGACGCCGGTGCGGTCGTCGCGATCCTCTCCGACCGCACCGTCCGGGCGCCCACGGCCGTCCTCGCCGTCCTCGGCATCGGCGCCGCCTATGTGCCGCTCGACCCGCGCGCCCCGCACCGGCGCGGCGCCGGAATGCTCGCCGACAGCGGCGCCCGCCGGCTGCTGGCCGCGCCCGAACACCTGGAGCGGGCCCGGGAGCTGGCAGAGGCCGCCGAGTTCCCCGTCGAGGTACTGGTGCTGGACGACCGGGCCGACGACGCCACCGAGCTGCTGCCCGTCGCCGGAGGCCCCGGCCACCTCGCCTACGTGATCTTCACCTCCGGCTCCACCGGCCGCCCCAAGGGCGCGATGGTGCACCGGCGCGGCATGGTCAACCACCTCCTCGCCAAGATCGAGGACCTGGGGATGACGGACACCGACAGCGTGGTGGCCAACGCCCCGCTGACGTTCGACATCTCGGTGTGGCAGATGCTGTCCGGGCTGGTCGCCGGCGGCCGGGTACGCCTGGTCGGCGAGGACACCGCGCTGGACCCGCAGGCGCTGTTCACCCGCGTCGCCGAGGAGCGGATCACCGTCCTCGAGGTCGTCCCCTCCCTGCTGCGCACCGCGCTGGACGCCTGGGAGTCCGGGGCGTACGCCGTCGAACTGCCCCAACTGCGCTGGCTGATGGTGACCGGCGAGGCCCTTCCGCCGGACCTGTGCGCCCGCTGGTTCGCCCGCTATCCGCACATCCCGCTGGTCAACGCGTACGGCCCGACCGAGTGCTCGGACGATGTCACCCACGCCGTCATCGACGCCGCCACCCCGCTCGGCGGCGTACGGGTGCCGATCGGCGCCACCATCCGCAACACCCGGCTCCACGTCCTGGACACCCGGCTCCAGCCGGTCCCGGTCGGCGTCCCCGGTGAGCTGTACGTGGGCGGCACCGGCGTCGGATACGGCTACGTCGGCGACCCCCGGCGCACCGCGGTCACCTTCGTGGCCGACCCGTTCGCCGACGAGCCCGGCAGCCGGCTGTACCGCACCGGCGACCGGGTGCGCCGGCTGCCCGACGGACAGCTGGAGTTCCTCGGCCGGCTCGACCACCAGGTCAAGATCCGCGGCCAGCGCATCGAACTGGGCGAGGTGGAGGCCGCGCTGCGCGCGATCCCCGCGGTGACCGACGCGGTCGTCACCGTCGGCACCGACCCCGCCGGGCAGAGCCGCCTCGTCGGCCATGTGGTCGGCGCGGCCGACCCCCGGCGGGTGCGCTCCGAACTCGCCGCGGCGCTGCCGGAGGCGATGGTGCCCGCGGTGCTGATGGCCATGGACGCACTGCCGCTCACCCCCAACGGCAAGGTGGACCGCAAGGCTCTGCCCGCCCCCGACTTCGGGGCGGCGGCCACCGGTTCCGGACGGGCCCCGCGCACCCCGCAGGAAGAGCTGCTGTGCGATGTGTTCGCCGAGGTGCTCGGACTGCCCCGGGTCGGCCCCGACGACGACTTCTTCGACCTGGGCGGCCACTCGCTGCTCGCCACCCGTCTGGTGAACCGGATCCGGTCCGCCTTCGGGGTGGACGTCCAGGTCAGGACGGTGTTCGAAACGCCCACCGTGGCCGGGCTCGCCACCTCCCTCACCCTGGGCACGGGAGCCAGGGCACCGCTGGTCCCGGCCGGGCGGACCGGGCGGATCCCGTTGTCGTACGCCCAGCGCCGGCTGTGGTTCCTCAACCGCTTCGACGGCGACAGCGGCGCCTACAACGTGCCGCTGGCGCTGCGGCTGACCGGTGACCTCGACCGCGAGGCGCTGCGCGCGGCCCTCGGCGACGTGGTGGCCCGGCACGAGAGCCTGCGCACCGTCTTCCCCGAGACCACAGGACCGGACGCGGACGGCGGCGCGTACCAGCGGATCGTGGACGCCGAGACGGCCCGGCCCGCGCTCCCGGTCATCGCTTGCGATGAGGCGTCCCTGCCCGGAGAGCTGGCCGCCGAGGCCGCCACCGGATTCGACCTCACCCGCGAACTCCCGCTGCGCACCAGGCTGTTCGCGCTCGCGCCGGACAGTCATGTGCTGCTGCTGGTGATGCACCACATCGCCAGCGACGGGGCCTCCGCGGCACCGCTCGCCCGCGATCTGGCCTCCGCCTACGAGGCCCGGCGGGCCGGTGAGGCGCCGCGGTGGACACCGCCGCGGGTGAACTATGCCGACTACAGCGTCTGGCAGCGCGAGGTGCTCGGCGACGAGAGCGACCCCGACAGCCCGATCGCCCGGCAGCTCGCCTTCTGGACCGGAGCCCTGGCCGGTCTCCCCGACCAGCTGGAGCTGGTCACCGACCGTCCCCGCCCCGCGGTCGCCACCGGAGCGGGCGGCACCGTCCCCGTGCGGATCGGCCCCGAGTTGCACCAGCGGCTGGCCGGACTCGCCCGCGAGAACCGGGCGAGCGCCTTCATGGTGGTCCAGGCCGGGCTCGCGGCGCTGCTGACCCGGCTGGGGGCGGGCACCGACATCCCGCTGGGCAGCCCGATCGCGGGCCGCACCGACGAGGCGCTGGACGATCTGGTCGGGTTCTTCGTCAACACCCTGGTGCTGCGCACCGACACCTCGGGCGACCCCACCTTCCGGGAGCTGCTGACCCGGGTCCGGGACACCGACCTCGCCGCCTACGCCCACCAGGACATGCCGTTCGAGCGACTGGTGGAGGTCCTCAACCCGACCCGCTCGCTCTCCCGCCACCCGCTCTTCCAGATCGCCCTGGCCTTCCAGAACCCCACCGAGGTCGGCCAGGAGGTCACCGGCCTCACCGTGGCCGGGGAACCGCTCGGCAACGGCGGAGCCAAGTTCGACCTGTCGATCAGCCTCGCTGACCGGCGCGACGAAGCCGGTGGTTGCCAGGGCATCGAGGGCCATGTCGTCTACAGCGCCGACCTGTTCGACGCGGACACCGTCACCGCCCTGGTCGCCCGGCTGATCCGGCTGCTGGAGGCCGCCGTCGCCGCCCCGGACCAGCCGATCGGCCGGATCGGGCTGCTCGATCCAGCCGAGCGGCACCGCATGGTCGTCACCTGGAACGACACCGCCACCGACGTCCCCGAGGTCACCCAGCCCCAGCTGTTCCAGGCCCAGGCGGCCCGCACCCCCGACGCCCCGGCGCTGGTCTTCGGCGACCAGGAGCTGTCGTACGCGGAACTCAACGCCCGCGCCAACCGGCTGGCCCGCCTGCTCATCGAATATGGCGTGGGCCCGGAGCGGTTCGTCGCCGTCGCGCTGCCCCGATCGGCACGGCTGGTGGTGGCCCTGCTCGCGGTGGGCAAGGCCGGCGGCGCCTATGTGCCGGTGGACCCGGCGTACCCGGCCGAACGGATCGGGTTCATGCTCTCCGACACCGGCCCGGCCCTGCTGCTCACCGACGCCGACACCGCCGCCGCACTGCCGGAGGGCACCGAGGGCATCCCGCGCCTCCTCCTGGACGACCCCGCCACCGACACCCGCCTCGCCCGCTTCGCGGCCACCGACCCCGGCGACGGCGACCGGCTCGCGCCGCTGCGCCCGGCCAACCCGGCCTATGTCATCTACACCTCGGGCTCGACCGGACGGCCCAAGGGCGTCGTCATCCAGCACTCCTCGCTCACCGACTACCTGGTCTTCGCCGGGGGCGACTACGACGGGGTGCGCGGCACGGCGCTGCTGCACTCCTCCATCTCCTTCGACCTGTCGGTCACCGCCACCCATGTGCCGCTCACCGTCGGCGGCACGGTCCAGGTCGTCCGCGACCTCCAGGACCCGGACCCGGGGACCGCCGAGGCGCTGCGCGCCCGCCCGTGCGCCTTCCTCAAGGCCACGCCCAGCCATCTGCCGGTCCTCACCACGCTGCCGGAGGAGTTCGCGCCCACCGCCGAACTGCTCCTCGGCGGTGAGCTGCTGCTGGGCGAGCGGGTCGACGCCTGGCGCGCGGACCACCCCGGCACCACCGTCCTCAACATGTACGGGCCCACCGAGACCACGGTCAACTGCAGCCAGTACCGGATCGCACCGGACACCCCGATCCCGCCGGGCCCGCTGCCCATCGGCGGCCCGATGCCCAACACCCGGTTCCACGTGCTCGACGACCGCCTCGAACTGGTGCCGCCGGGCGCGGCCGGAGAGCTGTACGTGGCGGGCGACTGCCTGGCCCGCGGCTATCTGGGCCGCCCCGATATGACGGCCGCCCGGTTCGTCCCCGACCCGTTCGGCGCCCCCGGCACCCGCATGTACCGCACCGGGGACGTGGTGCGCTGGAACCCGGACGGCACCCTGTCCTTCCTGCGGCGGGTGGACGACCAGGTCAAGCTGCGCGGCTTCCGGATCGAACTCGGCGAGGTCGAGGCCGTGGTCGACCGCCACCCCGCCGTCGCCGGGTCCGCGGTGATCGTGCGCGAGGACCGACCCGGCGACCAGCGCCTGGTCGCCTATGTGGTGCCCGAGCCCGGCGCCGAGCTCCCCACCCCGGCCGAACTGCGCCGCCACGCCGCCGCGGACCTGCCCGAGTACATGGTCCCGAACGCCTTCGTCCCGCTGGACGTGCTGCCGCTGACCCCCAACCGCAAACTGGACCGCCGGGCCCTGCCCGCGCCCGAGTCCGCCGCGGTGTCCGGCGGCCGGGCCCCCCGCACCCGCCAGGAGCGGCTGCTGTGCGAGCTGTTCGCCGAGGTCCTCGGCGTGGAGCGGGTGTCGATCGACGACGGTTTCTTCGACCTCGGCGGCCACTCCCTGCTGGCCACCCGGCTGATCGGCCGGGTGCGCGCCACCTTCGGGGCGGACATCGCCATCCGCACCCTCTTCGAGGCGCCCACGGTGGCGGAGCTGACCGAGCGGCTCGGCACCGGGGAGGACGACGGCCAGGGCGCCAACGGAGCGTTCGAGGTACTGCTGCCGCTGCGCCGCAAGGGCGGCCGCCCGCCGCTGTTCTGCGTCCACCCGGCCAGCGGTTTCAGCTGGTCCTACGCCGGGCTGATGCGCCACCTCGGCCCCGACCACCCGATCTACGGCCTGCAGTCGCGGGGCATCGCCGAACCCGGTGAACTGCCCGCCGGTGTCCAGGAGATCGCCGCCGATTACCTGAAGCAGGTGCGCACCGTCCAGCCCACCGGCCCCTATCTGCTGCTCGGCTGGTCCTTCGGCGGACTCGTGGCACACGCCATGGCCGAACAGCTCCAGCGCGCCGGTGAGCGGGTAGCCCTGCTGGCCATGCTCGACTCCTTCCCCCGGCTGCCCCAGAGCCACGGCGGTGGCGCGGGGCGCCCGGCGGAGGACCCGGTCCTGTCCCAGCGGGAGTTCCTCGCCGGAATGCTCGACCTGGCCGGCTACGAGCGGGCCGAGTGGGACGGCGAGCCGCTGGAGTACGGCCGGGTCGCGGAGATCCTGCGCGGCCAGGGCGGCATCCTCGGCAGCCTCGAGGAGCGGCACGTCGCGGCGCTGTACGAGGTGTTCGAGAACAATTCACGGCTCGCCCGGGGCCATGTACCCGGGACCTACGTGGGTGACGTGCTGTTCTTCGAGGCGACGCTCGGCAAGCCGGAGGACGCCCCCGGGCCCGAGGTGTGGACGCCCTTCCTGGAGGGCTCCATCGAACGCCACCCCGTCGAGTCCGCCCACGACGACATGACCCAGCCGGAACCGCTCGCCGGGATCGGCAAGATCCTCGCCGCCCGGCTCCGCGACTTCACCTGAGACCCCTCCACGGAAGAGAGACGAGAGATGAGCAACCCCTTCGACGACGCGGACGCCAGGTATCTGGTGCTGGTCAACGACGAGGGCCAGCACTCCCTGTGGCCGGTCTTCGCCGAGGTCCCGGCCGGCTGGACAGGCGTCCACGGCCCCGACGGGCGCCAGGCCTGCCTGGACCACATCAACGAGAACTGGACCGACATGCGTCCCAAGAGCCTCGTCGAGGCCATGGACGCGGCCTCCTGACGGCCCACGAACCACCCCCTCGCACCAGAAGAACACCCACCCGAGAAACACACCCCGAAGGAGCACACCATGTCCGAAACGCGTGAGCAGCACCTGGACGAGCTGCGCGAGATCGTCGCCGAGGTGCTCGAGGTCGAGCCGGAGGAGATCACCGAGACCGGTTCGTTCGTGGAGGAGCACGAGGCGGACTCGCTGCGGGCGATCGAGATCCTGGCCCGGATCGAGAAGAAGTACAAGATCGACATCCCGCAGTCCGAGCTGCCCCAGATGGAGAACCTCAAGGCGGTCTACGACGTCGTGGCCGCGCAGGCCGGCTGGCAGGACTGACCCCTTCGCACACCACGGCGACGACGACGTCACGAGGGAAGAAAGCGGACCACCGACATGAATGCTCCAACAGCCCGGGACACCGGGGGCCGACAGATGGCCTGGGCCGGACACACGGCCGCGGTACTGGCCATCGCCTTCGGCCTGTTCAGCTTCTACTGGGCGGCCGGGGGCACCTTCGGCCTCGACACCCTGGGCGGCGCGATCCAGCGGATGGCGGAACGCCGGAACTCCGGCTTCATCACGGTCGTCTGGATCACCGGCGCGCTCAAGGTGGCGGGCGGTCTGTTCTCGTTGTCGCTCGTCCGGCCGTGGGGCCGCGTCGTCCCCCGCCCGCTGATGCTTCTCGCGGGCTGGGGCGGCGCGGCGCTGCTGACCGTCTACGGCGCCCTGCAGGTCGGCAGCCTGCTTCTGGTGGCGTCCGGCGTGCTCACTCCGTCCGACCCCGTCGAGTGGAAGCCGCTGCTGTGGCGCCTGTTCGTCTGGGACATGTCGTTCCTGGTGTGGGGAGTCCTGCTCTTCCTCGCCACCCGGACCTATGTCATGAACCATCCGCGGCGCCCGGAAAGGCGCGGAGGAAATTGATGTACGACAGCGCGCAGGACCTGGTCTTCGACCGTGTCTTCCTGCGGATCGATGGACTCGTCCCCGATATCAGGCTCCTGCTCAAGATCGAGGGATTCAATCCGGCCGGTTCGATCAAACTGAAGACCGCCATCGGACTCGTCGAGGACGCCGAGCGGTGGAATCTGCTCAGACCCGGCGGCCACATCATCGAATCGTCCTCGGGCAACCTGGGAGTGGCGCTCGCCTCCGTGTGCGCCGCCAGGGGCTACCGCTTCACCTGTGTCACCGACCCGAACACCTCGCCGCAGAACGCGGCCCTGATCCGGACCTTCGGGGCCCGGGTGGTGGTCGTCGACAAGAAGGACGCCAACGGCGGATATCTGCAGTCGAGGATCGACTACATCCACGACCGGCTGCGGGATGACCCCGCCCTGTTCTGGCCGAACCAGTACGCCAACGAGGCCAACCCCCGGATCCACCGGGACCGCACCGCCGCCGCCATCCTCGACGAGGTCCCCGAGGTCGACCACCTGTTCGTCGGCGCCGGCACCACCGGCACCCTGATGGGCTGCGCGGCCCACTTCCGCGAACACTCCCCGCGCACCCGGATCGTCGCGGTGGACACCGCCGGATCCGTCACCTTCGGCTACCCGCCCGGCAAGCGGCATCTCCCCGGTCTTGGCGCCAGCCGCAAGCCCGAACTGTGCGACCCCCGGCTCGTCGACGACATCGTCATCGTCCCCGAGGCCGAGGCGGTCCGCATGTGCCGCACCATCGCCAGCAGCCGGGGCATCGCCACCGGCGGCTCCACCGGCTCGGTCCTGGCGGCCGTGGTGCGCAGGGGTCCGGCGCTGCCGCCCGGATCCACCGTGGTGGCCATCGCCCCCGACACCGGGGACCGCTACCTCAACACCATCTACAACGACGCCTGGGTCGAGGAACGCTTCGGACACCAGGCCCTGATCCCGGCGGGCGCGGACGACCATCCGGACGCCGACGGCTCACTGCTTCTGAAAGGCTGACATGTTCGACTTCCACGTCGTCAGCGGCGAAACCGCCCGCCGTGTGATCGGCCGCTCCCGGTCGGAAATCGTCGACCAGGTACGGGACACCTATCTCACCCATGACCTGGGCGACTCGGTCAATCCCAACAGTTACTTCCTGCGCTTCCCCGACAAGCCGGACAGCCGCATCATCGCCCTGCCCGCCTATCTGGGCGGTGCGCACTCGGTCGCCGGCATCAAGTGGATCGCCAGCTTCCCCGGCAATATCGAGCGCTCGGTGCCGCGTGCCTCGGCGGTCCTGCTGCTCAACGACTACGAGACCGGCTATCCGTTCGCCTGCCTCGAAGCCGCCCAGATCAGCGCCGCCCGCACCGCGGCCTCCGCCGTGCTCGCCGCCGAGACGCTGCACGGATCGCGGACCGCCCGGCGGATCCTGGTCATCGGCGCGGGCATCATCGCCCGCAACATCCTGGAGTTCTTCACCGACCGCGACTGGCAGTTCGACGAGGTGCTGGTGCACGACCGGGACCCGCGCTACGCCGAATCGCTCACCGGGTACGCGTCCGGCACCCTCGGCCACCGTGCGAGCGTCGCCCCCGAGCGGGACAAGGCGATCGCGGAGGCCGATGTGGTGGTGCTCGCCACCACGGCGGGAGAGCCCTACATCACCCGGCCGGGCACCTTCGCCCCCGGCCAGATCGTCCTCAACATCTCCCTGCGGGACATCGACCCGGAGATCATCGCGGGCGCCCACAACATCCTGGACGACATCGACCACTGCCTCACGGCCAACACCTCGCCGCATCTGGCCGAGCAGAAGTTCGGCCACCGGGAGTTCATCAACGGCACCCTCGCGGATGTGATCCGCGGCCGTCGGAAGGTGGCCCCCGACCGGCCCGTCATCTTCTCGCCCTTCGGCCTCGGCGTGCTCGACCTCGCCGTCGGCGCGTTCGTGCACCGGGCCGCCCTGGAGGAGAACGAGGCCACCGCCATCGAGGGGTTCTTCGGCGAGACCACCCGCTGGTGAGCGCCACCGCCGGTGAGTGCCACCCGCTGGTGAGCGCCACCGCCGGTGAGTGCCACCCGCTGGTGAGCGCCACCGCCGGTGAGTGCCACCCGCCGGTGGGCGCCACCGCTGGTGAGCGGTCACCCGCCGGTGGGCGCCCCTCGCTCGTGCCCCGCCGTCCCGTACCACCCACTGACCCGTATCCGGACCCGACCCACGAGGTAATTCCCATGTCCACACAACGCCGTGCCCTTGTCACCGGGGGATCGCGCGGTATCGGCGCGAGCGTCGCCCTCCGCCTCGCCCAGGACGGAATGGACGTCGCGTTCTGCTACCGCAGCGAGAAGGAGCGCGCCGAGGAGACCGCCGAGCGGATCCGCGAGCTGGGCGTGCGCTGCTTCCACGCGCCCTGTGACGTCGCGGACTTCGAGGCCGTGCAGTCCTTCATCAAGGAGGCCGAGGCCGACCTCGGCCCCATCGACACCCTCGTCAACTCGGCCGGCATCGTCCGCGACAACCCCCTCGTGCTGATGCCGGTGGAGGACTGGGACGCCGTCATCGACGCCAGCCTGACCGGTGTCTTCAACTTCTGCCGGTCGATGGCGTTCGGCTTCATGAAGCGCAAGCGGGGCGTCATCGTCAACGTCTCCTCGGTGGCCGGTGTCTACGGCAACAAGGCGCAGACGAACTACTCCGCCGCCAAGGCCGGTATCAACGGCATGAGCAAGGCGCTGGCCAAGGAGCTGGCCCCCTACGGCCTGCGGGTCAATGTCGTCGCCCCCGGATTCATCGAGACCGACATGACGGCGGGCCTCACCGACAAGGTGCGCGCCCAGGCGATGGAACTCGTCCCCATGCGCCGCTTCGGCACCCCCGGGGACGTGGCCGAACTGGTGTCGTTCCTGGTGTCCGACCGGGCGGGCTACATCACCGGGCAGATCCTCCAGGTCGACGGGGGCATCGTCCTGTGAGCCGCCGGTTCGCCGCCCCGCTCACCGCGGTCGACACGGTGGACATCGCGGACGCCCCGGCCGGCGCACGGGTGGAGGCGGTCAAGCGGATCACCGGCGACGACCCGTATCTCGCCGGCCACTACCCGGACTTCACCATCTACCCGGGCGTGTTCACCCTCGAATCCGTCCACCAGGCCATCCGCCACTGGGCCACCGAACGGCACGGCCCGGGTGCGGTCGCCGAACTGGCCACCATCACCTCGATCAGCTTCGCGGCCCCGCTCCTGCCCGGGGACACCCTGCGCATCGGCTGCGATCTGACCGAACACGATGACACACCCACGGCGGTGCGGGCCAAGGTCCGCTGCCACCGCGGCGACGGCGCCCTGTCCGCCCGGATGACCCTCGAACTGCGCATCGACCGGAGGGACGGCGATGACCACGCTTGAACACGCCGACATCCGGCGCATCCTGCCGCACCGCCACCCCGTTCTGCTCGTGGACCGCGTCCTGGACCTCGAACCCGGGGTGCGCATCGTCGCCACCAAGACCGTGACCGGCAGCGAACCCTGCTACGCCGGGCTGGACGAGAACCTCCAGGGCTCCGCCTACGCCTACCCGTCCTCCCTGCTCGTCGAGTCGTTCGGCCAGACCGGCGCCGTGCTGTGGCTGTACTCGGCCGCCACGTCCGGGGAGCGGCGCGAGGGCACCCTCATCTTCGGCTCCGCCCGCGATGTGACGATCACCGGCAGCGCCTACCCCGGCGATGTGCTGCGCCACACCGTGGAGATCGACCAGCTCATCGGCGACAACGCGTTCATGCGTGGTGAGACCTGGGTGGGCGACCGCCGCATCGCCACCCTCGGCTCGGTCCTCGCCGTCGTGCGCGAGGAGCTCGCCGCCGGTACCGGCTCATGACCCTTCCGCACGCCCCCAACCCCGCCCACAGGCTTTTGCCAGCCGCCCCCGTCCCCGCCAGATTCAGGAGAAATCCCATGTCCGAAGCGCGTGAGAAGCATCTGGACGAGCTGCGCGAGATCGTCGCCGAGGTACTCGAGGTCGAGCCGGAGGAGATCACCGAGACCGGTTCGTTCGTGGAGGAGCACGAGGCGGACTCGCTGCGGGCGATCGAGATCCTGGCCCGGATCGAGAAGAAGTACAAGATCGACATCCCGCAGTCCGAGCTGCCGCGGATGGAGAACCTCAAGGCGGTCCACGACGTCGTGGCCACGCAGGCCGGCTGGCAGGACTGATCAGCATGAACCGACGGGTCGTCATCACCGGGCTCGGCCCGGTCTCCAGCATCGGCACCGGTGTCACGGCGTTCGGCCGGGCCCTGCGCGCCGGCACCAGTGGCATCTCCGCCATCTCCAGCTTCGACTCCTCCGGCTTCCCGCACTACATGGCCGGTGAGGTCCCCGACTTCGACCCCAAGGCGCTGCTGCGCACCCTCTCCACCGCCGAATGGGGCCGCACCAGCCTGTTCGCGGCGGCGGCGGCGCGGCTGGCCGTCGAGGACGCCGGAATTGACGAGAAGGTGCTCGCGGGCGCCGCCGCCGGCTCCAGCATCGGCACCACCAGCGGGGAGTCCCAGGTCATCGAGGCGCTCACCGCCGAGTGGGTGCACAGCGGACTGGCCGAGGTCACCCCCGCGTACGCGGCCCAGGTCCCGGCCTCCCGGCTGGCCGCCGCCGTCAACCAGGAACTCCGTCTCACGGGTGAGGCGGTGACCCTGTCCACCGCCTGCTCGGCCAGCAACTACGCGCTCGGCTACGCCTACGACCAGATCGTCACCGGCGACGCCGACTACATGATCGCCGGTGGCGCGGACTCGGTGTGCCGCTGGGCGCACGCCGGTTTCTACCGGCTCGGCGCGCTCACCGAGAAGGTCTGCTCACCGTTCGACAAGGACCGCTCCGGCATCCTCACCGGAGAGGGCGGGGCCGCCCTCTTCCTGGAGACCCTGGAGTCCGCCACCGAACGCGGCGCCCACATCTACGCCGAGGTGCTCGGCTACGGCCTCAACTGCGACGCCAACCACATGGTCGCCCCCGACCCGGTGAGCATCGCCGCGTGCATGCGCCGGGCCCACCACAACGCCGGTATCACCCCCGCCGACGTCGACTACATCTGCGCCCACGGCACCGGCACCCCGGCGAACGACGCCATGGAGGCCCAGGCCGTCGTCGAGGTCTTCGGCACCCGGCCCCCGCCGATCAGTTCCATCAAGTCCATGCTCGGCCACACCATGGGCGCGGCCAGCGGATTCGGCGCCATCGCCGCCGCACTCGCCCTCGACGAGGGCTTCCTGCCCCCGACCACCAACTACCGCACCCCCGACCCCGAACTGCCCGCCATCGACCCCGTGCCGAACGAGAGCCGCCCGGCACAGCCCAGGGTCGTGCAGAACAACGGCTTCGCCTTCGGCGGCAACAACGCCATCACCATCCTCGGACGGGTCGCATGAACGCCACCGCCATCAACCCGGACCCCACCAGCGGCCAGGACGTCCGGGAGCACACCCTGGCCATCACCGGCTGGGGCGTCGTCACCTCCCTGGCCATCGGGGCCGACGAGTTCACCACCGCCATCGGCGAGGGCCGCAGCGGGCTGCGCGACGTCACCGGCATGTTTGACGAGGACCTGCCCGAGGACCAGGCGTTCGCCATGCCCGACTTCTCGGTCCGGGACCACCTCGGCCGCAAGGGCACCAGCTTCTTCGACCGCAGCACCTCCCTCGGTCTGCTCGGCTGCACCCTCGCCCTCGACGACACGGACCTGACCGTCACCGACGACAACCGCGACCGGTTCGGCATCGTCCTGGGCACCACCGCCGGCAGCATCAAGGCCACCAGCGACTACAGCCGGGAAACCCTGGAGGGCGACCGGCCGTTCCTGGTCAACCCGGTGCTGTTCCCCAATACCGTGATGAACTGCGCGGCCGGCCAGTCCGCGATCTGGCTGGGGCTCAAGGGCGTCAACGCCACCGTCGCCGGCGGCCGGCTCGCCGGGCTGAGCGCCCTGCGCTACGCCCGCAACCAGATCCGGCGCGGCTACGCGGACGCCCTGCTCGTCGGCTCCGTCGAGGAGTTCAGCCCGCACACCGCCTGGTTCAGCCACCGCCAGCACGCCGCCGAGGAGGGCCGGGTCAAGGTCGGCGAGGGCTCCGCCGTCTTCGTGGTGGAGAACGCCGAGGCGGTACGCGCCCAGGGACGCACCCCCGACGCCGAGATCCTGGCCGTCGAGGTCGGCACCTACGGCGCCCCGGGCCGGGAGCCCGACGCCGGAGCCGGGCTCGCCGACTGCGTCGGCCGCGCCCTGCGCCGCGCCGGGGTGGAGCCGTCCCAGGTGCGGGCGGTCGCCACCGGCGAGAGCGGAATCGCCCGCCTGGACGACATCGAGCGCCGTGGCATCGAGGCCGCGCTCGGCGCCGGGGTGTGGCGGGTGCGGGCCAAGGAGTGGGTCGGCGAGTGCCAGAGCGCCTCCGGTTCGCTGCAGCTGGCCGCCCTGCTGGCCGGCCACCGCGGCCACCCGGAGCTGGACGGCGCGGTGTCCGTGGTCACCTCGGTCTCTCCGGACGGCGGTGTCGGCGCGGCCGTACTGAGGGGGTGGCACCGTGCACGTGGCGATCACCGGAGCTGATCTGCTCACCTGCCACGGCGGCACCGACACCACCTTCGCCGCCCTGGCCAAGGGCGTCGACGGCAGCCAGGACCTGCGGTTCTACGACACCGGCCGCATCAACGTCACCCGTGGCTATCACGTCGACGACACCGCCGACGCCGAGCCCGAACCGCCGCTGCGGGCCGGGCGCTGGCTCGCCCGCTGCGTTCTCGGCGCGGTCCGCCAGGCCGGGGTGAACCCGGCCGTCGAGCGGGTGTCCGTCATCGTCGGCACCGGACTGCGCGAGCTGCGGGCCATGGAGCGCTGGGCCGTGGACGGGGTCCCGGTGCGCCGCCGGAATCTGCACTTCACCACCGCGGTCCGGGAGGTGCTGCCCGAGGTCACCGAGGTGATCACGGTGTCCAACGCCTGCTCCGCGTCCGGCCACGCCCTCGCGCTCGCCCAGGACCTGCTCGCGGCGGGCGAGGCCGACGCGGTCGTGGCGGCGGGCTGCGACGCGATGAGCGAATCCATGCTCACCATGATCGGCCGGGTGGCCGACGCCCCCACACCCGCGCTCCGGCCCTTCCAGGAGGGCCGCGCCGGAGTCCTGCTGGGCGAGGGCGCGGTCGCGGTGGTCCTGCGGCGGGCCGCCGACGCCGGGTCCGGCGCGCTCGCCACCGTCCTCGCCACCGGGCTCTCCTGCGACGCCCACCACGAGACCGCCCCGGACGTGGGCGGCATCGTCGCGGCCATGCGGGACGCCCACCGCCGTGCCGAGGTCACCCCGCACGACATCGGCCTGGTCCTCGCCCATGGCACCGGCACCGCGCTCAACGACCCGACCGAGGCCGCCGCCCTGGACACGGTCTTCGCCGGTGCCGCGCCGGGCCCGCTGGTGACCGGCATCAAGGGCGCCATCGGCCACACCTCCGGCAGCGCGGCGCTGATGAGCCTGCTCGTCGCCGCCTGGGCGATGCGCTCCGGGTCGGTGCCCGCCACGGCGGGGCTCGCCGAGCCGATCGAGGCGGCCGCCGGACTGCGGCTGGTCATCGGTGAACCCGCGCCCTGCGCTGCCCGGGTGGCCCAGGTCAACGCCTTCGGATTCGGCGGAGTCAACGCCGTCAGCGTGATCAGGGTGGAGCGATGACCATGAACCCCGACGGTGTGACCGTCACCGCGCACGCCCTCCATGTGCCCGACCCGATCGGTGGCTCCGTGGCGACCGCGGCGCGGGACCTCTTCGCCTCCGTGGCCCCGGAACCGGCCTGCGGCCCGGACCAGGCGCACACCGTACTGGGCCGCAAGGGGCTGCTGTTCAAGGAGGACGCGACCCGGCTGGCGCTGTGCGCGGTCCACCGCGCCTTCGGACTGCCCCCGGGCAAGCTCACCGAACCGCTCCCCGGAGCGGAGCACACCGCCGTCGTCGTCAGCTCCAACGTCGGCAACGCGCGGACCGTCCGCGACATCGTGACCGGGATGCGGGCCGGCTCCGCCCACGACGTCTCCCCGCTGAACGGCCCCAACGCCTCCAGCAACGTGATCGCCAGTACCCTCGCCATCCGCTACGGCTTCACCGGGCCCAATCTGATGGTGTGCTCCGGCGCCACCTCCGGCCTGGACGCCATCCGGCTGGGCGTCCTGCTGCTGCGCGGCGAGCGCGCCCGCCGGGTCGTGGTGGTCGGGGTCGAACCCGATGACGAGGTGGCCGGCGGGCTGGCCGCCCTCCGCCCGGCCGCGCCCGGCACCACGGTGCCGGTCCCGCTCCGGGCGGCCGCCGCCTGCGTCGTACTGGAGCCCGGCGGGGCCGGACCGCGCCTGGGGAACGTACGCCGCCACACCCGGCCGGACGACATCGCCGACGACCTCAGAGCCTGTGTCACATCCCCGGCCGGGGATGTGACACAGGCTCTCACGCCGCCCGCCGCGCTCCGGCTCACCGCCCCCGGGGCGCCGGGGGCCGGTGGCGGCATCGACCTCACCCCGCATCTGGGGGAGGTCTACGGAGCGCTCGGCGTGGTCCAACTGGCCGTCGCCGCCGCCTGGTTGGGCTCCGGTCAGCCGTCCGGACCGGGCGGGGCGCTGATCACCTGCGGCGACGGCGAGGACGGCTACGCCTCGGTGCGGCTCGACCCGGCGGACGTCCCCGCCCCCGCGGGAGGAGGCTGACATGGCGGAGCCGAACGGGGCGCGCCCGGAACCCGTGCCCGACCGGTGGACAGCGGTGGCCGAGGCCCGCGGGGCGGGGGAGCGGCTGGCCGTACTGGGGATGCCGTCCCCGGCACGGCATCCCGGCCCTCCCGTGGCGGCCCTGGTGCACGGTCTCGAAGGCGGATGGGCCGGATGGCGGCCGCTGGCCGGAGAGCTGGCGGGCCGCTGCCGGACCTACGCCCTCGACCTGCCGTGGCGCGCGGGCAACCGCTACCGCTGGCGGCACCACGGCACCCCCGCGCACTGGCTGCGCGAGGCGCTCGACCTGGTGCCCGAGCCCGTCGACATCCTGATCGGCCACTCCTTCGGCGCCAACGCCGTCCTGGAACACCTGGCCGACCGGGACGGCGCGCCCCAGCCGCGCGCCGCGGTGCTCCTCGCCCCGTTCTTCCGCCCCGACACCCTCCGGGTGGACTGGCCCCTGCACGACGCGGCGCTGGCCGGCTTCCGGCAGATCATCGCCGACGGCGTACGCGTCGGACTGGGCAGCCGGGCCGGGGACCTGGACCCCGAGGTGCTCTCCGCCATGGCCGACACCACGGTCGAGCGGATCGGCCCGGTCGGATTCCTCAGCCTGTTCCTGCAGTTCACCGGCACCACCGAACTGGACCTGGGCTCCGTCACCGTGCCCACCCTCGTCCTGGCCGGGCACGGCGACGCCTCGTTGTCCGAGGACCGCGCGGCGGCCCTGGCCGCGGCCATGCCCGCGGCGACCGTCCGCAGACGCCCCGGCTACACCCACTTCTGCCACGCGGAGCAGCCCGGGGACGTCGGCGCGGACATCGCCGGCTTCCTGGACGACCGCACCGCCCTCCCGGCGACCACCCCGCTCGCCACGACCCTTCTCACCACAAAGGAATGACCATGACGGAGCTGCTGGACGGCACCCTCACCACCCCCGTGGGCAGGCCCCGCTACGAGGGCGCCAACATCCGCACCTGGATCGGCTTCAAGCACTTCATGTATCTGACGGAGGAGGCGGTCCTCCAGTACTTCCGCGAGCGCGGGGTGGGCGCGGAGACGCTGTACCACACCTACGGCCTCGGCCTGGAGATCGTCGACCACTCGGTCAGCCTGCCCGCCACGCTCGGCATCGACGACGAGGTGACCGCCATCGTGGAGCCGGGCAAGCCCAAGCCCGGCCACGGCGCCCCGTTCAAGGTCCGGCTGACCGTCGAGCGGGACGGCGCGACCGTCACCGTCCTCACCGGCAAGATCCGGGTCGCCCTGGTCACGCTGCAGGACGCCCCGGCCGGCATCCAGCCCGTCCCCGCCCACCTGGAGCCCTACACCGTCCCCGAGGTGGCCGCCCTCGCCGACGCCGCGGACCACGAACCCCGGGCCGTCGCCGAGAGCGACCTGCCCGCCGTCCTCACCCCGCCCGGCTCCAACGCGTTCCTGTGGTCCTGGCGGATCCCGTACTTCTACTGCCACTTCTCCGACCGGCTCCAGCACTCCGGCTACGTCCGGGCCATGGAGGAGGTCGTGGACCGCTTCCTGGAGGACCGCGGCATCTCCATCCGCACCATGCTCGTGGAGCGCGGCTGGATCCCCGTGGTGTCCCGGGCCCGGGTGCGCATGCTCGCCGACGCCCTCATGGAGGAGACCCTGCACACCGTGTTCACCGTCCAGGAGATCGTCAAGGACGTGATGTACACCGCCACCTTCGACACCTACGTCCACCGCGACGGCCGGCTGGTGTACACCGCCACCGGGACCATCATGCACGGCTACGCCGTCAGCCGCGGCGAACTGGCGGGCACCCTCGCCGAGTTCGACGACACCACCCGCGCCGCGCTGCTGGGGGACGCCCGATGAAGCGACCGCCCCGCCTGTACTTCAACCTGCGCTCCCCGTTCAGCTGGATGGGGCTCAAGCGGCTAGAGGCGCGCTTCCCGCAAGCCCCCGAGGTCATCGAGTACTACCCGTACTGGGATCCGGACGAGAAGACCCGGGCCGCGCTGGAGGAGCGCGACTCCGGCTTCCACTACACCCAGATGAGCAAGGCCAAGCACCTCTACATCCTCCAGGACACCAAGCGGCTCTCCACCCGCTTCGGATACACCATGTCCTGGCCGGTGGACATCGACCCGTGGTGGGAGGTACCGCATCTGGCCTGGCTGAAGGCGCGCCACCTCGGCCGTGAGCGCGAGTTCTACGCGGCGGTGACCGCGGCGCGCTGGGAGCGCGGCGAGAACATCTGCGACGCCGGGGTGCTGCACAGGGTGGCCGAGGCGGCCGGGTTCGACGGCGACGAGATGGTGGCCGCCGTCCACGACCCCGCGCTGCGCGCCGAAGGGGTGGACGCCCTCGCCGCCGCCTACGACGACGATGTGTTCGGCATCCCGTACTTCAAGGCCGGACGCCACCGCTTCTGGGGCCTGGACCGGGTCGACGACTTCCTCGACGAGCTGATCCCGGCCCTGCGGAAGGCCGGGGTGGACGTGGCCGAGCCGGTGGCCGTACCCGCGGACGACCAGGTGCCGGCCGCACTGCTGGACCGGGTCGGCGCCTACGACTCCGACTCCGCCGGCGGCTGCGGCTGAGGCCAGGAGAGAGATCCCATGCTCATGAACCCCGTCAACGCGGCCGTCGCCCCGCGCGGCCGCACCGTACTGCTCAGCAGCGTGTCCTCGGACTCCCACACCTGGAACCTCGTCTTCCTCCAGCTGCTGCTGGAGGAGATGGGCCACCGCGTCATCAACCTCGGCGCGTGTGTGGCGGACGAACTGCTGGTCCAGGAATGCTCCGCGATCCGTCCCGACCTGGTGGTGATCAGTACGGTCAACGGTCATGGGCAGGCGGACGGACTCCGGCTGATCGGCAAGCTCCGGGCCGACCCGGAGACCCGGGACACCCCGGTGGTGATCGGCGGAAAGCTGGGCATCACCGGGGGCGCCCCGGAGGGCATGGCGCGCCGGCTGGTCGAGGCCGGGTTCAGCGCCGTGTTCCAGGACGACGCCGATCCGGCCGCCCTCGGCCGGTTCCTGGCCGCCCTGGAGGACCGCGCCGAGCCCCGCCGTGAGGTTGCCGCCCCATGAGCTCCACCGGCTCCTTCGCCGGGCTCGCCGGGCGCTCCGCGGGCCTGCTCGTCCAGCCCCGGATGGGGTTCAGCGACCCGGCGCGGATGCGCGCGGGCCTGGACGCCGTCCGGCGGGCGGGCGCGGCCACCGTCGGGACCCTCACCCTCGACAGCTACACCCGGGTGAAGGACTACGACTCGGCGGGACGCGCCCTCGCGGACGCCCTCCCGCTCAACGGCTATCCGCTCGTCACCCACGGCCCGGACACCACCCGTGCCGTGCTCGACGGCATCCAGGGGCCCGACTTCCCGGTCCAGGTCAGACATGGCTCCGCGCTGCCGGACGACATCATCGCCGCCCTCGTCGCGGCCGGTCTGGACGCCACCGAGGGCGGGCCCGTCTCGTACTGCCTGCCCTACAGCCGGGTCCCGCTGCGGGAGGCCACCGCCGGCTGGGCACGCTCCTGCGAGCGGTTCGCGGAGCTGCGGGACCGGGGCGTCGAACCCCATCTGGAGAGCTTCGGCGGGTGCATGATGGGCCAGCTGTGCCCGCCCGGACTGCTCATCGCCATCACCGTGCTCGAAGGGCTCTTCTTCCACCGGCACGGGCTGCGCAGCATCTCGCTCAGCTACGCCCAGCAGACCGACGCCCGGCAGGACGAGGAGGCGGTGGCCGCGCTGCGGTCGCTGGCCACCGCGTTCCTGCCGGACGACACCGACTGGCACATCGTGGTGTACGCGTACATGGGCAAGTACCCGCGTACCCACGGCGGGGCCCTCCTGGTGCTGCGCGCGGCCGCCGGACTCGCCGTCCGCACGGGCGCCACCCGGCTCATCGTCAAGACACCGGCCGAGTCGTACCGCATCCCCACCATCGAGGAGAACGTCGAGGCGCTGGAGTTCGCCGGCGCCGCCGCGGCGGCCGAGGCCACCCGGACACCCCCGGACCCGGCTCCGCCCCCGGACACCGGGATCGCCGCCGAGGCCCGGCAGCTCATCGAGGCCGTGCTCGACCTCCACCCGGACGTCGGACAGGCCCTGGTGCGCGCCTTCGCCAAGGGCTATCTCGACGTGCCGTACTGCCTGCACGCCGACAACCACGGACGCTCCCGCGGCTACATCGACGAGGCGGGGCGGCTGCGCTGGGCATCCGTCGGCTCGATGCCCATCCGGGGCATCACCGGCGGGACACGCGAACAGGCCGTCGGCAGCTCGGAGTTGCTGTCGGCGCTGTCGTACGTGGAACGCACACACGATCTACTGGCCCTGCGGAGCCAGGACACGAGGACAAGCGATGCGCTGGACGCTGGAACGACTGCTGCCGACCTTCGACAAGCGTGAACACCACAGTCGCCGGATCGACGCCCCGCCGGAGCGGGTCTGGCATGAACTCAATGACCTGAGAGTCGGCGAACTCGCCGTGACCCTCGGCCTGATGCGGGTGCGCGGCGGCCCCAAGACCTGGGTCAAGGGTGTCGACACCGGCGCCCACCAGGGCATGGACCTGCGGGTCCTGGAGTCGATGGCACCCCGGGAGATGGCCGCCGACCCGCCCCATGAGGTGGTGCTCGGCGACATCGCGCGCTACACCGCGCTGCGACCCGCGCGCCCGGACGTCGAACGCGGCGACCCGGAGGCGTTCGCACACTTCGACGAGGCGGGCTGGTCCAAGGTGGTGATGAACTTCCGCCTCACCCCCGAGGGCGACGGCACCCTGCTGTCCACCGAGACCCGGGTCCTGAACACCGATCCCGCCACCCGACGCGCCTTCGCCCTGTACTGGGGCCTCATGCGCGCGGGCAGCGGCATGATCCGGATCGATCTCCTGCGGGCCATCGCGAAGAAGGTGGCCGCCGACGGCTAGGGCCTGTCCGGGGTGGGCGGATCACCGCGCGTCCCGGCCACGTCATGGCAGAGCCTCGACGACGCCGATCCGGCACGGCCGGGGTCAGGACCAGGCGATCTCGCCATGGCGGGAGACGAGGCGTCCGCTGCCGGCGCCGGCCCCCTCGGTGGCGAGGGCGACGATCGCGTCCGTGCCCTCGGTGACCGTCTGGGGGCCGCTGTGACCGTTGAGGTCGGTCGCGGTGTAGCCGGGGTCGGCGGCGTTGACGCGGATGCCCTCGAGTCCCTTGGCGTACTGCGTGGTCAGCATCGTCAGCGCCGCCTTCGAGGAGGTGTACAGCGGCGCGACGACGTGCGACTCGGGCCGACCGGGGTCGTGGGTGAGGGCGAGGGAGCCCATCCCGACGCCGCCGTCGTCTCCGACCTGCGCCGGGCCACCGGCCGCTTCCCCCGGGACACCCGCCTGGCCACGCTGATCCGTGAACTGAACGCGGGTAACGAGAGGTTCGCCGGGCTATGGGCGGCCGGGGAGGTGGCCGCGCACCGCGAGGACCACAAGACGATCGACCACCCGTCGGTGGGCCCGGTCACGGTGGACTGCGACGTTCTGACCGACGGTGACTCCGAGCTCAAGGTCGTCATCATGACCGCCGTGCCCGGCAGCGAGGATGAGACCAAGCTCCAGCTCACCACCGTCGTCGGCGCACCGGCCACCACGCGCGACTGATCCGACCCGCGCGTCGGTCGACCGGCCGCGTATGCGCAACCACCCATGGTCATGACTCGTTACGCGCCCTAGCCGCCGAAGGACACACGGAGGCTGCCGTCCGCGGCGAAGGACCACTTCAGCGCGCCGGTGTAGGACGAGCACCGGGATCCGTTCGTCCCGGACCAGAACTGGTTCGAACTGTCGGCGTCACCGATGGTGCGGTCCTTCGTCCCGCTGCTGCCGCCGCGGCACGACACATTGTCCCGGAACACCGAAGTGCCGCCGTCGAAGGAGAAGTTGCGCTGTCCGTTGTCGATGCCGACGTTGCCCGACACCGACATATGGCCGGGGTTGCTGTTGTAGGTGAACCCGTGCTTGCCGTTGTGGTAGGCGACGCTCCGCCGGATGATGTGGTCGACGGCGATGTCCGAGCCGCCGAGCTTGTAGCCGTTGCGGTCGCCGTTGGAGTTCTGGGTGCCGTCCGAGAGGGTGCCGTTGCCGTAGGCGAGGGAGTCCTCGATGGTCACCGGGCCGATGGGGCCGGTGTCCTTCTTGGTGTAGAGGTCCCAGCCGTCGTCGATGTTGTTGTGGGACACGTCGTAGCGGAACACGTTCCCGGAGCCGACCGTGAGCTTCGCGGCGAATCCATCGGCGTCCTCGCCGTCGGAGTCGGCGTTGTCATGCGACTCCGAACTCACGACCAGGTTGTTCGACGGCCATTGGTCGTGGGGGGTGCTGGAGGCGATGCGGGAGATCTGGAGCCCGGTGTCACGGTTGAAGCGGGTCACCGTGCGCTCGATGACGTTGTCGCTGCCACCGACGGAGATTCCGTTGTCACCGGCGCGTTCGACGGTGATGCCGGAGATGCGCCAGAACGACCCGTTGAGGGCGAGCCCGCGGTTCGCCGGATCCTCGCTCATGGCCGAGAAGTTCAGCACCGGGGTCTCACCGGGGTAGGCGACCATCTCCTTGCGGGCGCTCGACGTGCCGTTGTTGCCCGGTGCGATGGTGATCGTCTGCGAGAGGTTGTAGGCCCCGCCGCGCACGTAGATCGTGCCTCCCGGGGTGATGCGGGTGATCGCCGAGGCGAGTGTGGTCGGAGAGGACTCCGTCCCGGGGGCGTCGGCGGTGCCCTTCGGCGCCACGAACAAGTCGTCGGCGGCGAGGGCCGCGGACTGTGCCCGCGAGACCGGCGGATGGATGGCGAGCAGACCCGCCGACGCGACCAGGACCGACGCCGCGGCGACGAGGGCGCGAGGGAATGTCCGAGAGTGCTTCATGGCGCTGAGACCTCCTGATGTGGGGGAGCCGCCGTCGGGACGGCAGACAGCACATGAGAGCGATTGCTGGCCGTCTCCCATCTTCAGAGCCCAGAAATGAAGGGCATTGATGGGTGACGAAGCAGCATGCGAGTCGGAAAATTAGCAAGCGCTTGCAGTGGCGTCAATGACTCTCACCAAGGCGGCGCGGGCGGGCGTCGGAGATCGGCGCCGCTGTCACAGGCATGGTCTAGCGTGCGAGACATGGACCTGGAGCTTGCGGGACGAAGGGCGATGGTGACGGGGAGCAGCGGGGGTATCGGCGCCGCCGTGGCCCGGCGGCTGGTCGACGAGGGGTGCGCCGTGCTGGTGCACGGTCGCGACCCCGCGCGTGTCGGCGAGGTCGCGGAGCGGCTGCGTGCCGTCGGCGGGGTGGTGGACGTCGTGCTGGGGGACCTTGCCGATGAGGCTGCCGCCGAGACGGTGGCCGAGCGGGCCCGGGAGTGGGGGGTGGAGATATTGGTCAACAACGCCGGCCCGTTCGCCGAGCATGACTGGGACACCGCGGAGCCGGCGCTGTGGCTGGACGCGATGAACGGGAACGTCGTGTCCGCGGTGCGGATGATCCGGGCCCTGGTGCCTCGGATGCGCGAGCGCGGATGGGGACGGGTGATCAATGTGGGCAGCCGGGCCGCGACGACTCCGTTGCCGAACATGGTCGAGTATTCGGCGGCGAAGGCGGCGGTGGTCAACATGACGACCAGCCTGGCGCGGCATCTGGCCGGATCCGGCATCACCGCGAACACGGTGAGCCCCGGTGTCATCGTCACGGACGGCATGCGGCGGATGTTCGAGGACGGAGCGGCCGCACGAGGCTGGCCGGAGCAATGGACGGAGCTGGAACCGCTGGTGGTGGCCGAGTACGCCCCGAACCCGACGGGCAGGCTCGGCACCGCGGCGGATATCTCGGCCGCGGTCGCGTTTCTCGCCGGTCCGCCGGCCGGCTACATCAACGGAGTCAATCTGCGCGTCGACGGGGGCATCGCGTTGGTGCCGTAGTGAGCAACCTGGCCCGAACGGTGTGACCGCCGAGTATTCCCGGTGCCGTTCTGCAAAGACCGTCCTTTTCGCCGGCGCCAACGCCGGGGGATTTCGGTGATGGTTCCGAATATCCTGCCGCCCCCGCCCAGCTGTCTGAGAGGGACTCCACGGTCATGAACACCACCTCCCGTATCGCGATCATCGGCGGAGGCCCGGGGCGGCCTCACCCTCGCGCGCATTCTTCAGGCCAACGGCATCGAGGCGGTCGTGTACGAGCGCGAGCCCGCCGATGCCGCGTGCGGCCAGGGCGGCGCCATCGTGGTTCCGGGGGCGACCACACCGGAGACCTCCGCCGGCATCCGCGCCTTGAGCGAGGAGTCCGCGGTGATCGCCTCGATCACCGCGATGGCATCCGCCGCGGCCTCGCCGGACGGCGTCGTCGTCAGCGTTCCGGTCGCCCGGGAGCCCGGGAAAGCGCCCATGAACCGTCCGTGCCGCAGCTGCTGCGCGATTTCCGCCTCGGCGGCGCGCAACACGTCGTCCGAGACGTCGACGAGGATGACGTCCACCCCCACGGCCCAGTGCCGGTGCGGTGATGCTGCGCCCCATGACCCCAGCGCCGAAAACGGCGATCGTGTCCGAGCGCGGATTGGCCGTCACGCTGCCTCCGTGATTCGTCCCATTCGGTGTGCCATGACGCTAGTCGGCTGATCGAACACCCCGGAAGGCAACTGGTATCGATCAAGGGCATCGGCGCCAGGGATACCGGACCTATAGGGCAAACCACCCAGCACGCGCATACCGGGCCCCGCGGAGCCCACCTGGGAGGCTCCTCTAGGATCTGCGGCATGGCGAAGCGCGCGGTCCATCGGCGAGCCCGGAAGATATTGGGTGAGGAGCCCGTGGCCCTGGTCTGGTGCGAGATCCACAAGCCCATTCCCACGCCACCCAAGGAGGTGCACCGCGCCGCGGGCAGGGGACGGCTGAAGCCGGGTCACCACTGGCTGCTGTACGTCGGCGCCGTGGTGTTCTTCTTCGTCGTCGTCCCGGTGATGCTGCTCGACAAGCTGGGTACCGGCCGACGTGACCGGCCGAACGCCCGCCCCTCCGGCTCCGGCCGAGGCCGCGGCCGCGACCGCGGGCAGGAACCGGCGAACCGCGTCTTCGACGGTGACTGGGGCCTGACGGCGGGCCGGCTGCTGCTGCACTGGTACGGGCCCTCACCCAACCCCAAACGCCTGGTCATGCTGGCCCGCGAGCGCGTCTGTATCGCCACCTCCCCTCGCCGCCGGCTGTCGCCCACCAAGGCCGACGACTTCCGGATCGTCGCGGAGTTCCCCCTCGATCAGGCCCGCGCCGAAGGCGAGGCGGGCCAGCCGCGCGGATTCGCCACGTTCCGGCTCCGCTTCGCCGACGGCTCCTGGCTGGAAGTGGGACGGCTGGGCGAACCCGAGGACGTGGACCACTTCCTTCGCACCATCAACGGCTGACCGTCATGGCCACCCCTCGAGCGCCCCTGTCCCGCGACGACCGGCGCACCGAGCTGCGGGAGTTCCTGCGCAGCCGCCGAGCCCGGGTCTCGCCGGCCGATGTCGGCATGCCGGACGGTGGCCGGCGGCGCACCCCGGGTCTGCGGCGCGAGGAGGTCGCGGTGCTGGCAGGCGTCGGAGTGTCCTGGTACACGTGGCTGGAGCAAGGGCGCGACATCAAGGTGTCCGAGCAGGTGCTCGACGCGATCGCCCGAGCGCTGCTGCTGGGCTCCGCCGAGCGTGCCCACCTGTACCGCCTGGCCGGACTCAATCCGCCGCAGACCCCCTCCGCGCCCTCGGCGGCACCCTCACCAGAGGTGCGGCGGTTGCTGGACGCCTGGTCACCGCGGCCCGGCTATGTTCGCGACCGCCACTGGAATTTCACCGCCGTCAACGAAGCGGCACGCGTGGTGTTCGGCTACGGCGAAAGCGACCACAACTGCCTGGTCTCCTTCTTCACCAACGCCCGCTACCGGGTGCGGCACCGGGGCTGGGCCGAGACCGCCACCGATGTGGCCGCCGCCTTCCGGGCCGACGCGGCGCGCTACCCGGACGATCCGGAGTTCGGCCGCATCGCCGCCGATCTGGCCGCGGTCAGCCCCGAATTCGCCGAGCTGTGGGCGCGCCACGATGTGGCCGAGCACACCAGCGCGGTGAAGGCCGTCGATCACCCCGACGCCGGGACGATGATCTTCGATGCCACCCTGCTGCCGCTGCCCGAGCACCCCGGGCACCATCTGATCCTGCACAACCCGCGTCCCGGCACCGGCACCCAGCGGCGGCTGGAGACATTGCTGCGGCAGCACAGCAGCCTGGTGGTGCCACACCCAGGATGAGTGGACACTGCCCGCGTTGCCGCCGTGCCCGCAGGATCGTGGACATGAGCGACAGCAGCAGGCAGATGAAGGCAGTGACCATCCCCGAGTTCGGCGACGCCGAGGTGCTCCGCGTCGCCACCGTTCCCGTCCCCGAACCCGGGCCCGGCCAGGTCGCCATCGACGTGGCGTACGCGGGCGCCAACTTCGCCGAGGTCCTCTACCGGCGCGGCGTGGTCGACGTGCCGCTGCCCTTTGTGCCCGGAATCGAGGTGTCGGGGCGGATCCGGGCCGTCGGCGAGGGCGTCGAGGACCTGGCCGTCGGGCAGCCGGTGGCCGCGCTCTCGATCGTCGACGGCGGTGGTTACGCGGAGGTGGTGGTCAACTCGGCGGACCTGGTCGTGCCGCTGGACGGCCTCGGTATCGGGATGGACGTCGCCGCGGCACTGCCCTCCAACAGCACTACCGCCTTCCTCGTGCTCGACCGGGTGGCCCGGATCGAGCCCGGAGAACGCGTTCTGATCCATGCGGCGGCGGGCGGCGTGGGAAGCCAACTCGGCCAGGCCGCCCGTCTGCTGGGCGCGGGCCACGTGGTCGGCACCGTCGGCAGTGCGGCCAAGATCGAGACCGCCAAGCACTTCGGCTACCACGAGGTGATCACGCGGGACCGGATCGCCGACGCCGGTGAGTTCGACGTCGTGGTCGACATGGTCGGCGGCCCGGCCCGCCGTGCGGGGCTGGACCGGCTGGCCCCGATGGGGCGCCTGGTGGTGATGGGCAACGCCTCCGGCGCCGAGGACATCGGTATCCCGGCCAATGAACTGTGGTTCACCAACAGGACGGTCTCCGGCTTCAACCTGGCCGCCTTCTCCGCCGCCTTCCCCGGGGAGACACGCCGGGCGCTGGGCCGCGCGGTGGCGGCCGCGGCGGCGGGAGATCTGCGGACCCGGGTCGAAACCCTGCCGCTCGAGCAGGCCGCCGAGGCCCACCGCCGCATCGAATCGGGCACGACCACGGGCAAGCTGGTGCTCGAGGTCGCGGCGCTGTGACCCAGTCGCGTCTCGGGGAGAGAGCGAGGAGGCGGGTGATACGAGCGGCCCCGCTTCCGCCGGCCGGCGGAAGCGGGGACCACGGGTGCGGGTGGATCAGAGGGCTTCCGCGGCGCTACGGAGGTTCTTGGCGGCCAGGGCCAGACCCTCGGTCTGGGAGTAGGCGGCGTCCTCGTGTTCGATGTTGACGGCCATGTCGGGGTTCACCTCGGCGAGGGCGCGCAGGAACTCCGTCCAGAAGGGGACGTCGTTGCCGAGGCCGACGGCGACGAACTTCCACGCCGGGTTCTCGGGCCAGGCGTTGCACCAGAAGCCGTAGCCGGTGGGGACCTTCCCGGGGGCGTCGGCCGGGACACGGGCGAAGGACGTGTCCAGGACGCCGCGGATGTCGGCACCGGGGCAGAGCGTGGCGTCCTTCGCGGCGGCGTGGAACACCAGCGGGCCGAGCCACTTGATGGAGGCGACGATGTCCATGCCCTGCCACATCAGATGGGAGGGGTCCATCTCGGCGCCGACGTTGGTCGCGCCGGTCTCGTCGACGAGCCGCTTCAGGGTGACCGGGGAGAAGACGACGTTGTGCGGGTGCATCTCGATGGCCACCCGGACGTCGTTCTCCCGGGCGAGCGCGTCGATCTCCTTCCAGAACTCGACGGCCACGCCCCACTGGTAGTCCAGGACGTCCATGTAGACGCCGTCCCAGGGGTTGACGACCCAGGAGGGGTACTTGGCGTCGGGGTCGGAGCCCGGGGTGCCGGACATGGTGACCACGTGCTTGACGCCGAGCAGGCCCGCGAGGCGGATGGTGCGGCGCAGGTCGTCGGCGTGTTTCGGGCCGACACCGGGGAGGGGGTTGAGCGGATTGCCGTTGCAGTTGAGGCCGGTCAGTTCCATCCCCCGGTCGGCGAAGGCCGCCAGGTACTCCTCGCGTGCGGTGGCCGAGGACAGCAGCAGGTCGACCGGGCAGTGCGGGGCGGGGATGAAACCTCCGGTGTTGACCTCGACCGAGGTCAGACCGTTCTCCTTCAGGATGTCCAGGGCCTCGGAGAGGGTGCGGTCGTGCAGACAGGCGATGTAGGCGCCGAGCTTGAGGGTCATGGGTGCAACTCCTTACGGGTGTTTCAGACGGCGGGCGGAACGTCGACGGCGGTGCCGCCCCGACGCGAGGACTCGACGACGGCCTGGATGATCTCCATCGTCCGCAGGGCGTCCGCGAACGTGGCGCAGGACGGCAGCGGTTCGGCCACCCCCGCGACCTGGTCGAGGAAGGACCGGGCCTGGTAGGTGAACATCTCGGCGTTGCCGCCGCCCACGCCCGGCGCCTCCATCGGGTAACCACCCTTGAAGTAGGGCAGGTTCGGGCCGGCGATGATCTGGCGGGCGCCGCTCGGGCGGGCGTCGGGCTGTGCGCCGTCGAAGAGGTACTCGGCCGGGCGGTGCTGGTCGAACGCGGCCCGGCCACCCACGCCCAGGACGTCGAAGGAAAGCCCGTTGGGCAGGCCGAAGGCGGTGCGCGAGACCGAGAAGGTGCCGACCAGACCGGACTCGAAGCGGGCCGTGAAGGACGCGGTGTCCTCGTTCTCGACCGCGCCGAACTCGTCCGAGACCGGCGCGGCGTCATGTCCGACGACCGCGCCCAGCGGCAGGGGCCGCTCGGGGATCTGCGTCGACAGCGAGGCACCGGACACCGCGGTGATGGGGCCCGCGATGTACTCGGCGGTGTCGATCACATGCGCACCGACGTCCCCGAGCGCGCCCGAGCCGGGCCCGCCCTTGAACCGCCAGCTCAGCGGCCCCTTCGGGTCGGTCGCGTAGTCGCACCAGTACCGGCCGCCGAACAGCGTCAGATCGCCCAGCTCATCGCGCAGGACATGATCGCGGATCGCGGCGATGGCGGGGGAGCGGCGGAAGGTGTACCCGACGGCGGTCACCACATCGGCGCGGCGCTCCAACTCGGCCATCGCACGGGCGTCCTCGACCGTTCCCGCCAGCGGCTTCTCGCACAGCACATGCTTGCCCGCCGCGACCAGCGCCTCGGCGATCGGGCGGTGCAGATCGTTTCCCACGACGATGCTGACGGCGTCGATCGTCGGGTCCTCGGCAACGGCCTCCCAGTTCGGCAGCGCCTTCTCAAAGCCGTAGCGGCGGGCGGCGTCCTCGCCGAGCGCGATGTTGGCGTCGGCTATCGCCGCCAGCCGGACCGGCGGCAGACCCGCGTCGAAGACGGTGTTGACGTTGTGGTAGCCGGCGGCGTGGGCTCGGCCGGCCATCCCGGCTCCGATCACCGCGACGGAGAGGGGCTGGGCGGACGTGGTCATGGCGAATGCCTTTCGAAACGAGGGAAAGAGAACGGGAACCGGAGGTCGACGACAGCCATGGCCACCTCCTGCCGGTTGATACGGGCGTGGGGCGACGGGGGCGCGGCCGGTCAGGAATGGGCGCCCAGATATTCGTCGATCTTCTTCCGCATGAAGGCGGAGGACTCCCTGGCCCGTTCCTCCCAGGCGAAGACGCAGGCGGTGAGGGTGCCGGCGAAGCCGTGTGCCCGCAGTTCGCGGAAGAGCTCGTCGAAGTCCACCTCGCCCTGGCCGATGTCGAGGTGCTGATGGATCCGGGCCGGGGTGCCCGGCGGGTTGAGGATGTAGCGGTTGCCCGAGGACGCGGTGTGGTCGAAGGCGTCCGCGAGGTGGACATGGGTGAGGAGGTCGCCCGCGTACTCGATGATGCCGGGCGCGTCGGCGCCGATGTGGAAGGTGTGCGGGGCGCAGTAGAGGAAGCCGACGTGGGAGTGGTTGATGCCGCGGATCAGGTTGATCGCGTCGTAGCCGTTCTCGATGAAGTCGTCCGGGTGGGGTTCCAGCGCGAGCTTGATGCCCTCGCGCTCGAACACCGGGAGCAGTTCCTCCATCGAGCGCCAGAACTGCGCCTCGCTGCGGTCCGGGTCCTCGGGGCGGCCGTTGAACTCCGAGATCATGCTGTCCACTCCGAGGTCCGCACAGATCTGGATCGAGCGCTTCCAGTACCGGACGGCGGCCTGCCGTGCGTCCTCGTCCGGGCCGGACCAGCGGAACAGGGGCAGCAGGGACGAGACGCCCACTCCGGCCGTGTCCAGCGCCTTGCGGAACTTCCTCACGGTGGCGTCGTCGACACGGGGGTGGCGGAAGAAGGGGATGAAGTCCTCCCGGGGGGAGAGTTCGATCCACTCATAGCCCAACTCGGCCACCACCGACGGCAGTTCGAGGAGCGGAACGTCGCGGATCATAAACGGGTCGAGGGCGATCCTCATGGGGAATCCCTTCGGGTCGGGGGAACATGGCGCGCCCGAGCCGCTGGAGCAGCCCCGAGGGCCGGGGTGGCCGCGGCGGAGACGGCCGATCGACGCAGCCTTTGTAGGAACGACAGGACAATTTAAAGCGCTTTAAGTCCTGGTACTATCGGCCGTGTCGCACGAGGGTGTCAAGGGTGTTGCACCAGGAGATTCGCGCCGGGGAGGCACAGGTGGAGGACGGTGGTTCCGGGCGTCACCAGAGCGGCGCGCCCAAGCGCCCCAGGCTGGAGGACGTGGCCGCGCGGGTGGGCCTGTCCACGGCATCGGTCTCCCTGGTGCTGCGGGGTGTGCCAGGCCCGAGCGAACGGACCCGGCAGCGCGTCCTGAAGGCGGCCGCCGACCTCGGCTACCAGGCGGACCGCACCGCCAGCACACTGGCCAGCAGACGCAGCCGCCTGCTCGGCGTCATGATCGACATCCGCAGCCCCTTTCACGCCGAACTGGTGGAGCACCTGCACACCGCGGCCGAGGAGGTCGGCTACGACCTGGTCCTGAGCACCCTCACCCGCACCCGCGACGAACGGACCGCGGTGGACACCCTGCTGGCCTTCCGCAGCGAGGCGCTGATCCTGCTCGGCCCCACCGCGCCCGCGGACGCGCTCGCCGTGCTCGACAACAAGGCCCCCGTGATCGTCGTCGGCCGCCGGATCGCGGACACCGCCCTGGACGTGGTACGCACCGCTGACGACGACGGCGTGCGTCAGACCATCGATCACCTGGCCGGACTCGGTCATCGCGAGATCGTCTACGTGGACGGCGGGAAGGGTGTCATCGCCACCGACCGGCGCCGTGGCTACCGCACCGCCATGCGCCGCCACGGCCTCGGCGACCACATCCGGGTGCTCGCCGGAGACCACACCGAAGCGGCCGGCGAACGCGCCGCCCGCCACCTCCTCGACGGCGGCCGACTGCCCACCGCGGTGGTCGCGTACAACGACCAGTGCGCCATCGGCGTCCTGGCCGCCCTCGCGCGTGCCGGAGTCGCCGTCCCGGGCGAGGTGTCCGTGGCCGGCTACGACGACGACACGCTCTCCCGGCTGAGCTGCTTCAACCTGACCACCGTCAGCCAGAGCGCCCGGGAACAGGCCCGGCACGCGGTGACCGCCGCCGTGGAACGCCTCGACCAGGACCGCGCCGAGCCCCGCGAGGTCGTCCTCACCCCGCGCCTCGTCGTGCGCGGCACCACGGCCGGGCACGGATAGGGGAACATCGCGCTCGACGCGGTCGTCCGCCGCTGTCGCTCGGCCCCTCCGGCGGCGGGCGGCACTCCACCCCGGCGGTCACCGGCTCATGGAGGGCCCGGGAACGCACCAGGGCCGCCGGCCCCTGGGCTCAGTCGTTCCAGTGTTTGCGGGCGAACGCGGCCGATCCGGTCACCAGGGTGTTGGGCGGAACGTCCTTCGTGACGACGGCTCCGGCGCCGACCACGGCACCGCGTCCGATCGTGACACCGGGAAGAACCGTCACTGTCGCGCCGAGCCATGCGCCGGCTTCGATCGTGATCGGTGCCCGGGTGATGAATTCGCTCCGCTCGGCGGCCGGGAGAGGGTGGTCGGAAGAGATGAGATTGGTCTTCGGACCGATCAGGACGCCGTCGCCCAGATGGATGCCGCCCTGGTCCAAGAAGGTGCAGCCCTGGTTGACGAAGACGTGCTCGCCGAAGTCGATGCCGAACCCGTGGTCGGTGTAGAAGGGCGGATAGACGGTGACGGAGTCGGGGACGGGCTTGCCGACGATCTCCGACAGCAGGGCCGCGCGGGCGGCCTTGTCGTCGAAGGGCAGGACGTTGAGCCGTGACGTGAGCGTGGTCACGTGCTCGATCCGCTCGGCCACCCGGGCGAACTCGGCGGTGCGGACGTAGAGACGGTCTTCATCGGGCATGAGGATTCCTCACGATGGTGGTGTGCGGACCGTAGCCGTCGGATGGCATCCGTCGGCTACGACAGTCGATCAACCAGAGGTTGGCCAGAGCCATCAAAGCGATCCCAGTACGCCCGGATCAAACAACGATCACGGCAGTCAGGATCAACACTTGGTTGTCCGCATAGGATGAGTGCATGGACGTCATGGCCGTGCGCACCTTCGTCGCCGTCGCGGACGCTGGACAGTTCCAGGAGGCCGCCGCCGGTCTGTCGATCACGCCGCAGGCCGTGTCCAAGCGCGTCGCCGCGCTGGAGAAGGAGCTCGGTGTCCAGCTCTTCACCCGTGACGCCCGTGGAGCGCGGCTCACCATCGACGGACAGGCGTTCCTGCCCCATGCCCGGACCTTCCTCCACTCCGCCGAGTGCGCCGTCGCGTCCGTGCGGCCGGGCCATCGGGCGCTGCGCGTCGACGTGATCGGCCGCCAGCTCTCCCTGGCGGGGCTGCTGCGCGGCTTCCATCGCGCCCACCCCGAGATCGAGCTGGACGTCGTGACGCTGTTCGACTCCGATACGGCCGTCGCCGCCGTCCGGGACGGGACCATCGACGCGACGTTCCGCGCCGTGACCAAGCCAGGCCGGGCGTTGCCCCGTGGGGTGGCGGCCACTTCCGTCTTCGACGAACCACTGCACCTGTTCACCGGACCACGACACGAGTTCGCGAACGCCCCCGCGCTCGCTCCCGCCCAACTCGCCGGACGACGGATCTGGATGCCCGGCAACCTGCCCGGCACCGAGTGGGCCGCCTACTACGAGGAACTCGCCGCCACCTTCGGCATCATCATCGACTCGGTCGGCCCGGACTTCGGCATCGAGGCCCTGCTCGACACCATCGCCGGCTCCACGACACTGGCCACCTTCATCAGCGAACAGACCCCCCTGGTGTGGCCGGCCGGCCACGATCTGCGCCGTATCCCCCTCGAAGACCCCACCCCGCTCTACCCCCACTCGCTGATCTGGCGCACCCGCAACCCGCACCCCTCCCTGGCCACCCTGCGCCGCCATCTCACCGCCGCGTACCCCGGCCGCCCCGACAGCGGCACCTGGGTACCGGAATGGACACGGCCCAACCACTGACGGCCGAGGAGGGGCCGGAAGGCCATCCGGCCGGATCGCCGTCGAGGCTGTGCGCTGTCCGGCGAACCGGGCGGGACAGCGCACAGACGTGACGTGGGCTGCGACTACCCTCGTGCCACCGCGATCGAGCCCTGGAGCCGTTCCCCCGCCTCGAAGATCATGTACGGCACTCCATGGTCGGTGCCGAACGACGGCGCCGCCGACCTGCCGTTCTCCGGCGGCCCGGAGCGGGAGTTGTAGAAGACGCCCAGATGGCGACGGCGCGAGAAGTCCGCGCCCACCTCGGTGATCATGAGGTCCCCGCCGCTCTCCTTGTCCTTGTTGTAGACCACGTACGCGGAACCGTTGCGGGTGAGCAGATGGGGACCGCCGACGTTCACCGCGCCGACGTCCGAGTGGCGCACCAGCGGGGTCTGGTCGAAGGTCCAGTTCCGGCCGTCGGCGGACCAGCCCCAGCAGATGTCACGGTGGTTGGTGGTGTTGTTGAGCATGAACAGCATCACATAGTGGGCTCCGCGCGACGGCAGGTCGTGCCGGAAGACCCTGGCGTACGAGGTCTCGGTGGTGCCCGACGGCATCATCGAGGTGGACAGGACGACCTTGTCGTACGTGAAGTGGACGCCGTCCTTGGAGCGGGCGAGCCGTGTCGTGGTGTTCTCGCCGTGGAAGTACAGCCAGAACTCCTTGACGTCCTCCTTCCACAGCACATGCGGCGAGGAGACATGGCTGACCGAGTAGTGCGGGCTCCACTTGTTCGACACGATCGGGTTCGCCGGATACTCCGTGAACGGGCCCTCCAGCGAGTTCCCGTAGGCGAGGCAGATGCCGCCGGGCGCGTCGTGCGGTGCGTAGTAGAGGTAGTAACGGCCGAGCGGCGACGCCAACTTGTCGTAGACACCGCGCACGGTCGGGAAGATGATCTCGCCCGTCGGGTTGTACTTCAGCTGTGACGGCGTCAGCAGCGTCCGTACGTAGGTGTAGTCGGGGAAGCCCCCGGGCGCGGCCGACGCTACTTGCGTCGACAGGCCGCCGAGGGTGAGCGCGGCGCCGGTGACGGCGGTCGCGCGCAGAAACATACGACGATCCGGGCCGGACTGCGGCTCTTGCATGATCGGCTCCTGAGAGGTCGGTTGCTGTTCGGGAGATCGCTGTTCCGGAGGTTGGTGCTGGAAGGAGGTCACAGATAGGTCGTGGCGGTGACACACAGGCCCCCGAGCGCCACGGCCCACACATACGGCAGCGTCCGCACCATCACCTGTTGCGGTGAGACGCCCGCGTACTGGGCGGCCCACACGGTCTGGGTGCTGGTCGGGTCGGCGACGCCGAAGACCTGGTTGTACGAGGTGGCCATGCCGAGGACGGCGGTGGCCGGGTAGATGCCGGTGGCGATGAGGACGCCCGCGATACCGGCGCCGAGGCCGAAGACATTGAGCGGGCCGCGGTACAGGCACAGCGGCACCAGCAGCGTGAAGACCAGCACGAACAGCACCGCGTTCTGCGGGCTGACGGCCTTGACGAGCGGTTCGAGGGCGTCGACCGCGCCGGGCAGCTTCACCGCGGCGAGCAGGATGCCGATCGCCACGAACAGCGTGATCGGGGGCGCCGCCACCTCGAAACCGCCGTACAGGGTGCGCAGCAGCCGCCGGTTCATCTCGCGTGGCCGTGTCGTCGTCACCAGCGCGTACAGCACCCCCGCCAGCAGCGAGGGAATGATGGCCAGTTCGAAGCCGAGGGCCAGGACCAGCGGTACCACCGGCGTCAGCAGCGCGTACCACGGGGCGTCGCCGAGCGACTGCCGTCGGCCGTGCGCCGTCGGCCCGCCCTGGAGCGACTTGAGCGACCAGGTGTGCTCCACGCCGCGCCGCCGCGACTCCACCAGGACGTACGCGACGGCCGCCACCAGCGCGAACGGGAACAGCTTCACCATGAAGCCGCGCACGGTGTCCACGGGCAGTTCCAGCGCCGTGGAGAAGAACTGCCACACCGGCAGCTCGAACGGGACACCCACCGCGATGCCCATGAGGATCGTGCCGGCGGCCGTCACCTTCGGGATGCCCACCGCGATCATGGCCGGGATCCCGATGAGCCCGGCGAGCATCGCCGCGGGCGCGGACCCCGTCACCGTGCCCACGAGGGCCGACACCGCGAGGACGCCGAGCGCCACGAACACCGGCCGGTCACCGCCGAATTCCACGATCTTGCGGACCAGGGTGGCCGCGATGCCGGTCTCCTCCAGGAGCTTGCCGAGCCACGAACCGAGCAGGATCGCGATCATCGTGGCCGCCAGCGCGGGCGCGCCCTCCTGGAGCACCGTGTCGAGCACGCTGTTCTTTCCGGTCAGCGGCGCGCCCGCGGTGAACGCGATCGCCACGGCGAGCAGCACCAGCGCGAACGCGGTGGGCAGCCTGCGGGTGAGCATGGCGGCGACGCCCGCCGCCATGAGGAGCAGAATCACGACACCCATCGATCCGTCTCGCTTTCGGGCACCTCTGGTTTTTTGGACATTGCGGCGGCCAGCGCCTCGGTGAGCAGCAGGGGGCTGCGGCCGAGGCCGCAGGCGGCGCGGGCGTAGGCATGCGCGGCGAGTTCGTCGGCGCCCGCGACATGCGCGTACAGACGGCGCGGCCCGAGCCGCAGCGCGGTGTGGCCGAGCGCCCGCTTGAACTCGGCCCGGACACGCGGGTGATGGAGCCAGGCATGCGCCCGCTCATGGGCGAGGGCCGCGGCCAGCACCGACCCCGCGGGAAACCAGTTCCGCCAGCCGAGCTCGGCGACGAGCCGTTCGGCGCGGTCGACCGTGTCGACGTACACCTCGACCACCGGCGGCCGCGACCGGTACCGGGCCAGCAGCCCGGCGGCGAGTCCGCCGTCCCGCTCGATCACCCGGACCGGCACCGGATCGGGGGTCATACGGCGACCGAACTCCTCGGCCGCCCCGGCCCATCGGCGCAGGACCAGCGGGTCGCGGCCCTCGTGTGTGGGCGTCCCGGCCAGCAGCCGCACGGCGAGGTCCAGATCGTGGTCGCGGCCGAGGTCCGGGCCGTGGTCGCCACTCATGCCCGGGACTCCACGACCGCGACCACCGGCTCGTCGGCCGCGCGCGTACGCAACTCGCTGCGGGCCAGCGCCAGCAGCGCCTCCGGTTCGAGCACCCCGGACAGATCCGCGATCCGGCCGCCCACCAGCAGGCGCACCGCGGGCGCCCGCACCCCGCCGTCGCCGTACGAGGTGGCCTCCCGCACCAGCGAGGCGAGCACCTCACCGGCCGCGCCCACGGTCGTCGTCCGCACCCGCGCGTCGGACACCCCGAGCCGCACCACCCCGTCCGCGTCCACGACCCGCACCGGCCGCCGTCCCGCCCGCAGCCGGCGCCGCACCTCCGTGCCGTACACCGTGTACGCGTCCGTGCCGGCCAGGATGCTCACCCGCGTCTCCTGCGCCTTGAGGCTGGTGGCGGCCGCGCGCAGCCGTTCGGCGTCATCGGCGCGGTGCGCCCGGTCCCGTGTGCGCAGTTCGGTCGCGCCGGTGGCGACGGCCCGTACGGTGCTGGTCTGCGGGTCGACCGTCACCTCGACCTCCACCCCGTCCGCCGCGGCGCCCTGCGCGACGACCGCCCGCTCGGCCTCGGCGCGCACGGCGAGGATGTGCTCCTGGGTGGCGCCGGGGATGATCCGCTCGACCTGCTCGCGGACCAGCGCGAGCGCCACCCCGATCGGGCTGATGACCTCATGGTGACGGGCGACGCGCCCTTCCAGACCGGCGGCCCGCGCCAGGTGCGGGGTCACGGCCGCCGCACCGCCGCCCCCGCCCACCAGGACGGCGGTCTCCCGGCCGAGCCGGTAGTCGCGGACCATCGTGTCCACGACCGCCCGCACCGAAGCGGTCCCCGCGTCCAGCACGGCCCGCGCCGCGCCCGCCACATCCAGGCCGAGCACGGCGGCGAGCGGGGCGAGCGCCGCCCGCGCCACCTCCGGGTCGCAGCGCGCGAAGTCACCCTCGGGGACCCGGCCGAGCGCGTTCGCCGCACAGGTCATCGTCACGGCGAACCGGCCGCCCGCCGCGTCCAGGACCACATGGTCGCCGGGGTCGCCGTCCATCGGACGCACCGTGGTGACCTTCGCGTCCCGCAGTTCGCCGGGCGAGGCGAAACAGGCGTAGGGAAGCCCCGCGATATGCGCGCTGCGCGGCCCGACGCCCGTGACCTTCCCGCCGGAGACCCGCACCATGGATCCGCCACCGACACCGACGGTGCGCACATCCAGGGCGTTGAGGTACGACGCCCTGCCGAGGATCGTCGCATGGCGCACCGCCACCTTGCCGCGCCGCACCACACTGATGTCCGTCGAGGTGCCACCCGTCTCCAGGAACACCCCCTCGCTGATCCGCTCCCGCATCAGCGCCCCCGCCACTCCCGCCGCCGGCCCCGACAGGACCGTCAGCAGCGGGCGCCGCCGCATCTCGTCCAGTGACATGACACCGCCGTCGCACCGCATCACCATCAGCGGCGCCGTGACCCCGGCCTTGGTGATGGCGGAGTCGACGAGATCGGCCGTGGCCAGCATGCGCGGCAGGATCGCCGCGTTCACCACGGCGGTACGGGTCCGCTTGTGCAGCCCGTACAGCGACGTGATCTCGTGCGCCGCCGCCACCGGCAGCCCCGTGGACCGCGCCACGTCGAGCACGGCCCGCTCCCCTTCGGGCCGGTCCACCCCGAACGGCTCGGTGGCGACGACGACTTCGGCGCCCTCCTGCCGCACGCGGGTCACGGCCGCCCGCACCGCGTCGCCGTCGAACGGGTCCGCCACATGCGCGTACACCAGCGGAAGCCGCTTGCCCGGGGCGACCTCCAGCTTCCCGAACGCGGCGAGGCGCCGGGTGAACACGGCGCCCGCCCCCGTGCCGATCCCGATGAGCCCGACCTTCGCCACGTCCCCTTCCAGCAGCGCGTTGGTGGCCTGGGTCGTGCCGTGCGCCAGGAACGTGACGTCGGCCGGGGCGCGCCCGGCCTGTTCGAGGAGACGGCCGAGCGCCTGGACGATGCCGTGGGCGACGCCGTCCTCATGGCGGTGGCTGGTGGGCACTTTCACCTGGCCCACCAGTTCGAGCGTCGTGGCATCGACGGCCACGGCGTCCGTGAACGTGCCGCCCACGTCGATACCGACGCGGACGCGACGGTCAGGGGACATGTCAGGCACCTCCTTGTGCGTTGACGTGCGTACGTTGTCGAAGGGGGAGGCGGTCAGTAGCCGCGGACGTCGGGCCAGCTCCGTTGCACACCCGCCCGGTCCAGCACCCGCGCGAACTCCTCGAACCGCTTGCCGTCCGCCTGCACCTGATGCGGTTCCACGCCCTCGGCCAGGCAGTGCGCGGCGAGCGCGCCCGCGACCTCGCCGACGTTCCACTCCACGGGGTGCAGGCGGTAGCAGCCGTTGGTGATGTGCGTGGTGCCGATGTTCTTGGCGGCGGGCAGCAGGTTCCGCACCCGGCGCGGGACCATCGCGCCCAGCGGGATCTCGAACGGCACCGAGCCGATGTCGATGTAGGTGTCGCCGCCGGTCGAGGGGTGCAGATCGATGCGGTAGCCCCCGACGCCGACCGAGTCCCGGTAGTGCTTGGTGCCGTACGGCCCCACGACGTCGATGGCGACGTCCTGCTCGACGACGGTCGTCACCGCCTTGATACGCCGCGACTCGCGCACATAGGCCGCCTTGGCGAGGCCGTCCGCCGTGCCCGTCACATCGGGCCGGATGCGCAACCCCGGGAACCCGGTGCCGCCGTCCGGGCGCGGTGCCTCGGTCTGCAGCCAGTACAGGACCGACAGCGACAACTGCCGTGCCTCGCCCAGCGCTTCGGCCTCCTGGCCGATGAAGGGCTTCAGCCAGTAGTCGTTCAGGGGCCAGTTGACCAGGGTGAGGTCCGAGTCGAAGGCCCCGGGCCGGTGCAGCTTGCGGGCCAGGATCCGGCGGAAGCCCCACAGCTCCTTGTCCCCGGCGTCCGCGCTCTGGTCCGCGCTGACAGCCAGCGGATCCAGCTCGGGGTTGGGCACGAAGGTGCGCGGGACGGACTCCAGGGTGCGCGGGTCGGGGGCCTCGAACCCGAGCAGCGGCCCCGGCCAGAATTCGGGGCGGTAGGCGCGCCAGAAGTCATAGCTCTCGGGCCGGTCGATCGTGTGGTCCTCGCCCTCGTGGTGGGAGAGCGCGAAACACACCGTGATGCCCTGCTGGTTGCCGGGCTGGGCCTGGGCGGGGGCGTGCGGCTCCCCGAACTCGGCGTGCGACTCGGCCCCGCAAGCGTGCTCCACTCCGGCCGGCTCGAGCAGCTCACCGGTCTCGGTGGCGTCGATGACGTAGGTGGCGGAGACGGTGCGCAGGGTGCCGGTGCGCAGGTCCCGTACCGTGACGGCCGTGATGGCATCGTTGTCGTGCTCGGCGGAGACGGCCCGGTGCTCGGTCAGGACGGTCAGCAGCCCGGAGGCCCGGTGGGGCGCGAGCATCGCCTCCAGGACGGCGAGCGCGACGCGCGGCTCGTGGCACAGTTTGCTGACGCGCCCGGCGCCCGGGTTGAGCTCGGTGAGCCCGAGTGCCTCGCCCCGCAGCGGATACCACTGCCGGTAGTAGGCCCGGATGCCCTCGCGCAGGGCCCGATACGTCGCCGTCGTGCCGAACCGCTCCACCCATGGGTGCTCGTCCGGCGGCACGGCCTGCGCCGTCAACTGCCCGCCGATCCAGTCGGTCTCCTCGGTCATCACCACGCGCCGGCCCGCTCGGCAGGCGGCGAGCGCGGCGGCGACGCCACCGAGGCCGCCACCGACGATCAGGATGTCTGGCTGGGGTATCACCGTGCTCCTCGTGTTCGTGACTGAACTTCGTTCCGCCGAAACGGAGTTGCTCCGGAGTCGGCCGCTACGGGGGTGGGACGGGCGGGCCCGCCGTCTCGCCCGCACGGAACTCGCAGGCCACCAACGGCTCGTGTGCCTCCTCGCCGGACACGAGCGCGGCGAGCAGCCGGACGGCCGCGGCGCCGAGCCGGTGCCGGGGGATGTCGAACCCCATCGGCACGGGCCGGGCGGCGAGGTCGGCGGGCGGGCTCCCGAGCAGCCCCAGCGAGACATCGCCCGGGCAGCTGAGCCCGGCCTCCCGGACGGCGGCGTTCAGCGCCCGCCACGCCGCCCCCGTGTCGGTCTCCTCGGCCACGAACGCGGTCACCCCGTCCGCGACCAGGGCCCGCACCCGCGGCGCGGTCAGCTCACGCGCCGGATCGGCGCAGCGCAGCACCGCGCCGGGGCCGCCCGCGATGCCCGCCGCCGCCAGGCCGTCCAGGAAGCCCTGCTGGCGGTCCGTGGACGGGGGCGCGTCGTCGTCCTCCCGTACGAGCACGATCCGCCGGTGCCCCAACTCGGCCAGATGGCCGACGACTTCACGGCTGGCGCTGACATAGTCGGCACCGACCCAGGCCAGCCCCTCCAGCTCCTCGCGGCGGCCCAGATGCACCACCGGAAACCCGTCGGCGACGAGCCGCTTCAGTTCGGCCAGCGGTACGTGCCGGCCGAGGAAGAGGCACCCGTCGGCCAGCCGGACCCGGCTCAGCGCGTCCGGTCCGGTGGCGCCCGCGCCACCGGTGCTCGAACCCGTGAACAGCACCAGGTCGTAGCCCCGGGCGGCCGCCTCCTGCTCCACGCCCACCAGGAACGGGTAGTACGAGTGCTGGACGTCGGTCGGGAAGGTGGCGGTGAAGCTGAAGACGCCCAGCAGGTTGTTGCTGGCCGCCGCCAGCCGCCGGGCCGCCGGGTCCGGTACGTAGCCGAGGCTGCGCGCCGCGTCGAGGACGCGCTGCCGCGTCTCCTCGGAGATCGCGGCGGCTCTGCCGTCGCCGCGCGCCGACAGGACCAGCGACACCGTCGCCTGGGACACTCCGGCGAGCCCGGCCACCTCGGCCTGCCGCGGCCGTGACGTACGGCCCGCGGGCGCCGGATTCCGTCCCGGTTTCGCCCGCTTCTTCGGCTGATCCACCCCTGACGTCCCCTCGCTCACCGATTCATTAATGCGCATTAGTAATGCGCATTAATGAACTCTGGCGTGAGCCTCACCCACCGTCAAGAGCCAGGACGGAACCATTCCCACGGGGCGCGCACCGCGCCTGAATCGCCCGGAACCCCTGCGCCCGCGCGGGTGGCTACGATCGGGCCATGACGATCACGTATGAGTGGCGAGGCGATGTCGACAGTGCGGCCATTGAAGCCTTGCACGCCGAGGGTTTCGACCGTCCCGTTCTGAACGTCGACTGGCTCACGCAACTGCGCCGGCACAGTCTGGGCTGGGTCTGCGCACGCGAGGGAGACCGCCTCGTCGGATTTGTCAACGTCGCTTGGGACGGCGGCGTCCATGCCTTCATCCTCGACACCGTCGTGGCCCGCGGGGACCGGGGGAGAGGTATCGGCACGGCGCTCGTCGCGGCGGCGGTGGAAGGCGCCCGCGCCGCTGATTGCGAATGGTTGCACGTTGACTTCGACGACGAACTGGAGTCCTTCTACTTCGACTCCTGCGGGTTCAAGCAGACGAAGGCGGGACTGATCGCTCTGTGAAACCAGCGGCTCCCACGAGGTCGGTCCTCCAACACTCGCCGGGGGCCCGTCGGCGAGCCGACGGGCCCCCGGCGAGCGGTCGCGGCTAGAGCCGCTCCTGGCCGTCGGCCAGTACCACGCAGGCGCTGAGATGCCAGGTCTCGTCCTCCTTCGAGGACAGCTCCAGATCCACCTCGCGTCCGGAGGATCCGCCGTCCAGCGGGATCCGGAGCCAGGTGAACTCCCGGCCGTCGAGCCGCTCGCTCCGGGCCCTCTCGACCCCGTCCACCCGGACGATCAGCGACCTGTTGAAGGTGTTGGGGTCGCCGGTGAGCAGATGCGCGGTGCAGCGTCCGGCCGGCAGCCTCAGCCGCAGCACGGCCGGGGCGCTGTCGCGTACGTAGTCCCGGCGGACGACATCGAACAGTCCGGTGTCCGTGGCGTCGGGCGTGTCGCCGACCCAGCCGAACCCGGCGCCCTCGTGCCAGCCACTGGCCGGTGACAGCCGGGTGTAGTCCTTCAGCACCGGCGCCGAGGCGGGCCCGGCGTCCAGCGCGTGGACGCACCGCGCGGCGGGTGGCACGACGACGGTCTTGGCCAGGCTGCGCAGCGAGGAGTCGAGCACCGGCACCGCGCCCGACCTCGGGCGCGCGTGCAGGGTGGCGAGCGCCGGTGCCGGCGGTGGCACCACGGTCATCCTCACCGTCTCGCCCTCCCGCGAGGCCACGTAGGCGGTCGCCTCCTCGGACCGCCAGCCCTCGGGGACAGCCAGCGTGGTCACCGTGCGCAGCCCGGCGCCCGTGGCGTTGACCACCTGCACCGGAAGTTCGTTGCGCTCCCCGCCCAGCAGCGCCGTGTCGGCCGGGGCGACGATCGCCTGGAGCCAGTCGCGGCGCTCGTCGCGGATCCGGCTCAGGTCGAACCAGTAGGCGACCAGGGTGTCCCGCCACTTGGCGGCCTCGGTGAGCTGCTCCCCGAACTGGCGGCGCACCTCGGCGAACCGCCGGTGGTCGACCCGGCGGCGCAGCCCCTCCCAGGCCGTGCGCATCTCCGCCACCCGCTCCGCGCCGGAGAAGTGGGTGTCGTAGATGTGCTGGATCACGGTCCTTCCGCTGTCCAGCCGGTGGGTGTACGGGACATGGTGGAGGAAGAGGAGCAGTTCCTCGGGGCAGTCCTCCAGCGACTCGTAGGCGTCCCGTGTCCTCGGCGCGTACAGCTCGGTGTAGCCGTCGCCGGTGGCGGCGGTGCGGTCGTAGCCGATGCCCGCGCGGTCCGACTTGTGGAACTGGGTGGTCGTCGTCGGGCTCGGGTCGAAGTGCCCGGTCACCGAGCCGTCCGGCGGATGGGTGAGGTATCCCGTGCCCAGCGGCGAGGTGTAGTCCTCGTAGGTGTGCCAGGAGTCCAGGAGCAGGGCGGAGACGGTCTTGACGACGTGGGGGTCGTTGCCGAAGGTCATCCGGGTCCACTCGGTGGCCAGGTCCGACGCGGACAGGTCCGGGTTCCAGGAGAGCCGTCCGTAGCCGTGGGTGTTGGCGGCGGCCAGGTGTGAGCCGGTCCAGTTCCTGGCATCGCCGAAGTTCATCACCCCCGCGAACCCGGAGTGCGCGTAGGAGTGCACCCGGCCGGTCACGACACGGGCCACGGTGCTGCCCTCGCCCGCCTTGAGCGTGTCGAAGTCCAGGACCTCCTTCCACTGCGGCACCAGATAGCACAGATGGGTGGCGTGCCCGGTGTACTCCTGCGTCACCTGGAGCTCGATCATCGAGTTGGTGCTCGGCAGCGAGCCGAAGAGGGGGTGGGCGGGCTCGCGGACCTGGAAGTCGATCGGCCCGTTCTTGATCTGCACAACGGCGTTGTCCGCGAACTTCCCGTCCAGCGGTGTGAAGTCCAGGTACGCCTGCCGGTCCCACTTCGCGTCGGTGTCGTGTACGAAGGCCCGCCACATCACGACCCCGCCGTACGGTCTCAGCGCGCCCGCCAGCAGATTGGCCCCGTCGGCGTGGGTGCGGCCGTAGTCCAACGGCCCCGGGCGGCCCTCGGAGTTGGCCTTCACCAGGAAGCCGCCGAAATCCTCGATCCTGCCGTAGATCTCCTCGGCCTTCCTCGTCCACCATGCGCGCACCCCCGGGTCGAAGGGGTCGGCGGTGTCCAGCCCGCCCAGGTCGATGGGGGCGGCGAAGTTCGCCGTGACGTACAGCGCCACGCCGTACCGGCGCAGCACACCGGCCAGCGCGGCCAGCTTGGTCAGGAACGGCTCGGCGAGGTAGTCCGCCGGCGTGTTGACATTGTTGATCACGGCGCCGTTGATGCCGAGCGAGGCCAGGACACGTGCGTAGTCCGTATACCGGTCGTCGAGTCGCGGCAGCTTCTCCCAGTCGAAGAAGGACCGGCCCGCATAGCCGCGCTCGATCGAACCGTCGTCGTTGTCCCAGTGGTCGGCCATGCGCAGCCGGGCGGCCGGACGCTCCGTGAGGTCGACGTGGTCCAGCGGCCGCCGGGTCTGTACGAGCCGCAGCAGGTGGAACGCTCCGTAGAGCACACCCCGGTCCGCGTGGGCCGCCACCACGGTGAAGTCCCTGCCGCGCCGGGTGACCTGGCGGACGACATAGCCCTCCTCGCCCAGTTCGGCCAGGTCGGCCGCGGGGACGAGCCCCCGGACCAGGGCGGAACTCGCCGGGGTGCCCACCACGAGCGCCGCGTGCGCGGGGCGTTGGTACGTGGCCTCACCCGGGTACCGAGCAGCCCGCCGAGCCCACGGACCAACTCGTCCACCGCCGACCGCTGCAGCGGGCCGCCGCCCTGCCAGACCAACGTCCCCACGGCGTCCCGGTACCGCTTGAGCTGACCGGAGTCCTCCACCTGCCGGTACCGTAGCCACAGGTCGTACCCGTCCTCGGCGGGCAGCGCGGCCGCCGGCGCTTCGGCGCCGGACACCGGCTGTGCCGACGCCGGAGCGGAGAGACCGAGCGAACCGGCCGCGCTTCCCAGGGCGGCCGCGGACAGAACGCTGCGGCGCCGTATTCCTGAGCTCATATGTCCCGCTTCCGTTGATGGATGAACGTCGGACAGGTAGAGCAACGATCAGAATCCAACAGACCTGAGCCCAAGCCGGCGAGCGGGGTCGGCCCGGTCGTGCTCATCGTGCCGGGGGCGTCCACGATCCGTCGACCGCGATGCCGGCGGCCGTGGCGATCCGTTCGCGGGACTCCAGCAGCCGGGCGCGCAGCGCCGGCAGGTCCACACCGAGCAGCCGGCCGTCCCGCTTGACCGCCCGGCCGGCGACGAAGACGCTGTCCACCAGGCCGGGGTGGCCGGCGGCGACGATCGTGCCGACGGGGTTGCCGACCGGGAAGACCGAGGGGTCCTCGGCGTTGAGCAGGATCAGGTCGGCGTCCTTGCCCACGGTGATGCTGCCGGTTCGGGCGTCGAGTCCGCACGTTCGGGCGCCGTCCACCGTGGCGAACTCGACGAAGTCCCGTGCCGTGAGACCGCCGTCCAGACCGCGCTGCACGGCGAACGCCGTGCGCATGGTCGAGAACATGTCGCCACCGGCGGACGGGCAGTCGTCGATCGACAGGGACGGGCGGATTCCGGCGGCCAGCATGCGGCCGGTCTCGGGCCAGCCGAAGCCCATCTTCAGCTCGACGTCCGGGCTGACCGTCACCGAGCAGCCCGCATCGGCCATCATCGCCACCTGGTCGTCGGAGATGCCGTTGCCGTGCACGAAGGTCGTGCGGTCGTCCAGCAGCCCGCGGTCGCGCATCTCGGCGATCGGGCGGTGGCCACTCGGCCAGCCGGTGGCGCCGTGCACGTGCACGCTCACCCGCAGCCCGAGCTCCCGTGCCAGCGCGACATCGGCTGCGGTGGTGTCCATGGTGGTCAGTTGCGGTCCGCGCAGGCCCAGCACCATGCCGTCGTCGGGCAGTTGGGACCGTACGCGGGTGATCTCGGGTGCGATGTCCGGCTCACCGGCCATGCCCGCGCAGTAGCAGAACACCGAGTGACCGGGTGCCTCGCGCAGCGCCTGGAGCGCGGCGTCGGCGTTCTCCGGGCGGTCGGAGCAGTGGAACCAGTCGAGCATGGTCGTCACGCCCGAGGCGAGCGCCTCGATCCGGCCGAGCAGGTTGCCCAGGTACACGTCCTCCGGCTGGTAGTGCGGCCGGAGCGTGCCGTGCATGGCGACGCCGTACTGGTCGAACGTCCAGTCCGCGCCGATGCCGCGGAACGCGGTCTGCCAGGTGTGCCGGTGGGTGTCCACGAAGCCGGGCATCACGATCTTGCCGGTGGCGTCCACGACCTCGGCGTCGGCGGTGCCGGCCGCGTCGAGGGTGGTGGCGACCGCCGCGATCCGGCCGTCCTCGATGAGCACATCGCCCTGCCCGAGATCGCCGACGGCCGGGTCCATGCTGACCACCATGCCGCCCCGCAACAGTTTCCTCATCATGTCCTTCCTGGAGTTGACGCATCAACTCTAGGAAGCGCCGAGTTGATGCGTCAACTGGCTTGCCCGGTATGATTCCGGCCATGGTGGAGACCCATACGCTGGAGCCCGAGGAGTGGGAGTTCTGGGACACTCATGTGCGCGCTCAGCGCCTGCTCACCCGGGAGCTCGACCGTGGTCTGCAGCGCGACTGCGGCATCTCGAAGGCTGAGTTCAGCGTGCTGGTGTCCCTGTGGCGGGCGCCAGGTCGCGAGATGCGCGTCGGCGAGCTCTCCGAGTCGCTCGACTGGGAGAAGAGCCGCGTCTCGCATCAGCTGACGCGCATGGAGAACCGGGGTTTCGTGGAGCGGACCCGATGCGGGGCCGGCGGCCGCCGCACCGGGATCGGGCTGACCGCGAAGGGCCGCCGCGCCGTGCAGAGCGCCATCCTCGTGCACGCGGGCAACATCCGCCGCTACTTCCTCGACTCGCTCACGCCCGAGCAGACCGCGGCCATCCGGGCGTGGAGCGAGCAGACGATCGACCACCTCGACCACGTCGAGCGTGTCGAGCGTGTCGACCACGTCGAGCGCACCGAGCCGGGCCACGACGAGGCCACGGGCGAGACAGCCGACGACGACGTCACCTGATGGGGCCGAGGCCCGCGCGCATGCGACGGATCAGTGCCGCGCGAGGTCGGGGAAGCGGTGGCGGACGGGACTGACCGACTCGAGTGCCGCGCCCAGGCGCAGCACGGTCGTCTCGTCGAACGAGCGGGAGACGAGCTGGACACCGATCGGCAGGTCGCCGTCGCCGGTCCCGAACGGCAATGACAGCGCGGGCAGGCCGGTGAGGTTGAACGGCGCGGTGGCGCGCATGATGCCGGTCGCCGGTACCGTCCGGTCCCCGACACGGAACGACGGCCGCGCATGAGGCGGGGCCGGTACGGGACACACGGGGCACAGCAGCGCGTCGTAGCGTTCGAAGTATCCGGCGAACAGCCCACTGAGGGCCTCGACTTGCTGTTGCGCGGCGACGTAGTCCGCCAGCGCCACCTCCGGAGCGCTGATCGTGCGTTGCGTGACGGTGTGCAGTTCGGACTCGCGGCCGGCGGCCACACGCCGGAAGTACGGCACCGTCTCCGCGGTCAGCAGGACCGCGCCCAGCGCGATCGCGTCGATCGTCTCCAGCGTTTCCAGGGGAGCGGGTTCCACGGTGCAGCCGGCTTCGCGCAGCGCGTCGGCCGCGGCCGAGACCGTGGCCGCCACCTCATGGTCCACCGGACCGAATCCGGGTTCCGTCAGCCAGCCGACGCGCAGCCCGGTCACCTCCTTCGGGGGGTCGGTGTGGGGCGGTGAATGCCGCACCTCACCATCCGCGCCGTCGGGCCCGGACAGAATGCGCAACGCCGTCGCGATGTCCCGCACACTGCGCGCCATCGGGCCGACATGCCAGTAACGACGGGGCACGTCCGGCCAGTGTCCGGTGATCGGAATCCTGCCCCGGGTGGCCTTCAGGGCGACGATCCCCGTGTCATGCGCCGGGCCGCGCACCGAGATGGCGACATCGCTGCCCAGCCCGAGTGGTGACATCCCGGCGGCGATCGCGGCCGACTCGCCGCCGCTGGAGCCGCCGGGTGTCCGTTCGGCATCCCAGGGGTTGCGGCACCGGCCGACGAGCAGGTTGTCGGTCTCGGTCCAGTAGGAGAACTCGGGCAGGTTCGTCTTGGCCAGCGGAATCGCACCGGCCGCCCGAAGCCGCGCCACCACGGTCGCGTCCGCCGCCGCGACATGGTCGCGGAACAGCGCGGAACCACGCGTGGTCACGACACCCTCGACGTCCAGCGCGTCCTTGACCGTGAACGGCACACCGTGGAAGGGCCCGAGCGGGGCACCGGCCGCGACCGATTCATCAGCCGCTCGCGCGGCGGCGAGTGCCTGTTCGGCGAGCACGGTCACCATCGCGTTGAGCCGTGGGTTGGGCCGTCGAGGCCACCGGCCGAAAGAAGCTGATCTTCGCAGGGGTGTCGCTCGAGGTGTGCGCGGCGCTGCCCGCGATCGCCGCGACGGCCGCCGGATACGACGCCTACGTCGCCGTCGACGCCTCCGGCACCTTCAGCCAGGCCAAGCGGGAGGCCGGACTGCTGCGCATGCAGCAGGCGGGCGTCATCGTCAGCGACTACGCCACCCTCATGGTCGAGGCCCTGGCCGACAACGCCGCCCCCCGATCCGCCGCCCTCTACGCTGCCCTGGACATGCCGTTCGCCGTCCTGGCGGGCCAGATCTCCGTGGCCTACCAGGCCTAGGTCCCACCACCTGGCCGACCGGTCCTCGTCCGCCGCGCTCCTGGGGCCCTTCAGGTTGTGCCGCCTCGGACTCCGAGCGTGCGAGGGCCACTCCCCGCCTACCCGGGTCAGGGGGTGAGTGAGCGGCTTGTGGGTGTCAGCCTCAGTGTCCTGGGAACTGCCGTCTGCTCTCTTCTGACGCCCGTCAGGATTTCCCGGGCGCGGGGGTGGTCCTGTATCTCGGCGAGGTGTCGGCGCCGCGCTCGTTCGTCGGGGTACGAGGTGAAGACGGCGGCGACGTTTTCTCCGGTGCGGACAGGCAGCCTGGCGAAGGTGTTGTGCGCGGTCTCGGTGGTGAGGGCGGCCAGTGGCGCGGGTCCGGTCTCGTGGAGCACGGGCAGAAGACCGTCCCGGATGAGGGCGATGCCATCGGGCGCTCCGGGAGGGAAGGACCATATGGTGGCGGAGACGAACCGGTCCGGTGCCGGTGCCCCGGGTTGGGGCCGGTGGGAGGAGCGGACGGTGAAGCCGCTCCCGGCCGTCAGGGGCCGTAGCAACAGCACATCGTCGGAGTCGGCCATGGTGGCGTTGGCCCGGGGACCGGGTCGCGGAACTGGCCGAGTACGACCATCCCCGTCTCCTCCTGCGTTTCGATGAACTCCCGGTCGAAGAGTTCGATGAGTTCCTCACGGCGGCCGGGCCGCAGCGTGTACTGGCGAAGCTCGATCACAGCAGGGTGATGGTCGGCGTCGGTGGCGGCGTCGGTGTCGGCGTCGGTGGGGGACATGGCGAAACTCCTGTCCGGGGGCTCTTCTCCAGGCATGGATGTCCGGCGGGTTCGGTCGGGGCCGGACACCGATCGACGCTAGGGGAGCGGTGTGCCACCTGCTGTCAGGGTTTTTCGAGGAGAATCGCACCCATGTCCGCAGGCCGATTGCTGTCGCTTCTGTTGTTGCTGCAATCCCGCGGCCGCCTCTCCGCACGCGCGATCGCCGGCGAGCTGGGGGTGTCCGTGCGAACCGCCTATCGCGACCTGGCACGCCTGCAGGCAGCCGGGATCCCGGTCTACGCCGAGCCGGGCCGCGCGGGCGGCTATCAGCTGCTCGAGGGCTATCGCACCCGTCTGACCGGAATGAGCGAGGGCGAGGCACGGGCACTGTTCCTCGCCGGACTGCCCGGCCCCGCCGCCGATCTGGGCCTGACGGCGGAGGTGAGCGCTGCGCGGCTGAAGCTGCTGGCCGCGCTGCCGGCGCCACTGCGCGAGGAGGCGGCACGGACCGCGTCCGTGTTCCACCTGGACGCCCCCGCCTGGTACCGGGAACCCGAACCGACCCCGCACCTGGCCGTGTTCGTCGACGCGCTGCTCACCGGGCGTGCGGTGGACGTGCGCTACCGCCGGTGGCGCGCCCCGCGGGAGGTCGGCCGCCGTCTGCGCCCCTACGGCCTGGTGCTCAAATCCGGTATCTGGTACCTCGTGGCCGCCGGGGAGACCCGGACCGCCACCTACCGGGTCGCCCAAATCCTCGACGCCGTGCTGAGCGAGGAGCGGTTCGACCGGCCGCGGGGATTCGACCTGGGCGCGTACTGGACCTCCTACCTCGAGGATTTCCACGCCCGCCGCTACACCGGCACCGCCACCATCCGCCTGTCCCCGCGGGGACGCCGGCGCCTGCCCGACAACGTTCCCCCGGAGGTGGTGCGGGCAGTGGACTCCACCGCGATCCCCGTCGGCGACGACGGATGGATCGAGGCCGTCATCCCGACCGATCCACTACGGTCGAGGCTTTTCCGGGGCGTCGTAAGTAGTGTCAGGCCGCTCCGTCGTTCACGGCTCTGGCCACATCGGACTGGGTGTTGCAGTCGCTCTCGCGCGCGGATCTCGTTGTCGCTGGGCGCGAGTTGGCCCCGGCCTTGGTGACAGGCCGATGGCCTGGGCCAGTCGTGGGGGCGCCGGGCGGCGCTGATCGCTTGAGGCGCTCGGCGGAGGCTGTCACGTCGGGTTTGCGGCTGTCGGCACCCGGCATCCGCAGTTCGCGGTGGCCCGCCCCCTGGATCGTGTAGCCGCCCTGGCCCTTGCCAGATTTTAAATAGAATGATTCATTCACCTTGTCTAGTGAATGAATACATGTCGAGCGCGAGGGGTGTCCGCAGTCTTCGAGCTGACGGAGCCGACCCTCGTCGGGACGCGTCTGGCGCCGCCCGTGCAGACCACTCCTCGACCGGCCCCATCGCCGACTGCTGACCAAGCTGACCAACTTGAGAGGATCCCCATGGATGCCCGCGAGATCACCACTGTCACCTTGGGTGAGGGTCTGATCGCCATCGAGCAGTTCGTCGCGGTCGCTCGGTACGGAGCCCGGGTCGAGTTCGACGCGACGTATGTCGACCGGGTGCGCAAGTCACGCGCGTTGGTGGAGCGCTTCCTGGCTGAGAACCGCTTGGTGTACGGGGTTACCACCGGATTCGGTGACAACGTCACGAAGGTGATCGACCCGGCGGATGCCGAGCGGTTGCAACGCAATATCGTGCGCTCACATGCCGTTTCGGTCGGCGAACCGCTGCCCACCGAGATCGTCCGCGCCATCGCGCTGATGGAGCTGGTCGGTCTCGGCGAAGGCTATTCCGGCATCCGGTTCGAGACCCTGGAGCTGATCCGGCGGATGCTCAACGCCCAGGTCACGCCGCATGTGCCCGGTGAGGGTTCCGTCGGCTACCTGGCCCCGGAGGCACATATGGCCCTTGTGCTGCTGGGGGAGGGCCGGGCCTGGTATCGCGACGAACTGCTGCCCGGGGCCGAGGCACTGCCCCGGATGGGGGAGCAGCCGACCCGGCTCGGCTGCAAGGAAGGGCTGTCGCTCACCAACGGGACGCACTCCGTCACCGCAATCGCCGTCCTGGCCGCCTACGATGCCGGTGTCGCGGCGACCACCGCCGACGTCGCCGCGAGCCTGTCGGTGCAGGCACTCAAGGGCACCGTCCGCGCCTACGACGCCCGGCTGCAGGAGCGGAAGCGACACCCCGAACAGGCCGCGGTCGCCGAGAACCTGCGGCGGCTGATCGAGTCGAGCGCGATCAGCGCCGAGTTCCTCGACCATCGGCTCCAGGACGGCTACTGCCTGCGCGGGGTCCCGCAGATACACGGCGGTGCGAAGCGGGCGCTCGCGCAGGCACGGGAGGTCATCGTCGAGGAGTTGCACTCGGTGGGCGACAACCCGGTCATCCACCCCGAGGGCGAGGACGGGGTGGCGCTGATGGGGGCGAACTTCGACAGCACGTTCGTCGGCATCCAGGCCGACGCGATGGTGAATGCGATGACAGTGCTGGCCAAGGTGGCCGAGCGGCGCACCGATCGGATGGTCAACAGCCACTTCAGCGAGCTGCCCGCCTTCCTGGTTCCCCGGCCAGGGCTCAACAGCGGCTACATGATCGCGCAGTACACAACCGCCGCGCTGACCATGGAACTGCGCGGCATGGCGGTGCCGGCGTCCGCGGACACCATCCCCACCTCGGCCAACCAGGAGGACTCGGTCAGTAACGCCTATCTGGCGGTGCTGAAGGCATACCGGGCGGCGCGCAAGCTCGGCTACATCGTGGCGATTGAGCTGATGTGCGCCGTGCAGGCGCTCGACCTGCTCGCACCGCACTCGCCCTCGCCGGCCGCGAAGGCGCTGCGGGCCCGAATCCGCGAAGCCGTACCGACCGTCATGGAGGACCGGGTCTTCCACGCCGACATAGAGCACATCGCCGAGCTTGTGCGAAGCGGGGAGGCGCTGCGGTCCGTCGAGGACGTGGTCGGCCCGCTGCACCGCTGAGGCCGGGCGCCGCGCGGCTCGCGCACGTTGCGACTCGGCGCCGTCGTGCGGGGTCTTCATGACGAACCGCACCGGGCGCGGGGCCGGTGGGGCCGGCCCCGCGCCCGGGAGAAGCGGTCTATCGGGATGCGTCGCCGGGGTAGGCGGCGGTCGCGCGGATTTCGACGAGGAGTCCCGGGCTGGCGAGGCCGCTGACCCCGATGATCGTCCAGGTCGGGTAGGGAGCCTCGACGAGGCGCTGTTTGGCCTCGACGAAGCCGGGCAGGTGCTGGCGGATGTCGACGTGGTAGCTGGTGACGTCGACGAGGGCGGACAGGTCGAGATTCTCCAGTCGAAGGATCTCCTCGATCTTCCGGATGGCGATCTCGGTCTGCTCCTCGATGGTGTCCGGGATGGTTCCGTCGGCGCGGCGGCCGATCGTTCCGGCGATGAACAGGAGGCCGTGCGCGCGGACCGCGGCGGAATAGCCGAAGCTCGCGAAGGCGCTGGTGGTCTGCCCGAAGACGGCGTTGTCCTCGGGGATCTCGACGGTCTGGACGGTCATTGCGGTGTTTCCCTTTCCTTGTTGAGCGGGTCGTAGCGCCCGTGGGGTCAGAGCCCGTGGGGTCAGTTGCCCCAGCGGGACGAACGGCAGGCGTGCTCCAGCCGGGTCCGGCCGAAGGTCTGGCGTTCGCGGAGGAATTCGCCGGGGATCGCGTACCGGGGCGCGTTCATCGGGTTTTTCGCGGCCTGCGCGACGATCGCGTCGGTGAGTGAACGGATCATTTCCAGCCGTGGGTAGGCGGCGTGGACGGCGTCGGCCTGCTCGTCGGTGACGGCTTCGACGTGGTTGGCGCCGAGCGGGCCGCCGAAGTCGAGGGCGACGCCTTCGCGGACGAGCGAGCACAGCGTGCCGCGGCGTTCCGCGATGCCCGGGGAGGTGTGCAGGGCGATGGCCTGCCAGACCTGGTCGGCGTCGGCCGCGGGCACTCCGCGGTCGACGAGGAACGCGGCGGCCCGGTCGGCGCCTTCGACCTCGAACCGCTGGCTGTGCGGGCCGTCCGGCGCCACGCCCAGGTCGTGCATCGCGCACGCGGCGAACAACAGGTCGTCGTGGTAGTCGTGGCCGACGGCCAGGCCGAGGCGCTCGGCCACCAGCCGGGCGAACAGGTAGCTGCGGATGCTGTGGTTGAACACGGATGGCGTTTCCACCGGCCGGATGAGATCCATGACGGCATCGGCAAGCGGTGTGCCGGGCAGCGTGATCAGGTCGGCGGTCGCCTCGCGGGTAGGTCCGGTCATGTCCTCAGCCTGGCCGCGACCGCCCTGACCAGGCGAGAGGCAAAATTACCTCACTTCGATAGAATCTTGCCATGACAGTGCATCGAGTCGCGGTCCTGGTGCTGGACGGGGTCACCCCGCTCGACCTGGCGATCCCGACGCAGATCTTCAACGCCCGGCCGGAGACCCCCTATGAGCTGACCGTGTGCGCGCTCGATTCGCAGGTGGCCACCACGGCGGGCTTCGCCCTGGTCGCCGGTGGGGACCTGGAGCGGGTGCGCGCCGCCGACACCGTGATCGTGCCGGGGTACGAACCGCTCCTTCGGCCGCCGGATGCCGTGCTCGGCGTGCTGGCCGAGGCCCGTGACCGGGGCCGGCGGGTGGTGTCGATCTGCACGGGCGCCTTCGCGCTGGCCGCGGCGGGCGTGCTGGACGGGCTGCACGCCACGACCCACTGGAAGCACATCGATGAGCTCGAGCGGGACTTCCCGGCCGTCAAGGTCGACCGCGACGTGCTCTATGTCGACGAGGGCGACGTGCTCACGTCGGCCGGGGTGTGCTGCGGCATCGACCTATGCCTGCACCTCGTCCGCCGCGACCTGGGGGCGGTGGTGGCCAACCAGATCGCTCGCGGTCTGGTGGCCGCCCCGCATCGCGACGGCGGGCAGGCCCAGTACGTACCGACTCCGGTCGTGGTGGCCGGTGAAGCATCGCTGTCCGGTACCCGGGGATGGGCCCTGCAGCGGCTCGAGGAGCCGCTCACGCTCCGCGTGCTCGCCCGGCACGCGGGGCTCTCGCAGCGCACCTTCATGCGCCGGTTCACCGAGGAGACGGGCACGACCCCGTTGCAGTGGCTGCTCAACGCCCGTCTCGGCAAGGCGCGGGAACTGCTGGAAACCACGGACCGCTCGGTGGATCAGGTGGCCCGGGACTGCGGGCTGGGCACAGCCGCCAACCTGCGGCTGCACTTCCGGCGCACACTGGACACCACCCCCACCGCCTACCGCCGCACCTTCACGCACTGACCTCGCCCGGAACGCCTATACGGATCTCTTTTCCGCCGGGGCCGGAAGCCTCCGACCGCCCAGCTCGCGGGCGACCGGGCGGCTGCCTTCGAGTGCGCCGAGCAGGCAATGGCGCCGCAGCGCCCACATCACCCGGTGTGGTTTCCGGCCACGGTCTGCCCGGCGACATTCCTGGGGTTTCCCTGCCTCCTGCGGGATGCCTGCGATAGTGAGTTCATGACCGACGCGTACGAGCGGATGATGCGGGCCAACCAGTCGAACTGGGACGCCCGGACCCCCGTCCACCTCGCCAGCCGGTTCTACGGGATCGACGGGGAGTCCGACCCGTCCCGCTGGTTCGCCGCGTGGGAGTGGGACGACCTCGGCGAGCTGGCCGGGCGCGACGTGCTGCACCTGCAGTGCCACCTCGGCACGGAGACGATCGCCTTCGCGCAGCGCGGGGCGCGGACCGTCGGCCTCGATTTCTCCGCGGCGTCTGTGACGGCGGCGACCGGCATCGCGTCGGGTGCCGGCTTCGACGTGAGGTACGTACAGGCCAATGTGTACGACGCCGTGGAGGCCCTCGGCGGGCGGCGGTTCGACGTCGTCTACACCGGCAAGGGCGCCCTGTGCTACCTCCCCGACCTGGACCGCTGGGCCGGTGTCGTCGCCGGACTGCTGCGTCCCGGCGGCCGCTTGTACGTCGTGGAGTTCCACCCGCTCCTCAACTCGCTGGGCCCCAAGCCCGCCCCCGGAGAGGGACCCGAACTCCTGCTCCGGCATGACTACTTGGGCGGCAGCGGCCCGGTGCACCGCGACGCGACACACACCTACACCGACGGCCCGGCCGTCGAGGGCGCCACCGACAGCTACGAGTGGATGCACGGGCTGGGGGAGGTCGTCAATGCCCTGATCGGAGCCGGTCTGGACATCCGACGGCTGCGCGAGAGCCCGGAACTGCCCTGGCCGCGCTGGCCCCATATGGTTCGTGGCTCATCCGGCTGGTGGCGGCTGCCGGAGCCGGGGATCCCTCTGCTGTACGGACTCTTGGCATCCCGCTGAGCGAACGGCCACGGTGGTGACCTATACGGGGGCGGGGCTGCCGCGAACCCCCAGGGCCACCGCAGTGTGCGCGGCGCGCTCGTCCGTGGTCCCGCTGTGCGGTGTTCGGGGTTCAAACACCGGGTGATCTACGGGCCACTGAGCATCAGGCCCTCGCGCCGGTGGCGGTCGTCATGCCGGCTTCCCGCGGCCGAAGCCGTGGGAAGCCCCGAACGGTGGGACAAGCTCAGACGCGGACCACGATCTTCCCTCGCGTGTGTCCGCGCTCGGCGTACGCGTGCGCTTCCGCGATCTGTTCGAGCGGGTAGGTCCGCTCGATGCGCGGTGTGTAGCGGCCTTGCCGGCCGAGTTCGCCCGCTTCGGCGAGGAGCGTGGAGTCGTTCTCCGCGTTGGCCAGACGCACACCCAGGCGATGCGCGTTGGTGTGGTCGGCGATCGTCGACACGCGAGCGGGGTCGCCCACGATCGCGACGAGATCGGCCAGGGACCCGGAAGCCGCGGTGTCGAGCGCGATGTCGACACCGTCCGGAGCCAGGGTGGCGAGGCGCTCCGCGAGGCCGGTGCCGTAGGTGGTGGGAACGGCTCCGAGAGAGGTGAGGAACTCGTGGTTGCGCTCGCTGGCCGTCCCGATCACGGTGGCGCCCTGAGCCACCGCGATCTCGACCGCGGCACTGCCCACGCCTCCTGCGGCGCCCTCGATGAGAAGGGTGCGCCCGCGCAGGGGACCGAGCGCCTTCAGCCCGCCCATCGCGGTCACGGATGCCAGACCGGCGCCGGCGGCCTCCTCGTCGCTCCACGTGGTGGGCGCGTGGGCCCAGGCCGAGAGCACGGCCAGCTCCGCTGTCGCGCCGGTGACGCCGCCCAGCCCGAAGACACGGTCGCCGATGCTCACCCCCTGCACGCCCGCACCCAGTTCGTCGACCACGCCGGCGGCGTCACGCCCGGTAATCGCGGGCAGGTCCACCGGGAGCACCTCGCGCACCGCACCGGAACGCACCTTCCAGTCGACGGGATTGACGCCGGCCGCCGCGACACGGATACGGATTTCGCCGGGCCCGGGATGCGGCTCCGGCACCTGCTCGACCACAAGGGTCTCCCCACCGCCGTACTCGTGATAGCGGGCTGCGCGCATGACGTTCTGCCTTTCCGACACGGCCTGAACTGGCCGTTCGTGGCTCAGTGGCCTTGTGAATGATCGGCGGGCGCCGACGCACGCTACGCTAAAACCTGACGTTGGCGTCAGGTGCAAGTCGGGTTCAGGCGGCGGTACGTGTCGTGGTCGTAGCCTCGGCCGGTCAGGACCACGTCCGGGCGGCGTCCGGGCCGGCCTCGCTCCTGCCGCTGGCGGTCTTCGGCATCTCCTCGCGTTCTACCGCGTGAGCTCAAAGCGCCCACCGGTCGAACCCGGGAGGGAACTCCCCGCGGAGAAGGCTGATGAAGGCGCGACCGCATGCCAAGAAGGAGTCGGTGGGCGGGTCTTGGAGGAACAGCGAGCCCGGCCCGCCCGTGCCGAAGGAGTTCGCCACGTCCTTCGGGATGGCCGGGGACCACGCGAGCAGTCGCCGCAGCACGCGCTCCGACAGTTCGAGCGTGAGGGCGACGCGATCGGGATGCGTTCCGACGTGGTCGTCCAGGCGGGACGACACAAATCCCACGAACCCGACCGTGGCTTGCAGCTCCCAGTCCTCTCGGGCGGCAACAAGCCATTCGGCAGGAGCGGCTACCGCCTTGGCCTCCTGCGCGAGAAGGTACAGCCACACCTCGGCCTGGGAGTCGCGAACCCAGAACCCCGATCCGCGGTAGAACATGTTCGAGCTGCCCATGGTGGGAGTAGAGCACGTGGGTGCCGAGCGCCTCCACGGAATTTAGGCGGACCGTGACCGGCCACGCCCGTTACGAGGCCGGTCGGCGTGGCCGGGAGCGTGCGCGGGGCCCGCTCCGGCCGCCACATCCGTACCGGTCGTACGTGGCCGGGTCGGGCGGCACGGCGGGCCGGTCCCTCCACGATGGTTCCCCCGGTCCGGGACCGCACCGCGGGGTCACCCGCTCCGGTGGCGACGCGCGGGGCGGGGCGGGGTGCGTGACGCTGACCCGGTGCACCGCGATGAGCAGTTCCCGTACCGTCAGGTTCGGTTCGCCGGCCGGTAGGCCGACCAGGTCATGGCCGTCGAGGAAGGCCATGACCCGGGCTTCCCGCGTGGGTGTGGTGGCGCGGTCGGAGGTGTGCATGAGGGCTCCGTTGGTCTGGGCCCCCATTGAGCCGAATCGTCCGGGTCAGCCGGCGTCGGCCAGAGGCCAGAACGAAGGGGGTGGGGTGAACAGGCGTCGCAGTTCGGCCGGTCCGCAGGAGGCGTTCTCCCAGTGCTCGGCGATCCGGCCGTCGACGAACCGCCACAGACCGCAGAACGGCACGGAGATCTCGCGGGGACGCTCGGCCCGCAGCACCCCGAGAACGGTGCCGAAGTGGTCGTTGGCCGTGATCTGCTCCACGTCCATGACCAGCGTGTACTCGGTCATGCGGAGGAGCGCCTGCTCATGGGCGCGGACGGCCCTGATGCCACGGCGTACCCGGGGGTCTTCCGCGGTCCGGTCCGCACGGTGCAGCACGATGTCGTCCGCGGCGAAGTCGGCGAGTCTGGTCAGATCCCGGTAGATGGTGCGCAGGATCTCGGTGTGCGGATGCTCGGCCCCCTTGGAGGCGCGGGTCATCGCGCCCCTCCCCGGTGCTTCCGCACCGGCTTGGGCCGCCACGGGGTGACCGTGGCGCAGAGTGCTTCGATCTCCTCCCACTCGCTGTCGGTGAGCCGGACCTCATGGGCCCGGAGGTTCTCCTCCAGATGGGTCAGCGACGTGGTGCCGGGGATGAGCAGGGTGTTGGGCGCGTGGCGCAGCAGCCAGGCCAGTCCGAGCTGGGCTCCGGTGACCCCGTACCGTTGGGCGGCCTTGCTGAGGATGCCACCGGGGCCGACCAGGTCGCCGTGGCCGAGCGGGAACCACGGGATGAAGACCATGCCGCGCTGTTCGGCGTATCTGAGGACCGGTTCGCCGGACCGGTCGGCGATGTTGTAGAGGTTCTCCACCGCCACGATGTCCACGATCTCGGCGGCCTGTTCGAGCTGGTCGACGGTGACCTCGGGCTGGCCGGACAGGCCGATATGGCGGATCTTGCCCTGCTCGCGCAGCTCGGCGAGCATGCCGAGCTGGTCCTCCAGCGGTACCAGGGGGTCGATGCGGTGCAGCTGATAGAGGTCGATGCGCTCCAGTCCGAGGCGGTGCAGGCTGACCTCGACCTGCTGGCGCAGATACTCGGGTCTGCCCAGGGCGACGATGTAGGGGTTGCGTCCCTCGGCCCGCACCCAGTCGTCGGGGCCGGTGCGCAGCATGCCGCCCTTGGTGGCGATCACCAGATGGTCCGGGTAGGGGTGCAGGGCCTTCCGGATGAGTTCCTCGTTGTAGCCGGGGCCGTAGGAGTCGGCGGTGTCGATGAAGTCGACGCCGAGGTCGTCCACGGCGCGGCGCAGCAGGCGTACGGCCTGGTCCGGATCTTCGGGCGGGCCCCAGACGCCGGGCCCGGTCAGGTGCATGGCACCGTAGCCGAGCCGGTTGACCGTCAGGTCACCGCCCAGGGACAGGGTGGCCCCGGTCCTGGGCGCATGCGGAACGGACGCGGTCACGCGGATCCTCGATTCTTGGGCTTGTGCGGGGATGGGGTTTCACTGTGCAGGTCGGGCTCGGGAGGGACGGGAAGCTTCACCGGCAAGGCGCCGACGTTGCCCGTTCGGCGGCCGGACCGTACCCGGTCGGAGTGCATCCAGGCGCCGAGGGAGGACTCGGCGGTGATTCCGGGCCCGAACCCGGCGAGCAGGCCGCGGGCCCCCGGGGGCAGCCCCTCGTCGAACTGGCGGCGCAGTGCCTCGAAGACGACGGCCGAGGCGATGTTGCCGTACTCGGTGAGCGTGGCGCGGCTGTGCCTGAAGGCGCTCGGCGGCACCTTCAGATAGCTGCACAGATCGTCCAGGATGCGTGGCCCGCCGGCGTGGATGATGTAGAAGTCCAGGGCCGTGGCGTCCCATCCATGTGCCTCGGCGAGCGTGTACAGTGCGGGCGCGATCACGTTCATGGTGCCCGGGACCCGTTTGTCCAGCCGGAAGTGGAATCCGGTGGCCTTCACCTCGTACGCGATCCAGTCCTCGGTGCCCGGCACCAGGTGCGAGGCGTTGCCCACCAGCTCCATTCCCTCCCCACCGCTGCCGCGCATGACCGCCGCGGCGATCGCGTCCCCGAACAGCCCGTCGGACAGCAGCGAGCCGACGTCGAGGTCGTCCGGCTGGTAGCACAGAGAGCAGAACTCGCACGCCACGATCAGTACGTTGGATCCCGGGTACGCGCGGCAGTAGTCGTGCGCCCTGTTGACGGCCGCCCCGCCGGCCGCACAGCCCAGCTGCGCGATGGGGATCTGCCGGGTGTTGGAGCGGAATCCCAGTTCGTTGATCATCCAGGAGGTCAGGGGTGGCATCGTGAAGCCGGTGCACGAGACGAACACGATCGTGTCGATGTCCCGCGCCGTCACCTCCGCCGCGGACAGCGCCTCCTTGACCACGTCCGGGATACGGGCACGGGCCTCGCTCACATAGAAGCGGTTACGGGCCTCGAATCCCGGATGCGTCAGGGTGACGGCCAGCGGCTGGACCAGATGCCGCTTCGCCACCCCGGTGTTCTTGATCATCCGCAGGACCAGCGGAAGCCTCTGGTGTCCGGCGTGCAGCCGGCGCGCCAGCGCCAGCGTCTCCTCCATCGAGATGGTGTTCTCCGGTACCCACACCGCCGGGCGGCACAGCACAGCCATGGCACACTCCCTTGCTCACGAAAGGCGACGACGAGGCGGAACCGACCGTGGACTTCGGGGTGGGCAAGACCGTGCCGCACACGGTGGTGGTTCACTCACATAACACTTCGCTCCACTTGCGCCTCGATGCAGCGGGGCGGGGCAGGAGGCTCCCTGACCAGTCATGTTGACCAGATACGTTGCCGTCCGCAACGGCGCGCACACCTCGATCTGAAGGCACGCCGGACATACGAAGTGCGATCGTGGCCCAGGATGTGCGCTACGGAAACACACTATTTCCGTCCCCGCCCTTCACTCGATTGTGCTTACATCGCGCGCTCCCCTCGTATCCCGCGGGCCACGGCGCACAACAGCCGCACGCCGCAACCGCATGCGCCCCCCCTGGCACCCCGGTGGGCCACGGACGCCTCAGACGCTCTGGCGCGCCCTGCCGATCGGGGGGGTGTGCTGGGCCCCGCCACCCGTCAGGCGATGGTGGCTGTCGCCTCCGCCGCCGTCGGCGGGCCGGCAGGGCGTTGGGGGTCAAGACGAGTGCGCTGAGCGTCAAGGACATTCCTCCTGGGACCAGGAAGGATTCGATGCCAGGGCCCCGCGACGGGGGGCAGTGATCGACTCGGAGCACCGGAGAAAGCAGGAAGCATGATGAAGAGGAAGACGGCTCTGGCCGCGGGCGCTCTGGCCATCGTGTTCGGCGCCTCGGTACCGGCAACGGCCGCGCCGACGACGGCCGCGTCCCGCACGGGGACGTTCTACGGCACCTATCAGCACTCCGACGGGTGCGTGTACCTGCGCTCCGCAGCCGGATACCACTATCTGCTGGAGGGCTACACGATGGGTGGCAACGGCGGCCTGTACAAGAAGGGCGGCGGCTTCATCGCGTACCCGGGCTGGAAGATCGCGGCACACGGCACCCAGTACAACAAGACCAGCACCACGTTGTGCACGACGTGGGGTGCCTACAGGAGGATCAAGGCAACATCGATCTACGCCTACTGAACGGTGTCCTGCCCGGTCCGGGCTCGGGCATGGCCAGGAATCGGCCGCCATCGTGGAGCGGGCTGCCGGCCCCGGCAAGGAGACCGCCGAGCAGATGGGGATCGAGCTGACCCCGGTCGTGTCCTGGCGGGGCGGTCAGTGGGATGGCGGTGTCGGATTTCAGTCGGTGGCCAACGCCTCTCGTAGGGTGTTGGTGGCGTTGCGGAGGCAGTCCCGGAAGCCGGTGGCTCCGCCCAGCTCGATCCATTGCGTGAAGGCGTTCGCGAAGACCAGGCTGGCGAGTTGGGCCACCGCCCGCGCCTGGGCGTTCGCCGTGCCGCGGCTCGTGAGGGCGCTTTGGAGGGCGTCGGTGAGCGCGGCGAGTTTGGTGCGCTCGCGCTCTTCGAGTTCGGGGCTGGACCGGATCACGGCCTGGCGCTGGGCCGGGTCTTTCGCGTGCTCGGTCAGGTAGGTACCCACCGTGGCCAGCGCGTTCAGGACGGCGGCCATGTCGCCTGTTCCGGGAGCCGCGGAGCGGACGGCCTCCGCGACGGCTGGGGCCAGTTCATCGGAGTGGGCGAACAGGACCTCGCGCTTGTCGGGGAAGTAGCGGAAGTAGGTACGGCGGGTGATACCGGCCCGCTCCGCGATGTGGGTCACTGTCACCTGGTCGTATCCGCGCTCAGTGAACAGTTCCAGGGCCGCCTTGCGCAGCCGTTCCTCGGTGCCGGGGTCCCATCTGGCCATGCCCCGACCCTATCAAGTGATGTCCCAGAGTGTCATCGATGCTAGCCTGGGTGATGGCACAGTGAGACATCACTTTGGGGGGTCGGCCGCTGCCCGCCGACCCCCAGGACCCGCTGGAAGGAAGTTCGCGATGACCCAGGACCGCCGGAACGCCCGTATGGGGGAGATCTGGATCCTCGGCGCCACCGGGCGCATCGGCCGCACCGTCACCGCCAAGCTGGCCGCGCGCGATGCCGACATCGTGCTGGTCGGCCGCGATGGCGACCGGCTGCGCAAGACCGCGGCGGATGCGGGCGCACCGGACGCGAAGGTGCTGATCAGCGACTCGGTGGAGCACATGGCCGCAGAGATCGGCAGCCGCCGTCCGGCCGTGGTCGTCAACACTCTCGGGGACTACGCCAGGACCGCTACGACCCTCGCTCGCGCCTGCATGCCCGGCGGGCACTACGTCGATCTCGCCGCCGACCTCGACGCGCTCCCTCGCCTGCTGGGGCTGCACGGGGAAGCCGTGGAGGCGGCGAGCACCCTGGTCACCGGCGCCGGATTCGGTGTCCTGGCCACCGAGGCCGTCGTGGCCGAGCTGTGCCGCGACCGTCCCGCCCCCGTCCAGGTCCGCGTCGACGCCCTCGGCTCGGTGGCCATGGCGGCCGGAGTCGTGGGCGAAGCCTTCGCCGCGGCCATGGTGGACATGGTCACCAGTGGCGGACGCCGCTACCAGGACGGCCACCTGGTCAGGACGCGCCTCGGCGCCGACCTGCGGAATCACACGCTCCCCGACGGACAGACCGCGAAGTCCGCCGGCGCCCCCTCGGGCGAACTCCTCGCCGCGCAAGGCGCGAGCGGGGCGCGGAACGTCGTCGTCACCACCGGTCTCGCCCCCACCTCCCGGATCGTCCGCGCGCTCCTGCCCGCCTTCGCCGCCCTCCTGTCCATCCCGCGAATGCGCCGACTCGCCGTCCGCCAACTCGCCCGGACCGCGGTGAAGGAAGCGCCCCGCCCCCGCACCCACTCCTGGGGCCATGCCGACATCACCTGGCCCGACGGTACCCATCGCGAAGGCTGGCTCCGCGCCGGCGACGGCATGGACTACACCGCCGACGTCCTCACGGAGACGGCCTCCCGCCTCGCCCGCGGCGAAGCGCCGGCCGGCGCCTATACCCCGGCAGCGGCATTCGGCCCCGGCCTGGCCACCGCCGCGGGCGGCACCTTCATCCTCGACCAGTGACCCAGTCGGGCGGCAGCGCACCCGGCAGTGGTCACCCGGGCACCAAGCACCACGTTCACGTGGCACCACAGCTCTGACGGCTCACGACGGCAGGACGGGAAACGATGACCGAGAGGGACGACGACGGTCCGACCGACGTCACCCTGCTCGCCGTGCGCACAGTCGAGCCCGGCTACGAGCCGGACTTCCGGGAGTGGTTCGGGCGGGTGACCAGCGCCGCCTCCACTTTCCCCGGCCACCTGGGGGGCCTGTTCGGACCTCCCACGGCCGCCGGGCTCTGGGTCCCGCCTTCGCGGCCGTACTCCCGATCTCCCTGATCGGCAACGGCCTTCTGGGGCCGGCGCTCGGCGCTCTGCCGCTGCCGGCGCGGGTGCTGATTCTCGCGCCGCTGTTCAGCACGTTGATGACGTATCTGATGATGCCGACCGTGACCCTCGTCCTTCGCCGTTGGCTCTATTCCTCCACCTCGGCAGCGGGTGAGGGACCGACGTGATGAGCAGCCCTCGACCTCAATCGCCTCGTGCCCGAGTGCGTTGGCGCGGCGGGGTTTCCGGTCAGGTGGCCAGGTCCAGCCATTCCCCGACGGCCAGCACGTGTGCGCGCCGTCCGGCGTGCGTGCGGAACTCCTTCTCCGGGTCGGAGACCTCGACGTAGCCCGCGATCTTGTCCGGCTGCTCCGCCTCGTAGTGCATCGGCACCGCGTACCGGGCGTCGAGGATCTCCGCGGCCGCGGCGGCCTGCCTAGGGTCCATCGCGGCGGGCAGCGGGCTCGGCGGCTGCAGGTGCGGCGCGTCGACCACCGCGCCGTTGGCGGGCAGGAACGCGGCGTCGAATGGGCTGAACCGGCGCGCGATGAGCCACCAGTAGCCGTGGAACATCGTGTCGCCGCCGTGGAAGACGCGCTGCCCGTCGGCCTGCACCACCCAGTTCAGCTGCGGGTCGCCCAGCCCGTCGACGGAGGGGACCGCGGTGACGCGGAACGGCCCGATTTCGCGGGTGGACCAGACATCCACGACCTCGGCGGCCAGCCGGTGCAGGGCCAGCTCGCGTTCGGCCGGCAGCGTCGTCACGTTGTCCACGTCGTCGCCGTGGCCGGGTGCCGGTCGCAGCACCGGCGCCCCCGGCGTCAGCGTGTCCGCGAGCGCGGACGCGTCGGTGTGGTCCCGGTGCAGGTGGGTGACGAGCGCGGCGGTGACCTCCCCGCTCGGCACCGCCAGCCCTTCGCCGGGCTTCCACCCCGTGAACAGCGGTGAGAGGTCCCGTACGTAGTCGATCACCAGTCGCCTGCCGTCCCCTTCGATCTCCAGTCCGGCCCAGCCCAGTCGTCGTACCCGCATCCCGCACTCCTTCGTCCCGGTGGTGGTTGCCGTGGAATTTAGCGCACGGGCGTTCGCTAAATCAATAGCGAACGTGCGTACGCTATCCTCGTCGCATGTCACCACGACGCTCAGCGGCCGAAGCGCGGGCCACCAGGGGACGGATCCTCGGCCGTGCCGCCGAGATCGCCTCCGAGGAAGGGCTGGACGGCATCACCATCGGCCGCCTCGCCGAGGAGCTGGAGATGAGCAAGTCCGGGGTGCACAAGCACTTCGGCACCAAGGAGACGCTGCAGATCTCCACGCTGGACAAGGCGTTCGTGGACTTCTGGCACCGGGTGGTCGAGCCCGCACTGGCCGAGCCTCCGGGTCTGCGGCGGCTGCGCGCGGTGTGCGCCAACTCCGTGGGCTACCTGGAAGCGCCACTGCTGCCCGGCGGCTGCCTGATGACCGCGGCGCTCACCGAGTACGACGGCCGCCCCGGCCGGGTCCGCGACGCGGTGGCCGAGGTGTGGTCGCGCTGGCGGGAACAGCTGCGGGCGGACCTGACCGCGGCGGTGGAGAACGGCGAGCTACCCGCCGGGTTCGACATCGACCAGGCGCTGTTCGAGATCGTCGCCGCCGGGCTGGCACTGAACGCGGCCATGCAGCTCCAGCACGACCGGGCGGCCGCGGGCCGGGCCCGCCGCGCGATCGAACGGGCCCTGGACCAGTCCTGACCGCGTTTCGACGTGGTCGGCGGTCGTAGGCGATCGGGGACCGCGGGACCGGCCGGCCTTCCCGGCCCACGCGGAACCGCAGGTCTGGAGTGGAGACGGGCCCTCGATCAGCAGCCCGCCGCGGTGAGCCATTCCGTGACGGTCGCGATGGCCCGCGGGTGCAGCTCGGGTGCTGCCTCGGATGCCGCCCGGCGCGGTTCCGCCGGATGGATGTCTGCCGCGGCCAGGGCTTCGGCGTGGCCGACGAGCCACCTCTCGATGTCCTGCGCGGGGGTCCCCAGATGGAACTGCGGGGCGAGGATCCGTGTGCCGAGCGCGAAGGCCTGGTGCGGACAGGCCGGAGTGTCGGCCAGGACCTGTGCGTTCTCGGGGATGCCGAACATGTCGTTGTGCCAGTGCAGTACCGGCACTCCTGCCAGGTGGCGCAGCGGGGAAGCCGTCCCTTCCGGGGTGGGCCTCACCGGGGCATAGCCGATCTCTCGTGCCGCGCCGGGAGTGACCTGTGCGCCCAGTGCGAGGGCCGGCAACTGCGCGCCGAGGCAGCTTCCCAGCGTCGGCGACCCGTCGGCGGCCGGGCGCGCAATGCGGCCAGTTCGTCGGCCAGGAACGGATAGCGGTCGGCGTCGTTGGCGCCGACCGGGCCGCCGAGCACCACCACCAGCTCGGCCGCACGGACCAGAGTGGTGTCGACCGGCTGGGTGGCGACGTCCAGGTAGCGCGTCAGGTAGCCGCGCTCGTGCGGCAACGGTTCGAGCAGGCCGAGGTCCTCGAGCCGAGGTGCTGGACAACCAGTGCCGTCCGGCTCGGTGAGGTGTCTGCGATATCTGTGGGCATGGCCGCTTTCCTCGTGGGTCGTCGGCGGGTTATGTGCGGAGGTAGGACGCGCCGTTGAGGTCGACGACGGTTCCCGAGGCCCAGGCCGCCGCGGGAGACGCCAGGAAGTGGACCGCGGCGGCGATCTCGGCCGGGGTGCCGACTCTGCCGAACGGGCTCTCCCCCCGCAGCCGCTCGCCTTCCGGTCCGGACAGCTTCGCGGCCTGCCGCTCGGTGGCCACGAAACCGGGCGCGACCGAGGTGACGGCGATGCCATGCGGGGCCAGCGCTACGGACAGCGACTGGCCGAGGGCGTGCAGTGCGGCTTTGGTCGCCCCGTAGGCCGGGAAATCCGGTTCCCCCCGGAACGCACCGCGTGAGCCGATGTTCACGATCGCCCCGCCCGCGCCGCGGTCGATGAGGTGGCGGGCGACGGCCCAGCTCAGATCGGCCGCGCCGAGCAGGTTGACCTGGACCATGCGGCGCCAGATCCGCTGCCAGTCGGCCAACGGGGTGTCTGGGATCGGGTGCCGAGTGTCCGCCGTGGGCGCGACGGCCGCGTTGTTCACCAGCACATCCACAACGCCCAGCGCGGTAGCCGCCTCGGCTGCCAGCCGCTCGGCTGCGTCGGGCTCGCCCAGGTCTGCCTGGAGCAACGCGTGTCCTTCGCCCGGCAGCCGCCGCAGGGTCTCTTCGGCGTCGGAGCGGCGTCCGGCGTACTGAATCGCGACGCGGTCGCCGCCTTCGGCGAAGGCCAGCGCGACTGCCCGGCCGATGCCGCGCGAACCGCCGGTCACGAGTACGCCCCTCATCGGGCGAACACCATGGACCCGTCACGGAAGGACGTCAATTCCAGGGCGTTCCGGTGATCGGTGCTGCGGCCCTCGGACAGACCCAGCATCCGGCCGTGGAAGTGGCGGGCGGCGGTCAGATCGTTGACTGGGATGGCCAGGCGCATGGCGGGTCGGTGGGACATCGTGAGGCCTCTCCGGTGGGCTCGCTGACCGGAACAGCATGTTCGGGCCGATGTCTCAATGTCAACATTAGAACATCAGCGGAGCGGAACGACTGGTGTCAGAGATGTCTTGATGTCAACATCAAGGCATGTCATCCGCACTGCCGAAGGCCCCCCGCCGCGGGCTGGCCGACGAAGCCGCCGACCTGGTGCGAGCGGCCATCCTCTCCGGACATTTCCCGCCCGGGGCCGCGCTGCGCGAGGTGGAGCTGGCCGCGCACCTCGACGTGAGCCGGGGCTCGGTCCGCGAGGGTCTGGCGCAACTGGAACGAGAGGGGCTGGTCCGCGGCGGCTGGCACCGGGGCACCACCGTCATCGACGTGACAGCGCAGGACGTGGAGGAGGTCTACACGCTGCGCGCCGCGCTGGACCGGCTGGCCACCACCACCGCGCGGCGTACCGCCACCCCGGAGCAGCTGTCCCGGCTGGACCAGCTGGTCGCCGACATGGCGGCTGAGATCGCCGGAACCGCCGACACCCGCCGCCTGGTCGCGCTGGACATCGCCTTCCACGACCAGATCTACACCGCCGCGGGGAACGGCAGGCTGACCACCGCCTGGCGGGCCATCCGCTCGCAGCTGCACCTCTTCCAACTGCGCCGCGCGGACGCGGGCTACGACCACTACCGCGCCCGCGTGGTCGACGAGCACCGGGAACTGGCCGCGCTGCTGCGCTCCGGCGACCGCCGCACGCTGGCCCGCCTGGCCGAGGAACACGTGGACTCCGCGCGCCGCAGTCTGCTGGCCGGACTGCCGGACTGAACCGGGCCCGCGGCCGAGAGCCGACGCGGGGCGCCTTCAGGGACAGCCAACAGGGTCTCGGGAACAACCGACAGGATCGCTCGTGGCGACCCTTCGCGGCGGCGAGTCCGGCCGCGGCGCCCCTCGTTGACAATCGGAACGTCGCTCCGTATAAGTGAAGCGGAGGAATCCTCCGATTGTTTCAAGGGGCAGGGACATTGAGTGACAGCCCGCGCGCGGTCTTCGAGAAGCTGCTGGCCGGCATGGTCAACCGCGACTTCGACAGCCTCCGGCAGCTCTACGCGCAGGACATCGTGTTGGAGCACCCGTTCGCGGTGCCGGAGCGGACCGTGACCCGCGGTCAGGAGGGCCTGCGGCGGCTTTTGGACGGACTGCGGGAGTGGTTCGAGGCGACCGCGAAGAACGTCGTCATCCACGAGACGGCCGACGCGGAGGTCATCGTGGCCGAATGGGACTACGAGATGCGCGTGCCCGGTACCGACCAACTGCTCACCACGGCCAACGTGATCGTGCTGCGCGTTCGCGACGGCCGGATCGTCGAGTCCCGCGATTACCACAACCACGCGGCCCTCGCCCAGATCGTCACCGGCTGAGCGCCCCAGGCCTGGCCAGGGGCCGGGAAACGCCTACCGGCCACAGTCCTGTCGGGGGCGGCCGGCGGGGCCCCACCGCCACGACCGGCCACGCTCCGGCCAAGCGGGTGCCGGGCGGCAGGCGCGGCCTGGCCGTATCCGGGTCTGCGCCGCCGAGCCCGGGATTCTGACGTCCGGTGGCACCTTCGACGTGTCCGCCCACGACGGACTCGAGGCGGCCGCCGAGGCCGACTCGATGCGCCGGCACCTGACCCGGCGGGTCGGGCCGGGGGAGCCGAGGGCGTACCCGACGTCCGGGCTCACCAGCCGCACGCGGTCCGCGTGAGTGGTGTGCGGACGCGACTGCTCGGCGGCCGCCACCACCTCGGGGAGGACCGCGGAGCGCGGCATGCGCGGAGCGCGCCAACGCCGTTGGCCAGGCCGCCAGTTCACGGCCTTGTGCATCACGCCTTAGTCTCTCCGCAGACGGACAACCCAGATGGGGGCGGGATGACGCGGGTCGGGAAGATGCTGCTCGGCGATGGAACGGCGATGCGGGTCGAGGTCGACGGGCCGGAGGACACCGGGATCGACCGGGTGGGCCGAGTCGCCGACGTGGTGAGCGGCTCCGCCGAGACTCTGCAGGAGGCCCTGACCCACATCCGGCCCGCGCTGGAGGCGGTCGCCCGGAGCGTACGCGACATGGCGCAACAACCGGACACCGTGAGCGTCGAGTTCGGCATCAAGCTCTCCGCGGAGGCGGGGGTCGTGGTGGCCAAGGCGGCCAGCGAGGCCAATTTCACCGTACGTCTGGAATGGGGCACCAGCGACCGGGGATGATGACCCGCACGGGGGTCCCTTGGGGCGAAAGGCCGCTGGAATCCGGTGCGGCCAGGGTACGGGGCAGCGGGGTTGTGGCGGGGGCGGGTTTCCTGATCGCCCCCGACCTCGTGTGCACCTGCGCGCATGTGGTCGCCGACGCGCTCGGGCTGCCCAGAGACCTGACTCGGGCGCCCGAAGGCACCGTTCGTGTCGAATTCCCGCTTCTCCGTGAAGAGGACGGGACGATCCCCGAGGCCCTCGCCGAGGTCGTCTCCTGGCAGCCGGTGAAGCGGGATGACAGCGGAGATGTGGCGCTGCTGCGGCTGGACCGTACGGTGTCGAACGCGCGGCCGGTGCCACTGGTCGACGGGTCGGCGGTATGGGGACACACCTTCCGGGTGTACGGCTTCCCGGAGGGCGCCACGCACGGAGTGTGGGCCTCCGGGACGCTGCGGGCCACCCAGGGCGCCGGCTGGCTGCAGATGGACGCCGAACCCGACAGCGGTTCGCGGATCGGGGCGGGCTTCAGCGGTTCGGCGGTATGGGACGACTCCCAGGGCGGAGTCGTCGGTATGACCGTCGCCGCCGGGCGCGGCGGGCTGGCGGGGACGGCGTATCTGGTGCCGTCCGCGGCGCTGGTGGACGAGGAGGTGCTGCGGCCAAGGTGCCCGTTCCGCGGGCTGGCGGTGTTCGGGGAAGAGGACGCGGAGTTCTTTCACGGGCGGCAGGACGACGCCGAACGGTTGGCGAAGGCGGTCGGAACGCGTCCGTTCACCGTCCTGGCCGGGCCGTCCGGATGTGGGAAGTCCTCCCTGGTCCGTGCCGGGCTGCTGCCCGTGTTACGGGCGCGTGGCACGACCGTGTCCGTGCTGCGGCCGGTGCAGGGCGTACGGCCTTGGACGGCGCTGGCGCGGGCGGTGGTGCCGGTGCTGGAGCCGGCGGCCGGGGAGGTCGAGCGGCTGCGCAAGAGCGAGGAACTGGCCGGGCTCCTGGACGACGGGGCGCGTGACGGGAGAAAGCAAGAGGTGGCCGCCGGGCTGGGGGCCGCGCTGGGGCGGCGGGGAGGGAGCGGCGGACACCTGATCTTCGTCGACCAGCTGGAGGAGTACGCGGCCGCCGAACCGGCTGCGGCGCGTGAGCTGTTCTCCCTGCTGGCAGCGGTCGCGGAAGCGCCGGACGAGGGAACCGGGAGCGGTACGCGGGTGGTGGCCACCGCGCGCCCCGAGTCGCTCGACGTCCTGGTGACCCCTGAGACCTCCGGTGCGCTCAGCGACGCCGTGATCTTCCTCGCCGCGCTCTCCGCCAAGGGTTTGCGCCAGGCCGTCACCGGGCCGGTCGACGCCACTGTGGGGCTGTGGCTGGAACCCGGTCTGGCGGAGCGGATCGTCGAGGACGCGGCGGGCGAGCCGGGCCGGATGCCTCTGACGGAGTTCGCGCTGACCCAGTTGTGGGAGCGCCGAGAGCGCTCCATGCTGACACACGCCGCGTACCAGGAACTGGGCGGCGTCGCCGGGGCGCTGGTCGGATACGCCGAAGAGGCCTTCCGCGCACACGTCCCCGCCTCCGATGAGTCCGCGGCCCGGCGGCTGTTCGTCCAACTGGCCCGCCCGGACGACCGTGGCGGTTTCACCCGCCGCCCCACCCCGGTCGCCGACCTCGACACCGCCGCGGTGGCGGTCGCACGCCGACTCGCACCGGGGAAACTGGTCGTCTTCGGCCGTACATCCGAGGGCACCGAGATCGTCGACCTCGCTCATGAGGCACTCACGAGGCTGTGGCCCCGGTTGCACGACTGGCTGGAGGACAGCCGGGTGTTCCGGGGCTGGCAGGAGCAGTTGCGGCGCGACCTGGCTCGGTGGGAGGCCCGGAACGAGGAAGCGGGAGGGCTGCTGCGCGGGCGGCTGCTCGCCGAGGCGGAAGACTGGCTGAAGCGCAGGCCCGAAGACATCACCTCCGGCGAGCGCGCGTACATCCAGGCCGGACGGCGGCACGAGCGGCGCGGCGTACGGGCGTGGCAGGCCGCTGTCGCGGCACTCGCGGCACTGCTGCTGACGGCGTCGACACTGGCGGTGGTCGCCGCGCAGAATCGGCGGGAGACCGAGGCCAAGCTGCGGACGCTCGCCTCCCGGACGCTCGCCGACGCATCGGACAAGCAGTCCGAACGCGCCCCCGGAACGGCGGTGCAGCTGGCACTGGCCGCCTGGCACACCGAGCACACGCCGCAGGCCCGGGCGGCGCTGCTCCGCCAGTACGTGCGTGGACAGTACCTACGGGGCAGCTACCGGGGCCTGTGGCGGGGCCGGGCGCAGGAGCTGGACGCCACACCGGACGGACGCACCATGGTGGTGCGGTCCAAACCGTCCGGCGTCGGCCCGCAGCAGGTGGCCGTGGTGACCGGGGTACCGGAGGGAAAACCGCGCCACTACGCGCTGCGCGGTGTGCCCGAGGGCGACATACGCAGTGCCGTCAGCCCGGACGGTCGGCACTACGCGATGGCCACACCCGAGGGCGGCGTACTGCTCTGGCGGCTGGACGGCACCAGTCGCGGGCCCCGGGTGCTGGCGCGTGAGGTGGCGGGCGAGCGCAACGTCAACAGTGCGCGCCTGGACTTCAGCGCGGACAGCCGCCGGCTTCTGCGGCTGCTCACGTTCAGCAGACCACTGCCGCAGGACGACGGCCGCGAGGGGCTCCTGGGTGCATGGGACGCGGGCAGCGGCCAGTCACTGCCCGTGGCGGACGAAGTGATCCCGCGCGGTGTCGTGCTGAGCGATGCGGCGTTCGGGGTGGACCCTGACACCGTGCTGTTGCTGCCCTGGCTCCGGGGCAAGAACAGGGAGGTGGTGGTGCGCGATCTGCGTACCGGAAGACCCGTGCGGAAGATCTCAAGCCATACCAAGGCCGGGTCATGGTGGCTCGCCGGCGGTGGAGCCTACGCCATCGAGTCGGACTCCTCGTCAAGGTCATATCTCCATGACCTGGCCAGGGGGTCGAGCGCGCGGCTCCCCGGCGGCACCACGACGCCGGATGCCACCGGTGTGTACCTGTTCGATACCCAGGAGGTCGAGAGCGGCGGATACAGCGAGATCGCGCTGACCCGGCCGACCACGGGCGAGACCTACCGGACCCGGGTACCGGTGGACAGCGAGCCACGGGATCTGATCGCCGTCGTATCGCGCGCGGGCGGCGGGGTGCGGGTGCTGGCTCCGGTCGGCGACACTCTGATGGTGGTCGAGGCACACCGCGAAGTCGCCCGAGTGCCGGATAAGTCGGATACCTCCGTCGGGGCGCTGTCATCCGACGGGCGGCGCCTGGCGCGGGTGTCCCACGGCCGGCTGGAGGTGATGGACCTGGTGAGCGGCGACCACCGCACCGCCGCACTTCCCCGTACCCGCCGTAGCCAGGCTTGGCAGGTGACATGGACCGCGCGGTCCACGCGGCTCGTGGTGTGGGAGCTGAACGGTACGAAGATGTCCACGTACGCCGCTCGTGACCTGGCCGGCCGGATGGATGTGCGGCTGGACATGGGACCCGATACCGACAAGGAATTGGGAACCGTGGACGCGGCCGAGCCGCTGTACGGCGGGGATGTCGCCGTGCTGACGGCGGGCGGCGCCCTGCTGCGGGTGGACCCGGAACGCGGCGTGCAGATCGGACCGCCGCTGTGGGCCGACCGCACACCCCTGGACTCCGGCAATCCGTTCGCGGGGATCGGTCAGATCCGTGCCCGTCCTGGCCATCCGGACCAGGTCGCGGTGGCGGCCCGGAATGACGCCGAGCGGGGCAGGGTGGAGCTGTGGGACATCCGGGCCCGCAAGCGGACGGGCGTACTGTCCGGCGATCGGATCAGCACGGTCTACTCGGATTACGGCGGCTCCAGCATGGTCTTCTCGCCGGATGGCGAGGAACTGGTGGTGCAGCAGTACGACGGCTTTCTGCGCCGCTGGGGGGTGGCCGGGCAACGTGCCCAAGGCCCGCGTATAGCGGTCGACAGTACCGGTGACGTGGTCGGGGTAACCGACGAAGGCACAGTGGTCACGTTCTCGTACGCGACCGATCTCGAGCTGTGGGAGGCCGCCACCGCTGACCGGGTCGGCGCTATTCGGATGCCGGGCGGCGGCCACACGGTGGTCGTCCGGGGCAGCCGGCTGACAATGGCCGGCGACGACTGGCGGCAGTCCTTCGACCTGCGTCCCGACACCTGGTTCAAGGACCTGTGCGAGGGCATGGGCCGCGACTACACCGACGACGAACGGAAGCACCAGCTGCCGCCCGGAACGCCCTCGGAGCCGCCGTGCACCGGCACCGGCACCGGCCCGTGAGCCATCGCGCCATCGAGTTGACCGGCGAGGTACGTCGGTCACCCTGCCGGCCCGCCGTCTCCACGAAGCGTTCCTCATCTCGCGTGCGTGACGGGACGGGACGGATACTCGTTGAGTATGGCCGACCGACCTCCCGGCAAGGCACGGCATGAGACACCCCTGGAACGTGCCGACCGGAACTTCGCCGAGTTGCTGCAGGAGCTGCGCGTCACCCAGACCGGGGTGCAGATCCTCTTCGCGTTCCTGCTGACGCTGGCCTTCGCTCCGCGCTTTTCCACGCTGGACACGGTTCAGCGTGTCACGTACGTGACAACGCTCCTGCTCGCCATGGTGGCCGCGGCCATCTTCACGGCACCCGCCGCGCTGCACAGGGCGCTGTTCCAGCAGCATGCCAAGCCCGTCATCGTGCGCGTCTCCTCGCGCTTGGCCAAGATCGGGATGTGGGTGCTGATGCTGGCGTTCACCGGCTCGGTGCTCCTGGTGGTGGACGTGTCGCTCGGCCGCATGGCAGGGGTCGCGGCCGGGGCGGGGACGCTGCTGGTGTGCGTGGGGCTGTGGCGGATCCTGCCCTTGGTGGTGCGGCGCGGGATGGTCGCACCGCGGAAAGATCGTGGACGGACTCATATGAGGAAGCGCCCTCGGTGAACGGCGGGCTACTGTTCGTGCGCGTACGGGACGGCGATGACCGGGCAGCGCGCGTGGTGCAGGACCCCCTGGCTGACGGAGCCCAGCAGCATGCCGGTGAAGCCGCCGTGCCCGCGTGCGCCCACGACCAGGCCGAGGGCGTGTTCGGACGCCTTGGTGAGGACCTGTACCGGGTGCCCGCGCACGACCTCGTGGTGCAGTTCCACCTCCGGGTGAGCGGCGGAACGCCCGGCAACCGTCTCCGACAGCAGCCGACGGCACTCCCGGACGGCCGCGTCCTCGTCCAGGATCCCGAGCCGCGGAGGGTGCCACACGTACAGGGCCCGCAGCACCGCCCCACGCAGGGCGGCCTCCTCGAAGGCGAGGTCGACGGCGGCCGCGGAATGGGCGCTGCCATCCACTCCGACCACGAAGTACGGCCGCTCTTGGGTGACGTGCTCCGCCTCCGGTACGACCACCACGGGGCAGGGCGCGTGGGCGATGAGCGGCAGGCTGACGGCGGCGGAGGCGAAGAGCTCTTGGAGGGCGCTCAGATGCCAGGAACCCAGCACGACCTCCGTGGCGTGCCGCGCCTGCTCACGCAGCACCCACGCCGGATGCCCCTCCGCCAGCAGCCCGGACACCCGCACCTGGGGGTGCCGCGACTCGACGAAGGCCACCGCTTCGTTCAGCAGACGATCCCCCGTCGCGTGCAGCGCCTCGTTCCACTCCTCCCAGGAGGGCCGCCCACCCGTCGGCCGGTAGCCCGGGGTCGGCAGGTTCTGCGCGAGGACCAGCAGCAGAGGCAGCCGGCGCCGGTCGGCCGCGTCGGCGGCCCAGCCGAGCGCCATACGTTTGCCCGGATCGGGGTCGAGGCCGACTACGATCGGGGCGCGTCCTTCTGTCTGCGTCATCGCTGACTCCCAAGTTGTTCTACGCCTCAGTTGTTCTACGCCTCGTCGGGTGACTCGCGGGCCGGGGAGAAGGACTTGTGCCGTATGGCCTGGCGTTTCTCGGCCGGGCGGGGGAAGCGGTCGGGGCGGCGGGCGGGCTCGCTGCCGTGCCGCCACTCATGCGGGCCCGACGCGGGGCTGCGGCCTCGGCGGTCCTCCCAGTGCTCCTCCAGCCGCTCCAGCCGGGCAGCGATCCGGCGTCGCCTTCCATACATATCGCCGATGGCCTCCATGCGCACGGGCGGCCCCGCACACGTATTCCCGGGCGCAGACGTGACGATTCCGGGCGAGCACCCGCCGCGCGGTCATGTCAGCACGTGTTGTCGGCGCGCCACGTGACCTTGTGCACGGTCGTCGGGTTGTAGAAGAACTGCCTGCTGACCTTGTCCCTCGTGACGCACACCGTGCCGTCCACCGGGACGGTCCCGTTGTTCATGTACGTGGTGTACTCCACGTCGACGGCGCGGGATCCGGTGTTCTGGAACACGAGCCCGTCGACGTTTCCGGACCAGTCACCACTGGTCACCAGGACCGGGGTTTCGACGGGTGTGGGGTAGGACGCGAAGGTGGGCCACAGGCAGAAGTTGCCGTCCGGGCAGGCACTGCTACCGGCCGCCGACGCGCTGGGCGCGGTGGCGGCGATGCCTGCGAAGGCGGCGGATAAGACCGTGATGGCGAGGGAGCGCTTGCGCATGATGCTTGCCTTTCGTCGCTGTGTCAGGTCGTTGCCGGGTCGCGGAGATGAGCTGACCGTCCGCGATGATCGAGCCGGCGAGTAGCACACGGTCGGTGCGGAGGGTGCCGTCGGGAAGCCCATGAGCCCAGAAACGACGGTGACCCTATAGAAGCGCTCAGCCACTGGTCCAGGGACATTTACGCCATGATCAACCCGCAGGCGAGGCTCGGTCTCACGTATAGGGGGCAGCCGGACTTGATCGCTGTCGAGCCTGCTGATTGGGTGGCCGGCATGCCTGAGCTCGGACTCATCGCCTGGCCGCCTGCCCCGATCAGGACCGAGAGGCTCGTACTCCGTGAGCCCGAGGCCCGGGACCGTGCGGCGTTCATCGAACTGCTCGCCTCGCCAGAGGTGCACACCTACCTCGGCGGCCCCCGCCCGCGTGACGAGCTTGAGCGCGAAATGCCCGGGGCGCCCGAGCGGTGGCCCGGGAGTTTCGTCGTCGATCTCGACGGGGCGATGATCGGCCAGATCCTGCTCAGGAGAGCAGCGGAGCACCGTCGCCCCGCTGCCGAGGGGAAGGTCGATCTCGGCTACCTGTTCCTGCCACGGGCGTGGGGATTCGGGTACGCCGCCGAGGCGTGTGCGGCGGCACTCGACTGGTGCGACAGCGTCCTTCCCGGCGAGCCGGTGGTGCTCACCACCCAGACCGCCAACGTCGGCTCGATGCGCCTCGCGGCGAAGCTGGGGTTCACCGAGGTAGAGCGGTTCCACGCCTGGGACGCCGAGCAGTGGCTCGGCATGCGGTCCCCGATCACGCCCTCTGATTGAGCCCGATCACGCCCTCTGATTGAGCACGTGCTCGACAGCGCGGATCCGCAACTCGACAGCACCGCTGGGACTTCGGGAGTCACCACGTCAGGCCGGACTGTTCCCGGCGGGGGCGTCGTAGACCAGGCTGTACCGCCAGAACAGGCGGCGCCGGATCCGGGCGCCGGGCAGTTCCCGCGCGGCCGCAGCCCGGATGTCCGCCAAAGTCTCCTGCGGAGCGGCGGTGGGCGCCGTCATGTGCAAGGGCGGCGCGGCGGCGCGGGCCGGATGCTTGATCAGCCCCACGACCGGATTCAAGAGCGCGGCCGGCAAGGAGACGAGCAGGTCGACGCCCCCTGTCTCCCGATAGCAGCCGACGACCACAAGACGCCCGCCCGGAGCGAGACAGCCGCGAAGTTCCCGCAGGGTGGGCACCAGCGACAGATGGTGCAGGACGGCGACCAGGGTGATGGCGTCGAAGCGACGGTGCGGGTCGCGTCCGGTGAAGTCGGCTTCCACGATGGTGACCGCCGGGTCGTCGGCGAATTGCTTCGCCGCGGCGCGGGCCATCCCGGGGTCGGGTTCAAGCCCGGTGACGGTGACCGCCCGATGACGCAGAAGCGCGGCAAGATTCCCCGCACCGCACCCGACGTCGAGGACGTGGTGGGCCTTGGACGCGGCCACCTGGCCGGCGATCCAGGGGCCGTAATGGTCGTTGTGGCTCCATGGATGCCGCTGGTTGAAACGGTGAAGGCAGGAAAGCAACGCCATGGCATCACGGTAGACAGAAACGGCGCCTCACGGGGCATGGTCCCTGCCGGAAGAGCGAGCTGATCCCCCTCCTGGGGGCGGAAGCTGTGGCGGTCGACCTGCCGGGTCGCGGGACGAGGGCCGAGGTCGGCCTGGACACGGTGGCCCTCGCGGACCGGCTGGTCGACGACGCGGCCGCGCTGCTCACTGAGGCGGTGGACTTGAGCGGCTACCGGCGGGAGATTCCGCGGACGTACGTGCACCTCACGCGGGACCAGTGCTACGTCGAAGAACTCCAGCGGCGTTCCCTTGCGCTGCTCCGGCCGGAGGTCATTGATCTCGACGCCGGTCACATGGCGATGATCAGCGCCCCGGAAAGCTCGCCGCCATCCTCAACGCTGCTCACGGCTGATCGCGGGAAGGCCTGTCCGGCCGACTCTCGCTCTGTGATGTAGGTCACATGCGAGGGTGTAATTGCAATGGTACTGTCCGGCCTCATGTCCCAGCGAGGAGTTGCCCCGTGACGCTGATTCACCCCGCTCCGTTGCGGACGACCGACTACCACACGGCCGGGGAACCGTTCCGGATCGTCGAGGAAGTGCCGGTGACGATCCCGGGCCGGACCGTGGCGGAGCGCCGAGTGGCCGCCGCCGCTGATCCGGAGGTTCAGCGGTTGCGCCAGATCCTGTGCTACGAACCGCGCGGGCACGCGGACATGTACGGCGGGTTCATCGTGCCGCCGGACGACGACGGCGCCGATCTCGGAGTGCTGTTCTGGCACAAGGACGGCTTCTCGACCGCCTGCGGACACGGCACCATCGCCCTGGGCGTCTGGGCCGTGCAGACCGGGCGGGTCACGGCTCCGGCCGACGGCGCGGTCGACGTGGTGATCGACGTCCCGTCCGGTCGGGTCACCGCGCGGGTCCACCTGGAGGCGTCCCGTGTGGTCTCGGTCGGCTTCCGCAATGTACCGAGCTACGTACTGGCCCGCGACCTCGTCGTCCCGACCTCGCGGGGCGACGTACGGGCGACCCTGTCCTACGGTGGCGCGATCTACGCGAACGTCGACGCCTCGGATCTCGGCCTCACCGTCACCCCCGAGAACCTCGCCGAGCTGATCACGGTCGGCCGCGAGGTGAAGTGGGCGCTCAACGACCATGAGGCCGCGCAACATCCCGACGACCCCCGGCTCAGCGGTGTCTACGGCACGATCCTTTTCGAGGAGGCCGGGCCCAGCGACTTCGAGGAGGCCGGGCCCAGCGACTTCGAGGAGGCCGGGCCCACCGACTTCGAGGAGGCCGGGCCCACCGACGGACCGGATGTCCATCAGCGCAACGTCACCGTCTTCGCCGACGGCGAGGTCGACCGCTCGCCCTGCGGCTCCGGGACCTGTGCCCGGGTCGCCGTCCTCGCCGCCGACGGCAGGCTGGCGCCCGGCGCCCGGCTCGTGCACGACTCCGTAGTCGGCTCGACGTTCGTGGCCAGGGTGCTCGGCACGGTCGACGCGGGCGGCAGGCCGGCCGTGCTCCCCGAGGTCAGCGGTATGGGGTACCGCACCGGTGAGCACACCTTCCACGTGGATCCGCATGATCCGCTCGTCCCCGGGTTCGTGCTGCGATGAGCGGCGGCACCGATCTGCCGACCGGGCTCGCCGACGCCATCGCCCTGATCGACGCGGACGGTCGCCGACGCCGTGATGAACGGAGGATCCGTATGAGCCCCGGGGCCGCCGCGGTGCGCGAGCGGGTGACCGCTGAGCTGCGCGCGGCCCTGATCAGCGAGCCGCGGGGTACGCCGCCTGGTGCGCGGCGCCCGCCCGAGCCGTCCTGCTGGACGGCCTCCGCCCGCTGCTCCGCGGGACCGGCGGCACACAGGCCTGGACCGGTTACGCCGCCGTGGAGCCCGGCGAGGTGTACCACCCCGGCACCCCACTCGTCGTGGCCCACTCGGTGGGCCGGGAATCCAGGGAGACGGACAGCCGGGCGTGGTAGCCACTCCACCCACGACTCCGGGCCGTCGACGGGATTCGCCGGCCCAGAAGCACATGCCGGTGACCGAAAGGCCGACGCACGTCAGGGTTTGTCGTATACGCACTCTCCGCCGACCCAGGTGGAGCACACCCTGACCTCGGCCAGCTGGTCCGGGTCCACGGTGGTGATGTCCGTGTCCAGAACTGTCAGGTCGGCGAGTCGTCCCACCGTCAGCGTTCCCTTGATCGCTTGCTCGCCGGTGGCGGCCGCCGAGGCCCGGGTGTACACGTCCACCGCGTCGAGCGCCGTGATGCGCTGCCGGGCGCCGACCACGGTCCCATGGGCCGTGGCACGGGTGACCAGGGAACGGATGGCGAGCAGCGGATCCGGCGGTGCCAGCGGGTAGTCGGACGAGCCGGCCGCGACCACCCCCGCGTCACGCAGTGATCGGTGCGCGCAGACGTGGCCGACGCGTTCGCCGTAGAACCGGATCAGGGTTTCGCCGTGCAGGGACACGAACGGCCCGAACGGTACGGTGATCACCTGTGCTCGGGCGAGGCGGGCGACCAGGCCGTCGTCGACGAGGCTGCAGTGCTCGATCCGGTGTCCGGCATGTCGTCGTGGCAGTGACTCGAAGACATCGAGGACCTGGTGGATCGCCTGGTCCCCGTTGGCGTGCACCGCGACCCGGCCGCCCGCTGCGTCGATCGCCCGGACGGTCGTGGCGAACTCGTCGTCGGTGAGGATCTGGAGCCCGTTCTCGTTGCCCGTGGCACTGGGGTAGGCCGATCGGCACAGGCACGTCCCGCCGGAGAGGGCCCCGTCGAGCATCATCTTCACGCCGACGGTCCGCAGCCGGTGGGGCGCCGGGCCGTCGGACGGGAGCGCGGCCGGGTCGGCGTAGGTGTGCCACAGCAGCATGCCGACCCGCGCGGTGAGTTCGCCGGCGGCCAGGGCGTCGGCGTAGAGCCGCTGCTCGGTCGGGGTGACGAGCGCGTCGCAGAACGAGGTGATCCCGTAGGCGTGCAGTTCGTCGATCACTTCCTTCAGCGCGGCCCGCCGGGCCGCGGGCGGCCCGGCCGGTGTGATCGAGGGCGTCCCGGTGCCGGGCAGCCATGGGTCGAGCCAGGCGCGCTCCACGAGATGCCCGTTCAGGCGCCCGTCGGCGGAGACGCCCAGTTGCCCGCCGTGCGGGGCGTCGGCGACGTCCCGGTAGCCCAGCGCGGCGAGGCCGGCGCTGTTCACCACGGCCCGGTGGAGCGAGTAGTGCACGACGAGGACCGGATGGCTGCGGGAGACCTGGTCGAGCAGGTCCCGGTCGACGGTGCCGAGGCGGCGCTCGTCCAGTGGCTGTCCGACCACCCACTGCCCCGTGGGGGTGTGCGCGGCCCGTCGGCGCAGGGCCTGGAGCGCCTGGTCGAGGTCGGCCACCGTGTCGAGGTCGACGCGGACGCGGGCGAGGGCGGCCTGCGACGGGTGGCAGTGGGCGTCGTTGAAGCCGGGGACGGCGAGCGCGCCGTCCAGTCCGATCTCCTCGGCGCCGGGGAACTCGGACCGCAGTGCGCGGCGTGTGCCGGTGCCGACGATCCACCCGGCGCGGACGGCGAGTGCTTCGGGTTCGGTGCCGTCACCGGCCACGATGCGGGGACCGGTGAGGATCCGGGTGTGCGGTGTCATGAGACGGTGTCCGGCGTCGTGTGCGCCGTCATGTCGACGTCCTTGGTCTCCGGGCCGAGTGCTCCGCCGACAGCGACGAGCGCGCCGCCGAGTGCGATGAGGACGACGGGCGCCAGCGCGTTCCCCACGATCGTGGCGAGTCCGCTGATGTAGAAGGCGTAGAACGCCGGTATGACCAGGGCGAGGCTGTATCCGACTCCGTAGCCGGTGGCGCGGATCGCGGCCGGGAACCGTTCGGTGAGGTAGGCGGCGACGGGGCCGTACAGCGAGATCGTGGAGATCTGCACACCGACGGACAGCAGGGTGACGAGCACGAGGTCATTCGCGTCCAGCGTGGTGAGGAGCGCGTAGCAGGCGGAGGCGAAGACCGCGGCGACGATGCCGAAACCGGTGTAGAAGCGGCGTCGTCCGATGCGCTGTGAGAGTACGGCGCAGCCGACGAAGGAGCCGACGCAGACGACCGAGGAGATCAGCAGGACGATGCTCACGGCGCGGTCGGTGAGCCCCACATCGGACTTGAGCGTGGCGGGCAGGACCGCGGCGGCGATGTTGGTGAGGAGCCACGCCCCGGTCATGAGGGTGAAGACCTGGGCGAGAGCCCGACGGTGGCGTCCGCCGAGCAGTTCGCGCAGCGGCGATCCGGTCGTCTGGGCGGCTTCGAAGGCGGGGGCTTCCTCGACGTTGCGCCGGTAGTAGAAGAAGAGCACGATGCCGAGCAGGCCGCCGATGAAGAACGGGATGCGCCAGCCCCACTGGACGTATGCGCTGTGCAGGCCGTCCGGCGGCATGACGCTGAGCAGCAGCAGGCTGAGCCCGGCGATCGAGGCGACGGCCAGGGGCGAGGTGCAGGTGATGAGCCCGCTGGCCAGTCCTCTCCTACGGGCGGGGCTCCACTCCATGGCCAGTGGCACCGCGGTGGCGTACTCCCCGCCCAGGAAGATGCCGCCGACGAAGCGGAGCCCGATCAGTGCCACGATCGCCCACCACCCCATGTGCTGGTGGCCTGGCAGCAGCCCGATCAGGAACGTGCTCACACCGAATCCGGCGACCGCGACCATGGTGGTGATCCGCCGGCCGACCCGGTCGGCGTAGTGCCCGAACACCGCGGACCCGAGGGGGCGGGCGAGCAGGGTGGCGGCGAAGACGGCGGCGGTGATCAGTGCCGCGGTCGTCCGTGAGGTGTCGGCCGGCTCGAAGTAGATCATCGCCGGGGCGAGGGTGATGATCGGTACGAAGATGTCGAACTGGTCGGCGTAGTAGCCGAGGATCCCACCGCGCAGGGCGGCGCGGCGGGGGTCCTTCGTGGGACTGCCGGCGGATACCGCGGGACTGTTGGTTGTCGTGGACACTGATGTCCTCCGATCGGGCCCCGGGGGCCGGGGCAGGTCAGCGCCGAAGCTGAACGTCACCGCCCATGGCCTTGCTCAGCGTGCGGGCGGTGCTTCTCAGATGGCCGGCGGTCGTACTGTCGGGTTCGAGGGGGAGCAGATCGTCGGTGGCGACCAGCGCGAGGCTGGCGCAGATGCCGTACTCGTCGAAGACCGGCGCGGCCATGGCGTGCACGCCAAAACCATCCGGGCTCATCGCGACGTGGTCGGTCCCCGTGAGTGCGCGGATCTCCTCCGTCAGCTTGATCCGCTGGTCGCCTGGGAGGCTGCCCACCAGCCGGTCGACCTGGAGCTGGTCGGACATGTGGGCCAGGAAGATCTTGGTTTGTGCCGCGGTGAGCGTCAGCTGGGTGCCGACGCGCACGGTGACGACGACGGTCCGGGTGGCGTCCTCCTCGACCCGGGTCACGATGGGGCCGGTGGAACCCCACAGGCTCAGCACGGTGGTCAGACCGGTCAGTGAGCACAGTTCGCGCATGTGGGCCGGAGCGAGGTCGACCACCCTGCGCCTGCCGAGCCCGAAGGCACCGAGTTGCAGCAGCAGCGCACCGGGGACGAAGGTCCCCGGGGAACTGCCTCGTTCCAGCAGCCCCGACGCCACCAGCGAGGTGCAGTAGCGGTAGACCGTGGTGCGGTTGAGGTCGAGTCGCTCCGCGGCTTCTCCCGCCGTCAGCTCCGGGGTCTCCGGGCCGAACAGTCGCAGGATCTGTGCCACACGGTCAACGGCCTGGATCTCCCCGCCGCCGGACCGTGCCTCGTCGTCTTTCTCCGCCATCCGGGACTCCGTTCGTAATGAGGACTGGCTGTTCACATCACGCAGTCTGCCCGATGAGTACGGGAACGGCGGTGACGCTACCCACGTCGATACGAACACGGCAATACCCATGCGAACAAGTGATGCGCCGGATTTTCGGGTCTGGGCCTCGCGGTGGGGGAGGGTGGCGGGAATCGTGTTCGCATCGCGCATTGACAATTCATCATGCGGTCGCGCATCGTCGGCAGCGGCGTAAGAGTTAAGGAGAGGCCCATGGAAGCCAGCCCCACTGTCGCCCGCATCCTCGACGGCATGGTCGACCTGCACTGCCACTCCGGGCCGGGGCCGTTCCCCCGTGAGTTCGACCATGTGGACGGAGCCCGGGACGGCGACCGGATCAATATGCGCGCCTTCGTGGCCAAGTCCCACCACCACAACACCGTCATGGACCTCCAGGCCGCCCACCGCTCGTTCGAGGGCATCGGCACCCGGGTCTACGGCGGCATCGTGCTGAACAACCAGGTCGGCGGCATCAACCCCTACGCGGTGGAGATGTGCCTGCGGATGGGCGGCAAGATCGTCTGGTTCCCGACGTTCTCCTCGCGGCGGCACATCCAGTTCGCGGAGGCGGCCCTGGCCGGCGGGTTCCCCACCAGTACGGTCGAGCTCACGACCGTGCCGGTGCTCATCCACGACGAGCAGGGGCGGCTGCGCCCCGAGGTCGTCCAGGTGGCCGATGTCGTCGCCGAGACCGACACCATCCTCAACGGCGGCCATCTGCACCCCGACGACATGGCGGAACTGTTCGCCGTGGGCGCCGAACGAGGCGTCCGGAAGATGGTGGCCAGCCACCCGAACTTCATCAGCGACCTGACCCTCGAACAGGGCGTGGAACTGTCCCGGCGCGGTGTGTTCATGGAACACGAGGTCGGCATGTACCTGGCCAACGACCATCCGCACTTCGGGGTCGAGGTCCTCCTGGAGTGGATCGAGGCCGTGGGCGTCGAGCGCACGGTCCTCGCCTCCGACCTGGGCCAGATCGGCCGCACCCGCCCCGTCGACGCGTTCATCGAGGTCACGACCGCACTGCTCGACCACGGTGTCGACGAGAAGGACGTCCGCCGGATGGTCGTCGACAACCCCACCCATCTGCTGGGCCTCGACTGAGCCGCCGCGGCTCCGCACAGAAGGACACCTCGCATGTACGATCCGACCGATCCGCGGGCTGCACTGCCGACGTCCGCTCCGAGCAGTGGCGCCCCGGCGGACGCGCCCATCGCCGCCCCCACGTACACCGAGTTCGACGGACCGCCGCAGATCGACGACGAGAAGTCGGGCCGCACCTGGGTCGTGCGGGGACAGAATTTCGTCGTGGCGCTCTCCCGGCTGCGCGCCGGGCAGGTGCTGGAGCGCACCGGCCAGGAGGACGAGTACGTGGTCCTGCTCACCTCGGATGACGCGCACGTCGTCGTCGAGGCAGGCGGTGACACCCGCGAGACCCGGGGAACGGCCATGATCGTGGTCCCGCCGGGAGCATCGCGGGTTCATGCCCGTGCCGATACCGAGGTGGTGCGGCTGTTCGACCACCGAAGCGCCGACCTCGCCGCCTTGGCGGTCAACGCCGCCGACTACGCCGAGCTGCACGCGCGGGTCGCGCCACTGCGGCCATGGCCCGCGCCGGCCGATGGCGACCGGCTGCGGGTCTACCGCCCCGACGAGGCCCCGGCCGAACCCGGCCGCTTCGGGCGGATCTACCGCACGCGGTCATTCATGGTCAACTTCCTCGACCCGCTGGACGGGCCGCGCCCCCGCAACAAGCTCTCACCACACCACCACGACGATTTCCAGCAGTGCTCCCTGGCGGTGTCCGGGCGGTTCGAACACCACATCCGGACACCGTGGACGACCGACATGGACCAGTGGCGCCCCGACGAGCACCGCGTCGTGGGCAGCCCGTCGGTGGCCGTGATCCCGCCGCCGACGGTGCACACCACACGGGCCTGCGGGGAAGGCCGCAATCAGCTCATCGACATCTTCTCCCCGCCCCGGGCCGACTTCTCCGCCCGCGACGGCTGGGTGCTCAACGCCGCCGACTACCCCGCTCCCGAGGAGGTGGCGGCCCCGTGACACCGCTGGGCGGCGACCGGGCGGCACCGCTGGGCGGCGGCCGGATCGGCACCTGGACCAAGCTGCCCGCGCTGGAGTCGGTCCAGATCGCCGCACACGCCGGTTTCGACTTCGTGGTCGTGGACCAGGAGCACGCGCCACTCGACCTGCGGACGGCCTATGAACTGATCACCGTCGCGGCCGCCTTGGGAACGACCCCGCTGGTGCGGGTCGCCGACGGGGCGCCGTCGGGTATCCAGCGGCTGCTCGACGCCGGGGCCGCGGGGGTGCTGATTCCACACGTCGACACCGTGGAACAGGCCCGCGACGCGGTGGCCGCGGTCCGCTTTCCCCCGGTCGGCCGCCGCGGGGCCGGCGGGACGAGCCGGGCCGGGCGATGGGGACTGCGCTCACGCGAGGAATACCTCGCCACGGGCGAGGACGCGCTGTGCGTTCCGCAGATCGAGAGCCGCGAGGCGGTCGGAAACGCCGCGGCGATCGCCGCGGTCGACGGTGTCGACGCGCTCTTCGTGGGCGCCGCGGACATCGGCCTGGACGTGGCGGCCGCGCCCTCGGCACCCGAGGTGACCGAACTGTGCGGCGCCGCGCTGCGCGCGGCTCACGAGGCGGGGATCCCCTGCGGCGCGGCGACCGCCACGGCGCGGGGCGCCGCCGCCCTGCTGGCACAGGGCTTCGACTTCGTCGTCGTCAGCAACGACACCTCGATGCTCGCCGAGGCCGCTTCCTCGGTCGTGCACACGATCCGAGGCAACGGAGGACCTTCATGAAATCGGTCGACCAGACCATCATCAGCTGCGCGGTCACGGGCTCGATCCACACACCGAGCATGTCCGACGCGCTCCCCTTCACCCCGGAGGACATCGCCGCGCAGGCGCTCGGCGCGGCCGGCGCGGGTGCCGCGGTGCTCCACCTGCACGCACGTGATCCGCTCGACGGCCGGCCCAGTTCGGATCCGGAGGTGTTCCGGCGCTTCCTCGTTCCGATCGCGACCGGTTCGGACGCCGTGGTCAACATCACCACCGGCGGGGCGGCGACGATGACCCTCGACGACCGGCTCGCGGCCGCGCGTACGTTCGCCCCCGAACTGGCCTCGCTGAACATGGGCTCGATGAACTTCAACTTCGCTCCGGCCGTGGGCCGGATCAGCGACTGGCGCCATGGCTGGGAGCGCGACTATCTGCTGGGCTCGGCCGACAGGATCTTCTCCAACACCTTCACCCAGATCGAGACCGTCCTGAACGACCTCGGAGAACGCGGCACTCGATTCGAGTTCGAGTGCTACGACATCGGCCACCTGTACTCGCTCGCCCACTTCGTCGAGCGCGGCCTCGTACGGCCGCCGTTCCTGATCCAGGGTGTGTTCGGCGTACTCGGAGGGATCGGCCCCGACCTGGATCACGTCCAGCACATGGTGCGCACCGCGGACCGCCTGTTCGGCCAGGACTATCTGTTCTCCGCCTTCGGCGCGGGCCGTCACCAGTTCGCCGTCGCGACCCACGCGGCGCAGCTCGGCGGACACGTACGCGTCGGCCTGGAGGACGGCCTCCACGTCGGCGCCGGACGGCTCGCACGGAACAACGCCGAACAGGTGGAGAAGATCGTGCGCATCCTGGCGGAGATGGGCCGCACCCCCGCCACTCCGGACCAGGCACGGGAACTGCTCGCGCTCAAGGGCCGTGCGAACACCGACCTGCCCGGATCCGTCCACGCCACTGTGCACGGCATTCCGGCGGCCTCATGACCGCTACGACCACCCGTATCCGTGCCGAGGTCCGGGCCGGTCTGGGTGACCTCGCGCTCGACCGGCCGGAAGCCCTCAACGCCCTGACTCCCGACATGGTCGCGGGGATCACCCGGGTGCTGAGCCGGTGGGCGGACGACGACACCGTGCACACCGTGGTCGTACGCAGCACGTCACCGCGCGCCTTCTGCGCGGGCGGCGACATCCGCTTCATGCGTGAGGAGGTTCTCGCTCAGCGGCTGGACCAGACGATGGCGTTCTTCGCCGACGAGTACGCGCTCAACGAGTTCATCGCCTCCTATCCCAAGCCCTACGTGGCCTTGCTCGACGGCGTGGCCATGGGCGGTGGGCTCGGGCTCTCCGTACATGGTGGCTACCGGGTCGTCACCGAACACAGCGTTCTGGCCATGCCGGAAACCTCCATCGGCTTCTTTCCCGATGTCGGGGCGAGTTACTTTCTGCCGCGCCTCGCTCCCGGCTGGGGTCGCTATCTCGGCCTCACCGGCGCACGAGTGGATGCCGGGGGCGCCCTCCGCAGCGGCCTGGCGACCCACTATGTGCCGCGGGAACACCTCGACGACCTGGTGAAGGCCCTCACACGAAAGGGAATCAGCGCTCTGGACGGGACGCACGGAGCGCCACCCGCGCTCGATCCCCCGGGTGCGGCCCCGGCAGCCGCGGTGCTGAAGGTGTTCGGCGAGACCCCGTTGGCCGAGCTGGAAGCGGAACTGCGTGTCCTCACGGACCCGCAGGCCGAGGCGGCGCTCGCGGCCCTGCTTTCGGCCAGCCCGTCGAGCGTGGTGACGACCGACCGGCTGCTGTGCCTGGGAGCCCAGTCCTCGCTGAGCGAATGCCTTGCGCGTGAACTCGCCACGGCTAGGGATGCCATCCGCCGGCCCGACTTCGACGAGGGCGTCCGCCGTGCGGTGGTCGAGCGCGGCACGACACCGGTATGGAGCCATGCCACCATCGAGGACGCGGCCGCCGAAGACGCGGACGCCAAGGGCGGCACACAGTGACGGGTGGCTGCGTCAGCACGGGACGATCCGCCACTGCCGCCGGGGTCGATGGGGGGACCTTCGTGATCGCTCCACGGTGGTGATCGGGCGGATCGGCCGCCCGTCGACGGCTGAACTCCGCCTCGTCTCGAGAGCGGGTCCGGCCCCCGCGTGCCCGGGGGCCGGAGGTGGTGATCCGGACAGCCTCCTATGACTTCCCGTAAGCGACGGAGGTGATGTTGGCCTGCACCGCGTTCTCGGTGGCGTCCGACGGGTAGCCGGATGTCATCACGCCTTCGTAGAAGGTGCCGGCGGCGCCGTGGCTGTTGTCGCCGCCGATGCCGAGGATGATGGCCCCTTCCTTCTTCATCGGGTTGTAGCCGGGGACGTTCGGGCGCGGCCCGTTGTAGAAGGTCGACAGACCGCCCGACTGCGCGTTGCCGCCACGGATGGACCAGTGGTTCGGCTCGCCCTTGATGATGGCGGTCAGGTACCGGTGGCTGATGGTCGGGTCGTTGGCGTTGTAGCGCTGGTTCACCCCCGAGAACAAGCCGTTCTCGAGGTCGGCCATGATCCAGGGTCCGTTGCCGGCGCCATAGCCCCAGACCTTGTTGTTCCCGAAGTAGATGGCCTCCATGGTGCCGTTTCCGTTGTCGTGGCTGTTGGTCTCGGCGTTGCCGTAGTCGAAGCAGCAGCCGCCGTTGTAGTGCGTGCCGTCGAGGATGGCGTACATCCCCTCCGGCTGGTCACCTTTGGCCACGCCGTTGGTGTTGTTGTTGCGGTACCCGGTGCCAGGAGCCACGAAGATGCCGTAGGCCTTGTGGCCGCCGACCGTGGTGGGCGCCGCCGTCGCGTTCGCGAGGTTGTCGTATCCGCCCGGGGCCGGGCCGGGGAAGCCACCGGGGGGCGCTTGGGTGAGGCGGTTGTTCCGGCCGGACTGGTCGTAGACGATGGTGATGAGGCAGGTCGTGCCGGCGCAGAACGTGTCCTGCGTGGCGGCGTTGGCGTATCCGCCCGGACTCAGGACGCCGATGTCCCGGGTGGCGTTGTCGGAGGCACGGCGGACCTGGTACAGCGGGCCGTTGTAGGAGGAGTACAGCGCACGCGTCGTGCTGTGCGCTGCCACGCAGGGCGTGCCGCCGGAGGCGTAGATGTCGCACGGCAGCGAGCCGGCGGCCTGGGAGGCCGGGGCCGTGCCGGTGAGGACGCTCACGCCGAGCGCGACCGTCGCCCCTGTCGCCAGGAGCGTGCGCCTCAAGGGGCGTAACGTTAGTCGAATGGTCACGGATGGGCTCCTTGCATGGGATGAGGTATGACACGGGACGTGCGGGGCCGGGAAGTCTCCGGGGCTCCGGCGCCGGGTGGTGGGGGGCTGGAACCGTGTTGGGCTAGAACTGGGTGAAGAACTTCCAGATCTCTCCGGGCACCCAGGTCTTGGAGCCGCTGTCACCCCCGGCCCCGTCCTGGGGCGCGGCGATATGGCCTTCGTCGAACGCGGCCCACACGACCGGATGCCCGGCCGAACACCCCGCGTAGGTGGTGATTCTGTGCGTACGGCTGCCCTGTGCCGGCTCGGGCGGGTTCTGCCCGGCGCAGCCGTTGTTCCTGACGAACTTGTCGCGCATGGCTCGTCCGCCGGAGATGCCGAGCACTCCGTCCCTGATGCCGTGCACTCCGAGGTACGCGACGGGCTGAGTGCCACCGCCGCATCCGCTGAGCTGGCCGCCGGATTGGACCGCGACCGCGCGGAAGACCGTCGGCCGGGCACACGCGAGGGCGTAGGTCATGGCGCCGCCGTAGCTGAAGCCCAGGGCGAAGCGCCGTGAGGTGTCGACGCAGAGTGCTCCCTCGATCTGGCTGATCATGTTGTCGACGAAGGTCACGTCTTCACCGCCGGAATTGCCCCACCCGTTGTTGAGTCCCTGGGGCGCGACGAAGATGGTGCTGTTGTTCGCCAGCCGCTGGAGTCCGTAGTAGGCCCAGGTGCCCGTTTCCACCGTTCGTCCCGTGGCGACGTCGGTGGCGGTGCCGCCTACCCAGTGGAGTCCGAAGACCAGCCGGTAGGCGCGGTTCTTGTCGTAGTCGTCCGGGACCTTCAGGATGTAGCCGCGGCTCTTTCCGTTGCTCTGAATCGTATGTGTGCCGCTGGTCAGCGTGGGGGCCTTGCCGCATCCGGCCGTCGCCACGGCGGCGTCACCCGCCGTGCGGGACGTGCTCCCACTGAAGCCGCCCTGCGTCGCCGTGCCGCCCATGGCCAGGGCGAGACCCCCCGCGACCAGGGCGGGCCATAACTTGGGCAGTGACATCACACCACTCCTTCAGTTGTCCGGTTGGTGTCGTACGCGCAGATCACAGGCCCTGTGTCAGCAGGTGGAGTTGGTCTGGGCGAGGAGGCCGAGACGCCACGGCAGGCTGTTGTAGTCGCCGCCGGCATTGGGGTCGAGGCCCTGGTAGAGGTACTGGATCTTGCAGGGGTTGATGGTGAGGGTCTGGTCGTTTCCGGCGCGGATCATCTCTCCGTGGCTGATGTCCTTGGTCCAGGCGCCGGAGGTGAACGCCGTGCTGGAGGCCCGTGCGAACGGGTTGCTCTCGGATGCGGCCAGCGGGGTCCAGGAGCCGGCGATGCTGCCGGAGGTCCAGGAGCGGAAGTAGCGCCGTCCGTCCGAGCCGATGGCTTCGACGATCAGCAGGTACTGGTTGCTGTCCTGCACCTTGTAGACGTTGCTCGCTTCGAACAGGGCGTACTTGTTGGAGTCCTGGGCGGCGATGACGGTGTTGGTGAACCCGTTCGGGAACTGGGCGAGGGTGGTCTGCGAGCGGTACAGGTGCCCGTTGTCGTCGGAGGAGAACAGGTAGCAGTTGGCGCTGTCGCAGATGACCCACATGTCGACCCAGTAGCCGTTGCCGATGTTCTGACGGATGATGTCCGGCATCGAGGAGTAGAAGTTGCGCGGGGCGCTCCAGCCGTTGGGGTTGCTGATGTCGGTGTTCGTGGAGTACGAGGCGTTGCCGGTCTGGTAGACGAGATACCAGGTCTTCTGCGGGGCGAAGTAGAACACCTGGGGTGCGGCCCGGTATCCGGCACCGATGGCGCCGCGATCGAGGTAGTAGTGCGGTGCGGAGGCGGCCTGGGACCAGTCGGTGAAGTTCAGGTACACCAGGCCGTACCCGGAAGAACTGGCGACGCTGGCGAACACGTGCCACTTGCCGTTGTGGTAGACCACGGTCGGGTCCTTGAGCCCGGCGATGTTGTGGGTGGCGTCCGGTTTCGGCGCGATCAGCGAACCGCTGGAGCTCCATCGGAAGCTGGACGGCAGCGAGGCGGCCGGGGAGGCGGACGATGCGGGGGACGAGGCGGGGGACGCCGGTGAGGCCGTGGTCCGGGCGGCGGGTGTGCCACCCAGGGCGGTCAGGGCGGCGTTGTACGCGGCCTTCTTGTTGCCGCTGCCGTCGAAGAGCAGCGGCTTCTCCCCGGCGCGCCAGGAGTCGGTGTCCCGGATGCCCCAGACGGTGATGCCGGTGCAGCGCGAGACGTTCATGCAGGCCCTGACCGTGTTCGCGTACGCGGTCGACGGCGCCTGGGCGATGTCCAGTTCGGTGATCTGCACATCCACACCGAGGGCGGCGAAGCTGGACAGGGTGGTCTGGAAACTCGCCGGGGGGCCGCCGGTGCCGAAGTGGGCCTGGAAGCCGACGCAGTCGATGGGGACACCGCGTGACATGAAGTCGCGGACCATGCGGTAGACGCCCTGGGTCTTGGCGTCGCTCCAGTTCTCGATGTTGTAGTCGTTGTAGCAGAGCTTGGCCGCCGGGTCGGCCGAGCGCGCGGTGCGGAAGGCCTGCTCGATGAAGCCATCGCCCAGCAGGTTCTGGAAGACCGAGGGGCGGTGCTGGCCGCTGCCGCCGTCGGCGAACGCCTCGTTGACCACGTCCCAGGCGTAGACCTTGCCCTTGTAATGGGCCATCTGGGTGGTGATGTGGTTGTTCATCACGTCGCGCAGGGTGTTCGCGTCGCCGATGGAGCTGACCCAGCTGGGCAGCTGGGAGTGCCAGACCAGGGTGTGGCCGCGTACGCGCTGTCCGTGCGAGGTGGCGTGGTTCACGATCTGGTCGGCGGGGCCGAAGTTGAACGAGCCACGGGACCGCTCGGTGGTGTCCCACTTCATCTCGTTCTCGGGTGTGACCATGTTGAACTCACGGTTCAGGATGGTCGAGTACGTGCCGTCGCCGAGCTTGCCGGCGGCCACGGCGGCCCCGAAGTACCGGCCGGACTGGGCGGCCTGGGCGCCCAGGGTGGAAGCCTGGGCGGAGCCGGCCGCGTTGACGGGTGCGGCGGTGGCGGTCCCTGACACCGTCATGACGCCGACGACCACGAGCCCTAACACCGAGGCTCGGGCTCGGCCCCGTCGATACTGAAGCTTCATCTCTCTCCTTGGGGGTCGGAAACCTTGAGGGACGGATTGGGAGCGCTCCCAAAAATGGCTGTACGAGTGCGTTCGCGCCCATGTGAGGACGGTGCCCGGACAGGACTGGACCGGTCAGGGCGTGGCGAGTTCGAAGCGGGTGACTTTGACCGAGCCGCCGAGTGCTTGGGCGGCGTAGTTGAAGATGGCGTACCGGTAGCCCATGAAGAACCGCCAGTCGTTGCCCATGGTGAAAGAGGGCCCGAGGCGGATGAAGTTGGTGCCGTCGGTGCTGTAGGAGAAGGTACCCGGTCGTCCAGCGCCGGGGCGGATGTCGGCGATGGCGCGCAGCCATATGCGGCCGCCCTGGGCGGCGGCGCTCGCGAGTTCCGTTCCGGTGCCGGTGGTGTTCCAATTGCCGTCCATGGTCAGCCCGCTCACCATTACCACCCGGGACGCGCCGCCGTCCCGTTTCACCCCGATCCACGCGGACGAGTCGCGCAGCAGCGCCAGTCCGGCCCGGTCGCCGTCTCTCATCGCGGAGTGGTCGAGCTGGATGGTGGCGGTGGAGGTGGGCCCCTGGATGCGGTGGGTGAGGGTATTGCGGGCCCAGTACAGGTCGTTCGTGACCGTCGCGGTGCGCAAGGTCAGGCCATTGCTGACCGACCACTTGGTGTTGTCCGGGTTGTGGTTCCACTCCCACGCCGACTTCAGGGACGTACCGTCGAAGGTGTCGACGCCGGTCAGCGGGGCGGCCTGGAGGGAGGGGGCCGGGACGGCGGCCGGGCCGGGATACGACGCGCCCCAGGCACCGTTCACCAGCTGCACCACCGGCCAGCCGTCGGAGGTCCAGGTGACCGGGGCCAGCACGGGGATCCGGCCGCCGGGGTAGGCGTCCACGAAGGCCAGGTAATACCAGGCACCGCTGGGGGTTTGCACGAGCCCGCCCTGGTGTGGCACCCCGCCGCCGGAGACCGGCCCGCGCAGGTCGAGCAGGACCTGCCGCATCGTGTAGGGCCCGAACGGGCCGCTCGTCGACTTCAGGATGTACTGACCGTTCGCCGGACGGGTGAGGAAGATGTAGTAGTTCCCATTGATCTTGTAGAAGCGGGAACCCTCCAGCGTCCCCACGCTCGACGGCGTGGTGAACACCTGCTGCGCACGGACCTGGTTACGCCCGTCGGCGGAGAGCTGGGCCACGCTGATCGCGGTGTTCCCGTACGACACGTACATGGTGTCGTCGCTGTCGATGAGCAGACCCGCGTCGTAATAGGCGTTGTTGATCGTGGTGAGCCTGCTCCACGGCCCTTCCACAGAGGTGGCGGTGTAGATGTAGGTCTTGGCGAAGTCGATTTGGCCGAGCCAGTAGAACGTCCGGTTACTCGGACGGTAGGCCAGGGACGAGGCCCAGATGCCCCTGACGTACGCGCGGGAACCGTTGAGGTCGTACTGGGGCCCGAAATCCAGCACCGGCACCGAGTGGCCGGCGAACTCCCAGTTCACGAGGTCGTACGAGCGGAGGATGGGCGCCCCCGGTGAGTAGTGCATCGTGGAGGCCGAGTAGTAGTAGGCGTTACCGACGCGGATGATGTCGATGTCCGCGAAGTCCTGCCAGATCACCGGATTCGTGAACTGGGCGGCGGCTGTGAGGGTGGCCCCGGCGGGGTCGTGGGGCGAGGCGGTGGCGGAGACGGGCAGGGCGGCTCCCGCCACCAGGCCGGTGGCCGTCGCCAGCGCCTTGCGGCGACTGTGCTCATGATGGAGCCAGGACATGGAGGATCGTTCTCCTTTGTGGTGGTCGGAAGTGCCACAGGAGCGATGACGCGGAGCACCTGGGGAGCGGCGGTCCTGCTGGCTGTGGGGGCATGGGCAACTCCCTGTATCGGCTGGTCACAGCTGCCGCGGCGCCCGTCCCCTCGGACTGTGGCGCGGTGGCGCGGTGGGCACATCGCACCGGATACGGCTTTGAGCGCTGGTCTGTGGGGCCGACACAAACCGGTCCACCCGGTTGCGATTCGAGATATCGAACAGCAATCGGATACTCGGACAAGCATGGATGATAGGCGGGTGGTGAGGGACGTCAACACCTCTCGCGCCAATGAACCGACAATGGCGGACGAGGGCCGAAACCAAGCCTGGAACGGCCGATGCGGCACCCGGCTCTCGGCGCGTGCGGACGGCGGCTGGTTCTCCGCCTGTCGTTCAGCCGCTCGTGCCGCGGCGCGGGCCGGTGCTTTCGCGGACGACGAGGGCGGGCTCGTCGCAGGGGTCGGGGGCGGGCGCCGAGGGATCCAGCAGCCGGTGCAGCAGCCCGAAGCAGGTGCGGCCGAGCCCCTCGAAGTCGAGGCGGACGGTGGTCAGCGCGGGTGCGAGGAAGGCCGCGAGGGGCACGTCGTCGAAACCGGCCACGCTCAGGTCGCCGGGGATGTGCCGGCCGGCTTCGCGGGCCGCTCGCATCACCCCCGCGGCCACGTCGTCGTTGCCGCACAGCACGGCGGTCACCGACGGGTTCGCGACCAGCTCCCGCGCGGCGAGGTAGCCGGTGCGCGGCGTCCAGCCTCCCTCCACCTCGGGTGGCTCCGGGGCACCGGCCGCGCGCAGCCCGTCCAGCCAGCCCAGGGTGCGCTGGGCCACCTGAGCGGTGGAGGACGGCAGCGCCAGGTAGTGCACGGTGCGGTGGCCAAGGCCCAGCAGATGGCGGGTGGCCCGAGCGGCGGCGATCCGGTCGTCCAGCCAGGCCTGCGACCGGGTGGAGACCGCTTCGCCGTCGGAGGGGCGCTCGATGGCGGCCACCACCGGAGTGTCCGCGGGCAGCAGCCGCAGGGCGTGCACCCCCGGAGCGTCGAAAGCGATGACCACGACGGGTTCCCCGGGCCGTGCCAGGCGGGTGCGCAACTCGTCCCGGTCCGGGACGGCGTGGCGGTCCAGCACGGTCACGGCGACGGCGAAGCAGGCGGTTCGGGCGGCTTCTTCGATGCCGCGCAGGGTCGAGGCGGCCCCGTACAGGCTGGTGTCGCTGGTGAGGACGGTCAGCGAGCGGGCGGCCTTGCCCGCGAGTTCGCGGGCCGCGCGGTTGGGCCGGAAGCCGAGCGAGTCGATGGCGTCCTCGACCCGGCGACGGGTGGCATCGGCCACGGAGGCATGCCCGTTGATCACACGGGAGACCGTCTGGTACGAGACCCCGGCCACCCGTGCGACATCGCGGATGGTCACGGTGGGGGCGCCTGCGCTGTCAGGAGTGGTGTGCATCAGCTCGTGCCGGCCCCGGACGTGAGATCACGAGGGGAAGCAACGGCCCGCGCGCGAACGGACGTCCACGCGCCACCGGCCCCATGTGACGTGGCAGGCGGTGACGGGGGAGACGCCGGGAAGGCGGCGGCCGTCCCGCGGCATGGCCGGCTCCTCGAAGGTGCGGAGCGCATGTGACCGGTCACTCACCTGCTCCTGGACGCATGGGCAGCGATCACCCCGCGTGGCCGCCGGGCCTCCGGCCGGGCGTAACGGGCCCGGAGAAATCCGGGCTGCGATGGCTATTGACACTTCGGATTCCGTCACCACAATCATGCGGTGGTGTGACCGTTCACACAAGAGGCCAGGAGGGGCGGAACACCAAGTCCTGACGCGACTGGGGCCGCCGCACCCCGACGCCCACTCTCGGACGGTTCCACGGTTGCCAGGGCCGGCGCCGTGAGCACCGCATCAGTGGCTTCCGGGGCAGCGGCTGCCCAGTCCCGGAGCCGTATGTGAGTCCGCGCCGGAACGCCCCGCTGTCCGGCGTCCTCGCGCCACGTCCGACTGACAGACGCGTGTTCGTCCCGGACCAGGAGGCTCCATGACCAGCACGCCTGTCACCGTGCGCTCGCGAACTCTCGTATGGCTCGCGGTCGTTGTCGTAGCCACTCTCGCCACGGCGACCGGTCCGGCGGTGACGCCGGTTTCGGCCACCACGCGCGGCAGCACCCTTGCCGTCGACGCGGGCACCGTCGTGCGCCCGGTGACCCGGGTCGGGTCCGGAAGCCTCTACGGCCTCAAGGACGCGGCCAACCCGCCGTCGTCCGCATTGACGCCGCTGCGCCTCAACCAGCTTCGGCAGCCCCCGCCCGGAACCGAGCACCGGCCGAACGGCTCACCCGTCCCGGTCGGCGACGCGCTGGTCGTGGCGCCCACGGCGATGGCCGCCGGGGCGAAGATGACCATCGACATGGCGGACATCTACGACGGCTTCCCCTACCGCTGGGGAGGCTGGCCGGACTGGCTCTCCCGAGTGGACAAGATGATCGCCGCGGTCAGGGCGCGGCCGGACATCACCAACATCAACGCCTGGGAGCCCTGGAACGAACCCGACTGGACCTGGCCCGGCTCCGCCGGAACCTTCAACGACGGCTGGGCCCGCACCTACCGGCAGATCCGCGGAAGCGACCCGAGTACGCCCATCCTCGGTCCCAGCATCTCCTCATGGAACGCCGGCTGGATGCGGTCGTTCCTCACCGCGGCGAAGGCGTCGAACACCCTGCCCGACGTCATCTGCTGGCACGAGCTGTCCGGCTATCAGAGGGTGACCGGTGACGTCCGGGCCTACCGGGCGCTGGAGAAGGAGCTGGGAATCACGCCGCGGCCCATCTCGATCAACGAGTACGCCACCCCTGACGAGATCGACGTGCCCAGCAGTGTCAACCACTACATCGCCCAGTTCGAGCGGGAAGGCGTGCGCGATGCCGAGCGCGCGTTCTGGTACGAGTCCGGGACGCTGAACGGCCTGCTCCACGACAACAAGCCGACCGCGTCCTACTGGATGTACAAGTGGTACGGCGACCAGACGGGCAATATCGTCAAGGTCACCCCCACCACCTACAACGATGGTGTCGCCGCCTATGACGCGTCCCGACGGGTCCTGAACCTGGTTTTCGGCGGGGAGGCGGGCAACAACATCATTCGGATCACCGGGCTGAGCCAGTACGGCTCCTCGGTCACCGCCACTCTCACGCACGTCGGGAGCACGGGACGCACCACCAACGTCCCCGCCCCGGCCACCGTCTTCTCCCGTACGCATCCCGTCGTCAACGGGACCGTCACCATCCCCATCGACAACGAGGACTATCTGGGTGCCTACAACCTCGTTCTCACACCCGGATGACTCGCGGCGCAGCACGGATCAACACCATTCAGGAGGGAAAATCCATGATGCCGCATCGGAGCGAATCCGTGGGCCGGGACCGCGAATTCCCGAGCCGGAGGTCTGTTCTGGCCACGATGAGTGCCCTACCGGTCCTCGTGTCCGCGACCCCGGCGGTGAGAGCATCCGCGGCGGTGGCCGCCAACGTGATCGTCGATCCGGCGGCGGGGCGGCAGACCATCCGTGGCTTCGGTGGCATGAACCACACGCTCTGGATCAACGACCTGACACCCGCCCAGAGGGACACGGCGTTCGGCAACGGCGAGGGGCAGCTCGGGTTCACCGTGCTGAGAATCCCCGTCCACTGGGTCAACCTGTACGCGATCTCGGTGCAGAACGAGCCCGATTACGCACGTGACTGGACGTGGTGGACTCCGGGCGAGATGATCCGGTTCCTCCGGGAGAATGCCGGTTCGATCGGCACCAAGGTCATCGCGCCGGAGTCCTTCCAGTATGTGAAGGGCTTCTCGGACCCGATTCTCAACGACTCGGGAGCCCTTGCCAACCTGGACATTCTCGGGGCTCACCTCTACGGCACGCCATACCAGAACTTTCCCTACCCCCTCTTCAAGGAAAAGGGCAGGGGAAAGGAACTCTGGATGACCGAGGTCTACTACCCCAACAGCAGCGATTCGGCGGACCTCTGGCCCCAAGCGCTCGATGTGGGGGAGCACATTCACCGTGCCCTGGTGGATGCCGAGTTCCAGGCGTATGTGTGGTGGTACATCCGGCGTAGCTACGGCCCGATGAGGGAAGACGGGCGAATCAGCAAGCGCGGCGCGGCCATCGCGCACTTCTCGAGGTTCGTCCGCCCGGGATATGTACGGATCGACGTGACCCCGAACCCCCAGTCGAACCTCTACGTCTCGGCGTACACCGCGAGCGCGTCCAGGAACTCGGGCAGCGACTGGCCGCCGCACACGGCGAGATCCTGCGCTTGCAACGCGTGATCCAGTCACACGGCAAAGGACACCTCATAGACGCCGTGACCGGTCCAACTCCGGTGCGTGAAAAGGACATCGCCTGCAATGAACCCGGTAGGGGGGCGCCGGGATCAGCGGTGTACTTCGCCGCGCCCGCTTGGCGCCGTAACCCTCAAAGCAGTGGCGGTGCGGGCTCGGGCCACATACGGTCGCCTCCATGGTTGACGCAATGTTCGGGCATCCGCGCCTCGCCGCCATCTACGACCCACTCGATCCGGACCGCAGCGATCTCGACGCGTATCTCGCGATGGTGGAGGAGTTCGGCGCGCGGTCCGTGCTGGACATCGGGTGCGGTACGGGCGTGTTCGCGCTGCTCCTCGCCGACCGCGGGACTACGGTCACCGGGATCGATCCCGCGCGGGCGTCCGTCGATGTCGCGCGTGGCAAGCCGGGCGCGGAGCGGGTGCGCTGGCTCGACGGCGACGCGGGGGACCTGCCGCCCATGCAGATCGACCTGGTGACGATGACCGCAAACGTCGCCCAGGCGATCGCCGATCCGCAGGCGTGGCGTACGACGCTGCGCGGCGCGTACGAGGCGCTGCGGCCCGGCGGGCGGCTTGTCTTCGAGACGCGCGATCCGGCGCAGCGCGTGTGGGAGGAGTGGGCGGAGTGGACGCGCGAGACCACGTACCGCATGACGGACATCCCGGGCGTCGGTCACGTCGAGACCTGGGCCGAGCTGACGGACGTCAGCCTGCCGCTGGTGAGCTTCCGGGGTACACATGTGTTCGCTACGGACGGGGAGGTACTGACCTCGGAATCGACACTTCGCTTCCGCGAACGTGCGGAGATCGAACGGGACTTGCACGAGCACGGCTTCGTCGTCGAGGACGTACGCGACGCACCCGACCGTCCGGGCAGGGAGTTCGTGTTCGTGGCGCGGCGCGGTACCGAGGAGCCCGTCCCTCCCGGAATGCCCTAGGGAGCGTGCACACCACACAGCGCCGGGCAGACGGGACTTTGAAGACACTCCCTGGAGCTCTTCGGCGGCGGCGGTCGTCCGGAACCCGGTGAACCCATCCTCGCGATCACTTCGATCCAGCCGCCTCGCCGGGTCGCCAAACCTGGTGTGCCTCCAGCATGCTCGTGCACCCCGATCGTGGTGACGCCGTCGAACCGGTGAGGGGCCTCGATCAGACGTCGCTTGCCTTCGGCGAGGATCGCACTGTTCGCGGTATACCAGGCCCCCAGCCCCGCGGCGACGCGACTTACGGTGAGGCGCGGCCACCTTCGAGGTGTCCTGCCGCCACGTCCTCTCGCACAAGTCGCACCGATAGCGGCGTACCTGTACCAGCAGCGTCGTGGCGTGTCCGAACGGCTCATGCGCCAGTCGCCGCGTGACTGGGTACCGCACCACGCCCTCCGACCCACATTTTCGGCAAACGCGACAGATGTATCGCAGGCATGGGGCCCACTTGGATGTACCGAGGGTAACGATCACTCCGCTGATCTGGGGTTTTTGCGCTGGTTGGCATGGAAGCGCGCCTTCTTCTGGCGATTCCCGCACGTGTTCATTTCACACCATTTGCGGGTGCGACTTTGGCTGGTGTCGAAGAAGGCGGCTTGGCAGGTTGGTGATGCGCACAAGGCCAATTTTCCGTCTCGTTCGCCTGCGATGATGCTGATCGCGTCGGCGGCGATCACACCGAGGGCATCTTCCACGCAGGAAGCCGAGCTGAGCCGCCATTGCCGCTTGCCCTCGGCCGTCAGGATCGCTGCGGCCCGACCCTGAGCGCTGCGGTCATTGATGACTTGGAGAGCGGATGCGGGGAGAGCGTCCTGGACCGCGGCCGCTGTCGCGGCGGCGTGGATCGACTCCCTCAGTTCCCGAGCGAGGTCGAGCTGGGCAGTGGTGCAGGAGTCCACGGCGAGGCCGTTCACTGTCAGCCAGTCGACGAGTCGGTGCGGCGTGGGAATGCGCTCCACGGCGTTGCCACGTCGCTCCGACAGAGTCCCGGTGAAGCTGGTCGCCAGCACCTTACCGAGGCGAAAGTCAGGGAACCCAGCATGCATGGAACCACCTTAGCTGGTTGCAGGCCGTCATGAAGACATGCTAGAACCGCCTTAGCCGGTTCCGCGATGGCCAGGAGGTTTCATGTCCCGTCCAACCAGCGACGTACAAGCATTTGAAGCCCACGCAACCGACGCTGACCTCGACGATCTACACGCGCGACTGGCCGCGGCACGGCTGCCGGAGGCCGAGACGGTCTATCGCGTCGCGCCTGACCCTCGCCGATGGGGACAGGGTGTTCCTCTCGCCGACCTCGTTGATGTCGTGGACTACTGGCGCACCGGGTACAACTGGCGGTCGTTCGAAGAGCGCCTTAACCGGATCGGCCAGTTCCGCACGACCATTGACGATCTGGGAATCCACTTCCTGCACCGCCGATCCGCGCGAGCAGATGCCACGCCTTTGATCTTGACGCACGGCTGGCCAGGCAGCATTGCTGAGTTCATCGATGTAGTAGACGAACTGGCAGATCCGAAAGATGCAGACGCGCCAGCGTTCCACGTCGTGGCTCCGTCGCTACCAGGCTTTGGCTACAGCGACAAGCCGACCACCACCGGGTGGGGGACCGAAAAGATCGCGGCCGCATGGGTGGAACTGATGGGAAGGCTCGGCTACAGCAAATTCGCAGCCCAGGGCGGCGACTGGGGAGGTAATATCACCACGGTTATCGGCGGCAGGTTCCCGGCGCACGTTCTCGGCATCCATACAACGTTCGCGGAGGCACCGCCCGGGTTGACAACGGACGGGCTGACGGCGGTCGAGCGCAAGTGGACCGAGGAAACCCGCGATTTCTGGCGCCACCGCGCGGCCTACGCGAAGCAGCAGGCGACCCGACCGCAGACCATCGGCTACTCGCTCGTCGATTCGCCGGTCGGGCTTCTCGCCTGGATCCTCGACAAGTTCGCCGAGTGGTCAGACACCGAAGACAGCCCGTTCGAGAAAATTTCCAGGGACAGGGTTCTTGACAACGTCACCCTGTATTGGCTGACGCGGACCGGCGCATCGTCGGCCCGCATTTACTACGAAAGCCACAACTCGCTCGACCCAGAACTTCGGGTCGACGTCCCGTCGGCAATCAGTATGTATCCCCGCGACATCGAGAAGTGCCCGCGCCCCTGGGCACAGGAGCGGTACCGGCAGATCGTCCGATGGAGGTCGCCCGAAGCCGGGGGACATTTCCCGTCGCTGGAGGTCCCCGAGTATTTCGTCAAGGATCTGCAAGAGGGCCTCGCGGCAGTGCTGGCCGCTAATCGGTGAACGCGGCTGGGTGCCGACACTCGATTACCGCCTGATCCGGCTCGAGGCGTTGCCCGACGGCTTCCGGACCGAGTTCATCGAGACGGCAGAACATGGTCGGACAGGGAGCGGCGAAGACGGCGTGGAGCATGTCGAGGTCTTTTGGATGGTAGACCTCGACCTACCAGCACACCGTCGTCCTGATGGTTCGGGACAAGCCTGGCGTTGCTCCATCGCACGTTGCTCAGTCAGGCACCGGGAGGTGTGGGCCCGCACTGTTCCGATACCGGTGATGCGGCTGGGTCAGCTTCAGCGGCCAGCGCGGCCAGCGCGGCTAGGGCGGCCAGCGCGGCTAGGGCGGCCAGCGCGGCTAGCGCGGCCAGCGCGGCTAGCGCGGCTAGCGCGGAGGTGCGACGGGCGTATGCGACCGAGCAGAACCGCCGCTGGTTCGGTGTGATGGACCGGTTCCGGTCCAGGCCGATGGCACGGCGGGCGGTGCCCTTCGGGCGCACTGGCGTCGGCTCCCTGATCGACCTGCCGCTGCTCGCCGCCATGGCGGGGACGGGCCTGCCCTTGGCGTCTTTTCCCTGGTCACTGTCGTGTTAGCCGGACGTTAGTGGGGCGGCGGTGTTGCGGTAGCGGCTCCGGTCAGAGTTGTTGTCGTACCGAGCAGACCACGACACCGACCGCTCTTGGGGACCTGAAATGCGTTCCGACTCCACTGCACGCATCGCCCGCCGTCGCACCATGCGTGTCGCTGCCGAGGTCCTGACCGCGGCTGCCGCCCTGACCTTGACGGCCTGCAACGGCTCGGACTCCGGTGACGCGAAGTCGGCGGGCCGGGCCGAGGCGGCCCCGGCGGGGGCCGGTGGCTCCTCGGGATCTTCCGGCGGTGCGCAGGGTTCCGATGCCAAGGCCGAGGGGGTTCGGAGGCGGGCGATGTGGGGAGCAGTCGGGCGTTGGGCGGGGCGCCACCGAGGGCGGACCTGACCTCGGTGAACGGCGGCGAGCGCTGGTCGCTGGTCCGCTCCTCGCAGAAGTGGAGCTCGGCGGAGGTGGAGGCGGGCCAGAGCACGGAGTTCACCCTCAACCTCGCCTTCACCGGGGAGGAAGAGGGCTTCTACCAGCCGGCCTGGGTCGAGATCACCCCGCCCGACGAGACCAGGGCCTTCAAGATCGAGTGCCCTGGGAGAGCGACAGTCTCGTCGACCAGCGCAGCGCCACCCATCCCGACACCTTCGCCAACCCCATCGGCTGACCAGCGCCCAGCTGTGCCATGAGGATCCACTAGCCCCGCTGCCCTGGTGTGTGACGGCACCAGGGCAGCGGACTTTCCGCTCCACGGACCGCGCCCGCTACGTGATCGCTGTCGGCGTTCTTCTCCCGCGCCCCGCCCCAGCTCCACGTGATCGCGGCTGCGTCCCCATCGCCACCTCCGCCAGCGCGGTTGATCACGCAGCGTGCTATGAGCCGGCCCTGGCCGTTCGGAGAGGGCGGGCCATCCGCGCCTTCACCGTCCGCGAACTATCCGGGCCCGGGACGCGCGGACCAGTGCCTCTGCTCGGGCGGCGAGTCTCATCGCCCGACCTCACTCCGGGCGAACTCCTCGAACTCCATCTCCATGCGCGCGGCCGGTGCGTCCGACGATCCGCGCCGACAGCCCCTGCTGGCGCTGACGGTCCCTCGTGGTACTCGCGTCGCTGGGCCGCTGCCGCGGCCGCCACGCTGGCAATGATTCAGTAGAAGTGGCGGATGAAGACGTCCGACTTGCCGTTGGTGTCGCCGGGCACGATGTCGTCGGCCGTGGAATGGAAGACCACGTCGCGCCCACCGGCGGTGACCGCGTCGGTCCCGGCCGAGGCGGGCTGGTTCGAGACGATCTCGTCGGTGCCCGTCTCCAGGTCGCGCAGCGTGAGCGACGGTCCGTTCGTGTCGTGTGGGGCGTACAGCAGATAGCGGCCGGTGGGATCGACGGCCACGCCCCGCACGTTCGGCACCAGTTGGTCGGTGCCCGAGGGCACGTCGTGGACGTAGGTGTCGGTGCCCGAGAGGTAGACGACCTTGCTGCCGTCCTTGCTGAGCTGGACGAGTGTCGCCGCCTTGGACGGGCCCTCGACCGGGCCGGAGGAGGTGCCGCTGGTCCGGTCCCATACCAAGACGTCTTCCGCCTGGCCGTCCTGGTAGGCGACAAAGCGGCCGTCGCCGCTGATGGACGGCCGGGCCGGGCGGGTGTGGCCGAATTCGGCGACGGTCTTTGTGGTGTCGGCGCGCCAGTCCCGTACCTCGATGCGCTGCCGGGACGGCGGCCGGTTGAAGGTGGCGACCTGGGCGATGTAGCGGCTGTCCGTGCTCAGCGACGGCTGGCTGCAGCTGAGGCCCGGGCAGTTGATGCCGATCGTGCTTCCCGAGCTCACCTGGGACAGGAAGGACTTCGTGTCTCGTTGCAACAGCCCCCAAAAGGCAGCGTATTGCCCGTCACCGCTGATCACCGGGCCCTGATTCGTTGGGGTAATGCTGCTCATGAGCGTGGTCTGTCCCGCCCCCGGGTCGCGGACGAACACCCTTTCCCACGTCACCGGGTTGGCGGGGGTGAGGTTATTCGCCAACGACGAGAAGGCGATACGTCGGCCGTCGGTCGTGATCGTGGCGCCGGTGGAGTCGCCGTCGCCCTGGGTGCCGTCGGTCGCGACACTGATCCGCTCGACCCCGGCTCCGCCGTTGCTCGCGACGGCCGGCACGGTCATGGGCTCAGCCGAAGCGGCTCCGGGTAGCGCCGCCGTGACCGCGCAGACCACGACCGTCGTGCTTAAGGCGGCCCGCACGCGTCTGGTGGCGCTCCGATTCGCGTTTCCTCGCATTTTTCCCCCTCAGACAGGACTTGGTCCTTCTCTCCGGCTCCCCACCGGAGGGCCACAAGCATGCAACCGCGATGGCGCTGTGGGGTCAATGCGTCGCATGACTATCGAGAGGCGTAGTTCCGGTCAGATGAGAGCGGTCGGCTTCGCGGCGCGCAGGGCCATGGGGCCCGATGGGACGCCGGCTGGGAAGGCCGAGCAGGAGCGTAGAGTGACGAGCGGAGACGACATGGCGTGCGGATAGCCGCGCGAGGGCCGGCAGCCCGCCCCGGGCGTAAGGGGCATGGCGTAACGAACCCACAGAGCCTGACAGCGCGTCAGGCGAGTGCAGCTCACGGACACGCCCCTGACCAGAGGAAAATAGCAATCTGCGGCTGGAGTACCAGCACTCCAGCCGCAGATCGTGATCTTGCTGTTGGGGGCGTGTGGTCGGGCGTGCTCCAGTTGGTTGTGGCCGCGCTTCCGTGTTGACTACGACGTTCGACGTGGAGCGCGGACGGCAGAAGCCGTGGGTTTACGGGACACGGACCGAGAGGAAGCGTTCTGGAGGAACCGTGGGTTGGAATCGTGCCGATCGCGGGCGCGCGGCCGGATTGAGCCTCCGACGTCCACTGTCGCGTGGAGGCCAGACCGGCGCGGCACCCGCCGTCCTCTATCCGAGCGTGAGCATCGCCTCGGCGACCTCGCCGACCGCCGCCTCGGGGATCGCAGTGGCGGCCTCCTGGAGGACGAGCAGCCGTGCCCCGGTGATCTCGCGCGCGATCGCCTCGCTGTTGCCGACGGGGAAGAAGCGGTTGCGGCGGCCGTGGACGACGAGCGTGGGGACCTCGATCTCGGGCAGGCGCTCGCGCCAGCGGGGTTTGCAGTCGAGCCTGGAAAACACCATGCCCATCTGGTTGGCCATCTGGACCGGGGGTGCGGTGCCGGGCGTGCGGTCCCAGACGCGCGCGGCGATTGCGTGCGCGGCGACGGGGTCGTCGCCGAGGATCTCCGCGCCGGCGGCGGCGAACTCCGCAACCGCTTCGCGGTCGGTCCAATCGGGCATCGGACGCGCGAACAGTTGGCTCATCGTCGCCTGGTCATGGTCGGGGAGGTCATCGTCGGGCGGGCCAGGGGCAACCGCGCGGGTGCCGACCAGGGTGAGCGCCGAGAACGCGCCCGGATGGTCGAGCACGGCCACCTGGGCGACCATCCCGCCGACGCCAATTCCCGCGAGGTGCGCAGGTCCTCCGCCGAGCGTGTCAGCAAGGGCCGCCGCGTCGGCGGCGAGGGTGCGCAGGGTATAGGCGGGCGCCTCCGGATCCGTCGTCGTCGACTCCCCGCTGTCGCGCAGGTCGTAGCGCACCACACGGCGCCCGCCTGCGGCGAGGCGCTCGCAAAGCGCGTCGGGCCAGGAGAGCATCGTCGTCCCGCCCGCGAGCAGGACGAGTGGCGCGTCGTCGTCACCGAACGACTCGATGCCCAAGGCGATTTCATTGGCGTTGACAGTGGTCATCGGATCACCGGAAGACGTCGTAGGGCTGGTGCGTCGAGGTCCTTGCCGTTGTCCGACGACGCCGCCTCGGCGCGCTCGGGCGCGGCGGTGACGGCGTCGGGCAGACGGGTGGTGACGAACGGCCGGTCGAGGTCGGTTGTCCGCACCGACTCCGGCGGCGAACTCGTCACGACGCCGAATGGGGGCGTGCCGACCTCGCCGGTGCCGTAGCCGGACGTGTCGTCCCAGCCTTTCGGCCCGTCGACAACGTCGAAGAGGTGGCGGCCGAGGACGACGGCGCCCGAGCGGGCGGTCCCCTCGCTCAGGACCCGGCGGTCGTCGGGGTCGTCGGAATACGCCCAGGTGTGCGGGGCCTCGCCGCCGGTGCCCAGACATTTGTCCGGGCCGGGGTCGGGCCCGGTGACGAAGCCGTCGCGAGAGACCGAGATGTCAGCGATGATTCGAGTCATGTAAGGGCAGACCCGATCCGCCGCCCGAACTCATCGCTCACGCATGAAGCGTGTGGCGGATGCGCACTCGGTAGCACGACGCGCGAGGCGGCATGTCGGACGTACGGCGGACGATCGCCCACGAGTACCTCAGAGGCGCATATGCGCAGGTCAAAGGGTATGGCCTCCTGGGTGCCCGGAATGGCCAGGTGAAGGGTTGCGGCCGCGCTTCCGTGCTGACTACGACGTTCGACGTTCGACGTGAAACGCGGGCACAACCACTTGGAGCGCTCAATGCAGGTCGGCTGATTGACGGGTACGGTCACCGCTGATCATCGGTGTGTGAAGACAGAAGATCTTGTGGTGGCAGCGGGTAACGGTGTACAGCACCTGCTCGGCCTGGGCCGGGTGGGATGCCGACGGCGTGCGCGAGTACGTGCCCGAGTACGTGCTGGAGCATCTGCGCGACGAGGACGGGTGCTGGTGGGTCGACGAGACCGGCGACGTGAGGAAGGGCACGCGCATCGTCGCCGTCCAGCGCAGTACACCGACGGTGGACCTTTTGGGTGTGGCCGTCCGCGAGTCGCAGACGGCCACACCAAAGGTCACCGCCGCTGCAAGAGCACTACGGCCGCTGGACCGTGGGCTGGCGCTGGGCGCACGACGAAGGCGACTTCGACGGAGGGCCCGTCGGGAACTGGTGCTGCCCGCGGGACTCGATCACCACACCGCAGGAGACGCTCGACCGTGTCGTCGCCGCACTGTGCGAGTGGCGCGAGTGGCTGGAGAGTCTCGCCGGGTGGTTCGACGCGTACCCCTTGGACCTGACCGAGGTCGAGGACCAGCGAATCCTGTGGGAGCGCGCCGCCCGAAACCTGATCATTCAGGTGACCGACCGCACCGGATGCGGCAGCGGCTGGCACGGACATTGCCGTCAAGTGCTCACCTGGTTCCTCAGCCGATGGGGGGTCGCTCCCGACCCCGCGCAGGAGCTGGTCGACGCGGCGATCGGCGGGCGGTTCGCGAGCTGGACCGGTCCCGATCCGGTGCTGGTCGAGGATGTCGCGGAGCGCCTCGCACTGTCGCTGCGGCCGGACGGTGGCACACGATCCGACAGGCCCGCGCCGGACCACCTCGAGCGCTGGCTCGCCGTGCGCGAGAGCGTGCCATGGCAGGAGGTTTCGGACGGCAGCCGGGACGACCCAGTGGGGCAGATCAAGCAGGCGTACAAGACGGGCCAGGGGGACCAACTCGGCGCGCTCGGGCTGGTGCTGAACGCGTCGTGCTGTGGACGAGTCGCTATCTGGACGCCGCCATCGAGGAGCTGCGGGTTGCGGGCACTCGCCGGCCGAGGAGCGTGAGCACAACGTCATGGGCGAGGACGTCGCCCGCGTCTGCCCGCTCGAGCACGCCAACCTCAACGTGCTCGGCCGCTACAGCTTCCGCTCGTCCACCCGGTCGACGGCGGCCTGCGCCCGCTGCGCGACCCGGGTGCGCCGGAGCTGGACGAGGACGACGGCGGGCGGGAGTGAGTATCAGGAGCCGGCAGGCCCGACCCGTGACCGGCGTTCAGGTATCGCCCCGCGGCAGAACTTCACCTCGAGTAGATCGGTGAAGATTCCGATGGGGTCGTCCCAACCTCCATTGCTCCAGTCGCCGTTGATGTTGATGGTGACCATCTGTTCACCATTGCGAGCGCCGTAGGCGTAGGACCACGATCCGAAGAGCGCACCCCCCATGCCCCAGACCGTTTCCCCGCAGGGCAGCCTCACTGAGGAAACGCCGAGGCCGTAGGCGGTGTTGGGAATCCAGTCGCGGGTAGGCACGGTGGTGAACATGTCGCGTTGTTGGTCCGGAGGCAGTATCCGGCCCCCCAGCAGGGCGCGGAAGAACCGGTTGAGGTCCCCGGCGGTGGAGATCATGCCGCCGGCCGCCCAGAACATGGATGAATCGAGTTCGGTCGCGTCGTGGACCGGCGCGCCGGGGTCGGTCTGGAAGAGCTTCGTGTAGTGCTGGGAATGTGGCCCGTGGATCGTCGGGTCGCTGCCGTGCGGCAGGTACGTACCAGCCAGGCCGAATGGGCGGGAGATCCGCTCCATGACCTCCTCGGCAAGTGCGTGGCGGGTGGTCCGCTCGATGATCATGCCTGCGAGGACGTAGTTGGTGTTGGAATACGCCCAGCCCGAACCCGGTGTGAAGGTGGGCGGATGGGACATGGCGATCTGCGCCAGTGACTCGGGCGGGTGTGTCTCGTAATGGTTCAGTGCTTCCTGGTCATCGGTGTAGTTGAAGATCCCGCTGGTGTGGTTGAGCAGCATCCTGATGTTCACCCCGGCACCGTCGTGGTGATGGCCGTGGACCACGTCGGGCAGCCACTGTTCCGCGGTGTCGTCCAGGCTCAGCCTGCCTTCCGCCGCCAGCTGCAGCACGACGGTGGCCACGAACGTCTTGCTGATGCTGCCGATGCGGAACCGGTCCTGCTGTGAACGCTTGCGGCCGGTTCGGGTGTCGGCCACTCCTGCGGTCCCGAACCACTGCCGGTCGCCGTCGCAAGCCTCAGCAACAATGCCGGGAATGCCGCCTTGAGCCACGGCTTGCTGAAGTAGGCGCTGGATCGCCTCGTAGCTCGCGGCCTCGTAGCCCTCGGCCTCTGAGACCGGCGCGGACTCGGATATCGCGCCCCCCGCTTTGGCCGGTTCGGTACCCGGTCGGCCGCTGTCTGTACGAGCGGTGTGTTGGTGCATATGGTCCTCCTTGGTCGTATGCGACCCGTAGATGACCGCCCGGCCTTCATCCACCGCGTGATTCATTGGCCCACCGGCTCTCACCAGGGGATTGGCGCCCGGTGCGGCGCGCGATCCATCGCGCACGCCCACCGGCCCCACCGCACATCGCGGCAAGGGCAACGCCGCGGGCGAACTGGCTGGGTCAGCTGATTCCGGTGGTCACTGATCCTGGCTGTTGAGCGTCTGCCGTACGTGGTCCGCCAGCTCGGCCTGATCGATACCGGCCAAGGCGAGAGCACGTGGCACGGTGCCGATTTGCGCCTGCAGGATCCCGAGCAGCAGATGCGCTGACCGCAGGTCCTTCTTGCGAGCGGAGGCGAAGCTCCGCTCCAGTGCGAGTCTGGCGGACGCACCCATCTTGGGCTGCTGGGAAGCGCGGCTCGGCCTGGGAAGATCGTAGGCGGCCGGAGACACCCCAACCATGCTCAGGCTGTGCTCGAACTCTCGATCCAGTGCCTCGCGGACGGCGGCGCGGTCGAGCCCGACCGAGGCCAGCACCTGCTGAGCGGTAGACCCCTGATCGGCGGCGAGCGACAACAGAAGATGATGCGCGTCGATCGTCGCCGACCCATCATCCTGAGCTTCGTCCATCGCCCGCACGATGACCGCATGCAGGTACTTGTCAAACGCGCTCATCGCCGCGCCTCCTCAGCTTGACTCCGGCGGCGATGAGCCGCTTGGCGTGCTTCTTGTGGACGGCCTGGCGGGTGACACCGAGCGCCTCGGAGACCTGCGGCCAGCTCCAGCCCGCCCGCATGGCCTGCTCGACAGCGGCGTCCTCCAGTTGATCGGCAAGGCGCCGCAACGCCACGACAGCCGCCAGGGCGTCAGCGGGCTCATGAGGAAGAGAATTCTTGCCGACAGACATGCAAGCAACTGTAGTTGACTAACGAAGATAGTCAACCCGGGTTGCTAATGACCGGGGTGGGATGCAGCTTCGGCGAACACGGCCCGGTCCCCGTTCCAGAGCCCTTCGGGCAGGCCCTCCGAGAACACGCCGAGAACAGGGCTCCTGCAACATCGCCACCAAACGCAGCAGCCCATGCCTCTTTCGAGGCCGTTGCCCAGGACGGCACATCCACTCGACCCACCGGATGAACTCCCTGCGAGCCGGCGACATCGCTGTCACGGGCAGCACGTCGGCCGGGTTCGGGATCCGAGGTGCTGGCAATGATCATTCTCGCGAACGGCGCTGTGGACTGTGGATTGGGGGAGGGCTGGTATCGACCCTGTCCGGTGGGCTACGTTGTGCGGCGATGACTACCGGGACGGCCTTGCGCCACACACGGATTGGTGACCCGGCGCTCCTCTGAGCGCCGTGCGGGCCGGTGCGGGCCCGCTGTTGGATCGAGGATCTGGCGCTGTTGCGCGGGCTCCGCCTCCTGTCGTGTTGATCACAGCTCGACACGTCAACCACGACAGGAGAACTCATGCTCACCAAGATGGTGCACATTCCCACCTCGGACGGCCAGGCCGACGCTTTCGCCGCCCTTCCCGACCGTGGCCGGCGGCATCCAGGGGTGCTGATGTACGCGGACGGTTTCGGCATCCGGCCCGTGCTGCGGGAGATGGCCTGCGAACTGGCCGGGCACGGGTACTACGTGCTCGTCCCCAACTTCTTCTACCGGCACGGCCCGGCACCGGTGATCGAACTTCCCGAGCACATCGGAGAAGAGGCCCGGCACGCGGTCTTCGCCCAGCTGATGCCCTTGATCGAGGCGCACACCCCCGAACGTGTCCTGAGCGACGCCGACGCCTACATCAGGTTCCTCACCACCCAGCCCGAGGTCGGCGCCGGTCCGGTCGCGGTGACTGGCTACTGCATAGGCGGCCTCCTGGCGATGCGCACCGCCGCGGCCCACCCCGGCCAGGTGGCCGCCGTCGCCGGATTCCACGGGCCTGTGGGCGCCGACGGGCCCGACAGGCGCCGCCTCCTCTCCACGCTCACCGCCGAGGTCCACCTCGGCCATGCCGAAACCGACATGACGCCCGAGGCCCTCGGCCAGCTCAACCAGGCCCTGGACGCCGCCGGTGTCGGCTACTCCTCCGAGATCTACCCCGGTACCGTCCACGGCTTCACGATGTCCGACACCGACGCCTTCAACCCCACCGCGCTGCAGCGCCATTGGGACCGCCTGCTGCCCCTCCTCGATCGCACCCTGGCCAACGGCTGAGGGTCCGGCTCGGAAACCAGGCCCGGAGTACACGGCTCCGGAGTCCTGGCGATGTTTCGAAGCCGCTGTGAGGGCGGGCGAAGCCCGCCCTCACCGATGGGAAGCCGTTGAGGGCGGCGCGGGTTCGGGTGGGCATGGGTGAGTGCAGCGCTAGCCATCAGGTTGCGCTAACCAAAAGTTAGTGCTTTCCTGTGGTCATTGCCTTCGAGCTGCCGTTCGGGTTGTTCGAGTGCCATCAGAGGAGTAATTCACCGTGACCACCCCTGTAGTGTCCATCGCGTACCACTCCGGCTACGGCCACACCGCTGTGATCGCCGAAGCCGTCCGTGCCGGCGCGGCCGAGGCCGGCGCCGAGGTGCATGTGATCAAGGTGGACGAGATCACCGACGAGCAGTGGGAGACGCTGGACCGCTCCGACGCGATCGTCTTCGGTTCGCCCACGTACATGGGCACCGCCTCCGGCGCCTTCCACGTGTTCGCCGAAGCCTCCTCCAAGCGCTGGTTCCAGCTGGCCTGGAAGGACAAGCTGGCGGCCGGCTTCACCAACTCCGCCTCGAAGAGTGGCGACAAGCTGCACACCCTGCAGTTCTTCCAGATCCTCGCCGGTCAGCACGGCATGCACTGGGTCAACCTCGGCCTGCACCCCGGCTGGAACAGCAGCACGGGATCCGAGCACGATCTCAACCGCCTCGGCGTCTTCACCGGTGCGGCCGCCCAGACCAACAGCGATCAGGGCCCAGAAGCCGTGCACAAGGCCGATGTGGCCACGGCCGAACATCTGGGCCGCCGGGTGACCGAGACGGCGAAGGTGTTCGCGCGGGGGCGCGTCGCCACATAGTCGCCACATAGAGGGGCTGCGGGTCCGGGCTGATCCCGGGGGAGGGCTCGTGTGCGATGCCCGCACGCCGTCGTGACCTGTGCACGCCGGCTCCTGGGCTGGTCGCGGTCGATCCGGCCGCCTCGCATTGCGAGTATCCGTCGCTCTCCGAGATGATCTCAACCTGTGTTGAGCATTCTGGCTTTTACCCAGCGCCATGTCGGAGGATCTGTGACTGACGAGTCGGACGCCCTCGTAGGGGAGGCCGCACGCGTCGATGATTGAGATCCGGTCCGCGGAGGAGTGGGCGGCTGCGATCACTACGGAGATCGTTCCGCTGGGTGTGCAGCGAATCGCGAGTGACTTCCACGCCTCGGTCGATCGTCGGGATCTGGGCGACGACGTGCGGATAACGAGGGCCTCGGCGGCAGCGTCGGCGATTCGGCGTACGGCACGCGATATCACGTCCAGTGACGACGGCTTCGCGATCTTCCAGCTCAACATCGCGGGTGCGGGCCGAGTATCGCAGGGTGATCGCGACTGCCGACTGGACGGGCTGTCCGCGACCGTCTACACCACGGACCGCCCCGCCGGGTTCGAGTTCTCCAACGGCAACGACGGCTACCTGGTTCAAATGCCCCGGGAGCTGCTGCCCGTAAGCGACTCGGAACTGCGGCGCTTCGTCATCCGGCCGTTTAAGGGGGAGCCGTTGCTGCGTGTGTGCGTAGCGCTCCTCGAGTCGGCTCGCGAGGAAGCGCCGCAGTTGGACTGGGACGGTCAAGCTGTGGTCACGGGTACGCTTCTCGACCTGCTGGCGTCCCTGCTGAGGTCAGGCGCCGAGGGAAGCGACCCAAGTCACTCGGCGCTGCTTGGGCGGATGCAGAACCACATCGATCGGCATTGCTCCGATCCGGGGCTCGACGTGCCGACGCTGGCAGGCCATTTCAGCGTCTCGACTCGCCTTGTCTACAGTACTTTCGCCAGCGTTGGGGCGACCCCGGCCGAGCGCATCCGTTCGGCTCGGCTACGCCGTGCCCGGCAGCTGATCGAACAGACCGACCTGTTGTTGAGTACGGTCGCCGCCGAGTGCGGCTTCGGTGACTTCTCGACGTTCGTCCGCGCATTCAAAAGGACGTACTACGTCACCCCGAGTGCCTGGCGACGTCAGCACCTCGCCCTCCGCTCAGCCTGAGCGGAGGGCCTGGCCGGAGGGCCTGGCCGGAGGGCCTGGCCGGAGAGAACAGGTTCAGGCCACCGGTGCGGTCGCCTCGGCTGGGTCGTCCTTCCCAGTGGGAGCCGTGGATGTCCGTTCGTTCGATCGCGCCAGGGCATCGTCGAGGTACTCCACGGAGCGGCGCCGGGTGCGATCGATCGTGAAGCGGTACACGTCGGGGCGGCTGTAATGACCGGCAGGGTCCGTCAGGTAGTTCGAGATCTCGAGCAGTCTCATGGGAAGGTCCGCGTAGACGATGCCCTCCGCGTCCGGCGCGAGCCGTTCGGTGAGAACCGTCGTGTCCGGCGCGATGATGCATGCCGCACCGCCTCCCTGGAATTCCGGGAGTTCCACGCCGTGCCGGCTCATCGCGGCCCGGCCGGCCGCGGAGATGGTCTGAGAGGCCATGAGCACGAAGGCGCCGGATTCCATCGCGTACGCGCGGTTGACTACGGCGATTGTCTCGCTCGACATCATGCTGGCGCCGAAGAAGTCGAGTATCGGCCATGACGAGATGTGGATCTGCTCGCCCTCGGCGATCATCGCCATCTTGTTGAATGGCTGCAGGTGCTCCCAGCACATCAGCGCGCCGACGCGGCCGAGGGGGGTGTCGATGACTTGCAAGTCGCTGCCGTCGCCCTGGCCGTACAGTGCCCGTTCGCGGTGGGTCGGCTTGAGCTTCCGCCGCGCAATCCGCAATTCGCCGGTGCTCGAGATCACCGCCTGGGACATGTAGAGGGAGCGGCCGGCGCGTTCGGCGAACCCGAGCCCCACCATGATGTGGTTCTCGGCCGCCGCGTGACGAATCGCGCCGAGCTCAGGTCCGTCGATCGAGATGGCGTTGACCCGGTATTCCGCCACCAGCGGCAACTCGGCCTCGCCGGCAAACACCATGAAGGCGGGGTAGCCGGGGATCCAGACCTCGGGGAAGGCGACGATCTCGGCGCCGCCTCGCGCCGCCTCCTCGATCAACGTGATCGTCTTCCCAGTGGTACCAGACGCGTCGAACCAGACGGGCTCCGCCTGGACGGCGGCCGCTCGCACGAGTTCCTTCATGATTGGCTCCGTGTTCTTTCGGCAGGGGGCGACCCACGGTAGTCATGAGCGGGTACGCGCTTATGGCGTCTTGCGCACCGGCATCGGGCGATCTCTGCGCTGTGCCGGTGCAGCGGCGCAGAGATCGCCTCAGATGTTCGGTACTCGACGAGGTCGCCGGCGTCACCACCGCGGCTTCAGCCGCTCCGGAGCTGACGAGATCTCACACTGTCCCCTCCACAGCTTCGGTGTCCTCGCGGGCGAAGGGCACCAAAACTGTGGAGCGTCGGGCCGCCGGGCTCAGGGCTGATGACACCGGCGAGGGAACGTTCTACGGCAAGGACGGCGACCTGGCCGGCTCCGACAGGGAGAGCCAGGAAGTCTCGATGCTCGCCGTGCAGATGCTCGCCCTGCACCTGCACCTGCACCTGCACCTGCACCTGCACCTGCTCCAGTCGGCGTTGGCGCGCATCAGCACCCTGCTGCTCCAGGACATCCTGAGCGAGGAGAGGCGACGGAAGCGGCTCACCGACGCCGACCGGCGGGCCCTGTCCCCGCTGCCGGTGGGCGGCTGGGCGCGCTCGGTCTGAGCGACCGCCCGGCTCTCCTCGCTTCGGTACGACCACATCAACGTCCTCGGCCGCTACTCCTGCACCCGGCCTCCGGCACCGGGCCCGCGGCAGCAGCGTGACCCGACCGCATCGCACCCGTGAGCCGGCACGTCAGGGGATCTGGGCCTCGATGTGGGCCAGGTGGGCGGCGAGGATTTCCTCGAATGCGGGGCGGCGGTCTGCTCCGAGGGGGCGGATGTCGCGGGCGAAGTGGGCCAGGGCGGGGAAGCGTTCGGGGTCGGCGCCGAGCACCGCGACGCGGAACTGCTCCATGCCCTGTTCGTACTCCTTGGGGGTGATGGTACTGATACCGGCCTCGGAGGCGATCAGCGCGGCGAGGAGGATCACGATGCGGTGGTATCGCCCCGGGACGTCCTTGTCGGGCAGGCCGGACGCGCGCAGGGCCTGCAACAGCTCCTCCATGACCAATCGGGATCCGGTGCCGCCGGACCCGTAGCGCCCCCACACCGCGGCGAGTTGGGGTTGCTCGCCGAATGCCTCGCGCAGGCGCAGGGCCAGGGCGGTGACGCGCTGCTTCCAGTCGCCCTCGGGGCGGTAGCCGTCCACGGCGGCCACCAGGATCCGGTCGGCAACCGCGCGCAGCAGTTCGGTCTTGTTGCGGAAGTGCCGGTAGAGGCTGGAGGAGTCGGTCCCGAGGGCTGCGGCGAGTTTGCGCACGCTGAACGACTCGGCGTCGCTCGTGCGCAGCAGTCCCACCGCCGTGTCCAGGATCTCCTCGGTCGACCATCGCCTTCGGCCAGTCATCTCGCCCCTCTCGTCCGGACTCAGCCTAACCTATGCACTTGATGTTGCACGCACCGCGTGCATAATGAGGGCAACGCAAACAACGTCCGGTCACAACGACACACCCGGCGTCCGGCCGGGAGGGGGAGAAGGGCACATGAGCGAGACCACCACCGCGACACGGCCACCGGAGCCGGACTTCTCGGCGATCACGACCGAGGAACTGCGCGCCTACCGCGACGCGGAGAATCGCTTCCGGGCCTCCAGCGCGGCGCGGACGATCCTCGGAGAGCCGGACACCGGCGCCGCGATCGTCTGGCAGGAGATCGCGCTGCCCGGCCGCGACCTACCGGTCCGGGTCTACCGGCCGGCCCCGACGGCAGACGACGACGCCACGGCCCGAACCGACCTGCCTCTCGTGGTCCATGTCCATGGAGGCGGCTTCGTGGGCACGGCGATGCAGTGCGACTGGACCAACAGCCACCTCGCCGCGCGGCTGCCCGCCCTCGTCGTCTCCGTCGAGCACCGCCTCCTCGCCCCCGGCAGCCCGCTGTCGAACGCTGCCGACGACGGCTGGGACGTGCTCCGGCACGTAGTGCGGCACGCCGCGCAGTGGGGCGTCGACCCGGCGCGCGTGGCCGTCTTCGGTGAGAGCTGCGGCGCGCTGATCAGCGCGCTGACGGCCATCCGGGCCCGGGAGGCCGGACTGGAGCTGACGGCGCAGGTGCTGGTCAACCCCGCGGCCGACGTGACCGAGGCGATGTTCGACCACCCCTCGATGGCCGAGTACGCATACAGCCCGACCCGGGCCCTGCCGCAACTGCGGCTCTTCCAGCGGCTCGCCGTCCCGCCTGGAGCCGACGCCCGCGCGGTCTCGCCGCTGTACGTGAACGACCTGAGCGGGCTCGCCCCGGCGCTCGTGGTGGTGCCCACCCGGGACGCGGTCGCCGACCACGGCCGCCGCTACGCCGAGCGGCTGCGCGAGGCAGGGACCCCCGTGCGGCTTTCCGAATACCCGGGAGCGCAGCACGCGTTCCTCACCCTGCCCGGCATGGAACCACAGGCCGAGGCCGCTCAGGCGGAGATCCTCGCCTTCCTCCGCACGGCCCTGGTGAAGTGACGGGGGCACCATGCCCCGACCCTCGGACCCGACGTCGCGGCGGTCTCCCGACGCGGCCTCGGCTGCATGTGTATGACTGGCGCCTACGGCCCCACCGCCTCCCCGAGGCCGCCGCCACTCTCCACCGCACCGCCTGGTCCCCGCCGGCTCACCCAGCGATCCGCGGCGTGGCCGCGCCATCCATCCGATCGGCGCCGTCCAGACCGCGTACTCGTTATGGGAACGCCATGTCGAAATCGACATCCTGCCCATGACATCGACGCCGCCGTGCCCGACACCGGGCCCAGGGCCCCGGTACAGCGAAGCGACCAATGAAGAGAACTGACGAGAGAAGCACCCTGATGACGCGACCACCTCATGCACGAGGGCCGCTTGCGGCGATGTACGTGGGCCTCGCGCTCACTGTCCTCGCGACGATCGCGCCGTATGTCGACCGCGGCACCACCCATGTGCTGGCCGATCACATCCGCGCCGGCTATCCCGACTACTCCCAGGCGCGGGTCGACTCGGCCGTCATCACCTACCTGGTCGTGTTGTCCGTCATCGGAGCGCTCGGCGTCCTTGCCTGGCTCACGGCGGCCTGGGCCGTCAAGGCAGGCAAGCGGTGGGCCCGCCCCGTCGCGACCGTGATGTTCGTGCTCGGCGCCATCGCCGCACTGGCCGGGTTGCTGACCAAGGACACCTCCGGCGCGACCGGACTGCCGCCGGAGCTGGGATGGGCCGGGATGACTCCCTGTCTGGCGGGCGTTTTCGTGGTCACATCGCTGTGGAGAAGAAGGCGACCGACGTGACGACGGCTCCGTTCGACTCCGCACGCAACCATCGCGACCGTACAGAGCCGCACCACCACGGTTCACGACCACCACACACCATGGAGGAAGACACAGTGCAGCGCATTGGCATCATCGGAGTGGGCGAGATCGGCCGGGCCATCGTCGAGGGGCTGCGCAGCGGGGGCGGTGCGTCGACGGAGGTCTTCCTCTCTCCCCGGGGAGCCCGCACCGCCGCCGAACTGTCCGAGCGCTTCGAAGGCGTCCAGATGTGCGCCGACAACCAGGAGGTGGTGGACCGCTCCGAGTTGGTGATCATCGCCGTGCGCCGCCAGGACCACCAGGAGGCGCTCGCCGGGCTGAAAGTGGACGAGGACAAGACCGTGGTCAACCTGATGGCCGGCGTCGCCATCGACGACCTGCGCCGGACCCTGGCCACCGGCGCCCCGATCGTCCGCGCCATCCCGCTGCCCGCGGTGCGCGAGCGCCGCTCCGTCACGGTGACCTGCCCCTCGCACCCGGTGGTGGACGCTCTCTTCGAGCAACTGGGCGGGGCGCTCCCCGTCGCGGACGAGGCCGCGTTCAACGTCTTCTCCGCACTGACCGGGACCCTCACCGCCCACTACGCCTACCTCGCCATGCTCACCTCGTGGGCCACCGGCCACGGCATCGCCCCCGACGCCGCCGACCGGTATGTGCGCGGCCTCTTCCAGAACGTCGGCCGCTCCCTGAACGACGAGACCCGCCCTCTGCATCAGCTTGCTGCCGACCACGAGACTCCCAAAGGGAACAACGAGCGCATCCGCACCACGTGGTTCGATGCGGCCAACGCCGCAGCCCTCAAGAAAGCCCTGGACGGCCTCCTCTCGGACCTGAAGTAACAGCCTCCCGGCTGCGACTGGCGTCCGCGGCCTGGAACGGTGACCTGTGAGGCTCGTAAAGTCATCGCTGCGGGTGGGGGCTCGCGTGCCAGACGCTGTCACTGCGACGGCGACTCGCCGGTTCGGTCCGCTACGAGCCCGCGGACCGGTTCTGGCCGGACGCGCTGTCGTCGCTGATATCGCGTCGGCGCTGGAGCTGTGTCTTCCCGGTCATGACGGGGACGCTGTCGGCCTGGCACCGCAGATCACGCCCGACCACGGCCCCACGCCAAACGCCCGTCCGGACGACGATCAAGGACGCAGGAGAGCCTTGATGGCGCGGCGTTCGTCCATGGCCCGGTAGCCCTCGGCGACCTGGTCGAGGGGCAGGGTGAGGTCGAAGACGCGGCCGGGGTGGATACGACCGGTCAGGACGCGGTCGATGAGGTCGGGCAGGAAGCGGCGCACAGGCGCGGGGCCGCCCTGGATCGTGGCGTGGGAGTAGAACAGGGCGGTACCGTCGATCCGCACTTCGTGGGGGACGCCGGCGATGCCGATGCCGCCGCCGGGGCGAGTGGAGTCCAGGGCTTGCTGGGTGGACTGCTCGGTGCCGACGCATTCGAGGACGCGGTCGGCGCCGATGCCGCCGGTCATGTCCTTGACGCGGGCGACGCCGTCGGCGCCGCGTTCGGCGACGATGTCGGTGGCACCGAGTTCGGTGGCGAGCTTCTGCCGGTTTTCGTGACGGGACATGGCGATGATGCGCTGCGCACCCATCTCCTTCGCGGCGATGACCGCGGACAGGCCGACGGCTCCGTCGCCGACCACGGCCACGGTGTCCCCGGCCTGGACGCCGGCCGCGACCGCGGCCCACCAGCCGGTGCCCATCACGTCGGAGCAGGCCAGCAGATCGGGTACCTGCTCCTCGGCCGGCAGCTCGGGGGTGGCGACGAGGGTGCCGTCCGCCCAGGGGACGCGAATGTATTCGGCCTGGCAGCCGCCGACGAACTCGCGGTTGAGACAGTTGCTGGGGTAGCCGTTGCGGCAGTTGGGGCAGGTGCCGTCGCCGGCGAAGAAGGAGCCGACGACGAATTGGCCCGGCCGCACCGTGGTGACCTGGTCGCCGACCTCTTCTACGATGCCGACGTACTCGTGGCCGGCGGGGGCGGGGTCCTTGGCGGGGTTGATGCCGCGGTAGTCCCACAGGTCCGAGCCGCACACGCAGGTGGCGAAGGTGCGGATTACGGCGTCGGTGGGCTTGAGAATGGTGGGGGCGTCGCGTTCTTCGACGCGGACGTCGCCCGGCCCGTAGAGGATGGCTCCACGCATGACGGGGATGCTCCTTGCTGGTTGCTGGTTGCTGGTTGCTGGTTGCTGGTTGCTGGGGGCTGGTTGCTGGGCGTCAGAGGTCGGGGGTGCGGGGGCCGGCGTATTCGGCGTCGGTGACGTGGTCGAGCCAGGTGACGTCGTCGCCTTCCCACAGGGCGATGTGGGTCATGAAGTGGTCCGGGGCGGCACCGTGCCAGTGCTCTTCGCCCGGCGGGGTCCAGATGACCTGGCCCGGGTGGGCCTCGAAGATCTTTCCGCCGCGGGACTGGATCAGGGCGATGCCCTCGACGATGTAGAGGGTCTGGCCGATGCCGTGGGAGTGCCAGGCGGTGCGGGCGCCGGGTGCGAAGTGCACCGCGTTCGCCCGCGCCGTCGACTCCTCCTCGCCGCGGTAGATCACATCGGCCCAGGCGTCGCCGGTGAACATCTTCTCCGGCAGCTTGCGGGTGGCGGGACGCGTCAGCAGTTCCATCGGGATGGCTCCTTGCGTGCGTGTGCGCGTTCGTGCGTGTGTGGATGGGTGGGTGGGTCAGTTGCGGAAGAGGTCCTTGGCGACGGTCATGGCGGACATGGCGCGGGGCCAGCCGGTGTAGAAGGCCAGGTGGGTGATGGCCTCGATCAGCTCGGCCTCGCCGGCGCCGTTGTCCTTGGCGCGGCCCAGGTGGTAGCGCAGTTGCTCGGTGCTTCCGCTGGTGACCAGGCTCGCCACGGTGATCAGCGAGCGGTCCCGCGGGCTGAGGTCGGGGCGCTCCCACACCTCGCCGAACAACACGTCGTCGGTGAAGTGCACCAACTGCGGTGCGAAGTCGCCGAACATGCGGGCGGCGCCGGAGGGCTGCTTGTGCTCGGACATGAAATCTCCCTTTGCGTCACAGGTGTGATCCACGGTTGCCGGGATCAGGTCAGGGGGTGCGGCGTGCGGTGGCCATCCGTGGGGCGGCCACCGCGGCGGCCAAGCCGACGACCGCAGCCAGCACGAGGCTGATGCGCAGGCCGTGCCGGAAACCGGCCGGGGCGGAGATCAGGGCGCCGAAGACGGCCACGGCCAGGGCGCCGCCGATCTGCCGGCTGGTGTTGAACACGCCGCTGGCGGTGCCGGTCCGCTCGGCGGGCACGTGCTCCAGCAGAAGGGCGGTGGTCGGCGGCATCACCAGCGGCCCGGCCAGTCCTACCGGGATCAGCAGCAGGGCACTGGCCCACACCGGGAAGGAGGCCGGGACGAGGGCGAGCGCGAGGGCTCCCGCCGCCATCAGCACCAGACCGGTGACCACCGGCACGCGTGGTCCGGTGCGCTCGGCGATGCGCGAGGAGAACGGGGTCAGGCAGGCGCTGAGGACCATCATCGGCAAGAACGCGATCCCGGCGCCCAGCGCGGACAGGCCGTGCTGCTGCTGGAAGTCGAGGCTGAAGACAAACGGCAGCCCGTAGAAGCCGACCATGAACGCGAACCCGATACCGGTGGCGATCACGACCGTCCGCGAGCGGAACAGCGACAGCGGCACCATCGGGTGCGCCACCCTGGCCTGCGCGGCCAGGAACGCGGCAAAGGCCACCACGGCCAGCCCCAGCGCCCCGAGCACCCGGGGAGAGGTGAAGCCGTCCTGCCCGGCCTCGATGGCACCGAAGGTCAGTCCGCCCATCGCGAGGATGCCGGTGATCTGCCCGATCCAGTCGAACGGTGCCGGTCTGGTCGGCGAGTGCGGCGCCCGGGACAACAGCAACAAGGTGATGATGCCGACCGGCAGGTTGATGAAGAAGATCATCCGCCAGGAGGCCAGGCTCAGCACGCCACCGAGGACGGGGCCCGCGGCGGCCGCCAGCGCCCCGCCCATCGCCCACACCCCCACCGCGCGGGCGCGGCGGGCCGGGTCGGGGTAGGCGTGGCGCACCAGCGCCATCGAGGTCGGCATGGTGATCGCCGCCCCGATGCCCTGCATCACACGGGCCGCGATCAGCATGGGCAGCGAGGGACCCAGCCCGCACGCCAGTGAGGCCATGACGAACACGGTCAGTCCGGCGGCGAACGCCTTACGGGCACCGATCCGGTCCGACAGGGCGCCGGCGGACAGCAGCAAGGCTGCGAACATCAGCGTGTAGCCGTCGACCACCCATTGCAGGCCGGTGATCCCGCCGCCCAGCGCATCGCGGATGGAGGGCAGGGCGACGTTGACGATCGTCGCGTCCAGCGTGATCACGAAGAAGCCCAGGACGGCGGCGGCCAGCGTCGCCTTCGCATGCGGTTCCGCATGCCGCTCCGCAACCGGAGTGCCCTGGCCCGGGGAACGGGGCAGGGAAGCGGTCGAGGTCATGACGCGGGGTGATCCCTTCTCGAAGGTGGGTCGGTCCGGGTCTGCTGGCCCGGCCACACCTCCAAAAGAACCACGCACCGCCTGTGACCTGGGAGTCCTTGTCAGGAGAGGTACTGGCAGGGACCCCCGCCCACCCCTGCGGCCTAGGCTGGGGAACGTGCCAGCCGATACTGTCCGCGAGGACATCCGCAACTTCCTCACCAGCCGCCGCGCCCGTCTGACTCCCGAGGAAGCCGGCCTGCCCGACTTCGGCGGCCGACGCCAGGTATCGGGCCTGCGCCGCTCCGAGGTCGCCCAGCTCGCCGCGATCAGCGTCGAGTACTACACCCGCATCGAGCGCGGCAACGTCGGCGGCGTCTCCGAAGAAATCCTCGACAGCCTCTCCACCGCCCTCCAGTTCGATGACGTCGAGCGCGCCCACCTGGCCGCCCTCGTCCGCGCCGCCAACGCCCCTCACCGCACCACCGACCGCGACGGCGGCCTGTCACACGTGCGCGACAGCCTCCAGCAGGTCCTGGACGCCATGACCCAAGCGGCCGCCTTCGTGCGCAACGCCCACCTGGACGTCCTGGCCACGAACGCTCTCGCCCGCGCCCTGTACACCGAAGCCCTCGACATCGCGGAGCAGCCGCCCAACCTGGCCCGCTTCGTCTTCCTGGACCCGCGCGCCCGCCGCTTCTACCGCGACTGGGACCGCATCGCCCACGACGCGGTCGGCAGCCTGCGCACCGAAGCCGCCCGCACTCCGGCCAACACCGACCTCGTCGGCCTCATCGACGAACTCGTCACCCACAGCGACGAGTTCGCCAGGCGCTGGGACGCCCACGACGTCGAGTACTACCGCAGCGGGCAGCAGCGCTTCCACCACCCCGACGTCGGCGACCTCGACCTCGACTACGACGCCCTCGAAGTCCCCGCCGACCCCGGTCTGACCATCGTCACCTACACCCTCGCCCCCCATTCCGCCCACGCCCCCGCATTCGCGCGGCTGCGAGACCACTGACCGAAACCGCGATGTGGGTCTGCACAAACCCGGCTCTCACTGTGCGCACATGCCCTTCGTCCCGCTGCTGAGGCAGCTTGAACGGGGCAGCTTCCAGCTTCCTAGGGCAACGCTGACCTGCGGCGAGTGCCGACACCCGATGCACGCCAAGCGGTCCCCGGCGGCTCCGTTGCGCTATGAGCCGGATGGCAGTAGTCCGCGGGCCAGAGTGAAGGCAGCCGTAGCGGTGGACAGGAGGGCGTTGATCCTTCCGAGGACGCGAGCCGTCCTGTCGGCATCCTGCGCCTCGACGGCCGCGGCCAGGTCGTCGGCGTACTCCCGCGCCCTCACCGCCTCATCGGACGTCGCGGTGTCCGCGTCCGTGCGCAGCGCGTCGATCAGTTGCTGGTGGGGGATGTCAGGCGCGTTCGCCCGGTTGCCGTAGCCGCCGTGGGCCACCGAATGATGGCTGTTGACGTTCGCCACGATGAAGCCGCCCGGTCCGGTGGAGATGTGCACCCCTTCGCCTCCTGTCCAGATGAACTTGCCCTCGTACTCGGTCCAGCCCTTGTGGGTCACGCTGTAGCTGCCGAACCGCCAACCCTCCACATCGATCAGTTTGTGCTTGAGCAACTCCGCCAGGATGCGCATGACGTCCGCCCGATTCCATCCTCGCTCGGCAAAGTAGTCGGTCATCATCACGCGCCGTCCCGGGTTCGCCGCCCGTCGGCAAATCTCGCGGAATACCTGCCCCTGATAGAGCTCCAACTGGCCCGGGGCGACCGACGGCTCCGGCAGCCGCCGCCGGTGCACGATTCCGCGGATCCACACGAACAGTGCGTAGATCAACCAGCAGAGCAAGGCGATCACAACTAGCACCGGTTCTGACCGCACGCTCGTCAACCTCCCCCCGTCGGCGCCAAGCCAACACATTTTAGGACCAGTTGGTGCGCTGTGGAATCCGTGCGACCAAACGGTGTGGATGGCGGCTTGTTCCCAGACCCACTGGGCGCTGCGCTTCTCGGCTGCCACCCGCCCGCGCCTGAACGTCGTCGGAAGGAAGAGCGGCCGTCGGGGTCCCGTCGTGTCGTGGTCCGGCTCCGGGTACGCCGGTACTTCTGCGGCCACGGGAGCTGTTCGCGCAGGGCGTTCGTCGAGCGGGTCGGCGGGCTGACCGAGCGGCACCGCCGGTCGAGCGTCGGGCTGACGAACTGGCTGCGGTCGATCGCGGTCGAGCTGGACGGCCGTTCGATTCCGGCGGTCCAGCCGCGGTCGAACCGTACGAGAGCGCTCGGAGTCAGAGACGGGCCCGGTAGGGCGGGAACCCTGCCGGGTCGGTGAGGTCCTGGTCCGCGTCGGGCCAGCGACGACGTAGTACGGCGGCGATGCGGCGGATCCAGGCAACGAGATGAGGCAGGGCCTGATGGGTCTGGGAGGTGTGAGCGGCGGCCTCCAGCGTTGCGATGAGCTGGAGTCGGCTGTGGTCACCTGGTGGACGGGCATCGAGCAGAGGGAACCGTTGCAGACGGACCAGCGCCCAGGACGCGCAGGCAGCGGCGAGGCCCTTTCCGTACCGCTGGTCGTCCTCGGCCTCGGGGATGCCGAGGGCCAGGGCACGCCGGTACTGGTCGGCCAGTCCCGTAGTGGTGGGATCGCCCACCGTCAGCCAGGCCGGGCCTGGCACATGCAGCCAACTCGCCGATAGCTCAAGCAAGTTCATGTGCGGCCCGGCCCTCGAGATGTACCCCGAGGGCCGAGGCGTGCTCGATTCCGGCCTTCCGGAACGGGGTGAGTCGCCCTGCCCGGTCTGCCGCGGGGTCGACCGGTCCCAGCTCGGACCGGCGGGCGTAGTAGGCGGCGGCTCGCCCGGCGGTGGCCGCGCTCAGGACGCCGCGGGCGTGGGCGGACGCGGCCAGTCGGCCGCCGTGCGCTGCCGCGCCGTCCCGTCGAAGCAGTTGGTCGAGGCTCACCCGGGGCGCCAGGTCTTCCAGGACGAGGAATCCGGCGGCTGTATCAGCGGCGATGACGTCGGGAGCAAGGCCGGTCCCGAGGTCCCGGCTGAGGAACTGAAGCGCGGCCAGCTCGGTACGCAGCCGCCACGCGGCAGTACGGGCGTCCCGTAGCCCGTCTGATATCCACTTCACGACGACGGAGTCGGGAACCGTCGCAGCACTTCGGAGCCAGACCCGGGTTACGGTCCACGGCTCCATCCGCTCCCAACGGTCGGCAGCGACCGTAGCGGCGTAGCGTTCGGTCAGGAGGTTCCGCAGCCATCGATTGCGAAGATCTCTCTGGAGGCAGCCACTGGCTCAGGCTACGGCTCGCTCTCCGCGTCGAGCATGCGTGTGAGGAATGAAAGCGAGCAGGTCCGACCGTCTCCTGAGTAACAGCCGGGGAGTTCAAAGCGCGCCAACAACCCCTACGGCCTGGGCCCAGGACCGCGCCGACGATTGAGAGCGCAAGGCGGCCACAGCCCGGCGGCGTCGGAAACGGGATGCCGCGGTGGCCGTCGAGGTGCTCCGGCTGACGTGCGAGGCCCATATCCCCTGAGCACCTCGTCACGACGGCTCTGGACTCCGGAGACGGGGAGCTTATCCGGAGCCCAGAGAGCGGCACCCCGAGCCGTTCGCCGTCAGGCAGCTGGCTGTTGTAACCAGCGCCCGCCTGCTGGGCCTGTGGCCGGTCGGCCGTGTGCTTCTGCTGGCTTTCACCACTGGGGTGCTGGTGGCCGCCGCAGTGACGGTATGCCGGACTTCCCGCAGCGCCAGGTAGGTGTGTCTCTCGTCCGCGGCCGACTCCGTCTTCCCGCTCGGTGGGCTGCTCGACAAGCTCTCCAGCAACGGCCTTGCCACCCGTAGGGAGGAGTTGCGCCTGGCAGGGGAAGCTCCCCTTCGTCGCCGCGGCCGGCCCGCTCGTACGGGCCTGACCTCTGCGTTCATCTGTGTCCCCGAACGCCTTGCCCTTGGCATTCGGCAGGGCCCGCTCGAGGAGCGGGGCGAGTGTCTCGGACGGTTACGTGGAGGCGGCTGTCGTGGTGGCGGCCGCAGAGGCGGAATGGCGGGCTTGTCGGCGTCGGTGTGTTCGGCGGCCGAGGAGCGGGCCGGTGGCGAGCGGGCCGGTGGCGAGCAGGCCGGTGGCGAGCAGGGCGGTGGCGAGCAGGGCGGTCAGGGCGGAACGGGGCGTATGCGGGACACGGGGGCTTTCTCGCTCAGTCTTCGCTGACGCGGATGATCGTCTTGCCGGGGACGCGCTTGTCCGGCGTGAACGCGGAGGCTGCCTCGGCGAGCGGCCGGACGGTGCCGACGATCGGCTTGAGGCGGCCGTCCCGCAGCCGCTGGGCGAGGTCGGACAGACAGGCCCGGTCGGGTTCGACGACGAAGAAGACGGCTCGCCCGTCGCGGGGGTGCACGGTGACCGGCTCGGCGATGGTGACCAGGGTGCCGCCGGGGCGGACCAGTGCGGTAGAGCGTTCGAGGATCTCGCCGCCGATCACGTCGAGCACCACATCGACCTCGCCGATGTCCGCCAGCCCCTCGGCCTGGAGGTCGACGAAGGCGTCCGCGCCCAGGCCGAGGGCGGTGTCGCGGTCACCGACCCGGCCGGTGCCGATCACCCGGGCGCCGACCTCGCGGGCCAGCTGCACGGCGATGGAGCCGACGCCGCCCGCTGCGCCGTGGATGAGCACGCTCTGGCCGGTGATCAGGTGGGCGTGGTCGAACAGGGCCTGCCAGGCGGTGAGCCCGGAGATCGGCAGCGCGGCGGCCGTGAGGTGGTCGACATCGGCCGGGAGCGGGGCGAGGTTGCGGGCCTCGACCGCCGTGTACTGGGCCAGCGTGCCGTTGCGGGCCCAGTCGGTCACACCGAACACGCGCTGCCCGACCGTCAGGCCGGTGGTGCCGTAGCCGAGCTCGGTGATCACCCCGGACAGCTCGTGGCCGGGCACGGTCGGGGTCCGGTCACGGCCGGCCCGGTCGGTCCAGGTGCCGGGCCAGTCCAGTTCGCCCGGGGTGAATCCGGCGGCGTGAACCTCCACGATCACGTCGTTCTCCGCGGCGCGCGGGTGGGGCACATCGGAGAGGGTCAGGCCGCTGACACCGGCGTCGCGGTCCTGGACGGTGATGGCTTGCATGAGGGACTCCTCCGAGTAGGGGGACGCTCAGGGAGCGGGCATCGCGCCCGGTGGGGGCAGTCATCGACCCGGTAGGAGGCCGACCGGCCGCCATGACCAATCCCAGCGCGGTCCGCCGCTGTCCGCCACCGCACACAGCGGCGGACGAAGGATGGCCGACAGGCGCCGCTGTGGTCACGCCTCCGAACCCAGGAGGGAAGCGGCCCAGGGCCCGGCAGCGTCTCGACGATGAAACTGCGGTTGGCGCTGAGATTGATCATGGTCATCCCGCCTTGCCGGAACGGCTGACGATCTCGGTGCTGGTGCCCCAGGTGATGAAGGCATTCCGCTCGAGCGGAACGTCGCTGAGAGTCTCGGCCCCATCGGCGTCCCGGACATGTACCGGCCTGTCCGGGACATGTCCGGGACAAGCACAGCGCCTTGACCAGCGGTTTGGCGCGCCTGAGATTGTCAGGGCACGAGTCCACTCCATTCCAAAAAGGGGGAAATCAATGTCCAGGTACCGTGCGATTGGAGTTCTGGCGGCCGCTGCGGTGATATCGCTGGCTTCCGTGTCAACGGCGGAAGCAGCGATCACCGACGTGCAGTCACCGGGCAATGCCACGGGTGCGCGCTACGACAGCGCTGCCAACCGGTTCACCATCTGGGACAACACCTACGACGATGACCGCGCTGCGACCCTGTACGTGACGAACGTGGCCACCGGCAGCTCGTTCACCCACAACCACGGCTGGATCGCCCAAACCAGCCAGTCCACGAGCCGGGCCATCCCCTCGACCTGGAAGTCCGGACAGGAGATCCGGTTCTTCATCTGCGACCACTCGATCTACGGCGGCAGTGGGCGGCGCTGCTCCGGCACCGCCGTGGCCTGGGTGTAAAGGGCCACTCTCTGCGCGCAAGGCCATCCGAAGCACCCCGTGGTCGCTGCACCGGTGAGGAGCGACCACGGGGCGGGCAGACCGCGGCTGATGTGCCGAGCGCCTCCCGTGCCCCCGGAGGCCCCGTGCGGGTGACCGCCGCGCGACCGGGCGTGACCCCTTGGCGTCTTTTCCCTGGTCACTGTCGTGTCAGCCGGACGTTAGTGGGGCGGCGGAAGGCGGGACGACCGCCACCATTGTCCTGATGAACAAGGGCTCCTATTCCTGCAGGATCGGTGGTTTCCCAGACCAGGGCCCTCAAGATCGAGTGGCCCCTGGGAGAGCGACAGCCTCGTCGACCAGCGCAGCGCCACCCACCCCGGCACCTTCGTCAACCCCATCGGCTGACCAGCGCCCAGCTGTGCCATGAGGATCCACTAGCCCCGCTGCCCTGGTGTGTGACGGCACCAGGGCAGCGGACTTTCCACTCCACGGATCCGCTTCGGCTACCACGCCTACGGTCACAGGCTCCTTCCTCGTTCTTTACTCTTCGGCGCGCTGGCCGCCGACCGGGTTGTCGGTCGCCCGATGACGGCACGGGACGGCGAGGCCGTCGCGTGCCAGAGCGGGCCGCGGCGCCTGGCCGACGAACTGGAGCCTGTCTGGGACTGGTGGCTGACCGAGGTACAGCCGACCCTGTGCGACTTCGGCATGACCGTGGAACCTGAGCGACAGTACGTATGGCGCCGGGACCCGGCAGTGGGGCCGCGATGGCCGCTCCAGAACCGCGGTCGGGCCGGGGCGTAAGCCGCGCGCCGGCCTCCCACCCCGGCGCCTTCCCACACTGCTGAGGCGATCCTGGCCGGGCGTGGACTGGCCAGCGGCCCGCTGTGCGGCGATGGCCTGGTCCGCCGGCTCCCATCCATGTGGATCCCGCGCAGGTCGCTCCCGCCGCCCCGGGCACGAAGAAGACACCGATGTGGTCGCCGCCGATGTACGACTGTCCGGTGCCCTGACAGCCCTGCTCGCGGCACTTCCCTCTCTGATCGAGGAGATGGAACGGACCGTGCCCGGCGAAATCGACGACCCGCACTGCTCCCGTTTGATCGACCTCACCGACTGGTGACTCCTGGGGAGCGTCACCTCTGACTCCGCTGACTGGCCGCGCTCCAGGCGGTGCAGCAGGCGGTGTCGGAGTACCGGTGGTGCGGCCTGGCGATGCTGGGCCGGACGGAAGAAGCCGAAGCCGAGGCACGGCGGGCGTACGTGACCGAGCAGAAACCGCCGCTGGTTCCGCGCGAACCCGAGCGGCGCCGACACGGTGGCCGCTACGAGGCAGGTCGCCGACGCCGCCCGGGAACGCACCGCCGATGGCCGCTCGGACTCGGCACCGCGATCTCCCGGATGATGACCGAACGCGGCATGGTCGCCCTGGCCACCGACGGCGACATAAAGCTGCGCTGGAGCACGCCGAAGCTGATCGCGGCGGCCAACACCGAGGTGCCGGGCGGAGCGTCAGGCCAGCAGGCCGGAACGGGTCCTCGACCCGCGGATTGCGACCGCCATCGAGCGGAAGAACGCAGGCTCCTCCATGCGGGAGCCGGAAGAAGCCTTCGGTAATGGGCAGGCCGCGATTGAACTACGCAAAGCCTGGCTCACCAGCCGCGCCACCGCCGCCGAATCCGAGGGGCGTCACGCGTTCAATGCCGCGCAGTCAAGTATTTCTGAACTGAAGTCGCCAGGTTGACGGAAATCTTCTCCTGGGCGGCGATGGTTGGATGGGTGCCGTCCGTTGTCTCTGTCGCGATATCAATCCAACCGGACGTATCGATGTATATCACCTTCGCATCCCCGGTGGAATTTCTTGCGGTCACTATTTCGGATATCTCATTCCTGTGAGATCCGTTGAAGGGGGACATTGCGAAGAGCGTCGCGTCTGGGTAGTACGCCCTCGCGTTTTCGAGGAAGGCGGTATATGCAGGCTTGAAATTCTGCGCCTTTTCACCGGTTGAAGGGTCGTTTGTGCCGAGATTGATCACAAGATAGTCGGGTGTGTACTGCGAGGTGTCCCATTCCGGAACACTCGATTCGCCCGGGGTGTATTCCGACAGCTTGGTGTAGCGGCTCACCATCCCTGTCGTGTCCGGCCCGCCGGACCCCGCCGCCACCGCTATCCCTCCAAATGCAACGGTGTTATGCGAAAGGTTCAGCAGTTCAGGTGTCCTGAAACTGAACGAATTCCCGAGCGAATTGACCAGTCCTGGCCCGATGTACCCCACCGAAATGGAATCCCCTACAAACTCCATGGTTGGTCTTTTTGTGAAGGGTGTCGTGCTTGCGCCATGGTCGATCTGACAGTACTTCATTCTCGGGAAGGATTGCTGGTACTCCGAATAGATCCGCATCGAGTGCTCCCCTTCTTTGAGGCCCGATGCGATGGTCAAAGTGTCCTTCGCGTTGATATTTCGCTGGAATGCTCCTCCGTCCACGCTGTAGAGAAGCCTGCAAACATCCTCAAGCGCCACGGAAAGGGAGGTTCCCGTAAAGCTGAGTTCGAGGCCGCTTTCGTAGTATCCGTTAACGTATCCGTTCGGTTTTTCTCTCCACCGGCCCAGGTAACGGATATTCTTATCGCTCATCGGAACCAAGCCCTCGGCGTATGACACCGAACCATCCGCGTGAAAGGCCGGTTGCGTCTCGGACGTTGCTGCTGGGCGGATGGAGACGCTAGGGCGCCCTGCCGAGACTGCGGGACTGGGTGTACCCAGAACAATCCCGCCCGCAGCGATTGGCGCTGCTTTGAGCAGCACCCTCCGGCCGATCCCGCCGGTGCCTCTCTCTCCGGGCTCGTCATCTCGTTCAGGCATACCGCCGTCTCCTTTGATGTGTTTTACGCCTACGAGGTCCAGGGGCGCGTCTTGGGCCCAAATAGCCACAACCAGTTCATCGGCCTGTGGCTGAGCGGGTTCGCGGAAACGTCAGAGGGTCGGTCGCCCCAGTGTTCCGGAACTGGTTCGAGGTATTTCTGCGATGGCGTCCAGACGTAGCGGCCTGCCCGCGTCCCTGATTTCGAACAGCGTCGGGCAGATCCAGCCGCCTTCATCGAATTCGTTCCAGGCGTAGATGAGGACCGTGTTGGCCGACGCATTGTCCGGATGGCTATGGTTCCAGCGCACGGCGCCTTGCAGGTGTGTTGCGATTTCATTAGGTGTTGCCTGTTGTGTCCACTCATTCTTGAACCCCGTATAGTTGGGCTCCCAGGAAAGCGGATAGTCGTACCGTGTGCGCTTGTCCCAACCTGTCGAAACGGTCGGGACGACGTTTCCTGCCGCAGTTGCATACTGATTCCACAGGCCGGCTTCGGCGTCGGCGAGTTCAGAATACGGCCGGCCATTTTGCTCGCCAGTCGCGTAGCGGCTGACCGCGTCGGCACCCACGGCGGCCTTGAGGTCGGCCGCGCCCTGTGCGGTCCACGCCATGACCACAATGTACGGATCAGGTAGCCCAGCCTGTGCACAAGCGGCCCGCATCGTGGCCACCTGATCCACCGTGGCCGTACTGAAGAAGTACACGAGTGGCCGTCCACCGAGTACGCACTGGTAATTAGGCTCGCTGAACTGTGCCACGAGGCGCGGAAGATTCGTGGCATAGCTGCCGGTGAAGTTGCCATCCAATATGGCACACCAGTTGACATCCCCCCTTCTTTCGCTGGAAAGGTACAACTCTCTGGCTCGGGCCAGCGGTTGCTGCGGATAATAGAGGAAAGCCCAGTAGTCGATTCCGGCATTCTTGGCGTATTGGATCTCCTGGTCCATGACGCCCTGGAGCGTGGCGTCGCTGTTGACCGACTCGGTCACCCGTGTACTGACATCGTCGATGTAGAGCTCGCAAGGTGAGCCCTCGCTGGTGCCGAAGACGAGAGTGTCGAGCACTGCCGTGGATTCGCGGAACGCCGCATTGCGCACCTTCCGTATCCCGTCCACGAAGATATCGACGAACGGCGCGGCAGCTTCGGGGGGCGCAGGATCGATGACGATCTTGATCGAGTACCACGTATCGCTCTCGATGACTTGGACGACTTTCCAAGAGCCGTCAGGCGCACGGTGGACAAGTTCCTTGGCGCCGGCGTCGCCCCGGGTTGCCAGATCGACGGCGACAGACGAGCCGCCGCTCAGGCTTGCGCGGGCCCCTTGGCCGGCGGCTGCCTCCTTCCACTGCCACTGCACGGTGACAGCACGTGCCTGCGCGGAGAACGTGTGGGCCATTGTCGCCGCCGTGGGCCCGGACGAGCTCCGCAGCCGAACGGACTTGCCGGTTCTCCCGGATACCTCAACGACCGACGCGTCGGTACCGGTTGGTGCCTTTACGACCCAACCGGCAGGAGTGGCACCGGTCGTTTCGCCGTCGAAGCTCTGGTCGATCAACACTGGCCGCGGAACCGTGATGTCGGCATAGAACGGAAGCCGGAAGTGGTACTTCTCCGGCGACAGCGTACGGTTCACGCCGCTTCCGTAGTGAGAATCTCCGCCCACCCAGGCGTCCCATCGAATCGCCCCGACCAGGGTCTTGGGGGCTTGTGGTCCTCGCCCGGCAGCTACAGCCGCAGTCGGCACCGCGAGGCCGAGGACGGCACCACCCGACACCGCGGTCGCCACCCTGAGAATGTCCCGGCGACTCGGCTTGCCGGCAGGAGCGGAATCTGAATTATTCGCTGTCATCGTAAATTCCCCTGGGATCTGAGATGTGCCCTACGCTTCCGATCTCTTCGGCTGAGGCGAAGGCAGGCAGCTTATGGCGCCTATCGCTGGCGACCTGTCCGTAAACCCGCAGCAGAAACCCGCAGCAGAAACCCGCAGCAGAAACCTGCAGCAGACCGTATCCCTCGCCAGAGAGATTGACGCCGGGATCATGTTGGGTAGTTGTCGGACAATCTTGCCGACTGCCGAGCGCCGCGGTGGCTCAGGCCGACCGCGCCATGCGCCGCAGGCACGGCAGGACCGACGCCGTCGATCACACAGACAAGGTCAGTAACTGGTGGTCTGCGCCTTCCCGTCGGTTGGGTGCATGGGCAACATGAGCGTTGTGGGTTCGCCGTTATGCCAGGAGACGACTATCCGGTCTCCTTGGCCGGCCATGTCTTCCACCGTCACCAGGGGAGCAGGGCCGTGGTCGGCCTGGCGGGACAGTACGACCACAGCGACGACGATGTCACCGGCAGATACCGTCCGTGTCGCGAGCCACGGCACGCCGGTGTACTCACCGAGGGGGCTGGACCCCTGATCGACGGCGACGCCGGCTTCGTCCAGTCCACGTACTCCCTGGACGAAGGAGCGCAGATCGTCGCTGGCTGCTTCGGCGATCACGGGCTTCTCGTACGTGTCCGAGTCCGACCGGAGCGGGCTGGAGGAGGCGATGGGCCAACCCCCGATGCGAAGTCGCACGGCCGATGTCGGGCTATCGACTCGCGCCAGTCGTACCTCCACACCGTCGCGAACGACGGAAGCGACGGTGAGGACCGGGCCGGGGGTGACAGCACCGGCGGGGCCCGTTCCGGGGTTCGGGCCGGTCTCGTCGGCTGCGTCTATCCAGTGCACAGGCCCCTGCGAGGCGGCGACGAGCACACCGTCCGCCAGTTCCTGTGCGAGCAACGTACGGAACCCGCTTCGATGACTGGCCCTGCCGGTGGCGTCCAGCAGTACCACTGTGTTGTCGACCGGATTGGTGACGGACGGGCCTGTGAGCGGGGGCGAGGTCGCCGTGGAGTAGCCGAGCCGGGTGTAGAGCGGGGAGTCGGCGGCGGCCTCTCCGGGGCGCGAAATGTCCGTGCCATGGTTGAGCACGGTGACGAAGCCGTCCGACTGGCGGGCGGACACCAACCAGCCGGGTGCCTCGACCACACGGGCGATGTCGCCCGTCTCGATGGGCAGTGGTCGCTCGACGTCGGCCCACACCGCGTGGTCGGACGGAAGGAGGAGGCCGAGCATGCCTTTCGCCGCCCAGTACGGAGAGCCTGGTCCCGAATAGGACTGGCGTATCCGGGGCCAGGGGCCGTGCCATCCGAGGCTGAGCAGGCCGTCCGGTTCGAGTGCCCCGTGCGTCGCGAAATGCGAGACGATTCCGCTGGCCGCGCGCCGGAGCAGCCCCGGCGGTTGCCGGCCCGAATCGGTGATCGCGGACACCCACAGTGGGGCGGCCGCGGCGAAGCGATAGGTGAGGCTGCGACCTTGAAACAGGGGTGCGCCGTTGGCGCCGATGAGGCGCAGTACGTCATCGGTGTATCGACTCAGATCCGCGGCCCACTGGTCACGGAGCGGTTGGGGGCACAGTGTTCCGGTGACGTCGAACAGGCGCGTCCACAACATCGGGTACAGGTGCAGCGCCCAGCCGTTGTAGTGGTCGAACAGCCGGCCGTGCCCATCGGCCAGCCAGCCGTTCGCCGCCCGTAGCGATGCGTGAAGGGCGAGGCTCTCCTCGATCTCCGTGGCGGACCAAGGGCCCCCGACCTCGCGGAGGAACGATTCCACGACGATGCGGAACCATGTCCAGTTGTTCTGCGGATACCACTGTCCCAGCACGGCGGACAGCCAGTCGGCGGTCTGCTCACGAACGCGTGGGTCCAGGCGGTCCCACAGCCAGGGCCGCGTCGCCTGAAGACTCAGCGCGATGGAAGCGGCTTCCACCTTCGCCTGGTGCAACCCGTCGTCGGGACGTGGCCAGGCCTCCGGCGACGCCGGATTCGTGCCCGCGGCCAGGCCCTTGGCGTATCTCTCGAGGTAGTTCCGCGGATCGTCACCGCCGCGGCCGGCCACGAGGAAGCCCGCGATCAGAAACGTGCGGGCGAATCCCTCCAGGCCGTCGGAGATCGGCCCGCCGGCGCTGACCGGACCGGGAAGGTCTATCCGGGCGCCGCAGGGGGAGCGGTAGGGCTCGACGGCGGTCAGCATCCGGTCCGCGAGCCGCTCCCAGTGTTCCCGTGTCCATCCGGTGTACGGGGAGCGGGTGAAGTCGAGTGGGCTCGTCATGCTTGTACCGCCAGGCTCTGTCGGGTGACGGGGTGCAAGGGGGGAAGTCCCGCCGCGTACCGCTCGAGTTCGGTGAGTGCCGCATCCGCCATGGTGTGTGTCTCTGTCCCCTGGGATCCTGCTATGTGCGGGGTCAGCAAGACGTTGGGAAGGTCGTAGAGGGGAGAGTCCGCGGGAAGCGGCTCGGGATCGGTGACATCGAGGATGGCGTCCAGTCGTCCCGACGCGCAGGCGTGTTCGAGTGCCGTGGCGTCCACCAGTGCCCCGCGGGCCGTGTTGATCAAAGTGGCACCCGGCCGAAGCCTCGCCAGTTCTGCCGCGCCGATCATGTGCCGGGTCTCGGGCAGCAACGGCGCGTGCAGTGACAGGACATCGGCGCGCGGCAACGCCTCAGCCATGTCGAGCAGTTCGGCACCTGCCGCGTGCACCTCCGCGGGGTCCGCGAACGGATCCACCACGAGAATCGGTCCCTCGTGCAGCGTCCGCAGGAGGGCTGCCACGCGGCGTCCGATCCTTGAGAACCCCACGATCACGACCGTGCGGTCGCGCCCGCTCAACTCGCCCCGGCGATCCCGGTAGGTCACGTCCTCCCGGTACTTCCGAGCGTCCTGGGCCAGGAAAGGAACCTTCTTGAAGGACCACAACACGGCGGCCAACGTGTACCGGGCAACGGGCTCGGCGTTGGCGTCCGCGGCGGTGGTGACCACGATTCCGCGGTCGAGGACCCGTTCGTCGACGTGCCCCCGCACGCTGCCGGCGGCGTGGAAGACGGCACGCAGTCGCGGCGCGGCACGGAGCACGTCGGCGTCGAGCGGCGGGCATCCCCACGAGGTGATCAGCACCTCCACCTTCGCCAGCCGGGAGCGAACGTCCTGGGAAGTCAACTCATCGGTCACCAGCGGCTCGGCGACCGTTGCCGCGGCACGGAGACGTACGAGCTCGGGTTCACCGAACTGAAGGCGCAGGGAGTCGCGCGCCATGGCCAACAGCGTTTCCGGGCGGCATCCGCGCGGCTGATCGGCGACAGGGTCGTGCGCTGGAGGCTTGTGCATTACAGCCCCCTTGTCAACGGCGTGGCCGTCACGGGAACCGGGTGTCGAACTTGGTATATGAACCTGGGCCATTGCTCTGTCACGAACGTGATGTTATTGAAGAGGGTGTGAATATCATGCAGGGCTGGATTGTGCGGAAGTAGGACGAAGTTGCCTCGTGGGTCGCGATACAGATATGAGCGTGCAACCGTGTTCCGCTCGGATGGGCTGCCGGTCTGGGCCGATCGTCATGAGATCACCGCTGACGTGGCCGCCCATGACCACGACTTCCTGGAGATCGCCCTCGTCACCCAGGGACGTGCCCTCCACGTCTCCGTCGATGGTGACCACTCCATTCGCCCAGGCAGCGCCGTAGTGATTCCGCCGAATCAATGGCATGCCTACCGGGAGTGTGAGGATCTGGTCGTCTTCGACTGTTTCGTGGCGCCGGAGCTGGTACACACCACGCTGCCCTTTCTCGATGCCGAGTTGCCTTTGATGGCCGGTCTGCACGCCTCGACCCTGCCGCTTCCCCAGCGGGTGCAGCTTGGTTCGGGCGACCTGAGCGCGGCGATCGCAGAGCTGTACAGCATGAGCGACACCACGTCAGGGCCGCGCTCCCGCGTCCAGATCATCGGGCACCTCTTGATCTACCTCGATCTTCTGAGCCACGCGTGGGTCGCCGAGGACTCCGTGGAGCGTCGTCGGCGAGCCAAGCTCCACCCTGCGGTGTCATGCGCTGTGAAGGTGATGGAGGACGACCCCGGTCGTTTGTGGACCCTTGCCGAACTGGGCGCTCTGACCTCGGTGGAGCGTACGTACCTCGTCCGGTTGTTTCAGCGCGATCTCGGAGTCTCGCCGATCGCCTACCTCAACCAACTGCGGGAGCAAGCCGCGGCCCGGCTTCTGGTGCAAACGGATCAGGCGGTCGCGAGGATCGGAGCGCAGCTCGGTTGGGGAGACGCCGGCTACTTCGCGCGGCGGTTCAAAGCCGCCTACGGGCTGACGCCCTCTGCCTACCGCAGGCGCGCCCTCAACGGCCAGGGCTGGGACCACTACCCGACCGACTCGGAGCCCACAGAGCAGTGACCAAGAGCCGCAGCACGGCGGGGGAGGCGCGTGGCGGCCTCACCGTTCCCTCGGCAGGCTCCCTCGGCTGTCGGCTCCAGGACAACTCTGTCCGACTCTCGCCCAATTCAGGCCATGGTGACGGCCAAGTTTGGCCAATAGTGTCGCGACCGTGACAGAGCAGCGTTACTCCCATGTGAACTCCGCCGGAAGATCTCGCCACTCGGGATTCTCGGCATGAGCGGGCCGGAGACGGGGCTCGCCGAGATCGGCTCAACGGGCCGTGAGGCCGGCTGTGACGAGTCTCCAGGCGTGGCCCGTCCGGACGAACCTTCCCCGCGGCGCGGAAGACAGCGTTTTGTGAGGCTCGGGCGACTCCGACGTGACCGGCTGTTCGTCCTGCTCATGCTCCCGGGGCTGGGCTACTTTCTGGTATTCCACTATGCGGTTCTCTTCGGCAACGTCATCGCCTTCAAGGACTACATTCCGTTCGACGGGTTCTGGGGGAGCGCATGGGTTGGTGTCCGGAATTTCACCGATCTGCTCGGTGACCCGGGCTTTTGGCATGCGGCCCGCAACACGGTCGAGATCGCCGGGTTGCAGTTGATCTTCTATTTCCCTGCCCCGTTGGCCCTGGCTCTGCTGTTGCACAGCCTCACGTCGAACACCCTTCGACGGTTCGTGCAGTCGGTGGTGTACCTGCCGCACTTCATGTCCTGGGTAATCGTGGTCGCCATGGCTCAGCAGATGCTGGGCAGTGCCGGTCTTTTCAATTCCGCACTGTCGGGAGCCGGGCTGCACACGGTCGACATCATCGGAAACCCGGAACTGTTCAAGCCGCTGACCGTGCTGCAGGTCATCTGGAAGGACTGCGGCTGGGGAACGATCATCTTCCTTGCCGCACTCACCCAGGTCGACGATCAGCTCTACGAGGCGTCGGCCATCGACGGGGCAGGCCCGTGGCGGAGGTTCTGGCACATCACCCTGCCCTCCATCCGGCCCATCATCATCCTGCTGCTCATCATGCGGATCGGGGAGATCCTCTCCATCGGCTTTGAACAGATCCTGCTGCAGCGAACAACTGTGGGTCCCGACGCAGCGGAAATCATCGACACCTTTGTGTACTACAAGGGAATTGTCGGCGGAAACTTCGGCTTCGGTGCTGCCGCCGGCCTCTTCAAGGGTGTGGTAGGGGCGATCCTCGTCTACGCCGCAAACAAGATCTCGCACCGCCTCGGGGAACAGGGAGTCTACAAGTGAGTGCTGTCAGTGGGACTCGCCCCAGAATCCGTCGGCCGGCCAAGCAAGTGCGCCCGGTCTGGATGGAGAAGCCTCGAAAGGTCACGCTGGCCGCAAAGGGCGCCGCTCTCGCGGTGATCATCCTCTTGGTCCTGATGCCGTTCCTGGTCGTCATCGCCACCTCGCTGTCGTCCACGGAGTCCGTCGTGGCGAACGGCGGTTGGGTGGTGTGGCCCAGCGACCCGTCTCTGCAGGCCTACCGGCAGATTTTTAGCGGTGGCATCGTCACCCATGCGCTGTGGGTGAGTATCGGGGTCACGGTCGTCGGGACGGCAGCGAGCATGGTGTGCACGGTCATGCTGGCCTACGCGCTCGCCCGCCCCAAGGTCTTCGGCGGCAAACCCATGCTGCTGCTCGTACTCTTCACCTTCCTCTTCCCGCCCGGAATGATCCCGACCTATCTGATGGTCAAGAACCTTGGGCTGCTGAACAACTACGCCGCGCTCATCGTCCCGGTGCTGATCAGTGTCTTCAACCTGGTGGTCCTGCGGGGGTTCTTCCAATCCGTTCCGGAGGAACTGTACGAGGCGGCCCGGCTTGATGGTGCGGGAAACTTCAGGATCCTCGTGGCCGTGGTACTGCCGCTTTCCAAGGCCGCGCTCGCGATGGTCTCCCTCTTCTACGCCGTGACCTACTGGAACTCATGGTTTCAGGCGTCGATCTACATGAATGACGACCACTGGCCGCTCCAGCAGGTGCTCCGCACCTACGTCCTGAGCGGCGGTCAGATCGCCAGTTCAACCGGCGCGGGCGACGCGGCCATGGCAGCCCCGCAAACCATTCAGATGGCCGTCCTGGTCGTGGCGACGGTGCCGATCCTGCTGGTGTACCCGTTCCTGCAGAAGTACTTCGCCAAGGGCGTGCTCTCGGGCGCCATCAAAAGCTGAATTCAAGCCGGACCCACTTCTGAGGCCCGCATATGCGGCGGCCCGTCACTCGGCTCGAGACATGGGCCATAGGCGTCAAGCACTCTTCTTGAAGGGAACGTACGACCATGCACACCCCCTCCCGCCGTTCCGTGTTGCGCTCCATCGGCATCGCCTCCGCCGCCATCGCCGCACCTCCCTTGCTGAGCTCCTGCAGTACCTCCAGCTCTTCGGGCAACGCCGCCAACGCGGGGGCGGAACTGGCGCCGTGGCCGACGTACGTGGCGAAGGCCACCGTCACCCCGGACCTCAAGGGCGACGCCGTCACCGGCATCCAGGACACCTACCTGAAATACCCCTCCGAGCTCACCAAGGGAACCTCTGAGACTCCCGGCGACGGCTCCACGCTCAAGGTCATGACCATCACCTATGGCACCGCACCCACCCCTCGTGGGCAGAACAAGTACTGGCAGGCCATGGAGAAGGCTCTCGGCGTGAAGATCGACTTCGCCTCGGTGCCGGCCGCGGACTTTACGGCAAAGATGGCCACCTTGATGGCCAGCGGTGATCTCCCGGACATCCTGAACCTGGCCGGCGGGGCCACGCTCCCGCACGAGGCACCTTTTGTCCTCAAGACAATGGCCAACATCTCGGAATTCGTCTCCGGTGACGCCGTCAAGGACTACCCCAACCTCGCGAATATTCCGACCGGTTCCTGGCGGGCGGCAGGTCGCTTCCACGGCGGCATCTACGGTGTCCCCATTCAGCGAGCCAGACCGGGATTGGCCCTGTGGATCAACGGCACCAACTTCGAGAAGCACGGCTTCCGCCCCGACGACAGCGGGTACAGCCGCGAGGACTTCACGCGCCTGCTCCAGGAACTCACCCACGGCAGGAAGTACGGGATCGGCGCGGCGAAGGACAACGCACTGAACTGGTTCGGTGCCCACGCACAGTTCCACGGAGTGCCGAACACCTGGTCGGTATCGAACGGAAAGTTCAGTACCTATTACGAGAGCCCTCGCTTCAAGGAGACGCTGGCGTATCTGCACACCTTGTGGAAGCGGAGGCAGTACTACCCCGACTCCGCCTCGACTGCGACAGTCGACCTCAAGACGCAGTTCTACAACGGAACTGTGCAGTCCTACACGGACAGCTTCGGTGCCCTCCCGACAACGCTCAGTCAGGTGCGGGGTTTCAAGGCGACCCCGATGATCTCCTACTCCGCGAACGGAGTTGACGCCACTCCGTGGGCGGGACCGGGGTATGCCGGGTACACCGTCATCAACAAGAAGCTGTCGAAGGCGAAGATCAAGATGGTTCTGAAGGTGCTGGATTTCCTGGCCTCACCTTTCGGGACCGAGGAGTACCAACTCCTTATGTATGGCGTGGAGGGCGTGCACTTCACCTACAACAAGAACGGCGACCCGATGCCGACGGCCCGTGGCAGGACCGAGAACGTCGTCAATCTGCCGTTCTATTTCATGTGCAGCGCACCCCAGGTGCTGTATGTACCCAATGCGCAGGAAGAGATCAAGGCGGCCTACGAGTGGCAGCGTCAGACCTGCCCCAAGTTGATCGACAATCCGGCGACCGGTCTCCGCTCCAATACTCTGAGCACCGCGGGCGCCACGCTGAGCCAGTCCGTGGACGACGCGATCATCGGCATCATCACCGGGCGTCAATCCGTCAATTCGTGGGACACCGCGGTGAGCGAGTGGAAGTCCGGGGGCGGCGACAAGATCGCTTCGGAATACGAGTCCGAATATGCGGCGGGTACGACGAAGTAGTCTGATGCGCACCGAAGCCGGCTGAGACGTCGTCCGGCTCGGTGCGGCTGGATGGGTGAACGTCTGAACACGGGTGGCCCGCGCCGGCTCACCCCGGATGGTCTGAGGAGACCGCGTGCCGCACCACGGAGACAAGCTCCCCCGAGTGGCTGAGCCACGTGCTGAACACCACCGGGAAGCCCTGGGCATCGGTGAAGCTCGCCCGCGGCTGTCCTGGGTGGTACTCGACGTGCCTGCCGGCTGGCAGCAGGGCGCCTACGAGATCGAGTGTGCGGACCCCGAGTTCGGAGATGTCGTGTCCAGCGGGCGGATCGACTCCGAGGACAGTGTGCTGGTCCCCTGGCCCCACCGCGAACTCGGGTCACGCAGTCGGCGGCAGATCCGCGTGCGGGTCTGGGGATCGGGGAGCGCGCACGCCTCCGACTGGAGTCCGGCGCTGACGCTGGAGACAGGCCTTCTGGAGCCATCGGACTGGACGGCGAGCTTCATCACGCCTGACACGCCTGGCATGCCTGCCGCGGGCGAGAGCGTGCCGCTCCTGCGCAGAGACTTTTCGGTCGGAGGAGCAGTACGTCGAGCAAGGCTCTACGCCACGGCATGGGGACTCTACGAACTTGAACTCAACGGTGTCCGCGTCGGCGACATCGCGCTCGCACCCGGTTGGACCAGCTACCACCACCGGCTCCGCTACCAGACATACGACGTGACGGAGGCGCTGAACCCCGGCTCCAACACGCTGGGGGCCTGGCTGGCCGACGGGTGGTTCCGGGGGCGCCTCGGGTTCAACGGCGGCACACGCCACATCTACGGTGACCGAAGAGGGCTGCTGGTCCAGTTGGAGATTCAGTACGCTGATGGATCCGCTGAGGTCGTCCGCACGGACGAGAACTGGCGCACCGCGGCAGGTCCCATCCAGCGTGCGAGCCTGTACGACGGTGAACACCACGACGCGCGGCGTGAACGTCCTGGCTGGTCCGCCCCTGGCCTCGACGCCGGCGATTGGCTGCCGGTCCAGTTGATGGCCCACGACAGGACAACGCTGGTGGCCCCCTCGGGGCCGCCGGTCCGCTGTACCCAGGAGCTGGAGCCGGTCGCCGAGACCACCTCACCGTCGGGTAGGAGGATCGTCGACTTCGGACAGAACCTGGTCGGCCGCCTTCAGGTATGGGCGGAAGGCCCGCCAGGCGCGGTGGTTCGGCTCCGCCATGCCGAGGTGCTGCAGGACGGCGAACTCTGTGTCCGGCCTCTGCGCCAGGCGCGGGCGACCGATGAGTACGTCCTGCGCGGCGACGGCCAGGAGAACTGGGAACCGCGATTTACCTTCCATGGATTCCGATACGCCGAGGTCAGCGGAGACGTTGACGACGTTCGGGTAGTGGCCCGCGTCTACCACACCGATATGCTGAGGACGGGCACCTTCGCCTGCTCGGATCCGCATATCCAGCGCCTGCACGAGAACGTGGTGTGGAGCATGCGCGGCAACTTCCTCGATGTTCCCACCGACTGTCCCCAGCGCGATGAGCGGCTGGGCTGGACCGGCGACGTCCAGATCTTCGCGCCGACCGCGTCATTTCTGTACGACTGCGCGGGCATGCTGGCCTCGTGGTTGCGCGACCTGGCCGCCGACCAGCTGCCCAATGGCTGCGTGCCCTACTTCGTTCCCGCGATTTCGGCACCACCTCTGGAACTTGAGACCCTCACGCCGACGGCGGCCTGGGGCGACGTCGCCGTTCTCACACCGTGGGAGCTGTACCGGCAATACGGGGACGTAGAGGTGTTGCGGGCGCAATATCCGAGCGCGAAGGCATGGGTCGACTGCATGACCGCCCATGCGGGTGACGACCACGTGTGGGACACAGGGTTCCAGTTCGGTGACTGGCTCGATCCATCCGCGCCGCCGGACGATCCCACCGCCAACAAGGCCGATCCGTACCTGATCGCAACCGCATACCGTGCTCGGTCGACCACGGTTCTGGCCTGGATGGCCCGCACTCTGGGATATTCCGCGGATCACCGGCATTACGAAGAACTCGCGCGAGCCATCAGGGACGCGTTTGCGCAGAAGTGGATTCTTCCGTCTGGATTGTTTGACGACGACGCCCAGTCCTCCTACGCCGTCGCGCTCCACTTCGGCCTCTTTCCCACCCCTGCGCAGCGCGACGCCGCGGCTCGGCGTCTGGCCACATTGGTAGAGGAGGCCGACTTTCATATTGCCACCGGCTTCGTCGGTACCCCGGTCATCTGTGACGCCCTCACCGACTCTGGGCATATCGACACCGCGTACGCCCTGCTTCTGAAGCGGACGTGCCCGTCCTGGCTCTATCCGGTAACCCAGGGTGCGACAACGATATGGGAGCGCTGGGACAGCCTTCTCCCGGATGGAAATGTCAACCCGGGTGACATGACGTCCTTCAACCACTACGCCCTGGGCGCGGTCGCCGACTGGCTGCATCGCGTCGTCGCGGGGATGGCCCCCGCCGAACCCGGATACCGCCGGCTCCTCGTTCGCCCCCGGCCTGGTGGCGGCCTCACCCACGCGTCGGCGGCGAAGGACACGCCGTATGGGCGGGCCGAAGTCAGCTGGCTACGCGAGGCGGACACCTTCTCCGTCCATCTCACCGTGCCGGCCGGCGTCACCGCCATCGTGGATCTTCCTGGACGGTCACCGGAGACGGTCGGGTCAGGGCATCATCGTTGGCACATCTCGGGCCTCAATTGCGCGGAGGTGACCAGTGACTGATGTCTATTGGACTCTCGGAGTGAGTAACCGCTGGTGGGAACCTGGACGGAAGGCCGGGGGTGGGTCTAGCCGGATGTGTCCCACGGGACTCCCCGTTGGTCAACTCTGCCCTACTTTTCCTCAATCCAGCCCGCAGCGTGAATGCCGCTTCTTCCATACAGTCGCAGTTGTGATTGATCAACGATTCGCATTCAACTCCCCGGCCACCTCGGAGAATTTGAGGTGCCGACGTGAACAGGCGTGAAGTGACGGTAGCGGCGTACTACTTCCCGAACTACCACGTCGACCCCCGCAATGAGCGGTGGCACGGTGAAGGATGGACCGAGTGGGAGGTGCTGAAGAAGGCCGGCCCGCGCTTCGAGGGCCATGAGCAGCCGCGCGTTCCGCTCCACGGCTGCGAGGACGAAGCCGATCCGGCGGTGATGGCCCGCAAGATCGAGATGGCCACCGAGCACGGGGTCGATGCCTTCATCTTCGATTGGTACTGGTACAGCGGGCGCCCCTACCTGGAGCGCCCGCTTGAAACGGCGTTCATGCCCATCGCGGCCGATCACGACATGAAGTTCGCCGTCATGTGGGCGAACCATCATTGGACCAACATCCACCCGTGGAAGTCCGGGACCGAGGCCACCGAACTCGAGTCGGGAAGTGTCGATGCCGCCCAATTCCGGGCCGCCACGGAGTACTTGCTGGAGAGGTACTTCCATCACCCGGCGTACCTGCGGCTCGGCGACCGCCCCTACCTGTCGATCTACGACCTGCCCACCCTCGTCGACGGGCTCGGCGGAATCGAATCGACGAGGACCGCGCTTGACGATCTGCGCTCGCGTGCCGCCCGTGCGGGCCACGGTGACGTTCACCTCAACGCCATCACCCGCGATCAGCCGGTGCTGCCCCAGGACGGTGTGGCGCTCGACGAAGCCGTGCTGGTGAGCCGACTCGGATTCGACAGCGTGACGTCCTATGTGTGGGCACACCACCACCCGCTGCCCACGCTTCTCACCCCGTACCCCGACGTCCTGGAACAGGCGGAGAAGGGCTGGGAGGATCTCGCGGCCAGGTTCGAGCAGCCCTACTATCCCAATGTGACCGTCGGGTGGGACCCGTCACCGCGGACGGTCCAGTCCGACAGGTACAACCCCGGCCTCGGCTATCCCCACACCAACATCATCTCGGACTGCACGCCCGAACACTTCGGGCAGGCGCTCGAGAAGGCGCGCACGTACGTCGAGAAGACCCGGACCCCACTCGTGACCATCAACGCGTGGAACGAATGGACGGAGGGCACCTACCTCGAGCCCGACACCATCTACGGATACGGGCATCTGGAGCAGATCCGCAGGGTGTTCGGCACCAGCCGCTGAGGCGGCGCATCACCGTTTCGGATCCGGGGGCCGGTCACCGTCAGTGACCTCACCCGGCGTCTGACACCTGCCCTCGCAGTCCTCCGAAGGGCCAGGCGAGGCTGACGCATGCGTCGTCAGCCTCGCTCCCCGGATTACCGGGTGCTTGAGGAGAGCGTGACCATGCGGCGCAAGGTGAGCATCAAAGACGTCGCTCGAGAAGCCGGTGTATTCAGCTTCATGTACGTGGACGGACCGGACACCCGGCGGAGCCGTCGTTGTGCCCAGGGCGTGGCCACGGCCCCGCGGACGGCCGGAACGCCCGCCACGTGCTGGGGCTGCGGCAACGGCCCTCCGCGGTCTTCGGCGGTGACGACAGACTTGCGCTGGGCGTGCCGCGGCACGTTCCACGATCACGCGACCCGGGTCGAGTCCCGTGGAACGAGCCGGGGGCCGAAGACTCGGGTCTCGTGGACGTGTTCGTCGCTGGCTTCGACCTCGTCCATGAGGAGTTGTACCGCCGTACGGCCCAGGTCCTCCACCGGCTGCTGGACGGTGGTCAGGGGAGTGGCTGCCAGGGTCGCGACGTCCAGATCGCCGTAACCGACCACCTGAGTGTCGCCGGGGATGCGGACGCCACGTTCCGTCAGCCCTTGGCACATGCCCACCGCGAGGAAGTCGTTCGTGCAGAACACCGCGTCGGGGAGGGTGCTCAGGTCGCGGGCGACGGCGGCGCCCGCGGCGACCGTCATCTGCCCGGCGACGACTTGGTCGAGCCGGGCACCGCGACGGCTGCGGATCGCCTGGCGGGCCCCCTGGTACCGGTCGGCGCACTGCCTGATCCCGGGGCCGCCGTTGACGACGAGCACCTGCCGCGCACCGCTGTCCAGCAGGTGCTCCACCGCCAGACGGCCGCCGGTGACGTCGTCGACGGCGACCGAGCAACCCTCCTGCGGTGGCATCTTCCGGTCGGTCAGGACCAGCGGGATGCCGCGTCGGCGCAGCCTGGTCAGGCGGTCCGGGTCGGCGCCGAGGGGGGCGACGACGACGCCGACCGCGCGCTGTTCGGCGAGCATGTCGAAGTACTCGCGCTCCCGGTCGGGGTGATCGCCGCTGTCGCACAGGACGAGTGAGAAGCCGTGCTCGTAGGCGGCCTCGGCCGCCCCCCGGGCGATGCGGGCGTAGAAGGAGTTGACGATGTCCGGTAGGACGAGCCCGATCGACGACGCGCGGCCGCTGCGCAGGCCGGCCGCGCCCGGATGCGGCACATAGTCGAGGGCGGCGATCACGGACCGAACCCGGTCGGCGGTGCGGGCGTTGACGCGCTCGGGGCGGTTGAGGACGTTGGAGACCGTGGACACGGAGACGCCTGCCGCGGCCGCGACATCCTGGATACGCGCGGGGAGTCCGCTGGTTGTCACGCGCCCCTCATCCTCCGATCGCCTCGGCCTCGGTGGCCTGTGCAGTCCCCGCCAGCGGCGGTGGGGTCATGATAGTGACGGGGCCCAGCAGCCCCGAGACCAGTTGCGAGGGAAAGGTCCAGGCGGTGGGGGTGGCCTCGCTGAAGTACGGGGCCAGCGTGTTGTACACCGTCACGTCGATGCGCACCGTGCGGCCGGCCGTACCCGGCAACGGGAAACGGTACGGGGCACAGAAGGCCTCGCCCGCCTGCTCGCCGTCGACAGCCACCTCGACGGAGCCGCGTACCCGCCCCAGGTCGAGCACGGGCGTCACCCCTGGGCCGGAACCGGGCGGGATCGTCACCGTACGGGAGTAGCGCAGCCCTCCGCTCCATCCGGCGAGTCCGATGCCGTGCCAGTCGGCCAGCGGGACGGGGGCCTCGGCGACGCGGACGGTGACCGGTCCGGACAGGGCGCTGCCGCCGCGGAGCGTAGCTGTGGGCTCGGTGACGATCTCCAGTTCCGCGGGCGCCCGCAGCGGCTGGTCCAGGTGGAGCGCGGTGCCGTCGAGCCGCCGCTCGGCGCCGTCCAGCCTCGCTGTGGCGGCGAGCCGCAGGGGCAGACGCACCGCGACCGCGCCGGCGGGGAGTGTGGCCCGCAGGCGTTGTGGCGCCGGCACGGCGTCGTCGGTGGTACGCATCGCGTCCACGGTCGCGCCGAGGGCCGGGGCGCCGTGCAGCCACGCGGTGTCGTGCAGTGGGTGCGGCCGGGTGGCGGCGTGGCAGGGCTGCAACTCGGTCCAGCGGCCCCGGTGTTCGATCGCCGCTCCCCGCCAGTCGCCCGTTTCGACTTCCCAGCCCGGACCGCTGACGACGGTGACGACCGCGGAGTGCGTACGGGCGACCAGGTCGGCGTAGAGCACGTCCTCGCCGTGGGTACTGTCGGCGACCAGCTCCAGGAGGTGCTCGCCCGCCGTCAGGTGCAATGCGTGGCGGAAGAACATCGGGGTCGCGCCCCAGGCCGACTCGTAGTACTCGACCTTCTCCTGCCGGGCCACGGCGGCGCCGTCCAGCAACACGGTGACACCGGTGGCCGCGCCGACGACGAGGACGGCCTCGGCGGCATCGTCGTCGAGGCGCACGCGGGCCCGGTAGGTGGTCCGGCCCGACGGCCGTACCGTATCCGGCAGGCGCATGAACTGGGGCCGGGGGGAGAATTCGCCGGGCAGGGTCAGGCAGAAGTAGCTGCCGAGCGGTTCGGCGGCTTCGTCCGCGGCGAGTCCGGTGCGGACGTCGGCATCGAAGAGCTGGTATTCGATGACGTTCAGCGGCTGGTCGACGTCGACGCGGACCGTGGCCAAGTAGCCGCCGCCGGTGGGGAGTTCCAGGCCGTTCCACCACAGGCGCTTGCCGGCCGCGGCGCCGACGTGCAGGTCGGCGGCGCCGAGCCGGTCCGTCTCGACGATGGCCCGGACCCGGGCGACCGTGCCGTCCGCCGGCATGCGCACGCGTACGAACTCCTCGCCGATGAGCCCCTTGTGGCCGAGTGTGCCGTACCCGGGATCAGCCACGCCCCGGCCGGCGGAGTGGAGCGAGACCTCCCATCCGGCCGCGTCGTCGGCCAGCGGCTCCTGCCCGGCGAGGACGCGGGCGACGGTGTCGCGGTCCAGCGGGTCCGGTGCCTGCGCGACCGGGACCGGGGAGAGTACCCGGACGCGGTTGCCGTAGGTCGCTCGCACCGTCTGCTCCGGGTGGCCGGCCGGCCCCTCGGACCAGCGGAAGTTCCAGACCTGCAGGTCCTCGACTGACGACGCGGCGGGCAGCGCCAGGTCTCCCCAGGTGTTGTCCATGGTGGCGACGAGTCGACCGCGCCACCCCGTCGATATGTCGGTCGCGACGACGGCCGGAGCCGGCGATGCGGGCGTGGGCACTGAGGCCGGTGCCTCGCCTTCCCGCCAGACCACGATCGCGGCGGGCGCGCCGTTGAGCGGCACCTCGATCCTGGAGCGCTGCCCGGACACCGTGACACGGGCAGTCTGGCGTACGCCGGTGGCCGGGTCCCAGACCTCCGCCTCCGCCACGACGGCGTTCACCTCGACCGACGACATCGCGGCATAGCGCGCCGGGTCGAAGTCGAAGTCCTCCCACCGCCGGGTCGTGGCGTCGCGCAGCGGATGGCTGCCGGCGTTCGGGAACGCCCCCGTGACCAGGGCGACGGCCTCGGTTCCCCGGCGGCGTACCAAGAGCGGGACTTCGCCGGTGGCGTAGTCGTACCGGCGGGCCACGGACGTGGCGCCGGACTCGGGGTCGGCGACGCGCTCGAGACGTGGGTGGGTGGCCACCGCGGTGACCACGGAATCGTCTCCGTCGGCCCCCGCCGCGAAGGCAGGCAGCCGGCCGACGACCACGACCCGGCCGCCGGCGTCGAGCAGCCTGATGAGTTGCCGTGCCGTGGCGGTTTCGAGCACGCTCGCGGACGGTAGCAGGACCGCGGAGAACCGCAGCCCGGCCACCTGCAGCGTGCCGTCCGCGACGTCGGCACGCTGGACGGAGTCGTCGTCGACGACGTCGAAGGCCACCCGCTGCCGGTCCAGTTCACCGATGCGGGTGTGGAACCAGTTGTTGGTGCCGCACAGCTGGAGATAGTGGCGCTGCGTCTCGTCCAGCTCCGGGTGCGCTCCGCCGGCCTGCCCGTCGCCGAAGTGGTCGACGGGCAGGTCCAGCGGCAGCAGCGCCTGCGCGGTGGTGGTCGGGTGCAGGACCGCGACGCCGGCGTCGTACGTTCCCCACGACATGATCGATGCGATGCGGGAGACGGCCCGCGAAAAGGCCGGGTACTGCTTCCAGTACGGCTGACGCCAGTCGGTGGACGGCGGCGCCCATTCGAACCAGCCGCCCGCAGTGCTGAAGTAACTGGCGTGCGGGTTGTACAGATTGGCGCCGCTGCGCAGGAAGGGCAGCAGCCAGTCGTACGTGTCCTCCAGCGTCCCGCCCCAGCCGGAGGAGTGGAACGCCTCGATCCACACTCGTTCATGGCCATAGAGATGGGCCATGGACGAGTGGACCTTCGCGTCCCCTTCGTGGTCGGTGCCCGCGGCGCTGTACCAGCGGTGAGTGCGGAAGTAGTCCGTGTAGAGCTGGGTGGACTGTGTGGGGTATCCCGCACGCGCCGGGTTGCTCTGGTCGGCGCCCAGCAGCATCCCGCGGCTGTCGTGCCATTGGCCGAGCGGTTTGAAGAGCGCCTCCTCGGTGAGTTCGGCGCGCACGCCGTAGTAGTCGGTGCGCACCTTGGCGGCCTGCCGCCCGCCGTGCCGGAACAGCGCGGGCAAATGGTCGAGGAGGTCGTAGCCCCGGCGGGCCCTGAACTCCTCCGGAAAGCGGGGCGTCCAGGAGTTGGTGGCGGGCAGCTCGTCCTGGAAACTCCCGGCGATGACATGGCCCAGATGCTGCGGAACGCGGCGGTCGTACTCGCCGTGAACGGTGTCCATCAGGAGACCGACGGCGTGCGGGTCCAGGTAGTCGAAAGCCGTCGGGACGGAGGTGACCAGCAGCACGACGGTGCCATCGGGGGCGTCCGGGACGTGCAGCCTGCTGCCGTCCGTCCCGTACGCGCCGATCAGTGTCTCCGTGCTCAGCAGGTCGACGCGACCGCCGGTGATCACCGCATCGCGGCAGCGCAGCGCCTGGCCGGCCGCCTCGGGGTGCCGGTGGGTGATGCCGCCCTGGACGTTGGCGCCGGAGAAGCCCACCTGGTCGTAGAACCACAGCCGCATGCCGAGCCGTCGCGCTATCTCGCAGGCGTCGGTGAAGCGCGACCACCACTCCTCGCTGAACCAGGCCGGATCGTCGGCTCGGGCGCCGAACGTGGGCCCTGCCGGGGCCAGGTTGATCACGACAAGGTTGTGGATGCCGCCCGCGGCGAACTTGCGCATCTGCCATTCGAGCCGCTCCCGGGTGACCTTGGCCCCCGACCACCACCACAGCGGGGTGGGACCGAAGTCGCGGGGCGGGTCCTGGAACAACTCGGTGAGGGTACGGGAGAGCACAGTGCCGCGGTCCTTTCGCCGACTTCAGATGCCCAACGCGATATAGAACGTTTTTATAAGCGTCACCGTACGCGTCGAAGGCGGGCCGCACCAGCTTTCGATCGCCCCTCCTGTGCGCGTTTTGCCCGCTTTCTATGCAGTCTCATCGGGCAATCGGAATGTACTCCAACCATCTTGAAAAACGTTCCAACCCGCCCTATGGTCACTCCCATTGCTCAGCGTCATCCCTCCCGTGCGTTCACGTCCCAACGAAGGATGCGTGACATGACCGGCATTCCCGCTGGCTTCCGGCCCGCCAAGCGCCCTGTCCCAGGGCGCTACTGGAAACTTGCGACCTTGTCCGGCATGGCTTCATATCTGGACTCAGGCCTGCTCATCGCCATCTCGGTGAGCCTCGCCATCTGGCGGGACAGCTTCGGGATGGGGGTGTGGATGGCCGGCGCGATGAGCGCCATCGTCACCTTCTGCATCGCCATCGGATCGCTGATCGGCGGCCGGCTCGCCGACCTGTTCGGCCGACCCGGGCGGCCTTCGCCGTCGCGGCGTTCTTCACACCGGCGCTTCTCGAATACAGCGCGGGGCTGCTCCTGTGGTCGATCACCATCTGTGCGGCGATCTCGACGCTGGTCGGCAGCTACATCGCCCGTGTCCTGATCCCCAACGCCGCCGCAGTCGTACCCGCGGACTCGCCGACCGACGCGGGTGTCGCAGCGCGGCTGGTCCCGGCACCGGACTGAGACCGGAGCCTGATCACCCCCACGCAACAGCCAGCACGAAGGATCGCAGTCGCACATCAGCAGAAAGAAGGCACAGCCCCGATGACTCCGAAGGAATCCGCCCCCAGGGCCGATACGACCGAGCCGGACACGGCCGCCGACGTAGACGCGGCGGATCGGCTGGCAGCTTTGCGCCGGCTCCTTCCGTCCGTACCGCGCAGGGTGACCCGGATCGGCCTGGTGGCAGGTGGCCTGGGTGCCTACTGGCCGCAGTTCCCGGACCTGCTCCCGAAGTTGCGCGAGTCGGCCCGCTACGTCACCGAGCGGTTCGAGGCGCTGGACGCCGAAGTGACCGACGTCGGCTTCATATCGGACGCCCGCGAGGCCGAAACCGCCGCCGAACGACTGCGCCAAGCGGACTGCGACCTGATCGTGGTGTTCCTCACCACCTATCTGACATCGTCAATGGTCCTGCCGATCGCGCAGCGCTCGGGGACTCCGGTCCTGGTGATCGATCTCCAGCCGACGGAGCGGATGGACCACGCCAACTTCGATACGGGCGAGTGGCTGGCCTACTGCGGACAGTGCCCGGTCCCCGAGGTGGGCAATGTCTTCCGTCGTGCGGGCATCCCGTTCCGTTCGGTGTCGGGCTGGCTGCGTGATCCCAACGCCTGGCGCCGCATCGAGCAGTGGGTCGCGGCGGCGAAGGTCCGGGCGGCGCTGCGGCACGCGCGCCACGGCCTGATGGGCCACCTGTACCCCGGGATGCTCGATGTCTCGACCGACATGACGTCGCTGTCCGCGCAGTTCGGTTCGCATGTCGAGGTTCTCGAGTTCGACGATCTGCGGGTCCGGGTCGCCGATGTCACGGACGCGGAGGCCGAGGAGCGCATGGGCCTGGCCCGGGAGATCTTCACCCTCGACGACTCCGTGGTGGCGGAGGACTTCGCCTGGGGCGCCAGGGTCTCCGTCGGACTCGACCGGCTGGCCGAGGACTTCGGGCTGACCACGCTCGCCTACTACCACCGGGGACTCGGCGGCGAGCAGCACGAACGACTCGGCGCGGGAATGATCCTCGGAGCATCGCTTCTGACCGCACGCGGCATTCCGGCCGCCGGCGAATTCGAGCTGCGCACTTCGGTCGCGCAGCTGGTGTCCGAGAGCTTGGGGGCGGGAGGCTCGTTCACCGAGATCCAGGCGCTCAACTTCACCGACCGCGTGGTCGAAATGGGCCACGACGGTCCCGCGCACCTGGCAGTGAGCGCACGGGATCCGCTGCTGCGGGGACTGGGTGTCTACCACGGGAAACGGGGATGGGGTGTCTCCGTGGAGTTCGACGTCAAACACGGCCCGGTCACCGCCTTCGGTATCGGCCAGGACCAGGACGGCACCTTGGCGTTCGTCGCCTCGGAGGGCGAGACCGTACCCGGGCCCCTGCTGGAGATCGGCAACACCACCAGCCGGGTCGACTTCGGCCAGGACCCCGGCGAATGGGTGGACGCCTGGAGCGGGACAGGCATCGGCCACCACTGGGCTCTGTCCACGGGCCACCGCGCTGCCGACTACAAGGCGGCCGCCCACCTGATGGGGGTGCCCTTCCGGCAGGTGTGACTCGGACAGCGCACGAGTCGCACCGTCGGCTGTATGGCTGTATGGCAGCGTGGTCTGCGCCCCGGAACCGGTCGTGCTGCTGTTGGGCAGGCGCGGCGCCGGGGCCTCCACTCATCGGCAGTCGGATTGTTTCCCGCACGCCGTGTCCTCCGGGGCCCGCTCGCGCAGATGCTGCTGGAACAGCAGGCCGTAGCGGTCGATCCGCCACAACTGGGCGAGCACGAGCATGACGGTGCCCAGTGTGAGCGGCCAGACCTGCAAGACGATCAGCCCCCAGGCGATCAGCACAAACCCGGCCAGGCCGGATGCGATCAGCCAGTTGAGGGTCCTCCTGTGCTCGGCCGGAAACCTGCCGTCGACGTGGAGCTGCTCACCGTAGATACCCCTGGCGGCCCAGCTGATGGGCGCCACCGGCTTGAACAGCCGCACGTTGAGCCAGAGCCAGACAACGACGGCGACGACGGCGGCCAGGCACCACCAGCCGAGCCATTGCCGACTCCACACAGCCAGCTCGAAAGCCGGGATGGCAGCGAAACGAGTCCACACACTCCACGGGTTGGCGTGCCTCTTCCAGGTCTCGCCCGACATCCCGTGGACGGCGGCTGCGGCGTTCATGCGGCGCATGAAGGGGGCCCTTCTGCTCGGCGTATCCGGCGCTCCGGGCGCGATGGTCAGTTCCACTCGCAGCCTCGATCATATGTAAGTTTCAGAGAACTTTGAATACTCTGAGCACTATGAGCGACAACGAGCGGCTGCGGGACCTGGCAGAGAACCTGGCGCTGATCCTCGCCCAGGGCGGGATGCAGAAGGCCACCGCGCGGGTGATGACCTCCCTGCTCTTCAGCCGGCAGGAGACGATGACCGCCGCCGACCTGTGTGAGGAACTGCAGATCAGCTCCGGCGCCGTGTCCGGCGCCGTGAAACAGCTCGCCCAGAGCGGCCTGTTGGAGCGGGTCCCGGCACCGGGCAGCCGCCGGGACCACTACCGCTTCCCGGATGGCGCCTGGGCTCGGCTCATGTCACAGCAGAACCAGCTGCTGTCCACCATGAGCGAGGTCGCCGAGCAGGGCCTCGCGGCGGCCGACGGCCCTTCCACCCCGGCCGGTCGGCGACTGGCGGAGATGGGGGACTTCTACGCATTCATGCTGCGCGAACTGCCCCCGCTGATCGCCCGATGGCGCACGGACTTCACGGCGAAACGAGAAGTCCGCGTCTGGCGTGGATGACGTATACCCGCCGCCACGCGCGGGTCGCAGTTTCTTGGATGGCGTCAGTTCGTCGCCACGCGCCGGAGGCTCCTTCAGCCCCAGCTTCTTGGCGAGTGCCTTGCCGATGGGATCGGCCATTGATGCCCCGCCCCGTGTGTTCGGGTGGAACGGCTCCTGCGAGCTCCACTTGGCACTTTCGCCGCTGAGTATCACGCCCAGGTCGGGGAGCGCCGGATTGTCCGTGTCCACCTCGCGGCCAGCCACCGACTTTAAGACGTCGGCCAGTTCGACGCCGCACGCGCACACCGCGACCGCCTTGGCGATCGCGGCGTTGAGCTTCTTGCCGAACTCGCTTCACATTCGGATCGATGGCCATCGGGTAGTTCGGTGCCACCAGCTGTGCATGCGGATTCCTTGGCCTGCTTCTGGTACTCCTCGGCACTCAGCCGCGAGTTGAGGTCCGTCTCGAGCTCCGCGAGCAGTTTGTCGGAAGCCTTTCCAGAAACCGAGGTAATGGCATCGGTCAGCACCTGGGCGAAACGGGCGTCGTTGCCTGCGCACGCCAACTCGGCAAGGACAAGATCCGGTTCACGCCCGGCGATCGGGCATTCCTGGCGGCGCTGCCGCACCGGCTGCCACCGCACGTCCTGCGAAGATTACGGCTGCTCGTACGCCCTGACACGGTGCTGCGTTGGCACCGCACTCTCATCTGTGTCGCGGACGCCGGAAAGTCAACAATCGAGTCCTATGATCGCGAATCTTTGAGAATTTCATATTTTTCTCCAGATGCCTGTCGGGTCGACGGCGAGTGTCGACGTCATCGCGGAAAGAGCAAGGTGGTGGCGCCACGTCGAAGCGGCACCGGGGGGTCGGCGATTGCTGTGCGGATTCTCGAGATTTCGAATGGTTCGGCGGCGCGACCGGGGAATCGGGGGCTGGGCCGACGCCGGTCGGGTGCCGCCTGCTGGAACAGGTTTGCTGAATTCGATATCCGCAGCCGTAACAGTATCGGCTGGTGTGACGATCGCACCTCGTCGCAGCGGGCCAAAGTATCCCACGGTAACTTGGCTCTATTCGCCAGTCAGGTCGTCGTTGGCGCGCGGTACTTCTCGGGGGATGTGGCCGCACGGGAAGCCGCTGGCCGGGGGCGACCGAGCGGAATGCGGACGGGGTGCGATTTCCTTCGTCGTGGGTGAATTTTTACCTGGCCATTAAGAATGGTCGTCGGTCGGGATGGTATCTACGCTCTCTTAGGATGTTTTCCGTCATGCGCCGGGCGGTCATGCCCCGTTTACCGAGCGGGAGAGGCGCACTCGCGTGTTCTGGGTGCCCGCTCTCCTCCGCTACCGGGATTCCGCCCCGGGCTCAAGCTAATCGATCGGGGTTGCGAAGTGGTGACGTCCCGCTCCCGCCGCAGGAGGGCTCGGCGTGCACGGTGGCAAGGTGCTCGTGCACACGCACCGCGAGCAGGAGCATCGCAGCCCGGTCGCCGCCAGTGGTCAGATCGACGAACGGCCGTAATTCGCCCACCCGGTACTTCACGGTGTTCTGATGCACCCCCAGCGCGGAGGCGACCTCTTTCAGCCGGCCCCAGCGCGACAGGTACGCGTCGATGGTGGGCAGTACCCAGTCACGGTCCATCATCGGCGAGAGCGGCTCCAGGGCGGCGCTGACGAATCTCCGTGCCCGGTCCGGCTCGGCGAGCATGGCGATCAGCGGGGCCAGCGCGTTGTAGTCGTACACGGGTTGTGCGCCGTGTTGCGGCGCGGTGTCCATACCGATGCGCAGCGCGTCGAGTGCTTCAGCGTGACTGTGCCGCGTCTGAGCGGCGCCTTCCGCCGTGTATCCCAGTCCGAAGCCCAGCACCTGACCGGTGACTAGCGGCCTCAGCCGGCGGATGAGGTGGTCTCTGCTCGTCCCGTCGGGTATTTCGAGCGTCGCCACGACGGTCCGATGCCGTACGGTCCACGACGACGCGCCCGCTTTGCTCACCATGGCCCGCCCGATGCTCTCCAGGTCGGCGAAGGTCGCCGTCGCCCGGATCTGCGCCACGGCGACACAGTGGGGGACGGCGAACGTGTCGGTCTGCCGGTGGCGCTCGGTCCAGGTGCCCGCGAGTACGGCGTCGAGCAGCTGGGAACGGTGGTACCGCTCCGGGGCGCGGGCCATGCGCGCGACCTCGTCCGAGTAGGCTGCAGCGGCCGCCACGCAGACCAGGTCGGCGAACTCCAGGACCCATGCCGCCGCCGCTCCGATGTCCCGCTCGCCGACGGCGCTGTCGGCCGCGAGCGTGCTCACTATCTCCTCACACAGCACCCGTGCCCCGACGCGATACGCGCGTAGCACCGCTTCGCGATTGATGCCCTGTGCGGCACGACGCCTGGCTCCTTCCGTCAGTGACATGAGTTCCTCCTCGCGCAGCCGCCCGCGCCGCATGGCCTCAAGGCAGCAGCGGACCGTGTCCGAGCAGACGTGAAGTATGTCTTGCAGCAGTGATTCATCGGTGATCTCGCCGTAGGCGGCGATCTCCGTCCGGTAGGCGCGGACCATGATGGCCGCCACTCTGTCGATCTGGGCTTCCAGCAGATCGACGACAGCGCTCAGCTTTCCGTCCGACCGACAGGCGTTCCCTTTACGGACACCGGCCCTGGGAGTGTTGGGCTCGGCCGTGGTCGGCTGAGCGTCGTCTTCGTGCAGGGGTATCCCAGCAGGTCTGAAGACCAGTGGTGATACCGACGGGGCCCGGTTTTCGGCGGGACTCATCTTCTTCCCCTAGACATGTGTGAGATGTGCTGGTGATAGCTCCTCAGCCATGGCCACCCGGAGGGAGTTCGCCCCGAAGGAACGGTGCCCTTTTCTTGGCGGAGGCCGAGGTGGAGTCTCTCTAGCACGGTCCGGTGCAGGCCGACATCGACTGTTGTCAGTACAGTTGATTCGAACTCCACGGCCGACCGTGGCGGCCACCGGCGCGGCTGCCCGCCTCGACGGCACGGCAACAGGCCCGGTGGTCGGCTGCCGGAGACATGCCGGAGGCCATGGCTGTTCGGTTCGTGAGGATGTCGATGGAGGTTGTGCTGAAGGTCCCCCTCGCCCCAGCCCCGGCTCTGTGTCACGGAAGTCGACACAGGTGTCGACTCGGTCTTGAGGTCTCAGATGTCAGGCCCGCGGTCGGCACCCGGGCTTGCGCTGCCATCCGGTGAAGCCCGCAGCAGGGCGCCGTCCCTGCCAGCGGCGGAATTGATCGTACACCCGCCCGTATCATGTGCACCTCATGGCACTTTCAGCCAGATGCTCGTGTTCGCCATGCCCGGAACACCACGGGCGGCGCTCCCGATACGGGTGCGCAGGAGCCATGGGCGCGCGTACACAATTCCCGGATGCCGCAGCACGCCCCGGCGTTGACGACCCCCGCGATCGCTGCCAGCGCTCGTTGGCGGGGTCCTCCAGGCTGTGACCACAGCTTGACGCAGGCACCTGAACAGAGGAGTTCGACGCCCCCAGCGGTGCCTTCGTCTCGCCGAAGATCTGGATCAGGCTGGTGAGGCACGGGTCCAAAACCACCCCGCCAAATCGCACGGAACCAGCCCGAGACGCCGCTTGACATCCATAGGGGCAGCACCGTCGTCGGCGAGGCGTTCGAACAGCGTGCTGAAGGCCGAGCACGTCCACCAGCACACCTTCACCACCCGCGCCGAGGCCCGGATCCGGATCGCGACCTGGACCACCGACTTCTGCAACACCCGTCGGCTGCACAGCGTTTGCGACTGGAAGCGCCCGGTCGGCCACGAACACGGTGGCCAGCCCCAGGCTGCCGCCTGCTCGTACCGGCCGAACACCGGCCACTTCTCCATGAACTCTGTCGTGCCGCTCGAGCCATCTCCCAAGTCCGTGGCGGCGCCGGGGCGATACGATCACCCCGGCAGATTTCACGTGAATCGAACGCCGTGTCTGCTAGCCAGTTGTCTTACTTTACGAAAAGTGCCGAAGAATCGTGTCCCGCTGTCTGTGGACAGCGTTCGCCGAGTGTTTCAGTCGATTTTGTGTACGCGTCACGAGAGTCGACCGGGTGCACAACTCTGCGGCCGAAGGCCGATTACCGCTGGCTGGCCCGAACAATTCGATGTTGCGGATTTGGCCGCACCGGACGAGGCGCGGCCTGCCTACGGCCGATAGTCTTTGGACCCAAGCGCAGTTGATTCGGTCACCCCTTCCATAAAGGCGGCGACGGTCAGCCGGCCCTGCCGGATAACCGCTCCCGCCGCAGCTGAGTCTCCGCACCAGCACCTTGTTTTTTGCCGTTAACCGACTGAGTGCGCCCCGTCGAGGGAGGTACTTCGCCGTGCCCACATCTACGTCGGACCAGGAGAAAAAAGAGCAGCACCCAGAAGTTCGCCATCGTGGGGATCAAATGTCGGCTTCCCGGTGCTCGTGATGTGGGAAAGTACTGGTCGAATCTCAAGGCGGGCACGAGAGCATTACCACGTGGTCGCTGGAAGACTTGATCGATGCCGGCATCGATCCCGAAATAGCCAACAACCTGGTCGGCCGAGGGCGGGATCTACTCCAAGTCCGGCCACCGCCGACCGTTCGACCACGAAGCCGACGGCACCATCTTCGGTACGCGGCCGGCGCGCTCTGATGGAGGCCGCGTTCGCCGACGCCGATGTCGAGCTGCCGAAGGCGCCGACCGGTGGCAGCCACCCGTCCGTGGCAACTGTTCCCTCTGTCTGCGCGGACCGATGCCGCTCTGGACGCCGCCACGGAGAACCTGGCGAAGACCTTCGCAGAGGCCTTTAGGGGCTGGGCGGCTTTCATGGGTGCGCCGGGTGCTCACTTGGCAAGCGTATGAGGAGGAATCTGTGCCCATTGGGATCGTTTCTATTGGCGGATATGTCCCGCCTCTCGTCGTGGATAACGAACAGATCGGGCGATGGGCGGTTACCGAAGAGGCGTGGATCGAATCGCGGACGGGGATAGCCGAACGGCGCTATGCTGAGGAGGATGTTTCCACGTCGGAGTTGGCCACGCGTGCGGCTCTGCCGCTACTGACAAACCCCGGAGTGGCCGATTCGGTGGGGGCTCTCGTGCTGGCGACAGCCACCCCGGATCAGCCGCAACCGGCGACGGCGAGTTTTGTGCAGCGTCGGCTCGGACTGAAGCAGGTGCCATCATTCGACGTAAATGCGGTGTGCTCCGGTTTCTTGTACGGGCTGACCGTCGCGGAGGCATTGATGGCCACGCGCGTTGGCGCTGACTACGCCCTGGTGATAGGCGCCGATAAGTATTCGTCCATCATGGACCGCGGCGACCGGCGCACCGTGAGCCTTTTCGGTGATGGGGCAGGTGCCGTTCTGCTCGGCAGGGTTCCCGAGGGTTATGGCATCCAGGGTGCTTCGCTGATCACCGATGGCGAGGCTGCATCCCTCGTGCGGGTGGAGGCCGGGGGAACCCGGCGACCGCTCACCGCTGAACGCTTACAGGCAGGCGAGCACTTCTTCCGTATGGAGGGGCGAGCGGTCCGCGACTGGGGGCTGCAATTCGTCCCCAAGGCGGCTCAACAAGCTCTGGAACAGGCTGGTATGAGCATCGAGGTCATCGACCGGGTCGTGTTCCATCAAGGAAACACCCGTCTGGTGCACAGCCTCGCCGAGGCGATGGGCGTCGAGCGGGACCGGCTGGCGGTAACCGCGCCAACGCTCGGCAACACGGCCGCAGCCTCCATTCCCCTGACCCTCGCACGCGATCACGCCCGTCGGCCGCTTCGACGTGGCGAGCGAGTGCTCCTCGCGGCCGTGGGCGGGGGTATGACTGCGGCAGCCACAGTGCTGACCTGGTACTGACCGCCATGGCCGCCCGCCGCGGTCACTATCTCTTCTGGCGCGTCGGCTACTGCCTTCACTTCCCCTGGACAAACAGCCACTTCGACTTGGGCCTTCTCCCCGTGTCGGCTGGAATGAACGTGAGGAATCCGACTCATGCTGCCCGTTGTCAGTCATGCCACCGGTGTGTACGTCTATGACCAGGAAGGACTCGAGTATCTCGACGGCTGCTCCGGCGCGATCAACGTCAATCTCGGGCACTCCGTGCCGGAAGTCACCTCCCGCATGCACGAGCAGATCGATCGGGCATGCTACGCGTACCGGACGCAGTTCCGCTCCCAGCCGCTGATGCGGCTTACGGAGCTGTTGGTGGAACTCGCACCGGGTGATCTCAGACACGTTGAATACTGCAACTCGGGCTCGGAAGCCATCGAGATGGCGTTGCGCCTCGCAACGCTTATACACGCCCGCGCATATCGTCCGTTCAAGTGCACGGTCCTCACGGAGGAACCCAGCTACCACGGCATGACCGCCGGCGCCCTGGGAGCCTCCGGGCATCCGCTACGGCGACGGGACCTCACGCCACTGCTCGCCAATCAGGCCACGGTCTCGCGGGTGCGGCCGAAGCACGGCTCACTGCGCGCCGGCGTCCACGACTGGGAGGCAGCGATCGAGCGCATCGGTCCGGCCAACCTGAGCGCCGTGCTGATCGAACCAGTCGGCGGAGCCTCTTCCGGGGCAGTCCCGACTGCCCCGGAGACCCTGCGCCGACTGCGGGAACTGGCCGACCAGCACCAGTTCCTTCTCATCGCCGACGAAGTCATGTCCGGCCTGGGGCGGACCGGCCGGTGGTTCGGGTGTGAGCACGCCGGCATCACCCCTGACGTCATCGTCCTGGGCAAGGGAATTTCCGCAGGATTCGCACCGATCGCAGCGCTCTTGGCATCCGACAAAGTCGCCGACGCCGCCGGACAGCCGCTCGGTACTGTGTTGTTCGGGCACACCATGGCGGGTACGCCACTGTCCGCAGCCGCTGGTCTGGCCGTCGTGGAATATCTGAAAGCCCATGATGTCCCGGCACACGCCGCCGAGGCTGGTGAGCGTCTGCACGAGCTTCTGCAGGGCCTGCGACAGCGACACCGGGTGATCAGCGATGTCCGGGGTGTGGGGATGCAGATGGCCCTTGGTCTTCATAGCGATGCTTCGCGATTTCCGGGAACGTCCCTGGACCTTGTCGAGGCTGCCCGTCGCGAGGGCTTGCTGCTGTACCCGTCAGGGGTGACGCCCGCCCTTGAGTCGGTCATGGTGGCGCCTCCTCTGGTCTCGACTGACGCCGAGCTGGACGAGCTCGCCGTACGGCTTGACCGCGCCCTGACCCGTCTGTCACCCGCTGCACCCGTAGCCGACGCGAGTCAACTGCTGTCCTCGGGTTGCTGACCGCTACCGCCGCACCCGGTCGGCAGGCCGGACCTACTCTCCCCGCACGTCCTCCGTCTCGACAAGGACACAACACAATGATTCATCACTTTTCTGACACCGATCTGCGTGCCCACTTCCGGAATCTGGCTGCCGAAACAGTGGCCAGGCGTGCCGAGGGGTGCCTCAAGGAAGGTCGCCTGGACCGCGATTCCTGGCAGGAGCTGAGCGACGCCGGGATGTGGCGGCTGGCGGTTCCTGTCGAGTGGGGCGGAAACGGGGGCACTTGGTGGGACTTCGTCGCTGCGTTCGAAGGTATCGCTTCAGGTGGGCGTGACATTGGTTTCTGCCTCTCCATGGTGGCTCAGGCCGGGCTGATCCGCTCGCTGCTGATCTACGGTGATGAGGAGCAGAAGGGCTACTGGCTTCCGCGACTGCTCGGCGGAGATGTCGGAGCGACTGCCCTCACCGAGACCACCGGTGGGTCGGACGTCACCCGTATCGCGACCTCGGCCACCCGAGTGGAAGGCCGCTACCTGCTGACGGGCCACAAGGATCACATCACGAACGGCCCCGTCGCGGATGTGGCGCTGATCCTCGGCCGCGTTCCCGAGCGCGGGGAGCACGACATCACCCTGTTCATGGTTGATCTGAAGGACAGGGGCGTTCAGCAGGGGCCGGTCGAGGACATGATGGGCAACCGCACGAGCCCCACCGGCCCCATCGCGCTGGACAGCGTCGCGGTGGAGACGAAGAACATAGTCGGCGCTATCGGGGGCGGCATCGAGGCCATCTACAACACCATCTCCTTGGACCGTCTGCTGTATGGAGTACTGGCCGCCGCCTACCTCGACCCGCTGCTCGATGAGGTGCTCGATTACACGTCCCGGAGGCATGCCTTCAAGGTGCCGATCGCTGACCACCAGTACGTCCAGGGGCGCATCACGGACGCGAAGTTCGCCATTGAGGCGACGCGATGGGTCTCCTACGGCGCGCTGGACGCGCTCATGCAGAACTCACCGCAGGCATCTTTGATGTGCTCCGTCGCCAAGTACCACGCCGGCGAGACGCTGAAGCTCGGCACCGAGACCGCGCTGCGCGTTTACGGACACCTCGGCTACATGGAAGGTCCGCATGCTCGGGCCTTCAGGGATGCCCTGGGCACCGTAATCGCCGGCGGAACCGCGGAGATGCAGCGTAAGAACGTCTTCAACCAGATGCGCAGACTTGCTATCTCAGCCACGGCCTGACGCCACGTCCCACCGACAACGAAGGAGTATGATGTCCACCCCCATTCTGGGAGCCGAATTCTCCGCACTGGTCGGGACATCGGCCACGCTGACGCACACCGTCACCGCCGAAGACTCCGCGAAGAACTGGGGTAACGACCTCAATGTGCTGTCCACTCCGGTCCTCTTGTGGCTGAGCGAGATCACCGCAATGAAGGTGATCGAGAGCGTGGTCCTTGCCTCGGCGATGACCGTGGGGCTGGCCCACGACTCGGCGCATCTCGCCCCCACGCTCACTGGCGACACCGTCACCATTACCGCCACGCTGACCGGCATCGACGGAAAGAAGCTCACCTTCTCCGTGGAAGGCCGCGACAGCCACGGCGCAGTCCTGCGCGGTGTGCACAGGCGTGCCGTCGTCAATCGCGAAGAATTCATCGAAAAGCTTGCCGCCCGGTCGGCCTGACGCGCTTTCTGGAGTGGGGCCGGGTCCACGTCCACTGTCCGGGCTCCGGCAGGTGCGCTCAGCCGGCGTGACGGGCGCGGTACGCCCGGACTTTGGAGCGGTTGCCGCACTCGGACATCTGGCACCATGTGCCCGACCGGTTCTTGGAGTGGTCGTAGAACGCCCACTGGCAGTCATGGGCGAGGCAGATCTTCATCCGGCGCCAAGAACCATCGAAGGCGGCGAGCCCTACGATCGCCGTATAGCGCCCGAGTACACCCTCGATACCGGTGTCCGTCTCAGGGACCAGGTCGGGCCTTCCGTCGGTGTGGAAGCCAAGGTGCACGCCCGAGTCCTGGATGGCGTCCTCCAGCACTCGCAGCGCGGCCTGGTCTACCCGGCCGTCGGGTGCAGAGTTGACGCGGGCCAGGGAGCGCAACGCCTCTCGGAAGTCGACGATCCGTTGCCTGACGGGCTCGTCCACGATGGTGAGTTCGCCGGGGAACCCGTGGTTCGTCAGCCAGGCGCGGGCTAGTTCCACCGTCTCCAAGCTGTCCGTGTGCCTCTCCGAGTCGAATGTGTTGATGAACTGTCGGACGAGTTCCAAGGGCTGCGGAGCCTCTTGTCGTTTCACCAGTACCTCCTGCCGACTGATTGACTAACCGGCTAATCACTTTGTAGGTTACACACCTGGAAGTGATGACGCCCCTCGCCCCCTGGGCGTCCGGCACCTGGGGTCATGATCCAGCCCCGGCGAGTTCTGGTTCCCGGCGAATCCTCGGAGTGCAGATGTGTCTCATGTGAAGGAACACAACGAGCATCCCGGCCGCCTGGGCCAACTGCGCGGATCGCTGTTACGGCAGACAGGCATGCTCGCAGTGGTCCTCGCAGCCGCACTGTGGGGGCTGGGGGGAACTTTCGCCGGCAAACTCTTCGCACAGGGCGCGGACCCTCTGGAGGCCGTCGCGGTCCGCACCTGGATCACCCTCGCCGGTCTCGCCGCCCTTCTCCTTGCCCGCAGGTCACCGCCGACGTCCCCCCGACGAGAACGCATCCCCGTGCCCTGGCGACTGGTAGCCGGCTTCGGATTGTCGATCTCGGTAGCCAACGCCGGGTTGTTTCTCGCCATCCAGCGGCTGCCCGTGGCGGTGGCGCTCGTACTCCAGAACCTTGCCCCCGCGCTCGTCGTCATGTCGGTGCTCGTGTCCACCCGTCGGGCGCCGTCAGCCCGGGTGATCGCCGGGCTGGTCGCCGCTCTCGCCGGTGTGGCCTGCGTCGTAGAGCTGCCGTCCACCTCGCTGGGCGAGATCGACCTGCCGGGCCTCGGCTTGGGCCTGCTCGCTGCGGCAGGCATAGCCGCGTTCTCCTACTTCGGTAGCCATGCGACCCGGGCCTGCGGAGCGTTGACAGCAAACACCTGGGCCTTCGTAGTGGCCAGCGGAGCGTGGCTGCTCTTCCAGAGCTACCGAGGGATGCCCGAACTGTTCCACCGCCCGGTGCTCCTGGTCGGCGCCTGCGTTATCGGCGTATTCGGCACGCTCGTGCCGTTCCTGCTCTACGCCTGGGGCACGGCCCGCGTCGGAGCACAAGCCGGCGCAGTCACCATCTCCCTTGAACCGCTCTTCGGCGCCGTGCTGGCCTGGGCCTGGCTAGGCCAGACGATCACCCTGGTACAAACGGCCGGGGCAGCGGTGCTGGTGACTGCCGTGGTGTTCCTGCAGCGTTCCGACGGTTCCAAGCCGACCCTCGCGCGGCACAACCCGACGGACTGAGGTTCCCCCGCCGTACGGGGGCGGTGGTAGGTGGTCGGCAGCCGGTCGGGATGTTTCCGTCCCGCCCAGCACGAGCCTGCGGTTGGACCGGGTTCCGGGCGGGCCGAATTCGTCGAAGGCGAAGACACGGTCGGGGAAGCGGCCAAGGACCTCCTCGATCCGGTCCAGCTTCGCCTCGCGGTCCGGGTCGGTGGATTCCTTCCATGTCTTGGTGCGCTGGAAGGTGAAACCGCGGCGGGCGAGGAGGCCACGTAACACCTCGTGGCCGATGGGTATCACCCGGCCGTGGACTTTCCGCAGGTAGGCGACGAGTTCGCGCAGCGACCCGCGGGTGGAAGGCTGGCCGAGCCTGGTCGGGCGAGTGGAGGCCGTCTGGATGACGAAGCCCTCGTCGTCATCGCTGAGCAGGCGGGGGCGGTCTCCCGCCCACCGAGGGTCCAAGCAGGCCAGGCCGGTCCGAGATCGTCGCGCTTCGTCCGAGCTGCACGATCCACTCCACCGTGGGGTGTGCGGTGGCGCCGAGGATCCGGATGCGACGGGTGGTGTGCTCGACGACGGCGAAGATGTACGGGCGCGCCCCGTCGGAGTGCGGACTTCGAACAGATCGCAGGCGAGAAGAGCCTTGGCCTGGCTGCGGAGAAAGGCGTCCGCGTCACTTGGGTACGCAGGTCGTTGCATGGCGTCGCCTGATCAGGTCGCGATGCCAGCGCAAGACTGTGTCGGGGCGGACCAACAGCAGAAGGTGCCGCCGTCTGTCTTTGGGAGCTGGTGGAGCAGGCCGGCGAGGATGGCGCGGTCGCTGTCGGTGAGGGTCGGTTTGCCGACCTGGCGCTGGCGGACGAGCAGTTGGTGCCGGAGTACGAGGATCTCGGCCCTTGTCTCTGTCGCTCATCGGCAGGAGGCGTAGGAAGGCAAGGCGTTGGCCGCGGGACCTTTCCCGGGGCGGTCAGATGTAGGCCTTGTCCATCTCGGCTCGGAAGTGGGCGCTCTCGCGGGCGGGCAGAGCGGCCGCGAGGGCGTCGCGCCGGGCCGCCTGGGCCTCCGGGTCGGGGGCGGCACCGGCGGGGTGCAGGGCCCAGAGCGGGCGGACGGCCGCGCCTCGGCGGCACTTGGCCTCGAGGGACTCCATGCCGAGTTCGACGCGCGCCAGACCGTTCTCCTGACAGTATCGGACCGGCTCGTAGACGGCGAGATGCGCGTACTCGGCCGCGCCCGGCAGGCGGTCGTAGTCGAATCCGACGAGGCGGACGGCCAGTTCACGGCCGTGCCGGTAGGCGAGGCAGAAACCTACCGGCCGGTCGTCGCCGGGCGCGAGGCACAGGAAGACCACGGAAGCATCCTGAAGATGCTCGGCCTGCCGCCGCAGCAGAGACGTCATCTGCTCGGCGCTGTGGTCGTGGCCGTACCGCTGCTGGACGTTGGCAAGGAGCGGGCCCAGTGCGTCGGCCTGCCCGGCAAGCGTCGTACGGACGATACACAGGCCACTCTCGGCGAAGGCCCGCAGCTCGCGACGGGCGTTCGTACGACGCTGCTTGGTCGGAAGGGCGGCGATGTGCGCGTCGAGGCCGCCCTCGGGGACGGCGATCACGCAGTCGGCGCTGAGCAGTTGGGTGGCGATCGGCCCCCGTCCGGCGGCGGTCAGCGCGGCGCGGACGGTGGCGGCGCTGTCGGTCGTCAGGTAGGGCCACCACCAGCGGCCCTCGGTCTGAGGGCACCAGGCGGTGGCCGCCTCCAGCAATGTGTCGAGGGCGCCGCCCTGTCCGGCGGCGGAGAGACCTGGGGCGAGGAGCGGGCCGCTGAGGTAACCGCGCCGCCCGCCGATGATCAGCGCCTTGTCGGCCAGAGGAGTGGGGAGCACCCGTTCCGGGACGTACCGTTCGTTGTTCTCCTGGGGTGACCAGTGGGCGATCAGGCCGGCGGACGGATCTCCCGTCGGCGTGTGCGCCGTGAAGTAGCGAGCGAGCGCGATGTGGTCGGTGTCGCTGAACTCCAGCCAGTCAGTGCCGCAGTAGAACGACGCGTCGGCAGCGAGCCGTTGCCAGGTCGGAAGTTCGCCGGGGGTGTCCGCAGCGCGCACGGTGTGCGGAAGCTGGGCCGGAGCGTACGGGGTCGTCATGGCGGTCATCCTGGGGTGTGGGTGGTGGCCGCCGCCTCAGCGGTGGGGGTGCCGGGCGAGGGACGGCGGTCGAGCAGCGGGACGACCAGGCTTGCCAGCAGCGCCGCGACGACGAAGAGTGCGGCGAGCATGAACCAGCCGAGGGCGCCCAGGGGCAGCACCACCGCCGCGACGAGCAGCGGACCGGCCATGTCCTGTGCCGAGTTGCCGAGGCTGAACAGCGACAGATAGACGTTCCGGCGGTCCTCGGGGGCGTAGGCGTAGGAGAGCTCCCAGCCTCCGGCGGCTTGCCAGAGTTCGCCGGCCGTGAGCGCGACGCAGGCGAACAGCACGGCGCCGATCGCGACGGCGGGCGGGGCCGCGGCGGGCACGGCGAGCAGCGCGGCGCATCCGGCGAGGGCGAGCCCCGTCCACCGCAAGGCACGGGCACCACTGCGGGGATCGGTGACGCGCCGTGCGAACGGCACCTGGAAGGCCACCGCCAGCACGGTGTTGACGAAGATCATGACGGGGACGAGGGCGTCCGGCGCCCCCTCGTGCCGGGTCACCCAGAGCGGCAACCCCACCGCCAGCAGCGTCATGTGCAGGGCGAGGACCGAGTTAAGGGCGGTGAGGCAGAGATACCGCCAGTCGCGGACAGCGCCGAAGGCGGCAAGTGGGTTGCGCACCGTGACCGCCCGGCCTGGCGCAGCGAGCCGCAGTCGGGCCAGCAGCACGGCGGAGGCGACGAAGGCGAGCGCGTTGCCCAGCAGCACGCCGCGATGGAGCCAGGTGCTGTCCGTGAGCAGCAGCGGTGCGGCGGCCAGCGCGCCGAGTGAGAAGCCGATGTTGCGCACGGTCCGCACCACGGCCATCATCCGGGTCCGGTCCCCCTCCTCGGAGAGGGTGCCGACCAGGGCCTGGGTGACGGGGCCGGTGATGTTCTGGGCGGCCGCCTGGCAGGCGGCGGCGAGGGTGAACGCGATCGGCCCCTGGACGAAGGCGAGGGCGACAAAGCACAGGGCCCGCCAGAGCAGCGCGCCGACCAAGGCCGGACGGGCGCCGGCCCGGTCGGCCACCGCCCCCAGCGGTAGCAGGGCGACCAGGCCGACGGCGGCGGCAATGGAGAGCCCCGCACCGAGTTGGGCGGCGCTGAGCCCGGCCTGACGGGTGAAGAACACCGCGGACCCGGCCAGGAACATACCGGTACCGAACGCGCTCAACAGCGTGGAGAAGGCGAAGACCCGGCCCGCATGGCTGCCCGGCAGATACTCCCGTACGACACGGCGGACCACACCGGAACCGTCCCTCTTCGGCTCTGCTCCGCTCATTGCTCGCCCCCGGTGCGCGGGCCGACCGTGATGGCGACCAGCGCCGCCGCACGCTCCGCCGTACGGGCCGCCTCGGACGGCGTGGGGCCGGTGGCGACGACGTGCCCGCCCCGCTGCCAGGAGTTGGTCACCTCGTTCACCCGGGCGCCCTCCACCAGGGCCACCGCCACGTCCCGTACGCCGTCGAGCCGTTCGGCTTCTGCGATGCCGATGACGGACCGCACCACGGCCTCCGGCACGTCCGGATCGGGAGTGGGCAGGAAGCGGATCGCGGCGCCCCGCCGGGCGACGCGCGCCGGGCGCGGTCCGTCCCCTGCGAGAAGAGCAAAGAGGTCGGCCACCAGCCCGTCGCCGCCGTACGCCAGGTCGATGAGGGCGGGGATGTGGTCGCCGGGGAGGCGGCCCGCGCACTCGATCAGATGTGGACGGTCGCTGGTAAGCACCCACTCCGCGTGCAGGATGCCGGTGGAGAAGCCGATGGCGTCGACGAGTTCGGCCATCGCGACGCTCAGCGCCTCTCGCGCCGCCCCGCCCGGCTCGTCGGCGGGGGCGGGCACGGTGTGGCCCAGCTCGACCGGATAGCGGCCGGGCAGCACCTGCTTGGCTGTGACGTTGAGGAAGCCGATGACGCCGTCGTGGACCAGGGCCTCCACACTGACCTCGGGGCCGTGCAGACGCTGCTCGACCAGGTACTGGGCGGCGTCGGCGTAGTGCACGCGCAGCCGGGGCTCGTCGGCCGCGACGGTGTGCCGCCAGGCCGCCTCGGTGTCGTCCCCGGGGCCGAGCAACACCACCCCCAGACTTGCCTGGCGGTTGGCCGGCTTGAGGACACAGCTGCCGTCGAACCGGGCGCGCAGGGCATCGACGTCGGCGGGTCCGGTGGCCTCGGCGAACTCCGGCTGGGTGATGCCCCGGCGGGCGGCGGCGCGGCGCAGCTCCAGCTTGTTGCGCAGGATGCGGGCGGCCCCGGCACCGCCGCCGGGCAGCCCCCAGGCGGTGGCGAGGGTGGCGGCGGCGACCACTCCATACTCGAGGGCCGGCACCACCGCGCGCACGTCCGGCGGGCGCGGCACGCTCCAGGCGAGCGCGTGGGCCCGCGCCTCGTCCTGGGTGGCGGCGCTGAGCACCCCGGCGACGCAGGGGTGCTCGGCCGCCGCCCGGTGTACGTCACGGGCCTTGACGACATGCGGCTCCTCCACGATCAGCACGCTCGCGGCGGGCAGCAGCCGGTCCACCTCCGCCATCAGCTGGGCGCCGTAGCCGACCATGACGTGGGTGACACCGTGGAGGCCGCGGGGCGGAGCGGCGCTCATGAGGAGGGTTCCTGGAGTGAGGCCGCCCGGGATTCGGTCACACGGGGTTCCGTCGGGGCGCCCGCTGGGCGGGTTCGAATCCGGTAACGGGCACGGACCGCCGCGAGCCGGTCACGTACCTCCTGCTCGGTGTCGGCACCCACGTGTACGTAACCGGCCGCCGAGGCGGAGTAGATGTGTCCGGCGATCTCGTCGCCGACCCCGCGGAGCAGACCGGCACGGAGGACGCCGGGGAGCTGGGCCAGTTCCTGCTCCGAGGTTATCTCGGTGATGACGCCGGGCCGCAGCGCCAGCCCACAGTGCCCCAGGTAGCGGGCGTCGGGATGCGTGGGGGCCGGGGCGCTGTCCGGGAACGCAGGCAGGCCCAGTGAGGTGCGGACGCACGCGTCGAGCATGTTCACGCCGTGCCGCAGCTCGATGGCGGCGGGGATCGCGCCGCCGCCGGGGCGACAGGCGATCTCGGAGACGCGCAGCCCGTCCGGGGTGGCGAAGACCTCCAGGTGGGTCACACCGGACCGCAGCCCGAGTGCCGCGACGGCGGTGGCATGCAGCTCGGCCACTGCCAGGTGCCCTGGGTGGTCGGGCGGCAGTTGGTACGTGCCGTAGCCCCGCCCGATGCTGCCGAGGACGGGTTCGAGGTAGCACGAGGTGACGACGAACCGCACCTGGCCGTCGGCCACGACACCGTCGCAGTGGTACTCGGTGAGGACCTTCGCCGGCCGTTCGACGACGGCGGTGGGGTTGTCGGGCCGGAGGCCGCCGCCGGCAGCGAGCCAGGCGTCCAGTTCGGCGGCGTCCGCGACGACGGCGACATCCTTGCTGCCGCCGCCGTAGGCGGGCTTGACCACAACGGGCCAGCCGAACTCCTCGGCGCGGGCCCGAACCTGCGCATCGCTGTGGGCACCGGCGAACGGCATCAGGTCGAGACCGGCCCGGGAGAGCCGCTGCTTCATCACGTGCTTGTTGGTGAAAAGCGTGACGGTGTGGAGGTCCGGGCCGGTCAGGCCGAGGACAGTGCGCACGTACCCGGCGGCGGGCAGCCCCACCTCGTACGGGGCGAGTACCCCGTCGATCGGGCACCGGCCGGCGATGCGCCAGGCGGCGGCCAGCACCTCGTCGACGTCACGGATGGAGCCGACGGTCTCGACGGCGACACCCTCGGGGTAGCGGGCGGCATGCCCGTGCTCGGTGACGACGCTGAGCCGGTCGATCAGCGGATGGTCCAGCAGACGGGGCGACGGGATGCGCACCGCGGAGCAGACCAGGACGGCGTGCGTCATGTCAGCCCTCCTTGAGGCCGGTACGGAGGTGGTTCAGGAACGTCCCGGCCAGGGCTTCCAGCCGGTCCGCTGAGAGCAGCCCCTGACGGGTGTGCAGATCGAGGGCGACCATGTCGCCGGCCCGCCGCAGATAGCCCATCAGGTCGAACTTGACCTCGCAGCCCAGGTCGCGGTGGGACGGCGTCCGAAGGCCCGGGGCCTGGCCGGCGGGGACCTCCACCAGAGAGATGAAGACCGTGGTGAGCGGGAAGCGGTCGTCGTCCGGCGCGGCGCCGATGTCGGCCATGACCTCGTCGTACTGGTAGTCCTGGTGCTCCATCGCCCGCACCGTGACCTCCTGGAGCGCACGGACGAGCGCGGGGAAGCCGACGGCCCCGTCGCGCCGGTTCCGGATGCCGACCAGCGAGATGAAGTTTCCGATCAGGTGCTGGAACTCGGGCCGGGTGCGGCCGGCGGCCGGGGTCCCGATCACCAGGTCGTCGCGCTCGTAGAGATCGTGCGCCATCAGCGTGTACGCGGCGAAGTAGACGGAAAACGCCGTGGTGCCGTGCTCGCGGCAGAAGGCGGCCACCTCGGCGCGCAGATCGTCCGGCACCGGGAACTGGTGGGCGATGCCCCGTGCCGCGTCCTCGGTCTCGGCACGGGCCGGGAGCAGCGGCCGCTCGTACGGCTCGGCGAACACCTCCTGCCAGTACCGGCGGTGGGGTTCGCGGGCACCGGAATCGGTGGCGAGCCGCTCGCGCCAGGCGATGTAGTCGCGGTAGCCGATGGGCAGCTCCGGCAGGCGCTCCGGCACGCCGCCGAGCAGATGGGTCAGCTCCTGGTGCAGCAGGCGCTGGCTGTACCCGTCCGAGACCATGTGGTGGACGTTCCAGAGCAGCGTCGCCCGGTCCCCGTGGTGCAGCAGCAGCGTGGCCCGGAAGAGCGGGGCCCGGCCGATCTCGATCGGGGTGTTCGCCTCCGCGATCCGCAGCTCCTCCATCCGTGCGCTCTGCTCGCTCTCCGGCAGGGTGCGCAGATCGACGGTCGCCACCGTGAAAATCAACGCGCCTGCCGGGGTGAAGTCTTGATGGAGGGTCAGTGGTCCTTCGGCGTCCGCCGCGGCGTCGGCGGGGGTGAAGCCGGCCCGCAGGCTCTCGTGCCGGTCGATCACGGTCCGCAGCGCCTGCTCGACGGCGGCGGCGCCGGTACCGTCGGGGAGCGCGAACAGGGCGGGCATGTTGCTCCATGAGCGGTTGACCCTGGGCAGATAGACGCTGCGGTAGCGGCGTTGCTGCGGGGAGAGCCCGGTGCGGTCCGGGTGGGTGCCGCGCGGGATGCCGCCCTGACTGTCCAAGGGGCGGTCGCGGAGCGCCTCGGCCATCGCACGCGGGGTGCGCAACTGGTAGATCTCGCTCATCTCCAGCCGCCGACCCGTCGCGGCGAGCAGCCGCACGGACAGATCGGCCGCGTCGAGCGACGAGCCGCCGTGCCGGAAGAAGTCGGCGTCGGAGCGGTCGGGCGCGTCGGGCAGCACGGAGCGGAAGACCTCGGTGACCGACTGGGTGAGGCCCTCCCGGCTCTCGTCGGGCACATCGGTGGCTGGCGTGCGGGGCTCGGGCAGGGAGGTTCGGTCCACCTTCCCGTTGGCGGTGAGGGGCAGCTCGTCGAGCCGGTACAGAGTGGACGGGACGTGGGCCGCGGGCAGCCGTTCGCCGGCCCAGCGACGTAGCTCCGCCTCGTCCCCGTCGCCGGCGTCCGCCGCGTAGTGGCATACCAGGCGCACCGCGCCGTCGGAACGCCGGTGGGCGACAACCACGGCGTCACGCACGGCCGGGTGCTCGCGCAGCGCGGCGGCGATGCCCTCGGGCTCGACCCGGTTGCCGTCGATCTTGACCTGGAAGTCGGAGCGGCCCAAGAGGTTGAGCTCGCCGTGCTCGCCGAGCCGGCCAAGGTCGCCGGTGCGGTACCAGACGGCCCCGGCGCCGGCGTCGGCCGGCTCCTCACCGAAGACGGCGTCGGCGGTCCCGGCGGGCGGGCCGACGAAGCGGTCGGCCTGCTCGCCGGGGGCGTTGAGATACCCGCGTGTGGAGTACGGGGTGCTGATCCAGACCTCGCCGTCGACCAGGGCCGCGTGGGTGCCGGGCAACGGTCGGCCGACCGGCTGGACCCCGGGCACGGGCTCGGTGACGTCCTGCCAGAACTTGGCCAGGGTGGTCTCCGTGGGGCCGTAGAGGTTGACGACCTGGGTGGCGCCGAACCGCTCGCGCCATCCGGTGACGGCGGCCGCGGGCAGCGGCTCGCCCGCGAAGAAGGTCAACCGTAGCGCGTCGCCGGCGGATCGGTCGTCCCGCGGGACCGAGGTCCAGCGGGCGGCGAGCGACGGCACGGTGTGGACGACGGTGATTCCGGCCGTCTCCAGCCAGCGGGGCACGCCGCCGACGGCGGTGGCCACGTCACGCGGCGGGACGCAGATGGTGGCGCCCGAGACCAGCGGGGTGAACAGGTCCCGCAGGACGACGTCGAAGGACAGGCCGGTGAGCTGGGCGAAGCGGTCGCCGGGGCCGATACCGAAGGTGTCCCGCTGCCAGGTGGTGAAGTGCGCGATACCGGCCCACCGCCCGTCGACCGCCTTGGGGGTGGAGGTGGTGCCGGAGGTGAAGAAGATGTAGCCGGGGCGGGCCTCGGCTCCAGCGGGGCCGGCACCGGGTGCCGGTTCGGCCGAGATGCCGCCGTCGCCCGGCTCGGCCGTCAACACCAGTTCCGCGCCGCTCTCCTTCACCATCGCGGTCCGCCGTGCCTCGGGCAGCGCCTGGTCGATGAGCACCAGACGGACGTCGGCCAGGACAGTGGCCACCACGGTGGTGATCAGCGCGGCGCTCCGTTCCCCGGTGACCGCGACGGAGCGCACCCGGGCGGCGACGATGTCGGCGGCGATGGCCCGCGCGTCCGACAGCAGCTCCCCGTAGCCGCGGGTGCGTCCGGCGTCTTCCATCGCGATGGCCCCGGAGTGGGTACGGGCGGCCGTTTCGACCAGGGTGGCGAGATGCGGGGTCGGCATGGTTGTCACTCCCTGTCACGGGGATCGGAACAGTCGACTGGGCCCGCGGGCAGGCGGCGAGCCGTGGGAAACAGCGAGTGCGGGAAGTGCCGCGGTGCAGCGTGGGGGTTGCCGCCGGGGCGGCTGCCGCCCGGTGGCGTACGGTGCGGCCGCTCCGGCGGCCGGGGGGCGCGGCCGGTTCCTCTCCCGGTTCCGACGTCGGCCGCCCGAGCGGCAGTGGATGGCGGGGGCGCAGCAACGGCGGGATCACACCGAGGGCGATCACCGGCAGCACCTCGGTCTGCGCGAGGGCGACGAGTGCCCCCACGGCGGGCCCGTCCAGCGTCCCGGGTCCCAGGACCAGCAGAGGGCATGCCGCACGGGGGAGCGCGGCGACGAGGTGGCCGCCGGCGGGACCGCACGGGTTCCGTCGGCGTCGTGCGGCCGGAAGTCGCACACGCGGCCGCCGTGCGGCGCACACCATGATCGGGCGGGGGTGTCAGCCATTCACGAGGTGACGGGTGCCCGGCATGAAGTGCTGGGCGTGCGGCTCCAAATCGTCGACGTTGACCGTCTTGATGATCCACCGGCTGCACAGCTCTTCCGGCTTGCGCACCTTCACCACCTCCTTGGCGTGCACGGTGTGGTTGTTGTATGTGATCACGAAGTCGCCGGGCTCGATGAACACGCGCTGCTTGAGGGCGTGCAGGGTCGCGGAGACCTTGGGCACGATCGCCCGGGCGTCGTCGGTCACGCCGATCGTGCGGTTCTCGAAGTAGCGCAGGTCGTCCTCGCCGCCGATGATCGGGTGACGGTCGGCCTCGCCCAGCTCCAGGGTGCCGCCCATCACGGTCAGGTCATCGAAAGGCGTGTAGAACTGCGGGCTGCGCAGCAGTTCCAGTTCCTCCTCGGCGAAGGCCGCGATGACGTCGATGTTACGGACGAAGGAGGTGTACACCTCGTTCTCCGGGTTGCTGCGCATGCCCACCATGTACACCTGGTCGGGGCGGACGAAGTGGTTGGCCAGGTCCTTGTGGAAGTGGATCGCGTCGAGCGCCTTCTGCGACTGGGTCGACTGCATGGAGCGCTTGGGGTAGATGTCCTGGAAGACGTCGCCGTCGTTGATGTTCAAGTATCCGATCGGCGGGGTGCCCGCGAGCTGGGCGAAGAGGGCGAGGAAGCCCTCCGCGACGAAGGTCCGCTTCAGCTCGTACTTCGACTTCACGGGCTCGTCGAAGTCGAAGACCGGTACGTCGCGGTCGTAGGGGACGTTCTTCAGGACGACGGCCGGCTCCTTGTGCCGGTCACGGCCCGCGAGGCCGGATACGTACGAGCGGAAGCGCTCGGGTACGACGCCGTCCTCGATCAGTCGGCCTATCTGGAACGCGTGGGCGTCGTAGAGGCGGTACGGATTGGCCATCACCGTCCCGATTGCCTCGGCGAGCGCCGCGGACTCCTCGTCGGTGAAGGCGAATTCCGGTGTGATCCGCCAGTCGGTGGACACGCCGGCGGTGCTGCCTGCGGGCGCGGTCGTCATAAGTTCCTCCGTCGAGTGCGGACTGCCAAACGGCCGGATGACACTGGCGGACTCTGGCAGGGGCGGCGTGACCCCGGCCAGAGTCCGCGGTTGGCAGCGAGTGGACGGCAACAACCGGCCAGTGCACAGGCCCTGTTGAGCCGTACTGCCGGAATTCCGCAAGACGCGGACAGGGCTCCCCGCATAGGTACTCGACAAGCACCTGGCCGATCTGCGAGGTCTTCGGCTCGCTGTACGGAGCGCGGGTCGACGCCTGCGGCCGGGCCCATATGGCCGGTGTTGCCCTTGAGCGAGTCGATCAGGCTGCGGGACTCGGGGGTGATGCCGTGCGCGGTGAACATCTCGCCGAGCGCGGTGACCTCGATCGGGTCTCCCACGATGATGCCGGTGCCGTGGGCCTCGATATATTCGCCGTTCATCAGCGAGTGGTACGCCATGTGGACCGCGACGGGAACGGATCGTAGCCGGCGTCCTCCAACGCGGTGTGCGCGGACTCCAGGAACAGCCGGTGCTGAGGATCCCGGACCTCCGCCTCCCGGGGAGTGATCAACTCTTCCAGCGACCACGTGGTAATGCTCTCCGTGTCCGCCTTGAGATTCGACCAGTACTTTCCCACGTCACGATCACCGGGAAGCCGACAATTGATCCCCGCGATGGCGAACTTCTGGGTGCTGCTCATTTTTCTCCTGGTCCGACGTAGATGTGGGCACGGCGAAGTACCTCCCTCGGCGGGGCGCACTCAGTCGGTTAACGGCAAAAAACAAGGTGCTGATGCGGAGGCTCGGATGCGGCGGGAGCGGATTATCCGGCAGGGCCGGCTGACCGTCGCCGCCTTTATGGAAGGGGTGACCGAATCAACTGCGCTTGGATCCAAAGACTATCGGCCGTAGGCAGGCCGCGCCTCGTCCGGTGCGGCCAAATCCGCAACATCGAATTGTTCGGCCGGTCAGCGGTAATCGGCCTTCGGCCGCAGAGTTGTGCGCCCGGCCGACTCTCCCTGAAGGCGTACACAAAATCGACTGGAACACTCGGCGAACGGTGTCCACAGAGAGCGGGCCGGCCCAGTAGCCGTGTTCGTGGCCGACCGGGCGCTTCCAGCCGCAAACGCTGTGCAGCCGACGGGTGTTGTAGCAGGCCAGTGCGGTCAGGACGTCGACCCGCGTACGGCGCGGGTTCAACCTCGTGAGCGGATGCGGAAACGGCCGGTCAAAGACGTGTTGCTACGCGGATCAGGTCGGCGGCTGCGCGTAGTCGGCTCTGCGACGGCCAAGCGATCACGGTTGTCACGGGCGGGGCGTCCAGGACCGGCACGGCGGCGAGATCCCGGCGCAGGTCGGTGCCGGCGGACTCGGGGATGATCACGGTGGTGCGGCCGAGCGCGATCAGCTGGAAGAGCTGTGCCAGGTTCCGTACCTCTGGCCCCGGTCCCTCCGGGTAGCTCCCGCCGTGGCCCGGCCAGCGTGCCATCGGGAGTTCCGGCAGTGCGGTGACCTCGGCTACCCGGATCTGGGAGCGGCCGGCGAGGCGGTGGGAGGCGGGCAGGATCGCCACCTGTCCCTCGGTGCACAGAATTTCGGTGTCGAGTCCGGCCGTCGAATCGAAGGGCAGGTGCAGCAGAGCCACATCGGCTTTCCCGTTCTGCAGCAGTTCCTGTTGCTGATGCGCTTCACAGAGCAGCAGATCGACGGTGGCTGCGCTGGGCTCCGCGCGGTACGCATCGAGCAGTTTGGCCAGCAACTCGCCGACGGTGCCGGATTTGACGGCGAGGACGAGGCGGGAGCGGCTTTGCGCGGCCTGCTGGGTACGCCGCTCGGCTGCCGCTACCGCGCTGAGGATCGAGCGTGCCTCGGACAGCAGGACGGCCCCGGCCTCGGTGAGCGTGACCCTGCGGCTGGTGCGCTCCAGCAGCGTGACCGAGAGCTGTCGTTCGAGCCGGGCGATGGCGCGGGACAGGGGCGGCTGGGCTATCTCCAGACGCTGGGCGGCCTTGCCGAAGTGCAGTTCCTCGGCGACGGCAACGAAGTACCGCAACTCGCGTATCTCCATGCATGCAAGGTAACCGTGAGGAGGGCCGTTTGATGCCGTCCGGGTATCGCTGCACTGCCGAGATGGTGTTGGTGTCCGGCCGCGGCGCGGCCATGCTCGATGTCATGAGCGAGAAGACGATCGCGCTGGTCACCGGCGCGAACAAGGGGATCGGGTACGAGATCGCGGCCGGGCTGGCCGCGTTGGGTTGGAGCGTCGGCGTCGGCGCCCGGGACGAGCGGCGCAGGACGGACGCCGTGGCGAAACTGCGCGCGGCGGGCGCCGACGCGTTCGGCGTGCCCTTGGACGTGACCGACGACGAGAGCGTGACCGCCGCCGCGCGGTTGATCGAGGAGCGGGCGGGACGCCTTGACGCGCTGGTCAACAACGCCGGCGTCGCGGGCGGCTGGCCGGAGGAGCCTTCGACCATCGACCTGGAGACCGTGCGGCGGCTGGTGGAGACCAACGTCATCGGCGTCATCCGGGTCACCAACGCGATGCTGCCGCTGCTGCGCCGCTCGGCGCACCCGCGGATCGTCAACCAGTCCAGCCATGTCGGCTCTCTGGCGCTGCAGACCACGCCCGGCGTCGACCTCGGAGGGATCAGCGGGGCCTACGCGCCGACGAAGACCTTCCTCAACGCCGTCACCATCCAGTACGCCAAGGAACTGAGCGGCACCAACATTTTGATCAACAACGCCTGCCCCGGCTACGTGGCCACCGACCTCAACGGGTTCAACGGTACTCAGACCCCTGAGCAAGGCGCGGCAATCGCCGTCAGGCTGGCGGCTCTGCCCGACGACGGCCCCACCGGTCAGCTCTTCGACGACAGGGGAGTCGTGCCCTGGTGATGTTCTGATGTATCCCCGCTCAACGGCCCGGTTTCGGGACGGCTTCTTCGGTTGCCTGACCGCGCGCGGGGATACGCTGTTCGAGCTGACCGACGCGTTGCTGTGCGCGAAGTGCTGGTCATGCCGCAGAAGTCGAACGGTGACCTTGTCCGAGTAGGGAGTTCCGCTTCAGGATCGACACGGCGGACACGGTCCGGTACCCGCGCCACTCAAAGGCGGCGGCGGGGGAGTAGCTCGTGAAATCGACCAGCCAGCCGCCGTCGTCCTGCTGCCCGGCAGCCAATCGGCTCAGCTCGGTGTCGACGACGCCCGGGTCGTACAGCGTGCGTGCGGGACGGCCGGGAGCGGGGGCGACGTCGAGTGGGCGGATCATCTCGCCCGCGGCGCCGCCTTCGACGGGCAGCAGGCCATCGTCGGGGATGAACCGCCGGAGGTGGCCGAGCAGGGCGTCCGCCTCCGGGTGGGTCTCGGACGCGGCGTCGAGGAACCGGATCGCGAAGGACAACGCGATCGCGTGGGGTCTGTCGCCGATCGCTTCGATGGCGGTCAGGCAGTACCGCGTCGCCCGTTCGAGCCAGGGATGGGCGGCGACGGCGGGGTCGTATGCGGCCACGCGCAGGGCGCCGCAGACTGCGAAAGCGGTGCTGTGCAGGGTGGAGACCTTCGGGTCGGCCTGCGCCCAAAACGGTGCGCAGCCACTGGTGTCCGTGATGGGAAGTGCGAAGGGCAGGCCGCCGTCGGGCAGGGAGACCGACGCCAACCAGTCGCACAGGCGGGCGGCGTGGGGTGTGGTCGCGGGAGCGATGTCTTCGAATACCTCGAAGGCGTGCAGTGCACCCGCGGGCTGGCTTTCGGGTGCACGCAGGTCCGGCTCAAGTCCCCAGGCGTATCCGCCGTCCGGATTGCGGTAGCCGTCGAGGGCGGCGAGCACGGGACCGGCGTCGGTTTCGCCGAGGAGCAGCTCGAACCGTCGACGATCGAGCACTCGGGCATGCGTGGCCATGAACGAGGCGGCCGCGGAGAGATCTACATTCATGCCCTCACCCTGGCACCGTCGCGGGTGTTCGGCTTGAACGTTTCGGACGTGTCCGCGGACAGCCGCTGACTGAGGGGCCGGCCCGGCTGGCACGTCTCGCATGGGCTGATCGTGCCGTGCTCTCCGCTCTCGCACGGTATCGGCCGTCCGCCTTGCGTCGCCATCGGCTGGTCACCCCGGGGACGCCGCCGGCCTGGCACCGCCGGTTGATGTGCCGGAAGTGGCGGCACCGGCGCATGGGTCGTCCGCCGTGGCCTGGGCCTGCACCAGCGTCTCCTGCCGCCACCATGGCGGTCGGGCCGGGCCGGTCGGGCCCTCGAGGGTGCCCGGCCAATTCTCATTCCGCGGGAAAGCGCTGTCCGGATGCCGAATCGTTTCTCTAGCGTGCCCGGCTATGAGCGGTTCCGAACAGACGGCAGCGAGATCGGCGGAGCCGCGTCGTTCCTGGTCGAGACCGCCCCGGCCGACCGCCGTGCGCTGTACTCCTCGTGGCTCCAGGCCTCGATGGGCATCTCCGACCTGCTCTCCGCCCTCGTCGGCTTCATCATCACCTCCGTATTCCCGGAGTCGGCGGTCCAGGACTGGGCCTGGCGGATACCCTTCGTCCTCGGCCTGCTGATCATCCCGATCGGCCTGTACATCCGCCGACGGCTGCCGGAGACCGAGGCGTTCACCGAGCAGGGGGGCATGGCTACTGCCGGGCGGGCGGCCGGGCAACGGGGCCCGCTGCGTACGCTGCTGACGGAGCACCGTGGCACGCTCGGCACCGCCGTGCTCGTCTCGATGCTGTGGACCGTCTGCGTCTACGCCTTCCTGATCTACCTCCCGACCTACTACACGCAGCCCGTGACCGGCCTGGGCTTCACCTCCCGGCAGGCGTTCCTCGCCTCGCTCGTCGGCAACGTCGTCGTGCTCGCGGGCTGCCTGGCGGCCGGGCGGCTGGCCGACCGGGTGGGGACCCGGCCACTGCTGGTGGGAAGGGCCGCCGCCATGATCGTCGTGCCGACGCCGTGCCTGATGTGGCTGCACGCTCAGCCTTGGCTGCCGGTGCTGCTGATCGTCCATATGGTGCTCTGCGCCACCGTGTCGGGGTTCTCCGGCGTCATCCCCTCCGTCCTGCCGCGGGCGTTCCCGGTGCGGGTCCGCTCGACCGGGCTCTCCACCAGCTACAACATCGCGGCCGTCTTCTTCGCCGGCACCACGCCGATTCTGATGACCTGGGCGATCTCCGACCTGACGGTCTACGCCCCAGCCATCTGGGTGGTCATTGGCTCCGGCTGCTGCCTGGCCGCGCTTCCCGCCCTCTACCGCCAAGTGGAGCGAGTGGCGGTCGAGAACCCATGAGGCCCCGGGCGGAGCGGGCCGTCACCGGTGCCCTCGCCCCGTCCGGGCAGACCGCCGCGGCCGGCGGTCCGGCTTGCCACGGCGGCGGTGCCGACGGCTGAAGCGTCCCTGGAGTCAGTCAGCGCCGTGTCACGGCGACGGAACCTCCCGGAAAGCCGCGGCGGGATGGGTGTCGGCCACCCGGTCTCCGGCGCCGAGCAGGCGGTGGCGGTGGCTGCCCGGTTCGTACGCGGTGCGGTACAGGCCCCGGCGTTGCAGGACCGGGACGACGGACTCGATGAACTCGGTGAAGTCGTCAGGAGTGACGAACTCGTGCAGGTTGAAGCCGTCCACCCCGGTCGTCTCCGCGATCCGGCTGATGCCGTCGGCGACCTGGGCGGGAGTGCCGACCACCGTCTCCGAGTACGGACTGAGGTCGGTCAGCCGGCGAACCACATCCTCCACCCGGTCGGGGGCCTGCCTCTCCCGGGTGAACCGGGCGGCCTCCGACTGGGAGTGCTCGCCCGGCGCGGGGCTGAGCCGCTCCTGCCCGGAGGCGGTGGAGAGGTCGATGCCGCTGGCCCCGCCGAAGCCGGCCAGGGCGCCTTCGCGCGACTGGGAACGCCGCACCAGGTCCGCCTTGTGCCGCGCCTCCTCCTCGGTCCGGCCGATGACCACCGACAGGTCGGTGACCACACGCAGGTTGTCGCGACGGCGCCCCGCGGCCTCGGTGGCGTCACGGATCGCGGTGACCGCCGCGGCCAGGGCGTCGGGGTTGGTGCCGTTCACGAAGACGGCCTCGGCATGGCGGCCGGCGAAGGCACGCCCCCGCTCGGAGGTCCCGGCCTGGTAGATCACCGGGGTGCGCTGCGGCGACGGCGGCACCAGTGAGGGGCCCTGCACGTCGAACAACTGCCCGTGGTGGTCGATGCGCCGGACCTTGGCCGGGTCGGCGTAGACGGTGTTCTCCTTGTCGTAGCGCACCGCGTCGTCGAGCCAGCTCCCCTCCCAGAGCTTGTAGGAGACCTCCAGGAACTCCTCCGCGCGGGCGTAGCGCACCGCGTGCCCCGGCATCTCGGAGAGGCCGAAGTTGCGGGCGGCGTTCGGCAGGTAGGACGTCACGACGTTCCAGCCGATACGGCCACCGGTGAGGTGGTCGAGACTCGCGAACCGACGCGCGTGGGGATACGGGTGCTCGTAGGTGGTCGAGACGGTGACGGCGAACCCGAGGTGCCGGGTCACGGCGGCCATGGCCGGGATGACGGTCACCGGGTCCAGCAGCGGGAAGTCGACGGCGTTGCGGACCGCGGGGTCGGGGGACTGCCGATAGATGTCGTAGACCCCGAGCACGTCCGCGAAGAACACCGCGTCGAACAGGCCTTCCTCGAACAGACGGGCGCGATCCAGCCAGAACGCGAGGTCGGTGAAACCTTCCCGTCGGCTACGGGGGTGGGTCCATGTGCCGTGCGCGTAGTAGCCGACGCCGGTCATCTCGAATGCGTTGAAGATCAGAGGGCGGTCGCGTTCCGGAATGGTCTGCTCCTTGAGATTATCGAATACCGCTGGTGGCGGACGAGGCGATGAGCCGGCGCTGGGTGAACAGCAGCAGGATCGCCGGAATGACGACGAGGACGAGGACCTCGGCGAACGCCTGCTGCGTATTGGACGAAAGAGGCCCGAAGTTCGACGCGATCGCCACGCTCGCCGTGGCGTTGTCGTTGTCGGAGATGATCAGGAGCGGCCACAGGTAGGAGTCCCACTGTGATACGAAGAGGATCATTCCGGAACCGATCAGCGCCGGGCGGCACAGGGGGAGATAAAGGTGCCAGAACCGGCGCAGATGTCCGGCGCCGTCCATGTACTGCGCCTCGGCCAGCTCCAGTGGAACACTCAGGAAGGCCTGGCGCAGGTTGAACACCGCCAGCCCGTTGCCGAGCGCCGGCAGGATCAGCGCGGGCAGCCCGTTGGCGAGGCCGAGGTCGGAGAAGACCGACACCAGCGGGACCGCCAGCGTTTCGAACGGCAGCAAGAAGCTGCCGACCACCACCGCGAACAGCACCTTGGAAAGCCGGGTCCGCACCGCGACGAACCCGTACGCGGCGAGGGACGACACGACCAGCCCGCCCACGACGGTGCTGACCGCCGCCGCGAGTGAGATGCCGACGGCGCGCAGGTAGCCATCCTCGATCGCCGACCGGAATCCGTCCAGCGAGAAGGACCGGGGGATCAGGGTGCCGAGGACCGACGTGCTGCTGAGCGCTTCCGTCGGGTCCCGGAACGCCGCGACGACCAGCCACCAGATCGGGATGAGGAAGACGAACCCGCTGAGCGCGCCGAGCGCGGTCAGGCCGAGCCGCCGTACCCGTGTCTGCGCCCCGGCCGTCATTCCCGCTCCCCGAGTAGGGCGAACTGCACGGCGACCGTGGTGCCGAGCAGCACCAGCAGCACCACCATCTGGGCCATGGCCTGCTGCTGGTTGGAGTAGACCGTCGCGGTGCGGACGGTGTCGAACATCAGGGTCGATGTCGCTTCCGAGGGGCCGCCGTTGGTGAGCACCTGGATCGGCGCGTAGATCTGGAACACCCAGACCGTGTTGGCGACCAGGACGAAGAGCAGCGGCCGGCGCAGCAGCGGAAGAACCACGGAGCGGAACTCCCGCCAGGGTGTCGCTCCGTCCACCCGCGCGGCGTCGAGAATCTCACGCGGGATGTCCAGCAGGCCGGCGATGAGGAAGACCATCCAGTAGCCGACACCGCCCCAGGCGGTGATCAACGCGATCGTCGGCAGGGCCTGCGCCGCGGAGCTGTAGAAGCCCTGAGCGGGCAGACCGATCGCCTCCAGGGTCTTGTTGACCACCCCGGTGGGCTTCAGCGCCACCCCCCACATGACCGTCAGCCCCAGGCTGGGGATGGCGCTGGGCAGGAACGCCACGGTGCGCCACAGCCCCCGCATGGGCATCGTGCGGGTGTAGAGCCAGGCCAGGTAGAGCGAGCCCACCACGATGACGGGACTCACCAGGACGACGAACCACACCGTCACGCCGAGCACGTGCCAGAACGCGGCGCTGGTGAACAGCTGCCGGAAGTTGGCCCACCCCACGAAGGACCACGAGTCGCCGTCGAACGGATCGACCTTCTCGAACGACGCGAACAGCGAGAGGCCCTCGGGAGCGAGCCTGGTGAGGATCAGCACGGCCAGGGCTGGACCGGTGAAAGCCAGCAGTACTCCGGTCCGGGCCCCGCGCCGGATCTGGTGGGTGCGACCGCTCACCTGTACTTCTCCAGGGTCGCGTCCGCCCTCGACTGCGCCGACTCAAGGGCCTTGGCGACGTTCTCACCGTTGCTGATGGACAGCAGCGCCGAGGTCAGCGCCGAATTCAACTCGTTCCAGCCGACGGTGGACACCCGCTTCTTGGCGATGCCGTGGAACAGCTGGTAGTTCACGATCTTCTGGGCGTCGGCCGCGCGCGGGTCCTGGAACGCCTCCTGCCGCCAGTACAGCTTCTTGCCCTCGTTGTTGGCCGGCGGCGAGCTGGTGTCGGCGTTGTAGGCGGCCGCTCCGGACCCCTTGAACACCATCGCCTTGATGAACGTCAGGGCCGCGTCCTGGTTCTTCGACCCCTTGTAGAGGCCCAGGGCCACGCCGCCGGCGTTCGAGACGGCCTTGCCCGCGGCGAACCGGGGCATCGGTGCGATCCCGTAGTCCAGGTTCTTGTTCTTGTTCAGCTCGGCGATGTCCCAGTCGCCGCCGACGTGGAACGCGGACTTCCCCGAGGCGAACAGGCTCGTGTAGACGCTGTTGGCATCACCCTGGGGGCTGACCTTGTCCTTGTAGAGGCCGGCGTACCAGCTGAACGTCTTCACCGCCGCCTTGCTGTCCAGGTTCGGGGTCAGGTTGTGCGAGCCCTCGGCTCCGTACCCGCCACCGAGTCCCTGGGAAAGGAACCACTGGTAGTACCAGCTGGCGATGCGCTCCCAGGTGATGCCGTACTCCGCGCCGGACTTCTGCGCCTTCTTCGCGTCCGCGGTGATCTGCTCCCATGTCGCGGGCTTCGAAGGGTCGGACGACGGCAGCGAGGCACCCGCCCTTTTGAGGAGTTTCTTGTTGTAGAAGAGGAATGAACTGTCCGACTGCTCCGGCGCGTTGTAGAGCTTTCCGTCGACCGTCGAAGCGGCGAGCGAAGCATCATCCAGCGCGCCGAATTCACTCTTGAAGACCGGGGTGATGTCGCGCAGGTAGCCGGCCGCCACGTAACGGGCCGTCAAGTGCTGATCGACGGTGATGACATCAATATTGCCGGACTTCAGACGAGAAGGCAGCACGGTCTCGAAGTCGGCGAACGGAACCGACTCGTACTTGATCTTGATGTTGGGGTATTCGGCCTCGAACTTCTTGATGGTCGAGCCTACCTGCACATTGGTATTGGCCGCGTCCAGCCAGGTCACCGTTACCTTATGGTCCGGATTCACCAACTTGGAATACGGCGGCAGCGCGGAGTCGGACGAGGAGCCCTTGGACTCACTTGAGCAGCCGGCCACGGATGCGATCACGCCCGTGACGACAACCATTGCCGTCGCTCGGGAAAAACTTCTCGACAGCCGATTTGACATCAAGCCTCCCAGAGATAGCGGATGTTAAATCCGGACCGGATCTTGGACGCCGATCAGGCCGGTAACATGAGCGGTTTCACCATCTGGAATGCCTGACAGCCGGCCGTCGGTCACTCTTGGGAAACGCGAGGTGTAGCGGTAATGACACGGAAAAACGCGGCGCAAATTCCGCGCCCATGGCCGACTTGTGCCCACGGCCGGCATACGGGTGAGGATTTCCCGGCCAATGAGCAGGCGAAAGTCCGATGCTAGCGACAGAGCGCGCTGTCGAGCCTCTTGAAGTCCACGTGCCAGCGTCGCACCAGTGGAATGTTCTTCATCATGACCATGAAACTAACCCCCCGCAATTAATCACGTCAACGTACGCCGAGTCGGCCGCCACTTTCTTAACAATGGCGCAACAACACACCTCCCGGTACCCATTCGACTCCGGAGCGTCACGAAGTGTGCCGAAATGAACGAAGAAGAGGCCGCCGCACCGCGTGGCACACCGACATGTCCCCGACCCGCCGAGAGCCGTCCACCGGCAAAAGCGGGCCCGGCTCTACGCCAATTCCCGCGGCGGAACCGGTCCGTGACCGGTACGGCGCAGAGTTGCCGGGCGGCATGTTCCGCGCGCGTCCTCGTCGTGTCGTGCGGTCGCCGTCGATGCCGGGACCGCTCTCGACGTCACCGTTCAGGCCGATATATTCTCGAGCCGCTCGCCGACCTGCGCGAGCAGGCGGGCCCGGCCCTCGTCGGGGTCTTCCACGCCCTCGGCCCGCAGCCAGGACCGACGACCGTGTCGCCGCGTCACGCCAGGGTGAGCTGGCCGAGACCGGCGCGGCCCGCGAAGTCGTCGACCACCCCGCGCACGCTTGCGGCCGCCCCCGCCCGGGGCCGCCGCCCCACGCCGTGAGCGGTACCCGCCTCCCGGGCCGGGCGCGAGGCCCTCCGCGTCCTTGCCCTGCCGTACGCCCGACGAATCGCAGAGAGGACCCCCATGTCCCGCACGCTCCACCTCGCCCTGCACCCGTACGGTGTCGGCGGCCCCGCCCAGCACGGTCTGTGGAAGGACCCGCGCATCGCGAAGAACATCAGTACCGACATCCGTTACTACATCCGGCAGGCGCAGGCAGCCGAACACGGCCTCTTCGACGCCCTGTTCACGGCCGACAGCCAGTTCGTCAGCGCCGGCTTCCCGTCGCACTACCTCAACCGGCTGGAGCCGTTGACCATGCTGTCGGCCGTCGCCACCCACACCCGGCACCTCGGCCTGGTCGCCACGGCGAGTTCGACGTACAACTCGCCCTTCAACCTCGCCCGCCGGTTCGCCTCCCTGGACCACATCAGCGGGGGCCGCGCCGGCTGGAACGTCGTCACGGGCGTCGACAGCGGGACCTCCCGCAACTTCGGGCTTGACGAGCACCTCGACTACACCACCCGGTACAGCCGCGCCCTGGAGTGCGTCGAGGTCGCCCGCGGCCTGTGGGACTCCTACGAGGACGGCGCCTTCCCGGCCGACGTGGAGCGCGACATCTTCCTCGACCCGTCCAAGCTGCACCAGCTCAACCACGAGGGCGAGCACTTCAAGGTGGCGGGCCCGCTCAACATCTCGCGCTCCCCGCAGGGTCAGCCGGTCATCTTCCAGGCCGGAGTGTCCGAGGAGGGCCGCGACCTGGCCGCCCGGGTCGCCGAGGGCATCTACGCGCCGGGCGACACCTCGCTGGAGCAGGCCCAGGAGTACTACGCGGACGTCAAGAGGCGGGCCGCGTCCTACGGCCGCGATCCCGAGCACATCAAGATCTTCGTCCATGGCGATCCCGTCGTCGCCGCCACCGACGAAGCCGCCCTGCGCCGCGAGCGGGAGATCTTCGAGGAGGACCACGACTTCGACCGCAGCCTCGCCCTCCTGGGCCGCTCCTTCGGTGCCTACGACTTCAGCACGCACGACCTGGACGCCCCGTTCCCGGACGTCGCCCACCTCGCCGAGAAGGGCGGCCGCACCGGTGCCGTCAAGCTCATCGCCCGCGCCAAGGCCCAGAATCTGACCCTGCGTCAGGTTGTGGAAACCGTCTCGGAGCTCCGCCGTTCGCCGTTCGTCGGCGCGCCGCAGACGGTGGCCGACGCCATCGAGCGGTGGTTCGACGCCAAGGCCTTCGACGGGATCGTCCTCGCCTTCCGGGTCGAGGACGAGCTCAACCTGTTCGTGGACGGCGTCGTCCCGATCCTGCAGAAGCGAGGCCTGTTCCGCACCGAATACACGGCGGACACCCTGCGCGGCAACCTAGGCCTGCCCGTCCCCGCCAACCGCTGGACCACGGGTACCTGAGTCAAGCGGGCCCCCGGGTGAACCTCCCGTTCGGTGGAGGAGGTCGGCTCGTGCGGGTCACCGGAGGACTGGCCCACCCCGCCGCCCTCGGCCACCACGGTCCCCGTCCACCGCCCGCGCCCGCACCGGCCCGACGAGCCCACGGCCTCCGCACCCGCACGAGTACACCCTTCCTCCCGTCGCATCGACCCCGCCACGGTCAGATCGAGAGCCGCATCGACCCCGCCACGGTCACAGCGAGAATGGAGTGTGTGCCCATGGACGGCACCGTCGTAGGGGTCGTGCTGGCGGCCGCGCTGGTCTTGCTCGTGCCGCGCCGCGGGATGCGAGTGGTCAACCAGGTCGAGCCGGACGACCTGCTGACCGACCGGAGCGGCCGCACGAGGGGCTCGTTCTCACGCCGACGTCTGGGAAGACCAAGCGGCCGCGCCGGGAACAGTCGGCCAGGCCGGCACCGTTGCATCAACCGAGGGACCGGCGTCGTGCGGGTGGGAACAAGGTCATCCGCCCCGACAGGATCCGGGCCCCGGGATCGCGGAACGCCCGCCGCGCACTCGGCCCAAGACGTATTTCTGCAGGAGGACTGTTTCATGACTGACCGGCCCTTGACGCTCATGGCAGTGCATGCCCACCCCGACGACGAGGCCACCGGAACCGGAGGGGTCCTCGCGCGGTACGCGGCGGAAGGCATCCGCACGGTTCTCGTGACGTGTACCGACGGCGCTTGCGGTGACGGACCGGGGGGTGTCAAGCCGGGCGACCCCGGGCACGACCCGGCGGCCGTCGCCTTGATGCGCCGCCAAGAACTCGAGGCGAGCTGTGACGTCCTGAAGGTCAGCGATCTGGAGATGCTGGACTATGCCGACTCCGGGATGATCGGCTGGCCGAGCAACGACGCCCCCGGATCCTTCTGGCGGACCCCCGTGGAGGAAGGCGCCGCCCGACTCGCGGAACTCATGCGGCACTACCGACCCGATGTGGTCGTCACCTACGACGAGAACGGTTTTTACGGCCACCCCGACCACATCCAGGCCCACCGCATCACGATGGCGGCGCTGGAGATGACCACCCTGACACCGAAGGTGTACTGGACGACGATGCCCCACTCGATGATGCGGCGGTTCGGGGAGACCATGCGCGAGTTCCATGAGGACATGCCGGAACCCGATCCTGCCGAGGCCGCCGCGATGGCCGAGATCGGCCTCCCCGACGATGAGGTCACCACGTGGGTGGACACCATCGCATTCAGCGGTCAGAAGTTCGACGCGCTGGCCGCGCACGCCAGTCAGGGCGAGAACATCTTCTTCCTCAAGATGGGCAAGGAGAGGTTCGGCGAGTTGATGGGCATGGAGACCTTCGTACGTGTCCAGGACGCCACCGGCGCGACCGTACCCGAGAACGACCTCTTCGCCGGACTGCGCTGACCCGGCCGTCCGACCAGGACCTGGGAAAGCTCATCGGCACGACATGGTGGGGGGTATACGGCACGGCAGCCTCATCGCTGCTCCGGCTGCCGCCAGACTCCGCGGAACTTCATGATGGACCTTGCCGGTCAGGCGCCGCTGGGCGGTATCCCAGCGGCGCCTCTCAGGTGCATCAGTGACCCACTCAAGATCACCGACACAAGAGGATGGTGCACCAGTGAGCGAACCTGGCGAAGGAGGAGTCCATGGGGTCCTCTTCGACTTCGCGGGGACACTGTTCGATGACACGGGCGTGCTCACGGCGCCGCGGCTGGTGGCGAAGGCCGGCGACCGCGGCATCACGCTTGACGAGCAGGTCGCGGCGACGCTGATCCGACGCACCTTGGCGTACGTGGACGCGCCGGAGCGCAGCGCGGCGAAAGAAGGATGCGACCTGTCACCCGAGGCACACCGGCGGATCTGGACCGGGCTGATCGCCGACGCCGGACCGTTCGAGCCACCGCTGGTGGAGGCGCTCTACGACTGCCTGACCGACAACGACGCCTGGCTCCCGTATCCCGACACGCTTCCGGTACTCGAGGCGCTCAGTGCCGCAGGCGTGCGCACGGGCGTGCTGAGTAACATCGGCTGGGATATCCGGCCGGCCTTCAAGCGCACCGGTGTGCTGGATCAGCTCAACGCGGTGGTGCTGTCCTGCGAGGTCGGGCTGGCGAAGCCCGACCCTGCCATCTTCGGCGTCGCCTGCGAGCGTCTGAGCCTTTCGGCCGGACGGGTGCTGTTCGTTGGCGACGATCCCGTCAAGGACGGCGCGGCGGCGTGCGCGGGGTTGCCGGTGTACCTGCTGCCGAGCGAGCGTGACGTGCGCGTGCCCCGGGGGCTGACGGCAGTCCTGCGGCTGGCCGGCGCGGAGAACGGCCGCGAGGCGCCCGCGCGGTGACATGCCTCGGCGCAGGATGCGCCACAACGCCGGATCCCGGGAGGAGACCGGCCGCATTCCGGCCGGCCCTTTTAGCATCTTCAGCATGCGGCCCGACGTTCGCCCAGGTCCCTACGCTCTGCTGATCAACGGCACTGTGGGCGTCGTTGATGTCCACCGGGCCGGCCCGGCCGACCTGGCTGCCGCGATTCACTCCAAGCTCTGGGCATCACCTGCGCCCCGGACACACTCTGGGAACTTGATCAAGTCCCGCAACGAGCGCGGACAAAGGATCACATGACTTGGCAGCAGCCCCGGATGTGACGAGCCGCAGGCTGTGTGGTTGCAGGCGCACACCTCTGGTACTGTCATCGAAACGAAAAGGTTTCCTTTCGATAGCCCATGGAGGGTCACTCACGACTCTCGCCAGCGCCCGCGCCGGCCCGAGGGCGAGCCCGAGACCGTCGAGGCAGTCGAGCGCCTGGTCCGGTAGCGCGCAAAGCTCATGGACCACGTCCGGCCTCCCCGCCTGTCTGTGAAACCGGCGGTTCAGGCAGAGAAAAGGAGATGACGAAATGCGCGAAACGGCACACCAGGGTGCGCCTTGTGGTGGGGTTCGGACGGAGGTCGCGGCATGAGTGATCCGATGTCGCGACGCCGCTTCGTTCAGGGCTCCGGGGTCGCCCTGGGGACTGCCTGCATCGCCTCCTCTACCGCCTCTGCCTCCTCCGCTCCCTCTGCGAGCGCGGCCGACCGCAGTCTTTATGCCTATGTCGGCTTCGGAACCGAAGGATGGAACGGGGGATCTATCGGCGGCGGCATCAAGGCATTTCGCGTCAACATGGCCGACGGATCGCTGGATGAGGTAGGCGCGACCGGGCCGGAATTCGCGAATATGAACTGCGACGGTATCTGCACTTCGTCCGATGGGCGCTTCGTTTACGGCACTAATCGCACGACAGCGCAGGACGGCATTCCCGGTTACGGCGGTGGTCTCTACGCCTTCGCCATCAGCTCCACAAATGGATCGCTACAGCACGTCAAGACCGTGCATTCCATGGGTTCCAATCCGTCCGGCGTTATGGTCGACAGTGCGACCGGCAGGCTGATCGCGAGCAATCGCGGGGCGATCAGCAGGGTCACGCTGCTCGTGAAAAAGCGTGGCGAGTGGACCATCGAGCGGCCTACGGACGATGCCACCGTCGCACTGTTCCCCCTTGGCGCGGACGGGTCGATTGGCCAGCCCTTGGACGTTGCCGTCTTCACCGAAGGGATGGCGCCTGGGAGCGCGGAGCTGCGACCCGAGGATCTGGGGGCAGACTCCATGGTCCAAAACGGCCCAGCGTGTCACGGCATCGCGCTCGACAGCACAGAACGTTGGATCATCGCGACGGACAACGGCTACGACCACATCTATGTCTACCCACACAGTCCCAGCTCTCGCCGGCTGTCAGGGAAGGCGTACCCGGTAGCGGCGGGAACGGGGCCGAGGCACATTGCGGCACACCCGAAAGCTCCGTTCTTCTTCGTCACCAACGAATGGTCCCCATCCATCTCCGCCTTTCAACTGAATGAAAAAACCGGCGCCGTTCGGCACATTCAAACGATCGGCGTCTCGGCCGACAATCTGTCGCCGGACAAGCCCGAAGGCAGCGTCTTCAAGTACGATGGGCCTTCGCCGGCGGACGTACGCGTGCACCCGAACGGCCGATTCGTCTACGCCTCCACACGCCGGACGAAGAGCTCCAAGGGTGGGAACGACACAATCTCGGTCTATGCGTTCAACCAGGGTACGGGTCGTCTGAAATTTGTCGAAGAAGTCGAGACGGGAGGGAAGATGCAGCGCGAGTTCAATATCGATCCCTCTGGCAAGTTCCTCTTCGCCTGCAACATGGACTCGAACAACGTGACCACGTTCGGACTGGACAGCAAGACTGGCAAGATGAGTCACGTCGCGACGACCGCGGTGCCCCGCGCAGCGGTAATCAGTTTCGCGTCGCTTTGACCCGCCAGGCGGCGACTCTGGTCAGCCCGCGTAGACACTCGCGGCCATGGCCCGGCCCTCACCAGCTCTCCCCAGAGGGCAACCCAGAGGCAGCCCCAGACTTCTTCAGGGGTAAGTGGCTAGGCCATCGCGAGCACGTCGTGGACCAGTTGGCCCGCGTACTCCCGGTCGACGGACAGGCCGAAGACCACGTGGTGATACATCGGTGCAATCACGTGATCGAGGACCTGCTGCTCGGTCGGCGCCCGCTCCCCGCGCGCCCTTGCCCGGTCCAGCATCACCTTGGCCTGTGTGCGGCGCTGCTCCCAGCACGGGCAGGTGTGCACCTCGTCCCGGGCGGACGTCATGGCGCGCAGGTAACGGGTCCGGCGCGGTTGGGTGATGTCGTCGACCACGATCCGAGCCCACGCCGACAGGTCACCGCGCAGTGACCCGGTGTCCGGCAGTTCGTCGCCGTCCTTGGTGAGCGCGGCGACAGCGACCTCCTCCAGCAGCGTGTCCAGGTCGCCCCAGCGGCGATAGATGCTGGTCGGGTTGACGCCTGCCCGGTTGGCCACCAGTGGGATGGTGATGCGGTCCGCCTTGCCCTCGCCCATGAGCTGGCCGACGGCGGTGTAGACGGCGTCCCGGACCTTCGCGCTGCGCCCGCCCGGCCGCCGGGCTGGTGTGGTGGTCGACATACGACCATTATTGCAGAAGTCTTTGTTTTAAGCTTCGCCCCGTGTATCGTCAACTAAAGCAATGATCTTCGCTTTAATTGATCGTGAGGGCACTCCATGCTGACCGTTCCGGCCACCCGGCGCATCTCGTCCGGGCCGGCCACCGTCCTGCCTGCGGCGACCATGCTGACGTTCCTCGCCGCGTCCAGCGCGCCGACCCCGCTCTACCGCGTCTACCAGGCGCATTGGGCGTTCTCCTCGGGCATGCTGACAGTGATCTTCGGCGTCTACGCGGTGTGCCTGTTGCTCGCGCTGCTGACCGTCGGGTCGCTGTCCGACCACGTGGGACGCCGCCCGGTGATCCTCGGCGCCCTCGCGCTCGACGCGGTTGCCATGCTGGCGTTCAGCACCGCGGACGGCGTTCCGTTGCTGATCGCGGCGCGCATGGTGCAGGGCATCGCGACCGGCGCGGCAACCGGTGCGCTGGCCGCCGCGATCCTGGATGCGGAGCGACCACACGGGCCGATCGTGAACAGCGTTGCCCCGATAGCGGGTCTCGCCGTCGGCGGACTTGGTTCCGCGGCGCTCGTCCAGTTCCTGCCGTGGCCGCGCCAGACCGTGTACCTGGTGCTGCTCGTGGTGTTCGCGATCGAGGCGATCGGCACGATCGTGGTGACCGAGACCTCGCCGATGATGCCTGGCGCACGGCAGGCGATCCGGCCGAATGTCGGCATCCCGGCCGCGGCGCGGTCCGCGTTCGCCGCCATCGCGCTGCTGGACATCGCGGCGTGGGCGTTGGGCGGCTTCTACCTCTCGCTCGGCCCGAGCCTGGTCCGTGTGGTCACCGGCTCCAACTCGATCCTGCTCGGCGGGTTGCTGGTGTTCACGCTGGCCGCGGCGGGTGCGGCGGCGATCTGGCTGCTGCGCGCGGTCGCGGCCGGCCGGGTGATGCGCTTCGGCGCCGCCGCGCTGGCGATCGGGGTCGCGGTAACCATCGCGGCCACCCAGGCCGGGTCCCAGGCGCTGCTGTTCGCGGGCACGCTGATCGCCGGGACTGGCTTCGGCGCGAGCTTTCAGGGCGTTACCCGCACCGTCTTCCCGCTCGCACCGGCCGCCGAACGCGGCAAGCTCGTCGCCGCGTTCTACGTGCTCAGCTACCTCGCGTTCGCCATCCCGGCCGTCGCGGCGGGCGTCATCGCGACCAGCGTCAGCCTGCTGACCACCGCTACCGGCTACGGCGTCGTGCTGATCGCGCTCGCGGTCACGGCGCTGATTCCCCGGCGGCCGCGGTAATGAAGGCGAGTGCCTGCGGCCAGGACACCGCGCACGCGCGGGCGTTCACCTCGATGCCCCGCCGGGCGGCCGCGCCGAAACCGTGCTGCGCGCCGGGACAGACATGCTGGCCAAGGTGGACGTTACTTCGGCACCGTGCGGGTGCCCTTCCGCGGCCAGTGGGACCGCCTCTCGGCAGGTCAACGCGCGGTCAATGCCGCGCACGCCCGCATCCGGGCCCTCGGCGGGCAGGCCATGGCGACCTTGAAGACCTGGCGATTGCTTCGGAAACTCCGCTGCAGCACCACTCGAATCACCAGCCACGTCCAAGCCGCCCTCACCCTCTCCTGACCCGCACAAATTGAGGTTGGCAGGTTCCAGCTCTCGGCGTACCCGCCGAGTGCTCACGCCGGGGCCCGGCGTACGCGACACCGGTCCGCGTAAGAGCGCGCTCGGCGACCGCGAGTTCGAAGTGCTGGTTCCGGCCTGGTCAAGGCGATGCCCTGACCAGGCCGCAGGGCCTTCGAACCCGGTTTGCGATACCAGTCTCACTGCGCGATTATCGAAACGAACTGTTTTCGTTGCGGAAGGTGTGGCCTGTGGAGCGTCGCTCGAGGCTCTCGCCCGAACGCGAAGCTGAGATCTTCGCGACGGTCGAGCGCCTGGTCAGAGAGCTTGGCTACGAGAAGGTCACCATCCAGCAGATCGCAACCGAGGCACACATCAGCACCGCGACCATCTACCGGCGCTGGAACGGCAAGTCGCGACTCGTCGCCGAGTCTGTCCGGCACCGCGAGCCACCCCCGCTCGAAGCCGTCGACACCGGGTCCCTGCGCGGCGATCTCCTCGCCGGGGTCGGCCCGATGGCGTCCACCGCTCCTGACGATCACGCGATCATGGCCGGCATCCACAACGCCGCCAGAACCGACCGCGAACTCGCCGACGCGATCCGTGAGGTCATGACCGTTCCGATGGAACGCGCCATCGAGACCGTCATCGAACGCGCCATCGAACGCGGCGAAATCGCCCCCGACCCGCCCGCACTCCGCTTCATCCATGAGCTGCTCTTGGCGCCCGTCGCCGTGAGCCCCATGATCACCGGTCAGCATCCCGACGAGGAGTACCTGGCCGCCTACGTTGACACCGTCATCCTGCCCGCCCTCGGGACGGTCAGTGCGACCACATAAGCCATCGGGGCCCGGACCGCGCTTGAGGGAAGTGGCGCAGCCCCCCTGCTCGGCGCCCGGTGCCAGAGGTGCGTCGGACGCACGGGACGACACACGCCGACGGAACACAGAATCCAGGTTCCCTCAGCCCGCTTGCCCCCGCAAACTGCGGGCGGTGCCGCACCATGTTGATGTGATCACCCACCTACGTCCTCGGACCATGGTGAGCTTTCACCCCATCGCGATCAGCTCGATCAGAGCATCGCCGGTGCTTTGAGCCCGGGCGGTGGATGCCGAGAACGGAGAGGGCCTCGCGGACCATCTGGTGAGTGAAGCCCCACTCGTTGTCATACCAGCTCATGATCTTGACCAGGGTACCGTCCACGACCCGGGTCATCGCGGCGTCGACGATCGAGGCCCGGGAGTCGCCGATGATGTCACTGGAGACGATCGCCTCTTCGGACAGGCCGAGGACGCCTCGATAGCGCTCAGTGACGGCCTCCTCACGGAAAATGCCGTTCACCTCCTCGAGGGATGTCGGGCGCGTGGTGACAAGCACGATGTCGGCGATCGATCCGATCGGGATCGGGACCCTCAGTGCCACGCCGTCGAAGCGACCTGTCAGGCCCGGGAGTGCCTTGGTCGTCGCGAGCGCGGCGCCGGTGGAGGCGGGGAGCATATTGGCGGCACCCGCCCGACCGCGCCGGAAGTCCTTGCCGGGCCCGTCGATGAGCTGCTGGCTGGCGGTGTACGCGTGAACTGTGGTCATGATCGCCCGCTCCACACCGATCCGGCGGTCCATCACCTCCACCACCGGAGTGTTGCAGTTCGTCGTGCAACTCGCGCAGGAGATCACCTGCTGCCCGCCGGGGGCAGGGTTCACCCCGTGCACCACGGTGGCCACCGTCTCGGTGCGGGCCGGTGCGGAGAGGATCACGAACCGCGCCCCCGCGGTGAGATGCCGGCGCAACTCCTCCTCACGGCGGAAGACGCCCGTGCACTCCAGCACGAGGTCGACTCCGAGATCGCGCCACGGCAGTTCGGAGCGCCGTCCGGCGCGGCCGGCCCGGATGACCGCCACGGGTAACCGTGCCGCATAAGGCCGAGCTCACAGAGGTCAGCCGCGTTTGCGGGCTGGGTGGGGCCGGGTGAGACTGACCGTGGCCGCGCGCTTTCGACGTACCCGGCCGCCCGCCCGGGCCCCGGTCGGCTTGTCCGGAACTGAGCGGCGGTCGGTTGTGCGGCGCGTGATGAAGGAGTCCCGATGAGCCGCGACGTCCTTGGCAACATCCGGCTTCGTAACCCGTCGGCTCCCGGCACCGAGGGCGGCGTCACCCGGTGCCTGCCAGACCGTGAGCAGACCACCACTATGAAGCGGCGGTGCGTCACGCGGCCGGCGGCATCCCGCTGCTGGTCACCGGCAGAGAGAACATGCGCTGCTCACAAGTACCATGCCCTGCTGCCGGCCTTACGCCCCGCCGCGGTGAGGGCCAGCACATGGCCGCGCCTCTCCTGACATTCGGGCACAGTACCGCGGACCGTGAGCGGTTGATCGCACTCCTGCGCGGCGCCGGCGTCCTGGCGGTCGTCGACGTGCGCACCGCTCCAGGCAGTCGGCGTAACCCGGACGTGGGCAGGGAGCTGCTCCAGGAGTGGATGCCGGAACAAGGAATCGCGTATCGGTGGGAGAAGCGGCTCGGCGGCTTCCGCAAGGCCGCGCCGGACTCCCCGGATGTCTTCTGGGAGAACGCCTCCTTCCGCGGATACGCCGGATACACGAGAGATGCTGATTTCCTCGCCGCCATGGACGAGTTGCTCGAGCAGGTCGCAACGACGCGCACCGCGGTCATGTGCAGCGAGGCCGTGTGGTGGCGCTGTCACCGGCGGATCATCGCGGACTTCGCCGTACTCGCACGGCGAATCCCGGTACTGCACCTCATGTACGACGGGCGGGTCAGCGAACACACACCGACGGCCGGGGCCCGCCTGCGCAACGACGGCCTCCTGGTCTACGACCGCGAACCACGAGGGTCCTGATGGTCTCGGTCCCT